>CANFHA010000004.1 GCA_947446645.1 Chitinophagaceae bacterium | reverse complement strand
TATTATAAAATGGTGCGCTATCAAATGGAATTCAACCCCATAAATCTTCAAGACTACATTAGCAAACGTAAGGAGATCAAAATCAAATATCTCGAACGAAAACTCAAAGAACTAAAAACAACAGAAAACAGTTAGTTGTATAGAAGACGAATTATTTTTTATCGAGGCAAGTCTGGCTATTATTGTCCGTTATTTATCCGTTTTTTCTAAAATGGGTTTCAATAAATCGCATTTAAATATATTTATTCTCCCTTTTTATAACCACCAGGTTGCCGCAATTTGAGGTCGATCCTTTCATACTCCATTTTCAAATTTGTACATCTTCAGTTTTGCACATTATTTTATTATCTTCGCCCCACTAAAAAACAGCTCTCGAAAAATGAACTTGCACGAATACCAGGCTAAAGAATTACTGAAGCATTATAAGGTGCCTACACAGGAAGGCATAGCAGTATCTAAGGTAGATGATGCGGTAAACGCATATAAGCAGATGGCTGCTGAGAACGGAACAAAGTTTGCCGTGATAAAAGCGCAGATACATGCAGGTGGCCGCGGTAAAGGCCGTATGACGGAAGTGCCTGACCAGAGCGGTGTGCAGGTGGTAAAGAGTGCTGAAGATGTGGAGCGCGTAGCTAAAAATATACTGGGCAATACGCTGGTAACCATACAGACCGGCCCAGCGGGTAAGAAGGTAAGCAAGATACTGATAGCGCAGGATATGTACTATGATGGCCCAAGCGAGCGCAAGGAGTTTTACCTGAGCATATTGCTTGACCGCGCAAAAAAGCAGAATGTGATCATGTACAGCACACAGGGCGGCATGGACATAGAGACTGTGGCGCATGATACTCCTGAGCTTATATTTAAGGAGTGGGTGCAGCCAGGTTATACGCTGCAGCCTTTCCAGGCAAGGAATATTGCCTTTAAGCTGGGCCTGAGCGGCGCTGCATTTAAGAACATGGTGAAGTTTGTAACTAACCTGTATGATGCTTATGTAGGCCTCGATTGCTCTATGCTGGAGATAAACCCGCTGTTCAAAAGCGCCGACGACAAGATACTGGCGGTAGACTGCAAGATGAACCTGGACGACAACGCACTGATGCGCCATCCTGATCTGCTGGATATGCGCGATAAGAGCGAAGAAGATCCGACAGAGGTAGAGGCAGGCGAGTTTAACCTGAACTATGTGAAGCTGGATGGTAACGTGGGCTGCATGGTAAACGGCGCAGGCCTGGCCATGGCTACTATGGATATGATAAAGCTGGCGGGTGGTGAGCCTGCTAACTTCCTGGATGTAGGCGGCAGCGCTAATGCACAGACAGTGGAAGCGGGTTTCCGTATAATAATGAAGGACCCGCATGTGAAGGCGATACTGATAAACATATTTGGTGGTATAGTACGTTGCGACCGCGTAGCTGCTGGTGTAATAGAGGCTTACAAAAACCTTGGTAACATAAACATACCGATCATAGTACGTCTGCAGGGTACTAATGCCGAAGTAGCTAAGGACCTGATCGTAAATTCGGGCCTGAAGGTGCAGTCGGCTATATTGCTGAGCGAGGCTGCAGAACTGGTGCAGAAGGCGGTTAATTAGTTGATTAGTTGATTGGTGAGGCGCGCTGGGGGAGTATGGTTTTGTGGTTGCGTGAAGGTGTTGCTTAGCTTTTTAAAAGATAGTGAAGCCATTCCTGCGGGGGGGGCTTCTTAAATTGAGGGTGGGGAAGTGAAAATGATGGAAATGATAATGTATTTTGATGCGTAATTAACATTTGTTAGTAACGAGTATACATATTTCATAAAAAAATTGTTAGCTTGTGTTTTATTAATAATTAATTGTAAACTGTTTAAAAAAAACTAACCACATGGATACTTCAAAAATGATTAAGGCTTACTGCCTGAAGACAAAGGAAAAAAATGTTCCTATGCAGGATGCGGTGATCTCTAAAACAGCCAAGGGCGGCTATATGGCGGCTGGTCATGATGGCAAAGGCAACAAAATGGCTGCTATAATGAGCGAAGCAAAAGCACTGCAGGCTATAAAGGATGGTGTAGCTACTAAGGGCTTCTAATTAAGCTAAAAGTGAAAAGCTAAGCTGTGCGGTAAAAGCTGCGGCTATGGCTTGGATCAGCTACCCAACGTATATTGCTCCAAAACTTATTGAGCTCCGTTACGGTTATCCGTAGCGGGGCTTTTTTTAGTAAAAAGTGATAAGCGATAAGTGATAAGCGATAGGTTGATGGGAGTGATGGTGGATATTTTTTGGTGTGTGTGTTATTTGACACCAGTGAGCAGCCAGGTGTGCATCTGGCCTTTTCCTTTTATGTCCATGAGGCCGCGGCTGGTGAAGAGATAGTTGGTGGGGAGGCTATTTCTGAAATTGTTGGTGCAGTGTATTTCGCCCGGCAGGCCTGTAGTCTCCATGCGGCTTGCGGTGTTTACTGTATTGCCCCATATATCGTAAATGAACTTCTTTTTACCAATGACGCCTGCTACCATGCTGCCACAGTCGAGCCCTATGCGAAACTGTATGTTAGTGCCTTCTGAATTGAATTGACCCATTGTTGATTTTACTTCCAGCGCCATAGCAGCGGCCATGTGTGCATGGTTAGCATTTGGCTCGGGCAGGCCGGCTACGGCCATGTAGCAGTCGCCTATGGTCTTTATTTTCTCAAGGCCATGTTTTTCTGCTATGGCGTCGAACTTTGTAAAGATGTCGTTCAGTACTTCCACCACCAGTTTAGGGTCTTTGCGCTCGGAGAAGGCAGTGAAGCTGATCATGTCGATAAATATTACAGAGGCGCTCTCGAAGTAGTCGGCTATAGGGTGTTCCTTTCTTTTTAGTCTTGCGGCTATTTTCGCTGGTAAAATGTTGAGCAGGAGATCTTCAGAGATGCGACGCTGGCGGAGCACGAGTATGACGGCAAGCAACAGAATGAGTATGCCTGTGCTGAAGATGATGGTTTTTTCACGGCTGTTCTTCTGCATTTCCCTGTTCAGCTTTTGCTGCACTTCGGTTTCCTTTTGGGCATATTTTATCTCGTCTGTCGCCCGTTGTTTCTCCAGGTTGGCAAATTGTATATGCTTGTCTTTATTGAAGAGGGAATCCTTAAGTACGATAGCTGTTTTGTGAGCGGCGAGTGCTTGTTTATAGTCTCCCATCATTTCATAGGCCTGAGACAGCCCGTCATAAGTTTCATACAGCTCATTGACGGCGCCAATAGAATTGAAGATAGTGATGGCTTTAGTTGCATATTGTATTGAGTTTTGCAGATCTATTATGTCCTGCGGCGTGAGCGGTGTGCCCAGTTTCTTGTTGTTCTCTACTTTGCCAAGATTGATAGATGCAATCAAACCTAAATTTATAGCCATAGCCTGCTTGTCGTCGATGCGCTCATATATACTCATGGCCTGCCGGGTGTAGTTTAGCGCCTTGGGGTAGTTTTTGATGTGCCAGTATACAGAGCCAACATTCATCAGTTTGTTTGCTATTGCTGATGAGTCGCCCAGTTCTTCATAGATGCTCAAAGAGCGAAGATCAAAATTGAGCGCATTGTCATAAAGCTTAAGATAGGCATAGTTGTTGCCGGCATTGCCCATGTCTATTGCTTCTGATTGTTTGTCGCCGAGCGCATGGTGTATTTCATATGCTTTCAGGTAATATCCCAGAGCCTCTTTGTATTTTTTAGGTGTTTCATACAGTGTGCCTATTGTGTTGTAGATCCTTGCGAGGCCTTTTTTATCGCCGGTTTGCTCATATATTTTCAGCGCTTTGTACTCGTACTCAAGTGCCTGGGTGTAATCACCCTTGTCGTCGTAGATGCTGCCGATGTTGCCCAGCACCCTGGCCTCGCCATCTATGTCATGTATGTTTTGAAATATGGCCAGGGCTTGCTGGTACTCGTTGAGCGCCATATCGTAATCGCTCTTGCCCATGCAGGCGTTACCTATGTTCTTATGTGCGGTAGCAAGGCCCTTGCTCCAGCTAAGCTTTGTTGCCAGCTCCAGGGCCTGGCGGCCATAAAGAATGCCTTTGTCGGCATTAATAAAATAGTAAGCGAAGGAGATGGCGTTCAGGATCTTCACTTTCCCGGTATCGTTATGCGCTGTGGGTAGCTCGTGGAGCAGGGAATCTACAAGGGCCTGGCCTTGTTTTTGAGCGACGGCAGGCGCTGCGGTAAGCAATACAAAAAGCAACATCCCGAGCGCCGGAAGAGGGACACCAAATATTGCAGGTCTTCTGTAGCTAAATTTGTTTATGCGCCGGTAGATCATAGATACTCCGGCAAATTAGTAAATAAGGCGCTATGATTAAAGCTATTGCCAAGGAAAGCACGTTTTTGCGAAAGCAAAACGGGGGAGAATAATGGGGTAATAACTTTTGTGTTTTACATGTTATCTTTAGCGCTTAAACAATACTATAAGGCATGAAATTTTTATCTTATTTACTTATATTAGGTATTGCTGTGTCAACAGTGGCCTATGGACAGGAAATGAAAAACACGATCAATACCTTGGACGCAAATAATATTTTTCAGAAAGCGAGCACGTTACCGTTTCAGACGGCTGATTTTAGCAAGATCAAAAATGAAGACTTTGCTCCCGGCATAGAGGCTGGCATGCGGCAGCAGCAGGCCGAAATAGAGGAAATAGCGGAGAGTGCGGCTATGCCTACGTTTGACAATACCCTGGCGGCAATAGAGAAGAGCGGGCAGATGCTGAGGCGTGTGGGTGGTGTGTTTGGACTGCTGAGCAGCGCCAATACTAACCCTGTGCTGCAAAAAGTATCGGAAGATATGGCGCCAAAGCTGGCGGCCAATAATGATGCTATATTCCTGAATACAAAACTTTTTAAGCGCGTAGAGGCGGTGTATAAAAAACGCAACGAGCTGAAGCTGGATGCGGAATCGAAGAGGCTGGTAGAATATTACTACCAGAAATTTGTGCTATCCGGCGCTAACCTTAAAGACAAGGATAAGGAGACCCTGAAGAAGCTGAACGGTGAGGAAGCATCGCTGAGCGCAAAGTATACTAACCAGCTGATGGCGGCTGCCAAGGCCGGCGCACTGGTGGTGAGTGATAAAGCGGAGCTGGATGGCCTGAGCGATGGCGAACTGGAAGCGGCTGCGCAACTGGCTAAGGCGAACGGACAACCGGGTAAGTGGATGATATCGTTGCAAAACACTACACAGCAGCCGTTGCTTCCATCGCTGAAGGTGCGGGCGACCCGTGAGCGGCTTTTTAAAGCATCGTGGAACCGCGCTGAGAAGAATGACTCTAACGATACCCGGCCTACAATAGCCCGGATAGCGGTGATACGCTCGCAGAAAGCAAAACTACTGGGCTATGCCAACTTTGCATCGTGGCAGTTGCAGGACCAGATGGCCAAGAAGCCAGAAGCTGTGGCATCTTTTTTCAGTAAACTGATACCTGCCGCTACCGCAAAAGCGAAGGCTGAAGCTAAGGATATACAAGACCTGATAGATAAGCAGAAAGGTGGTTTCAAGCTGGAGCCATGGGATTGGGATTTTTATGCGGAGCAGGTGCGCAAAGCAAAGTATGATATAGACGAGAGCCAAGTGAAACCATACTTCGAGATCAATACTGTGCTGGAAAGGGGAATCTTCTTTGCTGCTACTGAACTATATGGGATAACTTTTAAGGAGCGTAAGGACCTGCCGGTGTATAATGCTGATGTGCGCGTGTTTGAGGTGTTTGATAAGGATGGCACTTCTATGGCGTTGTTCTACTGCGACTATTTTAAGCGTGACAATAAGAACGGTGGCGCATGGATGGACAACCTGGTAACACAATCGAAGCTGCTGGGCACAAAGCCGGTTATCTACAACATCTGCAACTTTGCAAAGCCTGCCGATGGACAGCCAGCGCTTGTGAGCTTTGATGATGTAACTACTATGTTCCATGAATTCGGGCATGGGCTGCACGGGATATTTGCCGATCAGCAGTACCCAAGCATATCGGGCAGCGCTACCGCGCGTGATTTTGTGGAGTTTCCTTCGCAGTTTAATGAGCACTGGGCGTCATATCCCACTGTGTTTAAAAACTATGCAAAACACTATAAGACAGGTGAGCCAATGCCACAAGTGCTGATAGATAAGATAAAGAAAGCGGCCACCTTTAACCAGGGTTACGGGCTTACAGAAATACTGGCCGCTGCCGACCTGGATATGCAATGGCATACCATAGCACCCGGCAGCCCCGCGCAGGATATAGACAAGTTTGAAACACAGGCACTGCACAAAACGCACCTGGACCTGAAGGAAGTGCCTACGCGCTACCGCACCAGCTACTTCCTGCATATATGGAGCAATGGCTATGCGGCCGGGTACTACGCCTACCTGTGGACGGAAATGCTGGATGACGACGCTTTTGCATGGTTTAAAGAGCACGGCGGCCTTACTCGCGAGAACGGCCAGCGTTTCAGGGATATGATCTTGTCGCGCGGTAATACGCAGGACCTGGGGACAATGTACCGCAACTTCCGCGGCCGTGATGCCAGGATAGAGCCAATGCTGGAGAACAGGGGTTTGAAATAGTTTTTGTAAAAAGATGGAAGCTCGTGAATTTTTAGATTCACGAGCTCAAGCGTTCATGCTGCGGTGTGTGGTAAGACTGAACTTATTTGCGCTGATATATCTCAGCCCAGCTCTGGCCCTTTACCGCTTTGTGTACCAGTCTAAAATCTATGACGTTTCTCCGTTCGTTATATTTGGGTGAAAATTCAATATTATCAAGTATAGCATACCGTCTGTTCTTGATTATTAAAATCCCCCTTATTTTCCCACTCGGTATTGTTATTACCATTATGTTATCTAATATGCTTACTGTACTTTTGTTCGCAAAATAAAATTGGAACTTTAATATGAATTTAAAACAAAAATTTCTTGTTTTCCCTATAGTTGCGGGGACTATCGGAACAGTTGTGTTGGGCATGGCATCGTGCCAGCAGCCTGCGGGCACTACAGGTACCACAGCTCCCAGCCGTAAATTGCTGGATCCTGCAAATATGGATACCACTGTGCACCCCGGTGATAACTTCTTTGAGTATGCCGGTGGCAGTTGGATGAAGAATAACCCTATACCTGCAAGTGAGACCAGGTGGGGCAGCTTCAATATACTGGCAGAAAATAACTACAAAGCCCTTCACGGATTGCTTGATTCGGCTGCAGGTGTGAAGAATGCAGCAGCGGGAAGTGCTGTGCAAAAAGTGGGCGATTTCTATCGCAGTGGTATGGATAGTGTGGCAATAGACAAGGCCGGTATAACACCGCTTAATAATATTATAGCACGCATTAACAATATAAAGGACGCAAACGGTGTACTTGCCGAAGTAGCCCTGGAGCAAATGCAGGGGATAGGACCGCTATATAGTTTCGGTGTGTCGCCGGATGACAAAAACGTCACAAAAGAGCTATGCCAGTTTGGCCAGGGCGGATTAGGTATGCCAGGCCGGGAATACTACTACGATAAGGACGAGCGCACAACCAAAATACGCGAGGCCTACAAACAATACATACCCAAAATGCTGACGCTGATGGGCGATGATAAAGCAGAAAAGAATGCGGCAGACATTTTTAAACTGGAAATGGCGCTTGCCGGAGCATCAATGACGCGTGTGGAAATGCGTAATCCTTACAAATTGTATAACAAGTACAGTGTAGATGCCGCAACAAAGGCTATGCCCGGAACGGACTGGAAAACTATGCTGGGAGAGCTGAAAGCTGGTGCCGCTGACAGTATTATTGTAGGCATGCCTGCTTTCTTTACAGAAGTGGCTAAGCAATTGAAAGCAACGCCTGTTGAAACCTGGAAAAACTACCTGAAATTTCACCTCGCCAACAATATGGCATCTGAGTTGAGCGTTAATTTCGACTCCACTCATTTCAACTTTTATGGTAAAACCATAAATGGCCAGAAAGAGCAGCGGCCAAGATGGAAGCGCATATTGCAGGTGGTAGATGGATCTGTTGGTGATCTGCTGGGACAGCTGTATGTTGACAAATACTTTAAGCCTGAAGCTAAAAAGCGGATGCAGGAACTGGTCGACAATCTTCAGTCTACTTATGCGGAGCGTATACAGAAGCTGGACTGGATGAGCGACAGCACGAAGAAAAAAGCTACCGCCAAGCTGAATGCCTTTATGAAGAAGATAGGCTATACTGATAAGTGGAAAGACTACAGTGCACTGACTGTGGTAGGTAACGACTATGTAAAAAATGTGCTTGCTGCTGAAGAGTGGGCTTATAATTATAACCTCAGCAAATTAGGTAAGCCGGTAGACCGTTCAGAATGGGGTATGACTCCTCCTACGGTTAATGCCTATTATAATCCTGCATTTAATGAGATCGTGTTCCCTGCGGGTATTCTGCAGTATCCGTTCTTTGATGAGAACGCTGATGATGCAGTTAACTACGGTGGAATAGGGGCTGTTATAGGCCACGAAATGACACATGGTTTTGACGATCAGGGCCGCCTGTATAGCGCAGACGGTAACCTTACTAACTGGTGGAGCCCAGGCGACTCAGCAAACTTTACAAAAAATGCGCAGATCATGGTCGACCAGTTCAACAAAGTTATTGTTATTGACACCTGTCATGCCAACGGCAGCCTTACCGAAGGGGAAAACCTTGCTGACCTGGGTGGGATAAACATTGCATACGAAGCATTCAAAAAAACCAAGCAGGGCAAGAGCAATGACAAAATAGATGGTTTTACACCCGACCAGCGTTTCTTCCTTAGCTGGGCACAAGTATGGCGCGCTAACATTCGCCCTGAAGCGGTGGCATCAAGGCTTAAAACTGATCCGCACTCTGCAGGCGTGCTCAGGTGCAATATGCCTATCAGCAATATGAAGGCATGGTATGATGCCTTTGGCATAAAACCGACCGACAAAATGTACCGTCCGGAAAATGAAAGGGCGAGAGTTTGGTAAATTTAACCGACATCGAAGCCGAAGAACGGGCTTTGAGCGAAAAAACGCTTGATTTACAAGGTTTCGGAAATAGTCATTTTTAATTTATGGAAAAGCCGCACAGCATATCGTTGTGCGGCTTTTTCCTGCTTATACATTAGGTATTTTTACTACAATCCTTAGTGCAACAGTTGTGCCGTCCCTTATGTTTCGTATTTTTGCGCGGCGTTTATCGCTCTTAATTTATGACGTTCAGGCAAACATTTTTTTTCGTATCTTCTATATTGGCCATCTCATCATGTAAGCCAAAGATAAAACCGGTAGTAGCAGGCCATAAGATGATTGATGTGGCAAATATGGATACCACGGTTCGTCCGGGTGATAATTTTTACCTCTACGCCAATGGCCGCTGGCTAAAGAAAAATGCTATTCCAAAATCAGAATCAGAGTGGGGAAGCTTTAATGAGCTCCAGGAAACCACCTATAAGTCGCTCCATTCTATCCTGGATTCGGCCGCGGCTCTGGGCAATGCACCTATGGGCAGCAGCGTGCAGAAAGTGGGCGACCTATATCGCAGTGGAATGGATAGCTTAACGATTAATAAAATCGGGTTAACGCCATTAAATGAAATAATAATAAGGATAAACAATATAGGGGATGTAACTTCTTTACTTGAAGAGATCACCTATGAACATACTCAAGGTCTTGGGCAACTCTTCAATTTTGCCGTAACACCTGATGACAAAAATGTTACCAGGCAAATATGCCAGTTCGCACAAGGAGGACTAGGTATGCCGGGCCGGGAATATTATTTTGACAGCGATGAACGGACTGTAAAGATCAGGGATGCCTACAAACATTACATCCCAAGGATATTAGGTTTGCTGGGCGAGGATAAAGTAACTGCGGATAAAGACGCTGCCGACATCTATAATCTTGAACTCTCTCTTGCCGGTGCATCGCTTACCAGAAAAGAAATGCGGGATCCCTACCGGCTATACAATAAATACACTATTGACGGAATAGACCGGCTAACACCAGGTCTGGAATGGAAAGCCCTGTTATCAGCTATGGGAGTCAATGGTCAGGATACGATACTTGTTTCCGAACCCCATTTCTTCAGCGCAACCGCGCGATATCTAAGATCAACACCTGTAGATGTATGGAAGAAGTACCTGAAATTCCATCTTGTCAATGACATGGCTCCATATCTGAGCAATGAGGTTGACAGCACGGAGTTTGATTTTTATGGCAAAATTCTGTACGGCGAGCAGGAACGTAAGCCACGCTGGAAAAGAGTGCTGCAGGTAGTAGATAATTATGAAGGGGAGCTCCTGGGTCAGTTGTATGTAGATCGAAAATTCAAGCCGGAAGCAAAAGCAAGAATGACAGAATTGGTAAGTAATTTACAAAAAGCTTACGCTGAAAGAATTCAAAAGCTGGATTGGATGAGTGCGGAGACTAAAAATAAGGCGCTTGCAAAACTCAATGCTGTTACACGTAAAATAGCTTATCCTGATAAATGGAAAGATTACGGCACACTTATAGTTGTAAATAACGACTATGTAAAAAATATACTGTCTGCCGGGCAATGGGCCTATAAATATGAGCTGGGGAAATTGGGGAAACCGGTGGATAAAACAATTTGGGGCATGACGCCACCAACAATAAACGCTTATTATAATCCTGCGTTTAATGAGATCGTTTTTCCTGCAGGCATATTACAGTATCCGTTTTTTGATGAAACTGCGGATGATGCGGTCAACTATGGGGGCATAGGCGGGGTGATAGGTCATGAAATGACTCATGGTTTTGATGATCAGGGGAGGCTTTATAACGCGGAGGGCAACCTTTCCAACTGGTGGAGTTCGGCTGATGCTGCAAATTTTACTACCCGGGCGGCTGGAGTGGCCGGTCAGTTTAGAAAAATAATTGTTATTGATAACATACATGCCAATGACAGCCTGACGGAAGGAGAAAACCTCGCAGATCTTGGGGGGCTCAGCATTGCTTACGATGCATTCAAAAAAACAAAGCAAGGGCAGGGGAACGAGAAAATTGATGGCTTTACCCCGGATCAGCGATTCTTTCTGAGTTGGGCACAGGTGTGGCGCACAAATCAGCGGGTGGAGGCACTGGCTGCACAGGTCAAAAGTGACCCGCATTCCCCTCCGGAGTTACGGGTTAATGTTCCGCTTAGTAATTTAGATGCATGGTACAAAGCGTTTAATATTAAGCCGGCAGACAAGCTTTTCCGGCCTGAAAATGAAAGAGTAAAAGTATGGTAGCAGATTCGGCCCCTACTTTACCTGCTATTTGTTAGGCATGCGTATTGTTTTGTTACACAAGTTATTTGCATTTAAAAAGAAAATATTTTTCAGTATGCCAACCTTTAGCAGCATTTGATGGTCTTAATATGTAGAGATATTATTAGCAAATCGGTTTATTCACCTTTATGTTGGGAAATATCTACTACTTTTTGAAAAATAATACTTAGATTTAACACAAATTAATAAAAAGCAACCTATGCGTCGTTTACAACTACTTTTTATTTTGTTTTTATCATGTGTAACGTTCCGTTCATCAGCCCAGTTGGTGGGTGGGGAACTATTTCTTAGAGGGCGGTTTTTAGAGATCGGCCAGAATTTCCTGGGCGCTTTTGGAACCGACAACACGCCACCTGCTGGTTATCATACGGCTCCGGCTGGCTCAGTACTTGCGGAGACCTATGACTATGGCCATGATGGCTGGACGGTAGGAGCACCCGGATTCATGGGCGACTATACCTATCCAGGTAGTCCTTTTGAGGGGTGGGGTATACAGGTGGGTAGCCCAGCTGGTTTGAACTATGCATTTACTACCGGTTTTGGTACTGCTTTTAGCGGTGCAGGTACGCTTACCGGCAACAATGTGTCCTACTCTAATTCAGGTGGCCAGATCCTAGGCAACTGGGCCGGCACTACAGCTGGTGGCCAGCTGAGCATAAAGATGGAAACCCGTGTAGATACTAATGCTTCGTGGGTTGTTGTTACAGCGAAATTGTATAACACGGGTGCTACTGCGCTAAACAATATTTATTATATACGGACTTGTGATCCTGATAATGATGAGGTCAATAGTGGCAATTTTGCTACAAACAATCAGGTTACGTATCAGAATACAGATCTTCAGCATAGGGTTGGTGTGCAAGCGATAGGCCAGTCTTACAGTTCTGCTTATCTTGAGCTTTGTACCAAAGATCCTCGCGCTAAGGCATTCGTTTACAGTTCATGGCCTTTGTCTTCTTCAGACTTGTCTACGGTTTATAACGGAACTGCAGGTATAACCCAGGTTTTCACTGTAGGCACTCCTGATAACGGCGATATTGCGATAGGATTGTGCTATCATATTTGCGACATCTGCCCGCACGATAGTACTTTTATTTCCTACGCATATACATTCCGTCCTCCTGCTTCGTCTATAGATAGCGCATTTCCTGAGCCTACATTGGTTGTAAATGGCGTACCTTTTGTTTCGCCACCTGCACCAGCAGTTCTTCATGACACTTTTAATGCTTGTTTATATCCAGGTCTCACTGTATTGCCAGTAAATCTTGCTGGTGCAGCTTCTGGTGCATGGACATGGAGCACCTGGAACTGGTCGCCTGGTATCGGGCTTGCCTCTACTACCGGCCTCGTTAATAGTATTAACATAGCTTCCTTACCACCTTCTATCACTTATACGATCACAGGCACTGCCTATGCAGGTTGTGCAGGTGCTGCCTGCACTGACAGTGCAACAAAGGTTATTTACCTTACTGTACTTACCTGCAACGGTGCTACAGTTAACAGCCCATGTGTAGGCGATCCTCTATTCTTCAACGCTCCTGGTGACTCGACCGGTGCCACTTATGTATGGTATGGTCCAAATTCCAATACACCATATCCCGGCGGCGCAACTCAGAGCTTTACTGTTTCACCATCACATTGGTCTGATACAGGTACATACTATGTAGTAAAAACTGTAGGAACCGTACATGATACTTCAATTACAACTGTTATCCTTCATCCGAAACCAGATGTACATGCATCAAGCAATTCTCCATTGTGTATCGGTTCGCTTGATACCCTGAATTTATTCTCTGATGTTCCCGGGGTTAATTATAGCTGGACAGGCCCGGGTTCATTCACTTCTTCGGTACAGAATCCTACAATTCCAGGTTTTGCAATCGCTGATACCGGAAACTATAGAATAATTGTGACCACTCCGTTTGGCTGTAAAGACACCGCAACCACACATGTTACTGAACTACCGCCTCCGGCTGCACCAACAGTTACAGACCCTAACCCTTATTGTTTTGGTGCCGCATTTATTCCATTCACCGTTACTGGTGTTACAGGTACTGTATACTGGTACCCAACGGCAGCAGGCGGCGTGGGTACCACAACTGCACCAGTAGTGAATACTTCAATTGCTGGTACAACCACCTATTATTTCAGGCAGATAGTCGGCTCCTGCGAAAGCCCGATAGATTCCATATCTATCGTTGTGTACCCTAAAGTTACTGCCGATTTCAGTTTTGTTATCCGGTTGGGTTGTGAAGCAGATACAGTTTTGTTCGCAAATGGTTCTACCGGTGCAGCTACGTATTCCTGGAATTTCGGAGATGGCACGAGCGCGGTAAGTGATGTTAGCCCGATTCACATATTCCCACAGCCAGGTGATTTCCAGGATGTAACGCTGACAGCTACATTTGCAGGCTGCGTTAGCAGCATGACCAAACATCCTGATACCCGCCACGCTGTGCATGCTGCGTTTACACCATTCCATGATACTATTTGCGTGGGAACGGCGAGCACTATGATCAACCAATCAAATGATTCTATACAAGGCGTTGCCTCTACCATAGCAAGTAACTCATGGGACTTCGGTAACGGCTCTGGCGATGCGTCTGCAAATCCTGCTCCGGTTACTTATGTTGAAACAGGTATATATCCCGTACTCTTAACTGTTACCGATCAGCTGGGCTGTATAGATACTGCAATGAGGAATGTATATGTGGTAGGTATTTCAGTTAGATCATGGCATGATACCACTTTGTGCCTTCGTCAGCCAATGCCATTATATAACACCGTTGAGCAGACGCCGAATCTGGGCTTAACGAACTATACTTATTCGTGGTCGCCTACCAGCTATCTCGACAGTCCAAACAATCATGTACCCTATTTCTTTGGTCCTGTTGGAGACTATATATACATAGAAACAGTGAACCTAATTCTTCCATGGGGAGATCAGTGCCCTACAATGAATACTATGATGATTCACGCTAAGCAGCCTAAGCAATTGTCACATGTTACTGCAAGTACCACTATTCTTTATGGTAGCAGCGTGCAGCTGAATGCTGATAGTGCGGTTCACTACTGGTGGGTTCCGGACAATGGCACACTGAATAACCCTAATATCAACAATCCTATAGCGACACCAGATACTACGACAACCTATACGGTTTATGGTATGGATACTTATGGTTGTCTTGATACGGCTTATGTTGTAGTACATGTAGACAGCGACATGCATGAATGTATTCCATCTGGTTTCACTCCAAATGGTGACGGCCTGAATGATGTGTTCCGTCCCGTGGGTATCAGGTTCCAGAACCTTGTTGATTTCCGTGTGTACAACAGGTGGGGCCAGCAGGTATTCTATACAACAAGTCCAGAGAAGGGTTGGGACGGCACTTTTAACGGTGTGGTACAGGATCTCGGCACTTACTTCTACACAATCATTGTTGGCCGCCCTGGTGGAAAGGGAGATAACATAGTCTATAAGGGAGATGTGACGCTTATTAAGTAACGTTCACCTTGTGCCCGCATCAAATAACAAAAATCCCCTGCTTCCTGCAGGGGATTTTCGTTTGTAAGAATTTCGGGCGGTTTGCAGGCAAGCGCCCATAAATAGCGTTCGGTGTAGTTAATGCTATAATCCAGGCAAGCGTCCAGGCAACGTTTTAAGAAATGGTAGAGAAGAGCACACGATTAGCACAGATCTGATCTGCGGAGATCGATTTGTCCAAAGTATTATGATAATAAATTGTTTTTTGGAAATGGACCAGGCTCTGTAAAATTTGAAGGTGGAGAAGGCCAGAAGCAATTAATTGTCCAGTCTTACTTCAAATAGTTTAGGCCAGTTTTTGCCCGTAATAAAAATACGGTTGGTCACCGCATCATAAGCGATACCATTCAATACATCTGGTCCGCTTCTTTTTCCAGAAGGCATAGCAATACCTGCCCGCTGGCGCAGCGTACTTAGGTCGGCCTTGCCCACAACATGGCCAGTTATGGTATCTATTTTCAGAATGTAGTCCGTCTGCCATTGGTTGGCATAAATGAAGCCATGGATCATTTCGGGTTCATTCAGTTCATTTACCGGGCCATGTTCATCTGTGACGGCAAGTTGCCTCACTTCTTTAAAACTCACAGGATCGATGTAGTGGAGCATATTGCTGCCGTCATCAAAAATAAGCTGTGCGCCATTGTTGGTCATGCCCCAGCCTTCGGCAGCAGCAAATGAAAACGTGCGTTCCTGTTTTAGCGTTTTTAGGTCGTACACAAAGCCCTTTCCTTCCCTGTAGGTAAGCTGGTATATCTTACCATTGAGTATGGTTAAGCCCTCACCGAAAAACTGCCGTTCCATCTTCGTAGACAGAAGAACTTTACCGGTTTTCAGGTCTGTCTTGCGAACGTCTGAAGTACCGTATTGTCCGGTACTTTCATATAGTACTCCATCCTTGTATTCGAGTCCCTCTGTAAAAGCGGAAGCATCGTGTGGATACTCATTAAGTATATCGTAAGTAATGACAGCAGGGATAGCAATGGCCTCATGTTTATCGAGGTCTTGCACTTCTGCCGGCTTATTTTCGTTGTTGCAGGCAGCAATAAATACCGCAACAAATAACCAGTTGTATTTATTTGACTTGTTCCGTTGTTTCATGAAGTTTGAAGCCTATGGGTGAATGTGCATGCGGTGCCTGCGGCTGTTGATCATCCTGCTGTTCACTCATGCCGGTAAAGCTCGTATAGAAGGCAAGTTCTATTCCTTTGCTCACGATGGTGTCTACAGCGTCCATATTCAGTTTGCCGGGCTCGTCAATAATTGCCAAAGTAGAATATTCGGCGGGCGTTTTATTAAGCTCATTCTGGTGTGGTATCAGAAATACAATGATCTGTCCGGTAATAGTGGGTGTAAAGGTGATGTGAAATCCCTGTTCTATGTACTCCCTCTTTTCGCCCATACTGTTTCTGAACATTACCAGCATCGGCATAGAGCCTGTACGTAAAGTTACCGACGGCATGGTGGCGCATACCCCATTAATATTTTCATCAAATGCCTGGAGCGTATCAACAAAAAATCCCTGCTTATAATCTGCATTGGCGTTTAGATTTTCAGCTACTGCTTTCAGATGTTTTTCCAGTTCACCGTGCTTCTTCATCCACTGATCCCGCCTGTCCTGTACATGTTTTACCCCTTGGGCATATAGATTGGCAGCGGCCAGAATTTCATTTTTCATAAGTGCAATTTTGTACCTTTAATTAAACGCTGTCTATGAAACAACATGCAATATCGTTATTCTTTGGATTGATAATGTCAGGGGGAATGGCCTACGCGCAAAATAGTGTACTTGCAGGTAAGATCGTTGATGAAAATGGAACTGTTGTTGCGGGAGCTGACGTTAAGATTTCAGCAGATGGCGCAGTAATAAGCCAGTGCAGATCTGACAAGGATGGCCTGTATTGCTCAAAATTACTGCCTTGCGGAAAGTATGAAGTGGATTTATGGCTAAACGGCAGGGACCGCGGAGTAAAGATGGTGAAGCTGGACTCGGACGCCGGCGTTAAGAAATTCTATATCATTAAAATTTTAGCAAAAAAGATATCGCTTGATTACGTGGACAATGATCCGGCAATGGCGGTCAAATTGAGGAAGATAGAGAAGGAACAGGAAAATATTGATCTGCCAATTAATGGAGGTAGTTTTTTTCTTCGTAAGAAGGATACTGGCATGTTCCACTCTCCGGAAAAAGCACCTGAAATGAAGTAGTGAGACGCCAGAGTGAGCACACAACGTTTTATTAGCGAATCAGTCGGTGTATTTTGCTTTTCGTTACCTCAATACGCCTATGTTATTCCTGAAGATTTTCACTGCAATAGCAAGTAGAATAACACCGAAAAATTTGCGAACTACTGCAATACCCGCAGGCCCCAGTATGCGTTCCAGGAAATTTACAGAACGAAGGGTAATGTAAATAATGACAAGATTAATAAGAATAGCAATAAAAATATTGTAGTATTCATAGGCTGCTTTAAGTGACATTACTGTAGTGAGCGTGCCGGAGCCAGCTATCAGCGGAAAGGCTACTGGAACCAATGTACTGGACCGCGCAGATTCCTGGTCGGGTTTAAAGAATTCTAAGCCCAGTATCATTTCCAAACCAAGGATGAAGATCACTATAGAACCTGCGATGGCAAAAGACTTGATATCAAGCCCCATGAATTCCAGCATTTTTTCGCCGATCAGGAAGAAGAGCAACATAAGCCCACCAGAGACAACAGTAGCTAACAACGCATTAATATCACCCACCTTTTTCTTAATAGAAATAATGACGGGTAGTGATCCTAGCACATCAATTACAGCAAATAGTGTAAAGGTGACGGTTACGATTTGAGATATATCTGTTTTACTAAGACCAAATGTTTTCATAGTATAGCTAAGATACCTATTTTTACGGCTCAAAATTGATAAATGGCATTACAAAGTTATAAACATACAGTAGCGGATCGCTTCATGAGATATGTACAGGTTGATACGCAGAGTGATCCTACATCTTCTTCTCAGCCATCTACAGAAAAACAGAAGGATCTGAGCCGTATACTGATAAAGGATTTGCTGGAAATCGGCATCTCCGATGCTGCGCTCGATGAACATGGGTATGTATATGCCACTATTCCGGCTACCAGCAGCAAAGATGTGCCTGTACTTTGTTATTGCTCGCATGTAGACACCGCTCCTGATTGTAGCGGTACAGGGGTGAAGCCCATATTGCACAAACAATATGACGGTGCAGATATCGTTTTGCCGGACAACCGATCCGTCGTTATAAGTACCAAAGACCATCCGTACCTTAAAGAGCGAATAGGTGACGATATCATTACAGCATCCGGTCTCACATTATTAGGTGCTGATGACAAAGCTGGTGTCGCCATTATAATGGATCTTGCTGCCTACCTGGTGCAGCATCCTGAAATAAAGCATGGCAAGATCAGAATACTATTTACACCTGATGAAGAGGTGGGACGTGGTGTTGCCGCGGTAGATATGGCTAAGCTGGGTGCTAATTTCGGCTATACGCTGGACGGCGGAGAGCGAGGCCACCTGGAAGGGGAAACTTTCTCGGCCGACGCTGTAATTGTTACTTTTAACGGTATCAGCGCACATCCGGGCTATGCAAAAGGCAAGATGGTTCATGCCATCAAGGCTGCTTCAGCCTTCGTGTCTATGCTTCCCAAAGATGAGTGGTGCCCGGAAGTAACAGAGGGAATGCAGGGTTTTGTGCATCCCACGTCTATAGAAGGAGGTCTTGAAAAAGCGACTGTACAATTTATAATCCGGGATTTTGATACCGCCAAACTAGCCGTACATGAACAGCGGCTAAAAGATCTGGTTGACAAAGCGGCGGCACAGTTCCCAGGCATCACCACCAGCTTTGTAATAAAGGAACAATACCGCAACATGAAGGAGGTGCTGGACCAGCACCCATATGTGATGGACTTTGCAGAAGAAGCTTACAAACGGGCAGGCATGGAAGTGAAACGTATGAGTATTCGTGGTGGCACCGATGGTTCCAGGTTGTCTTTTATGGGGCTGCCCTGTCCTAATTTGTTTACCGGTGAAATGGGTATACATTCGAAGCAGGAATACGTGAGTGTACAGGATATGGAGAAAGCAGTGGAAACGCTTATGCACCTTGCTTGTATATGGGAAGAAAAGGCAAAATAATTTTCCTGTAATTTGGCGTATTCCTGATATTAGGATTGGATTTAGATATTTTGAGAACTATCTTTGTAAAAATGACCATTAAATGGTAGAAAAGAATTATAAAGCGATTTTGTTGACAATTTTGTCGTTATCTGTTTTCGTGATAGCAATTATTGAACTTATACGCTTTAGCCACCGCGGTGGTGACGGAGTCTTTTCGACTGCGCGTGAAGGAGAAGTGTACAGGGGGGAAATATATCCCGTTCAGACGGTGACACGCTCGCAAAAAGCTGCGGAAATGGCAAAAACCACCATGCAGTTTTATGAAACAAAATACAATTTCGGCACATTGCCTGAAGACAGAATTGTAAAACATGCATTCCGATTTAAGAACACTGGCATGAACCCATTGTTCATAGCTAAAACGGATGTTACCTGCGGCTGCACTGTTACTACTTTTCCTCAGGACCCGATATCTCCGGATGCCGAAGCCGAGATCACGGTTGAGTTCAATCCTAGCGGTAAATCAGGAGTGCAGCAGAAAAATATTATTGTACACTCAAATGCGCTGCCAGAGGCTGTAGCCATAGCCATTGAGGCAGATGTAAAGTAATTTATGAGTGGTTTCAAAAGGGTTTCTGATTACCTTTCTCTGATCAAGTTCAGTCATACCGTATTTGCACTACCATTTGCATTTATTGGATTTACACTTGCGGTAACTCATTTTCATCAGCCTTTTCAGTGGCAGTTGTTAGTTGAGATGCTGCTGTGCATGGTGTTTGCGCGCACAGCAGCGATGTCATTTAACCGGTACCTGGATCGTAGTTATGATGCACTCAATCCGCGTACAGCAGCACGTGAAATTCCTGCAGGGCTAATTAAGCCGCAGTCGGCACTGGTGTTTACAATAATCAGTTCGGTGCTCTTTATAGCTACTACATGGTTTATAAACATCGCATGCTTTTCACTTTCATTTGTCGCCTTGTTTGTTATCTTGTTTTATAGCTATACAAAACGTTTTACTGCACTTTGCCACATCATCCTTGGCATCGGACTGTCATTATCGCCCATAGGCGCATTTTTGGCAGTAACCGGGCATTTCACCTTGTTGCCTCTATTGTTTTCTTTTTCTGTACTCACCTGGGTAGCTGGTTTCGACATTATTTACGCGCTGCAGGATGAAGCCTTTGACCGTAGCCAGAAACTCCATTCCATACCAGCAGCAATTGGCGTGAAAAATGCACTACTTGTATCTACTTTATTACACATTTTGTCGGCCATTTTTGTAATATCTGCCGGAATAGTGGGACATTTCAGCTGGATATACTGGATTGGTGCAATGTTCTACATAGCAATGCTTACCTACCAGCACCTGCTCGTAAAACCTACAGATCTAAGCAAGGTCAACATGGCCTTTGCAAACACAAATGGTTTTGCGAGCGTAGTATTTGCGATATTTACTATTATTTCCTTATTGGTCTAGTACATTACCAATCACCGGTCGGAGGTATTTTTCACGCAGTACTTGTGAAGTGAATGGTCTGCTAAGCGCGAGATTCTATCCCGCTAATCAACGGGCCAAACTAGTGCTTGTTTATTGCCACCATGTGGTCATAGACCATTTTCGATATGTCGCTCATTACCCCGGCCTGCCTTAGCACATTTTTCCCTTTTGTCATTACGGTAAGGAGGTATGGCGTGTCGCCTAGATAAACGACTGCCGATTCATGTAACTCACTTAATGGTGCCACTCCGGCTTCTCCAAATTTATGTGCAACTTTTACCTTTGGAGGAAGTTTCTTTACAAGTCCCTCTTTAAAATCACAAGCAGACATTAGTGACATTGCGTATTCTGAACTCGATATAGTAAGGTAGCCTACGTCATAGAGCACTTTCATCAATTTTGAGTACTGCTTGGCAGACAATGCGTAGCTGGCATACTCTTTAGGTTCCGGAAGACCGATCTGTGAATATACTTTTTTGTAAACTTCCACGTCCATTCTGCTATTCAGCAGCCATGTAGCGTAGTTATCGGAGTAGGCGAGCATATAATAAAAGAGCTCCTTCACCTTATACTTGTGGCCAGACTGAATTGTTTTTGATTCAAACGTTTGCTTTGGTGCTTTTGGAAAATCTTTACTATTAAACGTGAATTCCCGCTCTAGCAATCCAGGATCCTTCTCAGCCATTTTCAGATAGGTGACCATTGTTGGTACTTTTAGCAGCGACCCCGGTAAAAACATATCATCTGCATTTATTCCCATCCAATCATCATTAGTACAGTCCTCCAGGTACACAGACACAGATACAATTTCGCCAGTGTTTTTCTCGTGATCAATAAAATTGGAAATCTCACTCTTTAGCGAACTATACTTTTCTATCGATTCGCACTCTCGTTCTGCCCCCATTATGGGACGTATATATTTGAAACCATCAAGGCGTATTACGTTGTGCCCGCAGTTGTCAGATTTCTTTAAATTATCCTGGTTAATTTGAACAGAGGCTTCTTTATTTTTTTCGAATCCCCTGAATGCAAAGCAAGTAATGGACAAAGCAGCAATAACAGACAAGAGCAGATAAACAGCAGGTACTTTTATCTTAAACATTTGGAGAGATTATTTGACAAAATTATATCAAAACTGCGCTTACAAATGTTACTAAAACATAAAAAAGTATTTAGACTAATCAATGCATTGTTTAATAGTTAGTTACGATTTACTGACACCATTATACATTAACTCTATAATGCGTACAACGTCTCTTCCTTCAGCTGCGCTGGTCATTACCGCATGGTTATGATGCAGTACATCAATCACATTCTGAATAACTTTATCGTGGTTGCTCATTGAGCCCTGATAAAGACCATAGTCATTTGCCTTAGCTGAAATATTAATATGGGGTAGGGTAGCCGTTGCCAGTTTTTGGTACTCTATAGTATTAAGATACTGACCTCCTATTTTCAAAGTTCCTTTCTCTGCAAATATGGTAATAGAACCTTCCATATTGCGCTCATAGGCGCAGGTAGTAAAATTAAAATTAACAATGGCGTCGTTGTGAGCTTTCAGTACAAAGCTGCCAGTATCTTCAACCTCTGTATTGTGTTGATGTGCAAAGTTATTTATCCATCCGTGCGCACTGCTGATGTCCCCGTTCAGGTAGTACAAAATATCTACGAAGTGGCTGAATTGTGTGAAGAGGCACCCTCCGTCTTTCGTCTTTTTCCCCCGCCACTCGCTACCGGAATAATAGCTGTCTCCACGATTCCAGAAACAGTTTACCTGTATCATGTATACCGCTCCCAGTTCATGGTTAGCCATCAGTTTCTTTACTTCCTGTACCGGAGGATTATACCGGTTTTGCTTCACGGCAAATATGGTCCTACCTGTCTTTTCGGCCGCTGCAATCATTCTGTCGCACTCCGCCACGCTTATTGCCATTGGTTTTTCGACAACCGTGTGTAGTCCGGCTTCCAGCCCGGCTATAGTATGTGCCTCATGAAGATAGTTCGGAGTACAAACACAAAGCACATCTGCATCTATACTGGCAAGCATCTCGCCTATATCCGAGTAAAACTGAACGCCACCCGGCACGAGATCCTTTACTGAGGATTGGTTATCGCAAACGGCTACGAGCTCTGTGGACGGGTTTTGCATGATCTGCCCCGCATGGCGGCGGCCTATGTTGCCAAAACCTACAATACAAAAACGGATCTTATCAGCCATTCGCAGTCAAAAGTAAAAAACGTAAACGTAATTGTTGCAGTTTATTATATGCTCACCTATATCGTTGGAAAACTAAACTGAACTAATCATATTGCCTGATATAGCTATTTTGCGATTGTCGGCCATCGTCCGCAATATCTCCAGCGCTCTCTCCCTGTTTGCCCCTTGATAACGAGAAATAAGTGTTAGAATGTCAATCGTACTATGTTCCTGAACGGTTCGCAACAACTCCGTTTCCAGGCTTTTTGAAGACAGAATGGTTGTTTTTTCCAGACATACATCACAATGCCCGCAATCAACCCCGGGCGTTTCTCCAAAATAGGTAAGTAGCAGTCTCTCCCGGCAGGTATTATTGTTCCTTAGAAATGCAATCATTGCGACAGTTCTTGCTTCATGGCGTTTCCTTAGAATAGCTATACGGTTCAGATCTATTATAAGGTGATTACTATCTACCCGGTAATGATGAAAGAACAGCTGAGGCCCTTCTCCGGGCCTATTATATTTGAGCAGTTCCATTTTGTCCAGCCGGTCGAGTATGGGGAGCAGTTCGTCGAGCCTCATGCGCAATTGCCGGGCTATAGCGCTCTCCCGTACAGGTGTAGGGAAATGGAAGACTGTGTTGTACATGCGAAGCAGTCCCACAGTTACGTAATGGAGATTGGGGTGCGCATCGCCCAGCCTGTCAAGGGTATGCCTGTCTGCGGTAAATTCAATTGTGGAGGGGCTGTAAACCGCCTCGGTCATTGTCCATAAGTCTTCCTGTTCCAATAATTTAAGGGCATGAATAGCTTCATTTGCCCTAAACGAGAATTTCCTGCAAAAATCAGCGAGGTCGAAAGGGTAATACCTGTCCGGTTCCGCACCTATGGGTATCTGCAAGTACTCTGCTACCGCCTGGTATACCTGCCGAAGGTAGCCCTCCGGAGGGTAATGTAGCGCTACGCTTTCGGATAGTCTTTTTATATCTGCGCTGTTATAAAGTGCAAGTGCCAAAGATGGCTTGCCATCGCGGCCTGCTCTTCCTGCTTCCTGGTAGTAAGCTTCGAGATGTTCAGGAGCATCATAGTGCAATACTGTCCTTACTTCGGGCTTATCTATGCCCATGCCAAATGCAGTGGTAGCAGTCATTACCTTTGCCTCACCGGTCATCCAGGTTTCCTGCGCATTTTCACGATTCTCTTTGTTCATTCCAGCATGATAAACAGCTACAGACAGGCCAGACTGGAAAAGATGTCGCCCAATTGCCTCTGTCTGTTTTCTGCTCCGGCAGTACACTATCGTGCTGCCATTGGCCGCGTTAAGCAGGGTATCTGCATTTTTATTCTCACTATATCTGATATCGTAAAAAATATTGTTCCTGGCAAAGCTCTGCTTGTATACGGCAGGATGCTTCATTTTCAACTGCGTGCAAATGTCTGCCTGCACATCAGGTGTGGCACTGGCTGTGAGCGCCAGCACTGGCGCGCCAGGAAATACGGCCCGTGCATTTGCTATCTTAAGATAGTTTGGCCGGAAATCATGCCCCCATTGGGAGATACAGTGAGCTTCATCTACCGCGATCAGGCTTACATCAAGCTCACGCATATAATCGCCAAACAGCCGGCTTTGCAACCTTTCAGGTGATATGTAGAGCAGCTTGTATGCTCCGTGCATCGCATTGTCCAGTGTTCGCTTCACATCTCTGTATGGCATACCTGAGTGCAGGCATTCCGCCGGTACGTCCAACTCTTTCAGGCGCCCTACCTGATCTTGCATCAATGCTATGAGTGGGGAAATGACCAGGCACACACCTTCCATCATCAATGCAGGCACCTGGTAGCATAGCGACTTGCCTCCACCTGTAGGTAAAAGAGCAAGCGTGTCATTACGGTTAATTATACTGGTTATTATTTCCTCCTGCAAGGGCCGGAAGCTGTCATAACCCCAATACTGCCTGAGTATTTGCTGTGCCGATCGCAACTGTTTCGATTATTTAAAAGTCAAATCCACGAATAGTGGCCTGAGTCCATACTCCCACAATTCTTTCCTGATATCCGGGCGCTCCGCGAGGTTTGCGAGCGGAACTGTGGCAAGCCAAACGCGATCGTTAAAGTGGTTTGGTGCATTTAGTTTAAATAAAGACGAAATGCCTAATTGCGATGGAACGACACCTATCAGGAATATTATTTCGGGGTTGAGGCGCTCGCGAAGCTGGTGCCATGCTACTACTTTGTCTTGTTCTATCTGAATTATATTGTATTGAGCGGGTTGCAATTTGGCAGCCTCCAGCATTTTTACGAGCTGGGTATTTTCCATGCTTTGCTGCGCGAAAGGAAGCGTCAATACCAGCACGGGGCGTGGTTCTGCACCTTTGACAAGGTCAGAAATGTCATTCCACATTACATCATGCACGGCGCTCACGAGATCTGACTTAATAATATTCATATGCAGTTACTAATCTAAGAAATAAAATGTTCTTAATGTATGCGGAAAAATATGGGGGTGCGGCCTTAGGGATTTAGGGTTAAAAATTGTTTCTTTGCGCAAAATTAAGCGATACGCACAAACTGTCGCTAACGTTCACAATATTAATTTAATCTGGGCATTATGGGTGTTTCTACATTAGATATCAGCATACAGAAGACGGAGCATAGCCGGTTAGGAGACCTTGACTCTGCTAATATTCAATTCGGCAAGCATTACTCCGACCACATGCTGGTGGCGTATTATGAAAATGGGAAATGGGGCAAACCCGAAATAATGCCATTTAGCGACCTTAAATTCAGCCCTGCTACTACTTTTCTGCACTACGGACAGGCCATTTTTGAAGGTGTAAAAGCGTATAAGGATCCGCAAGGCAATCCGATCATTTTTCGTCCCTTCTCAAACTGGAAGCGTATGAACCGCTCGGCTGAGCGTATGGCAATGCCGGATGTGCCGAATGATCTGTTTGTAGACGGCATTCGCGAGCTGATAAACATAGACCGCGACTGGGTGCCAACCGGCGATGATACGTCACTATATATCCGTCCGTTTATGCTGGCGATAGATGAGTTCATAGGGGTGAGGCCAGCTGAGAAATTTATGTTTATCATTATTACCAGTCCTGCAGGGCCGTATTATAGCAAGCCTGTAAATATATATGTACAGGACCAGTATGTGCGCGCATTCCCAGGGGGTATAGGCTTTACAAAGGCTGCGGGTAACTATGGTATGAGCATGTATCCTACTATGCAGATAAAGAAAATGGGCTATGACCAGATACTCTGGACTGATGGCTTTGAACACAAATATGTGCAGGAGATAGGCACCATGAACGTTTTCTTCGTAATTGGCGATACTGTTATTACGCCAGATGTAAAGCAGGATACAATACTGGAAGGCGTGACCCGCGAAAGCGTATTGACGCTGCTGCGTGAAAAAGGCGTAAAGGTAGAAGAGCGCCCGCTGAGCATAGATGAGATAGAATCAGCTTACCACGCAGGCACCCTTAAGGAAGCATTTGGTACGGGAACTGCAGCATCAATAGCTCCTATTGCTTCACTCACTTATCATGAGGATAAGATGGTGCTGCCTGACCTTGACACATGGGAAATAACCAAGTGGCTAAAGAATGAACTCGCTGATATCCGTTATGGCCGTAAAGCGGATAGTCATAACTGGATAGTGAAAGTTTAAACATTGAGATATTTTCCGAAAAGGGCCATTCATAAAGAGTGGCCCTTTTTATTTTATAGCTACACCACAGAATAACCTTGCTCCGCCTCATTTTTTTGCCCGCTCATCGATCTCCTTATACTTTTACCCGGTAAGGGAGACGGGCGTGAATCAGCGCACTAAAACGTGAATTCTAAACCTTAAACTGATGCAACAGGCAATCATAAATCTTAGTTTCAAGCAATACCTGAATCCGAATACGGAGGATGCGTTTGAGCGGGCTGTAATTGAGGCATCCTACAAAGAATTTGTGGAGCGCTCTAAAGTATATAACCCGGAGATGGCGTACAAGACCTTCAGTGAAATTGTGGAAAGCGACGGAAAGGCTAATTCCCTTCATTACAAATGCGGGCTGGCAATATCGCCTTGCGTTGACGGACTGAAAAGCAGGATACCGGTGCTTACTGATAATGCCGGCAACCACATAAAATTTGTAAACCGGCAGTTTCATATTCTCGAGTCTGATATAACAGACATTTCAAAACACAGGGTTTCCATTACTTACCTGACGGACCTGATGACGCTGCTGGATAACATAGGCGAATACCTGGTGCTTGCCTACGGTAACAAAGCGGAATGCTTGCTGAACTGGCAGGGCGAGTTGATAGATACCTTCCTGCTGAAAATGGTGCCGGGTTTGTCAGTGTGTAATTACTCAGCTATTACAATGGTGCTTCAAAAACTGAGCTAAATAAAAACATTTCAATAAAATATAGAAAATATCTACTCGGGGGAGTTGTATGCCACCTTATGAAAATGAGGTGGCATTTTTACAAAATGATTTTTAACTTTAGGTGAATGACGATAAAGCAGAAAAGGGTACTAACCATATTTATACATGTAGTTTGCTGGCTGGTATTCCTGTCGTTGCCCTCTATCTTTAACCCCCGGAGGAGCGAGCTTACCATATCAGGGCTGTTTTATGACCTGATGGAAGCGCCGCGCTGGTCTAATGCATTACTGCTTATAGCTGTCTTCTATTTCAACTACTACTATGCTATTCCAAGGCTTTATGTAAAGGGCAAGTATACTTTACTTGTCTTTGCTCTTGTAGGTAGCTTCTTTGTCTTTTGCCTGCTTAACTACCTGGTAATTCCACTGCCGGAATATGTGCCTACTATGAGCAGTGACGGCACTGTGCCCCCACCGCCTCATACAAAACACATATTCAGCTTCCTGGGCAACAGCTTTAACCTATTCATGTTTATCATTGTTGACGCCTCTTCTTTTGCCCTGTGCCTGTATGACCAACTGCAGAACACCAAGAAGCAGATGCTGAACACGCAGATATCTTTTCTTAAGGCCCAGATAAACCCGCACTTCCTCTTTAATACACTGAACAGTATTTACTCGCTGACGCTCACCAAGTCTGACCGCGCGCCGGATGTGGTGGTGAAGCTGTCTGGCATGATGCGCTATGCTGTGAGCGAGGCCAATATGAGCTATGTGCTGCTATCTAAAGAGATCAGCTATATCTCCAACTATATAGAGCTGCAGCGGCTGAGGCTTACTGATAAAGTGAAGATAAGGTATGAGATAACCGGCCAGGATGACGGCAAGCGTATAGCACCATTCCTGCTTATCCCCTTTGTAGAGAATGCTTTTAAATATGGGGTAAACTCTAATGATGACTCAGATATACTCATACAGATATATATTCATGAAAACGATCTACATCTTTATGTTTACAACTTTAAGGTGTACATTAGGCCGGATATTGATAAGGGTACCAGCCTGGGAATAAAGACGACAAGGCAACGATTAAAACTACTTTATCCCGGCAGGCACATTATTACTGTGCGTGATGGAGAGAAAGATTTTGCAGTATCACTAAATGTAACATTCTAATGACCATTACAGCTATCGCTTTAGACGACGAACCGCTCGCACTCGATGTGATCAAAACATTTTGCGACAAGGTAGATTTCATAGACCTCAAAAAGACATTCACCGAGACCGGTGATGCACTTAGCTACCTGGAAACCAACAAGGTAGACCTGCTTTTCCTGGACATTAATATGCCTTCAATTTCCGGTATAGAATTGTTCAAAAAGCTGGATAAAAGCATATTGGTGATATTTACCACAGCTTACACTGAGTATGCGGTGGAGGGTTTTAACCTGGATGCGATTGACTACCTTCTTAAACCGTTCGAGTTTGCCCGCTTTAAAAAGGCGGTAGAAAAGGTAAAAGAATACTACCACTACCTGCATAAAAAGGAGAGTGAAGCACAGCAATACCTGTTTGTGCGGGTAGACTACAGCCTTGTAAAGGTGGCGCTGGTAGACATTCTCTATATAGAGGGCCTAGATAACTATTTCAAGATACACTTTGACAATGGCAAGACGCTGCTTGTGCGCATGAGCCTGAAAAGCGTGACCGAGAAGTTGCCTGCCGACGAGTTTATCCGTGTACACCGCTCCTTTATAGTGCCGCTGAGCAAGGTAAAATACCTGCGAAACAAAACACTGAACCTCGGCCAGACGGAGATACCTATAGGGACCAACTACCTGGAGAATGTAAGGCATTTGTTTACAGAGAAGTAGTTTTCTGCCGCAAATTGCTTCAATGCGGCATAGTTTGCCGTTGTCGTATATTTTATATTGATTCTAAAAAATAATTTTACATTCGGCACATCAACTTCTGCATAAAATTCATCGTCTTCGTTCGGTGGAGCTACTAATGACAAGTATTGTAAGCGGATGATAATCAATTGTTTCAAAAAGACACACCTCTAGCCCCTCTCTAGAGGGGAAGTGTTGCGTAAAGCGCGAGTACAGATGCCTCGTCATGTTTAGCTGGTTATTTCCCGCTATGATTAAACGATTCTGCACAGATCTTTGTTGATAATCAACTTGTTGTTGTTTGAAAAATGCACAGTTATGCATTTTTACGTCAGGCAGCGGCCTGGTGCTGGCGCATGGTTTTGGCGGGACCGGTAGTGGCTGTGCCGCGGAGCATGTCGCGGATGGACTTGCTACTCGTCTGGGGTTTAGCTGTATGAACCGGCCCTGATGGAACTGTTTGTTGCTTCGCTGTGTTTTCCTTTACTGGCGTTGCGCCTGCAAATGAAGGTGCTGGCTGTGCCCACGCTTTGAGGTCTTCCATATCCAGCTCAATTTCGCGCTCCTGCGCTTGGTTATTGATGGTGTTCTTTTCTACGGCGGATAGTTTGGATTTCCAGTATTGGTTTGTGCCTTTGGAGGCGCGGGCGGCAATGTATTCATCCAGGTGCGGTTGCAGCTTTTGTGCCAGCTCAGGGTCTTTGCTTTGTACGCTTTCGGTAAACCAAGCCAGTGTTTCCATGCTTTCATTCAGTGTTGCTTTTGCCTTTAGTTTGTTTATGGTAAGTGTGAGCTTGTAGATTGCGTTAACTTCCTGTATGGTGGCCGGCTGGCCGAGGCGGTCTGCCGAGAGCAGTTGGCCAGTGAGATTGCCGAGTACCATGTAGCAATTTTCAGCAATGAAGGACGGGATCACTTCTGCGTTCTTTTTGAGCTGCTCCCAGTTGTTGTCCCTGATCCAGGAATGAAGTGCGCTGCGGCTGATGCCGAGCGTTTCGGCGATCTGTGTTTTGGTGAGGTCTGTCTGGAAGAAGAGGCGGTGAGCCTGCTGTTGCTGATCTAATTTCATAGTTGGGTGTTTGGTTGATTAGTTGATTAGTTGATTGGTTGTTTGGGAATGTGGGTTCGGATTTTTAAACGTTGTGTTGCTGAGACGCAAAGAATAGCGTTTGGTGATCAGGATGCATAGACTGCTTTTTTTCGGTAAAATTAGAACAGCTGGGTAGACAAACATGAATTTTGTGGATATCTTGTTGTGCGAATGGGTGAAAGGCAGGTGGGGCGTGGGATCTATTTTTTGGAGATATCCACATTGTGGTTGATTGGTTGAATCATTGATTGGTTGGCGGTTTGGAATTTTAACCGCTAAGCCGCAAGGATTAGTGCGTGGTTGATTAGTTGTTTGGTTGTCGTGTCGGGAATTTACCTAATCATTCCACAAGGGGTAGTCTATATTTGCTGTAAAACAGCCTGTGAAAAAATCGTTTTTTCTCATAACCATATTTGCCGCATTAATATGCTGTGCTGCCTTCAGTTATCGGGAGGGTGATTTTCTGAAGCCGATTGCTATCCCGGCCAGCGCGCAGCGGACAGGTGATTCTGCCCGTGGTTACACTTACCTTACTACTGGCGATTTCCTGAAGAGTGGTTTCCCTTATGATTTTTTCATGGCCGCAAAAGGTAAAAGCATCAACTACCTGGGCCGGAGTGGAAAGAATGCCAACGTTGATTTTGGTTACAACGTGGTCACCAATGCAGATAGTATTGACATTGTGATCCCCACGTGCATGCAGTGCCATGCGGCGGTTTTCGATGGCAAACTCATTTTGGGCCTGGGCAACGCCGCTATTGACTTTACAGATTTTGGCAGTAAGGCAAAACAGCTCGCTCTGCTGAAAAGCTGGAAAATGACGGCTCCACGGAAGTACAATGCGGTGAGATCATTAATCACCTCTATGTCGGCTGTAAACCCACTGATGGAGCCCGAAGTGCGCGGTGTAAACACTGCAGATCGCCTGGCAGCGCTGCTCGTAGCCCACCGCGATCCGCAAACGCTGAAGTGGAGAGATGCACCGCTGCTCAACGCGGGTAGTACCGTGGTGCCCACTGATGTGCCGGCATGGTGGCTGCTGAAAAGAAAGAACGCTATGTTCTACAATGGCTTTGGCCGGGGCGACTTCAGCAAGTTTTTAATGCTCAGCAATATACTTACTGTTACCGATAGTACTGAGGCCCGCGAGGTATATGGACACTTTGGTGATGTGCTGGCTTATATCAGATCCATAAAGCCGCCGAGCTACCCACAGCATATAGATGAGGGACTGGCAGCAACGGGTAAAGAAGTATTCTTAAACACGTGCTCAGGGTGCCATGGAACCTATGGTCCCGATGGTGCCTACCCAAATCTGCTGGTGCCGGGTGCGCTTATTAAAACCGATTCACTATTATTCCGCGCTAACCAGCAGGCGAAACCCTTTGTTGACTGGTTCAATAAGAGCTGGTTTGCGCAAGGCCCTAATGCAGCGCAGCTAGTTCCGGGAAATGGCTATGTGGCGCCTCCGCTTGATGGCGTATGGGTGACGGCTCCATACCTGCACAATGGATCTGTGCCAACGATTGAGGCTGTGCTTAACAGCATGCTACGGCCCACTTACTGGAGCCGCGATTTTGACAAGCCTGAATACGACTATACACAGCTAGGCTGGAGGTACCAGGTGCGGAACCAGCCAGACGGCAGGAAGGTATATAACACCACACTACCGGGCTACGGCAACTACGGGCACTACTTTGGAGACAAGCTTAGTGATGAGGAAAGGAAGGCTGTGATAGAATATCTGAAAACGTTATAGCTATTTTGTCACTCCTTTGACACCACTTGATGCGATACGTGTATCCTTATAAATATCGTGCAGCGATATTGTGACACCAATTGACGGGAGTTCCAGTGTGTCTTCAATACTGCGATACTCTCTCAGTTCCCAGAAGCCATTGTCGTTAATCCGAAAGGCTTCGATATGGATCGTCTCCGGTTCCACCATTACATACTCCCTTAAAGAAAGGATATCCTGGTAAAATTGGAATTTAGCTTTCTTGTCATAATCACGGGTAGAAGGGGAGAGCACCTCGAATAAAATGGTGGGATTTAAGAAATTAAAGTCATCATTGTTCAGCGACTCTAATTCTCCACAAAAGACGGAGATGTCGGGATAAGTAAAGAGGGTGTTCTTCTCAATGTGGATGCGTTGGTCGCTACCATAAGGCCGGCATGGTTTCCCTGTCAACTTACCTCCCAAAGCTATACTGAGGTTCATCGTTACAACATTGTGCTGCGACTTATTGCCAGACATGGCAAATATTTCCCCCTGATAGTATTCATGCTTTTCAGTAGCAGCATTTTCCAGCTCCAGGTATTCCTCTATGGTGTATTTGCGCTTGCTGTAGGCAATGGCAGGCTCATTGACGATCATAGGATAAAGGTAAGAAAAAACCCCTGACCCCTAAAGGGGAACCAAGCATTTAGCTTTTAGTTCAAAGTAGTGCTTATAGATATCAATTTGGCATTATTGTGGCAGGCGCTCAGCTAAGAGGAGACCTTCGTCGCGCCAGTCATAGACAGGCATCCTCCAGGACGTAGGCGCAACATACGCCCAGCTGTTGCGATTTTTATTTTTGGAACACTACAGGCAACTGGGCTACACTAATTCTAACTTATCGCCATCTATAATCTCAGGGTTGTCGTGCCAGGAGGCATACTCTTTTCTTATAGTGTATAATTTTTCCGTGCACTTATAAGGCATGCCTGGATTCGTAGTTGCCCCCATTATAACATAAACCGGTGACATTGTTTCTTTCCTTACTACTCGACTTCCTTTAATGTATTGCATTCTATATATTTTATGTAAATTTACGAATAACCAATGTATGTTTGTATTACTCTAAGCATATCTAAACATATTTAGTTCATTTACTAGTTCATTATGTATGTAATGATAGTTTGGTTATTAACGCCTCTCAGGCTGGAATAAGAGGTGCTATTTAAAACGATATAAGTTTAGCAACACAAATCATAATGATTATGCCAACAGTAATTATGCCAGAAGATGATAGTATATCAATACTCAAAAAATGCATCGCAGATAAAATTGAAGAGTTCTGCAATGTGGATTTTCAAACTTTTTTTCATCCTTCAAATAGTACCCCACTAATTTTATCTACTAAAAGTAATATCGATGATATTTATTTTTTCTCCGATCACTTAAAATACCAAGATGAAATATTCAACTACACGGAATTTTGTTCAATTCACTATAAAATGGATAGTCATAATGCAAACTTTAGAACTCAGAGAAATGCATTATTTACAATTATTTTTTTAAATACAAAAAAATATAAAGTCAAGCCGATACCTTTTGCCAAATCTGGATTTTCTGAAGATGAATCAAAATTGATTTCTTTTGTTTATCACATGGTTTCGAATGCTACATTTGATAACAGGATTAAATTTAAAATTGCTTGTCTAAAACGAGCGAATTATTTCCAATATGAAGACTATAGATTTTATAATACTGGTGAAGTTCGTGATACACAGGATAAGATTATTGCGAATCTAAAAAATGAGGGTGAAAATAATAGAATATCCTTTGGGTCTCTTTACAAAGGGTTTGGCACAAGATCTTCAAACCCTTTTGAATTCCTTATACTTTCAGACACGCCTAGATTTAAAATATTAGGTTTTGAATTCGGAATTAAGCTTAAAATAATGACTATAATAGATCACGATGTTTTTACAGCTTTAATCCAATATTTTATTAAAAATGGCAAATATCCTGATTTGGATACTTCTGCATTTGGCATATAGTTATAAGAGGAAATATTGCGCAGAGATGCTTACTTTACCAAACCTCAATGAATAGTAAAATGACAACTAATATCGCGTTAGATACAAATATTTGGATATATCTTACTAAAGATACTTTTTTTGAACTCTGGTTAAAGTTCAAGGAGATGAAAGAACGTGAAGAAATTCAGGTAATAGTGACTGATATTACTCTAATAGAGTGGGCCAGAAATAAGCCTAAAACGCTATCTTCATTAACGGAAAGTATAAAGGCTGACTATATTTCTGCTACCAATCTAGCAAAGTATTTATCAGGAGAATCAAAAGAAAATTATTTACGAACAATCTCAAATTATAAAGAAGAAGCTAAAAGACTAGCGAGCGCGAAAGCCAAAGTAGACGAGATAGAAACATTTATGAAGTCATGTTCAGTTATTGAAACAACCCAGGAACAAAAGTTATTCATCGCTAACTGTGCGATAAATAAATTTCCTCCATTTCAAAATAATAAAAATAATTTTAATGATGCATTAATTCTTAGGAGTACTTATGAATATGTGAATCGTCAATTTCCGCAAAAGTTTGATTTAATTTACGTTTCCAACAATCCTGATGACTTTATTGACAAACAAACCGCGAAAGTTCATGAAAGTATATTTTCAGGACTAGAGCCAATTGAAATAAAGAATGTACGAGAGCTAGGGGAAGCTTTGAGACTTGCTCCGGAACTAATTGACGAATTTGATGAATGGCTAGATGCACAGTTAGATAGTCAAGCGATGCATCAACTTGATATGATGAGAGGGAAATAGAAGTTAAGCCAAGGAGTATGGATATAATTTACTATTTGCCGGAATGTGTTATAGCGGTAAGGTTGCCTCGTATCCGGCACCGATACGAATGAGAATAGTCAAAAACATTTTTAACAAAATTATAACTCCGGAAAATCTAAAATCAGCCATTTTGCCAGTGATTTAACAAACCGTTACGTTAAATTCATGTTATAAAATAATTAATTCCCCTTTATTTTCGCGGGTTTGCGGGTAGATGGGGGATATTTGCAGAAACTTGGAATATTTTTTGATTAATTAAGACCTATTCAATATCTTTGCCATCCCAATTTTCGGGGGTACAAATACGTGCGAAAATCTATTTTGACCATTTCTTGTTAACACATTACCTGTAAAGATAAGCCCAGCTTAGCTTACGGGGATTTTTTGTTTGTAAAAGGAGCATAAAAATACTATGGCAATACCACAAAAAAAGACCGCAGCCGGAAGGATCAATTTCGGTAAGTTGCATGACGCGGCAGCGATGCCTGACCTGTTAGCGATCCAGCTACAGTCGTTTCAGGATTTTTTCCAGCTGGAAACAACTCCGGACAGGCGCGATAATGAAGGCCTGTTCCGTGTGTTCAAGGAGAACTTCCCGATCACGGATACCCGCAACATCTTCGTGCTGGAGTTCCTGGATTATTTCATCGATCCGCCACGCTACACCATCGACGAGTGTATGGAGCGCGGCCTAACTTACTCTGTGCCATTGAAAGCAAAGCTGAGGCTGAGCTGTAATGACGAGGAGCATGTGGACTTTGAAACCATTGTACAGGATGTGTTCCTGGGCAATATCCCTTACATGACCCCACGTGGTACGTTTGTGATCAATGGCGCTGAGCGTGTTGTTGTATCACAGCTCCACCGTTCACCGGGTGTATTCTTCGGACAGAGCGTTCACCCGAACGGAACGAAGATATACTCTGCACGTGTGATACCGTTCAAGGGTGCATGGATGGAGTTTGCTACAGACATCAACAATGTGATGTATGCTTACATCGACCGTAAAAAGAAATTCCCTGTAACCACACTGCTGCGTGCAATAGGTTATGAAACAGATAAGGACATACTGGAACTCTTCGGCATGGCTGATGAGGTGAAAGTAGACAAGAAGAGCCTGGGCGACCACCTGGGACGCCGTCTTGCAGCACGCGTACTGCGCAGCTGGACGGAAGACTTCGTAGATGAGGACACCGGTGAAGTAGTGACCATAGAGCGTAATGAAATAGTTCTGGACCGCGACAGCGTAATGGACGAAGACAATATGGCTATGGTAATGGAAATGGGCATTAAGACCGTTTTCCTGCAGAAAGAAGAAGTGAGCGGTGATTTCTCAATCATCTACAATACCCTGAATAAGGATACTTCGAACTCGGAGCTTGAGGCTGTACAGCACATCTATCGTCAGCTGCGTGGCAGTGATGCACCAGATGATGAGACAGCGCGTGGCATCATTGAAAAACTGTTCTTCAGTGACAAGCGTTATGACCTGGGCGAAGTAGGCCGATATAAAATAAACCGTAAATTAGGTCTTGATATTAACCTGACAACCAAGGTGTTGAGCAAGGAAGATATCATCTCGATCGTTAAGTATCTTGTACGTCTTACCAACGGTAAAGCGGAAATAGATGATATCGATCACCTGAGCAACCGTCGTGTACGTACCGTGGGTGAGCAGCTGTTTGCGCAGTTTGGCGTAGGCCTGGCGCGTATGGCGCGTACCATCCGCGAGCGTATGAACGTTCGTGATAATGAAGTGTTTACGCCGATAGATCTTATCAATGCGCGTACGCTGTCTTCAGTTATCAATTCGTTCTTTGGTACCTCGCAGTTATCACAGTTCCTTGACCAGACGAACCCGCTTTCTGAGATCACCCACAAGCGCCGTATATCGGCGTTAGGCCCGGGCGGTTTGAGTAGGGAGCGTGCAGGCTTTGAGGTGCGTGACGTACATTACAGCCACTACGGCCGTCTGTGTACCATTGAAACACCGGAAGGACCAAACATCGGTCTTATATCTACACTTTGCGTGCATGCGCAGATAAATGATATGGGCTTTATTGAGACTCCTTACCGCAAGGTAAAAGAGGGTAAGGTAGACCTGAAAAACTTCCGTTTCCTTAGCGCAGAAGAAGAGGATCTTGCCAAGATAGCCCAGGCCAACGTGCCTATGGATGATAAGGGCAACTTCCTTGAAGAGAAGATCAAGAGCCGCCAGACAGGTGACTTCCCGATACTTGATGCTGGTGAAGTGGAGTACATGGATGTGGCTCCGAACCAGATCGTAGGACTGAGCGCATCACTGATCCCCTTCCTGGAGCATGATGATGCCAACCGTGCGCTGATGGGATCGAACATGCAACGCCAGGCAGTGCCGCTGATCATACCACAGGTGCCTATAGTAGGTACCGGGCTTGAAGCAAAGGCTGCGCGCGATGCACGTATCCAGATACATGCAGAAGGCAATGGGGTAGTAGAGTATGTAGATGCAGATCATATACATGTACGTTATGACCGTGGTGATAAAGAGCGCCTCGTATCATTTGAAGACGATCTGAAAATATATACACTTACAAAGTATAAGAAGACGAACCAAAGCACCAGCATGACACTTCGTCCGTCTGTGCGCAAAGGCCAGAAAGTGAAGTTAGGTGACTTCCTTACAGAAGGCTATGCAACACAGGATGGTGAACTGGCACTGGGCCGTAACCTGAAAGTGGCGTTCATGCCATGGAAGGGCTACAACTTTGAGGATGCGATAGTGATAAATGAAAAAGTGGTGCGCGAAGACTGGTTCACATCGGTACACATCGATGAGTATGAGCTGGAAGTGCGTGACACGAAGCTGGGCGAAGAAGAACTGACACCAGATATCCCCAACGTATCAGAAGAGGCTACTAAGGACCTTGATGAGAATGGTATCATTCGTATAGGCGCACACGTAGGGGAAGGCGATATACTGATAGGTAAGATCACTCCTAAGGGTGAAACAGATCCTACACCGGAAGAAAAACTGCTTCGTGCGATATTTGGTGATAAAGCAGGTGATGCTAAGGACGCATCCCTGAAAGCACCAAGTGGTACTGAAGGTATTGTGATCAGCAAGCAGCTTTTCCAGCGCGCTAAGAAAGACAAGAACTCTAAGGTGCGTGAAAAGACGCAGCTTGAGAAGATAGATAAAGTACACGAAAAGAACCTGGAAGATATCAAGGCCCTGTTGTTTGATAAGCTGCAGATACTGTTGAAAGACAAGTCTTCAGCTGGTATTACCAACAACTTTGGTGAAACTGTACTGACCAAGGGCGGTAAGTTCAACTCCAAGACCCTGGGTGCTATCGATTATCAGAATGTGAACCCACTTAACTGGACGGGCGATAAGGAAATAGATGGCCTGATAAACCAACTGCTGCATAACTACAACATCAAGTTCAACGAAGAACTGGGCCGCTACAAGCGTGAAAAGTTCAACCTGAGCATAGGTGATGAATTGCCAGCGGGTGTATTGAAACTAGCCAAAGTATATCTTGCCAGCAAGCGTAAGCTGAAGGTGGGTGATAAGATGGCGGGACGCCACGGTAACAAGGGTATTGTAGCAAGAATAGTGCGTGAAGAAGATATGCCATTCCTGGAAGACGGTACTCCGGTTGACGTAGTATTGAATCCACTGGGTGTACCATCGCGTATGAACCTTGGACAGATATATGAAACCATACTGGGCTGGGCCGGAGAAAAGCTGGGTGTGCGCTTTGCTACGCCAATCTTTGACGGTGCATCCGTAAAGGAAATTGAAGATCTAATAACGAAGGCGGAATTACCAGACTTTGGTCATACCTACCTGTATGACGGTGAAACAGGAGAGCGTTTCCACCAGAAAGCAACAGTAGGCATCATCTACATCATTAAACTGCATCACATGGTTGATGACAAGATGCACGCACGTTCGATAGGACCATACAGTCTTATCACGCAGCAGCCACTTGGCGGTAAAGCACAGTTTGGTGGACAGAGGTTTGGTGAGATGGAGGTTTGGGCACTTGAGGCATATGGTGCATCGAACATACTGCAGGAACTGCTGACGCTGAAATCGGATGATATAGTAGGCCGTGCGAAAACTTATGAGGCAATAGTGAAGGGTGACAATATACCGAAAGCTGGTATACCTGAATCGTTCAATGTATTGGTGAATGAGTTACGTGGTCTTGGTCTGGAACTTAAATTTGAATAATTGTATATCGCAGTAGGGGCAGAATATTTTCTGCCCCTATAATACGAATGCATTCTTTTTCAACAAATATTATATCCTAAAAAATGGCAATAAAGAAAGATAATCGTCCAAGGCCCGGGTTCGGTAAGATCACTATCAGTCTGGCATCACCTGATGCGATACTGGATCGTTCTTACGGAGAGGTCCTGAAACCTGAAACAATCAATTACCGTACTTACAAGCCTGAGCGTGATGGTTTGTTCTGCGAAAAAATATTCGGCCCTGTAAAGGATTACGAATGTTATTGCGGTAAGTATAAGCGTATCCGTTACAAGGGCATCGTATGCGACCGCTGCGGTGTGGAAGTAACAGAAAAGAAAGTACGCCGTGAGCGCCTCGGGCACATTAAGCTCGTGGTTCCTATCGTGCACATATGGTATTTTAAGAGCCTTCCAAATAAAATAGGCTACCTGCTTGGCGTAAGCTCCAAGAAAATGGAGAGCATCGTTTATTACGAGCGCTATGTAGTAGTATCTGCCGGTGAAGCAGAAGATATGATCCGTACAAAACTGAATCTTAAGGACTCAGAAAATACGCATCAGCAGCTGCTTACTGAAGATGAATACCTGGAAATACTTGACGGACTTCCGAAGGAGAACCAATACCTGCCAGATGAAGACCCAAATAAGTTTATAGCTAAGATGGGTGCGGAAGCGGTGCATATGCTGCTGGCCCGTATAGACCTTGATAAGCTTTCTTATGACCTGCGTAATGCAGCAGCGAATGAAACATCGCAGCAGCGTAAGCAGGAGGCACTGAAGCGCCTGAGCGTAGTTGAGGCTTTCCGTGATGCAAACACACGTATTGAAAACCGCCTGGAATGGATGGTGATGCAGTACATACCGGTAATACCACCGGAACTGCGCCCACTGGTGCCGCTGGATGGTGGCCGTTTTGCGTCTTCTGACCTGAATGACCTTTACCGTCGTGTTATTATCCGTAACAACCGTCTGAAAAGGCTTATAGAAATTAAAGCACCTGAGGTGATCCTGCGTAACGAAAAGCGTATGCTGCAGGAAGCCGTGGATTCATTGTTTGATAACAGCCGTAAGTCTAACGCCGTGAAAGCGGAAGGTGGCCGTGCGCTGAAATCACTTTCTGATGTACTGAAAGGCAAGCAAGGCCGTTTCCGTCAGAACCTGCTCGGTAAGCGTGTTGACTATTCTGGTCGTTCGGTTATCGTGGTAGGACCTGAAATGAAACTGCATGAGTGCGGTCTTCCAAAAGACATGGCTGCGGAATTGTTCAAACCATTTATCATCCGCAAGCTGATAGAAAGAGGCATAGTAAAAACAGTAAAGAGCGCGAAGAAACTGGTAGAGCGCAAGGAAGCGGTGGTTTGGGATATCCTTGAGAATGTACTTAAGGGTCACCCGATCATGCTTAACCGAGCCCCCACACTTCACCGTCTTTCTATACAGGCATTCCAGCCAAAACTGATCGAAGGTAAGGCGATACAGCTTCACCCGCTCGTATGTTCAGCGTTCAACGCCGACTTTGACGGTGACCAGATGGCGGTACACGTGCCACTAAGCAACGCTTCAATAGTAGAAGCACAGTTGCTGATGCTGGCATCACATAACATCCTTAACCCACAGAACGGTACGCCTATTACCCTGCCTTCACAGGACATGGTACTTGGTCTGTATTACATCTCTAAGGGTAAGAAATCGACCGATACGGAAAAGGTAAAGGGAGAGAACAAAGCATACTACAGCCAGGAAGAAGTAATCATAGCCCATAACGAAGGCCGTGCTGACCTCCATGCGTGGATAAAGGTACGTGCGAGTGTACGTGAGGACGATGGCACACTGGTAACAAAGCTTATAGATACAACTGTGGGCCGCGTACTGTTCAACCAGTTCGTACCAAAAGAAAATGGTTTTGTAAACGCACTGCTTACTAAAAAGTCTTTGCGTGAAATCATTGGTAACATCCTGAAGAATACGACTATCCCTAAGACGGTTGCGTTCCTTGATGATATCAAAACACTCGGATTCCGTACGGCGTTCCGTGGTGGACTGTCATTCAACATTAATGACCTTAATGTTCCGGATGTAAAAGAGGAACTGGTAGGTAAAGCCCAGGTAGAAGTTGACGAAATATGGGACAACTACAACATGGGGCTTATCACGAATAACGAGCGCTATAACCAGGTGATCGACGTTTGGTCGCGTGTGGATACACGTGTGACTGAAACGCTGATACGTGAAATGGCGGCTGATAAGCAAGGTTTCAACTCCGTGTACATGATGCTTGACTCAGGTGCGCGTGGTTCCAAGCAGCAGGTTAAGCAGCTTGCCGGCCTCCGCGGACTGATGGCTAAACCACGTCGTAGTGGTTCATCGGGATCTGAGATCATTGAAAACCCGATCCTTTCAAACTTTAAAGTTGGTTTGAGTGTATTGGAGTACTTTATCTCTACCCACGGTGCGCGTAAAGGTCTTGCGGATACGGCCCTTAAAACGGCGGATGCGGGTTACCTGACCCGCCGTCTGGTGGATGTGGCGCAGGATGTGGTGATCAACGGTGAAGACTGTGGAACACTGCGTGGTATTGCAACCTCTGCACTGAAGGATAATGAAGAAATAGTAGAACCACTGTATGACCGTATACTTGGCCGTACTTCCCTGCACAACATATTTGACCCGATCAGCGAAAAGCAGATCGCAAATGCTGGCGAAGAAATAACGGAAGATATAGCCAGGCTGATAGAAGAAAGTGCAATAGACACTGTAGAAATACGCTCGGTACTTACCTGCGAAAGCCGCAGAGGGGTATGCGCGAAATGCTATGGTAAGAACCTTGCTACCGGCTATATGACCCAGAAGGGAGATGCAGTAGGTATCATTGCTGCACAGTCAATTGGTGAGCCGGGTACACAGCTTACACTGCGTACGTTCCACGTGGGTGGTGTTGCGGGTTCATCAGCTATTGAATCTCAGTTAACTGCTCGCTTCGATGGTACTATCCAGTTTGACGGTCTTCGTACTACGAAGTACAAAGATGCAGAAGGTGAAGACCAGATAGTAGTAATAGGCCGTACGGGTGAGGTGAGGATAGTAGATGTGTCTAACGACCGCCTGCTCATCACTAACAACATACCATATGGATCTGTACTGAAGGTAGCGAACGGTAAAAAGGTAGCGAAGGGTGATGTTATCTGCACATGGGATCCGTTCAACGCGGTGATCATATCGGAAATCAGCGGTAACGTTCGTTTTGATAGTGTGATAGAAGGTATCACTTATCGTGAAGAAGCGGATGAGCAAACTGGTCACCGTGAGAAAGTGGTAATAGAAACTAAGGATAAAACGAAAATACCTGGTATCTACATTGACGGCGCTAAGGAGCAGAAGATGTATAACCTTCCGGTGGGCTCACACATTGTTGTGAATCCGGATGACAAGGTATATAACGGACAGGTACTGGTGAAGATACCACGTGTGATGGGTCGTAGCCGAGATATCACGGGTGGTCTGCCAAGGGTAACCGAGCTGTTTGAAGCACGTAACCCAAGCAACCCGGCGGTAGTAGCTGAGATAGATGGTGTAGTAGGATTTGGCAGTGTGAAACGCGGTAACCGTGAGATCATTGTAGAATCGCGCGAAGGACTTGTAAAGAAGTACCTGGTGCCACTTACCCGCCACATCATGGTTCAGGATGGTGACTTCGTAAAGGCAGGTACATCACTTTCTGATGGTGCCACTACGCCAAGCGATATCCTGTCTATCAAAGGACCGTTCGCTGTACAGGAATACCTGGTAAATGAAATACAGGAAGTATATCGCCTGCAGGGTGTGAAGATCAACGATAAGCACATAGAGGTGATCGTTCGCCAGATGATGCGTAAGGTGAACATCGTAGATCCGGGAGATACCAAATTCCTTGAAGAAGATACCGTTGATAAGTTCGACTTCCAGGATGAGAATGACTGGATCTATGACAAGAAGGTGATCACTGAAGCAGGTGCTTCGGACAAGATGCACCCGGGCCAGATCGTTACTCTGCGCGAAATTCGCGAAGAGAACAGTATGCTGCGCCGCGCTGACAAAAAGCTGGTAGAATACCGTGATGCAAGCCCTGCAACATCGTCACCGATGCTGTTGGGTATCACTAAGGCGTCTCTTGGTACGCAGAGCTGGATATCAGCTGCATCGTTCCAGGAAACTACTAAGGTGCTTTCACAGGCTTCTATCAATGGTAAGTCAGACTTCCTGATGGGCCTTAAGGAGAATGTTATCACTGGTAACCTGATCCCTGCCGGTACCGGTATGCGTGAATTTGATGACCTGGTGGTAGGTTCGAAAGAAGAGTTTGAACTGCTGATGGCTAATAAGGATGTACTCCAGTTTGATGAAGAAGAATAGTTGATCAGGATCTTAGGATCATTTGATTTTCAGGATTCTGTTTATAGTAAGAAGACCGCTCGTTTGGGCGGTCTTCTTATTTTGCCCCTAACACAACAGCCTTCTTGTGGTAATCATTTTTGGAGTAAAGGATGTTTTTACAAGAGAAGTAGGGTAGTTTAAAAAGGAGGTAAAAAGGTAAGATAAATGCCAAGAAAATGGGCGGCAAAAAGAAGCATGGAGTGTGGGTACGGAGGTTATACGAAGCGCTGTAAAGGGGAGACAATAAGAGGAATATCTATGGTATATTGTGTCCTTCCGGAGTGGCCGGAAGGAGTACACCGTTCCATCCGGTGTGCAGACAAAAAGAGGGTGTCTCAGATTTTGAGACACCCTCTTTGTTTTTTTAGATATTGAGCCTATAATCTGCGGCCGCCTTCGTGTGGCACCTGCTGAGGTGCGTTGTGGGGTTGCTGCTGCGGCATTGGTCTTTCCTGTGGTTGTGGCCTTTGCTGCTGCGGCATTGGTCTTTCCTGGGGTTGTGGCCTTTGCTGTTGTGGCATTGGTCTTTCCTGGGGTTGTGGTCTTTGCTGCTGTGGCATTGGTCTTTCCTGAGGTTGTGGCCTTTGCTGCTGCGGCATTGGTCTTTCCTGGGGTTGTGGCCTTTGCTGTTGTGGCATTGGTCTTTCCTGAGGTTGCGGCCTCTGCTGCTGCGGCATTGGTCTTTCCTGAGATTGTGGCCTCTGCTGCTGCGGCATTGGTCTTTCCTGAGGTTGTGGCCTCTGCTGCTGTGGCATTGGTCTTTCCTGAGGTTGTGGTCTTTGCTGTTGTGGCATTGGTCTTTCCTGAGGTTGTGGCCTTTGTTGCTGCACTGGCTGTGGCCTCTGTTCCTGCTGCGCGGGGCGTCCCTGCTGTGGCTGTGTTCTCTGCTGCTGCATAGGTTGGCCCTGCTGTTGTGGCCTGTTGCCTGGTTGTTGCTGTGCACCTGGCGCTGCTCTTGTTCCACCGCCGTTATTCTGTGCATGGTTCTGAACTGCCTGCCTGAAAGCTGGCTGGGTAGCTGCAGCCATAGTGCGCTGTTCGTGAGGGGCACTTATAGCTCTTGGTGCGGCCATAGCTCCTGAAGGGCGTGCAGAGGAAACAGTAGACCTGTTGACCGCCGGGCGATAGATACTAACCCTATTGCCGGATATGCCTGGTGCGCCGGGCCTGTTTGATTGCGACACGTGATAAACTGTAACGTCCCTGTGAGTTACCTGCCTGATGGCCTCGGACCGTGGGCCGTAGTTGTAGCGTACACGTGTGCCGTTATCCACGTAATAATTGTTGATGATGGTAGTGTGGCTGATGTAGGTATTGTTGTATGAAGGACCCCGCCAGTGGTTGTAGCAATCGTTGCCATACATATATTGTGGCTCTACAAATACCCACCAGCTAACCGGACATTCATAACTGAGGCCTGCACCGGGGCCAAGAGGTGCCCAACCTGAATAACCACCACCAAAGCGCCAGCTTACCCAGGCAGGTGCCCATTCATAACCGGGTATCCATACCCAGCCATAGTAGGGGTCGTAGGTCCAGCGGCCATAGTGGTAGCAGGCCCATCCCCATGGGTCTTCAGAAACCCATGTATTACCGTAATCGGTCATTACCCAGTGACCACGAGTGCCGTATGGACGGAAGTCGCCACCTTCGTTTGGTACCCATACATTGCCATATTGGGGGTCGGTCACCCATTGACCATAGGGAGCCAGGTTATCATAAAATTCCTGGTAAGAAACAGTAACATCCTGCGCCTGTGCCTTTTGTGAGGCACTGCCCATGAGCAACAGGCTTAGCAGCGCAAAGCTCATTAATCTGTTCATTCTCTTTTTCATGTTGTTTGTTTTAATTGTTAGTATTAGTGTGTATGTATAGGTATATTCAATCTACAGTCCAAATAGTGTGAAAGTGGTGTTAATCCGTTAGTTACCTCGATTTAGCGGGCTGAACTGGCGCTGTGGTAATGATCCTTAGCTGATTTATATATATGCTAAAATAATAGTGCCACGATTAGGATAGCTACTCTTTTGCGTACAAAGTAAAGCTATTACAAATGAAAACTCCCTGACTGAGGGCAGCCAGGGAGTGGATCAAAATACTATTTTCAGTACCAATTATGCAGTAACGGCGAGGACCTCAGCCATAGTCTTACCAATGTTGGCAGGGCTGTCTACTACGTGGATACCACACTCACGCATTATCTTCATTTTTGCAGCAGCAGTATCATCTGCACCGCCTATGATAGCGCCTGCGTGGCCCATGCGGCGACCTGCAGGGGCAGTTTGACCTGCTATGAAACCTACTACTGGTTTGCGCATATTATTCTTCAGCCAGTGAGCAGCTTCTGCTTCCATGTTGCCGCCTATTTCTCCTATCATGATGATGCCATCTGTTTCCGGATCGTTCATCAATAATTCTACTGCTTCTTTGGTTGTTGTACCGATGATGGGGTCACCACCTATGCCGATAGCAGTAGATATACCCATGCCTGCTTTTACGGCCTGGTCAGCTGCTTCGTAAGTAAGCGTACCTGATTTAGAAACGATACCAATGCGGCCTGGTTTGAAAACAAAGCCCGGCATGATGCCAACCTTAGCTTCGCCAGCAGTGATAACGCCAGGGCAGTTAGGCCCTATAAGACGGCAGTTGCGGCTTTTGATGTACTCGCGAGCTTTTACCATGTCTTGCACAGGTATGCCTTCGGTAATGCAGATAATCACTTTTATACCAGCGTCACCGGCTTCCATGATTGCATCAGCAGCAAATGCCGGTGGTACAAAAATGATTGAAGTGTCAGCGCCAGTGCCATCTACCGCGTCTTTAACGGTATTGAATACCGGCTTATCGAGGTGAGTAGTTCCGCCCTTTGCAGGGGTTACACCACCAACTACGTTGGTGCCGTATTCAATCATTTGTGTAGCATGAAAAGTGCCTTCGGTGCCTGTGAAGCCCTGTACAATGACTTTTGAATCCTTATTTACTAAAACTGACATGATATTTTGTTTGGAGTGCGCAAATTTAAGCTAAAAGTGTGCAAAACCAAATTTCATTGCATCAGAAGCGCTGTAGGTGGTTATACTTGCAAATTCGGGTGCTATATGGTTGAGGATGATTTTTCCTGCCGATGGCCTCATGTAATATTTTTTCAGCTATCCCCGCGAGACTTTTCCTTGTCCGACTGGTCGTTTTTGAGTGGGGAATGTGGAAGCTGTTGTTGGGTGACGTGAGTAACATCGTTTTCGTGGTTTTCAGGTTGAGAAATTGCGGGAATGCTTCCGGTTTTTACGGCTGGCGGCAGTGCGAGCGGCGGCCTTATAAAGGTGCTCTTAGTGCCGGGCGGGAGGGGGATGAGAATCGCTTCGGGAGTTGCGGGAATGTTTCTGATGGCTACGGGAGGTTTTGGGACATAGTGAACGGCCGGTATGGTATAACGGCTCACCGGGTCGATTTTCGGTTTTGTTTTGTGCTGGCAATGGGGATATGTGCAATTGCCCTCATGCAGGCAGGTGTTGATATCGGGGCAGGGTGGGTCTATGTCATCTGTCAGCGGCTCTTCATAGTCGGGTTCCTCGTAGTAGGGAGATATGGGGGCGACCGGCTCAACGCCGTATTCGACCTGGTAGGGTGCGTAGCCATTTACACTTTTGCCTTCAAGAAACTGTTCTGAATATCTGCCAATTTTGGAGGCAAATTCTTTATCCAGCGGCCTCACATAGTTGCGGAATGTTTCAAGTACCTGCATGTTGAGCGAGAGGGATGGGTATTTCTTTATTTTTTCGAGCGCGGCGATGAGCTTGCGGGATACTTCTGCTTCCTCAAGGGTAGGATATCGTTTCCCAGGAGGGCGGGTGGCAATATCATTCTGCAGCTCCACAAGCTGTGCGCAAAAATTGTCGGCAATGGTGACGGGTGCGCGGAAGGCTGCAAGTCTGAGTTTGTCCCATTCATACTGGTGTATCCAGGTGTGGACCGTGCGCTCACTGACGCCGACGGTTTCGGCAATTTCTTTCTGAGATTTGCCACCAGCCATATAGAGTTGCTGGGCCTGTTTTTTCTTTTCCATAGCAGGGTTTTAAGGTGTTGGTTGTCTCTCGCCGAGTCCAAGTTTCCGTGTATTGAAGGGTCTCTCGCAAAGGCGCAGTTTTCTGTGTTGCTTTTTTTCAGGTAGCAAAGGTGGGTTGAAGTGTATTAATCGTTCTCTCACCAAGTGCGGTTCCTGTGTATTAAAGGGTCTTTCGCGAAGGCGCAAAAGGCGCAGTTTTCTGTGTTGTTTTTTAACGTAGCAAAGGTGTTTGATTATTTTAGTAGAAGGAATTGCTTTCGTGAGCCCAAAGGTCGGACAGGTCTTCTGAATGTGGAAACTGAAGTTTTATGATAGCGCACTTTTTGGTGTATGATAATCACCTACGCGTCTATGATGTAAATTTCTTTGAGCCACCAGCAAGGGTTTGAAGGTGATTTTGGCTTTGATTTGGGTGACTTTTGATATTATAGATAATTGTAGTGAATAATTGAGAGATATTAATGATTTTTTAGGGGCGATGTGAAGTGATTGCCTGTTATTTTTATGGGTACCAGGTATAAATACCCATGCTTCAAAACAGGTATTTATACTTATGCCTCGTATTTAAAGGAGAGGTACGTTTGAATTCAAATGGACATTATAAATACACGCTGTGCCCTTAACGCACCAAGTCGTGAAGTATCACTGACTCTTAATCAGCGGGTCCAGGGTTCGAGTCCCTGAGGGACCACTTTGAAATTGAAAATTCCCTGTAGAATCAATACTCTACAGGGAATTTTTCATTAGTGGTACAGCATAGGTACAACATATCAAAAAATGGATTTCGTTTTAGGGGTCTTTGGCAATTATAGACGGATAGACACTTCTCAAAAGAAACCTGTACGATGCAGTAGTATAAGTGCGCACTACACTACTTCACCTGATGCACAGTAAACAAAATACAATATAACCGTCTTGCCACCTGACCTGTCTTTACACCAGATACACCCAACTGTACCATACCTTATAGGCGGCTTAATACTGGTCATTGTAATGGCAACTATTTTCATGCGGGTGGCTGTGTAATCAGTGCTTCATTAAACAGCACCAGTACCAGACATTTGACATTCTGGTTTTGTTTGGCGCATACCTCGAAACATTTATCCATTAGTGCATTCCTGATGCTCCTTTCTTCTTCACTATACCTCCCCGGCATGTTCAGTGCCTCGAATGGGTTCCCGTCTCCGATCTCTGCTGATAACTGCAGGATGAATTCTATAACGTCAATGACGTTGTGTATTTTCTTTATCATACAGGTTGTTTTGGCGGTTATTCAATGGCGGTACTATATCTGCGGGATTTCACCTGCTCACTTCCGTATTTTGCTCTGATCTCATCAAGGCTTTTCTTGCTGCCTGTGGTCTTGTACTCTTCGGCTCTGTAGTACCAGGCCACTTTCTTTGAAGCGAAAAACAAACCGGCTGCTTTCAGTTGTGTCTTTACAGGTCGAGTATTCCCGGTTACCCATATCCAGTTACCTACTACCTCAATGATAATGCCCGGTAGCACTATCAGCAGTTCGATTACTGCCCTGTATTCCTCGGACATGCGTATCTGTTCCTCCGTGTCCTCACTGGTCATGTTTTCGCCTCTTAGTACACGGGCACATGCTTGTGGATATTCGGTGTTAATGGCTTGCATGGTCTCGGTATCTCCACCGCAGTCCGGGTGATGTTGTTTTGCCAGTAGCTTGTACATGGCCTTGACTTCGTCTATCGTGCGACAGTCTTTGAAGTATTGCATATATTGTGTATTTGGTTGCTACAGATAAGAAAGGCAGAAGGATTTTGTAGGGATTTTTCTCTACCTGCCGGGTTACTGCCACTTGTAAAGCAGAGGTCAAACACTCCCGCAGGATAGAACACCGAAAGATGGTAATGACTATTCCGAAGGTGCTGAATAGGATTACTGAACGATGCAATAGTCATTATCATCTGCACGGTAACCCGTTTTGTGGGTACATGAGGGTAGTATATACCATACTCTTTACCGCCCCCTGGAATGGCCTGTGTGTGGCAGATAAACTATTCCATTGGTGGCAGGGTTGGCAGAAAGCAAGTGTTAGTGACTGAACTGCATTTTTCACCAGTAGCCCTGTGTGTAGCCGTGAAACAATGAAGTGAAGGAGCTAACTCTTGCTGTGGGGTGCAAAGGGGAATGCTGTAGTGTGTTGGCCTTTGTGGGTGGGACAGCTTTCACCTGCACTGGCCGGACAAATAGATAGATAGTTTATTGTGGGTTAGCCTGTGGGTGGGCCGCCATACAAAACTCATAGCAGGATGGGAGCATACTCAATCATAGTACCACTGCTGTATATCAGATCATCTGCCCAATAACTTGCAGGTGCCTAATGGTAGCAAATGCGTAATCCTGTGCTATGAGTTTTGCGGCATGGGGGCGGACAAACTATCAAAAGGAACCAGCGTAGATTTTGCTGTGTGTTGGCATGTTTACATAAGCGTTGGCAAAAGCAAAAGATACAGTGCTGGTGGAAGTGTGGCAATGCAACAGACAAACAATCATTCGTCCATTTCTTGCATTGACCACACACCGATGAACCTGCTTAATCAGGGAACTGCTGCTGAAAATACATACTACTACAGCTACATCAGGGAACTGCAGCCTGGTATAATCAAATAGATGTGCTTCCGATGTTTGGTAGTGTATTGACACTGAACAGGGTTAGTGATGCAGCCTAATCAGGGTACTGCTGCTGGTAGCCCTCACGTAACACGGTAAGCCCTCACGTTTTAGTTGCTCGTGCAGCAAAGGTCAAACATTCAAAGCTGATGGAAGGATTAAAGGGATTGCAAGTTTGCAGCAGGTAATGAGGCAAAGGTCTATTAAAAGGCCGGGGGTGATCCCGCTTTTCAGTAGCTAATCATAAAAAGCAAAGATAGGTCTTGTCTTTCTCGAACACACACAGGTGGGGGCATTAACCACATACCGGGGTACATGTGCACAATTTTTGTTTAGCTATAATTTTGGGAGGAAATTTTAAACATAAAAAGTGTATTGATACACATACCTCCATCATTCGTAACTTTAGGATATGGAAAGAAAACCGTTTAAAGCACCCGATCTCCATGCCCCCAGGAATAGGAACGATGGCATTAACCTTATTGCCTACCCGGATGATGACAGGTATGGGTTTTTCGCTGCTGCAAAAGAACAATATCCAAGCCTGGCAGAACTTACTAACAATCAGATAGCCGGGGTAATAAAGGCAATTCTTAAACATTATGCTAATGAAGTTATCAGTAACCGGAAAGGGGTAAAGTTACCAGGTGGTTTGGGTGCTGCCGTTACCGGTCTTTCTAACCCAACAAATGAAACCGCACAGTATAACGTTGACTATAATGCTTCCAGGCAATGCGGTTTTGAAGTTCACCACATGAACTGGCACACCAATGGACTTATAGCCAAAATATACTACACAACCAACCCATACGGCTGCAAGCTGAAAAGCTATAGGGTAAGTTTTAAACCATGTCGCAATCTTCAAAGGGCTGTATCTGCTGTTATGAAAACAGAAGGTGGCTATCACAATTACTGGTCTTCAAGCCCAATATGGCCCGTAACCAAAATGTTCCAGAAGCAAAAACAATACAAACAAACCTGGAGGCAGAAAAAAGCAGAAAAGGAAGAAAAGGAATTGCAGAGGTACATACGGGAGGAATACGATGAGTTCAGCTTTGACTAATTTTCGGCATAAATGAAAAAATAGCTATAAGCGGGGGTATTGAACCAGGGTATTTATTGTAGTTGGGCGAAACGCAAGTTTAAGCCTGATTGAGGACTATCTCTGTCTCTTTACCGTTCACACAAAGTTTTCTAAATTCTCAGGTAGCCGGGTAAATATTGTTTCTAACGTATGATTTATTTGCTATTATCAGGTACTTGGCATAACTTTGTACCTTGTATTACAAAGTAGTAAAATAATGTACGATGAAGGAAATAAACAACACAATATTACTCGCTGCTATTGAACTTGTGAAGTCAGGGTATAGGCCATTAGAAAGGCAGGAATGTATACCTCTGGAAACTAAAGATGATCCCAGAACGATTAAGGTTAGTTATGAAAGAATGCCACACTCCCCAGCCGTTTACAGAGTAATATACGATGAACTATATAGGGAATTTAAGTTAGGCTTACCAGAATAAAATACCGGTAGTTCTCAGCTACCGGTAGTTGAAATAATATACTTTGTCGGGCGACATAGCAAAGGTATTCTATTGCTATAATCTGATAAAGTTTATTTTATGCCTATTTGGTTTTACCCTTCCTGTGCAGGAGCCATGACAGGATTTTCCATAATAATATTACGATACCTATTGATAAAAAATAATAGAACGTCCTATTATAAAAGCCTGGGTGATGCTGTCGAATCTCAAGACTATAATAAATTCCAGCAACCGATACCCCAACAGCAATCCAAATGTTTATCCAAACCTGCCTTTCCGCTAAAATGGACTGTCTATGGGCCATTTGGGAACCCTCTTTTTCAAGTTGATTTAACCTCCCGAATTCAGAAATAGTATAATCAACATACTTTTCATAACTGCCACATTCTTGTAATTTAATTCCTTTATCAGTTAACGTGAACTCTCTGTGTTCTTTTTCTCGTGATAATATATTACCTCTGATAAACTTAACAAACCCTTCCGCTAACAGGAAATCAGCTATTTCCTTATCAAAACTGTGACCATCTTTTTTATCGGCAGTATAATCAGAAACACTAAACATCCCGTCTGTTGGGAAATCATAAAGAATACTATTTAGCAGCTTAATTGCCTCGGGGCTGATCATTGTTGTTAATTTAATAAGATCTAATTGCACGTACACTTTTAGTAAAATCTTTTGGATTTACACCAATAAGGCTATTTGAAAATCGTACAAACCAAGCATTATTTGGACTATAATCATAATATTCTGAAGAACTCCAATAATCTCCATTTGATAAATTACTAACTAAATCTTTTTTATTGCATAATTGGATCAATTCTCCTAACGAAGGCAAATACCAATCATTATATCCACCTCCACTGTAATTTCTACATATTAATGCAGCATAATCACCATAGGAAGTTCCTAAATGACTGATTATGCTATTAGTATTTGTAAAACCTGACCCAATAGTAGTATCATAGGAATTACATGCAATTGTTGTAGAATAACTCCATGTTAATGATGTACTCTGGTCAATTGGTGCTGCAATTAATCCATGTAAGCCACTGTTTGAAACATAAAAAATAATACCCCCACCATAATTTTGCCCAATATTATAATGGGGGGTAAAACTTACATTATCACCATATCCAGTGCCCACATTGTTTGTGGCATAGGCTCGCACATAATAAACCGTAAAGGGAATTAATCCAGAAATATCACTTTCATAATTTCCAATACCATTCCCATTCGTTGTTTTAGTGCCTGATAAAATATTAGGATCTGGAGATGTACTCCAACACACCCCTCTTGCATTAATTGTTGAACCTCCATCATTAGTTATTGTACCACCACTGACCGCAGTAGTATCCGTTAATAAATTAATCGATGAGGTTATAAGTATCGGCAAACCAACTGAAGTGTTAATATTCAACTCATTACCATAACTTGTTCCAATACTATTGGTAGCATATGCACGAACATAATATAATGTATTCGGAACCAAACCAGTTATATTACTTGAATAACTACCATTGCCGTTCCCATCCGTTGTTTTAGTACTTAACAATATTGTTGGAGAAGATAATGTACTCCAACATACACCTTTTTCGATAATTTTAGCCCCTCCATCATTGGTTATTCTACCTCCACAAATTGCTGAATTACTCGTGATATTTGAAATCGGTATTGTTACTACAGTGGCTACAGAAGCTATCTTAGCAAGATTCCATTTCAACTTATCGCATTGACTAAATAGCAAAACGATTAAGATGAAATAAAGGCAATATTTCCAGCTTAATAATTTCATTATTGATATTTTATTGTTTTAATTTTTGCGCAAAAATGTACAATATCATTCAAGTATAAGCCCACTACTACAGCACTTGATGTTAGTGCAATTTTATGGGCTAAATTGGCGTTGTTGTAATGCGAAATATTGGAATTAGGATCAGCAGCAGTGTATTTAGAATACTCGGATTTGGAATAAATATTACTGCCTATTGCAGTTGCTGCAGATGCAAAGAATAATCCCATTTTTATACGTCCTTTTGTCGAATAGGCCTTTTTAGTTTTGGATAATTGCATATTCTTTGCTAAATGTAAATCCGTCTCTCCTGGCAACAATAATTCGGGAATGTGTTTTACTATACGGTTTGTAATCTTGTGTCGTTTTTTCATTTTACCAAATTTATACCCTAATAATAAATCATAATCATAAGTGAATTTAGGAATTAATAAGTCGCTTGAATAAGAAACGACTGGATATACAGATTGAGACACTATCCACCCTTGTGTTGCATAACCGTAACCCACTTCACCTCTAATTAAAATTCGATTTGCAATTAAGACATCAAGTCCTGCTCTCCAATTGATGAAAACATCATTTATTTTACCGTTAGAAAGATATCCAGAATATGATCCACTCAAATATCTTATTGAAAGGCCGGTTCTTAATGCAAAATCTATATATCCTTCGTTAGTGCTAAACACTCTATAATACCCAATACCATATTTATTCCATGAATAATTAAAGCTATAACCAGTGTTTTGACTGTTCTGGTCAGAATTGCCATACACAAATCCATCAAAGGATAATTGAAGATCATATTTACCCTTACGAAAGTATTTATCTAAATAAAGTGAAGTACCTCCACTTGTACCTACTCCTAACATCCAACTTCTCACAGGTACATTATATTCAGAATTTCGTTTTGGTTTGTATTCAGATGCATTATGCACGTCATAAGGTTTAGGTAAAAAAACCAATTTGCAATCGTTTGCGGTTACGGTAACCACACCATCCCAAAACTTCTCTCTCAAAGATTCTATATCATAAATGCCAATCGCCCTCCATGTATATGTACCCGGAGGTAGATCAAAAGTTACCGTCCCATTTTGTCCGCATAATGGAGGTGATGACGGGAAGTACTGTGTCAAAGCACCGTTATTACCATCAATTGACAACCTAATAGTGTTATTGGACCAATCAGTGTAAAAAGAAACTTTTCCAGTTTGCGGTGGATGGTATTCATATTTCGGCGGCTCATATTTTGGAATATCCTTGATCGGAGTATATACTTCCTTCTTTTCTATAACCACCGGGACAGCACTCTCCAATCTATCCTTATAGACTGGGCTTAAGTTTAAAATCTCTCTCGCATAAATGGCGTAATTCATCGCAGCTCTTGCTCCATCTTCATCGCCTCTACCCGCACTCGTTATGCCAACTAATTCACCAATACTATTAAAAAGACCACCTCCACTACTTCCATGTGCAATAGCGTTATTTATCTGAAGAATTGTGTCACCAACAAAACGATAATCTGATTTGATATTCGTTACTGCGCCGGGAGTAAATGCATTCATATTATCCATTGCTACCGGGGTACCCATTGCCCATACATCATCTCCTTTCTCCGGAAGCTTTTTGCATAGCACGACAGGAATAAAAGTGGTATGAGTATTTAGTATTGTAAATTTGATTAAATCTCTTATTTCACTTTCACCGATAATTTTATCCATTTCATATTCTACGCCATCTTCAGTTTTTATCCTTATAAAATAGGCCTTTTCCAAAACATGATAATTGGTTATACAGGTTCCTCTACTATCAATTATTACACCACTGCCCCAACCTATTTGAATGTGGTTAATGTCATAACACTTTACTAAGACAACTGACCGTCCTAACTTTTTGGCTTTGGGTTTCGTTTGTCCAAACAAATAGACACTTGGGTATAAAACGATAAATCCCATTAAAGCGCAAACAAAAATTATTTTCATTTATTTATATTGTTTGTTCATTTTGAATATCGCCAGAAAATAAAATACCTGAACACTGACATCACCTGTCCCTGTGGGAGTCGAAGCCCATGTAACGAAGTGAAGCAATGCCCAGGCATACCTGAGCATTTTGCTAAACCTCCTCGTTACAATTACTTTTTCGACTTTTCAGAGACAAGGAAAGGTTTGCCTAATGCAAACTCTTTATGTAATTAATCCTTTATTATCTTATACGCATTGATTTTAAACAAATCTACTATCAAAGTGGATATGTTGTATATGCTTTTTTAGGGCTTTACCCCTTGCGCTTTGCATAGGTAGAAAAACGTCTTTATAGTAACTCCATGACCTCGACTATTCAGACAATGTGTATATTGCTTGTCTGCAGCATCGGATTTATACCCGGAGTAGTTCCGGCTCACATCATGGAAGTATTGCCGTCCTGCTTCCCCAAATTCAGTAGCAAATGCAAACCCTAACCGCAACCATTGTTTATACCCTTCGGTTATATCTATTCCTTTGGCTGATATTGCATTTATATACTTCTCTACCCATGTCCGGGTATCATTGCCTGACTTACGGGCGTACTTATTGATATTAACCGATAGCTTTACAAGCTGTGGTTCTTCATAGACCTTGTCATAAGGGTTGGCCTCATGGTTAATATACGCCTTACTATCCCAACTGTACCCCCGTAACCGGGATACATCTTTACCGGATATATCAATGTTCACCCCTAACCGCTCATACATCCGGTGCAATGCCTCAAACTGCATATCGTGCTTTCCCGGGTACTTTATCGGAATTACAACAAAGTACCCGGTGCCGCTAACAGACATGCCGCAATAGGCCACAAAAGGGGCTGTAGATAGTATCTGTTTCAACTCACCATAATTCTCTACCTGCTGGTTGTCCTTGTAATCAATATCAATGCAGATCAAACCGCTGTGTTTTACTAGTCCTGCTATTGCCCTGGTACTGAATACACCACTTACAGTTATACCGGGCAGGGTAGCTTTGATCTTATCTCTCTCTGCCTTATCTTCAATGGCTCGTATTCTTTCTACCTTCTCCCTGTGCCTGTACCTAATCTCAATTGTATGATTTGGCAAAATATTTTCGATTGCACGTATGGTGATGCAGGGCGCCAAAGGCGGTAACACACAAAGCGGGCGATCCGTGGAGTGGATAGCCCGCTTCGGGGCAAATTGACATTTGGCATTAGATGGTGCTACAAACAGATAGCCTCCACGAGGCACTGAAGTAAGGAGTTGCATAGGGTGGGATTTATGGTTGCAAAATCCGTGGGTTGTTTCTATGTTTTGTAAGATTTATACCGATTATACTTTTAAATCACACTAAACACGAAATTGAGGTTCGTAAGATTGCTTTGCCACGGCCAGTGCACGAAGCTAAACATCGTGGCGCGCAATGGGGGGCATTAGTGTAGATTTAAAGTTCAATTGGTATTATTTGTTGCAGCTGTGTATGCTAGTAGCTACCGGTACTAAGCAATGCTTCGCGAAATGAAGGTGTAGCGGGTAGGGAATGACCGAAGAAAGTCGTCAGAATCTTTAAATCGCGAATAAGAAGGGTGCTAGTCTGGTGGCTAATGGGACCAAGCAGCGCTTTGTGTGAGGTGAGTGTTTTTAGTGGGCGTTTAAATTCTATATCGTATAAAAGACAGTGCGTAACATAAATTTAATGTGGAGGTTATAATTTCATAACGCAGTGTGGACGCTATCTGCTTTCTCCAGGGAGTACTTTCGCGCCAAAAAAAGCATGCTTCGATATTTCCTCTCTTTTTTTATTGCGTTTTTGTCCTTTAATAGTTTTGCCGGTAGTATAAAAGGGGTTGTAATAGACTCAAAGAACAATTCGCCCTTAATTGGAGTGGCTGTTTCATTGAACGGCACTACCAAGGGTACTGTTACTGATATAGATGGTAAGTATGAGCTTACTGACCTTGCTAACGGGGCTTACGAAATTGTATTCACTTATGCTACATATAATACTTATAAGCAGAACGTGACTATCAGTAACAATGGCGATATCGTTTTTGATATGAAAATGATGCCGGAAAATACGGAGCTTAAAGGCACGGTGGTGAAGTCGGGCAGGGTAACGAATACAGAGAATGCTGTTATAAATGAGATAAAAAATAATAGTACGATAGTAAGCGGGGTAGGCGCTGCGCAGATATCGAAGACCAATGACAGGAATGCAGCGGATGTAGTGAAGCGTATTCCCGGTGTAACGATACAGGACGACCGATTTATAGTGGTAAGAGGATTGCCGGACCGCTATAATGCTGTGTGGCTAAATGATGCAGGCACGCCCAGCAGTGAGTCTGATAAAAAGGCGTTCTCATTCGACATTATCCCTGCGGGGCTTATAGACAGGGTGCTGGTATTTAAGACGCCATCGCCGGAACTACCGGGCGATTTTGCAGGCGGCATGGTGAAGGTATACACCACATCGCTGGCAGATAAAAACCAGGTAACGGTGAGCCTGCAGACCAGCAGCCGTGAATTTACGACCGGTAGCAATTTTAATTATAATACACCGTCGTCAACAGATATGCTCGGATATGACGATGGTAAAAGGAGTATTCCGAAAGGTTTTCCTGATCACCTGGATACTAAAGCACCCGATTACAAAACCAATATTGCTGCATGGTCAAAGGCATTTGGTAATGACTGGATCGTAAATTCAACAAAGGCTAATCCAGATGCGCGTTTCTCACTGGCACTATCGAATGTGGTGAAGCTGAAAAAGATCAAAATAGGCAATACTCTGGGCCTTGCTTATTCTAATGTATATATGAACCAGCAGTCGGAGCAGCAGGGCTGGGATTCATCTTCAAAAAGCTACCACTTTCATGACGTGCGATCTGTAAATAACATAAGCGCCGGTGCCATGGATAATATAGGTGTAGCAGTAGGTAACACCAAAATAGAGTTTAAGAATCTTTATAACCAGATAGGAACTTCTGCGCTGACGCTTCGTAATTCGGTGGCAGATACTACTATTTCTTCGCAGAATATCCAGAGATCTTACGCAATGGGATATGAGAGCCGGGCCACCTATGCGTCGCAGCTTATGGGCAGTCATAAAAACAATGACGGTACGCGTAAATATAACTGGACGCTTGGGTATACGGATCTGTTTAAGAATCAGCCTGACCTGAGGCGTATTAATTTTGCCCAGCAGGTGGTAGGTGATGATACGACCTACCGAGCGCAAGTGCCGAGCACAGTGGATATACTGAACGGAGGTAAGTATTATTCTACTTTGTTTGAGCATGCGTATAGCTTCAACCACCAGTTTACACAGCAGATAAAGATCACTAAAAAATTTGCCATAGATGTGAGTGCAGGCAACTACCTGGAATATAAGAAAAGAAGCTTGCAAATAAGGCAGCTGGGATACACCATTAAGTCCGGCGCGGCAACGCAGGCGATACTGACGACACCTATTAACGGCTTGTTTGTGGATTCGAATATAGATGGTGACAAGCGGTTCAAGATAGGGGAGGTAACGAATCCGTATGACCACTACGATGCTGAAAATAAGCTAATAGCCAGCTTCGTGTCTTTGAAAGTGCCGGTGGGTAAGCATGTCACTATATTGGGTGGTGCAAGGTATGAGTATAACGAACAGTCGATAAACACCATATTGAACCTGGACACCATACATCCTAAGATCATTACAAAGTACCTGCTGCCATCGGTTAATGCTGCGTACAACTTTACTGAAAAGAGCCTTGTTCGCGCTGCCTATGGCAAAACGCTGAACAGGCCGGAATTCAGGGAATGGGCACCGGTATATTACTACGATTTCGACCAACTGGCGGGCAATTATGGTTCATTGTTTCCCACTACTGTTACCAGTCCTAAAAATAAATCAGGTATTGGAGATACGCTGAAGGTGGCAGAGGTGCAGAACTTTGACGTGCGTTATGAGTTTTACCCCGGTGCAGGAGAAATGATACAGGTGGGTGGTTTTTATAAATCTTTTACAAACCCGATACAGCGTGTAGTTATTGTTAGCGGTGGTAGCGATAGCAAATCGTTTGGTTTCGTGAATGCGGAGAGCGCCTATTGTTATGGATTGGAACTGGACGTGCGCAAAAATTTAGCGCAACTGGACAGTATTCTTGGCACGCGTGTGTTTGGTGATCTTACACTGGTTGGTAATATAGCGCTTACGAAGAGTGAACTGACTATAGATTCCAGCAAGGTAAACGGGGCTATACCTCACTCAGGTGTTCAGGGGCAGTCACCGTACATTATCAATGCGGGGTTATACTATCAGAATGCTGCTACCGGATTTCAGGGGTCAGTGCTCTATAATGTGTTTGGGCCAAGAATGTATGCTGTGGGAACAACTGCTGCAGGTGCTGAAAGTATAGGTGAAATGCCTTTTCAGTCACTGGATATTTCTTTGTCGAAACTGTTTCATAAGCACTATATGCTCAATATAGGTGTTCAGAACCTGCTGAATTCAAGGGTGATGTTCATGGAGGACATAAACCGGGACAGTAAATTCGATTCTAAAAATGACCGGGATCAAAGAAGCTTTTACCCGGGCCGATACTATTCTCTAGGTGTAAAGATCAAGTTTTAGGCAGGCGGACTTTTTGGTAACATTCCGGTAATGTACAAGTTATGTTAAGGTAACATGCGGTTAATGTGGTGGTAATGTTGAGCATCTAGTTTTGTGAAAAATAAAAAACAAAGATTTATGAAGAAAAGTTTCCTTTTATCCTGCATGTTAGTTGCTTCACTTAGCAAATTATCGGCCCAGGGCGTTATCAATGTGCAAGACAGTATTTCTACCAACACGCACTGGACATGCGACAACCAGTACCTGCTCAAAGGGTATGTGTATGTAACTTCTGGCTCGACCCTGACGATAGATCCGGGAGTAATTATTAAGGGTGATAAGAACACCAAGGGCGCGCTGATAGTAGAGCGCGGTGCTAAAATAATGGCTATGGGCACTGCCACAAGCCCAATTATCTTTACTTCGAACGAGGATGCCGGTAACAGGACTTACGGTGACTGGGGTGGTGTAATTCTTTGTGGTAAGGCACCTGTAAATTGGAATGCAGGTTTTTCTACGGTAGAAGGTGGTCCACGCTCATTATACGGCGGAACTGATATTCATGATAACAGCGGCGAACTTCACTATGTACGAATTGAGTTTGGAGGTATAGCCTTTTCACCAAACAATGAAGTGAATGGTCTTACTTTTTGCGGTGTAGGCGACGGAACGTCGGTTGATCACATACAGGTTTCCTACAGCGGAGATGACAGCTATGAGTGGTTTGGCGGTAACGTAAATGCAAAATATCTTGTTGCATTTGCAGGTTGGGATGACGATTTTGATACGGATAACGGATACCAGGGCAAAAACCAGTTCGTTGTTGGTCTTAGGGATCCTTATGCTGCTGACCAGAGTGGTTCAAAGGCTTTTGAAAGCGATAGCTACCAGTCAGGCACTTATACCGGTAGCCCGGTTGACAATACTAAGCTAACAATGCCTGTATTTTCGAACTGCACAGTTATAGGTCCGATGGTGAGCCCAACCTCAACTGCATTTGACCCACAATATGTAGCTGCAGCACAGATACGTCGTGGCAGCGCACTGAGCATACTGAATTCGATTTTTGCAGGTTACCCTTGTGGTTTGCTTATAGACGAGTCTTCAGCTTCTTTTGGTTCTACTGTTGCTAACATTGGTTCAGGCGAGTTGCAGTTCCGCAACAACATTATCTCAGGAACATCAAGCACGGGTGGTTTTCAGAAGGATATCGTTTTCGTAAAAGACGGCGCTCGTTCTTTAACTCCGACTACCAGCAATGCTGATACGACATCTACTGGTACAGACTGGTCTACATTGGCAAGCGTAGCAGGCCCATGGACATGGTTGACTGGTGCTGCAAATGCTAACAAAATTTACTCTACTGAGCAGACAGGTGTTCGTTTAGGCAATCCGTTTAACCTGACTAACCCAGGTATGGTGCCAACAAGTACTTCTCCTGTAGTTTATGCTACATGGAAAGGCAACAATGGTGCTACTACCTATACCTTCAACCCTACACTGCCGATCAGCTATGACACAACCGGTGATTCTGTAAACTACAATGTACCAGGTGTTGCTCCTAACTTTACAACCACCAAAGCAAGCAATTCGTTCTTTACCCGTACCAATTACGTGGGTGCATTTGCAGGTACAGGATCTACCAGCGATAACTGGATGAAAGGCTGGTGTGAATTTGACCCAAACAATGCTGACTATACCGGCAATTGCTATGTAGCTCCTAACACTACTGCCGTATCAACTATCGGTATGAGCACAGTGGGTGCAGCTAAGGTATTCCCTAACCCAGCTTATGACAAGGCTACTGTACTCCTGAACGTTAAGCAGGCTGGTGATGTAAAAATTACTGTTCTGGATATGTCTGGCAAGGCTGTAATGGAAGTGTTCAATGGTCATTCTAACAGCGGTGACATGAGCGTTGACTTCAGCACAAGCAATCTTTCTAATGGCCTGTATGTTATCTCAATACAGTCTGACAGAAAAGTGAAGACTTTGAAACTAAGTGTAATAAAATAATTTAAAGATGCATGTTTAATAAATGGTCGGCTTGGGGTAAAACCCGGCCGGCCTATTTTTTTACAGGCAATCCAAGTTTCAGATGCGGTATTAATTGTAACAATAGGAGCATGGCCGCTAACATTTTTTAACCTAATAATTGAGTGTAAACTGTTATCTTCGCAACCTAAAATTCATCTTTTATAAAATGGTACAAACAGATTATATACATGTGCCTTACGGCAGAACAGTACATGGGGAAGAAGAAGTAGAAGCGGTAGTGAATGTGCTCCGCACATCGACCCAAATGGGCAAGAATGTCCGTGAGATGGAAAGCCGCGTTGCGGATCTTTACCAGAAGAAATATGGTATTGGTGTGAACAGTGGCTCATCGGCGCTATACCTGGCAGCCGACCTTCTGAATTATGAGGCTGGCAGTGAGATCATTACCCCGGCCCTTACTTTTTCAACCACAGTAGCCCCACAGGTGAAGAAAGGCTGGATACCCGCCTTTGTAGATGTGGAAGAAGGCACTTATAATATTGACCCCAATAAGGTGGAAGAAATGATAACGCCTAAAACCAAGGCGATGATCATACCTAACCTAATGGGTAATCTGGCTGACTGGAAAAGACTGCGTGAGATAGCCGACAAGCACAACTTGTTTGTTCTCGAAGATTCTGCTGATACGATTGGCGCTGAAATAGAGGGAGCATCATCTGGCCGGTATACGGATATGAGCACGACTAGCTTCTATGGTTCGCACATCATAAACTGTGCGGGCAATGGCGGTATGCTGTGTGTTAATTCGGAAGAGTATTACAACCGCGGCCGCCTGTTGCGCAGCTGGGGTCGCAGTTCATCGCTGTTCGTAGAGTCTGAAAAGATTGAGAACCGCTTTAATGTGGAGGTTGATGGTATACCTTATGATGCTAAATTCGTGTTTGAAGAGCCGGGATACAACATTGAGCCTTCAGAGCTTGGTGCTGCCTTTGGCCTTGTGCAGCTGGATAAGCTGAATAAGAATATAGATACCCGAACGGCTAATTATAACCGCATGCTGGAGTTCTTCAAGCAATATGAAGAGTTCTTTATACTGCCAAAACAATTGCCAAACTCACGTACCGGCTGGCTGGCTTATGCCTCTACTATTCGTGAGAGCGCACCATTCATCCGCCGCGATCTGCAGATTTTCCTGGAGAAGAGGAATATACAGACCCGTACGGTGTTTACAGGTAATATACTTCGTCAGCCGGGCTTTAAGCATTTGGCGAGCAAAGTATCTAAGAATGGCTATCCTGAGAGTGACCGTGTAATGCGCGGTGGTATGCTATTGGCTTGCCATCATGGCCTGAACGAGGCTCAGATAAGCCATGTTATGGAGAGTGTCACTGAATTTATGAAATCAATATAGCTGATGTATTTTGACCTCGTGTTACTCGCTTATCTTACCTATAAAAACGGTATGAGAGCAAAGCTAAAAGCCCAGAACGCGGTCTTATGGTCTGTAATTACGCTAGTTTGTGTAACTGTTACTTATTTTATCGGCTTTGTGTTTGTTGCCATGGTGTTTTGCGCTAAAAACGTAAACATGCAACAGCTAAGCTCAGTGGATGTAAAGACGAAGCAAGCTATCGCCCAGCAAATTGTTCAGGCTTTTTCTGACAATCCGCTGCACCTGATCACTGTGGAGCTGTTTGGGTTGGGTGGTTATCTGTTGATCAGATACATACTAAACCGTAGGCCTGATAAAAAGGAGCCAGAAGTGCACTGGATGGACAAAATAAATGACCCAATGGCCTAAGGCTAAATTGGAATAAATAGAATTAACTCCGCCTCAAAGTTTTTTGAGGCGGTTTTTTATTTATTGTAATTTTCAATAGAAAGTTAAAATTTGGCATAATTATTGTTTCGCTATATGCTTTAGTAAACACACTCTAAACACACACACCAAATGACACCGACCATATTATTTGCCCAAGAGGCAATTAAAATCTTTCGCGGTATTACCCCAGTGATACATCTGGTTCCTGTTCTTAGCCGATAAATATTTTTATCGGGCTAACATTCTGCCTGCCTTTACGCCTTTTAATACGATACCTAAACCAACTTCTAAAACCAACCTAATGAAGAACCTCATCTTTACCCTGACTGCTTTGATTTTTTCTTTTTCAGCCTTTGCTGCTGTGGGACCCATAACGGGAACACTTGCCGTGTGTGCTGGCTCAACAACCACGCTGAGTGATACCAGCGCCGGCGGAACGTGGAGCACTTTGGCCGCAGGGGTGGCCTCTGTCAGCGCCACTGGTGTGGTTTCTGGCATTGCGGCTGGTACTGCGGAGATCACTTATACTACGGGGCTTGGCTCGTCTACAGCTGTAGTTACTGTGAATCCCTTGCCGCCGGCAATAACGGGACCGCTTTCGCTTTGCCCGGGTAGCACTACTTCATTTTCGGATGCGGTGCCGGGTGGGACGTGGAGTAGCAGCAGTCCCGCAATTATGACGGTGAGCGCGCTTACTGGTTTAGTTACAGTGCTAGATACGGTATCTGCATATATATCATACACGTTACCTACAGGTTGTTCTGCAGTTTCGGAGGTTACGGTTAATCGTTTGCCCTCCATTATTACTGGTAGGAATACTTTTATACCCAGCGAGACAGTCGTATTATCAGATATTACACTCGGTGGGACATGGGTGAGCAGCAATCCTGCCGTTGCAACCATTACTAATACTGACGGTATTTTAACTGGTGTGACACCGGGTACGGCAATTATCACTTATGTTATTTCAACCGGCTGCTTTGTCACCTTTAGTGTAACTGTTTATCCTTTTGTAGCGCCGATAGTTGGGCCTCCCTCCGTTTGTGAGGGATCGACAATAGCGCTTACAAATGGGATAGGGGGTGGGGTATGGAGCAGTGTTAATACCTCACTGGCAACAATTGGGACCGATGGCGTGGTGACCGGCATAGCGCCTGGAACAGACACTATCCTGTATACGACCGTGTCGGGGGTTGCTGCGGCTAGTATAACTGTTATTAACTGCACCTGCACGGGCACCCCGGCAGGGGGTTCAGCTATGGCCAGCGTTACCTCATTGTGCCCGGGATATTCCAGTGTGCTCAGCTTAGCGGGCGCCACAGTCTCGACCGCAATTAATTATCAATGGCAAATATCGGCGGATGGAACTACCTGGACAGACCTATCAGGCGCCACAACAGATACCTATACTTATGCGCCACCGGTATCGCAGTACTACAGATGTAAGTTAACATGCCCCTCCAGCGGTTTGACGGGGTATTCGTCTAATGTATATATAAATGCGCCTAGCATCATTGTAACGCACAACGCGATTACTATGCCGGATACCGTATGTGCACTGGCCCATTTTTATATCAGCATTTGTGGTATAGCACCCGGTTATACTGTTACTACTTATTTTGGCGATGGCACCTCATCAAGTGAGGGGCTAACATCGACTACATTATCATATGCTGACGTTTACCATGCATATAGCTCAGCGGGAAACTATTATGTAAAGCAGGTATTATATAGCGGTGCGGCGGCAGTAGATTCTATTTCCTTTCCTTACGATTATTCATATTGCAGAACGCTTGCGGTGCAGTTTTACTATGATAACAATAGCAACTGCGTATTTGATGCCGGCGATATTAATAATACCTCTCCTATAAGTGTTGAAATAGATTCCAGTGGAGTGGCTATAGATACGATCTCTGTAACCAGTGGTTTTTATTACAAAGTATATGGCGTTGCGGGTGCTGTTTATGCTATAAAGGTATTAACGCTTGCTGCAGGCAGCGCGGTCTCCTGCCCGGCTACTGGTGTAATTTATGATACATTGAGTGCCTACGTAAATATCGATACTGTGAAGTGGTTTGCACTTCCCTGTACTTCTTCAACCGGTTTTGACCTAGGCATTAGCTCGTCAAATACCTCAGGCAGGCATACCCAACTAACAAATATCGTTGTTACAAACACCTATTGTTCATCTATCGCCCCGGTGCTAACCATAGGTTACAATAGCAAGTATAATTTCAACCCTACTATTTACAGTTCTAATTATACTGACCCGCTGCCTACATCTGTTGCAGGTAATACGCTTACATGGAACCTTGACCCACTTGAAGCAGGTGCAAGCAGGCTGGTGACTTTATACCTGGAGCGGCCAACCGCTATGGGGTGGCTCACACCAGGAGATACGGTGCATACGATGATCTCCGTTTCACCATCGGTTGGGGATATAAACCCGGAGAATAACATGATAGTAAGGTGTGATACGGTAAAATCGTCGTGGGACCCTAATGATATGGCTGTCTCGCCTGAAGGGTATATACTACCATGCACGCCACTGGAGTATAAGGTTATGTTTGAGAATACAGGCAATGATACGGCGCATAACGTTAGTATACTGGATACATTGTCCGGGAATCTTGACCCTTCCAGTTTGTCAATAGTTACGGCGTCAGCGCCAATGAATATTTCGATACTTCACGATGGTGGATATAATATCGTAAAGTTTGATTTCCCTCATATCAACCTGCTTGATACGTCACATCATAATCATGCTGATGGAATGGTAATCTTCAACATCAAAGCGAGAACTACAGTTACTGATGGCAACATCATTGCAAATCAAGCAGGTATTTACTTTGACGATAACGAAGTAGTGATGACCAATATGGTGCAAAATACGATAGGGATTGCTACTATTACGGGACTGGGCAGCCTATGTGCAGGTACTGCAGACACATTGGCCCATGCAACTACTGGTGGACTTTGGAGTGCCAGCAATCTCCATGCATCGGTGACGGGTGGCGTTGTTAGCGGTCTTGTACCAGGACTTGATACGATCAGTTATACGGTGTTGAATAGCTGCGCATCGCGCACGGCAACGAAAGTTGTTACGATAAATACCGTTCCCGTAGTATCACCTATCGGTGGCACTACGACGGTGTGTGCTGGCTCGGCGACTGTATTGAGCGATGCTTTGGCCGGAGGCACGTGGAGCAGTGATGCAACAGGTATAGCAAGCGTGGCTGGTGGAGCGGTGAGCGGTATAGCAGCCGGTACGGCAGGTATCACTTACATTGTGGCTAATGCCTGTGGTGCTGATTCTGCTTCGGTAGTTGTAACGGTGGATCCTTTACCAGTGGCGGGAACTATTTCCGGGCCAGCCATAATATGCATTGGAGCGCCAATGACCTTTACGGCTACTGCGACTGGCGGTACATGGAGCACAAGCACGGGGGGGGTAGCATCTGTGGGCATCACGGGATCAGTGCATGGGCTGTCACCGGGCAGCACTACCATTTCTTACACGGTATCTAACAGTTGTGGCGCGGTGTATGCTATACAGCCTATCAGCGTTAGTGTAACCGTTCATCCGTCGGTAGGTATCACTGCATCGCCCGGTGATACTATATGTACCGGTTCTGCAGATATATTTATAGCCGTACCTGTAGATGGTGGTGTTTCTCCCTTTTACAAATGGGCTGTGAACGGAGTGGACGTGATAACAGGTATTACCTACAGCTATGTGCCGGCGGACGGTGATGTGGTACGGGTAACCATGGCCAGCCATGCAAACTGTGCATCTCCGGATACGGTGACGCATGCGGTTACCATTGTAGCGGAGCTGCCTTTGATACCTATTGTTTCTATAAGCGCCAGCCCGGGCCTCAGTGTAAGCGCTGGCGAGGTAGTAACGCTCACTGCTGGAGTTACCGGTGCCGGAGTGGCACCTGCTTATCAGTGGATAGTAAACGGTGCCGTAATTGCAGGCGCTACGAATGCTACGTATTCCAGCATCTTCAGTAACCATGATTCAGTGTCTTGCCAGATAATGAGCAGCGGAGTATGTGGCGGATATTCGTCTTACAACTCTGTTTATATAAATGTAACCGGCACTGGTGTTGCACAATTGAATCCAGATGCAGAACTGACATTATATCCAAACCCGGCAACGAGTGAACTGAACATAAAGTGGAAATATTATACGGTTGGGAAGGCTGATGTTATCATCACAGACATAGCAGGAAGAGCTGTGTTTTCAACAGTGTTCGGCATTACTGCTGGTTCAGGTAATACCCGCATTGACCTGCCATCGTTGCTTGAAGGTATTTACCTGGTGACTATTAAGTCGAATAGCGGTATAGTGCATGAGCAGGTGGAGATAAGGAAATAGGGAGATTGGGCACATAAAAAGTACGGGGTGAAAATTTTCACCCCCTACTTTTGATTGAGTATATCACCAACCCAATAATGTCTTAAGTTTTGCCATTCCGCTTTTGCTTACCGTTACTTTCGCGCCACAGTGCAGGAGCGCTATGTGGCTTTCTTTTTCATAAGGCTCTATTCGCATCAGTTGGCTTACAGGCACGAGATAGGAGCGATGTACGCGAACAAATTGCTGCGGATCGAGCGTTTGCTCAATATGGGAGAGGGTGCTTTTTTTCAGATAGCTGCCGTCTTTTGTAAATATCTTAATATAGTCATCATTGGCCTCTATGTAGTAGATGTCCTGGGCGGGAATAATGCGAATGAGGCTGTTGTCTTTTACTACTATGCGGTGCTGGTAACCTTCGTAAACATTATTTTCCAGCAGTGGACTCACGTGTGCGTGTTCTTTGGCCGGTGCTTGTTGCAGCCATTTCTGCAGGGCTTTTTCAAACCTGTCCTTAATGATCGGTTTTAACAGGTAGTCTACGGCATGGGCTTCAAAAGCTTTGAGGGCATATTCGTCGAACGCAGTGGTAAATATTACGGAGGGCGGATTGTCTAACAATTCCAGCATCTCAAAACCATTGAGGCGTGGCATCTGTATATCAAGGAAAATAAGGTCAGGATTGAGCTCCTGAATAGCTTTGAAACCCTCAAAGCCATCTCCGCATTCTGCAACCACTTCCAGTTCTTTATGAGGTTCCATCAGTGTTTTTAAAAGTTGTCTTGCCAGTGGTTCGTCATCTATCAGTATTACCTTGTACATGGTGCTGCGGTATTTTCAGTATGGTAGTGAAATTTTCGTCTTCGCTTTTTGTTTCCAACAGGTCGGTGCGGGCGTAGAGCAAATATAGTCTTCGTTTTACGCCTTCCAGGCCAAAGCCGGTGCCTTTTGGTGGCTGAGCATTTGCATCGTACGGATTGGTAATCGTAATGCACAGCATCTGCCCCAGCAACTCCAGGCGCAGGGTTATGGTCACTGTGCCTGTACGACCGTATAAGCCAAATTTTATCGCATTTTCAAGAATCGGTTGCAGCAGGAAGGGTGGGAGGGTAGCATCATCGGTATATTCTTTTTCAAATTGCACCTGCAGACGGTCGCCAAAACGTACAGATTCTATAGCTAGATAGGATTGGATATATAGTAGCTCCTCAGTTAGCGGCAACTTCTCTTCTGATTCACGCTTCACCGAGCTGCGCAGGAAGTCAGAAAGCTTGCCAATCATTTCCTGCGCCCTGTCTGGCGAAATCATGATGAGTGCGCTGATGGAGTTGAGGCTATTGTAGAGAAAGTGGGGTTGCAACTGCTGGCGCAACTTAAATAGTTCTGCCTCCTTGAGCAGGATGGAGGCATCTGCCTGGTGCTGGAAGCGGTTGTCCAGCGCGACGATATTTTTGCGCAGGGCACTTATTGTTGCCACCCAACTGTTGAACAGCCAAACAAACAGGAACCGAACGATCACAGTGCCTTTCAGCCAGCGGTCATATACTTTGTCATCACTGCCAATGAACCATTTTAATATTTCATACTCCCCGCCTATGGCCAGCCCGCTGATTACAAGCGCCATAAACAGGCCATAAACAGTAATGACAGCTGTGGTAGGATACGCACGTATGAGCAAAATGATACCCCATGAGGAAAGGCAGAGTATAGCGCAGCTGCAAATGGCATCTTTTAAAGACAGCGTCCAATCGAAATGCAGGACGCTATGCAGAATGAAAATGTGCTTTGCCAATACTATAAGCATCAGCAGAAGCACAATCCAATGAATATTTTTCTTTACAGTGCGCAAGTAGTGGATAGAATATTGAATCTGAGATTAAATCAATTCCGACAAAGCCTAACCAAAACTGGCCCATAGGGGAGTCGGCACCATTTCCGCTTCCCTTACCATGGAGAACAGCAATCCACCATTCTTAAGCTCTACCGGCTGCAGATCTTTTACGGCCAGCATACGCCAGCATATAGTGCGGCCATGTCGATCAATAAAGGTGCTTTCTTCATTTTTTCCCGCCTCGCGTGCTGCGGAAAGTCCCTGTTCTTCGTCGTCGGCATAAATGAGCCGCCATTGTTCTTCGTATTGATCTGTGGGCTGGCCCTCACACTCAATACGGTAGATGATCTGTGCAGTGAATGATTTCATATTTTGTTAGTCTTAAGTCGTAAGTTGAAAGTCGTCGTATCTTCCTTTTCGGACCTCACCCTAAGTTGTTTTTTCCTTTAGAATAAGCCGGGGATAGGGGCTTAGTATGATTTTATTTCGATGCTGCCGAAGGAGCAGTTGCCACGGAGTATGAGGATCTTTTTTGTCTCGTTGGTAGTGGCTGTTTGTATAGTGCGCTCATCGCCGACACTACCAAAGGAAGGATTGATCTCATTCTGTATCTCCCAGTGAGAGGGTACGATCATTTCAACCCCGCCAAACGAAACCTGGAACTCGATAACTGCTGTCTGCTCAATAAAATCGGCCTGAGCCAGGTTTATTTCGCAACCTGCAAAACTGACGTTTGCAGTACCGCCTCTAAAATCTTTGGTGGTCACAACTTCCTTCTTTCCGCCAAAGGTTACGTCAATATTCAATGTGCTATTGGTATTGATGGTGGACTCCATTTTGTAGCCGGGATAACATTTTTCTTTACGACCGCGGAACGCGATGGCGAGCCCGCCTATGATAAACATTGCCGGCCATACATAGTGGGTGGACGGTTGTCCCATAAGTGTGAACTGCGGTGTAAGGTTGACGATACCAACGAGTATCAGTATCCACCACGCATTTCTGCGAAAGCCGCTTTTAAGCCCTATTAATGTACCAATTATAATAAGTATCACCGGCCAGCTATCCTGGAGGGTGAAGTAGGGGAGCACACCCATAGTGTGCAACAGCAATAATATTCCTACCAGCGCCACACCGATGCCAAAAAACATTCTCCCTTGCTGTTTCTTCTCCAGGTATTTCTTATAGTCTCCCCTATAGTTACGGTCTCTCATATCGTTTACTTTAGGTCAAAGGTATCTACACAAAGGAGACCTGGGAAAGGGTATTAGGTAAGAAAATGACACTGGGCGGTAAATGAGGCTAAACGGTCGGTAAACGATACTACGGATGGAGTTCGGCCATCTTTTTTACTGTTAACCAGTTTCTTGTGGTGGCAGACAGCCCGAGTTTACGTTCGATAAATGCGTTGGAAAAGTGTGTCTGGCTGTTGTAGCTTTTGGCATATATGTAAACCTCGCGCATTACAATCCTTGCATATTCAGCATCATTCGAATAGACCCCAAGCGACCCTTTTGCATCACTGGAAGGAAAATCGGAAAGGAAGGTGATATACCACTTACTTTCTTCGCCACTTCTTATGTTATCAAAAGGATTGTTGTCAATGACTGTCTTAAGTTCATCATATTGGCGGAGGATCGCAGAAACCTTAAATCCCAGTGTATTCGCAAGTGAAGTTTCTATTTGTTTGCGCAATATTTTTTCTTCCGTTTCTCCGGTTTCAAAAATGACATTGCCCCCGGTGGCAAAAGGCGATACATTGTGCATACCCATTTTTTCAAAAAGGTCTTTTAGCTGCTCTGATTTTAAAGTGGTTCCGCCACTAGCATTTAAAATCTGTAAGAAAGCTACGTATTGTGTCATAACGCGCAAAAATTCTAAAATGAGCGCGAACATAAAAATAAAGGGGGTGTACGGTACATAAGTTGATGTAAATAAATTAAATAGCATACGTGTCCACTCATAAATCACGGGCACCAGAATGGTAATAACAAGCGGGACGTTGAGCGCATTTGTCCGAGTGCTTTGAATTAGAGTATGGCTGAGTTGGCTACAACCGACATAAATGGCTGGCTTTGAGGTTTGGAAAGGCAGTGCGAAAGTGAATAGCTCGGCCCAATTTTAACTTTTAAATTTGGTATTTCTATTACCTTTGGCCGCATTAACATTTATAGCACCACGATGAGGAAAAATATCGCATTACTTGCAGGCGGATATTCGGGCGAATATGCCATATCTATAAAAACTGCAGAGACCATTGAAAAAAACCTCGACGATACGCTTTACCGGATATTCAAGATCATTATTACCAAAGATGAATGGTACCATACAGATGGTGGTAGTAAAGTAATGGTAGATAAGAATGACTTTTCGCTTACTATAAATGGCGAGAAGATCATTTTTGATTGTGTTTTTATTGCCATGCACGGCACGCCGGGCGAAGATGGCCGTGTGCAGGGTTACCTTGATATGCTGAATATACCATATACTACGTGCAATTCCATAGTATCTGCGCTTACCTTTAATAAAAGTTATTGCAATAAAGTTGTCAAGGCATTCAATGTGGTGAATATTGCGAACTCCGTGCACCTGATAAAAAGTGAGCCTTATTCTATGGGTGCAATACTGGACGAACTGAAACTGCCGGTATTTGTAAAGCCGAATGAGAGTGGCAGCAGCCTAGGTGTGAGCAAAGTGAAAAACGTGGAAGAGCTATTACCTGCCATAGAAAAAGCGTTTAAGGAAGATAACCAGGTACTTATAGAAGAGTTTATTGAGGGCAGGGAGCTTACCATTGGTGTGTATAAGGCGAACGGCTATCTGAATGCGCTGCCGACAACAGAGATCGTGAGCAAGAACGAGTTTTTTGATTACGAGGCAAAATATACGCCCGGTGTTACCATGGAAATAACACCAGCGGAAATTGACAACAGCCTGAAAGAACAACTGGAAAACAAGGCCTGCTACATTTACAAGCACCTCAACTGCCGTGGCATTGTGCGCATGGACTTTATCTTACAGAGCAGCACAAACAAATTGTTTTTCCTGGAGGTGAACACTATGCCAGGGCAAAGTGAGAACAGCATTGTGCCACAACAGGTGAGGGCATCAGGCAGGACATTGAAAGATTTTTATGGTGAGCTGCTTGAAGACTGCATTAAAAATCATAGTGCTTAATTGCTATTTTCAGATGGAGAGTTACAAATTAATTTTACTTTTATACGGAGCATCCGCTTTATGAACCAAAATTTCAAGCGATCATTTCTTTTTCACCTGCTGATAGTATTGGGGCTATGTAGTATCCTGTACATATGCTTTTTTGCTTCCTTGCATTGGTTTACTAAGCACGGTCAGGAGCAGACCATACCCAACCTGCGCGGTAAGGATATGCAGACTGCTGTAGCGATGTTGAAAAAAATGAATTTTGAGGTGAATGTAGATTCCACCTATGAACCAGCAGAGAAGCCGCTTATGGTGCTAAAGCAGGTGCCTGATACAGGGTCTATAGTGAAACAGGGGCGTACGGTTTTCCTTACTGTAAATATGCTTACCCCACCTGCTATACCCATGCCCAACCTGGTGAATCTCTCTTTGCGAAGCGCCGAAATGTTACTACGGAACAATAAACTATTGGTAGGAGATACCATCTATAAGCCGGACCTAGCATCTGGCGCAGTATTGGAACAGCGATTCAACAAGCGGCCGATAAAGCCGGGTGAAATGATAGTACAGGGCAGCAAAATAAGCCTGGTAATAGGTAATGGGCTGGGCAACCAGGAATATGATGTGCCTGATGTGACCGGGCTTACTATTGATGATGCAGGGACGATCTGGAACCAGTATAATCTGCAGCCTGTGCTGCAGGTGGCGGACCAGCTATCGCAGATCACAGATACGGCGCAGGCGACGATAGTAGATCAGCGGCCAAGGGCGCTTAATGACAAAGGTGAGCCCAACAGGATCAAAAATGGCGAGATCATTGACCTTTTTATATTGCAGCACCCAACGCCTGACCAGATATATAATGCGGGCAATACAAATAAGTAAATGACGTTAATCACATAGCTAAAAGCGAGCAGAACGTGAATAAAGTAATAGTAATATTATTGGTGTGTGTGTGCAGCATTTTTGCTTCTGTTTATCCTGCATCTGGACAGGAGTATGTGGGGCCGCTTGGGTGGAACCCGCAGCTCTTTAAAAATAGCGAGGTGGAGGTAACGGACCGTTCGGCCAGGAAAACTGCGGCCGCGCTCACGCTGCCATTTTTTGAAGATTTTACCGGATATGATGTATTCCCTGATACCTATAAATGGGCCGACCACCAGGTGTATATCAATAACACCATGGGTGCGGGCACAGTAAGCAGGGGAGTAGCCACCTTTGATGCGCTTAACAGCCACGGACTGCCGTGGGACAGCTACAGCAACATCAACTTCAGGTATGCCGATAGCCTTACCTCACGGCCTATAGACTTATCTGCCAGTACTATTGGTGATAGTATTTATTTTAGTTTTTTCTACCAGCCCCAGGGAAATGGATTTTACCCGCTGCTGCAAGACTCCCTGATACTGTTTTTTAAGAACAAATATGGAGGATTTGTGAAGATATGGACAACGCCAGGTGCTTCGTTGAGGCCTTTTCAGCAGGTAATGATACCGATGACTGATACTCTTTTCTACCACAGTGACTTTACTTTCCGGTTTGTGAATAAGGCTGCGCTCTACTGGGCTGATGCGGTATGGAATGTAGACTATATAAGAATGGACCGAAACAGAAGCGCGGGTGACACTACGCTTACCGATGTAGGTTTTACCTCAGATCCTACTTTTTTATTGAATGATTATTCGTTCATGCCGTATAACCAGTTTATGGCAAACCCGGCGGGTGAACTGGCTACTCATGTGGCCGACAGCATCCGTAATTCAGGGCCTTCAAGTCAAATGGTCAATTATTCTTTCAAGGTTACAGATGATAATGGAGGTGCGGTACTTTCTTCTGGCGGTTCCCCTTCGGCAGTACCGTTTACCGGCTACCAGTCGCGCATGGTGAACAGCCCGCTGTCTATTCCTTCATTTCCGGTTTATCCGCCAGATACGCGAGTTGTATTTAATTCTACTTATTCATTGTCTGCACCATTTTCGGGCAGAACAGCCAATGACACAATTGTGAAACAGCAGGTATTTGATAACTACCTGGCATACGATGACGGAACAGCCGAAAAAAGCTATTTTTTAGTTTTATCTCCAACACTTGATGGGAGAATTGCGGTAGAATACCATCTGAACCAGCCAGATACACTACGTGGCATGGCCATCTACTTTGGCCGGCAGGCACCGGTACCCAATTATATGACTTTCAATATTTTCGTTTACTCGGCGCTTGCCGGTATAAATGGCGCCGGTGCGGATGCCGTATTGGATTCGCAGGAATTCTATGTTCCGGCATATACCGATAGTCAAAACCAGTTTTGGATATATACCTTCGATCAGCCGCTCGTGCTTCCCGCAGGTACATTTTATGCGGGTACGCAGCAGCCCGCCGCAAGCGGTGATGATACACTATATTTCGGGCTTGATGTAAACCGAATAGGTGGCAATCATGCTTACTACAATGTGCTGCATGCCTGGGACCCGTCACTGATAAGCGGGGCTATAATGATGCGGCCCGTATTGGGAAGGTATGTAGCAAGCACAAGTATAGACGAGGTAAGCAGCGCGGGACCTAAATGGCAGGCAATACCCAATCCTGCGCAAGATGTTTTAAACCTTCAAATGGGTGAGTCGCAAAGCAGCTCGCTTTTCCGGCTTACCGATATGCTTGGGCATACGCTTTTACAAGGGAGGGCTGTTAATGCCCAGACAATTGACATCAGTATGTTAGTGCCCGGGATGTACCTGTTGAATATAATAACCGATGGGGTAGCAGGGGCACCCCAGAAAATACTAAAACTATAAGTAGCTATACTTTATGAATAATATAACTGTAGAGGAACTAAAGAAAAGGATGGATGCAGGCGAAAAGCTGCATATTATTGATGTGCGCGAGCCGAATGAATATGCCGAATTTAATATCGGCGGGCAGCTGATACCGCTGGGTAAAATAGCGGGCATGCAGACGGAAGAGCTGGATGATCTGAAGGGTGAAGAGCTCATACTACATTGTAAAGCGGGCAGCCGTAGTGCCCAGGCGTGTATGATATTGGAGCAGCTTGGTTTCACCAACGTAGTTAATGTGACAGGTGGGATGATGGCCTGGCAGAAAATGATGGGACAGTAGTTTAAAGCTTACGGTGCAGCCTTTTATTAGGATATTATATTTATTGAAACGGGATTTTTCCTAAGATAATTTTGTTAAATTTGCTTGCGTTTATCGTGACTTATAATTTATTTTGTCTGTAGGTTCCGGCTAATAAAAATTTGAATGAACATGCGAATTTTATCCATTTTATCTTTTATGATCCTGGCAGGTACCTACAGCGCTGTGGGGCAAGTGAGGGGTGAATATTTCCGCAGTTTATTCATTGATGTCAATGCCAATGCAGGGCTGATGAGCGAAAAGATCAACGCAATTCCGTTCTCTACCAATTATCCTGAAGCAATAAGAAATGCGTACCAGAGCTCATTAAAGTTTACGAAGGCTTACTCCCTGGGCTACAATGTTGCCGTGGGTTACTACTTTGACAAGAAAAGGAGATTTGGTGTTTCTTCAGGCGTTAACTACTATTCCCAATATGGCCGCCTGGGTATGGATTCTTTTCATGTAGAGTTTAAAAAGGCTACTGTCAGCGAAGATGGCTATTTCCGCCAGATCATTTCTACGAATCACAAGATCAGCGAATTTATACAAATGAAGAGTCTCAGTATTCCGCTGTCTGTTCTTTACAAATATGCGTATAACGATGACCTTACTATTAGTGTGAGTGCAGGAATTCTTTATAACCTGAGCGCGAAGTCTAACTATAATACCGATGCTAATTTCGACTATGAAGCGTTATACCAGCTGTCGCCTTCCAATGCACCACTTTATGATAGTGCATTAGTACCAAGCAGCACCGATTACCTTGTTACAAGGGCAGGGTATAATGCGTTTCTTGAAAAGCATCCGGGCGAAAAATCTTTGAAAGCTTTCTTCAAATTTGAGGATAGTATCGGTGTTGCCCGCGGGTCAGTGGGGCTTAACGAAAGCCCTGCACAGAAACGTGGTAATATAGGGTTCAAGTCCGGTTCGCTTGGGTATACCGGTGAGATCGCGGCTAACTACAGGCTGATGAAGAACATATACCTGAGGGGTGGTGTTTATTACACCTACCAGTCGTTCAAGAACACGATGGGGAATAATAACCAGGTACTTACTGATGCCAAAATACAGGGTAAGCCAGGGCAGGATTTGGGTGTTAACTATAACTCATTGCTTAGCGAAGTACGCAAAATAGGCGGAAGCAACTACGGAATATCAATTGGTATTCGCGTGTACCTGAACCGTACTGCGTGGAAGTATATGGAGCCTAGTTCGGACCGCATAACTCCTGAAGGTCCTAAAGCTAAATAAGAACATTAATATTGTAAGATAACCGGATCCCGTAAGTGCTTTACGGGATCTTTCTTTTAGTTTATAGCCATCCTCGTCAGCTTCATAATATAGGTATAAGAAAGATCAATGCCTATTTTCTTCTTTGATCCGTTTTTTATACTAATTTTCGTCAAAATTAGATCATGAAGAAAATAGGCATCATAGGTTCAGGAGTTGTAGCGAAATCGCTGGGTAATGGTTTTTTGAAACACGGTTACGACGTGATGTTAAGCTCGCGCGATACGTCTAAGCTACAGGAATGGAAGGAGAAGGGTGGCGCTAAAGCTCACATCGGGAGTTTTGCGGAGGCAGCAAAATATGGTAAAACAGTAGTGCTCGCAGTAAAAGGTACTGCTGCAATAGATGCTATAGAGGAGGCAGGTCCGCAAAACCTGCAATGGAAGACGGTAATTGATACTACTAACCCCATAGAAAGCGTGCCGCCCGAAAATGGTGTATTGAAATATTTTACGAATAATGAAGAGTCGTTGATGGAGCGGCTGCAGACCCAGTTTCCCGAGGTACATTTTGTAAAGGCATTCAACAGCATTGGCAATGCCTATATGGTCGATCCGTCGTTTAAGGAGCAACCGACAATGTTTATCTGCGGTAATAATGATGCATCTAAGAAAACCGTGCGTGGCATACTGGAGGAGTTTGGGTGGGAAGTATCAGATATGGGTAAGGATACGGCTGCACGTGCCATTGAGCCACTTTGCATGCTATGGTGCATTCCGGGTATACTACAGGGGCAGTGGAATCATGCATTCCGTTTGATCAAGGCCTGATCGTATCATGGGAACTTCTTAACTTGTATACTTATACCGGTGCTTACAATTCGCGCTGGTATAAGTTTTTCATTTTTAACGGGACTACAGCATGGAACCAATAATAACAGTGCGCGGGCTAACCAAGCAATATGGAGAAAAGATGGTGCTGAAGGGTATAGACCTGGATGTATATCCAGGAATGATCATTGGCTACATAGGCCCGAATGGAGCCGGCAAATCTACCACGGTAAAAATACTTACCGGTATCATACAGGACTATGAAGGACAGGTGACCGTATTTGGTAAGAACCTGCGCGAAAATATACTGGACGTGAAAAGTAAGGTGGGCTATATTCCTGAGCTGGCAGAGCTCTATGACCTTCTTACTCCGCGAGAATACCTTTCGTTTATCGGCAAGCTATATCACTTGCAGGATGATATTATAGAAGAACGGTCGAGAAAGATGCTTACATCCTTTGGGTTGAGTGACAATATAGATCAAAGGATGGATAGCTTTTCCAAGGGCATGAAGCAAAAAGTGCTTATTACCTCAGGCTTACTGCACAACCCCTCTATAGTTATCCTTGATGAGCCATTGTCCGGGCTTGATGCAAATGCCGTAATTCTAGTGAAAGAACTGTTGCAGGCACTTAAGCAGGAAGGGAAAACAATATTCTATTGCTCACACATGATGGATGTGGTGGAGAAAGTTTCAGACAGGATAGTGCTAATAAACAATGGCTCTATAATTGCCGATGGAACTATTGAGGAACTGAGGCAAAACAGTGCAGACACGCTGGAACAAATATTCTCCCGCCTTACATCAACCGGTAGCCAAGTGCAGCGGGCTGATGATCTTGCGGCAGCCATGAATGACAGGATTTAGTTGATTGGTTGACTTGTTGCCTCGGGGACGTTTCGTATTGTATTTTGCTCTAAATATTTATTTGCTATCAACTACTATCTGCTGAATAAGGAATGAACAAGTTATTGCTCAATATGGTGATGCTTCTCTCCGGCCTGTGGCGGAGTATGGGTGCGGATACAGCGCAGTTGCGCGCGATCCTGTACGCTCGACTTACCATGGACGATCGCAAGCCTGTGGGGATAGGCCGCCAGCAGAAGAAGGGTGGTAAGAATCGCACCTTACTTGCAAGTGTGATGAATGCGGCATTGGGTTGCGTGTACATGCTTCCGCTTGTAGTGGTCTCAGACCGCACATTTTCCCTCGCTATTTACTTTTTCATCCTGCTTGGCATACTTACCTTATTACTTATAACTGATTTTTCCAATGTGCTATTCGATTCGCGTGATAAATACATTCTTTTTCCCAGGCCGGTAGGTGACCGAACACTTGTGCTGGCCCGCATGCTACATGTATTTATTTACCTTTTCCGTATTGTGCTCCCGATGTCTTTGCCGGGATGGGTAGTGTTGGGTATAACAGATGGCTGGAAATCCGCGCTGTTATTTCCATTACCGTTGCTGCTGCTGGTATTCATGGTGTTGTTTTTTGTAAACTGTATTTATCTGCTTGTTCTTAATATAGTAAAACCGGAAAAGTTTAAAGACGTTATCAGCTACTTCCAGATAGTGGTGTCCGTGGCATATTTTGCAAGCGCCTACTTGCTGCCCCGTGTATTTGATTCAGAGCATGTGCATGAGTTCAACATCCTGAAATATCCCTGGGTTCAATATTTGCCTCCTTACTGGCTGGCCAGTTGCTGGTCATGGATAGGTTTTGCTGTTCCTGTTGCCGGCGCTGCATTTTACAGCATATTTGCGGTAGCTTTTCCGCTGCTATGCATGTATGCGCTTGTGCGCTGGCTGGCCCCATCTTTTTCAAGGCGCATAGCCGGTATCGATTCTGTAGAGGTGGCTGAATACCGCCCTGGCAGCGGTGTAAGGAAACAGTCATCGGGACGCTTCTACCAAAAACTAGGCTATGCATTCAATAATACTGACGATGCCCGGGCCGGGTTTATGATAGCCTGGTTGCAGACTTCCCGAAGCCGGTCGTTCCGTATGAGGGTATATCCATCTTTTGCATTTATTCCTTTGTATTTCTTTGTTTTCCTTACCCCAAACAAAACTTCTCTCAGCTATGCATGGCGGCACCTGTCTGACCATCCGGGCCATCTGGCACTACTCTATATGTCTTCTTTTGTGATAATATCCGCGCTGACCTATCTCACGATGTCTGATCAATATAAAGCGGCGTGGGTATACTACGCCAGCCCGCTGCAAACACCCGGGAAAATAATGATAGGCGCGTTTAAAGCTATATGGGTAAAATTCTTTTTACCGTTCTACTGTATAATTTCCATTTTTACACTCTACGTGTGGGGAAGCGGAGTGGTGATTGACGTACTCCTTGTTCTTGTGAATGTTACTTTATTCGTTTCCTGTATCGGGCGCATTAGTCACCGGCATTTGCCATTTTCCATTATGGAGCAGATGAAGGAAAAAGGCGGTCGCTTTTTAAAGTCGTTATTGCTGATGCTTATCCCGGCAATACTTGGCGGAGCGCATTACCTGGCTGTGGAAGTCTGGTGGCTGAAACTTATCTTTTTAGGGCTATCGTCCATACTGCTGTGGCTGGTATGGGACAGCTACGCCAACGTGAGCTGGGAAAATATGATAAAGGGTGAGCCTGATTGATGCGCATCTATAAATGATTTGGTTATTTTTACCGCTCGATGAACAGATACATACTAAAAAATGTCGTTGGCTTACTTCTTTTGTTTGTTGCTTTTACTGCATGTAAGAACAAAAAAACAGAAGCAAGCGCTATGAATTCCAGCCCGGTTGATTCTATGGTACTGAGGGATGTACATACATTGTCTAATGCTGCGTATATAGAGATGCGGCACCTGGACCTGGATATAGCAGTAGATATGGCAAAGAAGCAAATTGCGGGTACTGCGCTGTGGCAAATAAACAACAAGACAAAGGCCGGGGAACTGGTTCTTGACACTTACGATCTTTCCATAGACACCGTAACGGTAGATGGTAAAGCTGTAGTGTTCCGGCTCGATCCCCGGATCCAATTCCTGGGTAGTGCGCTTCATATACCCATTCAGCCAGCAAGCAGGCTGGTAAAAGTAACCTATAAGACAGGCACAGAGGCGCGCGCGCTACAATGGCTGAGCCCCGACCAGACGCATGACAAAGCGCAGCCATTCCTATATACGCAATCGGAATCTATCTACGCACGGTCATGGATACCTTGTGCGGATGGGCCCGGTATCCGTTTTACCTACAATGCCCGTGTCACCGTGCCGACAGGGCTTATGGCATTGATGAGCGCAGAGAACCACTCTGAGAAAAACGACAGTGGCATCTATCATTTCAGGATGAACACGCCTATTCCTGCCTACCTTATGGCACTGGCAGTAGGCGACGTAACGTTCAAAAGTATAGATGAACGCACAGGGGTGTATGCGGAGCCGGGGATGATAGAGCGTGCCCGCTGGGAGTTTGAAAATGTGGGTAAGATGGTGAACAATGCCGAGCAGCTCTATGGTGCTTACCGCTGGGGCCGTTATGATGTTATCGTGCTTCCTGCAGGATTCCCGATAGGCGGTATGGAAAATCCGCGGCTTACCTTCTGCACGCCTACTATAATAGCCGGAGACAGATCGCTGGTGAGCCTGATAGCCCATGAGCTGGCACATAGCTGGAGCGGTAACCTGGTGACCAATGCTACGTGGGACGATTTCTGGCTGAATGAGGGCTTTACAGACTATTTTGAGCGCCGCATAATGGAACAAATGATGGGCAGCAGCTACTCAGATATGCTGTGGGAGCTCGGCTACCAGGACCTTGTAGAAAATGTGAAATCACTAGGCGAAAAGAGCAAGGATACGTGGCTAAAGCTGGACCTGAAAGGACGCGACCCGGATGACGGACTTACAGATATTCCTTATGAGAAAGGTTCACACTTTTTGAAGCTGATAGAGGTGCAGGCTGGCCGCGACAGGTTTGATAAATTCCTGAAAAGATACTTTTTTGACCATGCGTTTAAGACAATTACGACTGAAGCTTTCCTTACTTACCTGGATACCGGCCTCATAAAAGACGATACCACGCTGAGAAGGAAGCTGAACATAAATGAGTGGGTGTATGGACCTGGCATTCCGTCAAATTGCCCCCGTGCCGGCCAGGAGCGGTTTGCAAAAGTGGATAATGCGCGCGACCTGTTCTTAAACGATGTGCCGCCGGCACAGCTGGTTACCACGGAGTGGACCACTCATGAGTGGCTTCATTTTCTTCGCAAAATGCCTCCTGCACTCTCCCCAAACCAAATGAAGACACTGGATATGGCGTATAAGTTCACCAAGTCAGGCAACAGTGAAATAGCTGATCTTTGGTTTATAATGGCTGTGCGCGCTAACTACACATTTGCCTATCCGGAGATGGAACCATTCCTGGCCTCAATAGGGCGCCGCAAATTCCTGGAGCCGCTTTATGGCGAGATGATGAAAACACCTAAGGGAGCTGAGATGGCGAGAATGCTTTATGAAAGATACCGGAAGAACTATCATCCCCTGGCGCAGGAAAGCCTTGATAAGCTTATATACGCCAAACAATAAACTAAACAGCGTGTTAATGGCTTTGAATTGATTTTTTTCTCTGGAACTAAATTTTTATCTTGCATATAATGATTTTGCTTACAATGTAGGCAATCAAGAGCTTACACTTTAATACATGGTGTTGACAAGAAGAGTGGCTTATTGGTTCATGGTTCCTTCGCTGGTGGCAGTAATGCTTTCGTCGCCAAATTTTGTTGTCTCACAGGTACGCTCAGAGCAGGTTGAAAAGCGGGAAATAGGGAAGATATCTAAACAATGTGAAGAGAAGGCTAAGGACGAGACACGCTGGATGACGAAGAACCTGTACCTGAACACTGAACAATATGATAAAGTAAAGAACCTGAACCTTTATTACACTTGCCTTATGGATGGTCTTACGCATGTAACTGATAAGGTGCAGCTTTCCAAGAAAAAAAGCGAGATAATAAAAAACAAAGAGGCGGAGTTTAAAGCGGTGCTTTCCCAGGAGCAATTTGAGCAATACAAGACCCGCAAGGAAAAAGTAATAGTGGAGAAGAAGTCACCTTTCTCCGGTTCTATCTGATCATTTCTTTAAATTCTTTACCAGGTGTTTTCCTATACTGGATAGCCATAAGAATGGCAACAGACCTACGAACAGCGGATTCAGCTTTGTGAGTCTCCTATAGGCCAGCATTTCTCCTTTCCGCATTTTCCATTTGTTACCGCTAATTCCACCTTCGGAAGTAAAGGGCCGGAAGATCTGCGTCAGCGGTATGTCTATCATAAAGATCTTGTACTTGTATCCCACCTGCAGGCACAGGTCCAAGTCCTCCATATAGCGCATGCTGCTCTCGAAGCGGAATTCAGGTTTGTTTTTTATTACTATGCAGGAGGTTGCAATAGGGTTGCTGGGCAAGAGTTTCACAAAAGGAAACTTGTATACAACAATGTCTTCGGGCAGCTTTTTGCCAAGTATATTTTCCTGCGTATAAGGATGGTAGAACAGGGTAATATCCGGCTTAGAAAGCAGAATAGTGTTCATGAGCGCCAGCTTGTCGTTGTGCCACACATCATCTGCATCGAGAAATGCTATGTAGTCGCCCTTTGCCACGTCCATGCCATTATTCCGTGTTGCGGAGCTCCCGCTATTGTTCAATTTTTGTATGAACTGTACTTTGTCTCCATAGTCCTGCACTATGGTGGCAGTGCCGTCTCGGCTGGCATCATCGACCACAATAATATCCAGCGCAGGGTAGGACTGAGCAAGAACACAATCTATGGCCCGCGCGATGGTCGCCTCCCCGTTATATACCGGGATGACGACGCTGAATCTGATTGCGTTTTGTTGTTTCTGTTCGTTCATTTCGCTATCGGGGCGCGGCTAAAGTTGTTTGTATATTTCTACCAGCTTTTTCTCTTCTTCCTGCCAGCAATAAGTTTCCCGTGCCAACAGACAATTCTGCTGCAGCCGGGCATAATACTCATCATCAGAAAGCATTTTATTCAGCGCTGCAGCTATGGTTTCCGGCGTTGGGTCAGCGATTAGCTGTGCTACTTCAAACTGCCCGTTGATGCACTCATACTCAGGGTATTTAATGCATAGTTGCGGCACACCATAGTGCATGTAGTCGAAGAAACGGTTGGCCAGAGACAAGCGGTTACTGAGGCTAGTGTCTTCAAAAAGCGTGATGCCTATATAGGCATCAATGGTATAATCGCTGAGCTGAGCGGGCGGCACATAACCTTTGAAAATGACTTTATCCTCCACCTTGTATTGGTGGGCCAATTCCTTAGCCTGGGCGTAAAAGTTGCCCTCGCCGCATACTATGAGCTTTGCATCAATAAATTGCATGGCGGGTATAAGCTGCTCAAAGCACCGCCCTACATTCACCCAGCCCTGGTACAGTATAAAATGCTCCTTCTTTTCGGGTATCATTACCGGTTTCAACACAGTGGCATTGCGCACTACACCATAGTTAACGCCATATCTCTTTCTGAACTCATCGGCATAGCACTCACCGATGGTATAGCCTACTGGAAAATGGGGTACGGTGTGGTTGCCGATCCAGGTCCACATTTTATGTACTGCCGGGCGTGATATTACTTCTTTAAGGTCGGTAAATATCTCGTGGGCATCATAAACTCTTTTCCTGCCGCGCAGCTTTGATGCATAGTAAACCGGCAATATGGTATCCAGGTCTATAGCACACAGAATGTCTGCCTTGCGAAACAGGAGGAAGAAAAACAGGTTCAGCCAATAATGGAAATACATAAGCTTGCCCTGCTCCACAATAATGGGCAGCCTTACCTGCCGGAATGGCCGCTTCACCAGTGGCTTACTCGTCTTCTTTCTGAAGCCCACCAGCGTTACATCGTATCCTGCCCCGGCCAGGGATGTACAGATACGTATCATGCGCTGGTCGTAATTCAGATCGTTGGTAACGGTGCAGACTATTCTTTTTGGCTTCATTTGCAGGCCGCAAAGATACTTCGATACCGCAATTGTTCTGCCTGGCCGCGGGTTGAAATAAATATATTCATTTGTTCCAATTCCCATTGAGCGTTTGAGGTTAACTTTGCTGCCTCGATGAAACCTTTTGAACAACTGAGGATAGTATTTTTTGGCACTCCTGATTTTGCTGTAGGGTGCCTTAAAGGCCTTGTAGATGCGGGCGCAAACATTGTTGCTGCCGTTACCATGCCGGATAAGCCTGCGGGGCGTGGTCAGCAGCTGCAGGCCTCAGCGGTAAAGCAATATGCGCTGGACCAGGGTATTCCTGTGCTGCAGCCGGAAAAGATGAAAGCGCCTCAGTTCCTTGAGGAACTGCACGCCCTTGCCGCCGACCTGCAGGTAGTAGTGGCTTTTCGTATGATGCCGGAGGTGGTGTGGAATATGCCCCCCATGGGCACTATAAATGTACATGGGTCACTGCTGCCGCAATACCGTGGTGCTGCGCCCATAAACTGGGCTATCATCAACGGAGAAAAGGAAACAGGTGTTACCACTTTTAAGCTAAAGCATGAGATAGATACAGGTGACATACTGCTGCATCAGTCAGTACCTATATTACCCACCGACAATGCCGGCACCATGCATGATAAGCTAATGGAAGCAGGTGCAGCGCTGCTGGTTAAAACTGTCAGAGGCGTTGCCGATGGCAGCCTGCAGGAAATACCCCAAAGCCATATTCCCGCAGGCGAGTTAAAGCACGCCCCTAAGATATTTAAAGAGCATTTGCAGATAGACTGGAATAAAACTATAGATGAAACAGATAGCTTTATTCGCGGGCTATCACCTTATCCCGCAGCATTTACAAGCCTTGGGGGCAAGCAGCTGAAGGTATATAAAGTTCACGTTGAGCCAGCGACAGTCGAAATTACTCCTGGTTTACATGAGTCAGACAATGCTACTTACCTGCGGTATGCGGCAGCAAACGGCTGGGTGTATATTGATGAGCTGCAGCTGGAAGGGAAGAAGCGAATGAATGTTACCGACTTTCTAAGGGGGTACCGACCAACGTCTTAGGCTCCCTGTTTTACAAGCGGCCTGTTTACAAAATATTGTATAGCCAGCGCGTAGCCTTCCATGCCCAGCCCACTGATAGCGCCTACGCACTTTGACGCGATAAAGGAGGTTTTGCGGTAGTCCTCCCGCGCAAGGATATTGGAGATGTGCACCTCTACCACGGGTATGCCTATAGCGCTGACCGCATCCGCCAGCGCAATGCTGGTGTGGCTGTAAGCGCCTGCATTGAGTATAATGCCGTGCTTGGTGCCCATGCAGCCATGCAGGTAGTTGATGAGTTCGCCCTCCACATTGCTTTGGTAGCAGTGCAACTGTACAAGCGGAAAACGGTCTTTCAGCTGCGCCAGGTAGTGCTCAAAAGACTGGTTGCCGTAGATGTGTGGCTCTCTTGTTCCCAGCAGGTTCAGGTTGGGCCCGTTTACAATTGCAAGATGTAACATACTAATTTGAAAATTGACTGATTTGAAAATTTGAAAAGGGCTTTACGTTTACAAATATCAAATGACTAATTAGAATTAGTGAGTAATTTACGCAAAACAATTAAGCTTAGCATTCATTTTCAAATTTTCAAATCCTCAAATATTAAAATTAGTTGTCGTGTGGGAAGCATATCTGAAAGGGTTTAAGGCCTATTTGCAGCTGGAGCGGTCTATGTCGGGGAATACGATAGAGGCCTACCTGCACGATGTGGTTATGTTGCGCGACCATTTGCAAGATGCCTTCCCGGGTGCGGGCGTGGAGCAAATAACGATTGAGCATTTACAATCATTACTGGTAAACATAAATGAGCTTGGGCTTTCAGCGGGTACGCAGGCACGGGTGCTGAGTGGGATCAAGTCGTTTTACCGCTACCTGCTGCTGGAAGAGGTAGTAAAGAAAGACCCTACCGAACTGCTGGAAGCCCCCAAGCTGAAACGGCTGCTGCCCCATGTACTGAGCCTGGAAGAGATAGACCAGTTGCTGGCCGCAATAGATCACAGCACACCAGAAGGCCAGCGTAACCATGCTATGCTGGAGACGATGTATAGCTGTGGCCTGCGCGTGAGCGAGCTGATAGGGCTGACCATATCTAACCTATACCTGGATGTGGGCTACATAAAAGTAATAGGCAAGGGCAACAAGGAGCGCCTGATACCTATAGGTGATGCCGCGGTGAAGTACATTCAGCTATACCGCGAGCACATCAGAAACCACCTGCCTGTCATTAAGAAGGGCTTTGAAGACATCCTGTTTCTCAATCGGCGGGGTGGGGCACTGTCCCGCGTTATGGTGTTTATGATACTCAAAGACCTTACGCAGAAGATAGGCCTGAAGCAGAATGTGCACCCGCATACACTGCGCCACTCGTTTGCCACTCACCTGGTAGAGGGCGGCGCTGATCTGAGGGCGGTGCAGGAGATGATGGGCCACAGAAGTATAACGACCACCGAGATATACACCCACCTGGACCGCAGCTACCTGCGCCAGACACTAGAGAAATTTCATCCGCGGTTTAAGTAGGTGGTTAGCTAAAATTACCAGAACTAAAGGAAGCTAATACCAGGAATTTGATGTTACACTAATAAGAGTGATCATTTTATTAAAAGACATCTTCTAACTCCAATGTCATCTGTTATGCCACTCCTTCGGAGTTCAAACAGTTATACAATAATGCTTTCTATAATAATTTCATCCCTTCGGGATTTTTTCGTTTAACCACGAGAATGCCCCTACACACAAATGGCCTGCGCTAAAGGAGCACTTTCCCAGCGCAGCTAACACTTATATTTTACAAGTTGGCATTATCGATGGTGGTCTATTATAGTGCTTTTGGTGTCACGATAGATTGCTCTGTTGCAGCTATGCAATCCGATAGCTATCAGCCTAAGCTATGCGCCACGCATAGGCGAGTTTACTTGCTGAGCTTTTAATGTATAGCTGGTATAAGATGCCGGAGGTTTATATCCGGCATCAAAAATCATACTAAATTTTTTGAACTAGTCTGTGGCAGTTACGGTAACGAAAGCATTCTGCGTGTACGGGATAGTGGGGAACCAGTCCCAATAAAATCCTCCCGACTCAGCATACACCTCTGTGTTTGAGTATGCCAGATAATAGCCTACACCGTAGGTTACCCCGTCATTTGGTATATAGGGAAACTCATGAGTTTCTGCAGAGCTATTATAATTCACATACAATGAATTGAGGCTGTAGGAACTGATATTTCTCATTTGGAGGAAAAAGTATTCTGCGGAAACATTGAATTGTTCTACGATCTCGCCAGTAGAGGGGAAATTATCGCCAAAGGTGGACCAGGTTATTGTTTCGCCAAAACTGCCATAGGTGTAGATATCAGACACAGTGATAGAGCTACCCGCCGTGCCTGTAAAAGAGGATGCTGTAAGCGCAGGAATAGTATAGGAAGCACCATTTATAGTTAAGTGCAGAGTTGTGTATGAGTTGTTCCTATAAGTGAGTGTAGTATTGACAGCGTATTCGCAGTTGGGCCCGGTGTAGCCGGTAGGGCAGGTGCAGTAGCCGCCCGCGCAGGTGCCACCATTGTAACAGGTGACTGATGAGCAAGGGTCGAGATAGGTTTGGCAGCGGCTGCCGGTATAGTTGGACGGGCATGAGCAGGTACCACCTGAGCAAGTACCTCCATTAGAGCACGCAACGCCACTGCAGGCATCGGGCCTACAGGAGGTGTACATGATGGTAAATACCGAAGTAAGGGTAACCAGTACCGCAGTGAGAATAAATCGAAGTTTTTTCATGGAATTTCGTTTGAAGTTTTTCTAGGTTTTCTTAATCAGCTGTTAAAATAACGGTTGAGTTTACGGTATAAGGAATTGCTGGATACCAGCTAAACTGAAATGTACCAGACTCAGCAAGAATTTCAGAACCAGTAGATGCTGAATAATAGCCGATACCATAAGTCACCCCATCATTAGGAAGGTAGGGGTACTCATGAGATTCTCCAGGGGCATTATAGTTTACAAATAAAGAGTTGATATTGTATAACGATATATTTCTTATCTGCAGATAGACGTATCCAGCCGCAACATTGAATGGTTCTGTGAGGTGATCACCATTAGTAGGGAAATGGTCGATAAAGTCTACCCAATCAATAAACTGGCCATAACCTCCGCCGGTGTATATGTTTCTAACGCTGATGGAAGTACCTGCAACTCCGACAAAATCGGTATATGAACCTGCTGGAATAACATAAGCAGTTCCGTTTATGGTCATATTAAGATCAGTAAATGAATTGTTCTGGTAAGTAATTGTAGAGTTCTCACAGTGAGCGCCTGAATAACCCGTGGGACATGAGCATGAGCCGCCAGAGCAAAGGCCAGTATTCTGGCAAACGACACCTTTACACTTATCTTTTCTGCAAGAAGAGGTATACATGATGGCTACGAATGCCGAAACGGTCAGCAGGCAGGTCATTAAAAAAAGTCTGGTTTGTTTCATTTTTTGCCTTTTAATATTTTGTTATGGTGTTAAGAAAGGTAAAGTTACAGCGCTTAATTATGGGGTAAATTTAAAAACAAATAACAGCTAAATTTTTGCAATAACATATTGATAGGATATAGCGCTTATGCTTGCTTCGTATCTACATGGTGGTCTTGGGCTGTATCTTATCGGCCAGTCCGTTAGCCCAGTTTATAAGCATGTCTTTTTCCTGCGCGGTGAGTTTTGCGTCTTTGTGTATCCATGTATAGCTGCTTAGCGGCATGCCGCCTTCCTGCACTTCCTTAGCTACCTTCCTTAATTTTTTAGCTTGTTTCTCGGGTGTGCGGGTGCCAAATTCTGAGAAGTTGAGCTCGCCCTTCCCTTCGTTTATATGGTCGTTCAGCCACCATGCTACGGGCTGTATTTTGTTGTACCAGGGATAACGGGTGTTATTGCTGTGGCAGTCCATACAGGCCTTTTGCAGCACCAGCTTCACACTGTCGGGCACAGGGTAAAGCACGTCTATGTCTTTTGCGCTTACAGTGGTGTTTTCATTTCTCGCCGGATGTATGAACTGTATGACAAGGAACGCTGCCAAAAGCCAAACGAATCCTTTTTTTATTATGTAATTTCTCTTGCCTGTTTCCATTTACCCGATTTTTATGTTGTAAATAATCTTATCAAATTTCGCGATTCCTAGCGTATATGCTGCAGGTATTTAATGTCGGTGTTCAATTCACTCTTTTCTGGCAGTTTATACTCTGCTTCACCAGTCTTCTTATCCACCAGCTGCAGCACCGGCACATTCCTTAGGTTGCCCTTTACCAGTCCGCACCGTATATAGTATGTTTCGCCGGCGTTTACTTCCAGTTTCAATTCTTTCCTCGCTTCTGTTTTTGCCCAAAGCGTCACCGGGCCATCTTTATACAGTTTTATTTCCTGAGCCCACCTGCTTTTTGCTTTCCCTATTATGGTGTCTCCATCCAGGTGCAGGAAGTAGGCTGTGGAGAATGCTACTGTGTCGCGGAGGCGGTATAGCCGCAGTGTGGCGTGTGGCGCAGAGGTAGCCGGCTCGCTGGGTGCAGCATTTAGAGAGGCTAACACAGAGTCGCGAAATGAGGGCGCGTAGTATACCTCGGCCTTTATTTTGTAGCACCTGCTCACCAGTGCGGGCGGTATCAGCTCGGTTATCTTAACCACATTGCCACCCATCTTTGCGGCCTGTTCTTTGGCATCGAGCACCAGTGCTTCATAGTCGCAGTGGGTTTGCGTGGCATTGTTGCCCGCCTTGAGGTGGCCGATTTTGTGGCCGGTCACTGTTGGCGCAGTTTTTAAAGGCAGTATAATAATTGTATCCTTTAGCGCCTGTGCAAAGCAGTTGTGATATATAAATAACTGAAGCAGAGCGAGGAGCAGTAATCGTATCATGGAGTAAATAATATTTTTGTGCCTACCGGCTGCAAGGTATTGTTTTCATGTGAAAAGCTGATTATGTTTGATAAAACCATCGCTTATGACTGTAACGCTCACCGACTTTGAAATAGATCTACTGAACAGGTACATTCCTATGCAGACATTCAATGACCTGGGCGCGATGCGCGTGACCATGCGCAACCAGATGCGGGAGTGCAAGAATGAAATAATAAGCGCGGGCGAAACCACTGAAGCGGAGTTTGAAACCTTCACTAACCGGAGCGTGGATCACATAGACAAGTTCCTGATGCAATATGGCTTTTTTCATGACCGGGACGGGCAGGTGTTTGCGCTTACGGAAAAGGGTAAGCACCTGAAGCAGCAGGGCACAGTGCAAAAATATGTGGCATGGGAAAAAGACCGTAATGCAGTATTGATAGATGAGATGCACACCATAGAAAAACAAGGCTACCTGAAGCGTGAGCAACCCACCCCCGCAGAGCTGGGCACGCACCACATGAGCCAGGAGCGCAAGAGCCACCTTATATACTACGTACTCATTATTATAGCCATAGCGGCCTTCTTTTTTATAGGTAAATATCATAAGTTCAATTAGGTAATTCTGAAGTATGGCAGAACTTGGCGGAGCAATGGCATAAGTTCATGATCGGTATTCTATCCGACCGGATGCATGCTTTCGTTCAGCAAAGAGTTTTGCTATATATTCGCAGCCCAACTGTACACGATTAGTGCGCAACGGATAGCCAATGCCCGATATAATAACAAAGGGGAAAAGCAATCAAGCGGCCAATGGACAATAAGAACATCATATACCTGGTAGTAGTGCTGATACAGGCGGCAGTGGTACTGTACCTGGTGAACAGGCGCTTCGCGAAAAAGAAGCCTGTGACTGTGGCTCCTGCGACAGATACTGACTCTATTGCCGCTCTGCGAGACATAGCACTAAACGTGACCCCCGCGCAGCTGAAGCTGCTGATACCCGACACACAGCTGTTAGTGTATGGCGTGGTGATGGACTGTAACCTGGGCAATGGCGTTGTAACCCTGGCCGCATACATAACCGGCGCTGCCAACATATACTTTAGCGATGGCTCCCGCAAAACGGGTGGCGGCAAGCACCCTGAAGTGGGTGAGGCTGCAGTGGAATTTGTAACTACAGCCCAGCACTATATAAACCGCGCTATACATGCTCCTGCACAGCTACCGCCGCACAACTGTGTAAGATTTCAGCTGCTCACCAACCAAGGGAGCTATGCGGCACAAGAGCAACTTTCCCACATCACCGACGGGACCTCTCCGTGGATCCCACTGTTTGAAAAAGGCAACGAGGTGATGGCGCTTATGAGTCGTAAGTCATAAGTCGTAAGTCATAAGTCGTGAGGGTGGTGTGTTTGGGTATTTAGTTGTGGTTGTAGTTGTAGTTTTCCGGTGGCGGTGGAAATTGGTTTTTGGGCGCTCCCGATAGCTATCGGGATGATAATGATAGCGTTACTAGGTTTGCTTTTCCGGTTTTTTCCGGTTGGTTTCCGGTTGCGGAAACCGGTAGTCGCGTTTATTGCCGTGGAAAATTGGACAACCTGCAATAAAAAAATAATTGCACACATTTTGATTGAAAATCAATGATTTGGTTACTGGTTTTTGCGCATGTGTGCATTTTTTGAAAAAATAATTCGTCGAAATCGTCGAGAATGTTTGCCGGGATGCTTAGTGGTAAATGAATTATTTTCAAAATAAGTGAGGATGATTCTCATATCGGGTTTACTATTGTTGATAGGTAGCTTCTGCGGTACAAAGGTAAATGCACATCACTGTTTCGGCAAAGCTTTGTGGATATGTTGTAGGTTTTAACGTGGGTTTAGGAACTTATGTTTTTGGGGATTTATTGGATGTGACGGACGACTTCAATGTAACATATCATTTTTCTCTGCCTTTATACGATCCGCAAGGTCTCAGTTGTCTTTGTACAGTATCTAAAAGCAATGTGTTAGTTTGGTTGTGTTGAATTATAACTTTCTATTGTGTATGTTTGTACCAGCGATTTTGTTTCACTCGGCATCCTAATATAAATAATACATATTAATTTTAATTTTAATAAAATTAAACATCTATAACGTGAAAAAATAAACTAATGAAAATAATTTCAGTATTCAATAATAAAGGCGGAGTTGGTAAATCAACTTTAACCTATCATCTAGGAAATACGCTAGCGGAACTCGGACATAAGGTTCTGATGGTTGACTTAGACCCTCAGTGCAATTTAACCATATGTGCAATGATGGAAGAGAGACTGCATCAAATCTGGGAGGAAGAAGATAGCTACATTGATGACTATGAGAGAGCCTTTTCCAAAAATCCTGATATTATTAACTCACCAAGAAGCATTCATTTCATCCTTAAACCTACAGAAGATGGGATAAGTGAACCAGCAAACTTACCACCGCCCTTTTCTATTGGGAATAATATAGACCTCTTACCAGGTAGACTTTCATTGCATAAATATGAAAATAAAATTGCAGAAAGGTGGAGTGGGGTCTATCAAGGTGATAACTTAGCGATTAGAACCGTAACAAATATTCGAAATATATGCCTGCAGTATGCAGAAACTAATAGTTATGAATATGTTTTAATCGACACCTCTCCTAGTTTGGGTATACTAAATAAGGTGATTATGTCGACAGTTGATGGCTTTTTCATACCTGCTCAGCCAGATATGTTTAGTTTATATGGAATTAGAAATATCGGAAGTGCATTGCAAGTGTGGCAACGAGAATTTATTTCAATTTATTCATTGATTTCTGAAGAAAAGAGAGCGAAGTTTCCATTGCATTTTGTTCAATTTCTAGGATATACGATTTATAATGCTAAAAAGTATACAAGGGATAATGAGCCTTTTAACGAATATAATTTAGCACAAGCTCATTATCAGTACGTAAGCCGTATTCCTGAAATTATTATGCAATTTATTAAGGAAAGTAATCGAACTAGAGTCCCTCCTGAAATAATTGACAAGCCGGTTGGAGGGGATTCAATTATCCACTCTCACAATACGTTTCCCGCTATGGCACAGGCTTTAAAATGTCCAATGTGGAAAGTGCCAGAAGTGTATGCTGCTCTAGAAAGAACAAATCCACAATATTTTGCATTGTTAAATCAGAATGGGTTTGAATACAATAGAGGTAACAATGGTAGGCTAAGAGAGATTAAAGAAAAGTACATAATATTTACAAGAGATTTGTTAACAAGAATTAATTCCCTATGAGTGAGTTAAACGATCATATAGACTCTGTTGTGGCCTACTATAGCGAGAACCAACATCGGTTTCAACAGTTTCAAGCATCCGTTGAAACATTTTTCTTAAGACACCCTGTTTTAAATGCTAAACCGTTGCCTGTAATTCATTCTGTAAAAACAAGGATTAAAGACCCAAATCATTTAAAAGATAAAATTGAACGGAAATTTAAACAGGGTAAGACCGTAACCAAGGAAAATCTTTGCACTGAAATTACGGATTTAATCGGTTTTAGAGTTTTACATCTATATCAAGACCAATTCCCTTCGATTCACGAACAGATTATGAAGTATATCGGTGAAGGAGATTGGAAATTTGTCGAACCACCGAAGGCATTCACTTGGGATCCAGAATCTAAAATCATGTATGACAGATTGGAAATTGAAAATGAAGTTAGGGAAACATTTTATACGAGTGTTCATTATTTAGTAAAACCGAATAATACAAATCCCAATCCTGTTTGTTGCGAAATACAAGTTAGAACTTTATTTGAAGAAATTTGGGGGGAAATTGACCACAGTATAAATTATCCACATCCGACTTCTGATATTGCTTGCAAAGAGCAATTGAGAGTACTTTCGAAATTAGTGTCAACTGGAACAAGACTTGCGGACTCTATATTCAGAACACTTAATGACCATAATTGCAAGAAAAGGCCCGATCATTTAGTCAATTTTTAGGTTATTCTAATACTAGTATTGATTGTTTTCACTACAGTTGAACATAACAACTTTCAAAAAAGAGTAGCGTTTAGATATATTTCAAATATGATAAGTTAACGAGCCGTCAGTTAGTTCGCCTATGTGCTAAAATCCTATCTATATTCGTAGATCAACTATTTCACGATGATCAGGATAGCACAGCATGGCGACCTTGAGCGCATAATAGAGATATATAACCAGGCTATAGCGGCTAAATTTCAGACGGGGTTTACAGAGTCGGTGAAGCTGGAGGAACGGGCAGCATGGTTTTACGATCATGCTCCGGATAAGTATCCGCTGTTTGTATATGAAATGGATAATAAGGTGGCGGGCTGGCTTAGCGTTAGTCCTTACAGGGCAGGCAGGGGCGCATTCAGGTATACCGCAGAGATCAGTTACTTTGTACATGCAGACTACCGGAAAATGGGCGTGGCATCACAGCTACTGGTTTTTGGCATAAATGCCTGCAGGCAGCTGCACTATAAAACGTTGGTGGCTATAGTGCTGGACATGAATGTGGCCAGTATGAAACTGATGGAGAAGTTCGGATTTCATAAGTGGGCTATGCTGCCGGGTGTGGCAGACTTTGATGGGGTGGAGTGCGGGCATGTGTATTATGGAATGAAACTGGATGGCTCAAACTCTTAATGGCTCAATTTGGATAATGGCTCAATGGCTTAATTGCTCCATGGCTCAATGGGGGTAATGGGTTGTCAGTTTAATGATTCATGAGTTCAGGTGCTTTGGAGGTATTAGTATGGTTGCTTTACGGTTATTCTGCGTATTTTATTCGCAGTCGATATTGATGAAGTCGCCGACGTGGAGGCAGATGAGGTGGTCGCTATATTCTTCGTCTTTGTATTTCTGTTTGAACGCAAAGGCAACCATGGCGCAGTCGCCGTTTGGCTTTTCGCAGTATAGTTCCATGTTGATGACGCGGCCAAGGGGATAACCATCGTAGTCGCGCACTACTTCCCAGTTTTGAGATATTATTTTAGCTTTTTTGTATTCCGCCAGCCAGTGCATATTGGTGGCGCGCTCATTGGCTACACGCAGCGCCTGGTGTTCCAGCCACTCATCTTTAATGCCGGGCTTTATGTTGTGAAACGATGCTTTGTTTTGGGCATAGGCAGGCGAGAGCATAGCAGACAGTATAAAAGCGGCCAGGTAGCGGAACATTGCGGATGTTTTATCAAAGATAGCTAAGGACACCAGATTCTTAAACCGCGTTGCATCTTTGAATGTTTACTTTTTAAAATTTGATTATTTTTGCCGCCTTGTGATCATCCGGTGTTTTGTTTTAGCTGCAGCCCTTTTTCTAGGGCGCATATTTGTGGTTCCATGCTGTGCGCAGGAGATAAATCCTATGCAGGGATTTGGTGTGGAAGCTAATGTGCTTGGGGGCAGGGTGGTGAAGCATACGGTTAAATTCAGGGCGCCCATACCGCCGCTTTCATCAGCGATAGATATGAATTTTCTGTGGAAGACCTACGGAAAGCGGGACTGGCAGGCTAGAAGGCGTTATCCGCAGGTGGGTATTGGTGTCACTTATACCGACTATGGGCTGAGCCAGGTGCTGGGCAATTGCGTGGGTGTTTATCCCAATATCCAGTTTCCCCTACTGAAACGCAAATACGTGGAATGGACCATGCGCATAGGCGACGGGCTGGGCTATGTGACCCGGAAATACCAGGAAACATCGCCCATAGACACGCTGAACAACGCCATAGGCAGCCACCTGAATGACTTTGCGATATTTATGACCGATGTACGGTTTCATATAGATGAGCACTGGCAGGTGCAGGTAGGTGCCAACTTTACACACATATCCGATGCAAGTTTTCACCAGCCCAATCTTGGTATAAATATGGCCGGGCTGCATTTTGGTGTGCAGTATTTTCCGGTAACCTGCTGCCCTAAGGTGCTGGAGCATGAATTGCCTAAGCTCAGTAACCGCTGGTTGATTGAGTTCAGGTATGGAATGGCCTTTAAGGAGTCGCGGGCGCCCAAAGCTGGCAACCCTACGGAGCCGGCATATATAGGTACTGCCTACGTAAGCCGCAGGTGGTGGGGGAAGAATAAGGTATTTGCCGGCGCTGACTATGCCTACCATAAAGATGTTTATGCGTTCCTCATTAACTATGGTGTGAACTATGGCCATGAAAAAGCGCATTCATGGGACGGAGCCTGCTTTGTGGGCAATGAATTCCTGGAGGGGCGGGTAGGGATAGTGGGGCAGGTGGGTGTATATTACCACCAGACGTTTCTGAAGTTTGACCCGTTTTATGAAAAGCTGGGGCTGAATTTTTACGTGGTAAAAAATGAGCGCGGGCCAGTGAAAGAAGTATTTCTTTCGGCGATGCTGCTGACCCATGAGATAACAGCCGAGTATGCGGAGTTTGGGATAGGGGCCGGTTTCTGATCGAAAAGATCCCCTGCTGTCCAGTATTAACTGTATTTTAGTCTCAAAGACAATCTATAATTTGTGCGATAAAGGTGAGCACATTAATTCTATAAAAGCTGGAAATATGAAAAATGCAGTAATTAAGTATGGTCTTATTTCAGGCGCTATTTCGGCAGCGCTGTTGTTTTTTGTAAGTATGGTATTCTATAAACGCTACGACTTTAGTCATGGTTTTCTGATAGGGTATAGCTGCATGCTGTTGTCATTTTTTGTTATTTATTTTGGGATGGCAAATTACAGAGACCATGTTGGCGGCGGGCAAATAAACTACTGGCGTGCCCTGTCCATTGGCTTGCTGATCACTGTTATTTCATGCATCTGTTATTCGCTGGCGTGGATCATAATTAGTAATACCATGTTGCCGGATTTTATGGATAAGTGTTGTGCTTATATGGTTGATGAAGCAAGACAGGGCGGTGCCTCTGCTGCGAAAATAGATGCGAAAATAGCTGAGACGAATAACATGAAGGAGCTATTAAAGAATCCTGTTATGGCGTTCCTGATGTATTCTATAGAGCCAACACCGGTGGGTATAATAGTTTCGGTTGTTTGCGCGTTTTTGGTGAGATTGAAGAAGCGGGTGGTTTAGTTGATTGGTTGAATTGTTAACTGGTTGATTAGTCGGGTACCTAAGATTTTGTTATTTTTATACGTCTTATATTTAGAAGGATTTATTAACCACAATATATTGATATTGAAAAAAACACTTTTACTAGTTGCTGTCTGTTCATTTTGCTTCTTTCGCGGTAATGGGCAGGTCATTACGACTATTGCGGGTACGGGTCTCGGAGGCAATACAGGAGACGGAGGGCCTGCAGTTTTAGCACAGATCGGCCAGGCAGATGCTGTTGCTACGGACAACTTTGGCAATATCTATTTTAGCAGTATCCAGGGTAGCAACAGCAGGGTTCGGAAAATTGATGCGGCCGGAATTATCACAACAATTGCAGGCAATGGAACGGCCGGCTTTAGTGGCGATGGAGGCCCTGCTACTAATGCGCAAATACATGGTCCGCAAGGTATTGCTGTAGACGGGGCTGGTAATGTTTATTTTGCAGATGCTGTAAATCACCGTCTCCGGAAAATTGACACGGCGGGTATTATCACAACAATTGCAGGGACAGGTATAAATGTTAACACAGGTGATGGTGGGCCGTCGTCGGCCGCGGGTATTGGACGACCTTCATATATCGCTATAGATGTTTCAGGAAATATACTTTTTTCGAGTAACTATGTTGTCCGTAAGATCAGCAGTGCCGGCAACATTTCAACGTTCGCGGGAACTGGGGTTGGTGGATATAGTGGAGATGGTGGACCTGCTACGGTTGCTGAAATACGTGTATTAGGAATTGCTATAGATGCTATTGGCAAGCTATTTTTATCCGATTCTAATGTTGTACGTAAGGTAGATACCACGGGTACAATCAATACTATTGCAGGGAATGGTAGTACTGGTTTTAGCGGTGATGGTGGACCTGCCACTAATGCTCAATTAGATTTCGCTGTTGGGTTAGCCGCTGACAATGATGGTAATATATTTGTTTGCGAACAATGGGGTATGCGGATACGTAAAGTTAGCTCAATTGGTATAATAACTACAATTGCAGGTGGCGGAACCTGCGCGCCATATGAAGCTGGTGACGGCAGGCCAGCAACAGATGCATGCTTAGGCAGACCAAGGGACGTGAAAGTGGATAATGCCGGAAATATTTTTATTGCCGATGGCGTCAATTTTCGTATCAGAAAGATTGCTGAAGTTACAGGTGTTAGTACTATTCTAAATGCAGGCCCATCGCATTCCGTTTATCCCAACCCTTCGCGAGGGACTTTTACTGTTAATATTTCTTCCCGAACGGAAGACTCTTTACATGTTTTTATTGCCAATGTTGTTGGTCGACTTATAAAGGAAATGGATGTGGTCACCAATAATGATATAGAAATTACTCTGAATCAACCTCCAGGCGTGTACGTCCTTTCTGCAACTACCCGCGATAATAAATGGATTGAAAAGATTTTAATATCCCCTTAATTTGAATTTTACATGGAAATTGCTAAAAGCGAGTTTAAAATGCTTGCAGAATTCCTCAAACTATTCTATCTTTGCCATCCGAAAAAAAATTTATTGTTAACCATTAATAATTTCTATTATTATGTCGGTAAAAATTCGTCTGCAAAGACATGGGTCTAAAAAGCGCCCTTTCTACTTCATCGTAGTGGCAAACACAACTGCACCACGTGACGGTAAATTCATTGAAAAGCTGGGTACTTACAACCCACTGACTGTACCAGCAACGGTACGCATCAGCCGCGAACGTGCACTGCACTGGCTGGATAAGGGTGCACAACCAACCAACACCTGCCGTCGTATCCTGTCGTTTAAGGGCGTAATGTTCCTGAAACACCTTATGAGGGGTGTATCTCTTGGCCTGTTTGACGAGCCAACAGCAATGGAAAAATTTGAAAAGTGGAATGGCGAGCATGAAGAACTGGTAGCAAAACGTGAAGAAACTCACCGCAAGCACAAGAGCGACAAGCGCCACGAAGCGATGAAGGAATCAGTACGTAAGGTAGAAGAGAAGAACGCTGCAAGGGCTGCACAGATAGCTGAAGCAGAAGCTGACTCTCAGTCTGACGACGCTGCTCCAGCAACTGAAGAGCAAACAGAAGGATAGTTTACTGTTGACCGTTAATTAGTTGATTTGTTGATTAATTGATCGGTCTGGTAGAGAGATTATTATAAGGGCAATCCCGCATAGTGCGGGATTGCTTTTTACTTTTGTGCCAACTTGGAAAATCTGCTTCCAGTATGTATTTTTACTCCCTTGATTTACTTCACGCCTCTTAATAATTTAATAAATAGATGAATCGTAGTCTGACTAATGCGATAAGGTATGTATTGGATGAACTTTTACCACCAGTACTGAGAGATGCGAGGTGGTTTATGTATCCTTTCTTTTATATATGGTATAAAGGCAACACAAAGGTGATACGCCTTTATATGGATTTTAAGGATCGTGCATTTGAGATGACTGAGGAGGAGTTTACAGAGGTATACCGGAATATAGAGAGCATGGCGAGAGACCGGCCGACGGACCTGAACAATGCCTGTATAAAGTTTATGCTGGAGAATATAGACCCAACTGCAAAGACGCTTATGGATGTAGGCTGCGGAAATGGCTACTGGCTGAACTGTGTGAATGACAACAACAAAAACCTGAAAACGACCGGCTGCGACCTGTATGATAATGTTGCCACGCTGAAGAATTCGGACTATGTGAAGGGCAGCATTTACAAACTTCCATTTGCAGACAATGCTTTTGATGTTGTAACCTGTCACCACACTATAGAACACCTGAGGGAGGTGCCTTCGGCTATTGAGGAAATGAAGCGAGTGGCCAGAAAGCAACTTATCATTGTAACTCCGCGCCAACGCTATTATTACTTCACCATGGACCACCACCTGAATTTTTACCCTATAGCTGTCTATTTGCAGCAGGCTATACAGATAAAAGATAACATCTGCAAAGACCTGCAAGGCGACTGGGTGTACATAGGTAAACTTAATAAATAATTCCCCTAAGAAATGAAGAAGGCCCAACCCAATCCGAGTGCACAGGTGGCAAAAGTAGCTGCGCCTGTTAACAGGAATTTTGTGTTATCTCTGATCATACCGTGCTACAACGAATCTAAGCGCACGGATATAATGCTGGAAGGGCTGGCTGAATTTGACGAAAAATGGAAAGGGGAATATGAAGTCATTATTGTAGATGATGGCAGTAAGGATGATACCACTGCTAAAATCGAGGAGTCGCTTAGCACTAAATACAGTTCATTAAAAGATAAGGTAAGGCTGGAGAAAATGCCGGCCAACGGAGGTAAGGGTAGTGCGCTTAAAAAGGGTGTGAGCCTCGCAAAAGGTGACTATATCCTTACACTGGATGCAGATATGTCCACGAGGCCGACCGAGCTACTCAACTGGCAGAAAAAGGACAAAGATGTATTTACTACGGACGATACTATTTTCATAGGATCGCGCAGGCATACCGAGGGTAAGGTGGAGGCGCTGCAAAGCCGCAGGCTGATTGGAGGTGTGTTTAATGGCCTGGTGCAGGTATTTACTTCGCTGAGGCTTAAGGATACGCAATGCGGATTTAAATTGTACCCCAGGGATGCCGCCACACTGTTGTTTGGCAATATGCAGAGCAAGGGTTGGGAGCATGATGTGGAGCTGCTGTACCAGGCAGACCTCAATGACTATAAGATAGTAGAGATGCCCATAAACTGGGTGAACCAGCCAGAGAGTAAGGTGAATGTGGTAAAGGATTCTTTTATGATGTTCATTGGAGTACTCGCTATTTCACTGAGGATATGGTTTTACAATACGTTTTTGTTGCCCTTCCGGATCCAGGCAACAGCAGGGCCTGATCAGCGAAAACATATACAATACAGGGCCATCTTTAATGTATTGGCGGTACTGCTGGTAATCGTAATGCCGGCAATGAGCTTTCAGTATGCGGTGACGGGTGATGAGCACTGGCACTTTGACTACGGCAACGATATTTATAACTATTTCTTCCACGGTGATACTACAGCACAAACCGCAACCTCTGGTATACAATACTACGGCGGTCTTTTTGACTTTATCACCGCTACCTTTTACCATGTATTCCATATATGGGACCACTATACTACCATGCATTTTATAAATGCCATTGTTGGTGCAATAGGTATCATATTTGCTGGTAAACTGGCGAAATTGCTGACGGGAAACTGGAATGCGGGAATACTTGCGGTGGTATTTCTTGTATTGTCTCCCAGCTGGTTTGGTCACAACTTTGCTAATCCTAAGGATATACCCTTTTCTATGGGTTATACTGCGGGTATCTACTACATACTGCTTTTTATAAAGTCGCTGCCTAACCCAAGCTTTAAGCATATACTTGGTTTGATACTCAGCATTGGGTGGGCTATGGGTGTGCGTATAGGTGGTTTTTTGCTTATTGCTTACCTGGTGCTATTTATAGGTAGTTATGCTGTGCTTACCGGGCAGTTAAAAGCTATTCTGAATCTGCGCCTGATAAAGCATGTAATTATTGTGTCCGTGGTAGCGTATATAATTGCTATTGTTTGCTGGCCCTATGCGCACCTGGGCATCATCAATAAACCGTTGGAGGCCCTGACGATCTTCTCACACTTCTTCATAAACATAGGCTTGCTGTATGAAGGGAAGAAGATATTCAGCAACCAGATACCCTGGTATTACATACCGAAGTATGTGATGTATACCGCGCCTATTATTGTGCTTGTTGGCTTTGCAATAGGCTGTGTGTCGCTGCCTGTGGTATACAGAAAGAACTTTAAGGGGCTGCTGTTTGCTCTTTTTGTGTTGTTTGCATGCGTGTTTCCGGTGGCGTACGCTATTTATCAGAAATCCTCTTTGTATGATGGCTGGCGACATTTCCTGTTCATTTATCCGCCGTTGGTGATACTGGCTTCTGTAGGGCTTACTTCTCTTATGAATTACCGGCATGTGGCTGTGAAGTATGCGGTATTGGCATTGATCGTGGTGGGGCTGATATCTCCGGTGAAGTTTGCCGTGGCCAACCATACATTTGAGTCACTCTACTATAACGAGGTGCCGGGTGGACTGAAGAACATGTATGGCAAGTACGAGACGGACTACTACATGCTGGGCATAAAGCCTGCTGCAGAGTGGCTGCTGGCTAATGAGCACCTGGGGAATAAGAAGGTGGTAATATCTACCAACTGTGTGAACCCGCTACTGGCCTATCTGTACCTGGGACATTACAAGACGGAACCCTATAAATACGAGCGGCCATATGAGCAGCTGTATGAGCGCACGTCGCAATTCGTACAGGACCCGGCTACTGATTCTTTTAATAAGATTTATGCAGGTATGTACCCTGGCTTTATGAAAGATACCTTCCCGGTGAGCTGCAATTATGTGAAGTCGTTTAACCGGTATTCAAAAGACTGGGATTATGCAATATTGTTCTCGCGTGATGAGGATCCAAGTAAGCTGACATCAGGAAACTGGCCCCCGCCGGAAACCATCTATACCGTAAAGGTAGACGGTGTGCCTATTGCTGCCGTACTGAAAAGGAAGACCAAGAAGGACCTTGCCGGTTTTCAGCTGATGAAGGAAAAGAATATTCCTGCTGCTAAAGAGGCCTTCCTGGCATCGCTGCAGGAGTACCCTGATAACGAGCTGGTGTGGGAAGCGCTGGCCGAGATATATGATGCTGAAGGTAATAGTGACTCAGCGATATATGCAGGCTACAAGACATTGGCACACTATCCTGGTGATATTACAGCCTATCAGATAATGGGTAACGCTTTTCTTAAGGCCCGTAAGGTGGATAGCGCAATGAATCTGTACAAGCGCCTGGCACCGTATAATGAAAGCTACAGCCACTATTTCCAGGCGATAGGTTATGCAACTACCGGCAATGGCAGCAAGGCGTTTAATGAGATCGATGCAGCCATTGAAGCCGATAAGTATAATCAACAGGCCTATAAGCTGGGTATGCAGCTTTCGCAGCAAATGAAGGACCAGGTGAAAGCTGAAGACTATTACGAACGTGCTAAGGCAGCGTTTCCTGAGAAGGAATAAAAGTTATACTTCAAACGCGTTACTATTGAAGTTTTAATGAGCCGGTAGAGATTTGTGTTTTCGTGGCATATGCCACTCCTTCGGAGTTCAAATCCGTTATGTGATTCTCTTTCTATAATAATGTCATCCCTTCGGGATTGGTTTTGATTAAGTGATTGATTGCCCTGGATCCGATGTCGTTTAGGTAAGGATAGGTGTTTCCGGCCAATATGCCACTCCTTCGGAGTTCTAATATGTAATGCAATGCCTTTCTATAATAATGTCATCCCTTCGGGATTGGTTTTGCTTAGTTGTTTAATTGCGCTAGCGCCGATGTCATTTAGGTAAGGATTAGTGTTTCCGTGCAATATGTCACTCCTTCGGAGTTCTAATATGTAATGCAATGCCTTTCTATAATAATGTCATCCCTTCGGGATTGGTTTTGCTTAAGTGATTGATTGCGCTAGCACCGATGTCATTTAGGTAAGGATTAGTGTTTCCGTGCAATATGTCACTCCTTCGGAGTTCTAATATGTACTGCAATGCCTTTCTATAATAATGTCTCCCTTCGGGATTGGTTTTGCTTAAGTGATTGATTGGGCTAGCACCGATGTCATTTAGGTAAGGATTAGTGTTTCCGTGCAATATGTCACTCCTTCGGAGTTCTAATATGTTATGTAATGCCTGTCTATAATAATGTTATCCCGTCGGGATTTGTTTTGCGTGGCTAAGCATCGCCAATAAACTTGCTTCGCTAACGTATCTCAAGGGATATTTCACGCAAATAAAGGAGGTAAAGCAATGGTCGCTAAGTTCATGGGGTTTTATTAATGTCTATCTGGCATTAATCTGTTCCGGAGGTCTTTTTCATGTTGGACTGGATACTGTCTGAAGCGTCCTGCTTTGCTTTCAGTAGTTGTTCTTCCTTCTGTTTTGCCGCGTATTTGTTGCCGCGGAAAAACTCGTTGAAGTTATCGAATGACTTGCGCCAGCTGACACCAAAGCCACTGCGTACAATATTACGGTCGAGCGTGACATCGTAGTCGCTGGTGCGGAATGCGTTGATCCTGACCCCGCTGTTTTCGCGTACCTGGTACTGTATACGGAAATCGCCCGTGATATTGAAGTTGGTAGATGAGCTGGCATTTGCGGGCTTTCCCCAGTCGGAGGTGCTGCCGCCTTCTACAATAAGCCGGTTGTTGAAGAAATTCCTGCTAACATCTACAGAGGCCTGGCTGCGGGTAGTAGATCCAGCCGCGGCACTTTGCTCGTAATTATAATTTGAATACCTCACAGCAACATTCAATTGTTTATCTCCGGTGACCTTGGCTATAAGATTAGTAAGGCCGGTGGAAGTGGTACTGGATAGAATCTGGTTAATGTTATTGATAGCGCCGGTTGTAACCGCGCCGCCGAGATTTTCAGGCGAGACAAATGCACTGAACAACAGGAGTGCTCCTACTTCGGTGGTTTGCTGCTGCGGATCATTGTTCAGCAAAGTTAGCTGCCGGTAGGCGAGCGTGCCTTGCGAGTGGTTTTCGGCAAGGTCTATATCGAAGGTCAGGTTAGGTTTGGTGAGCGGGCCTTTCATGTGGAGGATGACGTTAACTACCTGTGGTGTCTGGGCATCTATGAGCTCAGTGCCTGCAGGGATGAGGCCCTTTTGCTGCTCCGTGAGCATATCGTACAGGCGGGCTTTGGTAGAATAGAGGGCATCGACATTTACCGAAGTGGATGAAAATGGTCCGTTGAAACTGATGGCGCCATTTGGTTCCAGCCTGAATTGGCGGGTCAGGAGGAGCTTCTTATAGGTGTAGGTGTACGTACCATCATCTATCACATACTGGCCAGTAATACGCATATCGTTACTTGGCGGAATATCCAGCTGTATGCGCCCGTTGCCGCGCGCCATTATCTCATCGCCAGTGGAGGGGTCGAGCACAATGTGCATCTCAGCCATGGGATTGATATTTGCATCTATTTTGATGCTCAGTTTGTTCTTTATGCGATGTACAATTTTCTCCTGAGTTTTGCCATAGGTTTTAAAGGATGCATAGCTATAACCGGAAATGTCGGACGAGCCACTGCTGATAGGTATAAAAATACGGGAGTCTGCTGATGGATATGCATTGAAGGCCTCCATGCGGATATCTGTGAAGGGTCCTCTTACTGTGAAAGAATCCATGCCGGCAACAATGTTTCCGTAGAATATGTTGTTGTCATTTGAGGTTAGTTTAAGTACTTCAAATTTTTCTGACGACAGCGTAAGGTGCATTCGCATATTCTTAAACAGATTGTGCGAGAAGTGTCCTTTGAGCGTTGCCCTGTTGTTATAGGCATCAAACAATTCGATGGTTCCAAAATTGATCCTGCGGTTGTTGATGGTAACGGTGGCGGCAGGTATGGTGTATGTGCAACCTGTGTAGTCGAGCTTTACGCCGGCATTTAACAGGTTTACTGAGCCATTCATTTCCGGGGCATAAGAACTACCGTTAAACGCCACATTACCATTGAGCGTGCCTGAAAGATGGCTCATGAGGCCAGAAAGGAAGGGTGATGCCCAGACAACGGGTGCGTTGTAAAACTGTATGCTGCCATCCAGTTTCTGGTGAGTAGTACTATCGAATGAGATATTGCCCTGGGCAATTGCAGAAGCATTGCCATGGAAAATGCCGGTTTGCGGGTCGAGGCGCAGCAATTTTTTTACACCGTCATAATCGCCAATGATGGTGACTATGCCAACTGTATCGGCACCAAGCTTAACATCAGTAGCGTGAATGTTGGCGCTAATGAACATGTTGTCGAATATTCTGTCGATCCTGATCGTTCCGTTTAAACGACCATCTGGCTGGTATGCGGCCAGGCCGGCCCAGTTGCCCAGCTGGCCCAGATCAAGGTTTTCCGTGTTGATAAGAATAGCCCGGTCACTATTCTGGAACTGTGTGGCTGCTGTGATCCGCTGCAGGCCAGATGTAAGCGTGATGCCCTGTACATCAAGATATTTGTTGCTATAAACGACCTTACTGCCGCCTGCAATATCCCATTTTGCCTGGTTGAGATAGAACTGAGAAGGAAGAACAGTAAGAAACAATGAATCTTTACGGGCAATGATCTGTCCCTTCAGTGTAATGGCGCTGCTGGTATCGGGTGATGTGGTGGCAATGGTAAATGCAACGGAGTCGTTGCCGAGTGAGGCTGTGAGGCTTAAAGAGCCATTGAGCGCACTATCGCCAACCGAGACATTGTCGATGTTCGTGTTTAATGCGATGATATCCAGGTTGCCTTGTCCCTGAATGGAAATGTTATTCATGTGGAAGGTGCCGATACTACCATAAGGAATACTGGCATTGAGGGTAAGCTTCTGCGCCGTGGTATTGAACGAGCCACTAATGGTTGATGAATCGAAGCCGCGCATTATGGGCACGGTAACCGCAAGGATACTATCAATACTACCGGTATTGATGGTAAACTCCAGGTTCTGATCGGGTGCAAATTTTGTGGGGGCGCTTATATAGTTGGGTATATACCTGGAGAGGTAGAACTGCACAGATGCCGGTAACTTGCTGAGCTGGTAACTGCCTTTGATACTGGCCAGCAGATCGTTGCTCTGAATGGTTAGCAATCGCTTTGTGCTGTCGCCTGTGGAGCGGACGTATACGGAGTCGAGCGCTACTTTGTGTGCATTTCGCTTGAGGTCTATATTGAAAAGCTTTGCGTAGCCGGAAAACTGATCGATGTTACTACCTGTGCAGTTAAGATCGAAGTCGGCAGAGACGGTAACGGTATCGGTAGTAAGGTTCAGCGCCTTAAAGTTGCTACCCAGCAGGTGTGCGGTGGCGTTAATATTAAAGTCCTTTTTAGAGTAGTCGATACCGCCATCAAATTCCAGGGCTAGATTCGGATCATCCACCAAGAGCTTGCCAACGAACTGCTTTTTTGCCACTTTGCCCTGTGTGAGGATATTCTGGTAATTGTACCCGTTGAGCGTGAGCGCACTGATGGTGCCGTCTACGTCAACCTGGATACGATCCGGGTCGAACGAATTACCAGTTACGTTTTCGGTAAGTGTGATACCACCTAATAACGGTTGTTTGAGCAAAATGCCAAGCTGAAGGTCATTTGTAGCAATTTTACCTGAATAGGCTGCAGTGCTGCTATTGAAGCCCGGTATATTCATTTTTACTGCTAAAGCGGCAGTGCCGAGATTTGTTTTCAGAGCACCGTTTACTGCGAAGTTTTCTATATATCCTTCATACTTGCCATTAAAATAAGCATAGGTAAGGCGCTCCAATGCTATGTTGGGGCTATTTTTAAGGTCAGGCACATAGCGGAGTATGCCGCTGCCTGTGGTCAGCAACTGCCCATCAGACCAGGTGATGTAGGTTTTGTAGATATCCGGCAATCCCTTCATGGTGATGTTACCTGTAACGACGGTATTACCATCAGATACATTCAAGTGCTGTGCCGAAAGGTTAGCTACAGTGCCCTGGCCCTCGCCGCTGGCGTGGAGAATGACATGCGGCAACTTATTAAGCTGGGGGGCGAAAAAGGCTATATCGCGCGCGTCAATAACCGCATCTTTAAGGTGGCCTACCATGGTAACACTGTCTATATATGACGTGAAATCAGGGAAGTGTTTGTAATGCATGGCATAGTAGTTCTGTATTTTACTATAGCCGGTTTCCAGATAAAGATCGTCGCAGATAGAGGCAACGGGAGAAATAGAGACCTTGCTACGCATTGCCTTTATAGCTATGCCGCACCGGTCGTGAGCCGACAAATGAAGTACATTGCCATGGATGGTGTCTCCGACTACTCCAACATCTTTAACCGACACGTTGATATCGCGGATAGCCAGGTGGTTTTCGTCGAACAAATTGGGCACAGGGATCTTATCGTCCATCTTCAGGTTGAACGAGCAGTCTGCGAGTGAAAGAGATGCGACCTTTGCAGACCAATTGTCCGGGTTGAAAGGAGTGGTATCGAATTCGTAAACTTCCTGGGTATGCTTTGTTTTTGGCTTGCCGGCCTTATACATGCCGACATATACGACTGCGTTTTTGATCTCGATGTTGTCAACATCGATGAACTTTTTGTTGATGTCCAGTCCTTTTGTATTTATAACGAAGCCACCGATGTCGAAGTCCAGGTCCTGACCTATCCATTTGTCGTCCATGTGAAAACGGATATTCTCGAGCTCAATCTTCTTAAGGTCCAGTTCGAATGGCTTTTTGCTAATGGTGTCTTCAGGACTGGCCTTGGTGCTGAAAGCGTCAGCGATAAAATCTGAATTCCAGCTATTCGCGAGTGCTGTGCGGTATAGATGGACGTAGGTGTTTTTGAGTCCGAAGTAATGCAGTACGGGCTTGTTCTTAGTGAAAATAAAGTCGTTTATCCTTACCTGGGCTTCACCTGCATACAGGAGCGTATCGTGTGACTGGTCTTCCACGTACAGGCCCTGCAGTAAAATGTGACTGAAAAAGTCGAGCCGAATGTGATCTATGGAGACTTTTGTTTTAAGCTTTTTAGACAGCATATCTGCGCCTTTGCGCGCGATAATATTCTGAACAGGCGTGAGGTTGACCATCACTACTACAGCCAAGACCAGCGAGAGCAGCGATGCCACTGTATAACGTAGTATTTTGAATAAGCGTTTCAGAGGCCCTCTTGTAGTTTTAATGGTCCTTACAAAAGTAACCTCATATAGCCTAAAAGCATAGAATAAAGTGTTAAACCTCATGTATATTTTGCTTTAATGGTATGTTTCGTAGATTCGCGGGGAATTATACTTTCTAATCTTCCAATAATGAAAAGACGATCTTTTTGCACCTCGTTACTGATGATAGGTATGGCAGCACATGCACAAAACAAGACAGCGTTTACAGGTAGCTATCCTGATACTAAGAAAACAGAACAGGTAGACGAATACTTTGGCACCAAGGTGTCGGATCCATACCGGTGGCTGGAGAATGATATGTCGGACGAGACGAAAGGGTGGGTAGTGGAGCAGAATAAAGTGACCAATGCCTACCTGGCGCAGATACCCTTCAGAGACGCGATAAAGAAGCGGCTTACCGAACTCTGGAACTATGCCAAGTATAGTGCGCCTTTTAAGGAAGGCGGGTATACCTACTTTTACCTTAATGACGGGCTGCAAAACCAGAGTATTCTATACCGGCAACAAGGGGACAACAAGCCTGAGGTGTTCCTGGACCCAAATAAGTTTTCGACGGATGGCACTACATCGCTGCAAGGAATTGACTTTACGAAAGACGGATCTATGGCGGCCTACCAGATAAGCGAGGGCGGAAGTGACTGGCGCAAGGTGATAGTGATAGATACCAAAACAGGTAAGAAAGTGGATGATACGCTGCGGGACGTAAAGTTCAGCGGGTTGTCGTGGTTGCATAATGAAGGGTTTTACTATAGCAGTTATGATAAGCCAAAGGGAAGCCAGCTATCTGAAAAAACGCAGATACACAAACTTTTCTTTCATAAGCTGGGTACACCGCAAGGCGATGACAGGCTTATATTTGGTGGCGAGGCAACACCACGCAGATATGTGGGTGGCGGTGTGACCGAGGATGAAAAATACCTGGTAATAACAGCTGCCAATGCTACCTACGGCAATGAGCTATATATACAGGACCTATCGAAAAGGGATGCACCGATAGTGCCTATAGTTACCGGTTTTGACTTTGAACAGAACCTGGCCTACTGTGAAAATGGCAAGCTGTACATAGAGACTAACCAGGGCGCGCCGAACCGGAAGCTGGTGGTGACGGATGCTGCGACACCAACCAAGGAACACTGGAAGGTGCTGATACCGGAGACGAAATTCCCGCTGAGTATTTCGACCTGCGGGCGTAAGATATTCGCCCATTACCTGGAGGATGCGGTGTCGAAGGTGTACCAGTATGGGCTGGACGGGAAGAAGGAGCGGACCATAGAGCTACCGGGATTAGGTACGGCCGGCGGCTTTGGTGGCAAAATGGATGAGCTTGAAACCTACTATACATACACTTCTTATGTTTATCCGTCAACGATCTTTAAGTATAATATTGGTACCGGGAAGTCAGAGCTGTACAAGACATCGGGTGTGAAGTTTGACCCTAAAGGATATGAGAGCAAGCAGCTTTTTTATAAGTCGAAGGACGGTGCAAAGATACCCATGATCATAACCTATAAGAAGGGTATGAAGCTGAACGGCAAGAACCCAGTGATGCTGTATGGCTATGGTGGATTCAATATAAGCCTTACTCCATCGTTTAGCGTGAGCAATATGGTGTTTATGGAGAATGGCGGGATATATGCAGTGGCTAACCTGCGGGGCGGTGGTGAGTATGGGGATGAATGGCATAATGCGGGAATAAAGATGAAGAAGCAAAATGTGTTTGATGATTTTATAGGTGCAGGTGAATTTCTGATACATGAGAAATATACATCGAAAGAGTACCTGGCTATTTCCGGGGGATCGAACGGGGGACTGCTTGTGGGGGCGTGCATGACCCAGCGGCCTGACCTGTTCAAGGTTTGTTTCCCTGCGGTGGGTGTGCTGGATATGCTTCGTTATAATAAGTTTACCGCCGGTGCCGGCTGGGCCTATGACTATGGCACTGCTGAGGATAGTAAAGAAATGTTTGGGTACCTCTACAAATATTCACCTGTGCATAATACCAAAAAACAGTGCTACCCGGCAACGATGGTGACCACTGGCGACCATGACGACAGGGTGGTGCCGGCTCACTCATTTAAGTTTGCGGCTTCGCTGCAGGCTGCACAGAGCTGTAAAAACCCAGTGCTGATAAACATAGAGACCAAAGCAGGGCATGGTGCGGGCAAGCCTACAGATATGATAATAGCTGAGCAGGCGGATAAATGGGCGTTTTTGTTCTGGAACATGGGGCTTTCTTATAAAGGTTAGTCTCTCGCAGAGGCGCGAAGGCGCAGTTTCTCCGGGATGTGTGTTTAAGGCGGCAAGGTGTTAATGCGGGTATTAGCAGGATGGTACAATAGCTATTTGTAGCTAAGATTTTCCGGTTTGGAGGGAAATTGCTTTTTGCACACATTGTGTTTGGTAATCAATGAGTTAGTTACCTGGAATTTCCGGTTTTTTCCGGGTGATTGCGGGTTTGTTTTTTTGAGATTTTTTAACCACTATTTTGCTTGCCGGTAGGCGAGGATGCAGTGGAGCAGAAGGCTCTGGCATAAACCGATTAAACCTTGAACTCCGGCAAGGGAAATGTTTTGTGAAAAGTCTCACGCAAAGGCGCAAAGGCGCGGCTTCACTTATTTTGTTTTAAAGGCCGCAAAGCGCGACTATGTCCGTGTATGCCGATTTGCGACGTTGAATTGGTAGTATTTAGCGCGATAGTGAATGCCCCATTATGATCAAATGAAAATGTTGATTATATGGGGCATTTTTTTTGGTTGATATTCATATAGTGTCTTGGTATTTATTGGTTTACAGGGATATATTATAGTTTGTGAAATTTCCCATTTTGCCTCACTTTTCCCCGGGTGGGGTATTTTTCTGACCTGGATTTTGGGATTTTAAAATTATTCGAATTGTGTTGGCTGGATTGATTATCTAAATTTATGCCCCATTTTTACCCACTGCCTGAATCGCGGATTTGGCTGATCTTGCGATTTTTCAGATATTATTTTCTTCAATTTTGAGGGTCAGATACCTCTCTTTTCGGCACAAATTTACGATGGGATGTGATGCGGGACAAGACGAATTATTTATAGCGGTATTGTGGGTTTCTTTTCTTTTGTGGGCTAATTAAGCTCAAAAGTGTATGGATGGTGACTGCTGCGCTAATGAACCCAGGAAACGTGGGTGATCGGGAATCGCGGGTAGATGGGGACTGCCTGTGGCCACATACTGGGGCTATAGTGCCCCCTTAGTTGTTTGTGGATTTAGCGGCATATTCTGAGTTAGATCAGCTGTAAGGCTTTGGTAGCGTTCGTATACTAATTAATTAAGCACAATGGCGGGAGTATATGGCATGGTTGTTAGCCTTTGGTATCTGTATATTCAAAATTTTCATTAAAACAAATACATGGTAAACAAATTACTGAGTGCATTTGTGGTGATAGGCTTGTTCCTATTACCCGGTGTGGTTTTTGCACAGGCGCCTGCTTTAGGGTCTGCCGCAAATTTTGTTCTTTTTACATCGGTGGGGGCGGTTAACAATACCGGCATTACGCACCTGACGGGAAATGTGGGCACGAATACGGGATCCAGTACGGGATTCGGGAATGTGAATGGTGTGATGCATGATGGTGATGGGGGTAGCGGCGCTGCTGCTGCAAGCCTTCTGATCGCCTATAACCAGCTGAATATAGCAGTGCCGACGCTATTCCCCGCTCCTTTGCTGGGAAATGGCGATACGCTGCTTCCGGGGGTATACCATATATCGAGCGCGGCGACGCTGAATGGTAAACTGGTGCTGAATGCACAGGGAAACCCAAATGCTGTTTTTATCTTCCAGATACAAGGCAGCTTTACGATAAATGCTTCTTCGAAGGTAAAGCTGATCAACAGCGCACTCGCGTGTAATGTATTCTGGAAAGTGGAAGGCATGGTAAGCATGGCTTCTTCCGTATTTATGCGCGGAACTATTGTGGCTAATAATGCGGCGATAAATATGAGCCCAAGTGACACACTGGAAGGCCGGGCGCTATCTACTGCAGGCGCGGTGAGCGTAGATGGTATACTTGCCTACACGCCTATAGGCTGCGGAAGTGTATTGCTTACGGGACCTGCGGCTCCTATACTGGCGTCAACATCCCGGTTTGGAATATTTTCTGCTAACGGGAATGTGACCAATACAGGTATCACCCATGTGGTGGGTGATGTAGGTACCAATGTAGGTTTGACTGCGGGTTTTGATTCTGCATTTGTAACCGGCAGTATTCATCCCATACCGGACGACTCCACTGCTGCAGCGGCTGCGAGCCTGCCTGTGGTATATAATTATTTAAACACGCTGGGCACGGACATTGAACTCCTTTACCCGGCACAATTCGGCAACGAGCTTACGCTTACGCCGCATACGTATCTGATGGCATCTGCACCGTCATTCAACGGGAATGTACACCTGGATGCACAAGGCAACAGCAATGCCGTATTTGTCATTAAAATAAATGGCGCTCTTTCTACCGGCACGTTTGCTAAAGTGATCTTATTAAATGGCACGCAGGCAAAAAACGTGTACTGGAAAGTAGATGGCGCCGTAGATATCAACAACAATTCGATTTTTAATGGTACGATAGTAGCTAATAATGCCGCGATAAACCTAAACCCCGGCAGCACATTCAGCGGCAGGGCGCTTGCAACTAATGGCGTGATAACCGTAAATGGTATTAATTTGTCTCTCCCTGTAACGCCAGCATGTGCGGCGCCGCCTATAAATGGTATGCGCACGGTATGTACCGGTGCGACAACGGCACTTACTGATTCTATAGCGGGTGTATGGAACAGCGGAAATATAGCTGTAGCTACAATAGACTCTGCAACAGGTGTTGTAACGGGCATTACTGCAGGCACTGCTGATATTACTTATACATCAGCGGCCGGCTGTATGAGCATGGCTGTGGTTACGGTGACTCTTTCCCCTTCTCTTATTCTAGGCCCAGGTAGTGTTTGTGTGGGCTCTTCTATTACGCTTACAGACCTGACACCGGGTGGAACATGGAGCAGCAGCAACCCAGCAATGGCAACTACCGGCTCCGCAACTGGTGTAGTTACTGGTGTAGCAAATGGTACGCCTACAATTACCTATACGGCACCTAACAGCTGTATAGCGACCAAGAGTATAGTAGTGGGCAATTATGCAGGCGTTATTAACGGGCCATCAAATGTATGTATTGGGTCTGTGATAGTACTTACAGATACAGTAGAAGGTGGTACATGGAGTGCGAGCAATGGGCATGCAACTGTTTTAGGTGGTGTGGTAACCGGTATTACCGGCGGTGTGGATACTATATTTTATTCTGTTACCAATTTATGCGGCACAGCTACGGCATCGAAGGTGGTGACGATAGACACTACAGCACAGGCGGGTGTTATTAATGGCGCGTCGAGTGTTTGTGCCGGATCGACTATTACACTTACAGACACAGCAGCTGGCGGCATATGGAGCGCGAGTAATACGAGCGCAACTGTAATAGGCGGTATTGTGACCGGAGTTTACGCAGGTGTAGATACAATACGCTATACGGTTATTAATGTATGCGGGACTGTTACGGCAACTAAGACTGTGACTGTGAATCCGTTGCCGGATGAAGGGAGTATATCAGGCCCGGGCACAGTGTGCACGGGTAGCACGATAACACTGACCGATTTTGCACCGGGTGGAACCTGGAGCGCAAGTAATACCAATGCCTCAGTAGTGGGCGGGGTAGTTACGGGTGTGACAGCGGGCATAGATACCATAAGGTATACAGTGACCAATAGCTGCGGCACGGCCACGGCTAATAAGACAATAACAGTGAACCCTACACCAAATGCAGGTGTTATTAATGGTCCTTCAAATGTATGTGTTGGCTCTACAATTACATTGACAGACCCTGCACCAGGTGGTGTATGGACTATGAGCAACGCAAATGCGACTAATGTAGGCGGAGTGGTAACGGGTGTAACGGCAGGAATAGATACTGCGAGATATACTGTAACGAATCTAAGCTGCACATCGACGGCGACGAAAGTTATTACTATAGATACTTTGGCAAATGCTGGTGTTGTAGCCGGACCGTCAGTTGTATGTACTGGCTCTTCAATAACATTGACTGATCTTACGCCGGGTGGTACATGGAGCGCAAGTAATGGCAATGCAAACGTAGTGGGTGGTATAGTAACGGGCGTAACAGCGGGTGTTGATACCATCAGGTATAGCATTACAAACTCGTGTGGTACAAGTACTGCAACGAAAGCGGTGACCGTAAACACAACACCAAATGCAGGTGTTATCAGTGGACCTTCGAACGTATGTGTAGGTTCTACGATCACATTGACAGACCCTGCACCGGGTGGTGTATGGACTATGAGCAATGCAAACGCAACCAATGTAGGTGGAGTGGTAACTGGTGTAACAGGCGGAATAGATACTGCCAGATATACTGTAACAAATCTAAGCTGCACATCTACCGCAACTATGGTTATTATTATTGATACTTTGGCAAATGCCGGTATTATTGCCGGACCGTCAGTTGTATGTACTGGCTCTTCGATAACGCTAACAGACTTGGCCGCAGGTGGAACGTGGAGCACAAGTAATGGCAATGCAAACGTAGTGGGTGGTATAGTAACGGGTGTAACAGCCGGTGTTGATACCCTCAGGTATACAATTACCAATGCATGTGGCACCAATACTGCAACGAAGGCAGTAACTGTAAACGCAACGCCCAGTGCAGGCGTTATCAGCGGACCTTCGAATGTATGTGTTGGCTCTACTATAACATTGACAGACCCTGCACCTGGTGGTGTATGGAGTATGAGCAATGCTAATGCAACCAATGTGGGTGGAGTAGTAACGGGTGTAACAGCCGGAATTTATACAGCCAGCTATACAGTAACAAATCTAAGCTGCACGTCTACAGCCACAAAGGTTATCACTATTGACTCATTAGCTAATGCAGGTGTGATCGGTGGCCCATCAAAGGTGTGTACCGGTTCATCAATAGTATTGACGGATGCTGTGCCAGGTGGTACATGGAGTGCCAGCAATGCCAACGCTGCAATTTTGGATGGTATTGTAATTGGTATAACTGCTGGTATTGATACAATAATTTATAAGGTAACTAATACATGCGGTACTGACTCAGCAACGAAGATAATTACCATTGAAGCCACGCCGAATGCTGGTGTTATTAATGGTCCATCAAATGTTTGTGTCGGTTCAACAATCACATTGACCGATACGGCTGCCGGTGGTATATGGACTGCCGATAACGCAAATGCAGCCGTGTTAGGCGGCGTGGTGACTGTTATTGCACCCGGAACTGATACCATAAGGTATACAGTAACGAACCTGGGATGTACGGCAACCGTTATAAAGGCTATAACAATAGATTCTGTAGTGACGGCTGGTGTTATCACAGGGCCATCAACAGTTTGTATGGGATCTTCGATAACTCTGGATGCTTTCCCAACTGGTGGAAGCTGGACGAGCAGCAATGCTACAGCAACGGTAGTTGACGGTGTTGTAACCGGTATAATGGCCGGAGTAGATACAATAGGCTATGTGCTCAGTAATACATGTGGCTCGAGTACGGCAACACATACTGTGACCATTAACTCTGCTCCTAATGCAGGCGCTATAATGGGGTCATCGAATGTATGTGTTGGGTCCTCAACGGTCCTGACTGATTCAGTATCAGGTGGTGAATGGAGTGCGACAAATGCAAATGCGGTGGTATCTGACGGTGTTGTATTCGGTGTGAGCAGTGGTGTAGATACTATACTGTATACCGTTACCGGCATATGTGGTGCAGATACGGCTTACAAAGCCATTACTGTGAATGCGCTGCCTAACGCAGGTGTGATAAACGGACCTTCAACAGTGTGTACCGGTTCATCTATAGTGTTGACGAATGATGTAACAGGTGGCACATGGACAGCGAGCAATGGAAATACTACGGTAACAGACGGCATAGTAACCGGTGTGGCTGCAGGCACAGACAGTATTATTTATACGATAAATAATATTTGCGGAACAGATACGGCGATAAAGATAATAGACATCAATGCCACGCCTGATGCAGGGGTCATCAATGGTCCCTCTAACTTGTGTGCAGGATCATCTGTAATATTTACAGATACGGTAACAGGTGGTGTGTGGAGTACGACCAATGGTAATGCTTCTGCGCTGGGAAGCCTGATAACCGGTATTAACGCCGGAGCGGATACAATAAACTATATGGTAAGCAGTGCGTTTTGCTCTGCAACCGCCAGGAAACCAATTACCATAGATCCTTTGCCGGATGCTGGCATACTAACCGGCCCACCGACTGTATGCGTGGGATCTGTAGCAATACTTTCGGATACACAGACCGGCGGTACATGGAGCAGCAGTAATGCTAACGCTTCGGTAACCGGAGGAACGGTGACAGGACTTGTACCAGGTGTTGATACTATAATGTATACAGTAATCAATAGCTGCGGCACAAATGTGGCTGCCCTAATAGTAACAGTAGAGGCTGCGCCAATGATGCCGGTTATCTCTACACGTTCGGCTTTGGTAGTTTGCCGTGGTACCAGGTACCAGAACTTTGGCGCAGCAGCGCTACCTGAGGCAGGTACGACCTATACCTGGTCTGCTGAAAATGCAGCAGTGTGGGCGCAGGGTGCAATGCACCAATATTCACTTGTTGATTTCAATGAGTCTGGCGTAGCGAATGTGACGCTGACGGCTACCAGCGCATCGGGCAGCTGTGCTAAACATGCTACGGCAACTGTAACTGTGAGTACAGATGTGGCACAGGTGGCACAGGTGAATTATTTCAATAATCACTTTGTATGCCTGCCGAGCAATGAGAGCAGCTACCAGTGGGGATATGATAACATTTCTTCGCTTGACTCCACCATACTTGGCGGAGAGATCAACCAGGATTATGTGAATGAAAGTCCTGATTTTGGTAACAAATCTTACTGGGTTATGACTACAGCGGGAAGCTGTATGCAGAAGACGTATTACCTAACGCCAACTGTAGTGACAGATGTGAATAATGCTACAAGTATCACCATATATCCCAACCCTGCTGATAACGTGGTGAACGTAAAGATCAACACAAACAATACAGCGGCTGTAGAAGTAGTGGTATATAATCTGGTCGGTCAGAAGCTTAGTACGGTGATGGCTACAGATAACAAAGTGAGTGTGGATGTGGCAGCGTTAGCAGCCGGCTCTTACCTCATCATCTGCAACCAGGAAGGTATTAAAATAGGCGGTGCAACATTTATTAAAAACTAATCCCTGCAAACCAGAAAAGGGAACAATAAAAATATAAAAAATGAGAAAACTATTATTGATGCTGATAGCTACGGGCGGTATATTACCGGCCGTAGCCCAGGAGAAGAAAATACGCAGCTATAAAACCGATGCCGAACTATCCAGGTGGGTAATTGATTTGAACCTGATGGGAGGACTTGCCAACGAGGATTTTACCCTGGCGAATACCAACAACAGTTACCCAAATACCCTGAACACAAACACGGGCGAACTTAAGTACAGGAACGGATATTCATTTGGCGGTGACGCACAACTGGGGTTCTTCTTTGGCAGGAAACGCCACTTTGGACTAGGAGCAGGTATAATTTACATGCAGCAGCACGGTGATGCTGAACTGAGCAACTACCACACTGAGTACCAGGCTACGGATGGAGCTGGAAATATTTTCAGGCAGGTAGTAACAGGTAATGACGTAAGGGAAGGTGTGATATCAACAAACATCAGCATACCATTTGTGCTGAAATATAAGAACCGGTTTTCCAAACACTGGGGCTTTACGGCTGATGCGGGCGCGCTGCTGAATCTGCAGATGAGCAATGCCTATACGACACATGCTAACTTTAACTATGAGGCTATCTATAAACTCGTACCTAGTACGGATGGTGGCACAGTGTCGGTGTATGACAATGCTGCTATTCCGTCTGTAAATGACTGGTTTATAACAAAGGCAGAATTCCTGAGAAATAACCCCGGAGGTAATTACCAGGCTTATGTGGATGCAAAGCGTGCGCTTGGCTACAATGTAGGCCAGGGTGTAAGCCCCGGCAGCCGTACGGGCAATGCTGACTATGTGAAAAATTCAGTCGGGTTTATTCTGCAGCCATCGTTCAACTACTTCTTGTCTGATCATGTGGCCCTTAATATGGGGTTGTATTATATGTTCCAGCCATTTAAGAACAATGCACAGAGCGGCTACCGCTTAACGGAGGGAATGGGAACTTACACCTCTAACCTTAGAAATGTGACAGCCGCCAACGACCATCAGTATGGTGTGAATCTTGGAGTGCGTTTCCTGTTTGGAAAGAAGGAAAAGCCTCTTATTATCACCTCTACCGATGCAAACGCCCCAACACAATGCGGCCTATGTGACGGCAGTATAATATTGCATGGTTTGCCTGCTAACGAGTCAGTAGCTGTGGACTACATGGTGAACGGGACTGCGGGAGTGGAGTATGAAGCGAAGGTGCAGCCGGATGGCCAGGTAAAAGTGCCCAACCTATGTGCGGGGAACTATACAGGTGTAACAGCCCAGATAAAAAGGAGAAAGGCTAAAGGCACTGATGTGGCACTTGCCGCAGTAACGATGACGATCTCATCGCAACGAACAACAAACCCTACTGTAAAAGGCGCCTGTGATGGTTCGGTTACCTTTAACGGATTGTATGCCGGTAAAGACGTGAACATTAAGTATAGTCTGAACGGAACGCCACAGCCAGCCTTTACGGGTGTGGTGGGTGCGAATAGTTCATTTACTATTAATATGCTTTGCGAAGGTACTTACAGTGGTATAGTGGCAACAGCAGGGTCTTGCTCGGCAGCTGCGAACGATTTTACATTGACAGCACCTGTGCCTGTGGAGACGCCAAAACCTGCGGTTGAAACTGAGGTGACCACCAAGACAACTACGATAACCCGGACGCGTAATGGTGTGAGCATTTCAGCACCGATCTTATTCGACTTTGACCAGTCTGTTATCAAAACCAGCTCTTATGCAGAGCTGAATGAAGCGGTACGTGAAATGAAGAAGGATAAGAGCTCAACCATAACGATAGATGCATATACTGATAAGATAGGTACTGAAGAATACAACAAGGCATTGTCGGTAAGGCGTGCTGCGTCAGTGAAAGCTTATCTAATTAAAAATGGCATCAACCCGCGCAGGCTGAAAATAGTAGGCCATGGTGAGAATAACCCGGTAGCACCTAACAGCACACCTGAAGGCAGGGCTGAAGACAGACGTGCTATAATGGAGATGAATAGTACCGGGAAATAGACGTTTAATATATGTGTCATTAAATTGAAAGAGTAATTGAAGAAGTGTGTGTGAGTTGGAGGCTGCCTGGAAACAGGTGGCCTTTGATTTTTTGAGAGGGAATTGCAAAAATCCCTCTCCATACCATTCGGATTACAAAGCCGAATGAGCAAGTAAACCACAAATAAGCTATTCAACTAATATGCCGATTCGCACACCCTGTGCATAAAAAAAGCGCGTTGTTGGTCGCCGATCAATATTTTTGCGCTATAAATTATTTTGGTGGATCTGTTAAATGAAAATAGTAGGGAGCGGTCAGGAGATGTCGCGGTGATGATAGGCCAGATGTATGAAAGCTGGTTCCTGGATTATGCGAGCTATGTGATACTGGAGCGTGCGGTGCCGGCAATAGAGGATGGCCTGAAACCGGTGCAACGGCGCATACTGCACGCAATGAAGGAAATGGACGATGGCCGCTTTAACAAGGTGGCTAACGTGATAGGGCAGTCGATGCAATACCACCCGCATGGTGATGCATCGATAGGTGACGCTATAGTAAGCCTGGGGCAGAAGGACCTGATGATAGAGACGCAGGGAAACTGGGGCGATGCGCGCACGGGTGACAGCGCGGCGGCTGCGAGGTATATAGAGGCAAGGTTGTCGAAATTTGCGCTGGAGGTGGCGTTTAATGCCAAGACGACCGAGTGGCAACTGAGCTATGACGGCCGTAAGAAAGAGCCGGTGACACTGCCCATGAAGTTTCCGCTGCTGCTGGCACAGGGAACCGAGGGTATTGCGGTGGGGCTTAGTACTAAAATTTTACCACACAATTTTTGCGAGATCATTGAGAGTGCTATAAAGCATCTGAAGGGCAGGAAGTTTGAGCTATTTCCCGACTTTTTGACCGCCGGGATGATAGATGTGAGTAACTATAATGATGGTGCGAGGGGCGGCAAGGTGCGTGTACGAGCACGGATAGAGGAGGCAGACAAAAAATCGCTGATAATAAAGGATGTGCCGTATGGCATAACCACTACACAGCTTGTAGACAGCATACTGAAGGCCAACGACAGCGGTAAAATAAAGATAAAGAGTGTAACGGATAACACGGCGAAGGATGTGGAGCTGAATGTGCAGCTGGCACCGGGTGTATCTACAAACCAAACGATAGATGCGCTATATGCGTTCACAGATTGTGAGATATCGATATCGCCAAACGCTTGTATCATTATAGCCGATAAGCCACACTTTGTAGGGGCCAGTGATCTGCTGAAGCACTCTGTGGACCTGACAAAGCAGTTGCTGCTGCGTGAGCTGGAGATAAAGCTTGGTGAGCTGAATGAAGACTGGCACTACTCGTCGCTGGAGAAAATATTTATAGAGAACCGCATATACCGTGATATAGAAGAGCAGACTACGTGGGAAGGTGTGCTGAAAGCCATAGATGACGGCCTGAAGCCATTTAAAAAGAAGTTGCGCAGAGAAGTGACGCAGGAAGACATAATAAGACTTACAGAAATAAGGATAAAGCGCATATCGAAATATGACACCTTTAAGGCTGATGAGCATATAAGGGGGGTAGAAGCAGAGATAGCTGAGGTGGAGCATAACATAGCCCATCTGAATGACTACGCTATAAAATATTATGAGAACCTGCTGAAAAAATATGGAAAGGGCAGGGAGCGCAAGACAGAGATACGTCCGTTTGAGAATATCAATGCCAATGTGGTAGCCATAGCTAATACTAAGCTGTATGTAAACTACAAGGAAGGATTTATAGGTACCGGGCTTAAGAAGGACGAGTTTGCCTTTGAGTGCTCAGATATAGATAATATCATAGTATTCCGCAAGGACGGAAAAATGCTGGTGACAAAGGTGGCCGACAAAAGCTTTGTGGGGAAAGACATAAGGCATATAGCCATTTTTCAGAAGAATGATGAACGCACTACCTATAACCTGATGTACATGGATGGGAAGACCGGCATCACTTATGCTAAACGGTTTAACGTGACAGGGATAACCCGTGATAAGGAATATGACCTTACGAAGGGCCACACAGGGAGCAAGGTGCAGTATTTTTCTGTGAACCTGAACGGCGAGGCTGAGACGGTGACACTAAATCTGTTCCCTGACTCAAAGGCGCGAACCAAGGTATACGACTGGTCGTTTGCCGACCTGGAGATAAAGAGCAGGGGAGCGCAGGGCAACCAGGTGACGAAGTACCCGGTGAAAAGTGTGAAGTTTAAGGAGAAGGGAAAATCAACACTATCTGCACCGCAGATATGGTATGATGACAGTGTGGGCAGGCTGAACAAAGATGGGCACGGGTTGTTGCTGGGCCGGTTTGACGAGGCGGACAGGATCATCGCATTCTACAAGGACGGGACGTATGAAGTGACCAGCGCTGATACGACGAACCGGTATGACGCAGATAATGTGGTGCTCATACAGAAATTCCATCCTGAAAAGGTGGTGACGGCGATATATTTTGATGCGAACTCTAAGAAATTCAATGTGAAGCGTTTTGTTATAGAGAGCCAGACGCTGAGAAGCAGGTATACCTTTATTAAAGATGGTCCGGGCAACTACCTGGAACTTGTGACCACCCAGCAGGAACCTGTGGTGATACTGAGGAAAGGAAAGAAAAAGACAGACTGGAAGGAAGAAACGGTGGCGCTGCATGAAACGGTGGACATAACGGGGTGGAAGACCGTGGGCAGTTTCTTATCTGCAGATGATCTGAAAGAGGTGTCGCTGATATCGGAAGCTGTGGATGAGAATGGGGAGCCAGAGGCGCCGACATTGTTTTAGTGGTGGGTCGTGAGAATGTAATATCTATGGGGCGGATGGGCACTGTGTGAGGCAACGACCCCAGCCCGAAAACCGCTTCGCGGTGTTTTCGGGCATCCCCTCCTTAAAAAAATGAGGGGAGTGTGTTGTGCGGCTACCTGCGGATTGTGGAACTGAAATTAGGATGTTGTCCAAATATTAAGATAGAGGAACGATTTTTATAAAAAATATTATCTTCACGAAGTAATATGTTTAGTTAGCAAGCGATAACAGATAGATGAAAAAGATAGAATTAGAAATTGTTGCTTTATCACATAGTATTACCCAGACGCATTCGTACGCTGTGGTGCTTGGTGAGGTAAACGGGCTTCGCCGCTTACCAATAGTGATAGGTGGTTTTGAAGCGCAGGCTATAGCCGTGGCGCTGGAGCGTATGCAGCCTAGCCGCCCGCTTACTCATGACCTGTTTGCCAATTTTATGATCACTTTCGGCATTGAGCTTACAGAGGTGGTTATTTATAAACTTGAGGAAGGAATATTTTTTGCTAAACTCATGTGCCTGCACGATGGAGAGAACGTAGAGATAGACTCCCGCACATCAGATGCGCTGGCGCTGGCGGTGCGTGCAAGCTGCAAAATATACACTTACGAAAATATACTTGAAACTGCAGGCCTGTACCTGGACCAGCCAGAAGGCGCTGCTGATGCTGCTGCGGAGACTAAACCTTCGCAGGTGCCGGTGGGCAACAAGCCTGTTGCCGATGCTGAAATGAAGCGCATGAACCTGGACGAACTGAACGAGCTGCTGCAAAAAGTGCTTGAACAGGAAGATTATGTGCGGGCTATTCACATTCGTGACGAGATCAATACCCGAAAGAAGAAGTAATAGCTTTCTTATCATAGGATTTGCATTTAGGGTTATCTACATGGCGTAAACCACATTAAGTTGCGTGTTCGCCACATTGCTCAAAAGTTTTACCACTGTAAGACAATACATAACGTATGGAAGCCTTATTTTAGGTAATTTTAGTGTTATCACATTTTAGCAAATTCATAAAATATCCTTGATGAGAAAGATCTTATTTGGAGTAGTGGGAGGAATTCTCCTGCATACATCCCTATCAGCACAAACAGGACACCCAATAAGATGTGGTGTGCCGCAAATGCACCAGAATATAATAGTCAAACACCCGGAATATGCTGAAAAGCTACGTGCGCAGCGTGCATCGCTGCAAGGGGTAGCGGATTTTTACAGGCAGTATAAGGCTAATGCCGGCAGCGAAAGGACCACTGCCGTATCTGCGATACCAGTGATTTTCCACATTATTTTAGATTCGGCCCAATTTGTGAACATGGGCGGCACCACGGGTATTGCAAAGCGCTGCGACTCACAGATAGCAGTGCTGAACCACGACTTTAACCGGGAGAATGCAGACTCATTTAAGATACCATCGGGCTGGAAATCGCTGTACGGAAATTCAGGTATCCGGTTCGGGTTGGCGCGCAAGGACGCCAGTGGAAACTGCTCGCCGGGATATGAGGTAAAGATCATTGCCGGTAATACCCTGACCGATGCAGGATATGATGGTGGAGACGAATTTACATCTGCGAAGGTTACCGGCAGTGGACTTGCACCGTGGGATAATTCGAAATATTACAACGTATGGTGCGTGAATTTTACAGGTAGCTCCAGTGACCTGCTTGGTATAACCGTATGTAAGAGCGATGTGGTAGCCGGTTGGAATTCGTCGTACGAGGTAGGCGTAGTAATGCTTTACACCCTGCTGGGTTCTACAGGGCCAACGAATATACCTCCGGCCGGTACCGGCAGCTGGTACAATCCGTTTAACCTCGGCAGGACACTGACACATGAGACCGGCCACTTCTTTGAGATCTGGCATCCCTCTGGTGACGATGGGGGTGCTTGCCCATGGAGCAGCGGCTTTGATGATGGTTTATCAGACACACCACCACAAGCAGACTATACCTATGGTAATCCCACTTATACCATAGCGGGTGGTACTATTCATGACGGCTGCGAATTTAATGCAGCCAGTGAAAAGCAGCCTGTTGGTATAGCCTGCCTGAGCTATATGGACTATACAGATGACAATGCGATGCACCTGTTCACAACTATGGAAGCAGAAGTAATGGCTGGAATGACGCTGGTGCCAACGGGCAGCGGTGGCATTACCTCCGGTACGGGGTCTATAGGCGAAAATTATAGTCTTACGCAAAACCCGTCGCTGCTTGTAGCATGTCCTTTGGGGGTTAGCTCTACCATTGAAACAAGGAGCGGGCTGAGTATTTACCCTAATCCTACGACAGGCGAAATAACTATAACGGTAGAGGGAGCTGGTGAGCAGCTTAATGATATAGCTATAGTGAATATTCTTGGACAAACGGTGAAAACAGTAAGCTGCGGTAAAGAGTATTATTCTATAGACTTATCAGGAATGAGTAAGGGTATTTATTTCGTAAAATGTAACTTTGCATCCGGAAGTGTTACCCGGAAAATATTGTTACAATGATTGTGAAGCCACTGAACTTAGCTGAAGTTTTAAAACAAGGAAAATTAGATAGTAACCTGCTGAGGATAGCAGACAAGATACAGAACAGCGAACGCCTTTCGGAAGAGGAGGGCGTTTTGCTTTTTGAGAAAGGGGAGCTTGGTTTTGTAGGCGCCCTGGCCAACTATGTAGCCGAGCGGCTGCATGGCGGCAAGGTTTATTTCAACCGCAACTTTCATATAGAGCCTACGAATGTTTGCGTGTTTACATGTAACTTCTGCTCTTACTCGCGCCAGTATAAGCACCGGGATGACGGTTGGGAGCTGAGCATGGAGCAAATGATGGACATGGTGCGCAAGTATGATGGCGAGCCTGTTACCGAAGTGCATATAGTGGGTGGCGTGCACCCAAAGATGAACCTTGAATTCTTCTGCGAACTGCTGAGCAAGATAAGGGCGCACCGGCCAGACCTACATATAAAGGGCTTTACGGCAGTGGAGCTTGACTATATGATACGCAAGGCAAAGCTGAGCATTGAGGATGGCATGAAGAAACTGAATGATGCGGGCCTGCAATCTATGCCGGGAGGTGGTGCGGAAATTTTTCACCCTGATGTACGCAACGTGATATGTGCGGATAAGGTGGACGGTACCGGCTGGCTGCATATACACGAGGTGGCACATAACCTGGGTATGCACTCAAATGCTACTATGCTCTATGGCCATATAGAAAAGTATGAGCATCGCATAGACCATATGAGCCGCCTGCGCCAACTGCAGGATAAGACGGGCGGATTTAACTGCTTTATACCGCTAAAATTCAGGAATAAGGACAATGATATGTCTCACATAACTGAATCAACTATAGTAGAGGACTTAAGGCTCTACGCTATCTCCCGCCTGTTTATGGACAACTTCCGGAACCTCAAAGCCTACTGGCCAATGCTGGGACGGCAGACGGCACAATTGACCCTTTCGTTTGGTGTAAATGACCTGGACGGTACGATAGATGATACTACCAAAATATACTCAATGGCTGGTGCTGAAGAGCAGCGGCCATCGCTGAGCACGGAAGAACTGTGTGATATGATAACTGCTGTGCGCCGTGTGCCGGTGGAAAGAGGTACGCTGTATAATGAGATTAAGGTGTATACAAACGAAGCAATAGTATGAAATGACAAATGAAGTTGCAAATCCTATATCCACTCATTCGCAAACACTTGAAGCGCTGTTCTTTGGTGCACATCGCTTTTTAAGTTGTTGTAGTTGCGCACGCGCAAAGGGTTGCGCTGTATGTACTCCTTTTTACATAGACAAAAAGATATAAGTTCACGTATTATTGATACACAGCTACGAGATATTGTGAGTGCGGGGGGCGTGAAGGGTGTTCTAAACGGCGGGCGAAGACAATATGTTTAAAATTAATTAAATTGCATTATCAAATGATTGATTTATGTACAGGCAAATTTTAGTACCGACAGAGAAAAAACACAATATAGAGTTACCGCCTGATCTATACGGAAAGCAGGTGGAAGTCATTGCATTTGAGATAGGTGAGGAAAAGAAAATACCTAAAAGCAAAAAGAATTTTCTAGCTGATATTGATCCCATTCCCGATTTTCCATCTATTGAACAAATACGTAAAGAAGGATGGCCGGACAAAAGGTAATACTTGATACTTGTATCGTAATTGAGCTACAAAGAGGAAATAAGGATATAATCAACAGAGTTTCTGAACTGGAGCAGCATAATATATTTGTCACGCCAATAGTTATTGCAGAATTTTACAGAGGTGCAAGAAATAAAGCCGAATTAGCAAAGTGCCGTAAGTTGATCGGTAAGTTCACCGTATTGTCTCTGAATGAACCAGTAACTGAAGTTTTCAATAAAATATTTGACAAGTTCTCGATCAGTCATCGTCCTTCGGTTCCGGATATGCTTATCGCATCTGCTGCAATTCATTACGATATTTCGCTTTACACAGACAATAAAGCGGATTTTAATTTTATTCCGGGACTTCAATTGTTCAAATAAATGAATAGCGTTTTACTGTTGCTTGAGAAAATCGGCATCTCCCTTTAGGAGCTGCCGAAAACAATACAAAGTGCGTCAAATTATTTAACACGGGCGTGCTTCAGGCCGTGGTTGCCAAACAGCCAGTAGATAGGGCAAAAGCCAGTGAAACTGGTAAACAGGAAAACAATAGATACCACGAGGATAAGTGACGCAATGGGAAATGGTAAAACGTTAGCAGCAAAAATTGCAATAAATGTTAGTGCTACAAGCGTTCTGATCAGTCTGTCGGCAAAAAGCATGTTTGGTTTCATAAATCCTTTGTTAATTGGTAGGGTGCAAAGGTGGGGCTAGTGTGTGGCGTGAAAACTGACGGCTGTCAGCATTGTGTTTGATTTTTGTCATGTCTTTTGGGGTGGATTCCCTTTCTGTAGTTTTTAAAACTGATTGCTCTTGTGGCAAATCAAGATCCCAAATTCTCAATTATCTTTATCGCATGAATCGGAAAGAATTAATTGCTTCAATTTTTACGAAGAAGTCGGTGCTATGTGTAGGGCTGGACACGGACCTAAGTAAGATACCCAAGCATCTCTTAGGTGAGGAAGATCCTGCGTTTGCTTTTAATAAGGCTATTATAGATGCTACCAAAGACTATACGGTAGCTTACAAAATAAACACAGCGTTTTATGAGGCGCAAGGGGTAAAGGGATGGATAAGTATGGAGCGCACCCTAAACTATATTCCAGATGGCATATTTACCATTGCAGATGCAAAACGTGGTGATATAGGCAATACTTCTGAGCAGTATGCGCGCACATTTTTTCATACTTATCCGTATGACAGCGTAACTGTGGCACCGTACATGGGGGCAGATAGTGTGAAGCCTTTTTTGCAGTTTGAAGGTAAGTGGAGCATAGTACTGGGACTGACGTCTAATGCAGGCAGTGCTGATTTTCAGCTGCAACAATGTGGTGATGAAATGCTTTACCAAAAGGTATTGAAGACCGTGGCCTCGTGGGGTACTACGGAGAACATTATGTTTGTGATAGGCGCTACACGTAAGGAGCAGCTGCAGGAAGTAAGGGCTTTGCTGCCCGACCATTTCTTCCTGGTGCCGGGTGTAGGTGCGCAGGGTGGGGATGTGGACACTGTTTGCAGGAATGCTTTTAATAAGGATGCCGGGTTGCTGATAAACGTTTCGCGTGGGATAATATTTGCGGATAGCAGTATTTCATTTGCTGAACGCGCAAATGAGGAGGCGAGGAAATACCAAAAGGAAATGGAGGTTTTCTTTTAGTCTTATATTCTACCTGCCGGAGATTGGATTTATGTACCCATCGGGGTATTGAGCGGTTTGTTGATACTTCTGGTATTGAGTATAGGTAAGCAGATTCTGGAATTCCTGAACCATATACAGTGACGAGCAAGAACCGCAACAGGAGGAAAGCGATAGAGACATCTTTTTCATAAAATAGTGTTTATTGCGCATCTATTGGACAAAAGCGAATTAACCTAATAATACTATCTTGCTTTGAAGATCTCTATAAATAAACCAAGTAACTGTGAACGAAGCCTTATTTCAATTCATCTGGCAATATAGCCTCTACCAGCCCACCGGACTGCAGACGGTGGATGGTGAACCAATAACTGTAATTCATGGTGGAAAGCTGAACCGGGATGCCGGACCGGATTTCCTGGAAGGGAAAATCAAGATTGGGAAGACCTTGCTGGTGGGCAATATTGAGCACCACGTAAAAAGCAGCGACTGGCTGCGGCACGGGCACCAGAACGACGCTGCCTACCAAAACCTGATACTGCATGTGGTGTATGAAAACGACGTAAAAGATGTGGCCAGAAATACGCCTACACTAGAGCTGAAGGACCACATACCTGCTCACGTAATAGGACACTATGCCGGACTGATGCAGGCAGCTCAGAAACTGCCCTGTGCAGGGCAACACCAGCAAGTGAGGGAAATAACTAAAGAGAGCTGGATGAGCAGGCTGCTGGCTGAGCGCTGGGAACAGAAGCTTGCTGACTGGAATGTGATGCTTGAGAACTCGGCAGAGGACTGGCGAAACCTGCTGTACTGGCGCATGGCTGCTAACTTCGGGTTTAAGACGAATGCAGCGCCCTTCCTGATGCTGGCTCAGTCGCTGCCGATAAATATACCTACCAAGCACAAGGAGAACCTGATGCAGATAGAGGCACTGCTGTTTGGGCAGGCGGGTATGCTTGAGGAGGATTTTGAGGAAGACTACCCCAGGGAATTGCAGCGGGAATATGACTATCTACGGAAGAAATACCAACTGAAACCTATTGCCAAACATCTCTGGAAATTTCTGAGAATGAGGCCTGCTAATTTTCCTACAGTGCGTATAGCGCAGTTTGCTGCGCTGATACACAGGTCTATTCACTTGTTTTCGCAGATAGTGGAAACCCATACCGTAAAGGAAATAGAGCCACTGCTTGAATTGACTGCCAGCGAATATTGGGATACTCATTTCCAATTTGATGCGTTACAGAAGCAAGTGAGCAAGAAGTCGCTGGGCAAAACTTCGATACAGAACATTGTTATTAATACGGTTGCTCCTATCCAGTTTCTCTTTGCTGCGCGGCAAGACACGCATAAGCTGCAAGAGCGCGCGCTGCAACTGCTGGAGGCTGTGCCTGCAGAGCAAAATAATATAACACGACTGTGGGCTGAGAATGGCTGGGTGCCTGAAAATGCGGCGCAGTCGCAGGCATTGTTACAGCTGTACAACAACTATTGTTCATCAAAGCGATGCCTGGAGTGTGCTGTGGGGTTAAACATTATTAAAGCGGCAAGTTAATATTTATGTTTTTTTTGCCGTTTTGCAGGAATGTTTCCGGAGGTACGGGGGCAGTTTTGTAATTTCGAAGACTGAATTTTTAATCGATAAACTATATTTTATGTTTGAGGGAGTATCGCCGGAAAACTATGAGCAAAAGTGTTTGTGCGTATTGGTGCTTGATGTATCCGGTTCAATGGAGGGAGAGTCTATACGGGAGCTAAATGCCGGGCTCAGGGCATTTCAACAGGAAATAGAAAAGGATTTTGTTGCTTCGCAACGGCTGGAAATAAGCATTGTAACTTTTGGAAGCAAAATAGAATGTATACAGGAACCGGCGCTGATAGGTAATTTTTTGATGCCATCTCTCAGCGTGTATGGAAGCACAAAGCTAGTAGACGGTGTGCGGGAAGCAATGCGCATAGTAGAAAACAGGAAACAATGGTATAAGAATACCGGGCAGACCTACTACCGGCCAATGATAGTACTGATAACCGATGGGGAGCCTGATAGCGACCAAGATGTGGCAGGGCTTTCGCAGGAGGTGTCTTCGGCTATAAATGCAAAGAAATTCATGTTTTATGCATTGGGCGTGCAGGGGTACAATCATCAAAAACTGCTGCAGGTTTGTTCCACACCGCCGCCTTTGCCACTAGACGCCAAAAAGTTCTCTGAATTTTTCAGGTGGCTTAGTAACAGTATTGGCATTATTACGAAATCTACAGAGGGAGACAGGCTAGCTTTGCCCCCGGTGAGCGACTGGACACAAATACAGATGTAATGGAGGAAAGAAAATGGGTCTTTGCATATGCATCAGCCATTGGTAATGGTCATATAGCAGAAGATATTCCCTGCCAGGATAGTTGCAGCGTATGCAGCTATCCCGGGTTTGATATTGCTATTGTATCTGATGGTGCAGGGTCTTGCGCCAACTCTCACATAGGGTCAGCACAAGCAGTGGAATTTTGCAATTTTCAGTTCGCTGGTTTGATCAAGAACAAGGGCTGGTGCGCTGATACCGTTCCGGAACTTGATGAATGGCACCGAGAGGCGAAGGGTGCTTTTCTAAAAGTGAGGGACGATATTGAGAAATATAGCTTAAATAGCAACCTTGACTTTAAATCGCTCTCATGTACGGTTATTGTTGTTGTTGCTTTTGAAGGTGGTTTACTGGTTTCGCATATTGGCGATGGCAGGGCGGGGTATTGTAACCGGGAGCTTGAATGGAAACCAATGCTAACGCCTTTTCATGGTGAGGAAGCTAACCAAACTGTGTTCATTACATCGTATATCTGGGACGATGATGTTGTTGATAATTTTGTGAGAAGCACGGTTATCAAAGACGACGTTCATGCCTTTTGCCTCATGTCAGATGGATGTGAGAAATCGGCCTTTGAATGTAATATATATGACCCTGCAAAGGAGCAATACTATGACCCCAACCGACCTTTCCCGCAGTTCTTCAACAGCAATCTGAAAATACTGACTCAACTAGCCACCGAAGAGAAGCCCCAGGCCGAGATCAACGAGCTCTGGAAAACTTTCCTCGCGGCCGGCACCGATAAACTTAAGATAGAGTCTGACGACAAGACGCTGATATTGGCCGTTAGATATCCATAAAAGTGAAAATATTTTATGTATGTCTAAGGTGATTCAGACCCGGAAAAATATCAGTGTTACTATAGAGGATGTGGCCTTTGCCAGCGGAGGGGAGGGTGATCTATTCAGAATACTGAAGCCAGCTGAATATGCCAATCATGTGGTTAAGATCTTCAAACCTGAGAAGAGGGATATACACCGACAGCAGAAGATCGAATACCTGATTGACAATCCGATAAGAGCGGAGCAAGGTAATAGCCAGGCTATAATATGGATTGATGAAATAGTGGTTGAGAATGGGAAATTTGCTGGTATAATAATACCCTATGCCAAGGGAGTGAAACTAGAGTTTCTTTGTCACCCTGCGCGCCACAAACATTTGCCCCATGAATGGGCTAAGTTCGATTTTAATACGCCTGATACCATAAAGCTGAGAAGCAAGATATGCTTTAATATAGCAGTGGCCATGTATCACCTGCACAGCACAGAGCGATATGTGCTGGTAGATATGAAGCCAGAGAATGTTATAATTCAGCCCAACGGATTGATATCCATTATAGATATTGACAGCATAGGCGTGGTTAGTGACAGGAAGATGATCTTTAAAGCGCCTGTGGCCACACCGGAGTATTCGCCGCCTGAATCGTATAACAGCCATTTTAACATTGAAGACTCACTTGACGATTGCTGGGACCGGTTCAGCATGGCTGTAATCTTTTACCGTTTGCTGTGTGGTATACATCCGTTCACGGGTAGTTGCAATCCGCCTTATAGCAATTGCAACGGACTGGCAGAGATGGTTCAGAATGGGCTGTTTCCGAATGGAAACAAGCGCCAGTTTTTCAAGGTGGTGCCGCCGCCGCATAACCGATTTAAATTGTTGCCGGCAAATGTGCAGGAGCTTTTTATTGCCTGCTTTACCGAGGGGCATACTAACCCCATGGCCAGACCATCGGCCGACGACTGGTGCCGTGTGCTGGCGCCACCGGAAATTACATTTTTAAAGAGAAAACTACCGTCTAAGAACATTCTTTTACCGGCGGCAAGCGGGAGTAACTCATTGGTATTCTCACCGACTATTACTGTGAACTTTCCGGCAGTATATCTGCTACCTGCAAAGATGGGGTCGGAGATCGTTGCTGTGATAAAAAAAATTTTTGGCCAATCGCAGAAGGATATATTGCTTGAAAAAATAAGGGTGAAGGGACGTGAAATAAACCTTGTATTGAAGGGGGAGCAGGTATATGCTGCGAGCCTGAACAATATTATTTCTGATTTTCGGTCTGGGCAAAAATCAATATTAGACAAGGAGGCTGCAGATAGCAGGAGCGCTGCGCTGGAAACCAGGAAATGTCTAGACGCTGTAGACGAAAAGGCGAAGCGGCTATTTGAAGCGGAAAGCGATGAGCGGAAAATAGCAACGCAGGAAATACTGAGCAAAATAGCAGAGCTGAAAGCGGAGAAGAGTGAGGTTTATAAAAGGTTGATAGAAGCGCCTACGACACAGTTTCATAGTATGCGGGCTGTGCTGGAGGAAGAGCAAAGAACTTTGATCAACAGAAGGGACCAGGATATTTTGCGGCGGACCACCGATCCGGATAAATTAGTTGCATATAGTATCAAGGATAACTTCGAAAAAATATTCGGATTTTTAAACGTGAACATGTTGGGTAACCTGCATGCCCATGGCTTTGTGACGGCGGCGGATGTGCTGGATGTAAATTCACAAAATGGAGCTATAAAGGATCGTAAAAAGGCATTCGTAAAGGTGCCGGCGATAGGTAAAGTGAGGGCTGTATTATTGAAAGCATGGCGGGATGACCTTGACAAGCAGGAGAACAATAATATTGTTGCCAATGCGAACATGCACTATAATCAAGAACTGCCGATTGTGAACCGGAAGCTTGCTGACCTGCAACAAACTCACAGCAGTTATATAGCAAAAGCGGGTGAAGAGTATAAACTGGCAGCTGTGGCTGTAGATACGAAGATCAGCAAGTATGACCAGGATAGAAGTGCGATAACCAAGACCGTTTCTGAAAAATATAATTTGCTTGAAGCTGAGCTGATAGGCGAGGCGAGGAATGCCAGTACGCAACTGAGTGCGGCTATTACTGGCATTAATAAAGAAGCAGCCCAGCAGCTAGCTGGAAACCTGGAAGTGCATAAAGACCTATTTGATGCACTTATTACGCGCAAAAATAACGATGTAAGCAAGCTTATGTTTCTGATAGCTGAGTATAATCAGCTTAAAGCAGAACTACATGCCTAACTGCACCGTATGCCTGTTTTTCCCTCCTCTTATTTTCTATCGACTTACCAGTTAAATATGATCGTCCTTTTGCAGTCAGGATGTAAGCTTTGGTGCACGGGACAATGTACTGCGATATCGTAAAGGCGTGTCTTTTCTTCGTCAGTATAAGGGCCGCTTTTGGGGAAGCTGATGGTGACAATTATTTCGCCAATTTTGCGTGGATTTGATGTCATTATTTTTTCCACTTCGCATTCGGCACCCATAATATTTATAGATGGCGCCTGGATGGCGATGGTAGTAACGATACATGAAGCCAGGGCGGTAGCTACGAGATCAGTAGGTGAGAAGCGGTCGCCTTTGCCGTGGTTGTCCACCGGGGCATCGGTTTCTATGGCATTCCCCGAGCGTGTGTGTGTGGCTGTTGTACGGAGGTCTCCTATGTATGTTACTTTAGCTGTCATGGCAGAATTTTTGTTAAAATTACTAATGAAAATGGATCTTCCGTAAATTGGTTGCGGACCATATTAAATATTATTCGTAAATTGCTGTAACTAATTTATGAACCGGGTTTTTAAAGCAAGCATATTGTTGTTGGCGAGCTGCACTGCAGCAGTACAAACATATGCGCAAACGACAGCCCGTCCGGTAGATACTACGAGGAAAAATAAGGTGCAGCAAATACGGCAACCCGTGGTACGCAAGGGGCCAGCAGGTATCAAAAATGAACTTAGCTTCGGGATATGCCTGAATACGAACGGATGGAGTGCTTATACCGATTTCGGAAAAGTGAAATCTCTTGACGGAAAACGAAAGGACATGTTTTACAAGGTGCGACTTATGCAGCTTGAATTCACTGAAAAGAAAGATAATTCCGAAAAGAAAATTACTTCGCCCTTACCGGGTGGTAGTGGTAGCCCAAAGTATATTTACGGTAAAATCAATAATTTTTATGCCCTTAAATTTGGTGTAGGCTCAATGCGAATGATAGCTGGCAAACCAGATCCGGGTGCGGTATCTATACATTGGTTGAATGTAATAGGCGTTTCGCTAGGGATGGAGAAACCGTACTATGTGAATGTAGCAACCGACCCGGGAACGGCAACCGCAGGAAATGCGATCAAGTATTCAGAAACTACCGGGTCTGCTTTCCTAAACAGGAACCTGATACAAGGAGGCGGAGGATTCAGCAAAGGCCTGGGCGAAATGAAATTCATACCGGGTGGCCATATAAAATCGGCTCTTCATTTTGATTTTTCAGCAAACCGGAAAAATGTAATAGGGGCTGAGACCGGGCTCAACTTCGAGTATTATTCGCAAGACATTTCGCTGATGGCGAACAGGAAAGGCACTCCCTACTTTTTAGATGCTTACGTTGCGTTTCAGTTTGGCAAGAGGTGGTAGTTTGAACCTTGATTTTCCTGATTTATTTGATCAACCTGATATAGTCCGATAAATAATTGTACTTGCTTCATTACGCAAATTCTGTTCAATTTTGCAAAAACTGGTTTAATTTCGCTTTCTATGCAGGAATTGCCGGTTATTAGTTCTGTAGATATAAGTCAGGATACACGTGTGAAGAAGCCAAGCTGGCTAAGGGTGAAACTGCCCATGGGCGAGAATTACCGCCATGTGCGCGGGCTGGTGGATACGCACAAACTTCATACAATCTGTGAGAGCGGAAACTGCCCCAACATGGGTGAATGCTGGGGTGAGGGCACTGCAACGTTTATGATACTTGGCAATGTCTGCACACGTTCCTGCGGGTTTTGCGCAGTAGCTACCGGGCGACCCGAACCTGTGGACTGGGATGAGCCGCAACGTGTGGCAGAGGCTATTTACCTGATGAAGGTGAAGCATGCAGTAATTACATCTGTAGACCGTGACGAGCTTAAGGATGGCGGTTCTATCATATGGGCTAATACGATAAAAGCGGTACGCGCGCTGAACCCTGATACCACACTTGAAACACTGATACCTGATTTTAAGGGTGACTGGGAAAATCTGCAGCGTGTGATAGATGTGGCTCCCGATGTTGTATCTCATAACCTGGAGACTGTAGAAAGGCTAACTAAAAAAGTACGTATACAGGCGAAATATCACCGTAGTCTGGAGGTGATCCGGAGGCTTAAGGATGGCGGCATGCGTACAAAAAGTGGTATAATGCTGGGCCTGGGAGAGGAAAAAGAAGAGGTATTACAATCGCTGCAAAACCTAGCCGACAATGGCTGTGATGTGGTGACAATGGGGCAGTATTTGCAACCGACTCAAAAGCATTTGCCGGTAGTTCGTTTTGTGCATCCTGATGAGTTTGCATTTTATCGTGAAGAAGGCTACCGTATGGGGCTTGATTATGTGGAGAGCGGTCCGCTGGTGCGCTCATCTTACCATAGCGAGCGGCATGTATTTGCAGGTGAGGGCAGGCGGAAATGGGAAGAAGCAAAAGGGTAGGCACCGCTCTTCTTTAAAAGCTGATCCTATGCGTATAATTACGAGTATACTTTTTATTGTTTTATTCATGCCGTCAAAGGTGTGGGCAGAGGTATTGCCAAAAGAAGGCAGTATACTGAACTACCGGATCATAGGCTTTTCTCTTTCCCCAGCCGAAAAGACCAAAGAATACCGACTTGAAATTGCAGATGGTAATTATTCTTTGGAAAGTGCTTTTAAGGACAACATCATTAAGACAATTAACTGCAATGAAGAAAAAGTGATAGCAGAGGTGCCTGCTTTTGGTAAGCAATATACGTGGAGAACTATTTGCGTAAAAAATAACTCAATAAAGATGGGGCCGCTCCATCACTTTAGTACAGGCAGTGTACCCTGGGTGGATACAGCCGTTTCACGTGTCAGGGTATTGAAAAAAGGCCCAAAATATATGGATAGCTATGTTTTTTCAGACGCTACTACGGCCCTCTATGATATGAACGGCAATGCTGTGTGGTACCTTCCTTACCAGGAAAGTTATGTTCGCGACCTGAAACTCTCTCCACAAGGAACCATTACGTTGTTATTAAATAATCACCCAATTGAAATAAATTATAGTGGTGATACTCTATGGAGACCGATAGAGGATGATGATACAAAACAAGGCAGCAAAAAAAATGAATTTCATCATTCTTTCTGTCGTTTAACAAACGGCAATTACATGACCCTTGGAACAGAAACAATGGTGTGGCCAGCACCCGCTGATAGTGCAGGAACGGCAGAAAGAAAAATTGATTTCGGTACAGTTGTTGAATTGGATTCAACCGGAAGAGAAATCTGGTCGTGGAATTCGTCCAAATATTATAAAACAACGGATTTTTTTTCTCATTCTCAAGCAAGTGTAAACGTACACGAAAATGCGTTTTATTTTGATGAAAAGCTTGGTGTTATTTACCTCAGCTTTAAGAACACTAACACGATATTGAAAATTAAGTACCCTGAAGGAATCGTCTTGGATGCTTTTGGCGCAACCGATTATGCCAGTATGCAGGATCCGGATAAAAACCTGTTTTGCAGCCAGCATAGCTGCAGTAGTCCTACCCCTGGCTATTTCTATATTTTTAATAATAATATCTGCCATCCGGAATCGTCCTCAAAAGTGATGTTAATGAAGGAGTCGGGAAAAAATAGAGCAGTTAACGTATGGGATTATGAATGTACGAGAGATAACGATGCGGGCAAGACACAAAAAAAAGGCATGTATGACAAGGGGGGTAACGTTATAGAGTTGCCAGATTCTTGTTTGTTTGTTTCCGTGCCATTCGGGAAGGTTTTTATTGTTGGTCGCAGTAAGGAAGTGTTATGGAGTGCTGATTTTGAAAAGCGAAAACCTTCTCAGCCTAACTGGGAGGAAGTGGTGCTATATAGGTCTAGTATAATTACCCGAAAGGATCTTGAGCGGTTGATATGGATACCAACTGATGGTAGTAAAAATGTGGTAGGAAAAAGAGTGAAATAATCAAGTAAAAGGAGGAAGTTGGGTAGAAGGAAAAGAATATTTTTACTATAAATGCTTATAAATAATTATGAATAAAAAACTTTTATTATTAGTAGTAGTTATCTTTATATGGCTGCCAAAAGTCACTGCACAGATCTTTCCAAGAGACGGTGCGAGTCTAAATTACAGGATAATAGGCTTTTCCTTTCCTCCTGAAGACAGCGGGGCAGATTACCGCGTTGAAATTGCTAAGGGCTACTTTAATACAGCGGATGTCTTTAAAAGAAATATAATTAACTCTATTAATGCCAGCCAGGAGAAGATAGTGATTGAGGTGCCATCATGGGGAACCAGCTATACATGGCGTGTTGTGTCCTTACACAAAAGTACACTGGCGGAGTTTCATCATTTCACTACCGGCATTGTACCCGGAGTAGACACTTCCCTTGCCAGATGCAGGGTTTTAAAGACTGCTGAGACATACAAAGATGCCTTTTTTTTCCAGGACAAAAGTAAAGTCCTTTATAACATGGCTGGCGCACCGGTATGGTACCTGCCCTCTGACACTGGTGTCAGTGTTTCAGACTTGAAAATCACACCCCAAGGCACAATAACGTTTCTGTCTAACAATGTACCGCTGGAGGTTAATTACAACGGAGATACATTATGGAGGGCACCTGACGGAGGTTTGATCAGTGGAGAAATAGCGGAAAATTATAATCATGAATTTACGCGATTGAACAATGGAAATTACATGGTTTTAGGAAATGAACATCCGATATGGGAATTAGACGCGAAGGACAGCAACCTCTTCGATAAAAGTGATCAGTCAATAATTCGGGATGGGAAAGGTCATTTTTTTCAGAAAGTAGAGTACGGCACATTAATAGAATATGATGCCCGGGGGAAGATAGTTTGGTCATGGAAATCAGCTGCCTATTTTAGGGAAAATATGAACAAAATGAAAAATGCTAAAGGAACTTTCAATTTAAGTAGAGGAGGCAATTCATTTTATTTTGATGAAGAAAGGAATTGTGTATATTTCAGTATACGGATGGAAAATAGTGTTTTGAAGGTACAATATCCGGAAGGAACTGTAAGCAGCGTTTACTCAGGAGGCCAGGGAGGAATCAAAGATAAAGTGGCGACGAATGAGTTGTTTTGCGGTCAACACAGCTGTAAGGTGACGCAAGAAGGGTATTTGTGCCTCTATAATAATAAATCCTGTACCCTTGGTGGAATACCGCATGTGGTTGTGCTGGCACCCCCTAATGCGAAAAATATAGCTCCCGAAAAAGTATGGGACTATACATGTATTATTGAATCCGATCCCAATTCACCTGAAAAAGTACCCTCATTCAGAAGAGGAGGAAATGTTATGATTTTGCCTGATTCCTCTTTTTTCATCTCTATGTGCGGGACCTATAGTAAAGTTCATATAGTAAGCAAGGATAAGAGAATATTGTGGAGCGTAGTGGCCGAGAACAGAAAAGACAAGCGAGCTGAATGGGGGCCGATGAGTTCGTATAGAGCTAGCATTATTCCAACCAGAAGTAAACTAGAGGAATTGATTTGGCATGCTCATAAGAAGTGATGTATCTCATTTTTAGCCGTTTTTAATGAGTATGACCGTATACAAGAACTGGAGTAACACTAATATAGAAGTATTTAAGTACTTGTTTAGGAACTTTAATACCGGCAGTGCCAGGAAAGGCAGGCAGAAAAAACACCAGTTATCCTCAAGCTGGGAAATGCAGTAAAAGGAAAGTGCGGAAAAATATAGAAACGGTATGAGGAAAAGTAAAGCATTTTCCTTTATGAACTTCCTGTAATAGACAGTAATAGCCGCGATAAGCGCGAGCGTAATGATGTAGATAATCGTTTGATTCTTTACCCATTTGTTGATTGTAGTCCACTTGGCAAAAAAGAGCCCACCCTGGATGTGATAGGGCAGGTAATAGAAAAACTTTTCTGCGGTACTCTTTAGATAAACAATAGGGTGCTTAGTTATGAACTGAGTGTAACCAAGCTGCAATACAACATCGGGGTGCTGCCTTTTAAATTCTATTACTTCTGCAAATGAGACAGCCCATTTGTTCTGCTTGTTATAAACGTCTTTGTAGAGGAGGAAATAATTATTTAGTTCAGTCCAGCTGGTTGCGCTTTCTATTCTTGTTTCGCCGTTGTAGGTGTGCCCCTTGTCTTCAAACATAAGCCGGTGATAGGTGTTGTAGCCAGGCAGGTGGTAAGAAACAAAGCAGATGATAAAAACTGATGTAAATATGATAAGCTGTTTGGTGTTTTTTAGCCAGGTAGCTTTGTTCAGTCCGCGGAAGAGCAGGTAGGTGAAAAGGCCTGGAAGTACAAACATGGCTACAGGCTTGGTGCTAAATGCGAGAAAAAGAAGAAATGCTGCACTGATAAGACGCAGGTAGTTTTTGCTGCTGAAAACAAGGTGTAATGCGGCCAGGATAAAAAAAGTACAGGTACTATCGGGCAGGCAACGCCATAGCCAGCTGGATGACATGGTGGTGTAAAAAATAACTGCGAGATATTTTACGGTATTGTCAACATTGGTAAAGGCACCTACAAAGAGGTAGAGTAAACGGCAGCCGCCCATGAAAAATATTACCGACAGAATACGGCCGGATGCCAGAAAGCTGATTGAAAATAACTTGGCAAGCGAAAAAATAAGCAAAGTGTACGTGAACGAAGTGCCCTGAGACAGCGCTTTGTAAAAGCCGTACCTGGCAAGATAATCTGCCTCCTGAGTGTAAAAAGGTTCATCTCCGCCTCCGGGACTGGTGATAGGGAAATGAAAATACCTTAATAGTATCACCAACACTATGAATATACCGGTAGCATATGAAAGATATTTTTCAGTAAGCTGAAATGCCCCGGCTTTCAATTTCATTCAAGATATGTTTTTGTGCAGCGGCCGATATATCGGAGTCTGCAATGATTTTCTGAAGCTTAAGATACCAATTTCGCAATACCGGTGCCAGTGGCGCCATAAGAATTGCCATTGTAGACAATGTACTTTTCGCCCTGGTAGTAGAATGGATGAGCATAGCAAATCATTTCGCTGTCCCAGCCTTCTTTTGAAAATTCGATGTCGACTTTTTCTCTTTTCCAGGTTACCAGGTCTGTGGAAACCGCCAAACCTAATGTATAGGTATTGGTTTTTGCACCACGGAACGAAAACCAGAGCTCATAGCGGCCATTGTCGAAAAACAATACCGGGCGGGCAATAGCATATTCATCATCTTCGAGCGGTACAAGTATGCGCGGGTTTGGCGACCAGTTAAAACCATCTGCAGAGGTGGCTGAGGTGATGGTATAATAGTGTTTCAAATTGCCTTCTGTGTCTTTCTCCCACTTTATGCAGGTGACATAGTACATGAGGTAGTAGTTACCTACCTTAACCACGTATGGCGCTGCAGTAAGAAAAGGGTCGAAGAAATTGCGGCCTAGTATTGGGGCTTTGGAGACGCGCTCATAGGGACCGTCTAATGACCCTGCCCTGGCTGCGCCGATAAAGAATGTAAAGGGAGTAGCTACGGCTTTACTCCAGCCTGTATAGTACATAACATACTCGCCATTCATTGGAATAATAGAGTGGGCCATAGCTCCGCAGTCGTCGAAAGCCCCGAGGTCACCATGGTCAAGAATAGGCTCTTTGCAATAGTTCTTTTTAGCAAATGGTTCGCGCATGTCCAGATCGAAATAGCCAGTGCGGGAAGTATTGCCACCGTCCCTTGATGCGAAGAATACGCGGAATATGTGTTCAGAAAGAGCAATTGGCAGTGGGTTCTGCACATGGCTTTGTTGCCAGGGCAGAGAACGATCGGGTGCAAAAATCAAACCGAGTTTTTCCCACTTCATATTATACTCTTCTTATCATTTTAATGAAACGATCGCTTGCGAACGGGGCTTTAACTGTAGGAGATACAACGTACACTTCCTTTGGCTGGGTGCTCTTAGTAATAAGCGCTGCTGCTCCTATAAAATTCTCTTCCTCCACAACCACATTATTGGAAATAGTACAGTTTACCGCGAGTACCGAATATCGCTTTATATGTACATCACCTGATATGCATACATGTGACGAAATCCACACATGGTCTTCTATGACACTGCGGTCACCGATCTGGTTAGCTGACCAAAGCGTAACGTTGTTGCCAATTTTAACTGCGAGGTTAATACTCTGATTTTCAAGAATAAAGCAGTTCTCGCCTATATTTAATGGTTCAATCGTTTTAACGCTGGAATGAACATAAGTAGCGAATGTGTAGCCTTTGCTTTTGCCTTCGTTGAAAATGCGCTCCCTGAATTTGTTCATCTCGTCATAGCCCATGGGCGCAAACAGCTGGTATTCCGCCGGTGGATATTTGTCATTTATGTCTTCAAATGCAATAACGGGCAAGTCATTGAATGTATCAGTAGTTACAAAAGCCTTGTGCGTAGTGTACGCAACAATCTCGTGGTTAGTATCGTGCCGGAAATATTTGGTGGCGATCACCGCACCTTTACCGGTTCCAAAAATTATTATTTTCGCCATTCCTGGTACATTTTACTTAGTGTGGGCCTGTCTGTTTTTCCATTGGCGTTCTTTGGTATCCTATCTACCTTTATTACGTCTGAAGGAATCATGTAGGACGGCAAGTGCTTCATTAATTCAGCGTTCAGAAACGCCGGGTCCAATTCTTCTGCACATTCATATACCGCAAGTATCTTATTGTTGTTGCTATCACCAATTACGAACGCTGCGGCCTCATTAATATATTCCAACTGGCAAATAGCGTTTTCTATTTCTTCCAGCTCAATACGGTAACCCATGTGTTTTACCTGGTGATCGGTGCGGCCGTGTATGTATATCTTGTCATCTTCGCTATTGTAAGTGACTAAATCGCCTGTGCGGTAAAAAATATCCGTGTACTTTTTGTGTAATGGATTCTGTATAAATCGTTCAGTGGTTCTGACCGGGTCATTGAAATATCCAAGGCCAACATTTGGTCCGCCCAGCAACAGATCGCCTTTGTCGTTTGTTGCTTTTCCTTCCTCATCAACGATGACATGAGAGAAGTTTGGAGCGATCTTGCCCAAGGGTAAAAATCCGTTCAGATCAATGAAATCGATATCACTGACGGTGTAACTAGAACAAATACAGGTGCACTCAGTGGGGCCATAAACGTTGTAGACGTTTGTGTTGTGTTTCAGCTTATTATAGAGGTTAACTAACTTAGCTTTTGGATATCCTTCACCGCCAAAGATGATCTTTTTCACAAATCTCCATCTTTCCGGGATGATCGCTTTAGAGGTTTGCAGGTAAATGAGCATGGAGGGAACAGAGAACCATGTGGTACATTGTTGCTGTTCCAATATATTCAACAGGGTACCCGGATGAATAGCTTCTTTTTTTGTTATTGGAACCAAGGTGGCACCGTTGAAAAGAGAAGCGTACAGATCGAAAACTGAGTTATCGAAGTACAGCGGGTTTACGTTTGTATGAACATCGTTATCCGTTATATTGTAGGTGTCCTTGGCCCAACTTATAAAGTTGATGACATTACTATGCGTCATTACCGCGCCCTTTGGAAAACCAGTGGAGCCGGATGTAAACATGATATAAGAAGGGGTATTGCCCTCTACTGATGTGATATCAAAAGCGATTGGCTCAAAAAATGTTGTATCTACTGCATTAAGATCGAGGGTAGGATAGTCTGTGCTACTAAGGTCAGCGTCAACTTCGTCGAAATATCCGACAACTAATCCGGGCGCGCACTGTGCGAATATCTTATGGAGTCGTTCAAGCGGGCTTTCCGGGTCGAAGTAAGAGTAGGTGATGCCTAACTTGAGGCAGGCGATCATGGATACATAAGTAAGCGGCTTTTTAACACCTGCAATTGCACATACATCATAATGACTGAGTCCTGTGGCACTGATCTTGCTGGCTAAAATATCAGATAAGCTATCTAATTCGTTAAATGTCAGTCGGCTGCCATCCGGGAATTTAATTGCTGTTTTCTCACCATACTTACTGACAACAGACTGGAATAGTGCACCCAGGTTATGAATATAGCTCTGCATAAATAGTAAAGTAGATTAAATAGTAAGGCCACCGTCTATTGATAATACTTTACCATTAAAGAAATCATTCTCAATGATAAAGCAAATTCCATTGGCCACTTCATCGGTCTTGCCCAGCCTACGTAAAGGTACACTTTTTACGATGTTGTTGAGGGTCTCCTCGTTCATCACCGTATGTGTAGATGGCGTGTTCATATAGCCAGGAGCCAGGCACGCAGCCCTAATACCCCAGGCACCGAGTTCCTTAGCTATCACCTTCGTGAAGGATTCGATGCCAGCCTTTGAAGCAGAATAGGCACTCTGGCCGATATTGCCCTGAGCTGATATGGAAGAAATATTTATTATCACACCCTTAGAGCGGGTCTTGATCATATTCTCAACTACCTCACGGGCTAGCATTACAGGAACTTTCAGATTTATATTCAGCACCAGGTCCCACTCATCATTGCTAATCTTAGAAAAGCCGGTTTTACCGAAGCTCACCAAGGGTTTGTTATGCAGAATGCCTGCATTGTTAACCAATACATTGAATTTGAATTGTTTGAACAGGCCGGGTAATGTCTCTGCAAAAAACTCTTCTTTCAAGAGATCTGCGGCGATGACTGTTAATTTTTCATGGGCCGTAATTTCTTTCAGAGCAGATTCGTCATAATCAACCGCAACAACAGTAGCGCCTTTATCAAGCAAAGTTTCAACGATGCTTCTGCCAAGTCCTTTGCCGGCACCAGTGATAAGCGCGACCGTGTTATTGATGTTCATATCAGTTTATCTTTTTACCTACTATTTCTCTAACCTTGCCTACCGTAATCATTTCGGTGATCTCTTCGAAAGACAGTTCAAAATTGAACTTACTTTCAAGCGCGGCAATTAATTCCATATTGCGCAGTGAATCCCAATAGGCTACATTATCCATATTTATGTCATCATTCAGCTCAGAGGTTTTGATATTAAACACCTGGGCCATTACTTCGTCTATCTGTTCCATTTATTTTACCGTTATTTTTCCGTGCGCAAAAATACTAACTTTTTGGCTTATCCCTATGGCGGATCGTGGATAAATGCAATATCCTGCATTATTGGCGTTTAGCGAATTGGCAAGTTGTTTTTTTAAGATTAGCACTGCAATGTTTTTAGATGAGATTTGCTTTTGTGGTTGGAACTAATATTTTCATACATTAAATAGTTTTATTGATAAATATTCGGTAGCTTACAGTAGAAAATCAGGGGTACTTGTGTATAAACGGGTGCGTGATAGCCTCCGTGGAAAGCTTCTTCATACCAGGAAGGTATATTGGTCTGTGTTTTCGCTGAAAAGAAGAAGAAGAAGAAGAAGAAGAGTTAATGGAAAATGATAAGAAAAAGGAAAATGGCCGGATCGCATCTGAACTACTGATAGCGAATAATGAAATCATTTTTCACAACAAGGAGAAAGAGCAACGTGCATCAGAACTTGCATTTGCCAATGCTGAGCTGGAGTACCAGAATGAAGAAAAGGAAAAACGAGCTTCGGAACTGGCGATAGCTAATAAGGAGCTTGATTTTCAGGACAAGGAGAAAAAGAAGCGAGCTTCTGAACTAGTAATAGCTAATGTAGAGCTTGCTTTTCAAAAAAAGGAGAAAAAGAAGCGTGCTTCAGAGCTCAGCATTGCTAATAAGGAACTTATTTTTCAGAATAACGAAAAAGAGAAGCGCTCGTCTGAGCTGGCAATAGCCAATGAAGAACTCATATTTCAAAATCAGGAAAAAGAAAAACGAGCTGCCGAACTAGTGCATGCCAAGGAACTTTATGAGTTTCTGAGTGAAATAAATCAAACCATTGTCCATTCCAAAGATCTGCAGACTGTTTTTAAGGAAGCGTGCCGAATTGCAACCGGCTTCGGGAAATTTACAGCGGCATGGATAAGTACTTTTGAGTCTGGAAACCGGATGAAGCTCGAAGCGGCTTCAGGACTATCAGACGGTGATGTGGAGTTTTTTTCGAATATCAATTATGAAAATAACGGACAGACTGCGCAGGTATTGAAAGCCGGTAGCTACTACCTATGCCATGACATGGAGTGCGACCCGATACCCGCCTACTGGAGATCGCAGGCTGCTGCCGGTGGCTGGCGCTCGTGTATGGTGTTGCCTGTAAAGCGCTCGGGTATTATTGTTGCCACCTGGAACATAGTGTCTTCTGAGAAAAAGTTGTTTCAGTCGCAGGAAATAGCACTGCTGGTAGAGGCTGCTGATGATATTTCTTTTGCCCTGGATGTATTTGAAAAAGAGGCTCACAGGAAGGAGATGGAAAATACGTTGGTTATAGCCAATAAGGAACTGGTATTTCAAAATGATGAAAAGGAAAAGCGCGCGTCGGAACTGGTTGTTGCCAATGTGGAGCTGGCATTTCAGAATGACGAAAAGGAGAAGCGGGCATCTGAGCTAGCCGTAGCTAACCTGGAACTTGCCTTTCAGATTGAGGAGAAAGAAAAGCGGGCTTCGGAACTTGCAGTAGCAAATGCTGAGCTTGCGTTTCAGAATGAGGAAAAGGAAAAGAGGGCTTCAGAGCTCAATATTGCGAATAACGAATTGGTCTTTCAGAATGGTGAAAAAGAAAAGCGGGCGTCTGAACTGATTGTTGCGAATAAAGAACTGGTATTTCAAAACAAAGAAAAGGAGAAGCGGGCGTCTGAACTTATCATTGCCAATGACGAACTGGTATTTCAGAATAATGAAAAGGAAAAGCGTGCATCTGAGCTGGATATAGCTAATGTGGAACTGGCTTTCCAGAATGAGGAAAAGGAAAAGCGTGCATCTGAACTTGCGATAGCGAACAATGAGCTCGCTTTTCAGAATGAAGAAAAAGAGAAGCGCGCATCTGAACTATTGGTGGCTAATGAGGAACTTGTTTTTCAGAACAAAGAGAAGGAGAAACGAGCCTACGAACTGGTAGTGGCCAACCTGGAACTGGCTTTCCAAAACAGAGAAAAGGAAAAGCGAGCCCAGGAACTAGCCATAGCAAACACGGAACTTGCATTTCAGAACGACGAGAAAGAAAAGCGAGCATCTGAACTGCTTGTGGCGAATGAGGAACTCATCTTTCAGAATGACGAAAGGGAGAAACGAGCCTTCGAATTGGTAATCGCCAATGTGGAACTGGCTTTCCAGAACAGGGAAAAGGAAAAAAGAGCACAAGAACTGGCCATAGCCAACACCGAACTTGCCTTTCAGAATGAAGAGAAAGAAAAGCGAGCATCTGAGCTGCTTGTGGCTAATGAGGAGCTTATTTTTCAAAATAACGAAAAGGAGAAACGTGCTGCGGAACTCATTTTTATACTGAAAGAACGCCGTAAGTCTGAACATGAAAGGAAAAAATCGGACGACCTGCTGGCTAACATACTGCCAGACGATGTGGCTGATGAATTAAAAATAAAGGGCACTACTACTGCTCGGCAGTACGATAATGTAACAATACTGTTTACTGATTTTGTGAACTTTACGAGCGCAGGTGAGCGAATGAGCCCACAGGAACTGATTGACGAATTACATACCTGCTTCACGAAATTTGATGAGATCGTAGACCAATACAATATTGAAAAGATAAAGACGATAGGTGACGCTTACCTGGCGGTATCGGGGCTGCCTCTTGCGGATCCTAAACATGCTGAGAACATAATAATGGCTGCCCGCGAGATAAATGCTTTTATGCAGAAACGGCTGGTGAGCCATGCGGAAAAGACTTTTGATATACGTATAGGAGTGCATAGCGGCAGTGTGGTAGCCGGGATAGTAGGGATCCGGAAGTTTGCGTACGACATATATGGTGATGCAGTGAATACTGCAGCGCGTATGGAACAAAGCAGTGAATCAGGAAAGATCAATATCTCTCATACCACCTACCAGTTAGTGAAGGATAGTTTTAATTGTACCTACCGAGGGGAAATACATGCCAAGGGGAAGGGCAGGATGAAGATGTACTATGTGGACGGGCCTGTAGCCGAGTAGGCATATAAAACAGCATGAACTAATTGCTAATTAAGGTCTTTTCTCTTTATCCATTATAAACAACAGCTTAGCTTTTTCATCCCCGATGACTGCATAATCGGGGAATTCGCCCTGAACGACGCTGTTGGCGCCGACTACTGTGTTGCGCCCAAGCTTAGTGCCATGGGTGATTACTGCACCAGCTGCTATCCAGCTTCCCTGGCCTATGTATATAGGATTGCCTTTTTTATTAGGCTGCTGCATTATAGGTACATACTTATGGTTGAACGAATGATTGTTGTCGCCAATGAATATGCGCTCTGAAATAGTAACGTTGTTCTCTATGGTTATTTGCTTAGTGCAGGAGATGAATAAATTACGGCCTATCATCACTTCATTGTTAATGATCAGTTCGGAGTCGTAATAATAGTCTTCTATGTTGAAGTCCTTCTTGTATTGTTCCTCTATGAATTTATAGTTTCCGCTGAGATCCTGGTAGCAGTGCATGTAGGCTTCTTCGCGTATGCTCACATTGTCCCCAATGTACATGCGCTCAGGGTTGAGTATGCGGAATGGGGGGCGGATCTTTGCATTTACTCCAAAGTATTTGAACAGCGCTTTGTCTTCATTTGTAAGCGGTTCATTCTTTTCAAGTAGTGTATCCTTTTTTGATACCATGGACTTAGAAATTTATGGTCTTGTCTACAATGAACAGGGGTCTGTTCTTTACCTGCGTGAAAATGCGGCTGATGTACAAACCTATGATGCCGAGGAAGAGCAGGATGATGCCTGTGCTGAAGGTGATGAGCAGTACAAGACTTGGCCAGCCTGATTGCAGCCCAACAGTAAACTGCTTGTACAGCACCCAAATACCGTAAATGAAACTGGCGAAAGTGTAGAAAGCACCCATGTAAACAGATAACTTCAATAGTCTGTCAGTTTGTGAAATAATGCCATTTATTGCGTGGTTCACAAGCCTGCGAAGGTTGTAGGATGACTTGCCCGAATGCCTTGTGCTGTGCTCTATGTTCAGGAATGTATGTTCAAAACCCAGAATGTTGAGCATAACCAGGTATGGGCGATATTCGTCGTGCAGGTTGCGATAGGCAGCTACTACTTTTTGTGATATAAGGCTATACGCACCAATTTTCCCATCGGTTCTTACCAAGTCGTTTCCGGTAAGATAGTTGAACAGGCGGTGGAAGACGGCACCGGTAAAATCTTTGAAGAAATTATGCTTGCGCTCCTTCTTCACTGTGTACACTACATCGAATCCTTCCCTCGCTTTTTCGATCAGTTGTGGTATGTAGATGGGGTTGTCCTGCAGGTCGCAATCCATAACAATGACGTACTCACCGCTGGCGTGGTAGAGGCCTGCAGCAATAGCATTGTGCTGGCCAAAGTTGCGGCTAAGCTTTATGCCTTTTACCTTAGGGTACTTGCGGCCGAGCTCCATCATCTTTGCCCATGACTTGTCGGGGCTGTGATCTTCTACCAGTATTATCTCGTAATTATCAGTCAGCTTGTCGCCTACCTCGGTGAGCTGTTTTACCAGTTCATCCAAAATATTTTCAGCCCGGTATACCGGGCTAACGATACTAAAAAGTGGCTGGTTTGAGGCTTGCTGATCCAATGAATAAATTATAGTTTTTTAACTAGTATGGTGAATTCGTAAAGCGGATAATCATGTAAAGCAGCTACATACTTAGAGCAGTTGGTTTTACAGAAATCAAAAATAGCACCGGGGTTAGCATAGTACAAATAGTCTCTCATGTATTCTTTATCAGAATACGAGGTAAGCATGTTGAACGAAAAACCTTTGCGACTAATCTTGTTCATATTTAGGATAACATCCTCAATATATTTCTTCCACTCTTCATCATCGTGCTGCAGGCGCACATTAAATATGCCACTTGCAATAGTGTAGTCAAATTGCTGATCTTCAGTAATTTTTGTACACCAGCTTAAGTTATCTGCTGTGCCATTATGTGCTATACCCTGGTTCACCATTTCCTGCGAAATGTCGAAACCCGTGTAGTGGAAAGGCCTGCCTGTTTTTTGTAGATATGCATAATAGGCTCCATAACCTGAACCGTAATCGAGGATAGAAATGTTTTCAGGTGATGCTTCAAAAACCTTTGATAACTGAGAGAACCGCAGTTCCTGAGACTCGGTAGAATTCCAGTCAACACCACGGGGAGTGACGCCGTGCTCTTTTATTTTATCGGTGTAATAATTATTTACATCGTCAAGTATCTTATTTGTCATTTTACGTATTTCATGAAGTTTGCGGCATCGGGGCCTTCGTTAAAAATAAGATCAAGAATTGTAACTCCGTGCTCAAACGGAGGGTAGAGTTGGGTGTATTCGGGATAGCCAGAATAGTCCATCCAGGTGAGCTTCACACCTGCATCTTCGAAAAGACTGTCCACGATATAGTCTTTAGCTGCAGGGCCGGAAATGTACTCCTTACCACCTGCCTGCTGCACAAGATCAAGCAATCGCTCGGTTTGCCCATCCGCCAGCGTATAGTCGCTTGACCATGATATTTTCGTCTTTATGCCCAGTATATCGTTTATTATCTTTATAAGCTCATAGTTTACCAGGCTCAGCAGTTGCTCGTTGTTATTCAGGTAGTAATTCTCAAATACGTCCTTATAATCCTTAAAGAACTTTGCCTTGCTATGAAACTGTTTTATGGTAGCCCAGTGATCTTTAGCCCACTTAGGTTCTGATATTATGGTTTCGTTTATCTTCTGGAAGTACTTGCCTTTAACCTCTACAGGCACCGTGAGCCAAGACAGGCCGTTTGGAGTTTTAATTTTGTTACGGTTGCGCCAGTCGCGGCGGGTATACTGCATATCGTCATACAGGATGAACTCATCCACCAGGGCGATCATATCAAAATATCCTTTCCACGGTATATAATTCGACTGTAGTATTGCGACTTTCTTCATGTATTTTGTTGAGTTGGCGATAGTGGGTTACGGGAGGGGCAAAGGTAGAAAATAAAATGAGGAATGGGGGAGGGCAAAGGAGGAAATAATAAGGATGGAGTTTCCAGTTTCAAACGGTGGGTGAAAGCCATTTTATCCCTTGCGCTTTCGAAAAATGATATTTACTTTGTGTCATGGCAAAAAAGCAGAACAAACCGGCTGTTGCAGATAGTACACAAAAGGAAAAAGCGCCTGTAGCACAGGCGACTACGTCAAGTGCATCGATAAACAATACTCAATTGGTAGACTTCTTCGAAAACCTTGGAAGCAAGGCGTGGTTGGTATCTCTTGGACTTATTTTGGTTATTGCTTTTATTGTTTTTAAGGATTATCTGCTTTTCGACAAGGTCTATATGTTCAAGGATATCGGCAGTGATACGCTGAATGGGCTTTATCCTTACCGGTACTATACAGCTGATCAGCTATCTAAAGGGCATTTTCCCACCTGGTCATATGACTGGGGTATAGGGCAGAATATTTTTGCGCTCCTGTTCCGTGACCCTTTTGATATTTTCCTTTTCTTATCCGGAAAGGACCACATCATGACGGGGATGATATATAAGGAAGTATTTAAGATCATTCTGGGAGGTGTTACTTTCTTTTTCTATTTGCGAACACTTAAGTTGTCCAATTTTACTTCTATTACGGGTAGCCTGTTATTCTCTTTTTGCGGATTTATGATAGTGGGTGGTGCGTGGAATTTTTTCTCTTATGAGGCGTTTAGCACCGCGCTGTTGCTGCTTGCATTTGAGCAAATGTTTACGAAAAAGAACTGGCTCTTATTCCCTATTGCCATTTTTGTTATTGCTATTTCTACCCCGGTCAATTTATACATTTACGGTTTATTCCTTGCCTTGTATGCAGTGCTCAGATGTATACAGACGGAGCGGGCGGATATAAAAGGTATAGGCGGTGTTTTTCTGCAAATGATTGGCTTTGGAGCGCTAGGACTGCTACTAAGCGCACCTTTTCTTATAGAGAATATCTTGATAATAATGGAAAGCCCCCGTGGCAGCGGAAGCAGTTCTTATGCGCATATATTGTCATCCACCCCAATGTTCAGTGTTGCAGATAATATGAATCTAGGTACCAGTGTGATGCGATTCTTTTCCAGCGACATTCTTGGCAGTGGTAATGACTTTAAGGGTGTGCAGAATTTACTTGAGGCGCCGATGTTTTATTGCGGCATTCCTTGCCTGCTGTTGATGCCGCAGGTATTTCCCACGCTGCAAAAAAATGTTAGAGTTGCTTTTGTTGTATTCGCGTCTATCTGGCTATTGCCAATCATTTTTCCTTATTTCCGTTATGCATTCTGGCTATTTACGGGTGATTATTATAGGGCTTATTCTTTCCTTGTTGCGTTGATGTTTATGTTCTTCGCGATGCTGGCGTTGGATCAGATTGTAAGGCAAAGGAAGATCAATCTTATTACCCTTATTGTAAGTGTAGTGGTTCTGTTTATTCTACTCAATTATCCATTCTTTCCTGACAGGTCAATTGTCAGCACTTCGATACTTACGTTTGTTTGTATGCTGCTGCTTCTGTACGGTGGGTTACTTTGTATGATGGGTAGACAAAATAGCCCGGTATACCTGAAGTACATTTTCCTTGCCGTAGTTTGCTGTGAACTACTTTATTTTTCGAATATTTCGGCAAATGAGCGGGATGCAGTGACGGCGGCTGAATTAACTCAGAAAGTGGGATATAATGATTACTCGGTAGAAGCCTTAAACTACATAAAGGCTAATGATCATTCCAACTCGTTTTATCGTGTAGACAAGAATTACTGGTCATCGCCTGCCATGCATGGCTCGCTCAATGATGGTATGGTGCAAGGCTATCACGGCACCAGCTCTTATAACTCGTTTAACCAAGGCAATTACATCAATTACCTTGGCTTGTTTGGTGTAGTTGATCTTTCAAATGAGTTGACAACCAGGTGGGCAAATGGGCTAAATACCCGCCCAATAATGGAATCGGAGAACCGGGTAAAGTATGTACTGGCAAGGGGTAATATTAACCCTTTATGGTATTCCATCTGTGATACGTTAGGTACATTTGGTAATATAACGCTATTTCGCAATAAGCTAATGTTGCCGATTGGTTATACATATAGTAAATACATGACAGAGAAGTCATTCAGTGCATTGTCGAATACCCAGAAGGACTTCGTTAGTCTATCCACCTGTGTGGTAAACGAAAAGGATGTAAATAAAGTGAACGGATTACCACCATTTCAGTTAGCAGACACTATTGCGCCGGGAGGTTTTTCGATAGACATTTATAAGCAACGCATTGATGAATTGAGTAAAGATTCTCTCAGGGTTAATAAGTTTGATGAGCGGGAAATATCCGGAACTATTGAGCTGGCCACTGACAAGATGATGTATTTGTCATTGCCTGTAGATGGTGGTTGGAGCCTAAAGGTAAATGGAGAGCAGGCTTCTACGATCAAGCTTTTTGGCGGGATGACCGGTATAATGCTGAAGAAAGGGCATAATGAAATACTCATGAGCTATCACCAACGATACCTGGGCGCTGCTTTGTTTATGGTGATCGCTGGCTGTATTATCTATGTATTGATAGTATTAATTGGTATGAATAGAAAAAAAATATGTCCGCAAGACTAACATTTTTAACATTTAATACGTCTATCTATTAACAGCAGTTATCTCTAATTCACCTCTAAACCTAGTTTATGCTTAAGCCATTTATCTTCTTTTCAATATTTGCAGTATCAAGTCTTTGCTCAAAAGGCCAGATTATTAACACGATCGCTGGACACGGGTCACCTGTTTACGGCGGAGACGGTGGCCCAGCGACAGCTGCCGGCTTTGGGCCCCACGACGTTAAGATTGATGCGGCCGGTAACGTTTTTTTCCCAGACAGGCCGAATGCAAGGATCCGTAAAATTGATACAGCGGGCATTATTTCGACCGTTACTACTTCGGTAGGTAGTCCCAATTCTATAGCACTCGACAATGCAGGAAACCTTTACATCGCGGACGCTGATGGGATGATAAAGAAGATAGATGCATCCGGGACAATGACAATTGCAGCTTCCGGAATGTCTAACCCCTATGGGGTTTCGGTTGATACATTCACTGGTAACCTACTTGTGGCAGATTCATACCATAACCTGGTAAAAAAGGTAGACCCATCTGGTACGGTTACCGTTATCGCCGGTAATGGCTCCGTCGGTTTTTCTGGTGATGGCGCTATGGCAACCGATGCCCAATTGAGCTGGCCATCACATGCTGTTGCCGACCGTTGGGGAAATATTTACATCTGCGACGGGTCAAACAACCGAATTCGTAAAGTAGACCTGACTGGAAAAATATCAACAATTGCCGGCACTGGCCCAACCAGTAATTCGCCAGGTGCGTATGTCGGTAGCTACGCCGGTGATGGAGGCCCGGCAATCGCAGCTAATTTCAATTTACCATTCAGACTTACTTTTGATAAATATGGAGACTTGTATGTTAGCGATAATGGTAACGGGTGTATACGCATGATCGATACTACCGGGATCGTTTCATTAAAGGCTGGCAATGGCGTAAATGGATACGGAGGTGATGGTGGTATAGCAGTTGATGGCCAGATATGGGAGCCAAATGGCGTGGCATTTGACAAAGATGGTAATTACGTTGTTGCTGACTGGGGCAATTCCCGCATACGGAAGGTGACATCACGACGTGATAAGAACAACACAACTTCTGAACCTTTTTTATCTGGAGCGGAGATTGGCATTGTGGCGTTCCCAAATCCCAATAATGGCGCATTTTCGGTAAATGTACAGAGCGGCGAAAGAGAAGCCGCATGTGTAGTAGTTACCGGTATGGATGGAAAAGTGGTTAAGACCATAACTTTGCAGACGAATTCGATAGCAGATATTGGCTTAGATAGTCATATTCCTCTGGGGATATATTTAATTACTGCTTTTACCAGCCATAGCAAATTGACAAAACTGGTAACGATAGAATAGTGGTTATGATCTCCGGTTCTTTTTGAATTTAGCCATTATTGAGATAAGCGCCCAGGTATCCTTAAGGGCTTTTTTAACAATGGCTGCAGAAGCACCCTTGCTCTGTCCGTAAGTACGTGGAAGGTATTTTGACTGAACTTCATTGACTTTCTTACCAAGGAACAAAAGTTTTGCACATATCTCGCTTTCTACAAGTGAGCTAGTCAACTGCAGATCCAACTGGTCCAGATCCTTCTTTTTATAAACTTTGGTCCAGTTTACATCTTTCAGCGTAATGCCAATGAAAACCTTGTTCAGCTTTTTGTTGAACAGGGAAAGCACATTGCGGAAAAGGCTGTAGGAGGTATTTTCTTTGCGGTAAAATGAGATAAATGAGTCAGCCGGAATGTCTTTAAACGGAAGATATTCCTTAGTGTCGAACTGTCCGTCGGCTGGAATCATAGCAACGTTCTCGTACTTTGCCCCTGTATATATAGATAGTAACCCACCGCCAATACCTCTATTAACTTCGTGTAGAATTGTTCTTACCTCCGGAAACCTAGCAGGGAGACCAGATGCTATTTCACGCGAACCATCGGTACTGCAATCGTCAACGACAAGGATCTCAAATGTATTCGTCAGTTGCATTAATACGTCGCGTAGATCTTCTACAACTTTTGCCAAAGTTTCAGCTTCATTGTAGCATAGTACACCTACCGACCATGTTTGCATGCGCTATTTTATTTGTAAGCGTTGATCACTTCAATTACCCTGGTTACTTCGTCATCTGTGAGCTCAGCAAACATAGGTAATGATATACAGTGCTTAGCAAGATATTCTGAATTTGGGAAGTCACCTTCTTTATATCCTAAATGTGCGTATGCTTTTTGTAAATGACAAGGAACCGGGTAGTGAAATGCCGGGCTAATATCATGCTGCTCGAGGTATTTTACAAACTGGTCTTTCTCATTGCAGGTAACCACGAATAAATGGTAAATACTGCTTGCCCACTCCGGCTGCGCCTGCATGGTAATTTTAGAACACTTTATTTCATCCTGGTACCTTTTCGCGATGTCGCGACGCCTGTTGTTCCAACCAGCGAGGTATTTCAGTTTTACGCTGAGTGACGCTCCTTCAAGGCCACCCATACGCATATTGTATCCAATTTCGTCGTGGTAATATCTTGTTACAGATCCGTGATTGCGAAGACTCTTTAGATGTGTACTATATTTTTCAGTGTTGGTAGTAATACCCCCTGCTTCGCCACAGGCACCGAGATTCTTTCCGGGATAGAAACTAAAGCAAGCCATTTCTCCAAAGCCTCCAATATTTGTGCCTTTGTAAGTGGCTCCCTGTGCCTGTGCCGCATCTTCTACAAAGAACAGATCATGCTTGCCTGCCAGGTCCATGAGAGCGCCAACATCACATGGCTGTCCGTAAAGATGTACACCAATTATGGCTTTTGTCTTATCTGTTATCTTAGCCTCAATCTTAGACGTATCAATTTGCCAGGTATCAGGCGTACAGTCAACAAAAACGGGGGTGGCACCTGCATGCGATACTCCCCAGGCAGTGGCAATAAATGTATTGGCGGGGATGATCACTTCGTCGCCAGGGCCGATACCCAATGCCAACATTGCCAGATGCAATGCAGATGTGCCATTGTTTACACCTATGGCATGTTTCGTACCGCAGAAAGCAGCAAATTCATTCTCAAATTGCTCTACGAATGGGCCCCCGGAAAATGCAGTCTTCTCATATACTTTTTCAAAAGCGCCAAACAGTTCGCTCTTAAGGTTATCGTGCTGCCTTTTCAGGTCAAGGCATGGTATCTTGGACATACGAATAATCAGGGTTGAATTTTTTTGATCAATTTAGCCGGATTGCCAGCTACGATTGTATTCGGGGCTACGTTTTTTGTAACTACTGAGCCCGCACCTACTATCGCTCCTTCGCCTACAATAATACCACAAAGAATGGTAACAGATGAGCCGATTGAAGCATTTTTTTTAATGAATGTTTCTTCCAGTTTCCAATCTGCATCGGTCTGCACGCTGCCATCGGGGTTAGTGGCGCGCGGGAAACGGTCGTTGATAAACGTTACGTTATGGCCAATAAATACATTGTCTTCTATATGCACACCCTCACAAATAAACGTGTGGCTGGATATTTTACAGTTTTTACCGATCGTAGCCCCTTTTTGTATTTCGACAAAAGCTCCAACTTTGCTATTATCATCAATAGAGCAATGGTATGCATTTACAAAGTCGAAAATGCGTACGTTTTCACCGACCTTGACATTGTTGAGCGATTTCTTTTCAGTATTTAGAGTAAGTACTTCCATGCGAGATATTAATATTTAATCATTACTTCTTTTCCTTTGCTGCTTATGGATTCTTGGGCAGCTTCGAGCACTTTTACTACTTCAAGCCCTATACGGTTGTTGGAAACCGGGGTGCCGCCTGATATTATAGAATTAATGAAGTCGGCAGCCATTCCACTCAGTGCTTCCTTCTGATCCAGTTTTGGAATATAAATATCACCTACACGGTAATCTACAAGCAGCTTACGCTTATCCTCATCGTCTTTTACACTGTAGCCGGTATCGTAGACTTTTACTTTTTCAGATGGCTCTACGTCATCGAACATGATCATTTTTTTCGTGCCGCCTATGAGTATTTTCCTGATCTTAACCGGGGAAGACCAGGAGCATGAAAAGTGAGCGATATGTGACGAGTCGTAATTAACGGTCAGGTATGCCACGTTTTCCAGGCCATTGGGCGTATGAGATATGCCGGTGGCACTTACGCTTACGGGGCGCGAATGTATCAGGTGAAATAAAATGGATATATCATGCGGTGCAAGATCCCAAAGCACATTGATATCGGGCTGAAACAGGCCGAGATTAATCCTGGTTGAGTCAAAATAGGTAATGTCGCCAACGTCTCCGCTGTCGATCAGTTGCTTCATTTTCTTTACAGAACCGGTGTAAAGGAATGTGTGGTCGACCATGAGCAGCTTACCTGCTTTTTCGGCAGTCTCAATCATATCCTCGGCTTCGCTAACGCTCTTTGCCATGGGCTTTTCCACGAGCACATGTTTACCGTTTTCCAAAGCAGTTTTTGCAAGACCGTAATGCGATGCAGTAGGGGTAGCAATAACTACAGCGTCAATATCTGTGCTTTTAAGCGCATCGTCAATATTGGTGCTTACCCTTGTTGCCGGAAAGTTTTTGCGAACCAGGTCCAGCCTATCCTGGCGTGAGTCAACGACGAGATCTACAGAGCAATTAGGTGTGTTGTAGAAGTTTCTAACCAGGTTTGGACCCCAGTAACCGTAGCCAATAATAGCTATTCTTATCATTTTTATGGCAATTAATTAATTGAAATGCAGGCCGTAAAAGTAACATTTTTATTCAATGACAGACACCGTGTGTTGGTTAACTATCTGTTTTTATCCGAGGCCCTGCCAGACTACTGAAATTGCTAGTTTTAAACAAAAAGGCTATCTTGGATTTTTTTAATAATCACACACATGAGTTCGGGAAAAAACAAGAAAAAACCTGTACCTAATAATATTTTACCTGTTTCTGAGAACGTTAGCCCTGGCGCTAAAACCCAGGTTGCTGATGAAAGGGATTTCTTATTAAGAGAGGAGCTACTGCGCTGGGTATTTTCGATCTGCTGCTCTTTATTTGTTTATTGGGTAATAGCTTTTGTGATTCAAAAGGTGTACCACCCGGACACAAGTGCTGCGCTAGCCGAGGCTAAAAGATTATTGATAGAACCTGAAGCAGCACGACCAGAACCGATGGAGGCCATGTTGTTCAGGGTGGGTGTTGTGGTCATTACCTTGGGACTTTTGGGTTTTTATAGTGTTTTTTCAAAGCTGGCATTTATAAAGGATCTTGCAAAAAAACCTACCGCTACCGTTATTTCCCTGATCCCAGTGGTGATATTGATGGGTATGATCTGGTTTGATTTTACGGCCCAGAATCCGTTTGTAAAAGACGGTGGCGAGATACCGCAAAACAGCAGGGACTTTGTGGGGAAAACAAACTTCGACTTTTACTTTGATGGTTTTTTCATTGGCAAATATCTGCTACTCTATACGTTCATTTTGGTGCCGGCGCTAGGCGCTTTATTCTTTTTGGGTGTTAAGAAATATAACTGGGAGGGCAATAAGACATTCAAAATATCATCTTCGTTAGTAGGATACGGTGTTTTCGGGGCAGTGGTGATTGCCGCAGTAGGAATGAGTGTATTTTATTTTCCGTATGCTTTTGAGACGAAATACAATTTTAATGCAGTTTACTACTCCATGACCCAGGTGTACTCTGGCCTGCCAATGCTTGTAAATAATTTTTCTAGCACATACGGCCTATATCCTCATTTTCTAAATGTTATATTCAGTGTCATCGGGCTAAGTGTTTTGAAGTTCACGTTGATAATGAGCATATTGCTGGGACTGTCTTTTATTGGCAATTTCTATGTGCTCCGGAAGTTCGTGGATAATAATATTATTCTTTTTTTAGGTGTTTTATCTGTAATCTTTTTTCCTTTTCTCAATTTTAAGTTCGGGCAGAATTTCGATTGCAATTTTGCCTTTTATCCTGTCCGCTATATTATCCCAAGCACTCTTATTTTTTTGGCCACTGTGTATTTCAATAAGCGCTCGCAGATTATTTACTGGTTTACAACAGTTTTGCAGGCGTTTTTTGTTCTTTGGAATCCTGAGATCGGAATAATCAGTTATCTCTGCTGGCTGGCGGTTAATACTTTTACTGATTTTTACACCACTGATGGTAAAATAGCGGTAAAGAAAATTGCCATACACTGGCTCGCTGGTATAGGCATGCTATTCGTTGCTTTTTATGCATATAAGCTGATAATTGCGGTAGCTTATGGCTCATCTCCCGACCTGTCATCTCTTTTCTCTACAATCACCGTTTTTGGTAAGCTAGGCGCTAACCTGCTTCCCATGTCGCTGGTTCATCCGTGGAATATCGTAGCATTAGTTATTGTGCTTGGTATGACATATTCTATAAGTAAGTGGTATAAAAAGGATATTAACCCCAAAGCTTCTATGGTGTTTTTACTTTCAGCGCTCAGTGTTGGTTTTTTCACCTATTTCCAGGGACGTAGTCACAACTGGCAGCTGGCACAGAGCTCGGGTATGACCCTGATGTTGCTTACCATTTTGGGCGATCAATTGTGGAGCGTGATCAAAGTGAAAAAGGACCTGGCGCTAAACGCGTTCTTTGTTGCTTTTCTGTTTGTTATTTCCTTCTCGTTTTTCTCTGTTGTGGCAGGAACGGACAGGATAAGCGAACTAGTGAACCAGGACGACGACAAAGCTAAACAACAGGAGGAGCAGATAAGGATAGAAAGCAATAGCGAGTTTTTGAAGAAAAACTCAAAAGACCGGGAAAAGATATTGGTGTTTACCGCGCGCCAGTATCAATGCTTATACTTCGACGGAAATACCAGGAAGGCGGCTTTTAATCCCGGGCTAGGGGATATGTTCCTGAATTCAGATCTTGACCGGCTGACAAAAGAAATAAGTGATTCGTCTTTTAATATTTTTATAGAGCCTGCTTTTTGCAACTATTATTTCCTGAATCGCCCGTTTGCTGCAGTAGCGGCTACTTACCAGGTGAAGGACACTAATAAGACGATGGCATTGCTCGTGAAAAGAAAGGACAAATTGCCAACGCAAGCTTTTTTTGATCGTGCAGGACAAGTTATATATAAAAAATATACGGCCGACACGGCGGGTATTAATGCCAGGATAAATGACGGCGCAGGTATGAATGGGGTGAATTTGGCTTCTGAATTTTCGGTTGAGGTGTTGTTTAAACCGCAACGGCAAATATACCAGTATGCTACCCTGGTAGGGAATATGAATGATTCGAGCGGTTTTATTATTGCGAATATTATTAATTCACCTAACTACTTTTTCGGAATAAACGGAAAAGGAACCGGTGCTGCTATAGCGGGTGATGACTGGAGTTACTGTGTGATGAATGTATACCCCGACCGCATGGAGGTTTATGTAAACGGTGCGCTAGCAAGTACATTCCCGCTGCCCAAACCGTTTAAGAACTCACCGGAAAAGCTGTTTACAGGTAATTTAGGGTTTATGCGTTACTATATAGGTCCGATTGCGGAAGTGTCTATTACCAATAAAGCTACGGACAAAGGACAAATAGCAAGTACATGGGAATCAATAAGGCAATCTATAAGTAAATAACATGAAGAAAATTCTTGTGACGGGTGGTACCGGTTTCCTTGGTAAAAATATTGCCGAATCATATTTAACTGACCTGTACGAGTTACATGTGCCACCGCGTACAGAACTGGATTGCAGTGACGATACCAGTGTGAGCAACTACTTTAGTAAGCAGTCATTTGATGTAATCATACATTCCGCTGCGAAACCCGGGCATAGAAATGCCGCGGATACGGCAAGCCTGCTGCTTACCAACTCCCGTATGATTTTTAATCTCCTGAAGTATAATGACCGGTGGGAGAAATTTTTAAATATGGGCAGCGGTGCCATTTATGATATGCGCCATTACCAGCCCAAAATGAAGGAATCTTACTTCGGTACATTTATTCCTGCGGATGAGCATGGGTATAATAAATACATTTTCGGAAAGTATCTACCTTCCCAGGAAGGTGTATATGATTTCAGGATATTCGGAATTTTTGGTAAGTATGAGGACTATGCGATCCGCTTCATTTCTAACGCCATTTGTAAAGCCATTTTTGATCTGCCCATAACCTTGCGGCAAAACCGGAAGTTTGACTACTTATACGTAGATGATCTGATGCCGATATTGGAACATTTTATTGAAAACAGTCCGGCTGACCGATCGTTTAATATTACCCCGGACAACTCTATCGAGTTACTGGACCTTGCTAATATTGTTAAAAGCGTGTCAGGTAAACCAATTTCTATAGAGGTAAAGGAAGATGGTTTAGCCGCAGAATACAGTGGTGATAATACGTTGTTGCATTCTACAATTAAATCCTTACGCTTTACGCCTATTGCAGCTGCTATAGAGAAACTATATACGTGGTATTTATTGAATATTAATCGGCTGGACAAAAACCTTCTACTGACTGACAAATAACACCCTGCAAATGTCACATATTATCTTTGATCTTGACGGAACACTTATTGATTCTAAAAACGAGATATTCCAGACCTATAAAAGTGTTTTTAAAAGCATTTCTCCAGGAAAAAATCCGGCTATTGAAGATTTGAACTATGGGATGAATATTAACGACCTTTTATCCACTGTTTATGGGGAAGATCGCGAGCGCATTGTGCTCGCAAAGAAAATGTTTATGTCTATCTATGATAGTTCTGATTATAAAGAAACGAGCTTGTATGATGGAGTATATGAAACCATAAATACATTACATAAGCAAGGGCATTCATTATATATTGCTACTAATAAAAGATACGCACCAACTATACGGATACTCGAAGCAAAAAAAATCCGGCATTTCTTTTTGCATGTTATCGGTTTTGAAATGACCCCTGGGGTCGCTTTGACCAAACGTGATATGGTAGCAGAACTGAAGAGAATGGGTGGGTTTTCTGAGGGATATATGGTAGGGGACACAGTGAATGATATACAGGCAGGGCACGATGAGAATCTTATAACTGTTGCTGTTAAATATGGCTACGAAAGTGAAAATTTGCTTGCCACAAAAAAACCTCATTACATGATCGACCGGTTTGATAATTTAGCTACTTTGGTAACCGGAAATTAGTAAACAAATAAAGGACTATTTTTGTGTCGTTAATGATAAAAGTAACAGATTACATCTCGAAAAAACTAAAAGAATACGGCGTAGAGCATGTGTTCATGGTTACTGGCGGAGGGGCTATGCATCTCAACGATTCGTTGGGCAGGGACCTCATTTATATTAACAATCACCATGAACAAGCTTCCGCTATTGCCGCAGAAGGTTATGCGAGAACAGCCAACAGGCTTGCGGTAGTGAACGTGACTACAGGCCCTGGCGGACTGAATGCGCTGAACGGTGTGCTTGGGCAGTGGACGGATTCAGTACCGGTGCTATATCTCTCCGGGCAAGTGAAATTTGAGACAACAATTCATGCTTGCCCTGAAGTGAAAGGTTTGCGTCAGTTAGGCGATCAGGAGGTGGATATTGTTGCTGTGGTGTCGCCGATTACCAAGTTTGCGCACATGATCACGGATGCCAATGACATACGGTACTACCTGGAAAAAGCAATATGGCTGGCAACAACAGGCCGCAAGGGGCCGGTTTGGCTTGACGTGCCTATGAATATTCAAGGTGCACTTGTTGACGAGGGCCAGCTCAAGGGCTTCGATATTCCGAATGTTCAAACAAACGATGAATTAAAAATAAAAGTTGATAGCGTAGCTGAGAAAATAAGACAAGCTCAGCGACCGGTGATACTCGCCGGGCACGGTATTCGCATTTCCGGTGCCATAGCGGAATTTGAGTCGTTGTTAGGTGCCTGTAACATTCCAGTTGTAACAACATTCAACGGGATGGATGTGATAGGGGAGGATAACAACAACTATATAGGCCGTTTCGGCACGCTCGGCAACAGGGCAGGTAATTTCTGTGTGCAGAATGCAGATCTGCTTATAACGATAGGCACCCGCAATAACATAAGGCAGGTAAGTTACAACTGGGAGTTTTTTGCCAGGGAAGCTTATAAAGTTATCGTTGATATAGACGAGGCTGAGCTACTGAAACCTACAGTAAGGCCCGACCTTCCTGTTTGTGCAGATGCTGTAGATTTTATTCGCTTGCTGAGCGACAGTTTAGGGAACTCTGCAGCCCATCTTCATGCCGATTGGCTAGAATGGAACAAGGTCAGAAAACAGAAATATCCTACGGTGTTGCCTGAGTATTATGCACTGGATAAGGGCGTGCATCCATACGTATTTATGGAGGTGCTTGGTCAATGCATGAAAGACGGGACTGTATGTGTAACTGGAGATGGTACCGCTTGTGTGGCGCCATGGCAGGCGATGCCCGTAAAAAACAGGATCCGTATGTTCTGGAACAGTGGTTGCGCCTCTATGGGCTTTGATCTGCCTGCTTCTATTGGTGCCTGTGTTGCAAATAATATGAAAGATGTTGTTTGTATAGCAGGGGATGGCAGCATACAAATGAATATACAGGAGCTGCAGACGGTGATACATCATAACATGCCCATAAAAATTATTTATCTTAATAATAACGGTTATATTTCTATAAAACAGACGCAGGATGGATTCTTCGGAGGCCACCGTGTTGGGTCAGACCCAAATTCAGGTGTTAGTTTTCCGGATATTATTAAGCTAGGCCAGGCATATGGATTTTCTACTTGCAGGATAACTTCACAGGATGACCTCAAAAGGGAAATCGAGGAATTTCTTGCAACCGACGGGCCGGTGATCTGTGAAGTGATGCTAACGGAAGATTATAAATTTTTACCGAAAGTATCTTCTAAGAGGCTTGAAGATGGTCGTATGATATCTGCGCCGCTTGAAGATCTCGCACCTTTTATGGACAGAGAGGAATTCAGGACTAATTTATTTATTAAGGAGTATAATGGCTGATTTATATTATTTTAGCATTTTCGATAACACTTAAAACTACCAGGCAGTGAATTTATTAGAAAGAAAAATGGTCGACCAGTTGAAGGATCTGAAGGAGAATCACTTCGCAATTGGCATAAAAGCTGAATTTGAAGCGGAAGGTACTCGTTTGGAAGAGGCACTTCGCCTTAAAGAAGTTATCACAAAGGCCGGACTTGACCTCACTATAAAAATTGGCGGCTGTGAAGCCCTGAAAGACATGTATGATTCCCGGTCTATCGGTGTTACCCGGATAGTAGGACCGATGATAGAAACGCCTTATGCGTTGAAGAAATTCCTTGCCTGTGCGAATCTTGCATTTCCGCAGGAAGAAAGGAAGGAAGTAGATTTCCTGATCAATGTGGAAACGATCTCTACCGTAAAGAACTTCGATGACATGCTGGCGCTGCCCAATATTGCAGAGCTAAAAGGTGTGGTAGTAGGCAGGGTAGATATGACCGGCTCTATGGGTCTTACGCGCAGTGACATTAATTCTGAAGCTATCCGTAACATATGTGAAGAAGTGCTTGTAAAGGCAAAGAAATTCAATAAGGACATGGAGTGCGTTATTGGCGGGGGCGTTTCCTCTGAGTCGTTACCTTTCTTTGATAACCTGACTCAGGGTAACCTGGATAAGTTTGAGACCAGGAAAGTATTGTTTGACGCGAAGAACGCTACGCTGAGGAACGGTGGAGATAAAGGCATTCTGAAGGCAGTAGGTTTTGAGCTTATGTGGCTTAAGAACAAACGCGACTTTTATGGCATGATATACAAGGAAGATGAAAACCGTATTGATATGCTGCAGCAGCGCTACGATAAGCTAATATCACAGGCGGGTGGAAAATATGAGTAAAACTGCGCTAATTACAGGTTCCAGTAAGGGGATAGGTAAGGCTTGTGCCCAGAAATTCAACGATATGGGCTACCGGGTTTTGGCTCCGTCTCGGAGTGAAATGGACCTTAGTTCGGAAGAGAGTATACGCCATTATGTATCAGCCTTACAAGAACCTGTGCATGTTCTGATCAATAATGGGGGTATCAATCCTCTTGCAAATATCGGCGACATCAATTTTAGCGATGCCCGCAAGCTTGTCGATACAAATTTCTGGGCGCCAGTACTCTTAACTGATCTACTGGCTCCCGGTATGAAATCTGCTGGCTATGGCCGGATTGTTAATATCAGCTCTATATGGAGTAGTGTATCAAAAAAAGGAAGGGCTATTTACGCGTCGTCAAAGGCCGCTATAAATGCTTTTACCAGGACTGCAGCCATTGAGTACGGGGAAAATAATGTTCTGGTAAATGCAGTGGCTCCGGGATTTGTAAATACGGAGCTTACAAAGATCAATAATACTGCAGAACAGATCGAAGCAATAAAAGCTAATTTGCCGTTGAACCGCCTGGCAGAACCGATGGAAATAGCAGAGATCATATTCTTTCTTGCTTCTGAAAAAAATACTTTTATCACCGGGCAAACCATTTTTGCTGACGGTGGATTTACGATCTTATGAGCCAGATCAAGAACATAAAGTCGAGCATTCATGATTACTCCCTTCATTTTGAACCGGATCTGTCTTTCCTTGCTCTTTTATTGCAAACCCCGGAAGCGGTTTTCATTGTTGATAAACACGTTTTTGAGCTATACCTGACACAGTTTTCGCTGATCAAAAACAGCGGGAGCCTTGTGTTACTTGATGCAACTGAAGAAAATAAAACACTTGCAGGTGCTGAGCAGGTTTATGATAAGATCATTGCGCTGAAACCTACAAAAAAGACCAAGATCATTTCCATTGGTGGTGGTATAACGCAGGATGTGAGCGGATTTGTAGCTAGCACCTTTTATCGGGGCCTGCACTGGATCTATGTTCCTACTACGCTGTTGGCGCAAGCGGATAGTTGTATGGGGAGTAAGACTTCGCTCAATTATAAGTCATATAAAAACATATTAGGCACATTTTATCCTCCCCACGATATATTTGTTAGTACCGAATTTACCAATACGCTTAAAGAAGAGGATTTTTACAGCGGAATGGGCGAAGTGGTGAAGCTGCATATTATGGGCGGAATGGAGCAGCTCGATTTGCTTTCTTCTCAGCTATCCGCTATTCATGGACGTGATGTGGCTACTATATTGTCTGCAACCCAGCAGTCTCTTGATATCAAGTGGACGTATATGGATGGAGATGAATTTGATCAGGGGAAGCGGAATCTGCTTAATTATGGTCATGAATATGGCCATGCATTAGAAACGGCTACTCACTATAAAATACCCCACGGACAGGCCATCATTGTAGGCATGATACTTGCCAACAATGTGGCGGTAACCAAGAGGCATTTATCTGTTTCGCTATACGAGAAGATAAATTCCGTATTGTTTGATCTGCTGAAGGTAGACTATAAACAGTTGGCACAAATAGACAATAGTCTCGTTATTGACGCAATGAAACAGGATAAGAAACGCATTGGTAATGCTTTGCCGCTTATTATGATGAACGAACAATTTGATTTTTTTAAAATCACCGATTTTACATTGCAGGAGGCTGCTGATGCCCTCGACAATTTCAAAAGAGTTTATTGCTGATCATGGACGGGACAAAGAAGCACATATCGATTATCACTCCATGCTACAATGAGGAAGATAATGTAGAGCCGCTGATAAAAGCGGTTGGAAATGTTTTTTTGAAATTGCCTCAGTATACTTATGAGCATGTTTTTATTGACAACGGTTCTACTGATAAAACGGTGGCGCTGCTGAAAAATATTGCGGAGACAAACAAGAATGTAAAGGTCATTGTAAATGCCAGAAATTTTGGTCATATCCGGTCTTCATTTTATGGTATAGTACAGTGCAAGGGGGATGCGGTTATAACGCTTGTAGCTGATTTTCAGGACCCGCCAGAAATGGTTGAAACCTTCCTGGCAAAGTGGGAAGAGGGTTTTAAGATAGTAATTGGAATAAAGAAGAAAAGTAAGGAGAACCCGATCATGTTTGCCATCCGCGGCGCATTTTACAATCTGCTGAATAAGATGTCTGATAGTGGCGAACAGCCGGTAAAAAACTTCACTGGTTTCGGGTTGTATGATCAGCAATTTATTTCTATAATCAGGGAACTGGACGACCCATACCCATATTTCAGGGGGCTTATCACAGAATTGGGTTTCGATCGATTTGAAATAATATACACACAGCCAGAGCGGGCAGCGGGAAAGACCAAGAATAATTTTTTCACGCTATATGACATAGCCATGCTGGGGTTCACCAATCATTCAAAGCTCCCGCTAAGACTTTCAGCTTTTATTGGTTTCTTTTCGGCTATGGTCAGCTTATTAGTGGCCGTAGTATATTTGATCTATAAATTGCTTTTCTGGAACAGGTTTGAAGTTGGCCTGGCGCCACTGGTAATTGGTGTATTCTTTTTCTCGTCGGTTCAGCTATTCTTTATCGGTATCATAGGTGAGTACATTGGCGCCATACATACCCAAGTAAGGAAACGGCCCCTGGTCATTGAAAAAGAAAGGGTGAATTTCAATAAGTAATTCTTTTTCCGGCCTATAATAGCCTAGAGAAACCTAAAATTACAGGCGGTACTTCACCATTTTCCCTAAAGAGCAGTTCTATGTTTTTTCTGATGGCGGCTTCATGGATCAGGGACGATATCACTATAGAAAACTTCTCCCTTTTATATTCCGCCAGCAGTTCCTTTCCGGCTAATATCGTGGTGCCATTTATTTTTTTACCCACGTTCATATTGTTGTTATCAAACAATTTGAATTTTCGCCCGTGTTGAAAAACGTCAGTTTTCAGGAGCTTAAAGGAAAACTGGCCTATGCCATACAAGGCAGCAGGCAGATTTTCCGGAAGGCCTGCTATATCGCGTTTAATCTCGTCAAGGATAATATTAGATTTATCAATGTACTCCTGTATATCTGCTCGGATAGTACCATCATATTGCTGAATGTATGTGTTGGTGTTATCTTTCTTAAAGATGCCATAGACGGCATGATAATCCTGGTCAGACGCGATCTTAAATATCTTATCGCCCGTAGTTATCTTTCCGAATTGAAATGCTCCCATTAAATTCTGGAATGCAGTTTCAGTAAAATGATTGATATGCTCTGCGTTAAACTCCTGCAGTGGTGCATGTATCACCTCTTTATAGCATGCAGCATTTGGACATTCTATATATACATAACCGTCCGGGTTTAGCAAATTGTCAAATATTTCTATTGCGCTCCTCACATCAAGTAAGTGCTCCAGTACATGTGTTGAAAGGATAACATCAAACTTCCCTATACTATTCGGTATATCGTACAGCGAATATTGGTGGCATTCACAGCCAACTTCCTGCCGGGTAATAGTAACACAAGCTGACGAAGGGTCAATTCCTACAACATTGTTGTAGCCAAGGTTTATCAATTCCTTCAGTAATCCGCCGTTGGAACACCCCAGGTCAACGATCCGAGAACTTTTATCGGTAATGTACTGACTGATAAATTTCGCGGTGTCTGCAAGCCTTTTTTTATCGTTTTCAGTAAATCCGCCGCCGGTTGACAACGTTTTGTCTTCGTATTTTGAAAGTTCTGTATAATAATGGTCAAGCTCATTTTGAGTAACGGGTGTGTTGGCATAGACAAAGCCGCAAGTTGTGCACTGCACCACATCATAGCCGCCATTCATGGGGTGGCCATCAAATAATTCGAAATCTACAGTAATTATTTTATCTGTTGACGCTGAAATACAGACAGGGCAATTGCGGTTTCGGTTGATTTGGCTCATTTATTTTCATTTTTTTGACTCGGGCACAGGTGCTTTTAAGAATCAATTTTTATCAGGCTAAATGTAAAAGTATTTCCTGAATTAATCTTCGGCATTAGCATATTTTTTAGCGTATCCATTGCATTAATACACCTCCGATAGTATCCAGGACTATTGGTGTATAAACATTTGAAATGTTCGTACACAGTAATACTATCGTTCCAATAGGAGATTTAGTCGCGCTGGCAATAAACAAATTCGCCTCGCTCATTTCGATCATTCCACCTATTTTTACACACTCATGTCTGCAACATTTAAAGCTGGTTTTGTAAATATTTTTGGTGCACCGAACGCTGGTAAGTCTACGCTACTGAATCTGCTGCTGGGCGAGCGTCTTGTTATTATTTCCCCTAAGGTGCAGACCACCCGGCACCGTATTCTGGGTATCCTCTCGGAGCCGGAGTACCAAATAGTTTTTTCAGATACTCCTGGCATCATAGAGCCGAAATACAAACTGCATCAAAAAATGATGCTGCAGGTGAAGAGCGCGCTGGAAGATGCAGATGTAGCGATACTGATGCACGATATTACCCAGCCTATAGAAGATTTTGAGACAATCAGCAACTCGCTGAAGTTAAAAGTACCTGTTATATTACTGCTTAATAAGGTGGATATGGTAAAAGATAAAAGCACCATAGAAGGCATCATAAATAAATACAGGGAGCACTATAAAGGGTGGCAGGTACTAGCCGTATCGGCCCAAAAGAAGATAAATACTGATAAAATACTGCCTCTTATTCTAAAATCACTACCTGAAGGTTTTGCATTTTATCCTGATGATAGCATATCTGATCGCTCAGAGCGTTTTTTTGTGAGCGAAATGATAAGAGAGCAAATTTATACTCTATACGAGGAGGAGATACCATATCATTCGGCTGTGCTTATACAGGCTTTTGAAGAAAAGTCTACGCTGACGGTGATAAAAGCAGACATTATTGTAAGCCGCGAAACCCAGAAGATGATATTGCTGGGTAAGGGCGGCAGTATGATAAAGCAACTTGGTATTAACTCCCGAAAGGTAATTGAAGAATTCCTGGAGCGAAAGGTGCACCTGGAACTATTTGTGAAGGTGCGCCCAAAGTGGCGCGACAATGACAACTACCTGAAGGAGTATGGATACAATTGACGAACGTCTTGCAGTGATTCAGCCAATTGATACGGATTGGTACCAAAGCAAGGTGGCGGCTATAGACATGCTTCGCCTGGATCTGCTGCACCCTGTAATATCCGGCAACAAATGGTTTAAGCTACGACTGAATATACGCCACGCAATTGATAGAGGATTTAAGTCGCTGGTTACGTTTGGCGGTGGGTATTCAAACCATCTGGTAGCAACAGCATGTGCCGGTAAGATGTTTGGGATAACGACAATTGGTATAGTAAGGGGGAGGTATGATATTCTTACGCCCACACTGATGCAATGCCAGAATGCCGGAATGAAACTAATTTTCGTTACTAAGGAGGAATATGACCGCAAGGAAGACGCCGACTGGATAAGGGAAATGGCCTCACAATTTGACGAATTGTTTATCATTCCGGAAGGCGGAGCAAATGAGTGGGGCAGGCGGGGTGCCGGGCTGATAGACAGGTTTGTAAATGCCAGCTACAGCCTTGTTGCGGTGGCAGTTGGCACGGGTACTACGCTTATTGGGCTCAGGAATAGCTTAGATGTCCGTCAGCAATTAGTCGGGTATGTGCCAATGAAGCAAGGCCTGTATCTAAAGGAGCATATCTTCACACATTTGCATACCGATAAAAAAGAAAGCTGGCAGTTGTTTGACGAATGGCACTTTGGCGGGTTTGGAAAGTGGAATACGGAGTTGCTCACTTTCATGAATGAGTTTTATAAAATCAATAATATACCTCTGGATATTGTATACACTGCTAAAATGATGTACGGCGTGAGACAACAAGTATTGGCCGGGTATTTTGCTGCTGACGCCCGTATTCTGTGTATTCACAGTGGTGGGCTGCAAGGAAACGTATCAGTGCAAGGCAAGTTGCTGTATTGAACTACCGTTTACCTGATTTTTCTAAGTGCTTTTAACCTTGATGGCTTCATTGCCGCATTTACAATGCCAAGTATTACAATGTCAGTCAGTGTAATTCTATAAACGACGAGCCAGGAAAGACAAGCAGCCTGGCGATAAGATTTATTTTTTGTTGGTATTTCATCACATTCTCTAAATGCAAAGGGGTGGATTCCAATCCGTTCAATGGTTTCAAATATACCGTCAACAACTTTTATCGCATTAAGTGGCTGATGATTAGTGAACGCAATATATGTGGTTATGTCATCGATATTGCCTAGCGCGTTATGCGATAAATTTACTTTGTATGTTTTACCAGCAATTTCCTTTTTTGGCTCCATATTGATTTTGCTTCTTCAAGGCTAACAGTAGGCATTTTTTCTGCCTGTAGGATCCATTCCTGGAATTCATCCACACTTAAAGGTGCTCCGCTTGGAATTGCAGGAGTACGTTCGTTAATATTTTTTACGATTTTGATGAAGTGCTTTTTTTCAAGTTCATGCAGCGTTTTTATTGCCGAATCATTATTGATCGTGATGGTGAGCGTTTGCATTTTTGCTTCTTTGTTTAAAGTTACTGAATATTCTATAAAATCATTATTCTGTTATTATTGTTACAAGCAGTATTTTGCATTTCAATGTCAACAGCTCTACCTAATAAAAGCAACCGGCTAACGCTGTATATTATTATAGCTATGGTGGCCGGTGTTTGCCTGGGCTTTATGCTCAATCAATATTTTGCAGATAGGTCATCAATAGCCCGGGACAAGGTGTTGGAGCCGTTTTCGATTCTGGCCGATATCTTCCTGCGATTGATCAAGATGATCGTTGCACCTCTTGTATTTACAACTCTTGTGGTAGGCGTGGCTAAACAAGGAAGCGTGAAGACCGTGGGTCGCATAGGTGGTAAGACGATGCTGTGGTTTATATGCGGATCGTTAGTAAGCCTTTCACTAGGCATGATAATTGTCAATTTTTTTCAACCAGGAGCTAGTATGCATCTGCCGCTTCCGGCTGCTGCAGCTGGCACTGTTGCTCAGTCTGGTCTTTCTTTGCGAGAGTTCATCACACATATTTTCCCGACAAGCATCTTTGATGCAATGGCAAAGAACGAAATATTACAAGTGCTGGTATTTTCAATATTCTTCGGCGTGGCAACGGCATCCCTGGGTGAAAAGGGAGATATCGTCATTCGTGCTTTTGATGCGATTGCCCATGTGATCCTGAAGATGACAGGCTATATAATGAACTTTGCGCCATTGGCTGTCTTTGGGGCTATGACCGTTGTGATTTCAAAACAAGGGCTGGGCATACTTCGTACCTATTCATTGTTTATCGGTGAGTTCTATTTAGGTCTGTTTATTCTCCTGGCTATACTGCTTTTTGCTGCATGGCTATTTATAAGGAGCAGAGTGCCAGCCTTGCTCAGGCATATTAAAGAACCTGCCCTGGTTGCCTTCTCTACAACGAGCAGCGAGGCCGCATTTCCAAAACTTCTGCTGGAACTGCAGCGCTTTGGCTGCGATGAAAAGGTGGTCAGTTTCGTTTTACCACTCGGATATTCTTTCAACCTGGATGGGTCAATGATGTATATGACTTTTGCGTCGTTGTTCATAGCGCAGTCTTACGGCATACACCTTGATACCGGCACACAGATCAGCATGTTGCTGGTATTAATGCTCACCAGCAAAGGAATAGCCGGCGTGCCAAGAGCATCGTTAGTGGTCATTGCAGGTACGCTGGCGACTTTTAAAATACCAGAAGCAGGATTAGCATTACTACTGGGTATAGACCCGCTGCTGGATATGGGTCGTGCATCGATGAATGTGGTAGGCAACAGCGTTGCTACGGCTGTGGTGTGTAAATGGGAAAATGCATTAAAATCATAGTTATTCAATTGTTATTTGTAACGACTTGGTAAAATTTTCAATTTCATTTTTTTAGTTTTAATAAACCTAAATAAATGTAAATATGAAGAAGGCTATCCTTGTATTGTCGCTAGTTGAAATTCCAATGTTTTGTTTTGGTGCAGCAAATAATCCTGCAATTACATTTAAATGCCAGATACTGGCGGTTCTAAACTATGTTTTAGCTATTATATCGTTGTTGTCTATCAGGTATTTTATATGGCCCGGAGAGCATAACCGTACAAGATTCCAGGCTTTCAATATGGTCTTTACAGTAGTGTTTTACTGGGCCGGGCTAACGTTCATTATTAATCACACTGATTATTTCAACGGCTTTGAAGGACTTGCACCTGCTGCATGCATCAAGAGGTTCTTTTTGAATTATGACCTGTCTATGGTGTTGCAGAGCATTATTGTTTTGTCGTTCCTGGTTAACATACTGTATATTCTCCGGTTTGGCAGGAAGTCATATATGGATCTTACCTAAAATCTGCAGCATATCTGCTGCTCACTATTGCTACTAATGCTTTTTTATAGCACTGCTAATGGACCTGGTAACAAGCGAAACAAGGATAGCTGTGCTAACGAACAAAGCAGCCCATACAGGCCAACCAGGTATTGAAGGAAGTTCCAGATGCTGCGATTTTGCAGCTATTGATAATATCGCTTGTCCGGCTACAGTGATGATTGCAGAGGCAGCTACCGTGCCGAGTACCATAGGTAGAAACCGACCGATCATATACCGGCTAAGATAACCCGGCCCATAGCCTAACTGAAGTAATAAAGTGAGCGAATGCTGTGCACGCGCTATAGTGAGCTCAATAAACAAGATAAATACCAATGTGCTAATGCCCATTAGCAAAAGCGCCAGAACGCCGGTAGCGCTTGCCACCACCTCTACAATGGCTCGTATTTTGCTCCAGCGCAGGTTTTGGGTATTGGTTTCATAGTCATGGCGCTGCAGGTAGTCGCTAAACTTTATGTCAGATGGGTCTTTTGCTTTTAAGATCAGCTGTGAAGGGGCCGAGGCTTGCCCCGGTTTTCCATGAACCTTATTGCCGTAGTCGATAAAGGATTGAGGTGCCAATACTGATCCTATACGGTCAGAGAAGCCAACTACATGGGCAGAGAAAATTTCTGCTTTGTCACCTTCACCGACTTTCAGGTTAAGCGCTATGGACTTGACAGACGCTTCAGAGAGTTGAGGCAAGCCCTGGCTTGGCGCAAATACATAGTTATAGGTGTTGAGAAACAGCGAGGAGACAATGATAGGGAGGTCGCGGCTGCCGGGCTGCCATTTCCAGTCATCGGGCAGCTTGTCAATGAATTTATCCTGTACGCTTTCCAGTGGCAGGTCGGTAGCCAGCTGCAATTGTCCGCCCATCATAGCATAGACCGGGAAGTGGTTGGACGTAATAATGCCGACATCCTGCACTTGTGGTGCGCTTTTCAGGGAGTCAATTTCCGATAACAGGAATACGGTAGCACCAGGTGTACCCATGTTCTGCTGGGTAACCCTCTTGCCTATGATGAGGAAAGTGCTGCCCAGTGAGTCGTTCTGATTTTTGCCGTAAAGCAATTCGCTGAAGTTCCACCAGATCATAACGCTTAGCAGCAGCAGGGTAGTGCCGACACAAAGCGCAGCCAATGCGACCCAAAGCCGCGAACTATGCTGCGTGCGCATAAGCAGTGTCCTGAGCATGCTGTTTGTTGCCTTATCACTCACAGGTATATAGTTTTGGTGTAAGGGAAAAAGTCATTTTTATCGAGATCTGCAAGTAACATACCTGCACCATGCAGATGTACGACTTCGCCAATAAGCGCACGTGCTTTATCAATATTTGCATGATCGAGGTGGCTAAAAGGCTCATCCATCAGCAGCCAGTCGAACGGTTGCACCAATGCCCGGATTATGGCGACACGCTGTTGCTCTCCATATGAAAGGGTACTGCCTATTGAATTCGCTTTTTCTTTAAGACCTAATCGCTCCAGCCATTCGTGCGCCTGCTGCTCACTCACCGTATTTGTCAGGCGCCGCTTTATATCTATGTTTTCCCAGGCGGTTAATTCGGGAAACAGACGCATATCCTGAAAAATGACACTGATGTTATTTGCTCTCAGCATTGCTAACTCTTCCTTGCCCGTTGCTTTTAATGCCGAGTCACTCCACTTTACGTTACCCTCATAATCTGTTCTTAATCCGTAAAGAATATGGATAAGGGTTGTTTTGCCAGTGCCGGAAGGAGCCTGTACAAAAACATATTCTCCCTTTGTAAGTGATAGCGTAGTATTCCACATCCCGCTTTTATTAGCGGTTACTTTTTCGCGTAACGGTATTGGTATTACTCCCTGCAAGGATAAATGCATAGCGTGCTAAATGGTGGTTCAAATGTAATGACCATTTGGGTGATACAATAATAGTGCCTCTTTGTTTATTAATGGTTATTTGCAGCTACAATTAGCGTTGTTTTGTGAAACAGAGCGCTCCAAGCTACGAGGGATTAAAATATGTCCAAACGACGTGGGCTTTTGAAGCGCCTATAACCCTGGTGAGCTCACGCTCGGTAAGGGTTTTAATATTTTTTACAGAGCGGAATTCTTTAAGCAGCATGGTCGCGGTGCTTTCGCCAATGCCGGGTATTTCCTCCAACTCGTTCTTTATAGTACCCTTGCTACGTATCTGCCGGTGAAAGGTGATACCAAAACGGTGCACTTCATCCCTTATACGCCTTATGAGCAGATGCGCCTGTGTGTCAAATGATAATTGTATGGGCTCTGTATCGCCCGGGAAGAAAAGCGACTCTTCTCGTTTTGCAAGGCCCACCAGCGTCATTCGACCGGTGAGCCCTAGCTTTTCTATACTTTGCATGGCTGCGCCGAGCTGGCCTTTGCCTCCGTCTATTATCACCAGCTGCGGTAGTGGCTGTTTCTCGTCCATCAGGCGTTTATACCTGCGGTACACCACCTCACTCATAGAGGCGAAGTCGTTAATGCCCTCTACGGTCTTTATATGGTAATGACGGTATTCCTTATTGGCTGCCAGGCCATTCTTAAAACAAACCATGGCTGCCACCGGGTATGCCCCCTGAAAATTAGAGTTATCGAAACATTCAATATGCGTGGGCAGCGCGGAAAGTTGCAGGGCCTCCTGAAGTTCCTCCAATACCTGCATACTTTGTTCTTTGGATTTTTCACCAAGCAGCAGGGTGTTTTTCTTCTTCACGTCCTGCATAAATATATGGGCGTTCTTTATGCTCAGATCAAGTAACTGCCTTTTATCGCCAGCCTTTGGCACAGTCACTTTTATCTGCGGGTCCATTACGTCAACCTCTAAAGGCACTATTACTTCCCTTGCCAGGCTGTTGTGCTTTTCCATAAGGTTAGCAAGCGCCAGAGACAGCACATCTGCATCTTCTTCGTCCTCTATTTGCTTTTCTATCTGTACGGTGTTGGAGTGTATCACACTACCATCATTCACCATCATATAATGTACATAGAAATGCCCTTCGTCTGAAAGTATACAAGCTACGTCGACATTTTCCATTCGTGGGTTTACCACGGTTGATTTGCTTTGGTAGGTAAGGAGCGACTCTATCTTTTTCTTTACCACCTGAGCTTTTTCAAACTGTAAATCAGCAGCCAGCGCATTCATTTCCGCTTTCAGATCTTTTATTACGTCGTTGATATTCCCCTTCAACACATGCCGCACCTGCTGCAGGTTTAGCTTGTACTCTTCTTCAGTCTGCAGACCCTCGCATGGCCCCTTACAATTGCCCAGGTGGTACTCAAGACAAACTTTAAATTTCCCCTTGCTTATGTTATATGGTGTAAGGTTCAGGTTGCAGGTGCGTAGTGGTATGTTTTGTTTTATCAGTTCCAGCAGTTCGCGCACCCTGCCGAGCCCGGTAAAGGGTCCCAGGTATTCAGAGCCGTCCTTTATGACCCGCCTTGTGAAAAATACCCTGGGGAAATTCTCTTTCTTTATTACGATAAACGGGTAAGACTTGTCATCTTTAAGCGTAATGTTGAACCGTGGCTGATGATGCTTTATCAGCGAATTTTCAAGCAAGAAGGCATCATGCTCGGTGTCGGTAACGGTAAAATCAAGTGCAGCAATGACGGATACCAGTTTACGCGTTTTAAAGTTGTCCAGGTTCTTATTGAAGTAGGAGCTTACACGCTTGCGCAGATCTTTTGCTTTGCCTACATATAGCAGTTCTTTGTTCTTGTCGTAATACTTGTAGCAACCCGGCTGGTGGGGTATAGACGGGGCTATTTTACTGAATTCCTCTTTGGTCATTTCGTCTCCTCTGCGGCAAATTTAAGCATAAAAAGACTCACCCCAGCGCTCTCTGAGGAGAGGACCGGGGTGAGTAACTTCCGTGAAGCCCTTTAATGGGTTACACCTTAAACTTTATACCCTGTGCCAATGGCAGCTTATCGCTCCAGTTGATGGTGTTGGTCTGGCGGCGCATATATGCTTTCCAGCTGTCTGATCCGCTTTCGCGGCCACCGCCGGTTTCCTTTTCACCACCGAAAGCACCGCCTATTTCTGCGCCGCTGGTGCCTATGTTCACATTGGCTATGCCGCAGTCGCTGCCCAGGTGTGCCAGGAAGGTCTCTGCCTCACGCATATTCAGCGTCATTATAGACGATGAAAGGCCCTGTGGCACGCCATTCTGCATAGCTATGGCATCTTCCAGCTTGCTATATTTCATCAGGTACAGTATGGGAGCGAAAGTTTCATGCTGTACTATAGGCCAGCTGTTATCTGCTTCAAATACGCATGGTTTTACATAGCAGCCGCTTTCGTAGCCTTCGCCGCTAAGCACGCCACCAGCCACTATTTCCTTACCACCTGCTTTCTTCACTTCCTTTATGGCATTGGTATATGCAGCCACGGCATCCTGGTCTATAAGTGGTCCCATATGCGACTTCTCGCTAAGCGGATCACCTATTACCAGTTGCTTGTAAGCAGCTACCAGTTTCTTTTTAAATGCATCGTATATGCTCTCATGAATGATGAGGCGACGGGTAGTGGTGCAACGCTGTCCGGCAGTTCCCACTGCGCCAAACACAGACCCTACCAGTGCAATATGCAGATCGGCATGTTCTGATATGATAATGGCATTGTTGCCACCCAGCTCAAGCAGAGACCGCCCCAAACGGCCTGCAACTGCCGCAGCCACAGCCTTACCCATGCGGGTAGAACCCGTAGCCGATACCAGCGGTACACGCGTATCATTGCTCATCCACTCGCCACAATCGCGGTTGCCCACTACAAGGCCGCACACGCCTTCTGGAACACTATTAGCCTTAAGTACTTCTGAAATAATATTTTGACAGGCAATTGCAGAGATCGGCGCTTTCTCAGATGGTTTCCATACGCAGGTATTACCGCATACAAAAGCGATCATGCTGTTCCAGCTCCATACGGCCACCGGAAAGTTGAATGCGCTGATAACGCCTACTACACCCAGTGGGTGCCACTGCTCATACATGCGGTGCAGCGGACGCTCACTGTGCATGGTAAGGCCATATAGCTGGCGGCTCATGCCCACAGCCAGGTCGCAGATGTCTATCATCTCCTGCACTTCGCCATAACCTTCCTGCAGGCTTTTGCCCATTTCATAAGATACGAGCTGGCCTAGCGGTTCTTTATATTTCCTCAGTGCTTCACCTACCTGGCGCACTATTTCACCGCGCTTTGGTGCCGGCCACATGCGCCACTCAGCAAAAGCCGAGTGTGCCTTTTCAATTACTTCGTCATAGCTTTCCCGAGTCACCGCAGTTACGCTGGCTATCTTCTTGCCATCTACCGGTGAGAAAGAATCTATTTTATCGCCGCCAGCCTTCAGCCATTTTGTGCCTGTAGCAGCGCCTTCATTTACTTTTTTTATACCAAGTTTGTCAAGGACTTTATCCATTTTCATATTTCGAGAAAAATTTGAAGTGCAAAATTAGGTGTTATTATTTAAATGAGATTTTCCGTACGATCTTAAAACGGGCTCTCAAACTCGTCCATAGTCACAAATGACAGGTCCCGTGCAGATAAAATTGGTTCATTAACATTCCATTCATATCCTATAGTATCATATCTAATGCCGGTATCATGGGCTTTGTTGTACTCTGATGATACGAGGTAACAGGTGAGTGAATCGTCAGTGAGCGATTTAAAGCCATGTGCAAATCCTTCGGGTATAAAAACTGCCTTATGGTTTTCTGCAGATAGCTCGTGTGCATAGTACTGACGGTAGGTGGGGGAGTCTTTTCTGAGGTCTACGATTACATCCATTATAGAACCTACCGGGCAGAAAACAATCTTACTATGCTGGTGCGGTGGTAACTGGAAGTGCATACCCCGTATCACGTCTTTCTTTGAGAACGAGAAATAGCTTTCGCGAAGTGTGAAGTCTATGCCGGCTTCGCGGAACTGCGATTCGGAATATGTCTTTACGAATGTGCCACGGCTATCGTGAGATGCGGGCAACGTAATAATAAATGCACCGCTTAGCGGTATTGCTTGGATCTTAGGCATTTTTAGGTTTATCCAAAATATTCCACTATCTGTTGTAAACACTTTTCATGGGCGGAGTGATGCTTGTCGGCATACCATTCTGCTGTCCACTGTATGGCAGTGCGTGCGTCCATTTGAGACTTCCAGCCGAGGTGCTCCAAGGCACGGCTGCTATCCAGCAGCAGGAGTTTTGCCTCATGCGGCGCTCCTTCTTCAGTAAAGCTTCTGTGGCTGCCTGCTCCGTAGCTTTCTATAAATGTTTTGGTCAGGTCTTCAACCGTGAGCATATCCTCAGGGTTTGGACCGAAATTATAGGCAGTGCTGAAACGTACCGGGTCTTCACTCATTTTTGCAGCCAGGAGCAGGTAAGCGCCGACGGGCTCTAACACGTGCTGCCAGGGTCGCACCGAGTTTGGATTGCGCAGACCCACGGTTTCGCCAAAGGCTATAGACCGTACAATGTCAGGTACAATACGATCATCGGAATAATCGCCGCCACCTATAACATTGCCTGCGCGGGCAGATGCTATTGATTTTTCGTGAAGATGGTAATCTTTGGGGTTAAAGAAGGACCTGCGGAATGAATCAATAACGATTTCCGCTGCTGCCTTACTTGCTGAATATGGATCATAACCACCTAGTTTGTCATCTTCATTAAAGGGAAGACCACGCTCAGGATTATCGTACACCTTATCTGTAGTTATCATTACTCCAACGCAGCCGGGTACGAGCGAACGCATAGCATCCAGCACGTGAGCCGTACCCTGGGCATTCACCATAAAAGTATATGATGGAAGATCGTAGCCGCGGCGCACTAATGGCTGGGCTGCAAGGTGAAATATGAAATGAGGCTCAAACCTTACTATTTCTGTTTGCAGCTTCGCCTTGTCACATACATCGGCAATTACAGAGCTGTAGCAAAGCTTGTCGCCTTCAACCTGGTTATAGAGGTCGTTTTTCTTTTCAGGTGCTAGTGAATAGCCTTTTACAATTGCACCCAGCGAGTGCAGAATCTGCAGCATCCATGCGCCTTTAAAACCGGTATGCCCGGTAAGGAACACGCGTTTGCCATTAAATACAGAACGCAGGTATTCTGCGCTTACCACTTTTTCCATATAGGGTCAGTTTGCCAGAGGTGTTCTAATTCTTCTTTATCACGCAGGGTATCCATGCATTTCCAAAAGCCTTTGTAACGGTATGCGGCTATCTGGCGGTCCTTTGCGAGATCGTCCATAGGCTGGCGCTCCCACATAATATCATCTGCATCGTCATGCAGGTATTTAGCAATTTCCGGTTCTACCACAAAGAAGCCACCATTGATCCAGGTACCACTGTCTTCGGGCTTTTCTTCAAAGCTCTCGATTGTGCCGTTTTCTTCCATTTTGATGACGCCGAAACGGCTTGTAGCCTGTATAGCTGTCATTGTGCAAATCTTACCGCTGGCTTTGTGGAACTTCACTACTTCATCGAGGTTTACATCGCACACACCGTCTCCATAGGTGAGGAGGAAGGGTTCGTTCCCTACATAGGGTAGCACACGTTTCAGACGTCCCGCAGTCATAGTATCCAGACCAGTGTCTATGAGCGATATCTTAAACGGCTCTGCGGAAGTCTTATGAACTTCCACAGAATTGTTGGCCAGATCTACTGTTATGTCCGCATTGTGGAGGAAGTAGTTGGCGAAATATTCTTTTATTACCCAACTCTTATAGCCCAGGCAAATGATAAATTCTGTATGGCCATAGGCAGCATAAATCTTCATAATATGCCACAGGATAGGTTTACCACCGATTTCTATCATAGGCTTTGGGCGCAGAGAAGACTCTTCCGAGATACGTGTACCCCTGCCGCCGGCAAAAATGACTACTTTCATTTGTATAGCTTTCTTTTCAGGCCAAATTTAAAGCGGCCCCTTGATGGGAACAAATATAATGGAATAAGGTTAAAGGGCTAAATGGTTGGAAGGTTAATTAGTTAATTAATGTGAAAGCCGGATTTATTGTTGAGTTAGATCTTTTTATGATACTTACTGGATGACGAGATCGCCGTACTTATTATTTAGGCGCACGCCGCGCTTCTTTCTTTGGTGATTGCAGTCGGAGGTGAACATGCCGGCCAGCACATCTCCTTTCTTCTTTCCTGTTATATAGCTGAATACATCTTGCGCAGTAGAGGGGGATGAGGTTTCGTTGAGTAGTATTGTTTCGCCGGTGGCGATGCTGGTAATTTCAATTTCTTTTACCGTAAGTGAACAGTTCTTTGCTATGCTATCGTGAGCGCGGTAGTGCAACTGGCCTGACTGATCGGGCTCAAGTGTGCTGCATGTAGATACATCTTTAGGCTGCACATTGGGACACTGCACTACCTGGCTGATGCATATCTGCAGTGGGCAGGGGGTGTTGTTGCAGATATAGTCCTTTGCCATGTAATTGATGACCAAGTCATGGTCTGAGCCCTTTTTAAGCGATCTTCCTCCGCCAAACTTTGCAGGTGGCATGTTGCCGACGATTACCATTCCGGGAGTGCCGTTTGTGTCTATAGTTGTTATCGGGTTATTTTCATTTGCCGCCGGTGACGGAGCGGCGCTGATATTATCAATGCCGGCCGATTGCTTTAAAGTATTGGTGCCTGATCCTGTCTTTAGATACCAAAGGCCGCATACAAACAACAGCAGTACTGCTGCTGCATAAGACCAGAGCGGGAGTAACTTCCGGGTCTTAAATGGATGCAGTTTTCCTGAGAGCTGCTGCCATTCGTGTTCTTTATCGAAGTCCGGCATCAACTCGTTAAGCGACGCCTGCTCCATCTTTCCATTCAACTGCTGTTCAAAATCAGGTATCATAAATGTTGTTTAGCTCGTTTGTAGTATCTTCTCTTTTAATATTGCTCTTGCCCGGTGCAACTGCGATTTGGACGTATTGTCGGATATATTCAGCAATTCGCCTATCTCCCTATGATTGAGCCCCTCGAATACGTAGAGGTTAAAAACGGTACGGTAGCCATCGGGAAGGGCCTGTACCATGTTCATTATCTCTTTTGCTGTGAGCGCATCCAGTACGTTTTCTCTATTTTCTTTGTCTTCGTATTGATTTATATCCTTGCTACCTGCAAACACCATTTGTTTTTTCCTGATGTGCATGAGACATTGATTAACGATTATCTTCTTAAGCCAGGCGCGTGCGCTGCCATCGCCCAGCCAGGTGAAAGTACCAATGCCCTTATAAAATGCCAGGAAGCCATCCATTAGTACTTCTTTGGCCTCCTCTTTGTTGACAATGTAGCGCAGGCAAAGGATCATCATGCTCTCCACATATTTGTTGTAGAGCATTTTCTGAGCTATAGGGTCATTGTTTTTACAACCCTTTACCAGTGAGGCTTCGTCCGTTGAAATTTGCTGTTTCGCCTTCAAGTATTTATTATTCGCTATATAAAGTAACCTCTTTTAGTCGGGATAAAGCCTTAGTACGTGTACTTAAATGCATCGTGAAGGAAAAGGGTTGCACGGATATGGATTTTTGGTCAGAATTATCCGATTATATGATTTACAGGTCAAGTAGGTGGTGCTTAGGTAGTATATATAACTCAATACCCCCGCAATTGCAGGGGTATTGAGTTATATTTTAAAAATGTTGTTTGAAAATTATGCTTTTACCTTTTCTGCTTTTTTAATCAGTTCATTCTGAACCATGAAGAAACCACCAAAGAGCAGGATACCACCAACCAGGTCACCAGCCAGTGTGTACTTGTAAAATGGAATACCATCCAGGTATGTTTTGCCCAGGCCAGCGAAGCTATAGCCATTCCAGCCTTCGAGGAAGTAACCGAAGTTAGAGACCAGGAAGAAGAGGGTAGAAGCACCAAACAAATAAGCAAGTGTAGTAAGTGCTTTTGGCTGTTTCATGCTAACGCCGAGGCCGGTAACCGCGATCAAAGCTCCGTAGTTCAACAGCTGGCCGGGTATGCTGTAAAAGCCAGGTGTATTTGTAAATAACTGGAAATAAACATCTGCAAGGAACTGACCCATAAGCGGGATCAGAAAAGCCAGAACACGCCGGTCGTTAATAACAGCGCCGCTAAACAGGGCGATAGCAGCTATTGGCACAAAGTTGGCCACATGGAGCTGAGCGTTAAAAATACGGGCGGCAGCAGCTAAAACAACGAGGAAAATTGCCAGTAGAATAGATATGTTGTTACGTTTCATGTACTAATTGTTGCAACAAAAATAGAGAACTAAAGGATAAAAGACAAAAAACTTATACCCCTGTGTGAATACCAGCAGTTAATGCATTAATACAGTGGTAACGATCCAACGACTGAAAACATTTATATTTTACCTGTTAACCACAAAATGTGACATTATGTTTTCATTGGCGCCCTTTAAAACAAGCAGGTATGTACCATTGGGCACATCATTAGAAATTGCTACTGTTTCCTGAATTTTACCGCCTGAAGCCATAAATGACTTTTGATAAATAACCTCGCCAATCAAATTGGTGACTTCGACTATCACGGTCTGATCTGTACCGGTGGCCAAAACTGCGTTTATTAAGAATGTACCGTTATTTGGATTAGGAATGACCCTGAGCTGAGCAGGAGATGAACTTACAACAACTGTGGTGATGGTTGCAATAGCATCTCCAGTATTATCTACTGTGGTATGTGTGATGTTTACCAGGCCAGGGCTTATACCTGTAACTACGCCATTTTCGTTTACGGAGGCTATGCCGGTGTTGCTACTAGTCCAATCTCCAAGCCGGATATCGTCGGCGACACTAACAGATGCACCAACGGAGGTAGTTGCGGTGCCACTTGAATGTGGCGGAGCCGGACTGGTGCTGATAACCTTGCTGGCAGCACCTTTGCAACCATAAGAATTGATAATAATATAGTTAATATTTGCACTGCCGGCAGAAACAACGGCAGTAACTTTGCCAGTGGTACTGCCCACATTGAGTATGGCTGTATTACTGCTGCTCCAAAGCCCTCCTGCTGTAGCATCGGTAAGCGTGATTCCGCTGCCACTGCGAGCGACAGAAGACGGGCCGACTATAGCGGTGACAACTGGTGTGGGATTAACGGTGACCAAAGCGTTGACGGTGCACGCTCCGGAAGTAGTGTACTTAATGGTGGAAGTGCCGGGTGAAACACCTGTTACAGCGCCTGATGCAGTAATAGTGGCAACTGCGGGCGTGCTGCTTGTCCAGGAGGTGCCAGGAGTGGTGGCATCAGATACATAAGTAACGGACCCTTTGCATACGGAAAGGGTGCCGGAGATAGCCACTGGTGTAATATTGACTGCAATAGGGAAAGTGCGGAAACAGCCACTTGGCAGTGTGTAGGTAATAACAGAACTACCGGGTGTAATCCCTGTAACTGAAGCAGAAGCTGTACCCGTTGCGATGATAGATATCTGGCTGGTACCTGTCCACGCGCCGCCTGCAACAAAGTCGCTTACGGTAATAGACGATCCAACACAAATAAGTGGAGCGCTACCAATGCCTGAAGGATTAGCATTGACAGTGACAACGGCCGATGAGGAAATGACCCCGCCGGATAAGGTATGAGATATAGTGGCAGTGCCCGGGGCTACCCCTGTGACGAGGCCAACTGAATTGACGCTGGCTATGAATATATTGCTGCTGCCCCACGCGCCACCGGGCACGCCATCGGACAGCGGGGTGGTAGCGCCTACACAAAGACCGGGAGTGCCGGTAAGTGTGGAAGTAGTAACTGCGTTGCTAACCCTTTCGATCATATATTGGCTGTTGAAACCCATGATATTGCTGCCGGAAGGGTAGGTGAGGCTGCTGCCGATCGAAACATACTTAAATACGGATGCACTATCCAGACCTGTCCATGAGTTGCCAAATGCGCCTGTGGGCCGCTTGAAAAGGCGAAAGTCGGATGGCAGATAAGTGGGGGTAGTAATATTAAGCCCTCCAAGAACTATGCTGTCCGGCACGGTGAATGCAGCATTTGCGCCATAATTATTGATGATGTAATACCCATTTACAGCAGGAGCGGCATCTGCCTTAACATCCGGATTGCTGAAAAGATGAAATGCCACGACTTCCCCATTCGGATAGGTGCTGCCCGGGTGGAGGTACAGGTCTACATCCGCACCAGGAAAGCTACTAAGCCCGGCATCATTGACGACAGGATTGCGGAAAACGCGACCAGTTGAGACCGGGGCTGTAGATGGTACTATGTTAACTGCAGGCACAGTGTTGTTGTACCCTGTGACTACATCGTAAAGTGTGCCAGTGGCTGTATCGAACTGGTTGAACTGAAAATATTTGAGCAGCCCTGTTTCTGTAGCAGGGTCAGTAATGAGATGCATCTTTTCACGCACCTCGCTGCGACTGAGTGCGTAATTGTAAAATTTCACTTCATCGATCCTCCCATTAAATTTAGAACCCTGGCCACTATGGCTATCCAGGTTGAGCACGAACGGAGATTGGGACAGGTCTATTACGGGCATAGGGTTGGTGCTATTGAGCACATATGGGATCCCATTCAGGTAAATGGTGACACCTGTAGGGCTGTAAGTGAGCACTACAAAGTTCCACTTAGTGCTGTCGCATATGAGTGTGCTGGTGTTGTGATATGACACCAAGCTGTCGGTATAGCACAATTTAAGGTTTGGTGTATAGCCGCTAAAGGTATAGCCGAAACTGAACCCATTTCCGCCTGAACCCGGGTATTCATCGTGCGAGACTATTTGTGAAAAGCTGCTCTGGAGGCCTTTGGGCTGCACCCAGCATGAAATAGAGAAGTTGTTACTATTTATGTTCACATTTCCGAGACTGACTGTCTGGTTAGTTCCGTTTAGCTGAATACATTTGCCCGCGATGGTATCTGCATTGCATACATTGTCTGAAACAATGATCATGCTGTCGATGGTGCGGGTATGCGACTGGGAAAGCGCATCCGTAATAGTAAGTGATACGCTGTATGCACCAGGACCGGGATACATGACCTTTGGCTTGCGGGAAGAGGTGCTGCTAACCCATGAAGCTCCCGGGAAGGACCAGCTTATCGTGGCACCCGCGTAATCGTACATGGAATAATCGAAAAAGAATACTGTGTCGCGTGAACAGCTCAGGAACCTGCGGTCTGCCATGGGCTGTGCCACTGGTGCGCCCGTTGCATAAAGTGGTGACTCCCATATGCTGCTATTGCTGCCGAGGCGAATTTTACTATCCCTGTAGAAGATGATAGCGCCTGCTCCTGCTTCCAGCATTCCGGGCAGTCCACTACTGTAGTTGACCCAGTCCGTCATGGAAGCATCCCGGTAAAATACTTTTGAAGGCTTTTGGTTGGTCATAGCGTATACTCCACCGTTAGTGCCACCCTGAAACTGCAGGAATGCGACCTTTTTACCGTTTAACGCAGTGCCGGTGATATTTGTCCAGCTCGCGCCACCATTGAGGGACCGGAACACTTTATTTGCTGCTGCGGCATTGGCCATGCATACATATACTTCGTTTTCGCTGAGTGGGTTTACCACTACGTCGGTATTATAATAACTCCAGCTGACCGGCAACGTTATCTGTGACCATGAAATGCCAGCATCCGTAGTTTTATAAAGACCGTTAGTTGCACATAGATATATTACTGACGGCTTACTACGGGCAATATCGAACCTCCAGACCTTATTATTATTACCGAAGTTGTGAAGTGGCGTATAGGATGCTCCGCAGTTTGATGTGAGATAAAGAAAGCTGTCCTTGCCTAAATAAAACATATTGGAATAACATGGGTGTATCATCAGCTTGCTGGAAAAAGTGCCATAGTAGTCGTCCTGAGGCCAAAGGGTGTTTGGTATTTCAGTATCAGGGTTCTGGACGCTGCCGGTCATAGCTGCCGGGACGATAAGTGTGCCAATATCGCGGAAGCCAGCGGCGCGTGAATGGCCCTGGAAAACATGGCCAGTGGCATCTTCGCCACCGCCTAGAGAGAGGGCATTGCCAGATCCATAAAGGTCGAGCAGGCCAGCATTACCATTGTGGTACCTGCCACCTACTAAAAGATCCTCATCCCATCCCTGCCCCATACCCCAAAAGTCAGCACTGCGAAGGCCATAATCCCGAACTGACCAGTTAGCCTGGTTGGTGAAGAAATCGCTTGAGTAATTAACTCCGCCGTCTGTAGTAATGTACGTATCGCCGCCAAGCGCTACAGCACACTGTACGTCTGGGTGAAGAGCGAATGGCCCAAGATAGCCACCAAGCGGAGTGAAATTGACGCCACCATCAATAGATTTGAAAGCAGATGTAGAACCTACTATCAGCTGGTCAGCATTTTGCGGCGATACTACAATACCAAGGTCGTAAAACCCCTGTCCGTTGGACATGCCGAGACCAACAGATACAGATGAGCCGATAAGACCTGTACCAATAGCGCTTACAACTACAGAGAAACCAGTGCCACCATCCACGCTTTTGATAACTGTGGGCGGAGTGGTGTAACCGAGATTGACGCAATAAACGGTGTTCGTATTTGCGATGGTGACACCCAGGCGCGCGCCTGAGGTAGTGGTATCAACTATAGCGCCAGAGACGCTGGAGTAGCTGGTGCCACCATCTGTAGAGCGCAGCAATACCAGGCGGTGAGCAGAAGTAGACCCTACTGCAAAGACGGTATCTGCGCCGACAGGATTCTGGACCAGGTCGTATATAGACCCGGTTACAGTGCTACCTGTGGCAAGTGACCATGATGTGCCACCATTGTCGCTATAGTATATTCCTGTGCTGCCTGCAATGGATAGCCTGCCTGTGGCGGGATTAATGATAGCTGCATTGCCACTGCCATAGGTGAAGCTGGTAAGCGCGGTCCAGTGGCTGCCGCCGGTTGTTGTCTTTAAAAGTACTCCGGAACCACCATCGTAAGTGTATAGGGTGTTCTCATCTGTTGGGTTAATTGCAATGCACCTTGGCTGGCAGCTGTACAATGAATCGCTGACAGAAACCCAATGGAGACCCTTATCGGCTGAACGATATAGTGTTCCTGTTTCACTACCTGCGTAAAGAACATCGGGATTTGACGGTGCAATGGCAATGCAGTACATATTAGACTGCCAGTTTTTTAAAACTGCCGACCCTGGTTTGTAAGTTTGGACCGGGCCAAGCAAGGTCCAGTTTGATACAGAGGTGGGAGCATATGCACCGTGTACAGAACGCCTGGGACTATAGCCTGATGCCTGTTTTCCCTGATCTTCAATTGATCTAAGCAGCTGGCGCTTATGATAGGTAGCATCATAGACCACTGCTCCGTTGGGCTGCATAAATGGAGCCATTTGCCTACGCCAGCGGATGTAAGCTGTGATAAACGGATCTTCTGAGAATTCATCGTCTCCGGTGCCCTCGTGGTGCTCTTCCAATCCTTCTTCCTTTCTTTCCTGCTGATATGCTGCTATCAAGGAATCTATTGTCAGCAGGTTAGGATGCTGCCAATCTGCTTGCTCCACCCATTCTGGTATCGGCAGGGTGGCAGGCAAATTGAAAGGCGAACCTTTGCGTTGCATGGCAATGACATCTTGCGCCCACGCGCCAGGAATAGAAAAACAACAAAAAGCAATAACAACTATCCAAGTATACTTTTTACTCATGGTATCCGTTTGTTAATAAACCTTATGCAATTGTATAATTCATAATATGCATATTGAAAATAACGACGAAGTTAACCGATAACATTTTCGTAATGAGAAAAGTAAGTGGGAAATTCAAATGTTGTGTTGTGAAATGGCTACTTGTGAGGGTGAAATCTGACCTCGTAAAAAAATGCGTTTCTAATTATATCATCTTGTATTCAAATGCGTAGGTAATGTTTCTATTTACATGGCAGTCAAAATTCTATTTCTGCACACTTTGTTATTGACAGTCAATATGTTGATGATTGAAAATTGCACAGGTGTACAATTTTCGTCAGGCGGCAGCCTGGTGCTGGCGCATGGTTTTGGCGGGACCGGTAGTGGCGGTGCCGCGGAGCATGTCGCGAATGGATTTGCTGCCGGTGCGTGGCGAAGCCGCATAAACCTGCACTGGTGGAACTGTTTGTCGATTCGCTGTGTTTTCCTTTACCGGCGTTGCGCCTGCAAATGAGGGTGCTGGCTGTGCCCACGCTTTGAGGTCTTCCATATCCAGCTCATTTTCGCGCTCCTGCGCTTCGTTATTGATGGTGTTCTTTTCTACGGCGGATAATGTGGATTTTCGGTATTGGTTTGTGCCTTTGGAGGCACGGGCGGCAATGTACTCTTCCAAATGTGGTTGCAGTTTTTGTGCCAGCGCAGGGTCTTTGCTTTGTACATTTTCGGTAAACCAGGCCAGAGTTTCCATGCTTTCATTCAGCGTTGCTTTTGCCTTCAGCTTGTTGATGGTAAGTGTGAGTTTGTAGATAGCATTAACCTCCTGTATGGTGGCCGGCTGGCCGAGGCGGTCTGCAGAGAGCAAGTGGCCAGTAAGGTTGCCGAGCACCATGTAGCAATTTTCGGCAATGAAGGACGGAATTACCTCTGCATTCTTTTTGAGCTGCTCCCAGTTGTTGTCCCTGATCCAGGAATGGAGTGAGCTGCGGCTGATACCGAGTGTTTCGGCGATCTGTGTTTTGGTGAGGTCTGTCTGGAAGAAGAGGCGGTGGGCCTGCTGTTGCTGATCTAGTTTCATAGTGGTTGAATAGTTGATTGGTTTATTTGTTGGTTGGTTATTTGTTGGTTGGAATTTGAGGTTAGGGTTTTAAGACGCAGAGATTAGCGTTTGGTGATAAGGGGCATAGACTGTTTTTTTGGTAAAATTAGAACAGAGGGAGGGACAAACATAAATTATGTGGATATCTTTTTCTGTGAACTGGTGAAAGACAGACGGGGCGGGGGATATATTTTGGTGAGATATCCACATTTTGGTTGATTGGTTGTCGTGTTGCGAATTTGGGGTGTTGGAATTTTTAATCGCATAGGCGCGAAGGCGCAAAGATTAGCGCTTGGTGATAAGGGGCATAGGCTGTTTTTTGTAAAATTAGAACAATGTTTTTGATACTTCCTGCGAATACTAAATGGCGTCAGTGTGCCGGGTTCTTTTTCGCCTAAGTATGGTATCGAGGAGAACGAGGCCGATAACCACATTAACTGCCATAACCAGATGGAACATAGTGTTGCTGAACAGGTTGCTAACGTCGGGAAGGTTAAAGTTGAATTTTGACACGGTGGGGCTGACGTGGCCGGTGAGGCTTGTAAGTGCGTAGCCGAATATGGTGGCGAGCATTAAGAAGAAGATAGCTGCTATACCCCTGATAATACTTTTGTTTATGTATTGTTTGGTGGCAGGTGCAACGTGTTCCTTTGCTACTGCGTCCATTACATTTTGCGTGAATCGTAATGGAGGGTGCTCCAGCTCCAGATTTTTTGCAAGGCTATTGTGGAGGACAGACAGTTCGTTATATTTTTCCTTCCAGGTATCGTCTCTCTCTATGAGTATGGATATCCGCTGCATGTCGGCTACCGGGCAGGTGCCGTCGATGTATTCCCACAGTTGCATTTCTATTTCCTCGTTATAATCCATCTTTTCGAAATTAAAGTTAGTTAATAATCTATACTGCCAGAAGACTCCTTTCAGGTCTGCCTTTAAATTAATTCTCTACTAAACCTATTTTCCAATATCTCTTTCAGCTTTTGCCTGGCCCTAAACAACCTGACTTTTACGTTGCTGGTTGTAAGGCCCAATATTATACCTATCTCGTCTACAGATTGTTCGGATTGATAAAAGAGCGTCAGTATTTGGGCTTCGGATTCCGGCAGGTGTTTCATTGCGTCGTCAATAAATTGCTTTTGAGTCTTTTGCTCAAGGCGATCTAAAGGTTTATATGTGGTGTTACTGTCTGATATTGCGACCATTTTTTCTTCTTCCAGCAATATTGTTTCATCTTTTTTCTTGCGGAGATGCGACAGGCAGGTGGTATTGACGATAGTGTATAACCAAGTGCTGAATTTGGAATTTCCTTTGAAGTCTGCCAGGTATTTGTAGGCTTTAAGGAAAACGTCCTGCGACAATTCTTCTGCTAACTCCCGATCGTTGACATATCGCATAGCCAATGTAAATACGTATTGCTGGTACCGGGTGACGAGCACTGCATAGGCCGCTTGCTGGCCAAGCAACACTTTTTCAATAACAGTAATATCATCCGTATGCTCGTGCATGTAGTATTAAGACGTGGAAATGGATTGGCAGGTTACACTTACTGTTTACTTTTTTCAAAAGTCTTTTAAAAATACTTTAAATAATCTGTAACCTGCTTTGAAAACATGTAGTCTTAGTTGTAGCGATTGCAATTAAACGCGGTATTCAGTAACTTTTTAAAATAAGATTTATGTTAGAGAATTTAATTCCAATGGTAGTAATGACGGGGATGTTTGCTATGATATTTGGTATTGTATACATCCGCAGCAGGGAGAACATGGCCCTGATAGAAAAAGGACTTAACCCGAGAACCAGAGATGTACGGCCGCGGCCATTTATTAATCTGAAGTGGGGACTTTTGTTGATAGGGTCGGGTATGGGTCTGCTGCTGGCATACATTATAGACAACACCATACTAAAGCATAATAATACCACTACTCATAATGCTACGATAACAGAAGGCGGTCATCACTCACCCAATAAAAAACATGTGGTTGTGGTCACTGATACCAGCCATAGCGTAAAAGATACGGTGTTGGCTGTAAAAAGCGCGGTAACCAATAATACGCCTGAAGATGATGACGATACTGACGAGCATAGCATTACAGAGATCCGTGGCGTGGACAATGAAAGCGCGGCAATCTACTTTGCGCTGATAGCGATAGGTGGCGGGCTTGGTTTATTCTTCTCTTACCGCATAGAAAAGAAGGAATGGCTGGATAAGAAAATGGATGCTTAATATCCGAAAGAGTGTTTTTATTTTTGTGCAGTGCGGCCACCCGATTTCGGGTGGCTATTTTTTTGTTGGAATGTATAATTGTTTTGGGGTATAGATATTGGCAGGTGCGAGCGGACCACCCCAGCCGAAAAACTGGCTTCGCCATGTTTTCTTGCATCCTCACCTTGAAGAAAGGAGGGGAGTGTGTTGTGTACTCACATATTTAGCTTGTCAGGTCACATGCGTGATAAGACATTATTTCGTGCTGATAAGGTCTTATTTCTTATCGATCCAGTCGTCGGTGAAATGCTTTTTTTGTTTTTCGTGGGAGAATTTTTCAGAATTGTATTCGTTTGACTTGTTGCGTGGGATGGACAGGCTTTGCCATTCTTTTGTGCTGCGCAATTTCGAGATATAGACAATCTGCCCGAGATGGTATGAATAGTGTGCGATCTGCCTGTTTATTGCCTCGAGGACAGAGTGCCCCTCGTTGCGGATGTAGATGACTTTCTCCAGGTCATCATCCGTTATGCTGTTCAGCGCGTTGAAAAGGCATTGCCAGCCTTCGTTCCATTTGTTCATTATGGCAGTGCGGTCGACCCCTTCACTTTCAAATTCTGCGTCGCGCTGACGCCATGGTTTTTCGCCATCGGTGGTGAGGAAGTCTGTCCAGCGGCTCATCATATTACCCCACATGTGCTTTACAATCATTGCAACACTGTTGCTATCGTCATTGGCCTGCCAGTTCAGCTCTTTGTCTTCGATCTGTGCGATCGCTTTTTCGCCAAGCTGCTTATACATCATAAACTGGCGGATCGCGCTTTCTAAGTATTGCATATGAGTCGAAAGTTAAAAGTCAATACCCAAAAGTGGTGTGGTTGTTATTCAGTTATTGGTCTGGTATATTCCCGGCCTTGTTATTTCCATGATACGCTCGGGATGTTTACATTCTGTAAATTCAAACTGTTTATATAATCCCTGTGCATCCCTTGTGGCCAGCATTATACGGCGCAAACCCTTTACCCAGTCCAAAGCCAATAACAATTCCATCATTTTTTTGCTGATGCCTTTGCCACGGTGTTCTTCGGCAACATACACGTCTGCCAGGTAGCCAAAAGTTGCGTAGTCGGTAACAAGTCTTGCATAGGCGATCTGTTTCCCGTCTATAAGTGCGCCAATGCAAAATGAATTGTCGAAGGTGGGTTTGAAGGTAGCAAATGGTATGCCGGCACACCAATAAGATTTGGTAGAGAGCCATGCATAAATATCTTCCATTACCATTCTGCTTTTATCGGTGGTAATGGTGAAGCCCACAAAGTCGACTGTAACAGGATGCATTCTGAGCCCTACTTACGTTAAATAATAAAATTCCACTTATGCGTGTCCGGTGCCAAACCTGTACGGATGTTCAGCAGGTCTTTTTGTAACTGGTACATCATCGCATCGGGCTCTATGTAGCATTTGTATTCCTTGTGGCCAATCGCTATCACCTCAATAGGGGCCACCACTGCAGCAGTGCCGGCTCCGAATGCTTCCACCCGTTTGCCTGCTTCAAAAGCGCGAATGAGCTCTTCGTAACTTATTTGCCGCTCTTCTACGTTCATTCCCTTTTCGCGCGCTATGGCCAAAAGCGAGTCACGGGTAACTCCATCGAGAATGGTGCCGGAAAGCATGGGGGTGATGAGTGTATTGTCTATAAAGAACATGGCATTCATAGTACCGGATTCTTCAATAAATTCATTGTGTATGCTATCGGTCCATAAAACCTGGTCATAACCCGCTTCGCGTGCCAGCTGGGTGGGGTAGAATGCGCCGCCATAGTTGCCGCCACATTTTGCCGTGCCCGTGCCGCCCTCGGCTGCGCGAACAAAGTTGGTCTCGATCTTTACCCTGAGGGGTTGTGCATAATACTGGAATGCAGGAGAGCAAACCACCATGAACAAATATTCATCTGAAATCTTTACACCGATCCTGTCTTCAGTGGCGATCATAAACGTGCGGATATATAATGATCCATCATCTTCCCTGGGTACCCAATCTGCATCAAGCTTTACCAGTTTATGTATAGCATCGTTGAACAATTTTTGCGGTACTGCAGGCATGCACATTCTAAACAGGGATTTAGTAAACCTGTCATAGTGCTTATCCATCCTGAAAATGTTGATGCGGCCATCTTCCATCACAAAAGCCTTCATGCCCTCAAATACTGTTTGCCCGTAATGCAGGCAAAGAGCCAGCGGGCTCAGGGTGAGATCGTGAAAAGGAACAACCTGCGCATTCTGCCATTGTCCGTTTTTATATTCGGCAATGAACATATGCTCGGTGGGGATCTTGCCGAATGGTAAGGACTTAGTGTCTGTTACTTTTCTTTCAGCCTGCGACGTGATTGAAATGGTGTGTTCCATACAATTTCATATTTAGATTGTTTATGAATCAGCCGGGAGGCTTTCGGGGAAAGCTCCGGCCATTTTAGAAATTTTTTCCTGATCTAATTTATGCTGTTTCCTGTAGCCCCTGTTCACCAGATATACACTAATGACGATGGTAACAAAAGCCATGCCCGTGTATATATTCACTTCCTCCTTGAGCACAAGGTAGCCAACGATCACGGCTATCAACGGATTGATGTAGGCATATATTGTAGCTATACCTACCGGCAGTACACTTAACTCATACATGTAGGCGGCATATGCAAGTACCGAACCAAAGATTATAAGGTACACCAATGCTGCGATGCCATGCGTGTTCCATAGTTGAAAATCCTTATAGCTGTCGACTGCCGGGCTAAGCATAAGCATAAACAAGCCGCCAAAAAACAGCTGCATGCCGGAATTAAGAAATGGGTTGACCGGGTCGACATTCTTTTTGTTGAGAATACTCCCCAGCGCCCACGAGCATGTAGCCAGCAGCACAGCCACCATGCCACCAACGTATGCGGGCTTAGTGAGATCAGCCAGATTGTGCCGGAAGATGAGGCCTACACCGCAGACGCCAAGCAATAGTCCGAAGCCGATAGCCGCGTTGAAGTGATCTTTGCGGGAGAAGACCAGATTGAACATAACTGCGAACAACGGCATCATGGAGCAAAGCAAGGCGGCAATACCACTTGGGATATATTTTTCGCCATAGGTGACACAGCCGTTGCCTAATGTGAGCATAAGAAAACCTATGAGCATCTGCCTAAGTATGTTGGCCTTGGTCAAGTCTTTCTTTTTATTGAACATGAGGGCTGCGGTGATAAGAATGAACCCAGCAACTGTCTGCCTGACACCTGCAAACAGGAAAGGAGGATAGTGCTCTACGCCAACCCAAATAGCCATGTAGGTGGTTCCCCACACGATGCAGACAAAGATGAGTGCGATATAGGCTTTTGTAGTTGCGTTCATAATGCAGTACAAAAGTGAAAAACTTTTTTAAAATAAAACAGATACAATTTTTGTATTTTTGACCATAACAGTTTTGTTATGAAAATACTGAACAAGGGTAAAAGTGACCACCTGTACCTGCATGTGGCAGAGACCATAGAGCAGCAAGTGATGGACCAGGTGCTGAAAATAGGGGATAAGCTGCCATCGGTGCGGCTGCTGAGTAAAGAACATGGGATAAGTGTAAGTACCATACTGCAGGCATATTACCACCTGGAGGGAAAGGGGCTTATAGAGTCGCGGCCGCAGTCGGGGTATTATGTTCGCTTTAATCCGTCGCGGTTTCCGCAGAAGATAGAAAAAAGCAATCCGCAGCAAATAGTAAAAACGAAGAATGTAGAGGCGATAATAGGTGAGGTGTACGACACATTCTCCATGGAAGGAGTGACGCGATTTTCGCTGAGTGTGCCGGCGCCGGAGATATTGCCGCTAGCCAAACTAAATAAAGCCATGATGCAGGCACTGCGGGATCTGCCGGCCAATGGCGCATCGTACGAGCAGGTGCAGGGCAACGACCTGCTGCGCAGGCAGGTGGCGCGCTGGTCTATGCACTGGGGGGGACACCTGCAGGCAGATGATCTTGTTACTACTTCGGGCTGTATGAATGCGATTTCTTACTGCCTGATGGCCATAACGAAGCCGGGCGATACTATAGCTGTGGAGAGCCCGGTATACTTCGGTACTCTACGGTTTGCACAGAGCATAGGGCTTAAAGTGCTTGAATTGCCGACCCACCCTGACACCGGTGTGGACCCTGACGATGTAAAGAAAGCCCTGGAGAAACACGATATCAAAGCCTGTTTCTTTGTTACTAATTTCAGCAATCCAACCGGCTATTGCATGCCGGACGAGCAGAAGGAGGCCATGGTGAAACTACTGGCTAAGAACGGAGTGCCACTGATAGAGGACGATCTGTATGGAGATGTATACTTTGGGAAGAGCAGGCCTAAGTCGTGCAAAAGCTTTGATGAAGAAGGCAATGTGCTATGGTGCAGCTCTATCTCGAAGACGCTGGCGCCAGGCTACAGGGTAGGGTGGGTGGCACCGGGAAAGTATATGGATAAGGTAAAGCGCCTTAAACTATACCACAGCATTACCAGCGCTACTGCGCAACAGGAGGCAATAGCAAGCTTCCTGGCAACGGGGCGATATGAGCACCACCTGCGCAAACTGAGGCAAACGCTGCATGCGAACAGCCTGCAGTTTACCAGGGCGATAGGTGAGTATTTTCCGGAGGGAACAAAAATGTCTTCACCAAAAGGTGGTTTTATACTATGGCTGGAACTGGACAAGAAGATAGATAGCTATCATTTGTACCAGGAAGCGATGCAACATAAAATAAGTATAGCGCCGGGAACAATGTTTACCCTGCAGGAAAGGTATCAAAACTGTGTGCGCCTGAGCTATGGTATGCAGTGGACCCCGGGAGTAGAGCGGGCATTAAAGCAACTTGGGGGAATCGTGAAGGAAATGATGTAGTGAATTTCAAATTTGGTATTGAGGGCTGGCTTCTTAAAATTGCTTTTGGTTAGTATTTTTAAGCGGTTCTCCATCAAAAAAGGCTATTTGCCCCATTTCAGGAGGGAAATTTGCGTTTGTTCCACCAATGTTATATTTTGTAAAGTTTTAATTACGAGCCATTAACAAAAGATATAATTTTTCATAGCGCATGAAAAGACTAATTACTTTATTTATTTTATTTGCCTTTTTTACAAGTAGCACCCGTGCCCAATATAATACTCCACAGAATTATAACTGGGTTTTTGGTACGAGGGCGGGTGTAAGTTTTGCATCTGGTTCTCCGGTCAATATATCTTCTTCTATTGCGTCGCCGGCTGTACCGATAGATCAATATGAAGGCTCTGCATCTGTGAGCAATCCTGTAACGGGAGCTTTACAATTTTATACCGATGGCACCAGTGTATGGAACAGTGCAGGAAATATTATGCCTGGCTCAGCGGCGGGGCTTATTCCGTACAGCACATGGAGTACTACGATGGCTACCCTGATAGTTCCTGTGCTTTCAAATCCGAATCAATATTATGTATTCTCAATAGAAGAAGCTGAAGATTTTCTGACCGGCGACGCGGGTGCAATGCGTATGTACTATTGCATTGTAGACATGACCCTAGCGGGCGGGCTGGGCAATGTGGTGCCGGGTACGCTGGGCACTTTCTTTGCAAGCCCTGTAGGGGAAAAACAGATCGTTATTCCAGGTAACAATTGTGACCTGTGGCTCGTTAATCACGGGCGTGGCAATAAGAATTTCTATGCTTACAACATCACCAATACGGGCATCAATCCTGTGCCGGTAGTGTCTACCCTTGGTAATATGACCGGTAGTTTTGCCTACGGCATTGGTGTAATGAAAAGCTCACCAAACAGGTTGCGTATTGTGACGCAAAACTGGAATCAGTTTGATATTACCGGCATCCCTTCGGCAGGCAATATAGGTACAGAATTGTATGACTTCGACCCCAACACCGGTATAGTTTCCAACTGCAGACTTCTTGATTCGACACATCAACAATATGGGGCAGAATTTTCGTCAGATAATACCAAGTTGTATGCCGGCGATGATGATTATGCGGCAAGCGTTTCGCACATTTACCAATATGATATAACCGGACCTACTGCTACAGCTATCAGATCTACCAAGTACCTGGTAGCGACGAGCGCAGTAGGCGCTGCCCTGGGCTATGAAAATTATGGCGACCTGAGGCTGGCAAGAAACAATAAAATTTATTTTGGATCGCTGACTTCAGTACCCGCTTCTTATCTAAGTGTTATAAATAATCCGAATGCTTCAGGTGCGGCATGCGGCTACGCAAACAATGTAGTCACCTTGTCTGGTGTTGGTTACAGCTACGCCCAGGAAGGTATGCCTAATGTGGTGCAGAATGTGGTTCATGACACGTCATACCAGGTACATGATACTACGGTGTGTGTGCTGCCGTCTACCGGTATAACGCTGACTGCTGCCACCGGAACTTCTTATTACTGGAATGACGGTACTACTGCGGCCACGCATATAGCTACTGCTGCGGGAACGTATTGGGTGAATGTAACCAATGCGTGCAGCGTGATCAGTGACACCATTAAGGTTCATGTAGGTGGCTCGGCCATTACGGGTAGCCTGATCGTGTGTCCCGGAATCACAACTACGCTTACGAGCTCAACACCGGGAGGGACCTGGAGCAGCTCTAATTTGTCTGTCGCCACAATTGCTGCTACTGGAGTAGCTACAGGAGTAGCCCCCGGAACGACTACCATCTCCTATACTGTAGGTACTTGCTCATCGACCGCTGTGCTAACTGTGGATGTAGCGCCTCCAATAACCGGGTCGCTTTCTGTGTGCCTTGGTGGAACTACGACACTTAGCAATGCGACCGGCGGTGGCACGTGGAGCAGCACAAATACCAGTGTGGCTACCATTGTCAGTACGTCAGGGGTAGTGACGGGTAGTGCCGTTGGGACCAGTACGATAAGCTATGTGTTGCCTACGGGGTGCATTGCTACTACAACTGTATCTGTGGTGACCGCAGCTCCTATTTCGGGTAATCCACTTGTTTGCCTTGGAGCGACGACATCGCTGAGCAGCACATCTGGCGGAGGTACGTGGTCGAGTAGCAATCTTGCTGTTGCCAACGTGGGAGCTGGAACGGGCGTGGTTAACGGTGTGTCAGTAGGTACTACGACAATTACCTATACGATTGGTCTGGGCTGTACAAGCACTTTGATTGTAACGGTGAGTCCTTTACCTGCAGCTATATCGGGTGTTACCAGTGTCTGCATCGGCGGGTCGTCGACATTGTCTGATGCGACCGGCGGAGGGACCTGGAGCAGCAGCAATACTGCTGTTGTTACTATAGGCTCCGGTTCGGGTGTCGTTAACTCGGTTTCGGCCGGAACAGCAACTATTACTTATAAGCTGGCTACTGGTTGCTTTATTACTGTACCATTTGTTGTGAATCCGTTGCCGCCCGCTATTTTGGGACCTGGTGGGGTTTGTATTGGTTTGTCGGTGACGCTTACTGACGCGGTGGCAGGTGGAACATGGATAAGTGGTAGCACCGGCATTGCGACAATAGGTCTTGGCACAGGTGTATTGACTGGAATAGCTGCAGGCTCAAGTGTTATTACATACACACTGCCAACAACCTGCCGCATTACAACCACGATTACTGTGGCGCCTCAGCCTGCTGCGCCGTTGACAGCGAATCTTAACTATTGCCAAAATGATTATGCTCCGCCATTGACCGCTGTTGGTACAGGGCTGGAGTGGTATAATACATTGACCGGAGGAACGGCGCTTGGTGCACCACCGGTGCCACCGACTTCTGCGCCAGGTGTTACGACGTGGTATGTAAGCCAGAACGTAGGAGGCTGTGAAAGTGCACGTACACCACTTACTGTGACCGTGCATATTATGGTTCCGCGGCCATTCATTTTGCCTGATCATGCTACTACCTGCCAGTTTTTACCATTGGGTTACAGTTATAACGGTACTATGTTCCCGGGTGCGCTTTTCCAATGGACAGTGCCTGGCAATGCGGCGATCACCGGCGGATCGGCAACTGGTCCAAGCGTGGTAGTAACGTTTGATACGACAGTAGCCGGTAACTATGTATCGCTGACTGTAGGTGATGGATACCCTGGATGCAGCGTTACGGACTCTGTGCCGATGACCGTTTATATAAGCTCGCCCGATGCATCCTTCTACATAAAGCCGGATGTTTGTATTAATGATACAGTTACCGTGGCGCTCACGTCTGTTGGCCCTGGTGTTTCGGATTATACCTGGAACTTCGGACCGGCAGGGTCTTATGAAATGATCAATTCATCGTCAAACCACGGTGGCCCATTCCTTATCGTTTGGCCTACACCCGGTATCAAAATAGTGACAATGATAGCTTTGTCTAATGGAAATTGCCCATCTAAGCCTATCAGTGATACGTTTGATGTGCATGGATTGCCGGATGCAACTTTTGATATGAAGCCGAAGTCTACAGGAGCGCTTTGTCTTGAAGACAGCATACTGTTCAGTGCCCACCAACAGGACGCTAATTTTTCTTATTTGTGGGAGCCTGAACACTGCTGTAATAATTACAACAAGGCGAATATATGGGGCAGGGTGGAAAAAGGCAGAACTGAGATAACGCTGACGGTTTCTGATCCATTCGGATGTACTGCGTCTGCGAGCCAGCAAATAAGCCCGGATGCGTGCTGCACTGTACTTTTCCCAACAGCATTCTCGCCTAACGGGGATGGCCGTAATGACGTTTACCGGCCGATACTGAGCGGGTATCATAATTTCCATGAATTCAGGATCGTGAACAGGTGGGGCCAAACTGTATTTGAAAGCGCCAATAGCTACCCTACGTGGGACGGCAGTTTTGGTGGTGTACAACAGGATCTGGGCGTATATTTCTACTACATTAAGTATGATTGCGGTGGTAATACCATAGAGGAGAAGGGAGATCTGACGCTGGTGAGGTAGAACCTTAATCCATTACGTTTTACTCTCCTTTTGCTTAGACATTTACATTTTTGGAAAACATATTTATAAAGCACAATGCGAAAGTATTGTGCCTTTTTATTTTACATCGACCTCATACGTATGCATTTTAATATTTATTCGTTTGTTTGTTTTGATATCATGTGGATAATGCAAATAGGCTGAGTCTATGCTCATGAAATCCTTGCCTTTTTCCCTATTGTTATAGTTGTCCACAGGGTTATTAACACCCTTTATTTTAACGTATTAAATAGTGGTGTTTTCTTCTTAAATGCGGCACTAAAACGTTATATTTGCACAACTTATTTTAATGTGAATTATGGACCAAAATAACGACGAACTTCTGCCGCAGGAAAACCCTGAAGAGACCAATAAAATAATTCAGATAAACATAGAGGAGCAGATGAAAACGGCCTATATCGACTATTCCATGTCGGTGATAGTAGGCCGTGCATTACCTGATGTGCGTGACGGATTGAAACCTGTTCACCGTCGTGTGCTTTTTGCCATGCATGAGCTGGGTAATACGTTCAATAAACCCCATAAGAAATGTGCACGTATAGTGGGTGAAGTACTTGGTAAGTATCACCCCCATGGAGATGTATCGGTATATGATGCAATGGTACGTATGGCGCAGCCCTGGAGCATGCGTTATATGATGGTGGATGGACAGGGTAACTTTGGTTCGCAGGACGGCGATAACCCGGCGGCGATGAGGTATACGGAAGCGCGTATGCTGAAGCTGGGCGAGGCGATGATGGAGGATATTGAAAAGGAAACAGTAGACTTTTCCCTGAACTTTGACGATACGCTGGAAGAGCCCACGGTATTGCCTACACGCCTGCCTAACCTGCTGCTTAACGGATCTTCCGGCATAGCTGTGGGTATGGCAACCAATATGATGCCGCACAACTTAACTGAAGTGATAGATGGTTGTCTGGCTTATATTGACAATAATGAGATCACTATAGATGAACTGATGAAGTATGTGAAGGCACCTGATTTTCCTACGGGCGGTATCATATTCGGCATTGAGGGTATAAAGCAAGGTTTCCACACGGGCAGGGGCAGGGTAGTATTGCGCGGAAGGGTGACTGTGGAAACCATGAAGAGTGGTAAAGAACAGATCATCATTACCGAAGTGCCTTACCAGGTAAGCCGCGATGCACTGGCAGAAAAGATAGGCTACTTGGTAAATAATAAAATAATAGAAGGCATTACCCATGTAGGTAATGAATCGAATAAGGAAGGTACACGCGTTGTAGTTGAGCTTCGTAAAGATGCTGTAGCGCAGGTAGTAATCAACCAGCTGTATAAATACAGTGAGCTGCAAACGTCTTATGGCATCAACAATGTGGCGCTGGTAAACGGCAGGCCGCGTACACTGAATCTGAAAGACCTCATCTCTGAGTTTATCACGTTCCGCCATGAGGTTGTGGTGCGCCGTACACAGTTTGAATTAAGGGAGGCTAAGAAGCGTGCACATATACTGGAAGGCTACCTGATAGCACTGGATCACCTGGACGAAGTAATAAAGCTGATACGTAACTCTGCTAACCCGGAGATAGCTAAAGACGGGCTTATTTCATCGTTCCAGATGACCGAGATACAGGCGAAAGCAGTATTGGAACTACGCCTTCAGCGCCTTACCGGCATGGAGCGCGATAAGATACGCGAAGAGCATGCTGAGCTGATGAAGTTGATAGCTCATCTTGAAGAAATACTGGGTAACCAGAGCCTGCGCTACCAGATAATAAAGGATGAGTTGCTGGAAGTACAGAAGAAATTTGGTGACGAGCGGAAGAGCGAGATACACTATATGGCCGATGAAATGAGCATCGAAGACCTGATAGAGAAGGAAGATGTGGTTATCACGGTTTCTCACCTTGGCTACATAAAGCGTACCTCAACAGCCGAGTATCGTGCACAGCGCCGCGGTGGCCGTGGTGCTATGGCCGGCCGAACAAGAGACGCTGACTTTATAGAGCATTTGTTTGTAGCATCTACTCACCATACACTAATGTTCTTTACCGAAAAAGGCAGGTGCTTCTGGCTGAAGGTGTATGAGATACCGGAAGCAGATAAGAATGGCAAGGGAAGGGCAATACAGAATATGATACAGATACCGCCGGATGACAAGATCCGCACGGTGATAGATGTGCCAAAGCTACAGGACGAAGAGTTTATCAAGTCGCACTATGTAGTATTGTGTACTAAGAAGGGTATCATTAAAAAGACCAATCTTGCCGACTTCAGCCGTCCGCGTGCGAATGGTATCATTGCGATCACCATAGAGGAAGGAGACCAGCTGCTTGATGTATCACTCACTAAGGAGGATTACTACATAATGATGGCAGTTAAGTCTGGCCGTGCAATTTGTTTCCCTCAGGAGAAAGTGCGTGCTACCGGTCGTGGTGCAATAGGCGTGTTTGGCATAGAACTGGATGACAATAATGACGAAGTGATAGGCATGCTATGTGTGGCAAAAGCGGATGTGACTAAGCAGGTGCTTGTGGTATCAGAAAAAGGCCTTGGCAAACGAACTCCTTTCCTTGAGAAAATAGAGAAGACGGAAGGTGCTGTGGATATAGAAGGTGAAGTAGAACCGCATAACCTGGTGCAGATAGGGGATGAAAAATACCTGCTTGCCTACCGTATAACCAACCGGGGTGGCAAGGGCGTGAAAACAATAAATGTAACGGAGAAAACCGGTGGCTTGATAGGGCTGGTGGGTGTAGAAGAGAGTGATGACCTGATGATAACCTGCGAATCTGGTGTTACCATCCGCATGAAAGTATCGGCGATACGCGAGGCGGGCAGGGCTACGCAGGGTGTGAAACTGATAAACATAGATGAAGGCGACAAGATAGCCGCTATAGCCCGAATTGCTGACCAGGAAGACGACACAGAAGAAGGTGAAGCCAGTGATGCTGCCGGAGAAAATGAAGCGCCAGCAGGTGATGCTGAAGCATCAGAGCCACCTGCGGCTGAATAGTTGCGTATTGAACCAGGAAAAATGATTTTGAAACTTTAATTTAAAATAATGAAAAGAGTACTTCTGACCACCGCCGTTCTAGGTATGACATTAACAGGTATTGCGCAGGAAAAATATGTAACCGGAGCCAGCATGGCGATAAATGCCAACAACATAGACGAAGCAAAGGAGAACATAGATAAAGCAATGTCCAATGCTGAAATGCAGGAAAAGCCTAAGGCACTCTTTGTAAAAGGAGAAGTGTATATCGCTATGATGGGGGTAGATAAATATAAAAGTGCGTCCCCCTATCGGGAGGGTGCACAGGCGCTTATGAAGCTTGCAGAGATCAAACCGGAATATGAAAAAGAAATGGTAGACCTGATGCTAGCTGGAGCAGGGAGCCTGTATTTTAATGACGGTGTGAAAAAGTTTGGTGAGGGAAAGACCGACCCGAAGAACTATACAGAGGCGATGGATATGTTTAAGAACGTATTGAAAATACATGATCTGAACGGTGGCAAGAGGTTTGAAAAATTTCCGATGGTTAAGAAGATAGATACAACCGTTGCGAGATCGAGCATGTATATTTCCCTTTGCAACTACTATGCAAAGAACTATGCGGATGCGATACCACAGCTGGTTGCAGCAAAAGATAACCCGATAACGAAGGCAAACTACCTGTATGAAGACCTGATCGATGCCTATGAAAAGACAAAGGAAATGGACAAAGCTCTTGCCGTGATACAGGAAGCACGCGCAGCATATCCTGCTGATCAGAACCTGAGGAACGACGAGCTTAACTACTACATGATGACGGGAAAGCAAGACGACCTGATGAAGAAACTGGAGGTTGAAGCAGCAAAAGACCCAACCAACTCTGAGCTGATGTTTAGCCTGGCTATAGTGTACACTGGCATGGCTAACCCGAAGACAGGAGATAAGCCAGCAAACGCCGCAGAACTAATGAAAAAAGCTGATGCCGCGTACCTGGGCGCTTTGAAACTGGCTCCGGAAAATGCAGACCTTAATTATAACTACGGCGCGATGCTGAATAATGATGCTAAGGAAATAAATGACCAGATGAATGCCCTGGGTACATCTAAGGCAGAAATGCAAAAATATGATGTGCTTAAAGCAAAACGTGATGCCCTTTTTGACAAGGCATTGCCATACGTAGAAAAAGCTTATACTTTGCTGGACCCTAAGGCTGCAACGCTGAAGGGAAGTGAGAAGAACTCTTATACAGGATCGCTGAAGGTGTTGTCACAGATATACACCATCCAGAATAAGACGGATAAGTTGAACGAGATCAAAAAGAAAATGGGTGGTAAATAATTTTTTGAGATGATGAATAAGTTTAGGGTATTTTTTTTGTTAGTAATTGGTACTGCATTTAGCGTGCAATCGTTTGCCCAGGTAAAGACTGCCAAGCCAGCCGCTACTAGTGGTGATGATAAATTTATTATTGCTGCGCTTACAGCGCTTAAGGCGAATAACCTGGATGAGGCTAAAACGCAAATAGATAAGGCATTTGGCCCTGACACAAAGGACAAAGCAAAGGCGCTGTTTGTAAAGGCTGAAATATATGTATCCCTTTACCAGCAGAGCAAGAGTGCCGGGCTTTACCAGGAGGCTGCAAAAGCATTGTTCAAGCTAGTGGAAATGAAGCCAGACTACGAAAAGGCTACCGTGGACCAGTTGCTTTTCTTCACCGGTTTTTGCTTTTTTAATGATGGGGTGAAGGCGTATAACGATCACAAATTCAGTGAGTCGATAGAAATCATGAAGAATGTCATAAGGGTACATGACATTAATGGCGGTGAGAAGAAATTTGAGAAGCTGACCATGGCAAAGCAATTTGACACAGTTTATGCGAATGCAACGCTGAGCATGGCTAATAGTGCTTATACTTTACTGAAATACGAAGAGGCTATACCATTGCTTATTACAGCTAAGAACAATCCTATCACGAAATCGACTGCGGTGTATGAGTGCCTTGTAGACGCCTACAACCACCAAAAGAACACACGCGATGTATATAGCGTGATAGAGGAGGCAAGAGCAGCGTATCCTGAAGATCTTATCATCAGGAACCAGGAACTGAACTACTATCTGCAGGCAGGCAAGTATGACGACCTGGTAAGGAAGCTGGAATCAGCAGCGGTGAAGGAGCCCAATAACTCTGAAATACTGAGCAATCTTGCATTTGCTTATCTACAAATGGCCAGCGGCAAAGACGGGAAAAGACCAGCGAACGCGGCTGAACTGCTTGCCAAATCTGAAGATGCTTTTAAAAATGCACTGAAACTTTCCCCAGAAAGCGGATCATCGAATTACAACTTTGGTGCCCTGTACTTTAACCAGGGTATAGACATTAATGAGCAAATGAACACAATAGCTGCTGCAGCTACGCCTGACCAGCGTAAGTATGATGAGCTGAAAGTGAAGCGCGATGCACTGTTCTCAAAATCGGTACCATACATGGAGAAAGCCTATACTGTTTTCTCCGGAAGCGAGGCTAACCTGAGGGGTGATGATCATGTAAACTATAAGGGAACGCTATCTGCACTTGTAAAAGTTTATACCGACCAAAACAAACCTGAGAAGGCTGCTGAGATGAAGAAAAAGTATGATGCCATGAAATAGCTTTCTGTCGCTAAAACAGTTCATCTTATAAATAAGGCAGTATGAAAAAGATCTGTTGGTTAATCACACTTAATGTGGCTTCCATAACCTGCTGTATTGCGCAGGACAGCCAGAATACGAAGGTAGACTCGCTGCACCATGTAAAGAAAAAGGTAGCCATTGAGAACAGCAATGACAATCTACTGGCTGTATCTCCTGATAAGTATGTTGTTGCGGCAAATGATGCGCTAAACTCAGGAAACCTGGACGAAGCAAAGCAGGACATAGACCGGGCAATGGAGAGCCCGGAAGTGAACAGTAAGCCCAAAACGCTGTTTGTGAAAGCCCAGATATATATGTCGCTGCAGACGATGGCAAAGTATAAGGACCTGAATCCGTATCGTGAGGCTGCGCAGTCGCTCTTTGAACTGGTTAATGCAAAGCCAAAGTACGAGAAGCCATCTGTTGATATATCATTACTAAACTGTGCTTTCTATTATTACAATGATGGTGCACGCGCATTTAACGAGCGGAAATATAAAGAAGCAACAGAATGCCTGAACAATGTACTGAAAATATATAATCTGGGTGATGGCAAACGATTTGCTGAGTCTGCTGCGGCAAAGCAGCTGGACACAGTGGCGGCAAGTGCTACGCTAACCCTAGCTAACAGCTATTACGCATTGGCCGATTATAATATGGCCATCCCCATGCTGGTGGCTGCCAAGAACAGCCCAATAACCAAGGGCCCAATGGTGTACAAATTTCTTACATCAGCATATAACAAAACGGCGAACCAGAAGGAAGAATTTGCCGCACTGCAAGAGGGCAGGGCGGCCTTTCCGGAAGATGTGATGCTACGGAATGATGAGCTTAATTACTACATAAAACTGGGCAAGCAGGATGAGATTGTAAAGAAGCTGGAAGAAAGTGCCGCAGCTGACCCTAATGATGCCGACATACAGTTTAACCTGGCGACGGCCTACCTCGCAATGGCTATGCCTAAGCAGGGGCCAAGACCAGCTAATGAAGCAGACCTTGTGGCTAAGTCGGAACAAGCATATATGCATGCGCTGAAGGTATCGCCTAACAACGCTGTTTACAACTATAACTTTGGCTCACTGTATTTTAACCTGGGCTCTGATGTGAATACGCAGATGAATGCGGTGAGCGGAATGTCGAAAGAGGAGCAGAAAAAGTATGACGCCCTAAAGGCGAAACGCAATGACCTTTTAGCGAAAGCTATGCCTTATTTTGAGAAGTCGCTGACGTTGTTTGCGCCTGATGGCAAGACAATACCCAATGAGGACAAAGAAAGCTTCAAAACAGCGCTACAGGCCCTGCGCGACATATACACCCTGCAAAATAAAATGGACAAGGTACAAGATATAAAGTTGCGACTGGACCGAATGGATTAATAATGTGTTATGTTGTGGATTTTGTTTTTACATATTCATGTCTATCGAATAGCTAAAGAAGCGTATATTTGCACAGATTTTTAAATAGCATAAGGTGAGTAAATTGAATATTGTGCGTTTCGCACCAAAGAATGGAGAAGGATTTTACGATTCGCTTAAAAAGAACATTGACGACTTCTTTAAACAAAACAACATTGCCCCAACTGGTAATAGCGCGCTAAGGTGGAAAACCGTAGTAATGCTTGCATTGTTCTTTGTACCAAGCATTCTAATCATTACGGGTGTAGGCGCTTCGAGCACATACCTGTTTTTTGGGCTTTGGTTCCTGATGGGGCTTGGCATGATAGGAATAGGATGCTCTGTGCACCATGATTCTAACCATGGATCTTACTCAAGCAACAAGACTGTAAATACGATAATAGGGGACATAGTTAACGTGGTGGGTGGTTATGACGTGACCTGGCGAATTCAGCACAATATATTGCACCACACTTATACCAATATAGAAGGACTGGACGAGGATATTGAAGTGGGTGGGCTGATGCGTTTTTCGCCACACGCCAAGAAACATAAGCTGCATCGTTTTCAGCATATCTATGCATGGTTCCTGTATTGCCTGCTTACACTGCAATGGGTGACTTATAAGGATTACAGGTTGCTGTTTCAGTATGAGGCTAAGGGCTTGCTGAAAAAAGAGAAGATTTCTTTGAATAAGGCGCTGCTGGAGCTTACCATTTATAAGGTTATCTATTTTGGATATGCGCTTGTGTTGCCGCTGATCTTCTCTCACATGCCTTGGCATTATGTGGTTCTCGGCTTCCTGACGCTACATTTTACTGCCGGTCTTGGTTTGTCTCTGATCTTTCAGCTGGCACATGTACTGGAGTCATCTGAGTTCCCGCTGCCTACTGAAGACAGGAAGATGGAAAATAGCTGGGCGATACACCAGTTATTGAACACCGCGGATTTTTCACCTAAGAGCCATTGGGTATTCTGGTTTGTAGGCGGACTAAACTACCAGGTAGAGCATCATCTATTTCCTCATATCTCTCACGTGCATTATCCACAGATCGCGAAGATCGTAAAGCGCACGGCTGAAGAGTACGGATTGCCTTATAAGGTGATGCCTACTTTTGTAAATGCTATAGGCGAGCATGCAAAAATGCTGAAGAAGATGGGGAGAGAGTAGACTGAACTCAGACTACTTTTTATTTCCGAAGACCCCTTGCCAGAAACCGGGCGTACCGACATAATGTGTGAATGGAATCTTGCGCCGTCCCTCCATTAACCTTGTATTCAATTCATCTGCAAAAGGGAAATATTCGATATCGAAGTGGTGGGAATGGTAAATGTATTTCCGGTTTACTCTTCTTAACCGGAATGCAATCTCGTTGTAGCCAAGCTTATAGATAAATGATATTTGCCTGAAGCGGCTGTTGTTTATGACAAGTCCACGGCCAAAGGGCTCGCCATAATTTGCGTAGCTGTCCTCCATTGTTGTAACTGCCGAATCGCTGATCCTTGAAAATTTGGGTGGGTTTGACGGGTCTCCGTAGTTGAATTTTCTAATTGTGTCATAGGTTGCTGAGTCGTCTGTATGCGACTGAATATCAGGATAGCCGTAGTAAACGATGAGGTAGTCGTGATTGGTATCGCATATTGCGCTGTTAGATACCGGAGTACTATCTGCATTGAACAAGACACCTGTGAACAGGTGTTTTTTTATAAGATCAATGTTTGAGTCGACGAAGTAGTAGACCGGGCAGAAATTCAGATGGTCGTGGAAATCTGCGATCATTTTTGTGGTTACTGCGCTCGCGTCTATTTTCACCTGCTGGAGTAATTTAGTTTGCGTGTTTTTGGTGAGGGCTGTAATCCGGTTTCGTTCCGACCTTAGTTGTACTAAGATGGCTGTTAGCATTTTCCTTACAGGAGTATCCAAGGCGGTCTGGGCCGTTGAATCTAAGTTTACCGCTGAAGTACTTTGGGCGCGCGAAACAGGTGTGCAAGTGATAAGTAATGCAATGAATACAAGGATTTTATAGGTTTTATTCATAAAAGGTTTTGAGGTCGGTAAAAATAATAAAATATTCATTGAGTAAGCGTAGTTCCCAAGTTCATATCAATCAAGGCATGCCCATTATTGGACGTTTTAATGGCTTCGACTTTTGGGCTGGGCTATGTTTTTTGGGATTATATGTGTCGATAGTTTAGCTGGGAGTCCCTGAAGTGATGGCAATGTCCAGGCTGTGTAGTTGCTGTATTAAAAAAGCAGATGCCCCGTTTGAGGCGGGGCATCTGCGAAATTAATCATCTGTACATTTTCTTATTCCTCGTCGCCGCCGCCTTGCTGCTGAGGGCCGACTGAATTGCTGCGCTGAAGCAACTCCTTAACTTTAGATGCGAGACTGTTGATGCGGTTGCCGATCTGTTTTGCGGCTACGCTATCTCCAGACATTGCCTGCATCTGGCCAAGCATCTGCATAACATAAAATTTCTGTTTCACATCGTCTGCCAGCTGTGCGCGATTATCGGGAGACATGGTTGATACCCAGTTAATGTATTCCTCTGCATGGCCCATAATACGGTTTGACAAAGCTTTTGCCATAGCCATATCATTGCTTTGGGCGGCTGTTTGCGCGAGCGACTGCATGATCTGGAACTGGGACCTGATATCTTCCGTAACGGAGAGCTTGCTGCCATCTGGCAAGCCCGCCCACCATTCAAAGTCCTGGTCTGCATTGCGCATGATCTTGTTGGTAAGGCTATCGGCCTTTGCAAGGGCACCGGCGCGATAGTAGGAGGCTGCGATGAAGTAGCCGGTATAATCATAGCAATAAGAATGCTCAGTGATTTTGGCCATTACTTTATCCAGTACCTGTATTGCCTTGTCTTTTTTGCCTTCGGCAACGAGCTGGTTAGCAAGGAATGCACCATCCATACGGTAGGTAACAAATTCGTGGCGGTTAGGCTCATCGAAGTATACATCATTACGATCAGCACCACCCCACAGGAATTTGTTCATGAACATATCGTAGCCCTTGTCTGTATTGATAGAGCCGAGCACCTGTGGATTTACTTTAATGGCCGAGTCGTTATACTTAAATGGCATAAGACGGTAAACGAGGCCTTCCATGTGGAGGTAATCGCCTGTGCCACCGTAGTCGCCGGTGCGGAGACCTGCATCGAAATAAAGAGGACGATTCCAGCCTGCATTTGCTACTGCTGCAATGATATTAAGTATTGCGAGGTCACCTTTCTGTGCTGCAGATTTCGGGTATGTCCATTTCATTTCGTTGCTAACACGACCACTATCTGCTGCATTGATAAGCCCGCGCTTGATCAGTTCTTCCTTGCTGAGTGAAGGAACAAAGTAGTTCTTCAATGGTATATAGTTAACCATATCGCCACGACCGCGGCCAGCCATATTGCTCTGGTCTTTACTGATAATGAAATTACATACATCAGTCAGATTGAAGTACTGGTCTTTCGGTATCCTCTTGCCAGGGTTATCGAAATACTGAACGTAGTTGTGACGGTCGCCAACGTAGTCTTCGCGTTTCCAGATCATAGGTACTGCGTCAGCGTCATTGATCTTGTAATTGAGCTGGTCAATATACCAATCGATACCCAGAAGGCTGGTGTTGATAACGCGAACGTCGCGACGGTAACCTTCTACCTCCTGTGCATACCACAGCGGGTAGGTCTGGTTATCGCCAAAGGTGAAGAGGACGGCATTTGGTGCGCAGCATGAAAGCGTATTGTAAGCTACATCGCGTGCCAAGGTCTTCTTAGAACGGTCATGGTCTTTCCATTCTACATTGGCCATAAGCATAGGCACAGCTACAAAGCAAAGCGCGATAGAACCATAGGCAGCCATAGGACTCTGTGTGGCCTTTTTGAACCAGGAATATACCATGAGCACGCCCAGCCCTATCCAGATGGCGAAGGTGTATGTGCAGCCGGCGAATGCGTAGTCACGTTCACGGGGCTGATTTGGCGGCATATTCAAGTAGATACCAATGGCTGCACCGGTGAAGAAGAACAGCGTTGCTACCACAATGCCATCTTTTGATTTCCTGTTGAACTGGAACACAAGGCCCATGATACCCAGTATCAGCGGCAGGAAGTACAGCTTGTTGTGGGCATCATTGTCGCTATAGCCGGAACCCATTTTGTCGGTATTACCGAGTCCACGCATCTGATCTATAAAGGTGATACCAGATATCCAGTTGCCACGTTGTGGGTCTCCCTGGCCTTCAATGTCGTTCTGACGGCCTGCGAAGTTCCACATGAAGAAACGCCACCACATCCAGTTCATCTGGTAGCCAAAGAAATATTTCATGTTATCAGAGAAACCCGGTTCGTCACTATCACTAAGGCCGAGGAAACTCTTGTAGAACCGGATATGTCCGGGTTCGTTGTTGTCATATATACGGGGGAAGAAGTGGCTTTGACTCACTCCGTCCTGGCTCGTACCATATATCGCTTCCATTTTGTGGCCTACGACTTCGTAACGGTCTTTACCCTCAACTTTGGTCTGAGCGTAAAGCCTCTTTGACGTATCGAGATCGGTATAAACACTATTGTAATAAGGGCCGAAGAAGAGCGGCTGCTGGCCAAATTGTTCACGATTTACATAATCGAGGAAGCTAATAGGATTATCGGGGTTGGTCATATCAATAGCTACATCTGCGCGCGAGCGGATGATAGCTGAAAAATAGCTAGAGTAACCTATAACAATGAATACGATACAAAGCACACTGGTGTGGAGCACATGCCATGTTTTGCGCTTAGCAAGCACAAGGAGGAACGCCAGGAGTGCAATGAAGAGTACAAAGAAAACAAGTGCACCAACATCGAACGAAGTACCAAAGCTGTTAGTGAACTGAATATCGAACGCTGATGCAATGCGTGGAATGTACTGGATAACACCAAACTGTACGAAACCAAGCACACCACAACCAGCCACAAATGCCAGAACCGTGCCTAACCAGGTGGTATTCTTAAAGCGGCGGAAGTAGTATACCATGGCCAAGGCAGGGATGGTAAGGAGGTTAAGCAGATGGACGCAGACAGATATGCCTATGAGGTAGGCGATAAGTACCAGCCAGCGGTCTGCATGCTTTTCATCAGCTACATCTTCCCACTTGAGGACTGCCCAAAAGGTAATGGCAGTGAAGAAGGAAGACGTTGCATAAACTTCGGCCTCAACGGCAGAGAACCAAAACGTATCTGAAAATGTATAAGCAAGCGCACCAACGAGTGCAGACCCCATGATAATGATTGTCTGGTTGGAGTCCGGTTCTTCTTTTCCTTCGACTGTTAGTTTTTTAGCGAAGTGTGAGATCGTCCAGAAGAGGAAAAGAATGGAAAGAGCGCTGGTAAACGCTGATAATGAGTTAATTAACGTAGCGGCGCCTACATGGGTGATGTCGCTGACAGAGGCCCCACCGGTGGTAGTGCCGCCTGCAAACAAGGCAAAAAGACGCTGAACGAGCATAAAGAAAGGAGCGCCCGGTGAGTGACCAACTTCAAGCTTATAAGCGCAGGAAAGGAACTCACCACAATCCCAAAAGCTTGTAGTTGGCTCCATTGTTTTTAAATAAACAACAAAGGCGATCGCACCAGTAATCCAACCTATGATATTATTAATCTTACGATAGTTCATGATATGTTATTAGAGAGAGACAAAAATAGCAAAAGTTGTCAGTTTGCAACGTATTTTATACGGTCAGGTGGTTAATAAAGGTTAATTGTGGGGTGTATCAAGGAATTTGATAAATTTTCAGGAGTAGGGTGGTTGTTCTCCCAGAGCGTGTTGGTGGAAAAAGAAAGGAAGTTTCGCGCTTTTATAATGGCATAATTAATTTAGCCACCTATTATAAAAAACGCCTACTTTGCCTGGAATATTGAAGCAGGTAAACCGGATTAACCAAGGCTAAGCATACTAAATGCCCCAATTGTATCAAATAAATATTGTGCGTATATGGGGCATTTTATTTTTGGCTATTTTAGTATAATTAGTTGATAATTATTGCGTTAACTAATCTTATTAAAAAATACAAAATTTCCCGTTATGCCCCGTTTTACCACGGGTGGGTGTTCAGGATTTACAGATTTTTAGATTTTCTGGAAGGGGTGTCCTGCAAAATTCTAAATATTTGGCAGTGCAATCCGTTGCCAGAATGTCCCATATTTACCCGTGATTACCACAAAATGCCCCATTTGTGGTAATCTGTACTGGAAGTTCTGGAATTTCAGAAATTTTAGAATTTACCTCCATGCTTTGAACTGGTATATGCCGAAGCATAAAAATGCTCACTCGTCCGCAACTACCCGGAATAGAAAGGACGTAATATGGCACAAATTTACAAAGCGGAGCGATGTGGGCCAAGACGAATTTTCTATGGGTATATTGTGGATAGCGTTAAAATGTTCCTTACTAATCGATCATCCTCCTATCTCGTCCTGCAAGAACGCCTTGAGCAAGGACAGCCACTGTGCTTCACTAAGGCCGGATAAGGCTCCTGAAGATATTATGGCATTCCTGATGTTGTCTGTAGTACTATCTGTCTGGGTGTTGGCTAGCTCGTTGCGGCCATGGTAGCAGGCAGATACTACATTGCCTTTTCTATGAATAATGAATGTGGAGGTAGCTTTGTTTTGAAAAAAGTGTGCAACAGCTTCTTGCCCCTTGCCGGGTTGCCTGCAAGGACGCACGCGCAAACCCGCACTTTCTTGTTCTGCGCCAGCGAAGGAGTGATCTTCGATAGCTTCTACCTTTACCCAGTCGTAGCCGCTGCCGGCCTTTGTCCCTGGGCCCGGTATATCTATCCTGAAGTAGTCATTTATCTCGGCCAGCCTGTGCGGATCCATGCCTTTTTCAGTAACCAGTTTGAATTTCGCACTAAGGGGGCCGCAGAGATCGTGCCATATAGATGGATTGAGCATGCGTTTTGATGCCCGCTGAAAGCAACGGATCGCCTCATCCGCAGTCTTTAAATCAGTTGAAAATTTGAGGTCGGTATGTTTTCCCTCTATGTTTTGCGGTACAAGTGTGTTTTCCAAGATCGTCATTTTCTGATACCTATAGAAAAACTGTGCCTTGTATACAAAGAGCATAACAATTGCGAACATCGATGTTATTAGAAATACCGGGGGCGTGGGGAACCTGACCCAACAAATGAAATAAAAGTGAAATAAAAGCCGGCAAATCAGAAAGTAATTATTTCCTTGTTAATCTTAGACTAGACTTAGTCATTTAAACTTAAATAGATTAGATTTTATACGTACCTTTGCAGCCCGAAAAAAGAGGAATTGGGAATCAGGAACCTGTAATTCGGATTGGTTCGCAGGTTTCTACTTTCTACTAAATACTTTCGTAGTTCGGCTGCGCTAACTATGACAATTTTTAAAATTTTCATTATAGAAATATGATTTCAGTAAATAATATATCGCTTCGTTATGGTAAGCGCGTGCTGTTTGAAGATGTGAATACGAAATTCACAGAGGGTAATTGCTATGGTATCATTGGCGCCAACGGCGCTGGGAAGTCTACCTTCCTTAAGATCATATCCGGCGAGATAGAGCCGACTACGGGCAGGGTAGACATAAGTAAAGGTATGCGCATGAGCGTGCTGAAACAGCACCACCATGAGTATAATGAAGTGACTGTGCTAGACACAGTGATACGTGGTAATACGACCTTGTACGACGTAATGAAAGCAAAGGATGCTATCTATGCCAAGGAAGACTTTAGCGAAGAGGACGGCATAAAGGCGGGAGAACTGGAAGGGCTTTTTGCAGAAATGGATGGCTGGAACGCGGAAAGCGATGCCGCAACGCTGCTGAGCAACCTGGGGATAAAGGAAGAATATCACAGCAAACTGGTAAAAGACATAGATGGTAACCAGAAAGTGAGGGTAATGCTGGCGCAGGCACTGTTTGGACATCCAGACATATTGCTGCTGGATGAGCCTACGAATGACCTGGACCTGGAAACTGTGATATGGCTGGAGAACTTCCTGGCAGATTATGATAAGATAGTACTGGTTGTATCGCATGACCGTCACTTCCTGGATACGGTGTGTACGCATGTGGCCGATATAGACTTTGGCAAAATCAATACTTATACCGGTAACTATACCTTTTGGTATGAGAGCAGCCAGCTGCTGCTGAAGCAGCGCGGTGACCAGAACAAGAAGGCTGAAGACAAGATAGCTGAACTTAAAGAGTTCATTGCCCGTTTCTCGGCCAATGCATCGAAATCGAAACAGGCGACCAGCCGTAAAAAGGCGCTGGATAAAATAAAGCTGGATGATATGCGTCCGAGCAACCGTAAGTACCCTGCTATCCTGTTTAACAACCAGGTGCGCGAGGCCGGTGACCAGATACTAGTGGTGAAAGACCTTAAAAAAGTGTTTCACGGTGATACCCTGTTCAAGAATATAAGCTTCGATCTGAAGCGTGGACAGAAGGTGGCGATACTTTCTTCTAACTCATTGGCTACAAGGGCATTTTACGAGATACTTGCAGGAGAAGACAAAGACTTTACCGGCACTTTCCGCTGGGGTGTGACTACCACAACCACCTATCTGCCTAGTGACAACAGCAAGTATTTCCCTGATACAGATAATAACCTGATCGACTGGCTACGCCAGTACTCGGAGGAAAAAGATGAGACGTTTATCCGTGGATTCCTGGGCCGCATGCTGTTCTCTGGTGAAGAGACATTAAAGAAATCTACGGTGCTTAGCGGGGGCGAAAAAATGCGCTGCATGATGAGTCGCATGATGATGCTGAAGGGTAATGTGCTGATGTTTGACGAACCAACCAATCACCTGGACCTGGAAAGTATTACTGCGCTGAACAATGGCATGAAGGATTTTAAAGGCACGGTACTGTTCACCACACGTGACCATGAGCTGGCCAACACTGTAGCCGACCGGATATTGGAGCTGACCCCAAGCGGACTTATAGACCGCGAAATGCCATTTGATGAATATATGACCAATGACCGCGTGAAAACCCTGAGGGCGGAAATGAACGGCGCGGTACTAGCGTAGTTTTCTGGAATTGGTTCCTTTGGGAGTTTGGAATTGATATTTTTATTTATAGAGGAAAGCGGTTCGCTTTCCTCTATAATTTTTTAGGCACCTCAGACCCACCTCAGCCCGTCGTCAATCTCTACCCATGTTATGGCTGGTAAGTATTTGGTAGTCAGCTAATAGAAATGTGTGAAATGAGCACAGTGTAGTGTGCGAGCTAACCACCCCAGGCCGGCGCTAGCGCCGACCATCCCCTCCTAAAAACAGGAGGGGAGGTGTTACGTGTCCAAGTTTTCGCTTTCATTTTGCTTAGGTGTACCCTTATATAAACCTATTTCTTATCACTTAGCAACCACCGGCAATATAATTCCGGATGGATGGTCTTTGCTGCAGTGAATTTTTACCTCGCAGGGGATGAAGTCGTCTTTGGTGCAGTGGTAGATATCTACAAACTGCTGGGGGTTACGATCTACTAAGGGGAACCATGTGCTTTGGATCTGTATCATGATGCGGTGACCTTTTTTGAAGGTGTGGGCCACATCGGGCAGGGTATACTTCACTTCGGTGACCTCGCCGGGGGTGAATGCCTCGGGCTCAGAGAAGCTTTTGCGGTAGCGGCCGCGCATTACCTCGCCGCGAACCAGCATTTCGTAGCCGCCCATAGGGTAGGCTTTGCCCTCTCCCTTACCATCTGTTTCGTCACTGTACTTAAAGTTGTCTGGAAATAGATCTACCAGCTTTACTATAAAATCTGCATCGGTGGTGGAGAGGGTGGTGAACAGGTCGGCTACAACCGGGCCGGCGAGGGTAATGTCTTCGGTGAGTGTGTCGGTCTTATAAGCGAGTACATCGGGCCGGCGGGAGGCAAAGCGCTGGTCGTCGTCCATATATTCGCGGGTGCGGCCCATGTGCACACCATCGGCATAGGGTACGGGGTGGGCGGGATCGCTGGTATACTTGTTATATATGTCTGTGCCGGCGGCAGGGGAGGCCTGCCAGTTCATATAGCCATGGGTGTGGAGGTACATGGTTTTGTCCTGCTTTTCGGCAGGAGGCCATTGACTATAGGTTCTCCACTCATTAGCACCAGTGAAGAATATGGTTGACTTTTTAATGTTTTCAATATCGCCCTTGCCCTGCAGGTAATAGTCGAAAAAGGGCTTTTCGATGTTCTCGTGATAGAAAACGGAGGTGGGAGAGCCGAAACGGATGTTGCCCAGGTATTCACCTGTGCCGCGAGACCAGCCGCCGTGACTCCATGGGCCCATAACTATCTTATTGGTATTATGTGCCTTTTCATTAATAGATTTATATAGGTTCCAGGCACCATAGCAGTCTTCTGCATCGAACAGGCCGCCAACAACTAAAGTGGCACAGCTGTCTGAAATATGCTTCACAAAATTGCGGGGATCGCGGTCTTTCCAGAAGTAATCGTAGTTAGGGTGTGCATACAGATCTCTCCAGAACTTTATACTGTCTCCCATGTAGTTAGCGAGGTTACTTAAAGTACCAGCTTCTAAATAAAATTTGTAATTATCCTTTGTATAGTATTGAAAACCATCTGCGTTGGTCTTTGTTGGCTTTGGCCGGGGCTTGCCGAATGAGGAATAAAAATTGAACCCGTCCATTTGCATAAACGCGCCATTGTGGTGAAAATCATCGCCCATAAACCAGTCGGTGACGGGTGCCTGGGGGCTCACCGCTTTTAGTGCCGGGTGGCCGGATATGGCGGCCATGGTGGCATAAAATCCGGGATAGGATATACCGAAGGCACCCACCTTGCCATTATTGTTCTTTACATTTTTCACTAACCAGTCGATGGCATCATAGGTATCTGTGCTTTCGTCTACCCCCTCCTTTTTCTTGCGGTAGGGCCGGACATCTACAAACTCGCCCTCGCTCATGTACTTGCCACGCACATCCTGCAGTACTATAATATAGTTGTCGCGGAAATAAGCTATGTATGGTGTGATCCAGAAGGCTTTGAATTTATCTTCGCCATAAGGACCGATGGAGTATGGAGTGCGGTTGATAAGGATGGGGTGGGTGGTGGAAATATCGGTAGGTTCGTAAATGGCGGTGAACAATTTTACGCCATCGCCCATGGTGATATATACTTCCTTCTTGGTATAATGCTCTGCCAGCCAGGTAGAATCTTCGGTATGCGGTGGCTGTGCAAAAGACAGGAGCAGGAAAATGAGTGCTGTAAATACGAGAAAATATTTGTTCATAAAATGTATATATGTTTCAGGGGAAAGGGGGGTAATGAGGCCTATTTTGGACTATCGATAAACTATGTAACTGTTTGATAATCATTGTTTAAACAACAAAAAATGATCTACAAAAGCTCTATTTTAATGAAAAGTAGCAAGAAAGCAGTACATATTGCCTGTATTTTAGTATTGTTACACGCTATTATTAATTGAAAATCAACTAATTGAATGATAAACGCAGAATTAGAATTACGGTGAAACTTTTGTCTTAGTCTGCGTGCCATGTTATCAGCAGCACATCATTGAACTCAATGCCATCTGCAGCCAAGTACCTTCTTTTTAGCTCGCTGCGAACAAAGCGCTCATTTAGCTGATGGCCTACGGCTATAACTATGGGATCGCCGGCCAGGTTTTTACCGCTTACGAATCCGCCCCAGCCAACTTTGGGAGTGGCATACAGCAGCGTGCAGTTTTTACCGCCCATTTGTTCGCAGGATTTTTTAGCCAGGTCTTTAATGTTTTTAAGATCGTGGCCGGTTTCGTCGTCGCTATACGAATAGCCGATGGATCCCATATCGGGACAATAATACACGGCAGATTGCGCACTGGAATTGTGGGTGCCGGAAATGAAGAATGCCAGAAATAGCAGGGAAAGCAGCAGTGTACGTGTCATTTTACAGAGGTATTTGGAAAGTTACCCTGTAAAAATAGCATTAGTTCTCAAATTGTTATATGAATTTCGGGGGAAGTTTCTCGCTGAGCGCAAAAAGGGTTTCTCTCGCAAACCTGCCTGTAAGCAGACAAAGAGCGGCGAAACTAAGTGCGAGAAGGTTTATCCCGCAAAGGCGCGGAGGCGCAATTCACTCATTTGGTTTTTAAGCTCGCCAGGTGCGAATGCATAGAGGTTAGTTCAAGCTCTTCGGAAAAACTGCTTCTTTGCGCCTGTGCGAGAGACTTTTCCTTCGCCGGGTGATGAGCCGAGGGAGGGTTTGGGCCAGCGCCTGCAGTATCCTCGCTCTCGGGCCGCAACGTTGTGAACTGTTAGTGAGACAGGCGGTGCAGCTCGCGGCTGCGGTCCCAGGCCTCGTAAGAACGGTTCTTGCCAAGATGATGGCCTTTGTTGTGCTTCTTGCTGCCAATTACGGATGGCATAATCACATAAAGTACGAAAACGATAGCTGTGATAATCATAATCTAACATTTAGAGTGTTAACAATAGTCTGTATATTTATTTAACAATAATTGCGTTGTTTAAATGTTAATGCAAATTTTGTACCGTTTGTAATTTGCTGTAAATGGTTAGGGGTAAATGAATGGAAACTAGTGGTGTATGCGGTGGGAATGAAAGTAGCTTACTTAAATGGACGGTGAATAACCAGATTAGTTGCCGTAATATTTAAAACTATTAAACCCCTGGAATGGGGGTAAATAATTGTTGAAAAATTTGAATTTTCATTTTCCATTCCCTAGCTTGGCCCAATAGTCATCCTCTGCAACAATTCGGTAGTTAAGCGATACCGCCTTGGTGTAGATGTTTGGTTATCAATTGAATCAGTTAAAATTTTTGCCGCAATTGTTCTATAATGTTTATTGCGTTATGTTAAGCAAGGAATTGCCCCTGAAAAAGTATTAGCCTTGATTCCTGCTTAATATAACGTCAAATTATAGAAAAAGGCCGGAGCTTAATGTTTAGCACTACAGCTAATAGTAATAAATCGGAGTGGGTCTGAGCGTAGATATTTACCGTGTAAATTATTATGATGAGCAAGAAATGGGCGTGGTGGATTGAGCATTTCTGCTTATCATAAGAATTTTTACGGGCAGCTAAAATCGAAGCCCACGCAGATTTATGGGCTGGGAGTTGGATCGATGGCTGAATGGGAGATAAAAGGAAACCCCGCCTATCAAAGGTGGGGTTTCGCTATATTTGCAATTCACTACTAAAGCAAATAAGATGACAAAATCTGAATCGGAGCAGTATGCTCGGGATTTCCAACATTTAATCGGCAGCCCAATATCAATACCTGGATATGTGATAGTAAGTATTCAGGCGAAAACTTTAAAGTTGCTTGACGACACGGACTACCATACTGTTACCTATACGTCTAATTACCTCAACCCGTCAAGCGGCGATAGATGGTGGGGGTTTCTACCCAACTATTGCAGAGAGAGTAATATTAAATTCCCCAATCCGGTCGATTAAGGAACGCCCTCGTTTTCTCCACACTCCACATAAAACAAAATCCAGCGCGCCAACTAAAATGGATGTGCTCGGGCATTAGCTTGTCCAAACCGATTTTAATCTCATCCTGATGAGTTTCGGGAAAGAACAACTTGTTGCAAAATAAAGCCAACTTGTATCGCAGTTTCATACTCGTGTGTTTTTCATCCTTAAACTCCGTTAATCACCCGCATGCGAATGTTTGGGCGCTTAATCTTTATTCAAGGACTTGTTCTATAATTTACATTATGTTAAGGAGAATAAAGGAGTTAAAATACCTGGTTTTGGAAGCTTCCCTCTCCTAAGGCGGAATCAAATATTGGGAGAGTCTGAACGGGAGCATCGCTATCCTTTAATAGATTGCAGGCTAGATTAATGGAGTTTACCTAAGCACAAAAAAATGTCCCACACTTTGCAGCATGGGACATGATTAATATTCTAAAGAAAATTTCAATTACTGAAACGCATTGATACCGGTAACATCCATACCTGTAATGAGCAGGTGTATGTCGTGGGTGCCTTCGTAGGTGACTACTGATTCCAGGTTCATCATGTGGCGCATAATGCTGAATTCGCCGGTGATGCCCATGCCGCCCAGTATCTGGCGTGCTTCGCGCGCTACTTTCAGGGCTATGTCGCAGCTATTGCGTTTTGCCATAGATATCTGTGCCGGTGTAGCGCGATCTTCATTGCGCAGCACACCCAGGCGCCAGTTGAGCAGCTGGCTCTTGGTAATCTCTGTGATCATCTCTGCCAGTTTCTTCTGTGTAAGCTGGAAACCTGCGATTGGTCTGCCAAACTGAATACGCTGCTTTGCATAGCGCAGTGCAGTATCATAGCAGTCCATAGCGCAGCCGAGGGCGCCCCAGGCTATGCCGTAGCGCGCGCTGGAAAGGCAGGTAAGCGGGCCTTTAAGGCCTTTTATTGTAGGGAAAATGTTTTCCTTTGGTACTTTCACATTATCGAACACCAGCTCACCGGTAGCTGATGCACGGAGTGACCACTTGCCGTGGGTCTCCGGCGTAGAAAAACCTTCCATACCACGCTCTACGACAAGACCGCGTATTTCTCCTTGCTCATCTTTTGCCCATACTACAGCTATATCAGCAAATGGTGCATTTGATATCCACATTTTAGATCCATTGAGGATGACGTGGTCGCCTGCATCTTTGAAGTTTGTGAGCATACCGGCAGGGTTTGAGCCATGGTCTGGCTCGGTGAGACCGAAACAGCCCATCCACTCCCCTGTTGCCAGTTTTGGCAGATATTTCATTTTTTGCTCTTCGCTACCAAATTTGTAGATTGGGAACATAACGAGAGATCCCTGCACGGAAGCTGTAGACCGCACGCCAGAATCGCCACGCTCCAGTTCCTGCATCATTATGCCATAAGAAATGTAGTCGAGGCCGGCACCGCCATATTTCTGAGATACGAACGGACCAAAGCAGCCGAGTTCTCCCATGCTTTTTATTATCTGTTTAGGAAATTCTGCCTTTTGGGCATAGTCCTCAATAACGGGAGAAATTTCCTTTTTCACATATGCTCTTACCGTATCTCTAATGAGCTTATGCTCATCGGTTAACAGTTCATCTACTAAAAAATAATCGGGATGCTGATACAGATCTTTTTCCATGTTTTGTTAAAGTTGGTATGAAAATGTGGGGCAAAGGTAGCATTTTTGGCATATTCGTATAATTTTGCAAAGCATAAACGTTTGTGAAACCCGGCGGACCAATTTTTATAAGGCTATAGGTAATAATAATAATCCCTGAAAACGTTTACCATTGCGGATTTGTTAACGATTTACGAACAAATGACGATTTGTTAACGAATTTTATGAAAGTGTGGAACGTATTTTGTGCGTATGTACATACAGGTATTTTAGCAAGAGTTTTCAAACATTCGGGCAGAAATATCCGTCTTTATTAATTGAAATTAAATTTATAGTACACATATGAGGCAATTAAAAATTGCAACCCAAATTACCAACAGAGATTCGCAGGCGGTTGAGAAGTATTTGCAGGAGATCAGCAAAATTTCGATGATAACGCCGGAAGAAGAGACTACCCTAGCCCAGAAAATACATATGGGCGACCAGCGCGCGCTGGAAAAGCTAGTCAAATCGAATCTCCGTTTCGTAGTTTCTGTAGCCAAGCAGTACCAGCACCAGGGCTTATCGCTCAGTGATCTTATTAATGAAGGCAACTTGGGTCTTATTAAAGCCGCACAGCGCTTTGATGAAACCAAGGGCTTCAAATTTATTTCATACGCTGTTTGGTGGATCCGCCAGTCTATACTGCAGGCATTGGCAGAGCAGGGCCGTCTTGTGCGCCTGCCGCAGAATAAGATAGGCACTTATAATAAAGCAAATAAGGCGTTTATAGCTTTTGAACAGGAAAATGAGCGTGAGCCCTCGACCGAGGAACTGGCTGATATACTGGAGATGAGCGAAACGGAAGTAACAAACATATTTACCAGCAATACCCGCCACACTTCTCTGGATGCACCTGTGCATGAAGCAGAAGATGTGGCTATGGGCGACCTGCTGGCGGGCAGCAGCGATACAGATGACGATGTGATGAAAGACTCACTGCGCAATGAAATACGCCGGATACTGAAATCACTGAGCCAGCGTGAGGCGGAGATACTTGCCGCTTACTTTGGCCTGGAAGGCGACAGCGGACCGAGCATAGAAGAAATAGGTGAAAAGTATGACCTTACCAAGGAGCGTATACGCCAGATAAAGGAACGTGCTATAAAGCGCCTGCAAAAGGCCCGGTATAGCAATGCCCTGAAAGTGTACCTGGGTTAGTTGATTGGTTGAATAGTTGATTGGTTAAATAGTTTAATAGGGAGCGGCTTTGGTTGCTTCCTATTTTTAATTTTACACTCATTGAATTTCCGTGACCTATGCAAAGATACCTTCCATGGCTGCTGATATGGATACGTTTTCTGCTTACTGTTCCGGCGGTTTTGTTTGGCGTCTATGGTTTTACAGGTTCTATATATACAGTACTGCTGCTGCTCGCTGCAGGCACAGATTACTATGATGGTGTACTGGCCAGGAAGTACGGCACCGAGACCGCCCTGCTGCGACAGGCGGACAGTATTGCAGACGCAGTTTTCTTCGTAGGCGTGCTGGGTGGCATTTGGTTTGCTTACCCGGAGATTTATACACAGTATGCATTGGGAATAGAATTGGTTGTAGGGCTGGAAATGCTACGGTATGTTTATGACCTCGCCAAGTTCAGGCGGGGTGCCAGTTACCACGCCATAAGTGCAAAAATATTTGGTGTGTCTTTACTAGTGGCATCCATAGCTATAATGGGGTTTGGGATTGCTTTTCCTTTTCTGCCGATTGCTTTGGCCCTTGGTGTGATCTCGGAAATGGAAGGGTTGCTGATGTCCATCCTTCTCAAGGAATGGACCTATAACATTCGCCACGTTGGTATAATCATAAGGTTGCGGAATACGCAAAAAAATCATTGAGTCCCAATGCATAGCCGGAGGTCATAAATTTCGTTTATCCCACCATCAATAAAATTCTAATCAAACGTTTGTTTAATTTTAAACAGTTGTTTAGTTTTGCATTGTCATTCACGATATAAAAATTCTGTAAATGGCGGTGAGTATGGAATACAATGATAAACAGCTGGCAATAATGGATACCGCAGAAAAGCTATTTGCACAAAATGGTTTTAGTGGTACTTCGGTAAGAGATATTGCGCAGGAGGCAGGTGTAAATGTGGCGATGATATCGTACTATTTCGGGTCTAAGGAAAAGCTGATGGAGATACTTTTCGAACAGAAATCGAATAAGCTAACCCTGATGGTGGAAACCCTGATACAGGATGAAGGCCTTTCCTACCTGCAAAAAGTATATACGCTGATAGACGACTACGTGGAGCGGTTTGTAAGCCAACAGGCTTTTCATAAGATAATGATACGGGAGCAGGTAACTGAAAATGGCACCGTACTGGCAAAGCATATACTGGCACTCAAAAAAAGGAACCTGTCTTCAATAAAAAAATTGATATCAGGTGGGCAGAAAAATGGAGAGTTCAAGAAAAACATTGATATAGTGATGATGATGGCTACTTTGGTGGGTACCATTAGCCAGGTGATAACGTCGCAATGCTACTACCGGGAAGTAAGTAACCTGGAAACCATGGACGATGCTGACTTTAAAAAACATATACAAAAGAAGCTAAACATACATCTGAAACATTTATTTAAAGCAGTACTGACAAATGAATAATAAAATATATATGAGGTTAAGCACTCTTGCCATAAGCATAATGGCTGCGGGCTCACTTCACGCCCAGGGAACCAGGGTACTGACACTGGACCAGGTGGTGGAAATGAGCATAAAGAACAGCGGGCAGCTGAAAGTGGACAAAGCCAAGGTAGAGGAGGCTGTTGGCTACACGCATGAAATGTGGAACAACCACCTGCCAGATCTGAAGACGACAGGGAGCTATTTGCGCCTCAACAGCCCCAGTGTGGACCTGAAAGTAAAGCTCGGCAGCGGTAGCTCATCAGGCAGCCCGGTAAAAGTAGAACAGGCGGCCTATGCCATGGTAAACGCCTCGGTGCCTGTTTTTTCCGGACTGCGTATTAAATACGGCGTTGCGTCTGCAAAGTACCTGGAGCAAGCTGCTAAGCTGGACGTAGAAAATGATAAGGCTGAGGTGATACTGAATACTGCAAACGCATTCAGTGCATTGTTTAAAGCAAGAGAATATGTGGGGCTGGTGAAACAAAACCTGAAGCAGCAGCAGCAGCGTGTAGGCGACTTCACTAACCTGGAGAAAAACGGACTGATAGCACGTAACGACCTTTTAAAGGTGCAGCTGCAGGCATCGAATGTCGAGTTGACACTGCTGGAAGCAGAGAATGACCTGCAGATCACCTACACAAATGTAAACCTGATGCTGGGCCTGCCGGAAGGAACTGAAGTAAATCCGGATACCTCGGGTTTTCACCTTGCGGACCCCGGAACACTGCAGCAGTGGGAGCTGTCGGCACATACGAACCGCAGAGATATCGCCGCTCTTTCCCTACGCGAAAAAGCAGCCACTACGGCAATAAAATCTACGAAAGGTGAATACTACCCGGGCATAGCGGTAACAGGTGGACTTATAGCGGTGGACGTGCCGAATGTGCTTACCGTGAGCAATGCGCTTAACATAGGTCTGGGCCTGCAATACAATTTTGGTGCGCTGTGGAAAACGGGTGCAAAAGTAGCACAAGCCAGCGCCCGCCTACACGAGCTAAAGGCTACAGAAGGCATGCTCTCTGACAGGGTGCGGCTGGAGGTGACCCAAGCTTACCAGAATTACCTGCTGAGCCTGAAGAAAATAGATGTTTACCGCAAAGCGATGGACCAGGCAAATGAGAACTACAGAATAACTAAAAACAAGTATGACAACAACCTTGTAACGACAACCGACCTGCTGGAAGCAGACGTGGCCCAGCTACAAGCTCAGCTCGCGGCATTGTTATCTAAAGCTGATGCCCTGGTTGCCTATAAGAAATTACAACAAACATCAGGAACACTAACTAAGTAAACACACAAACCACAATACATCATCCATAAAAAATATTTTATGTCTCAACAGAACGAAGCAAACAACGCCGCACATACTAAAGAAGCGCCTAAAAAGAAAAGCAAAGGGTTTATGATTGCCCTGATAGTGCTGGTGCTGGGTGGCGGTACATTTGGTGTTACAAAGTACATACACGGTCAGCACCACGAAGAAACTGATGACGCACAGATAGAGGCCAACATAAGCCCGGTGATACCCCGCATAGCCGGCTATGTGCTGGAAGTGCGCGTGAAAGACAATATGAAGGTAAAAAAGGGCGATACCCTGGTAATACTGGACAACCGCAGTGAACAAATACAGGTAGAGCAGGCAACTGCCGCACTTACCGCAGCTAAGAGCAACCTTAGCGTTGCCAATGCTACAACAGCATTTTCGAGGGCTAACGTAGCCACTTATGAGGCAAATGTATCTACCGCAAATGCCCAGATAGAGGCTGCAAAGGTAACCCTGCGCCGCGCTACACAGGACTATGAGCGGTATGCCAACCTGATAAAGGACCATACAATAACCCAGCAACAATTTGAGCAGGCAGAAGCGGCTAAGCAAACTGCAGAACGCCAGTTGCAGGTACTATCGGACCAAAAGAATGCTGCAGCCCGCCAAACCAACGCCGCAAACTCACAGAGTAATGCGACCGGCCAGCAGGTAAATGTGGCCAATGCTACTATACAGCAGCGCCAGGCCGACCTTGACAACGCACTGCTTAACCTTTCGTATACAGTTATAATTGCTCCGGAAGATGGCCGCTTATCTAAAGTAAATGTGCAGATAGGGCAGTTTCTGCAAACAGGACAGGCTCTGTTTAATATAGTACTGGACACAAACCCATGGGTAGTTGCCAACTTTAAAGAGACTCAGCTGGAAAAAATGCGTGAAGGCCAGAAAGTGATCATACATGTAGATGCATGGCCCGGCCACGACTTTGAGGCAAAAGTTGCTTCCTTCTCCCCTGCTACCGGCTCGCGGTTCTCTTTGTTGCCACCTGATAACGCATCTGGCAACTTCGTAAAGGTAGTGCAGCGCCTGCCCGTGAAGATAGAGTTCAACGGCAGCGACCCGCTTGTTAAGAATCTAAGGCCCGGAATGAACGTGAACGTAGATGTGCACCTTGACTAATTCAAAAGTCAAAATTCAAAAATGTAGGCGATAAAAATGCTGTACTATGAATTTAGAGGGAGCACAAAACGAAAGCGGCAAGGAAGTGGCTTATAATATTAAGCATCGTGCCTAAACGTTTATCAATGAAGCGGATGATTTGTCAAAAATCCTTATTTCCAGTAAAACACCAATATCATAATTCTAAGAAGGACCAATCAACTTTTTGAATTTTGGCTTTTGAATTTTGAAATATGCAACACGAATCATTAGTAGAATATGGGCCACGGAGGGTGATCATTACGATCACGGCGATTTTTTGTGCGCTGCTGGAGATAGTAGATACCACCATCGTGAACGTGGCGCTCACTAATATGCAGGGCAACCTCGGCGCCACGCTTAATGAAATAGGCTGGGTAATTACGGCGTATGCGATTGGTAATGTTATTATAGTACCAATGACCAGCTGGCTTTCAGCACAGTTTGGCAGGCGCAATTACTTTGCGGCATCCATAATGATATTCACCGTATTTTCTTACCTCTGTGGCAATGCTGATGGTATCTGGCAGCTGGTCTTCTTCCGGTTTTGCCAGGGTATAGGTGGCGGCGCGCTGCTGGTAACTTCTCAAACGATTATCACTGAGAGCTACCCGCCTGAAAAGCGTGGTATGGCTCAGGCTATATACGGACTTGGGGTGATAATAGGTCCTACGCTGGGACCGCCATTAGGTGGTTATATAGTAGACCATGCATCATGGCCCTATATATTCTACATCAACATCCCTATAGGTATTATTGCTACGCTGCTTACCCTTCAGTTTGTAAGAAGCCCTAAGTATGCTGCGAAAAAATCTGCAAGCGAGGTAGACTGGATAGGTATAGGACTGCTGGCAATTTCCGTAGGATCATTGCAATATGTGCTGGAACGCGGACAGGAAGACGACTGGTTTTCCAGTCCGGTCATAACCACGCTTACTGCCACCGCCGTCATGGGTTTCTTTTTCTTTATCTGGCGAGAGCTTACCGCAGAGCACCCTATTGTGGAGCTAAGGGTATTGAAAAACGGTAACCTGAGAGTGGGCACCATCCTCTCATTCATTCTTGGCTTCGGTCTTTATGGGTCTACATTCATTATCCCTTTGTATACCCAAAGCACTCTTGGCTGGACAGCGCAGCAGGCCGGTGCCCTGATGATACCTGCGGCCCTTACCACGGCCTTTATGATGCCCATAATAGGGCAGCTGCTGCAGCGGGGAGCAAAGCAGCAATACCTTGTAGCGATGGGTATGTTCATTTTCTTCCTTTACAGTTTCTGGGGCTATAAGATACTCACACCTGATACGGGCAAAGACGCATTTTTCTGGATGCTGATACTGCGTGGTGTAGGCTTGGGTATGCTGTTCATTCCTATTACGGCTCTGTCGTTATCTACTCTTAAAGGACAGGCTATTGGCCAGGGCGCAGCCTTTACAGGCATGATGCGGCAGCTGGGAGGTTCATTTGGAGTGGCGCTGATAACTACATTTATGGCGCATCAGAACGTCGTACATCAGAGCGCGCTAAAGGCACATCTGGCATACGATAACGCTGCTGTGCAACAACGCGTAAGCGGCATGCAACGAAATAATATAGCGCATGGCATGACACCCGACAATGCACTTACTGCAGCCTACCAATACCTGGAATTTATGGTGAGGAAACAAGCAGCAGTACTATCGTATATGGATGTATTCCTGTACCTGGGCATTATGTTCCTGCTATGCATACCATTTATGCTTATGGTGAAAGGCGCAAAACCTGTGAGAAAGGAAGATCTTGCGGATGCGCATTAGAAAGTCAAAATCCAAAATCCAAAAGCCAAAAGCCAAAAGTTGTGGGGGGCGTAAGCTCGTAACGAAAGCTTGAACGTAGATGCCGATGTAGACATTCAGATTAACAAGCCCCAACAACCGTTGGGGTTTGTTGTTAAAGGAATAAGAAGCTTACGAAACACACAAAAGCCTCCGTTTTCACAGAGGCTTTGTTGGTGCTGCAAGCCTGGTAATTGCTTACCCGTTGCAGCCCGAGGTTTGGCACCGGTACAAAGGTAGTGTTTTTAACGCACTTCCAGGCGCGGCCTGATCAGCGACCCGGCCCATGCACTCAAACCACCTACCAGCCCACCGATAAAAATGGTTACCACTATGAACAATGCGTGATTAGGTAACTTAAACAGTGTAGCCATTCTTGCAGAAAGGATGTGTTGGTTAGGAATGTCGCGCAGGAGTATAGCCGTGAGCCAGAAAAGCGCTATCCCGCAGAAGCCGGCAAGAAATGCACGTCCGGAATTTTGCTTTGCAAAAGCCGAAATAACAAAAGCTACTATTGCTATACTCCACCATGGCAAGAACATCTCTGCTACAGCGGAAAGTACTGCTATCAATATAACCAGGAGAAGAAATCGCATGCTGAATCAGTTATGAATTGTCAATGTATATTTTATCGCTTTATCATCCTGTTTATCCGTATTAGGCAAAAAATCCAGCCTATAATATTTCCCATCTACCCAATGCTGTAAATAATCAGCGTAGTATTTACTGCCGGGATTACCGGATTGCCCACCGGGATAAACGCCATAGGCCTCTATCTCCTTACCCATCTGTACGATCATACGCCAAGATGGCCCATGGTCTCCCTTGGCAGCATTTATTGTATTCCCCCACCCTCCTATTTTTAGATGATCATAGCTGAATGCGGGGAGTTTGGCGAGGTGGGTGATTGATGTATTTTTTACTTTGTACCATTCAGTTCCTGTTTTTTTCAGTTTATTAATGCTATCAATAGCCGCTCTAAAACTTTTACCAACTACATTTCGCATATGCAGGATGGTCGACTCATGAACACCTGGAATTGAATGACTTAAAAGTATACCCAGGTTTAGTGCTTGCAACTCCTGCATTGTCCGTTCTTGCAAGGGTACCAAATTACCAGGTACCTTATTCTTTATGTAGTTATGCCAAAAATCGTGATCAAGACAAGACCACCAAATTTGAAAAAATGTTGCGTTCACGCTATCTGCAGACAACTTGTAGTCCCATTTTTCCAAAGACTCAATAAAATATTTTGCTTGTGGATCTATTGACGTGTTGATTTTTACAAAATTCAGCATAATAGGCAACGCACCAGCCGCCAGCTCCGAATAAGTATCATTCTGCATCGCCTGCATATCCGCAATTGAGGCCTTTTGCATACCAGCCAATAAATTGTTTATTCTCCATGCCCTCAAATTCACCCAGCCGCTATTCGTATAATTATATGGATATGTACTATCCGTCGTCACCTGGTTAGCAGAAGCTACATAACCCTGCACCGGGTTCAGCACATGCGGGTTCTCGCGCATTGGTATCAGTTCTCTCCATAGGGTTGAGCTATCGCTTCCGTTCATTACAAAGCGGCCCTGATCTTTCCACTGGTTTACAAACTGGCCTTGTCCCCACAGCGCTATATTACCCGTCCTGTCGGCATAGGCGAAATTCTGTGCAGGGCACTGAAAATTCATAATGGCGTCTACAAACTGGTTGTAATTCCTTGCCCTGTTGAGTTTGTAGATGGCCTGCATCTCATTGCTGGCCCTATGCGCCATCCAGCACATGGCCAGTGGTTTTTTCAGTCCGCCATCTTTGGCGTTTTGTACTTCATAGGTTACCGGGCCATGTATGGTGTAGTCTATGGTGTCAATAATGTCGGGTTTACCTTTTACCCGTATGCGCTCTACTCTTTTATTAAAGTCCAGCTGCTTGCCTGCAAACCAGTATTTGTTCTTATTACCCTCTACAGGTTTTATCAGATAAAAGTCTTTTACATCCCGATAGTTGTTAGTAAGTCCCCAGGTAAGGCTGTCGTTGAAGCCTATGATAATGCCTGGCGCGCCGGGAAGCGAAACACCGCATACATTCATATCCGGTGTTTGTAATTGAGCCTCGAACCATAGCGAAGGCAGGTTTAGCCCCAGATGCGGGTCATCGCAGAGTATGGCAGCGCCGCTAGCTGTCCGCGATCCGCTGATTGCCCAGTTGTTACTACCCTTTCCATCTTCTCTTTTTTCGCCAAAATCTGCGGCATTAAAATGCGGGAACGCAACACTATCCGGCGGTGCTGTTGGTATACTGAGGGATGGCTTATCAAATGCTGTTCCTTGTGGTATTACTGGTGTCGCGCCTTCTATCCTGCGGGGATAAAGAAGGTCGAAATCATTTTTCGGCAATACATCGCGCAGATAGGTCATGGCTATATCATCTGTCTTACCGGTAAGATCATCGGCCATATACTTCATCAACAAGGCTGTGCGTAGATTGGTCCATTTCTCAGGTGCAAAGCCCATCAACTTGTACTCCAGCGGATAGTCCCGGAATTTCATATTGGCGATGTACTGGTTAATTCCTTCGGTATAGGCATCCATCATAGCCCTGGTAAGCGGGTCGGCTTCCATAGCCTGCAAAGAGTTTTCGGCGGCGTATACCATACCCTTCTGCCGTTGTTTACGGTCGTATGCCAGGGCTTTCTCCCCTACTACTTCACTTACACGGCCACCGGCAGCCCTTGTTTCCATGTCCATTTGCCACAACCGGAACTGAGCATGAATATAACCTTCTAAAAAGTAAAGGTCGTGATCGTTCGCTGCATGTATATGCGGCACCAGCCGCTCATCTATCCACACGGTCGCGCCACTTTTTACAGGCAGTTTAAGGTCGGCAGAAAAGCTTTTATTTACCGGCTCAGCATTTGCCATACAGCCATTTACAGGGTCAAGCAAACGGCCCAGTGCAGGCAGCGCTCCCATGGGCCTGTCCAGCAGGTACACCAGCACAGTAACTATTACCAATACTCCCCATCCCTTATATGAGCGTCTGACGTTACTTTGCTGCATTGCCGATTTTTGGTTAATGTAAATATATCTAAAAGAGGGGAGAAAAAATACCGTCTTCTACTATACCCATCCTGACCTGTACGTTGAAAAGGCGATGAGGAACTAAGCGATGCTAAAGTGATAAAAGCCTATTGCGCAGGAAATTCTACCTGGTATTTCTTGCCGTTCTTCACCGTTAGCTTATGTGCCCGCAGCCACGGGTTGTATATTTTAAGCATCTTGTAAGAGCTGCCATTAGCTTTCGCAAAATCCGTAAGATTTTCAATGGTTTTATCCACCTCTACTATCCTTGACTTAAGCGGTTTATATTGCTCAGATTCATCGAGGATGTTGCCAAATGACTGGGGGTGAGACAGTATATATTTCAACGCGAGAATACGGTACACATAACGGTTTGTTTCATCGGGGAAGATAAGATCGTAGTAGTTGGTTGCCTGCTGAAAATCGCTTTGATTAGCGTATCCCTGCATGCCGCAGTTATAGGATGCCGCAGCCGCAGTCCATGTACCAAATCTATTGTAGGCAGTCTGGAAGTATTTGCAGGCGGCATCAGTGGCTTTCACCGCATTAAAGCGTTCGTCTACTTCGTCATTCACTTCAAGTCCGTAGCCGGGGCCAGTGTCTTTCATAAATTGCCAGAAACTGGCCGCACCAACACCAGAAAGCGCATTTTGCTGCAATGAACTTTCAGCAACACATACATATTTAAAGTCATCGGGGATACTGTTTGCTTTTAGCCGTGCTTCAATGGCTGGAAAATAGCGGCCCGCAAGCTTCTGGATATATAGCTGGCTGCCGTGCAGGTAGGAGTTCACCAGCAGTTCACGGTCCAGTTTCTCTTTCACTTCCCACTTCTCCAGCGGCACATTCTCACCGGCAAATTCCATTTTGGCGGGCAAAACCGGCGCATACCATTTATATTGGGGCCTGCCGTCAGGGCTTACCTCAACTGCTGTAGCACCGGAATCTATTTTTTTCAAAGCGATAGCGGTAACTAACAAGATACCCGCCATGAAGCCGGAGGTGATATATAACGCGGTACGCACTCTAGGGGTCATCAAAAAAATAATGTTTGCTATAAATTTATGAATATATTTCCGGCCTGCGATGCCGCCCTTATGTATTGTTGATAAAATGTGACTTAAGTGACATTTTCCAGAAAATAAATCCGCTAACTACATCATTTGCTGCTGAAACTAAATATCCCCATACCGTTCTACAGCATGGGGATATTTGAAGCAGTTCTTAACTTAAAAGAGTTAAAGATGGCAAGTAGTGCCGCCTGGCAGTGCATTGTTAGCCTGATCTTCATAGTTGTTGCAGCTCTTTTTGGCGTCAGTATAGGTAGCATTATCAATACTATGCGTTTCGTTTACTGAGCCAGCGGCTACCACAGTTGTACAGGTACAGGTATAGTTTTTCTTGCACGAAGTAAATGTTGCTAATCCAAGGAGCGCTATTACCGTTAATACTTTTGTCGTTTTCATGATTGTAGTTTTTTATATCCGCTAAACAATCAATGAAAACCGTGCCAGCATAGGAACACCACACATTCATTAGCGCTTATAAAGCGCAAATGTAGAAGTGAAGCGCTTATTGTGACCAGTAGAAATATTGAGATTGATGTGGTTGATATTATTGGCAGTATCCACCAGTACTGCGCTGGTTGTTACGTTGCCGCCGTCACCGGTTGCCTGATATTGCAGTACAGTTATAGAATCGCTGCCGGTGTAGTAGTAAACATAAGGGAAAGAAACAGAATAATACCGCGAAGTAACCGTAATACTTGATGTATCAGTGGCGGTAACTACCAATGAGTCTGCGCTGGAAAAACTGCGAAACGCATACTTCACAGTCCCATCTGTAGCAACGTAGTAATAAATGCTGTCGCCGGTTGTAGTGCCATAGTAGTAGCCTTTAATACTATCAACGTTGGCAACTGTGGAACTTACCGTGGCAGTAGTTGTTGTAGTGCTGCTCTTCTTACAAGAAAAACAAAAGAGAACAAATAAAAGTGCTGCTGCGGGGATAAACTTCATGAAGGCCTGTTTCGGACAAAGTTAATAAATATGCCCGCATATGTTTTGCCGCTGTACTATTTAACAAAACCCTACAATATACGGATCACGTGCCACCCAGCGCAGAATAGATATAGGCGCCGGCGAGTGCTACGGCCAGGCCTGCAAGTAACCAGATGAGTGGAGCGAACCTTTTATAAAAATCCGGATCATTATTGTTCTTCATTTTACAATTGCAAAGCCAAAGAAGTTATTGTAAATACCGGTCCCTCGTGATCCTGAAATGATGTTCAATATGGCCGATCATTATGTAGCCCAAAGCCCGGGCGGTAAAGGGATGTGTCTCCCCTTTTGCCGCAAATTTGCTTCGGTCGTCGTTCAAGTTACCGTATATGGCAGAGGTAGCAGCTCTTACGGCGGTAAACTCGTTAATAAGACTGGCCATATCTCTGTCAGAAACATCGGCGTGTGCCGCATAATGATTCTCATCCATGGCAGGCAGGGTGACCATGTTATCTGCCCGTGATGCAACAAACGCCCTGTAAGCCATTACGCGCTCAGTATCTATTATATGCATCAATACCTGCTTTATCGTCCATTTACCGGGCCCATAGCTGTGATCATGCTTTTCCACTGGTATCTCTCCAAAAAAATCAAGAGTGGCGCGGGTGTTGTCAGCCAGCATGGTATTAAATTCCCCGTCCGGTACGAGCTTAATGTACCTGTCGAAATAGGGATTATACTCTCCCGGTTGCGGTCTATTCATGGTTAGGTATAGCTCAGGCAAATGAATAATAACGACATAAAACATCATTGCCTGTAAAGACAATGATCAAAATTGATATATCAGTAAATTTTAATAGCTGCGGATAACCCTTGTATAAGTAGAATTATTTACGATCTCCGGCTCCATAAGTAATGAAGCATCAACAACTATAGAAGAATACCAGTCATCATCATGGCGATAACAGTATACCTTCTTGCCTTCTATGAATGATACAGTCCAACCCAGTGTTGGCCTTTCTCTTAATGCGACAATACCGCCTAGTTTCAGTTCCATATATCTTTTACTTTAGTGTTAGGACTACAAATATAGCTAATTTGTTATCGAATTCAGAAAATTTGGTTTGGAAAAAAAATAAAATAGAATACCAGAGCGCTTTTGAGGGTGAAAGTGTTTAATCATAAACTGCGGGATAGAAAAATGGCTAGATTTGCAGGAAAATCGGCTTATGAACCTGAAAACATACTCTTTTATAGTTGCTTTGTTCTCGCTCGTTTTACCACAGACGGTGAACGCTCAGGGGTGGCTTTGGGCCAAGTCTGCAGGCGGCTCAGGTACGGAAAGCGCTACTGCCATTACTACAGACCGGTCCGGTAATGTCTATGCAACCGGGTATTTTACGACTTCTTCTTTTTCCTTCGGTTTCTTCCCCGTCAATAATACTTCTGGCGGATCAGCCGATGTATACCTTGTGAAATATGACCGTAGTGGTACCGTTTTAGGTGCGCAGAGCGGTGGTGGCACTTCCAATGACTACGCCACTTCTATCAGCGCAGATCCATCGGGTTATATATATATTGCCGGCTATTTCTTCAGCTCTTCTGTTACCTTCGGTGGTATAACACTGAATAACAATGGTCCTTCAGGCACCAGCGACATGTATGTAGTAAAGTACGACTCACTTGGTAATGTGATGTGGGCCAGGAGTGCCGGCGGCTCAGACAACGACCGCATCAACAGCATAAAGGCAGACGCATGGGGAAATGTGGTGATGACAGGCAGTTTTGAAAGCCCAACTTTAGTTTTCGGACCAGACACGTTAAGAACGTTGTCCACGGTAGATAAAGCATTTGTAGTGAAGTACGACAGCGCCGGGAGCTACCAGTGGAGCGCCGGAGCAGGTGGCACAGGCTATGATTTTGGTAATGCAATAACCACGGATGCCGCTACCAATGTATACGTAGCAGGTAAATTCGGAAGCCCAACTATCACTTTCGGAGATACGGTACTCACTAATACCGATCCTGCCGCAAATGATATGTTCCTGGTGAAATACAGCACCACGGGTACGGTGCAATGGGCACGCCATTCGGCCGACTCTGGCAATGCAATGGCTACTTGTGTATCCGCAGATGTTACCGGGAACGTATACGTGGGTGGTAACTTTGCCGGATCTTCCATTAAGTTTGGGACTACAACATTGATAAACTCAGGCGGCAACGACATTTTTCTCACAAAGTATGGTAGTGGAGGTAACGTGATCTGGGCGCGTGCGAATGGAGGAACTGCGGACGACATACCGCATGCACTGGTGATCGATGATTCTTCCAATATAATACTTACAGGCAACTTCGTCAGCCCGACCCTTCATTTTGATGCGTATACAGTAACTTACGATGGCACGGGAGTAAGCGCATTATTCCTTGCAAAATACGATGGGGCCGGAAATGTATCATGGGCAAAAACAACGGGTGCCAGCCACGGAAATGCTAATGGCGTAGCGTTTGCACCCGGCCAGATATTCCTTGCCGGCGACTATAGTGATACCACATTCTGGTTTGGTTTGGATACCCTGCACAATGCGATACATACCGGCACATCTGATATTTTCGTTGCAAAGTATAGCGAGGGCGAGCTTTTTGTGACGCCCGTAACCGCTGCCAGCCACTGCATGCGTGTGTACCCTAATCCAAATAATGGCTCAATGATCGTATCTTTTGAGGAAACAGGGTACGATAACATTGGCATATTCGATTGCACCGGTAAGGTTATTTATCAAAGCATATTAAGCGGAGCAGAGCGTGAAGTACGGATCAATGCATCTGATCTGAATGATGGCGTTTATCTTCTGCGCAGTATGCACAAAGGCATTGCCGGGAGCGCAAGCTTTGTGATCAGGCGATAATATTGCGCTAGCTAACTACTGAAGTAAACGATAGCCTCAAGCAATCATCCGTATGTCGCATGCATTAAAGCCTTGCTGGTAAATGATTTTATGAATTTAGTTGCTGGAGAAGTGACTGAAAATCGCGGATAAAACATTACGTTTCCACCTTGCTTTTCTAAACTTGTGCGGAAAGATACCCAGATAGGTATCGGGGCAAAGCTCAAAAATGGTTTTATTATGCGCCTTTTCGAGGTTATTTATAGTCCTGATAGCCTCCCAAAGTTGCTTGTAATCAACGCGAGTCCCATCCTCAAAATAACAGCTCTTGCCACCGTCATACAGGCCAAACTTTACGCCATTTTTGAGACGAGTAATAATCAGATCTTGTTGCTGCCCTAGGAACTCCATAAAACAAATATAATGTTCTTTGACCCAAATAGTTATACAGTTACGTGAAATATTTATTACTAAAATTTCAGGATTTTCAGCATATTAGATATTCGAAAAAAAGCGGCGGTTTCCAGAGGAGAAAATCTGGTTTGAAAAGCACTCATTTTGCATGGAACAGCAAAGATATCTCGTCACTGAAAAGCTCGCTATGTGTGGCTGTGATTTTCCTTTGCACGAAGCCCTCACCTGTGTAAAGCCTGATACTGGCAACATAGTCATGCATAAGTTGCTCCATATCTTTTTTGCTTAGTGGGAAAGTAAGCATAATACCTTCAGCATTACTACCAGCCCATCTCCTGGCACCATCACCTACCGACGATGCCTTGTAAACAGTATTGTGCAGCGTTAAAATAGATCCGCTTTCCAAAAGCAATTCGAATTCCCCGTTTCTTGGCACCACAAATACATCACCACCTTGTATCACCTTCAGATCAAGGAAAAATGAACCATCAATCGAGGATATCCGATAAAACGTATTCATCGTTCTATGCAGGTTCCCTCTTTCAAAAACCTGCCAATAGCTTCTTTTTACAGACTGCTTTGTTTCGTTATCTATCTCATCGGTTGCCAACCGGTCGTAAAACTGGCCCTGGGCTAAACAAAATGACGGCAGGAAAGTAAACAGTAACAAAATTTTTCTCATCAGGAGAACTTTTGCAGTAAATATAACAAAAGACTCTTTACCCGAGTGAAACGAAAAATTTAAATAACACCGTGCTTAAAGCTCCACTTGTACCACTTGGTGCTATAGGGGTTGTAGTGCTGGTCATACTCTTTACGGTTCTTTTTATATTTGGTGTAATAGCGTGGAGTATGACAACCTGTGGCCGTGATGAACAAAAACGCGAGTAAAAAAAAATAAGCAATAGCTTTTTTAAATATCATTTGTCAGCGTTGCACCTTGAAGGTGGGTATGACAAAGTTACTATTTTTTGTCTCCCCTTTAAGGCCGTATTTAAGCGTAAAAACAATATTATTAAAACACCCAAAGAAGATTCGCAGCATAAAATTAAATTAAATTTAATTGTTTATTGTACATTCTGTAAACATTATGTAATTTCGAGGCCGCAAAAAAAGAATAACAGGAAATGGAAAGTATGTTAGCGGAATATGATTATTACACGGACAAAGTACACCCGCAATGTATTGCCACCTTTCAGTCTAGAGTAAAGAATATGTACAAGGAGGAAAAGGTGACAGTTGTTTGCCAAATCAGGCCTCATACAGTAAATAAAAAAACGAAGCTTCAATTGTGGCTGTTGCAAACAGACCAGCAAGAGTGGCTGCAAAACGCGGATCTCAAGGACAAGATACTGAGCCGCCTTGTGGATAATTTCAAGTTTTGCGTAGAAAATTATTAATCTTTTTCCATCCCACTCTTACACTTGTTTTATTTAGATTCTCTTGCTTCAGCATTGACTGTTTCCGCAAAACTATCGCTAATTTTAGCCTGTGATAAAAATTAAAGCATTCCATTTTGTTCTGCTCATTACGCTTGGCGTAACCATGTTTTCATCGTGCAAAAAGAAGGATGAAAAAGACCCTTATGCTGATGTAAAAGGTAGCTACTTCTCCATACGCCAGTTTGCGCTGGACGAATGGAAAACTTTTCGCGGGGAGCCTTTTACTATAATCAAAACGACAAAGGAAGTAAAGGGTGATGCGAAGAAAGTGAAAGATATGTCATCAGCTAAAACAGACAGTATCTACACTAATTCGGACACACTTAACTGGGGTAGTATTTTTGAAGTTTTTTTTGCCACCGATATCAGCGACCGTAAGTACCTGGGTAAGTACACATTCAGCCAGTTTGACGACAATATGGAAGGCACCCGCAACTTCTACTATCGCGCCAATGATGATGACTTATTTACTCAGAAATTGCTGATCACTATAGACATCACCAACAATAAAGTGAAAGGGCTGTACGTCGAGACATTCAAAAAAACGATCTGGACCGAGATCAAGCAAAACTTATACTATGCACCAATGAGGACCGTTCAGATACAAACCGATGAAAAACCATCTATCGGTTCACGTAAATACAGCGTATTACAATATTATTTTCAATGGAGCGGGCACTAAGACACTTTGCCCATTACGTAGATATTCTGCATGGTAGGAGAAATGCTTCCTCCTTGTTTTTCCAGTGATATAGCAAATGCCTGACCATCGGTCACCAGTTTACTCACTTTTTGCATACCTGGAGTTCCGGCCAGATCTATAGGCAATACACCCATATCTACCGGTTTGCCATTCTGCATCACCCATAGTTGGTATTGCATGCCAGCAGGTGGCGTGGGCAGACCATCCGCACTCACATAAGCTTCACCCTTGGTTTTGCTCCAGTAAAGTGTAGCGGCCATAGGATGGCCCGGTTGTACTGTGTGCATCACAATTGTCTGCATGGCAGTATCCGACATCATTGCTTTGTTCTTTTTATAATCATTAAGAACAGCCGCAATAATTTTCTGATCCTGTTCCGCTGATTTTATTTTAGTCGTCAGTGCCGCAATGTCATCATTTTTATGCTCGTTGCGCATCCACAATACTGCATTCAGCGCTATGCTACCACCAAGGCCAGCTACCACTGCCGCATATTTCCACGCGGCAGGCTTTCGGTATTGTGGTTGAAACGGAATTGTATTGCTTCTTTTTACTGATGCCGTTTCAGAAGCTATATTGCCCTGAGCAGCAGGCAGCCTGCCCCATATTTTGTCTTCTAACGTAGCGGGAGGGAGTTTAGCCAGCGACAAAGCAAAGCGCTCCATCACCGTTTCCATCTCCCTCAATTCAGCAGCAACTTCGGGATACATGGCTGCCATAGACAGCACCTCTGCAACTTCCGTTTCCGAAAGCGCACCCAGCATGTAAGCTTCAAGGTGACCAGACGCTATGTATTCTGCAATATTCACTATTTATCAAAAATTTCTCTTAATTGCTGCATAGCAGCACGCATGCGGGTTTTCACTGTACCAAGTGGTATTTCCAAAGTCTTTGAAATTTCATCCAGCGTGTAGCCTTTAAAATATGCGAGCGTTACTATTACTTCGTAGTCACGTTTTAACCCGGCTACCATATTGTGCAGGCCAATAGCATCGGTTACCAGCTCGGTTTTTCGTCCTGTCTGCACATTATTTACGACCTCGTCACCGGTTTGGATTTTAGCCTTCATTATCTCTCCTTTCGATCTCAGCTTATCAATAGCGCTGTTGCGCGCTATATTGATCATCCAGGTATATAGCCGGCCTTTGGCTGCGTCATATTGAGCTATGTTATTCCAGATCTTTACAAAAGCGTCCTGGAGCACATCTTCGGCGCTTTGCTCATCGTAAACGATCTTGTTGATCACCCCATAGAGAACTGCGCCATATTGGCGATAGAGGTAATTGAACCCCTCACGGCTCCCCTGCCTGAGCAGCAAAACCAGTTGTTCTTCATTATATAATACTTCTGTATCGGGCAAGAGTATGATTTCGATTCAAATGTATATAGTATACCGTAAACTGCCAAAGAAAACGACTCCTGATTATTTAGGGAAAAGCATCCGGTAGTCGGTCTTTACCTTGCCGGCAGAGATATCATCCAGCTTCTTTTTAATAAGGCGCTTTTTCAACTGTGAGAGATAGTCAATGAAGAGCTTACCTTCTATGTGGTCATACTCATGCTGTATTACACGGGCTGTGATACCATAAAATTCCTGCTCATGTGGTACGAAATTTTCGTCGAGATAAGTGAGGCGTACGTGACTAAGACGTTGAATATCTTCGCGAACTTTTGGAATGCTCAGGCAACCTTCATTATAAGGCCACATGCTACCCGTTTCCTCTATTTTCTTCGCGTTAATGAAAACCTGCTTTATGGCCTTTTCGTCAGGATACTTACGCCTGTCTTCATCATTAAAATCTTCTACTATCTGCACTGTATCAATTACAAACAACCGTATTGGCTTATTGATCTGGGGAGCCGCAAGGCCTACCCCATTACTATTGTATACTGTATCCCACATATCAGCAATAAGCTTAGTAAGCTCCGGGTACTGTGGAGTTATGTCATCACAAACTTTACGCAATACGGGGCTGCCATATGCTACTACAGGCAAAATCATGAATTAATCTATGGTTGTTATTAAAGTGGGCAAAGTTAATTAGAATTTACTGATTTACAGGAGATATACAGGATACTGCTTCAGTCTGTTATTACAGGCTGCTTACGGGGCATTTCACATCATGGTAAAAAAGAAATTTCCACCCTTCTCTTCTCCCCTGCTCCGCATATTGCTCGCGCAGGTGCATAGCCTTTTTACCGTCAAAATCATACTTGGCCACATACTTCATCTTAAGCTGTTTAAATTGAGGCGCCTCATCACCGCCAAAGAAAATCTTTTCATTTCCGTCTTCAATAAGGTATACAATGTGCTGTGGACAATGCCCGCCCGAGTGCATGAATTTAATGTGGCCATCGATAAGTCCCGTTTCTCCATCCAGCCATTTTACCTGGGAAGTGCCTAGCAGTGGTTCTATTTCATCAGGATGATAGGACGGATAACCTGTAGTCAATGCAAAGTCGGCTTCGGCCGTGTAAATATAGTAGTCGGCATTTGGGAATGTAGCATTAACCAGTCCGTTGTCGTCTTTAAATACCAGGCACCCTGCATGATCTTTGTGCAGGTGGGACAACAGAACTTTTGTTACCTGTGCCGGTTCATAGCCATGTTTGCGAAGATTGTCGTGAATCTGCAGTACGCCATCGGCATTCCTGAAACCAAGTCCAGTATCAAGCAATATTACATCCTTATCCGTCACTACGAGGAATGGCTGCACTTCCACAAGCAGTGAGCCTGTTGGTCTGTCTGTAAGCTCGTCATTTGCAAGACTAAAGGGAATAAATTGCTTGTCGTGCCCCACCGTAAATACACCCTCTGATAATGGATAGATCATGCACAAAGATAAAACCTAAAGGCTCACCCTAACTCGACATCAGGTATCGAAATTATTTACTCCACCATAACGAGAGGACATTGCTGGTAAAGCGATAGCATCCGAAAGCGAGATACCGGTTATTTGCGGAACTTATCTGATCAGCACCTGCCTGTCGGCATCGAGCCGAATAAGGATAAAAATCAGGATGCTGAAAGACATAAGTGATGACCCTCCATAGCTAAGGAACGGCAGCGTGATACCAATAACCGGTGCGAGGCCAACCGTCATGGAAATATTTACTGCAAAGTGAAAAAACAATATGCAGGCTACACAGTATGAATAAACCCGCGTAAATGCAGACCGTTGCCGCTCACCGATATATATTATTCTCAACATCAATGACACATAAAGAATGAGTAATATAGCACTCCCAAAAAATCCAAACTGCTCACCAATGGCACAGAATATAAAATCGGTATTTTGTTCGGGAACAAACTGATTCTTTGTTGATGTACCATTGAGAAAGCCCTTGCCCCAAAAACCACCAGAGCCTATAGCTATCTTAGACTGCAGGACATTATACTCTGAGCTATTTCCTTTTTTTTCTTCACCGGCAACCATGGTTTTATCATACTCATCTGGCACCTCTTTACCAATCATAGAGTAAATGCGCTCTATGTGATGCTTCTTTAGTACATGCTTAAAAACAAAAGGCACGGCGACTTGTGAGAAAAGTATGCAAACGAACCATATTGACAAAAGAAACACACGTGGCTCCCATCTGCGCCTCAGCGTATTTCTCATCAACACTGCCACTATTCCCATCCCCACCGTCAGCACTACAAAGAGAACTTTTCTATCGATCAGCAAAGTTGCAAGCACAAGGGCTATTACTGAAAAACCGATTACCAACACCGTATTGGGAAGTCCCTCACGGTACATCACCAGGAAAAAACAGAGGTATACCAGGGCCAAGCCGGTTTCATTTTGCAAAATAATGAGCAGTGCTGGCGTAAGAGCTATACCAACGGCAATGAAGCGATGCTTAAGTGTTTTGAAATTGGTTTCCGGCAGCGAAAGAAATTTGGCAATAGCCAGTGAGGTAAATATTTTGGCCACTTCGCCCGGCTGAAACCGGAAACTACCAATACCCAGCCATGATCGCGACCCCTTTACATCTACCCCTGCAAATATGGTTATAATAAGCACGGCGATACCTGCTGTATACGTAAGGAATGCAAAAGAGGAAAAGAATTTGCTGTCTGTAAGCAGAATAACCATACCAAAAAGTAAAGAATACCCGAACCATACCAGCTGTTTCATGTAGCTCTTGTTCATCATTATCAGCGCGTCGCTGGCGCGATGCTCCACAGAGAAGACGGCAAGAATGCCGACTATCACAAGCAATGTGTATAGCAGGAGCACTACCCCATCTATCCGGTAAAACAATGATTTTCTTAATGAGCTCATATCCGATTTGAAAATTTGAAAATGTGGAAATTTGAAAATTGGTTTATGTAGTCAGTTTCCATTATCAAACAATTGATCCACTTATCTAAATCAAGTAATTATTAAATTATCTGCATAAAATGCGCATTTTCAAATTTGCGCATTTTCATATTTTTCTATTTCTTTCTCAGTTTCTTGTTCAACCACCGCTGCAATACTACATCGGCATTTGCATCCCTCGTGCTGTCTGCTATCCTTTTCCGCTCCATACGGGCCCTGTATACCTCCGCATCATGCAGGCGCGAAACAGAGTCAATTGTATAAACGTATTTGTTAATAAGGCGCGCGTTCATCATTTTATCTTCTATGGGCTTTCGCTTTACCGTCACACTGTCCTTAAGATACCTTTCTATCAGTAAGCTTGCAATAGGAGCTGCCCATGTGGCACCGAAACCTGCATTCTCAATTGCAACCGCGATGGCGATCTTCGGATTGTCACGGGGAGCGAACGCCACAAACATGGAGTGGTTCTCCATCTTTATTACAGCTCCGTTTACTATCGCTTTGTTCTCAGCCGTGCCGGTCTTTGCACATATAGTTATGCCGTCTACTTTGGCACCTATGGCTGTGCCACTCTCCACCACATCCTGCATAGCTTGCTGCACTACGCTGAAGGTTGTATCAGGGATGTTAAGTACAGTATGCTTTTCCTGGTATTTTTTCAGCAGGCTGTCGTCCGCGTTCTTTCCTATAGCTTTTACAAAGTGTGGTGTGTAGTACCATCCCTTATTGGCTATCATACACATGCCGTTGGCCATTTGCAATGGAGTTACCGAAAGCTCTCCTTGTCCCATGCCAACGAACACGACAGTACAGGAATTCCAGTTAAAGTGATACCGGTTGTCGTAATAGGCAGAATCAGGTACACGTCCTGAACCTTCAAAAGGAATATCAACACCTGTCTGCCTGCCAAACCCTATTGCTGAAAGATAGTCGTGCCATACCTGCACACCAGCCTTTACACTTTCAAATTTGGAGTAGTCTATTGTAAGCCGGAATATATGACAGAAATACGAATTGCAAGAATGTGCAAGTGCCAGCCTGAAATTTGCAGCATGGCCTGCATCCTTATGCTCACACTTTATAGGCCGCCCGCAATAGTTATAACTGCCATAGCACGCAAGGCCAAAATGAGGATTTATAGCGCCCGTAGCCAGACCAATGAGCCCGGTCATAGGCTTAATCGTAGATCCGGGCTGATATGTAGCCTGTATGGCACGGTTGAATAATGGCCGTGTGGCAGTGCGGTACAGCATTGCATAGTTCTTGGCTCTGTCTCTGCCTCGCAGCAAGTTGGGGTCGTAAGTAGGGCTGCTCACCATGGTAAGTATACCCCCGGTTTGAGGATCTATAGCCACTACACTGCCTATCTTGTTCTGCATCAGCTTCTCTGCATACGCCTGAAGGTCTGCATCAAGATAAAGGTCTAGTTGCCGCCCTGAAACCTCCTGGCTGTCGAGTATACCACCTTTATAGGGGTCACGCGGACGATTGAACTTGTCTCGCTCCAGATAGTGCACACCGCGTTGCCCACGCAGCACTTCTTCATACTCCAGTTCCAGCCCGCTGAAACCAGTATAATCTCCCTGCCGGTATGAAGCATATCGCTGGCGTTTTAGCATCTCGGGAGATACCTCACCTATATACCCAAGCACTATGCCTGCGCTCGCATTTTCATACGCGCGTATGTTGCGCTCCACCAGTTCATAACCGGCGAACATATACGCATTCTCCTGGAATTTTGCAGTCTGCTCCTGGCTAAGCTGCTCCATGAATGAGCTTTGCCGCACGTCTATATTGCGGGTCAGCACACGCTCCATTATCTTCAGGTAAGTAGCCCGGTCTATATCCAGCACTTCGCAAAACTGAGTGGTATCAAATGTTTTAGGCACATTATGAGGCGTTACCATCAGATCGTAAATGGTGGTATTCGAGAGCATCACTTTGCCCTTTCTGTCCAGTATGGCACCCCGGGGCGGATAGACCACCTTTTTGTAAATGGCAATATCGTTTGCCAGCACCTTATACTTTGATTCAAAATTCTGAAGGAAAAAAAGCCGCAGCAATATTACAGACGCAACGCCTATAAATATAAAGCTGATGATGTATTGGCGCGGGTTTTGCGCGGCTGCCATGTGTTGGGGATTCTTGTTTTTATTCTTGCTGCAAACCTACCATAAAAAGGCGGGTGGAGAACATAAAAGATTGAAAAAATCAGTAAGTATTTATACAGGCAAAGTGAGTAACGAGGAAGAAAATAATGTTGTTTTTTTAGAAGACAACAATTACCTTTGCAGCCCCTTAAATTGGGTTTTAGTTCCATGGTGTAACGGTAGCACAACAGATTTTGGTTCTGTTTGTTCTGGTTCGAATCCAGATGGAACTACAAAAGCAGCTTTTTGGGCAGCTTTTTTTATCACAATCAGTCCGATTGTGTAACGGTAGCACAACAGACTCTGACTCTGTTTGTCTTGGTTCGAATCCAGGTCGGACTACCCATTTAGACAGGTCTCCATTTTCGGAGACCTGTTCTTCTTTTACCTCGCTGAAAACCCCGTCTGGCTTGCTTATTATGCGCACGGCTTCATTTATTGCCGGGGTTCGATAACTTTTATTTTCATAAACCAACTTTTCAGGGTACATCGAACTAATAATCCGCTGCTTTGTAGATAATGATGCCGTCTGATAATATACAGGCAGCCTTCTAAGCCCCGTCGTTACTACGTTTATATACCTTACAAGGTTATCATCAACCAGCTTTATCTCTTGTTTCCTTTTTATCAGTTTCTCTATTTCAGGCTCATATAGATTTTTTATATCCCTGTAATCGGCAGGAGTGATTTCCTCGTCCGACATTCGCCGTAAAGCATTGGTTATTCTCGCACGGGTTTTCTCTATTGCCTCGTCAACAGCTTGCAGGTTGTTTGACTTTGCCTTCCCAACTTTTCTAAAATAGTCTGCTGCAATATGTTCAAAAAAGCAGATAGCCTCTTCATTTGGAACTGCCTTTTGCAGTTCGGTAAAGAAATGCTGATTTACTTCTTCTGCCCGATACCGTTCACCGCAAGAACTGGTACAATGATAGTAGAAGTATCTGCCCCCACGCCCTTTTGATGCACTACCTGTCAGTTTAGCCCCGCACTTGCGGCACATCAGAAACCCTCTTAATGGCAGTTCGTCCTTTCCGGTGTGTATTGACGGATGTTTAGGCTTCCGGCCATCCAAAATATCCTGCACCATGTAGAAAAGACCTTCTGAAATGACAGGCTCATGTATGCCCCGAACCAACATAGCTTCTTCGTCCTTATAAGCTGGCAGAAAAATCTTACCCATGTATATGGGATTGCGGAGCATGTTAAACGTATTGCTTCTGCTGACCTTTAGCCCTTTCGTTACCACCATGCGCCAAATATCCACCACGTTGTTTTCCTGCTTGGCTACTTCCTCAAACAGCCAGCGTACTAAATGAGCGTCTTTGCTCGGAACAATAATTGGCTTGTTTTCTTCTGTTCGGATATTACGATAACCGATAGGAGCCCACGTGCAATACCGCCCTTCTTTCATCGCTCTGCGAGTACCTGCTATTACATTGAGGGAACGGCGGTCGTTCTCTACTTCCGGTGCAGCAAGATAGAAGGCAAGCATGATCTTATTCTCGGGTACATTTAAGTCCAGCGGCTGCTCGATTGCCTGCGGCTCTACACCAAGTTTGTTGAGCTGATTAATCATGCCGTAGGCATCTCCGGCGTTACGGCTAAACCTGTCCCACTTTAGAAATAATAGCAAATCAATAGCTTTCTTATTTTTCTTCAGGAAGGTTAATAGCTGTGCGAATGCCGGACGGTCAAAGCTCTTAGCTGAATGGTCTTCTTTATAAAAACCCGCTACTTCTATGTCGTGTTGCTTGCAATACAATCTTAGCCGTTCTTCCTGATGTGCGAGGCTGTACCCCTTCTCACTTTGCTCGTCTGTACTAACTCGCACGTAAATAATTGCTTTCCTCATAATCGTCTGGTTTTTGCGTTAGTGGTATAATATTCCCCTTGTCATTAAAATATTCATCGTAGGTTATCGCCGCGAGATCATAGAGCCAATCCCTTACAAGAAGTATCTCTTCATCGGTATATTTTACCTCCATCTGTTTCAGTATCTGCCGACACTTTGATAATGGCATCTTGTCTTCTATTTCAATTCTTGGCTGTACAATTTCCTTTGGTAACCTCCTATTCTTCTTTGCTTCCCTTTTCCACATCTAAAATACAGTTTCAATGAACAACAATCTTTCTCAAATTCCTATTTTAACTATTTATCTACAGTAGTTCACGCAGAAACATAGAGGGGCGAAACGCCCCTCTATGAATTATGTTCTATGAATGTTGCGACTACTTCTGGTCGTCTTCATCTTCATCATCCTCCTGGTCATCTTCTTCGTCCTCGTCTTCCGCACTCTCAGCGGTGTTATCATCAATGACATCCTCGATTGCATGAATGGTCTCCCTATCACTCGTGGAATATTCTACCTCAATAGTAACTGTATCATTGTCTTCGTCGGTGCCAACGAGCGCATGTGATATTTCATTTTCAATCAGCAGGTCTGCTACCTGTATCATTGCACCTACCGGCACTTCCAGTTCCTTCGTTGTTAATACTCTTTTCATAATTTTTCCTTTTTTGTTTTACTTACGTTTTCAATCCAATTCTACTTTTTTGCTTGCCACATCAGCGGCGGTTCCCTTGCTTTCATATAACTATCCCTTTTAAAAACTTTTTCAAACTGTATTTCATCCTTTGGTGCTGCAAAGTTCCAACGGACATCATAGGCACTTTTACGATTTTGACCGTTTGCATACGATTTTGAAAATGATTAAACATTTCTCACGCTAATTGCGCGGATTACCTGCGCTGCCGGTCTGCATCCTAACCTTTTTGCCCTGATTGGGATAAAGGTACTGTGGCGCAAAGGGCGCACTTTCCAGTTAGCGCATGAAACGTAATGAAACAGCATGAAATGATTGATTATGCTCGGTAACGTCAACAAACAGCAACAAACGTCAACAAACGTCAAGTAATGGCACGTTTATGCCCATAAATGCCAGTTGTTGCCAGTTTGTACCAGTTTTGGCTCCCGATGGAACAAAGGTATAGTCGGCTAAAAGTGCCGCTTACAGCTATCGGGCGGATTTCAGACGTTGCTTGTTGTTATTTTTCGATAATTGTCGTTATCGTATGAAATCATGCAAAATCCTTCGAAATCATGCAAAAACCGACGGAGATACTAATAACTAACAACATCTCCTATACTTTACGGACATTCCGGTCATACTTTACAAATATTCACCAGTATATAGTACATCAATAAACAGACCGATTTTTTGATGCCAATTTTTGAATGTTCCCAATTATGCCCGAATAATCCCAATCATTCCCAAACGTTCCCGATTGTACCGAACTTTCCGAATATATATTTTGCTGCCCTGCGACAAACAGAACTGAGGTCAGGACATTTTTACAGTTACGGCCTTAAAAATTATTGCGGGATATTTGCGGGGGATATCCGCAGACATTGACTTTCAGCGAAAGAAAGTGAAAGATTATTACAAAAAATTAAAGGGGGAATTGCGGGGAAAACTGAGGCAACCCATGTAACCATAAGCGGCAGGCTAAACAGATATAACTGTACCTACCGACAACCATAAGGTAACAAACTAAAAACAATTACCTATCGCAAACCATCGCAAAAGACAATTAAATAACAAACCAAAACGGACTGTGGCGATTTAATCGCAAATTGGATGCTGATTGGTGGTGCTATTCTATATTTAGAAGGGAAGTTAAATGCAATAACTGTCTTTACTTGCTATTTGCTCACATAAGTTCTAAATACGGATACGACATGCCCGCGATTTAGATTAGAGTTAGAATTAGTCGGTAGTAATTTGTGTTATCTCCGGATGGTATTTAATAACTCATTCTTCCTCTAAAAAATGTACGTTGTAAAAATCAGCGAATAATATCACTACTTTTATGCATGTACTTTGAGACATTTCAAAGTACAAGACTAATCAAAAACAAATATACATTCCCATATGTCTGGAACAGAGACTACCGATATAGTACCGCTACTTAAGCGACTTGAAATTATTAAAAACGTCATAGCCATTCAAGATGGTGATGATATTGAGTACCAAACTGGCAAGCTTAAAAAAATACTTGAAACCGCTTCGGAAAACCAGTTAACTCTTGAAATTGACGTTCTTGTCAAGCATATTGACAACAAAGCATACGGCGATGCAATGCGACTGCTAAATGACTTGCTACAGAAATATAACACGATTACTAAATGGCAAGATCCCGAAGTACAAGGATTACAAACAGAAGTTCGGTCGCTCACCGCAACGATAAGCAATCTTGAGAGTGAATTAAGTGATATAGAGAAATTAATTCACGAATTTGAAGTTAAACACTCTGAAGCACTTGGCGGCTTAATCCTAAAAATTCTCGATATAAAGAAGAAAATAGCGGCAGAAAAAGCCAAAGAAAGGCCGTTTGATGATGCTGCGAAGCAAGATTATGAAAATGCTAAAGAAGAGGAACAACAATACAAAGGAGAGTATGAAGCAACGAAAAAAACTCCCATGCATCTATTAACCGAAGCACAAGAACAAGAATTAAAGTCGCTGTTTAGGAAGATTAGTAAATTAACCCATCCCGATTGCGTTGACAAAAAATTTGAGAAAGAGGCTGGAAATCTCTTCATGAAAGCGAAAGAAGCAAAAAACAATAATGATCTTGAAGCATTAAGAGAAATATATGCCTATCTAATAACTGGAACACCGTTTAAGCAAAAGGATGAAAGCCTAAATGAAAAGCAGGTTCTGAAACAAGAAGTTCAAAATCTCAGATCACTTATATTGAAACTACAGGAAAAGATCGCCCAAATCAAAGCTGCCGAAACCTACCAAATTATTGCTGCTATAAAGGATTGGAATACATATTTTTCGGAAACAAAAGAAAAATTGAGCCGGGAACTGGAAAGGCTGGAGAGGGAAATTATTGCATTATAAATTAGTAACAGATGGCAGAAGAGCAAATTTCCCACCTTATTAGTCAAAAAAACTCGTTAGAGAGGGTGACGAAGCAAATAGCTTTGATCGAGAAGCTTCTTCTTTTGACGACACCTGACCTTATACCCTACCGTAAGAAAAACAAATGGGGTTTTTGTTCACCTGACAAAGCAATAGTAATTCCTTGTATATATGAATCGTCTTTTCCCTTTTTCGAAGGAATAGGCACAATCAAGCTTGATAATAAATTAGGCTTCATTGATATAAACGGCAAGATAATTACGCCCTGCGTATATGAAACACGAGGCAACTTTTCAGAAGGATTAGCGCGGGTAGCAATTGATGGTAAGCATGGTTTCATAAATAAAACAGGCGTTCATGTTGTTCAATGTAGGTATGAACATGCGCATGATTTTTCAAATGGGCTGGCGAGAGTTAAACTAAACAATAAATGGGGATGCATTGACAAAGACGGAAATCAAATTATACCACTACTCTATGATGCGTTGGGGCCAATGAACGAGGGACTATTCTCTGCTAAAATCGATAGCAAATACGGTTTCCTTGATGCTGCTGGCGAAGAGATAATCCCATTCAAGTATGATTATGTTGGCAATTTTTCTGAAGGGCTTGCGAAAGTCCGGTTGAAAAATGCGGTCGGCTTCATTGATAAAAGGGGTAATGAGATTATTCCTTGTGTTTACGGCGTTGACGAAGATGAGTTTACCAGTCTATCACGGACAGGTGACTATGGAAGATTTTCCGAGGGCTTAGCAAGTATTCAACTAAATGGTAAATATGGTTTTATCACCCAATCAAACGACCGCAAAATTGAATGTATTTATGACTATGCAGGCGACTTCTCTGATGGGGTGGTAAATGTTCAGTCAAAGAAAAAAATGGGATACATAAATAAAAATGGGGTGCAGTTAATAGATTTTATTTTTGACAGTGCCAGCAGTTTTTGTGAGGGATTGGCGGAAGTTGAATTAAATGGTAAGAGAGGGTATATTAATAGAGCTGGAGAACAAGTAATACCTCTAATTTACGATTGGGCCCATTATTTTAATAATGGATTATCACACGTAAAAATTAATCGGAATTGGGGGTATATAGACAAAAAAGGCGTTCAATTTTGGGAGGATTAATTTTATGAGCAACACTCTGATAAAAGTAACATCGGGTCTTGAAGTAGTTTCTAAACAGATCGGTATTGTCAATAAACTTTTACAGTTTAATGATCCTCCATTGATACCGTATCGCAGAAAAAGCAAGTGGGGATTTTGTAATCCAGAGAAAAAAATTGTTTTGGAATGCGTTTTTGATGACGCCAATATATTTTCTGAAGGGTTAGCAGCAGTTAAATCAAATGGGAAGTGGGGCTTTATTAACAGTGATGGTAAAATGCTAATTCAAAATATTTATTCGCAAGTTTCGGTGTTTTCCGGGGGGCTTGCGGCGGTAATATTAAATTCAAGATTGGGTTATATAGATTCAACAGGAAAACAAATTATTCCTTGTCGGTATCATGGGTTTATTTGGGAAACATCATTGTTTTCAGAAGGACTGGCAGCAGTTCAACGTGATGGGAAGTTCGGTTTTATTGATAAAGCTGGTAACCAGAAAATAGCTTTTCTCTATGATGACGTAATAACCGGTTTTTTCAATGGGGTTGCTTGGGTAGAAACGGCTGACGATAGCGAGGGTTATGATTCAGAGAAATTCTCAAATTCGCTATTGGATTTTTTTATTGACGCTACCGGTAAGAAAGTACAGATAGAAAACACCAATGAATATCATTTTAGAGAAGGTTTGAGAAGCTATGCCTTGCCTCCCAATATGAAATCTGGTTTTGTTGATAAAAAATACAATGTAATCATCCCATGTATTTTTGACTATGCGCGTAATTTTTCACAAGGGTTAGCCGCTGTACAACTAAACGGCAAATGGGGTTTTATTGATAAAACTGGCAAACAAGTCATCCAATGTGTTTATGACAGCGTGGAAGACTTTTTTCATGGGTTGGCATTGGTAAAATACAACAATAGGAAAGGTTATATTAATAAAGCAGGACAACATTATTGGGACGACTAATTTTTGCAAAATGGACGACAATAAACTAATTAAAATAAATACCGGCCTTGAAAAAGTCTCGAAACAAATAGCCATTACTAACAAGCTACTGACAGGAATTGAGTTAGTTAATCATGGAATTCAAATGGTATTTGTGCAAGGTGGATACTTTAATATGGGAAGCGATAGTGACATCGAAAACCCTCCACATTCCGTAAAATTGAGTGATTATTATATCGGAAAATTTCCTGTTACGACAAGAGAATGGAATAAAATAATAGGTAACGGTTCTGATGCTTCTTTAGGCGAATTAAATAAGAAATTTAGAATTCGCGATGGCTTTATGTCTAAAATAAAGAATATTGTTGGTGCTAAAAATAGATCGAGCGGAATTGAAAATCGGCCATCGGATGGTAATTTGCCGATCACAAATATTAGCCTGGAGCTTGTCAATAGATTTATCGCCGAGCTAAATGAACGAACTGGAAATAAGTATCGCCTCCCTACCGAGGCCGAGTGGGAATATTCTGCAAGAGGCGGGGTGAAAAGTAATAATTACAGACATAGCGGAAGTAATAATTTAGCCGACGTAGGATGGTATGCGGGAAATTGCTCAAGTATTCAGCCCGTAGGAACAAAAAAACCAAATGAATTGGGGATATATGACATGAGCGGAAATGTTGCTGAATGGTGCGCGGATAAATTTAGACGAGATTATTCTCAAATATTGCGAAATGAAAATCCTAAATGTACTGATGGCGGAGATCCCGTGGTTAGAGGTGGGACCTACCGTTGGGAGAATGGTATTACATCTACATTAACAATGCGAAGTTGCTATCCTCCCATCGGAGGAGACTGCATTGGCTTCCGACTTGCTTGTGATAGTGTTAATTGACTTAGTTCAAATTGCGCCTGATTATGAAAAATATCAATATCGAACAGGCTTCTTCATTGGCTTTAAAATTATTGGTTGTGGCCGCCTTAATTATTGGTGCGTCAACCGATCGGGAATACAGTTATTATATTCTTTTGCGCTGGCTGGTAATGGTTACGTTCATCTATTTCGGGTATAAAAATTATAAAAAGCGCAACTTTGGATTTCTTATTTTCTCCATTGCAACAGCATTACTTTTTAACCCGTTCATAAAATTTTGGTTTCAAAAAGCCACGTGGCATTTGATCGACTATGTCATTGCAAGTTTTATTTTCGTGACTATCATTTTTGATTGGAAAATCTGGAAAGTAAAGGGCACCGCTTAATTTGAACGATGATTGTTTGTCTATTCGATAGGTCTTGCTTGCCTCATTTTGCGTATCATTTCATCTGCCATTCGTAATTCATCGTCCGTTACAACGTTGTTCCGTCCGGGTAACCAATTCAAAAGCATATCCTTCCATAATCTGTACATAACAGAGTCGGGATTTTCTGGCGGTTCATTTTCAATACGTCTTAAATCTGATCCAGTAAGTTGCTTTTTCATCAAAAGAATTCTCTTTAAATCATCTTTTAATTCTGCCCCTTTGATATACTTCTGTTTTTCAGTCATCAGATAAGGTACTACTGAATCATGAAACTTGTCGTTGGAAACAAAAACTCTACAAAATGGGAGGTAGTAAACGTATTGCATATCCAACAAGTTGGTCGGACGGGTGCCGATCAATTCATTTTGAAGGCAGGTCTGAAAAAAATAGTTCGCCCGCAGGCAAAATAGGGAATAGGGTGCGAATGCGCTGATGGGCTTCTTCCCTTCAGTTTCCCAACGATAAAACGCGGCACCGGCTACTTCCGTAGTAATAGAAAATTGTTCAATTAATAATTGCAGTAGTTCATTGCTGTCCCGTTTCAATTCTACATAGCTGTCGAACGCGGCTAAAATCTCCCTTTGCCCGACGAGGTTCCTTGCGCCGGGGTTGCTCCGATTAATCTTCTCTTTCAATGTTATCAGCAATTCCGGTGCCTTCGTATTTGCTCTCCATTCTTTTGACAATACATGCTCCCAACTGTGGAACTTTTGCTCTTGCCAGCGGTCAAGGGCATTCCGTTCGTCGGATGGATGAATGCGAATACCTATTTGTCCATCTGACATTTCAACAGGTTGCGCGGTGTCCACCAACGGTTTATAAAAAGGAATTGCCTGCCCTTGAAGTTCGGCAGCTATCAGGTCAAGGTAAAACGTATTCACAGAGGAGTTGAACCCCCAAAGCTTGCTTGCGAACTCGGCCACTTTTGAATCGGTTTCAAAACCTTTCTTTTCTTTCGCAAGATCCCCGAGTATTTCCATTATCAAAATAGGGGTTATGTTTATCCAGAAATATTTGTATAAGAGGTGCATTTCATCGCGACTAAATATCTGAAAAGCCGACTTGTCAAATATCAAAGAAATTCCCCCGCTACCAAATTGAGTGATCATATTTAAAGTTAGGAATTTGTTTGCTCATTCATTAATAGCAGCATACCTGCTGTATGTTTCATTCACTTGGGACATAATTTGCTATTTGCCAGCATATTTTTTCAATTACGGAAACGATATGGCCGCTGTTTAGATTAAGATTGGATTCAGTCGAAAATCAGTCGTTCGCCCCCGGAAAAGTCATTTCTTAATAAAAATTGACTTTAGCAGAAAAAATTTAGAGAGGATTTTAAAGAAATAGTTTCACGGCGACACAGTTTGGCGTTTTCGAAATCTACTTTTGACACACAATATCAATGTATATGGCATCACAAACTGTATGTTTTAAGGAGTTACAAGCAAGAGAATTTGAATTAGAAAAGCCAGTCGCAAGAATGAACATATCAGAAGTTTTTGCAGAACGGAATGGTTCTTATCTAAACGAATTCACCTTGTTTCTCGCTTATTTTAATACCATTCCAAACTTCATAAATGAAATAAATATTGATTGCAGAAAAGCCAATCGGTGGTTTATAGAGACATATAAGAATGACATAAAAGGCTTTCATTTCGACAAAAGGTATTTCGATAGCCGAAAGAAAGCCGAGCTTGACGATATTTTCTATATCCTTGATGAAGACTTAATTGTTGACTTCGATACAAATCAATCTACCGTAAGGTTCCTCTTTCGTAAAACCTCAATTGAAAAAGTTGAAGAAATTATTAGTGGTGTAGTTAAGTTTCGGGAAAAGAAAACCCGTAGAAAACCCGAAATTTCTCTCTTAGTGTCTTCAAAACTTGGTATTGATACTAAGTCGTTAGAGGTAACAAAACCGAAGCTGAATATTACCGACAACTACAATGATGATTTTACAGAAATTCATCAAACAATTCTGAAGAGACTGTCAAAGAAAAATGATAAGGGGCTGGTATTGTTGCATGGCAAGCCAGGAACTGGCAAGACCTCCTATATCAGGTATCTTATTTCACTACTAAAAAAAGATGTTATTTTCTTGCCTCCCAATATGGCAAGTGCCATAACTAATCCTGATTTGATTTCAGTGCTAATCGAAAATCCAAATTCTGTATTTGTGATTGAAGATGCCGAAAATATCGTTGTTGACCGGGAAAAAGACGGCAGTTCGCCTGTTTCGGCACTACTGAATATTTCGGATGGACTGCTTTCAGACTGTCTCAATATACAGGTAATATGTTCGTTTAATACGGACATATCAAAGGTTGATTCGGCATTAATGCGCAAAGGAAGATTAATCGCTAAATATGAATTTAAGGAGCTGGAAATTGAAAAAGCGCAGAAGCTGTCCGAGAAATTAGGGTTTGCTACCATTATTAATAAGCCGATGTCCTTGACGGCAATATATAATCAAGAGGAAAAAGACTTTCAACAGGAGATAAAAAATGCTCCCATTGGTTTTAAATGTATATCTTCAAAATAAACAGGGATGTCGAAAACTGTATAGAGTAGGCAGTAAAAATTAAATAAAATAGAATTATGGCAATTTCAAACGTACAAAACGAAGGCTCTTGGATTAGAGTTTACGATGAGAAAAGCAAGAGAATCTCAGAAATGTCCGCTTCTAATAAGGAGGTAGTGGGCATCGGTTCCGACTTTTTTGTAACCGAAGAAGGTTCATGGATACGGACTTATGATGAGCATTGCAAAAGAATTGCGGAAATGTCAGCAAGTGGCAAGGAGGTAAGAACTGCCGCCGGACAAACTTTCACGACAAAAGAGGGAAGTTGGCTGAGGACGTATGACAAGAAATGTAAAAGACTGAGTGAAAGAAGCGCATAAAAATGATTAACTCCTTTACAGCCATTGATTTTGAAACTGCGCAGGGCAAACGTTGGAGTATTTGTCAGGTAGGCTTGGTTCGCATGGAAAATGGAATTATTACGGAGCGGCTGTCTCTTTTGGTACAGCCACCCAATAATTACTACTGGAATAACTTCATTGAAATTCATGGCATTACTCCTGAGCACACTGCAAATGCTCCAACCTTCAATGGAATTTGGAAGCAAATTGAGCCATATATTACTGGGCAAAACGTAGTTGCGCACAATGGCTTTGCGTTTGACTTTCAATGCCTCAATCAAACATTGGCGTATTATGACATAGAAGTTCCTTCATTTTTTGGACACTGTACGTATAAAATTTTTCGTGCTAATTTGGCCTCGCTATGCAGAGTGCACAGCATTAACCTTAATCACCATGATGCCTTAAGCGATGCGTTAGCATGTGCAGAACTATTTCAGTTGCATTTAAAACAAAACAATGTCAATAGTAGAAAATAAAATCCCTTTAACGACGAAAACAATTGGCGATCTGTTGCAATACAGCTTCTTTATCCCATCATACCAGAGAGGGTATCGTTGGACAAAGCAACAGGTAGAAGACATTCTTAATGATATTGCAGAATTTTCACCAAAAGAGATTACAGGTTTGAGTGATAAAACGTGGTATTGTTTGCAACCAATTGTCGTGAAAGAGAATGATGGGAAATGGGACGTTATAGATGGGCAACAAAGGTTGACTACAATTTACCTAATACTCCACTATCTAAATCAAGGTGCAGAGAATAGAAGAAAAAAACTATTCGCTCTTCAATATGAAACAAGGACAGGCTCAGAGAGTTATTTGAAGGATCTAACTGAGGATGCAATTGACGATTCAAACATTGACTATTACTTCATATCCTCGGCCTACAAAAATATTGCAGCTTGGTTTGAAAAAAGAGGGCAGAATTTCGACACCAATGGGTTCGAGTCTAAGTTCCTGCATTTTACAAAGGTGATCTGGTACGAAACCACCAACGATTCTATAGATATTTTCACACGTATAAATAGCGGCAAGATACCTCTAACAAATTCGGAGTTGATAAAAGCATCGTTCCTGAATAGCTCGAATTTTAGAAATTCAGACAACGAAAAAATTAAACTGAAGCAATTGGAAATTGCGTCCGAATGGGACCAAATTGAATACGCTCTACAAAACAACGCTTTTTGGTATTTTTTAAATAAGGAAAAAAATACGCTGCCCACACGAATAGAGTTCATTTTCGATTTGATAGCAAATAAGCCTTCAAATGCCGATGATTTTTTCACCTTCAGGCATTTCAACGAAAAGTTTAAACAATATACAGAAAGCGAGATTGTCGAAAATTGGCAAGAAATAAAAAAGTATTATCAGGTCTTAGAAGAGTGGTTTATTGATCGAGAATTATATCACAAAATTGGCTTTTTAGTAGCTACAGGGACAAACATAAAAGAAATAGTAAAACTCAAAAAAGAACTCTCTAAAACAGAGCTAAAGGCATCAATAGACAGCAAAATAAAAGAGAAGGTGAAAGTCCAGGTTAACGACTTAGAATATGGAAGTGGCCTCATTAGAAACGTTTTGTTACTTCACAATATTCAAACCATGCTTAACAATGTAAATGAAACTAATCGTTTCCCTTTTGACCGATACAAAAAGGAAAATTGGGATGTCGAACATATCGCGGCAGTTGCGGAAGACATGCCTACTACAGAAGCGCATCAAAACGACTGGTTAAAGGAAGTGTCCTTCTTTGTCAAGGACAACGAATTGAGAAAACGGATGTCAGAATATCAAAAAGAAAATTTTGAACGGGTATATGCGGAAGTCTTAGATCACTTTAGTGAATCTAAAATCCACGAAGATATTAATGATATTTCGAACCTTGTTTTACTGGATGCAGGAACTAATCGGAGCTATAAAAATGCTGTGTTCCCCGTGAAGCGGAAGACAATAATCGAAAGAGACAAAAATGGAACATTTATACCTGTATGTACTAAAAATGTATTTATGAAATTTTACAGCAATGAGGTTTCACAAATGACTTTTTGGGGTAAGATTGACAGAAGTGCCTATATAAAAGACATTATTACAACATTAAAACCGTATTTACCACGTCAAATTAAATCAAAAAATGAATAGCAATCCGTTGGCTGACAAGTTGACTTTTTGGCAATTAATTGAAAAATCGAGAATAGAAATCCCGATTATACAAAGGGATTATGCGCAAGGTAGAAAGGATAGATTTGAGATACGGAACAAGTTTTTGGATGCCTTGTTAAGTACTATAGAGGAGGGGAAAATTATTGAGCTTGACTTCATCTATGGGAATGAACAAGACAATTGCTTGCAGCCATTGGACGGACAGCAGCGGCTAACAACTCTTTTTTTATTACACTGGTATATAGCTGCTAAAGAAAACTTGCTAAACGTAAATAAAGCGACACTTAAAAAGTTCACATACGAAACGCGAACAAGTTCACGTGAATTTTGCAATCAGTTAGTTGAGCATGGGATAGATTTCAACAAGCTCTTGGACTCTGATAATGATGCCAATGGGGAGCCTTTATACAATAGCTTATCTAAAAGTCTAATTGACAGCTCTTGGTTTTTTCTCTCGTGGAAGAAAGACCCAACAATTGAAGCCATGCTGATTATGCTGGATGCAATTCATCAAAAATTCCAACGCCTTGGCGGCAGGGGTAACATTTGGGAAGAACTGACAATAAGAAACAGAATCAGCTTTCTTCATATCCCACTAAAACATTTTGGTCTTTCGGATGATCTATACATCAAAATGAATGCTCGTGGGAAAGCGCTTACTGATTTTGAAAAATTCAAGGCGAAATTCGAGCAGTATATAATTGAATGTAATTGGGAGGCCGGACTGAGTTTTAATGCTCATTTTTCTCACAAAATAGATTCTTGTTGGACTGATTTGTTTTGGAAGTATAAAAATGCGGATAATTTAATTGACAGAGAACTGCTCAATTTTATCGTTGGAATAGCAATTAGTAACTATGCCGAAAACCTTGAAATTTATGAGGACTTTGAAGCTGACAAAATAGTCAAGAATGAACTCGCAGCAAAATCAAAAGGTAAGCCAGTCACAATTGAGGCAATAAAGCGGGAAAGGATAGAGAGAAGAATATCCGATTTAGTTAACGCCCCAACTAATATCGAGCCTCATGACTTTCCGAGCAAAAAGGGCTTTGATTGTTTGAAAACTTGTTTTGATAAATACGCAGTAAGAAGAGATAATAAGTTCTTTAATGATGAATTACTTCCGGAGAACTTGCCGCTCTGGGATTATTGCACTCCTGGAGCGACAATTTTTACCGAGTTCATAAACGGAGAGGAAATCACCTATAAACAGCGTGCCTTATTTTTCGCTCAAACACAAGCAATAGGAGACGAGAATTTTGAGTCAACGACATTTTCCGACTGGATGCGAGTGGTGCGCAATATCGTTCACAATTCTACGATTGATAGTGCCACATCCTTTATCGGCGCAATTGGATTACTTAAGGAAATTTCGAGCGGGATAGGAAATATCTATCAATATCTTTCCAGAAATAATCCAAAGTCGAACTTCGCTTCTACGCAGGTTTCTGAAGAAATTTTGAAGGCAAAAATTATACAGGCTAATTCGTCTAACAGGCACGTCATTTTTCAAACAGAGGACACGAACTTTTGTATGGGAGAAATAGCTTTCCCATTGCATTGTATTGATTTCTCAGATTCAAAGAAACAATTTGATGCGGGTATATTATCGGAAGTACAAAAAGTAATCAAACAATATCTAAACGAATCAGACGTCACAAATGAATTCCGCCGTGCTTTATTGACTATAAAAGGCAACGACTTCTATACCTACTGGGGTACGTGGAGCTACAATACCGATGCAAACAAACGGTGTTTGATAGAAAACACAAGTGACTTGAAAAATAATTTCACCGATGGCTATTATAAAGATTATTTGCGCGATTTGCTAATGCTACTAATAAACAAACCAGCAAGTGAAGTGATTAATGATTTCCATTGTCCAGACAATATGCCTAATTGGAAAAAGCGCCTGATAAAGGAGCCGGAATTATTAGATAAACATTGTCAATCTAAGTATTTCGGCATCCCCAATTCAGGAGAGTTTTGTTATCTATTTGGCAGTTATAAAAGACCGAGTGTTGAAGATTGTTACAAAGTCAAATAACCAATATGTCTAAACGCGGCTACATATCACGCTACCTCTTAATTGTCAAAAAACTGAAGGCAAAACCATATTCGACTTATGAGGATTTGCAAGACTATGTTGAAAGCCAGTTTGAGTATTTGCAAATGCAGGACGATACTTTGAACATTGCTTTTTCACAACGCACACTTCAAAGAGACATTCGGGAAATCAGAAACATTTTTGGTATTGACATTGAATATTCAAAATCAAATCGAGGATATTTCATAGACCAAAATGCACATCACCAACTTTCTTATCTACAATCCGAGCATAATGCTGTGTGCTGTTGATGTTTTTATGACCTAGCATTTTACTCACGCTTTCAATAGGAACGCCATTGGTTAAAGTTACCGTTGTAGCAAAGGTGTGACGTGCGACATGGTAAGACAATACCTTGGTGATTCCACATAGGTCTGCAATCTCCTTGATATAGGCATTCATCTTTTGATTGCTGAGGATAGGAAGGATTGGATCATTGTCCTGAAGCATATCAATATTGACATACTTGTTGATGATTTTAATCGGTACATCTAGTAATGGAATGTTAGCACGGCCTCCAGTCTTTTGTCGCTTGGTCTTTATCCAATAGCCGGCTTCATTGACTTCAATTTCACTACGCTTGAGTTTCTTGACATCCGCATAAGCAAGCCCCGTAAAGCAGGAGAAAATGAAGAAGTCACGCACCCGATTTAACCGATCAAACGGCGACGTGAAATCCATTAGCTTTTGGAGTTCTTCTTCTGTCAGATAGGGACGGTCAACTTCTTTCATTTTTAGGCTGATTCCTGCGAATGGATCTTTCAATATCCAACCATGATGAAGACAACGGAATGTTATACGTTTAAGGTTTTGAAGAAACTTATTTGCTGTATTGAAATTGCAACCTCTTTCAGTTTTCAAATACATCGCAAACTCGGTAATCATGTAATGGTCGACTGCCTTTACCGGAACATCTGAAGTCTTGTATTTAAGTTTCAGAAAATTGACGAAATGATTTCTAGCAGAGGTATACTTCTGGCATGTTGCAACCGTACATTCTTTACCGATGAGTTTTCGCAATCCGGAGATATGATCATCCCAAATTTCAACGATCATTCTTGCCTTAGCTGTATTTACTCCTAGAATCGAATCTCGAAGCATCTGAGGCGTTATCGTCTCATGAAGGGTAATTAGCTCCGAATACTTTTGTCGTGCCCTGGTGAGCACGGATTCGATGTAACGATTAAATTCCGTAGCCTCATGCGAACGACCGCTCACACGGTTACGTTTGCTATCCCATTGATCTGGGTGAATGCTACGATGGAGCTGCATGACTACACGCTCTCCATTGATGTTAATCTTCATCAGAACGGGAACTTCTCCGTTCTGTTTTGTCTTGGTTCTGCTGATGTAAATGACCAGCGAGAAGTTTGCTTTTTGAGAAACCATATTGGCGCAATTTTTTAATAATTGTGCCCCCCATTTGTGATTACAAAATTACATTTCTAAGGAAGAAAAAGTGCGCATAACTTGTTGTTTTTCAGTCTTATTATGTCCAAATCTGTCTAACTGCTTGGTTTCTTTTTTGAGCGTTCTAAAAAGAAACCCGCTTAGAAACCCAAACTATAGACAAAACGATACATTTTTAGAACAGAACTAAAACAAAAAAGCGCCTAAATGCTTGATTTAGACGCTTTTGGACTTTTTTAGATAGTCACTTGGCGGAGAGAGAGGTACTCACACCGCATATACTATTTTACTGATTATCAATTAGTTGTCGTTGTTCATGACGCGTCAACGTCACAAGTTGCAAAATGTTTTTT
>CANFHA010000003.1 GCA_947446645.1 Chitinophagaceae bacterium | reverse complement strand
CCTCCTTTCCCGGTTAGACTTTTGCCCGAACGAAACTGCTCAAGGGCTTGCTTTTTGATTGACTCATAATCAATCGGTTCCTGCTTTTTCATATCCTGTGTTTTAAAGTTAATCATTTAACTTCTGACACAGTTTATTTTACAGTCTCCGCCATTCCGACTTTTCCTTATAGTTTTTTGAGGCAGCTGTTATTGTTGACACGCTATTGCAAAATAAACAAGATTGACTTTGTTGGTACCTCAAGCCTGCAAAAGAATATTTCACAACTTCGATCTAAGCTATCTCTTTCGGAAAGAAGAAAAACAGAAGACAACCTCATAGAGTCCCTTACCCTTGAAGACGTCACCGCTTTTGAATACTGGGCTATTATCTATGAGCAATCCTGGGAGTTAACGTATTCTGCTGGTAGAATTTTGGACGTATTTTACTCAAAGCATTTTATCGAAATATTAAACGATGGTAAGCAACTGCAACTATACCTGAAAAAATCTGCACTCTTCGAAAACCTAGGCATAATAGGGGTTTGCAATAACTACCTGAACAAATTCACAAATTTGCAAAACTCAGGTATTGAAAGATTAAACCGGCTACAGACCAATGACAGCAGCATAAGCGGCCAAATTTTGAAAGCAACGTCTATTTGTAAAAAACCCGCCGGACCACCTACTGATGCAAAAAAAACAAATGACGCCAATGCAGACTTTTCAATACAGGATGTCAAAGAAAAGATAGCTGCAACCAGTAAAATAAGTGACCCTGAAAAAATGGAGGATGCTCTAACCGAAATATTATCCAAAATCAGTTATAGTCAAATTGGCGAAGCTGTAAATGCAATTGAAAATATACATTTCAAAGTGTCGTACTGGAAAAAATACTCATTTCTTGAGCGTGATTTCGGGTTTTTCATATACGGCGATTTTGATACGATAACGGCCTTGCAAGCCTTTATAGCGGATTACAATAAGTTTGATGAGTACAATTTTTATAAAAACATGCTGTCTAAGGCAGAAATCAACTATTTTAATTCAGATGCTACTCTGGATTACGACAAAGTGTTCGATGCCCTGAGATATAATGTCGTTACCGCTTTCGTGGGCGGTGGCGGTGGCAGGCAGGACAATGAAGTTTATGCGATCATAAAGCTATTAGAGTTAAGTCATAAGACGACATTAGGCTACCCTAAAAAACTATGCAATTCAAATGGGATTTATGGATGTGATTCCAGAGACCGCGCCGACTATTGGGTACAATTTATTAAAGACCGAAATTTACTAAAGAAACAACACGATATGATTGCTTCTTTCCATTATGAATAAACCATTTATATTCCGATGTTTTTTTGAGATTGCTTTGCCCCCATTCTTTGCACAAAGCCTGGCCATGGGGCTCGCAATGACGGTGACGAGTCAGCGTTGATGCGTGAGGGCTGGAAGCTGCAGGGGCTGATAGCCACATCGATTTTTACAGTTTTCCTGGTATCAGATAAAGGATGTACAAATCTCTTCCACTCATTACCATAACGAAAGATGCCCCGTTTCCGGAGCATCTTTGTTACAGGTAGTTCGTTTGTTTATCGTCTTGGTTGCGCAGGTGTGGGCGTGGTGCGCTGCACGGGTGGTGCCGGTGCGGGACGTGGCGCCTGGGGCTGTGGCTGCATAGGTTGCGGCCTTGGCTGCTGCGGTTGTGGTTGCTGCGGCTGCTGCCTTGGTTGTGGCGCAGGCTGCGGGTTGTTTCTTGGTGGCTGCACGGGCTGCGGGCGCGGAGCTGGCTCCGGCTTGGGCGGCTGTGGTACTGGCTTGTTTACATCCCACTCATAGGGACGGTTGTCGTTTTTCTTTTGTATCGGCTGCGGCTCTGCAACTGGGTTTACATGCGTGCCTACGGCATCGCTGTGGCCTGCAGGCTTGGGTATATCTTCCCTGAATGGCGGAGTACCTGTCTGCGCAGTATTTACCGGTTGCGGAGTGGACTTTATAGGCTGCGGGGCACTTACCACATTTGGTGGTGCAGGGCGCTGACCACTTACTGTTGGCGCGGGCCTGATCTCGGCAGGGCGATACATTTTGACTGTGCTGTTGTGCACTGTAGTGGTGCGGCTGTTGCTATGAGCCAGCTGATACACCTCAACCGGCTTACCAGAAACATGCTCTATCTCCTTTTTGTGCGGGCCTGAAACATAGGATACGCCATTGGCAGAATAGGTGTTGTTGATGATGCTGGTGTGGCTAACGATATTATTGTTGCCACGCGGGCCATACCAGTAGCGGTAATAGTTGCCGGTGTATATGTATTGCGGAGGTATGAACACCCACCAATCGTTGGGGCAGGCATAGCCCAGCTGAGAGTTAAGATCGTAGCCGGGACCGAGCGGCGACCAGCCATAATAGCCATCGCCGTAGCGCCAGCATACCCAGGCCGGGCCCCAGTTGGTGCCAGGTATCCAGAGCCAGCCGTAGTAGTTATCGAACGTCCAGCGGCCGTAGTGGAAACAAGCCCAGCCCCATGGATAGTCTGATATCCAGGTGTTGCCGTACTCGGTCATTACCCAATGACCACTGGTATAATATGGGCGAAAACTGCCATCCTGGTTGGGCGACCATACGTAGCCATACTGCGGATCATCAATCCACTGGCCATAGGGGGCGAGGTTCTCGTAAAAGTCGTTGTATGACACATAGGCATCGTACTGGGCAACGGATTTTGCGGGAGGAAGGCCAAAAGTGAAAAACAGGATAAGTGAGAAAATGCTTAATGCCTGCTTATAGGTCCTTATCATAATCAGTAATTTGAAATGCTCGAAACTGGTGTAAATATAGGATTATTACTTAAAATGGAGGTACAAGGAAATGCTAAAACCCCGCCCTGTAAACGATATAAACAAACCCGGCAGTATAGAACAGCCGGGTTAGTGAATAGCATGTAAAAATAATATTAACGGTAGTAGCTGTGCCAATGGTGATGGCGATGCCATGTGCGGTGCTTGACCACGGTGATACAAGATGCGAAACCGGCCGATATCACTATTACCAAAATTGCTCTTTTCAGGATCTTCATAATTTTTTAGCTAATTTGAATTTTTAAGGGGTCAAAAGTTTAATACTCATGGCAGCATTCAAAATTTTTAACGAAATGCCCTGAAGACATACCATTAAAACCGCATAAATATAGAACGTTTTAGTGAAAATCTGTTTGTGCTTTATTTTGTCGTAGCCACACACTATATTTGCAATGCGTAAATAGTAACAAATGCCACAAAAAATAAAAGCAACCGGTAAACAGAAGTCAATGCTCGCATTGCATTGCGTGATCTTTGCAATAGGTACAGCACTCTGCTGGATGATGTATGATAAGCATGACGGGCACTGGGCTTACCCCTGGCCAGCATGGACTACTGCTGCATGGGCGCTGACACTGCTGGGCCACTACTGCATAGTATTTACCAGCTTCGAAGACAAAGGATATACGACTTACCGCAACCAGCAGGGGTATAGTGAGTAGTTAGTAGATAGTAATTAGAAAATAGTAGTTTCAGTTCCTTTTACAGGGAATGTTAAAAAACATAAATGAATGCCTCAATGATACCATTGGGGCATTCTTCTTCCGGCCAGGCATCAGCTTTTACTTCCAAAAGCGTTACCTTTGCGCCTCAAAACAGGGTCTTTATAATATGATAAGCCGCAGGAATATCCGTGTTAAGGTGATGCAAACGCTATATACGCTTGCCACGCTCAATGACGGAGCCCAGGGAAATAAACACATTGCCTCCAAAATACTTAATGATAAGCTGGACCATGTTTTAGATATTTTCACAGTATCTGTGCTCTATACACTGCGTATAGCACAGTATGCAGAGACTGATGCAAGGAACCGTGGATCGCGGTACCTGAAAGTAGCTGAAGACCAGAATATAAACATACAAATAGCAGATAACAGCTTTGTGATGAAGCTGCTGGGCAATGCCTCGCTGACCGAGAAGATAAAGAAAGACAAGCTGGAGCGCTTTATAGACGAGGACCAGGTGAAGGCCGCTTACCACCAGCTGGAAAAGGGCGAGGAGTATATAAAGTACATATCGGTGAAAGACCATACACCGGCCAGTGATAAGGAAATAATAAGGCACATATGGGAGAAGCAGGTGCTAGAGAACGAGCGGCTAATCAGCCACTTTAACGACGAACTGCCAGGATGGGAAGATGACAGCGAGCTGATAATGATGCTGATGCAGAATTTTTTCAACGGCACGTCGAAGGTGAACTTCCTGAACCTGCTGTCTGGCGAGAAGAAAGAGTATGCGCAGGACCTGCTGATGGCCGTAATAGAAAAAGAAGCCTACTGCATGGAGCTGATAGAACCCAAACTAAAAAACTGGGACAAGGACCGTGTGGCGCTGATAGACCTGCTGCTGCTGCGTATGGGCGTATGCGAGTTGCTGTACTTCCCTACTATACCTACCAAGGTGACGATAAATGAGTATATAGACATAGCCAAGCAATACAGCACGCCGCAAAGCGGACAGTTTGTGAATGGCGTACTGGACAACATACTGAAGGAAATGCAGAAGGAAGGAAAGATAAATAAGGTAGACAGGCAGTAACAATTTGAAATGTGCAGATTTGAAAATGTGAAAATGCCCATGTATTCTAAGGCTCAATAATCGAGTAAAAGAAAATAGTACAAAGAATGAAACGGTTAGTTATTATTTCATTGGTTGCGCTGGCGGCCTGTAACAACAACAATACTGCGAAAGCGCCCGAAGGGCAAATGCCTGTGACGCTGGTGAACAATCCGCACACTGCGGGTGGGATGGATACGGTAGCGGCATCGAGAAAGCCCACGCTGGACTTTACGGATACGCTGCACAACTTTGGCACGATTCACGAAAAGGAAGTAGTAGAGTTTGACTTCGCATTTACCAACAATGGCAAAACGCCACTGGTCATTAACTCAGCAGTGGGCTCCTGCGGCTGCACGGTGCCCAACTACCCGCACGAGCCTATAGAGCCGGGCAAAAGCGGTGTGATGAAGGTAACGTTTAACTCGGCAGGGAAAGCCGGCCACCAGGAGAAGACGGTGACCATACATACCAACACTATCCGCGGGCTGCATATGCTTTATATAAAGGCGGATATTGCTAAGTAGTCGTAAGTTGTAAGTCGTAAGGCTGGGAGTAAATTAAATTACAAGTAAAAAAGTAAGATCGTCAATAATTTTTAATCATAATAATCTAAAACAATGCAATCAGGTACAGTAATGTTACAGGCCGCAGCCGGCGGATTAGGTGGCGCAAGCCCATTATTTTTAATGGTAGGTATGTTCGTGGTGATGTATTTCTTCATGATACGCCCACAGGCAAAACGCGCTAAAGAGCAAAAGAAGTTTGGCGAAAATATGAATTCGGGCGAGCAGATAGTGACGACCGCAGGTATTCATGGCCGTATAGAGCGCGCAAACGAAGATGGCACGCTGAAGATAGAGGTGAGCCGCGGCACATTTATGACCATAGAGCGCTCAGCGGTATCTATGGAAATGACGATGGCCTTTAGAAAGAAAGCAGACGCAGCAGCGGGAGTAACAACCGCAGTGGCGAAGTAAACCCGCCTCACCTCCTCTCCCTAAAGGGGAGTCAAACTTCAGCTTCTGTCAAGATAAGGAGCTGAAAGGTGCTAATGAGCGATTTTGTTTTGGGTAATCCTATAAGAACAATTTATGCTAAAAGTAGGTGTAACAGGTGGTATAGGATCGGGAAAGTCAGTGGTGTGCCAAGTGTTCCGAACACTTGGCATTCCTGTGTTTAATGCAGATGATGCCGCACGCTACCTTATGGAAAACGATGCTATACTGATACAGCGTATAAGCACCCTGCTGGGCAATGACGTGTATGCAGCTGGTAAGCTGGACCGTGCTAAGGTTTCTGCTATTGTATTTCATGAACCGGCGAAGCTGCAACAGCTGAATGCGCTGGTACACCCGGCAACAATAAGCTATGCCAACGAATGGTTTGAAGAACAGCGGGCCCCTTATGTGATAAAGGAAGCTGCGATATTTTTTGAAAGTGGCAGCTATAAGGAAATCGATGTGATGGTGGGTGTATCCGCACCGCTGGAACTGCGTGTAGACCGCGCTATGAAGCGGAATAACCTGAGCCGTGAAAAAGTACTATCCATAGTGGGGCAACAGATGGATGAAGATGAGAAGCTGAAGCGCTGCAACTATGTGATAGTGAATGATGATACACGGGCGGTGCTGCCGCAGGTGCTTGGGTTGCATAAGGAACTTGTGGGGTAGAACTAATGGAGATCATTTCTTGTCTAACCAAACCTTCAATCCCTCGGAGGCATACTTTTTCACATTTCTATCAACACTTATAAGCGTATAATTGTTACGAATTGCTTGCCAGACTAACATACGATCAAAGGGATCTTTGTGGTGAGTAGCTTTTAACATGTGATATGTGCTGCTGTCCCCGGCAGTCAAGCTTTCAATCTCAAAACCAACTTTTAAACATGAATCAGGCAACTCCTCAGGTGACAACCCGGTAATATCTAATTTACCAATAGAGTTCTTCAACGAAACTTCCCAAAAACTGATGGCGCTTACTACAATCCTGTGATCCGGATTTGTAATAATATCCTTAACCCGAACTGACAATTTTTTCGACTCAGCAATTGCCCAGAGCATATAGTGAGTATCGAGCAGGTAGGTCATATATTCAAGAATTCTTCTTCCGTCATTTTATAGTCTGCAGCAAATTTTATTTTGCCCTTACCATCAAGTATTCCTATTTTTCTTCTGGCTTTTTTCTCTGCAGTCTTAGGAACAAGTTTTGCAACAATTTCCTTTTTTTTACCGTAGAGGATGCCAATTTCCTCGCCCGCAAGTACGCTCTTCAGTACTGTAGAAAAGTTAGCTTTAAAGTCTCCTACACTCATTGTTTTCATACCTGAATATTTAATCAAAGGTACATATTCTTGACAAGTTGACAAGAAACAACCTATTCGGGCTGACCTTTTGAGGCAGTGGCTCTGCTAAGGAGGTTGCCGAGGCTGATGAAGAAGCCAAAAACCATGACGATGATGCCCAGCCAAAGGACGTTGATAAAGGGGAATACGAGTGCCTTGAGAACTATAAAGTCGCTATCGGTCTGCTTTACCATTATCTCGGTGGTGACTGATGTGGGCGAATGGACAACCAGGTTTTCGAAACGAACGTTGAGGAACATGCCGGCAACAGTGTCTTCCACATGCAGCACCTCGCGCCTGTTCTTGAGCACATAGAGCGGTGCAATATCCTTAACAGCTTTGCCTTTGTTATCGTAGACGGTGAGACGGGCGGAGACGGTGAGATCGCTGTCGCCAGCACTGTAGCGATGATCTGTAGCGCGGCGATCGAGGCCGTTGAAGATCATGAAACCACTGCTGAGGTAAATAGTATCGCCGGGCTTCTCCACCATGTGGCTTTTGTAGCTGATCGTGTCTGACTTACCCTTATCGAGCTGGCCGCCGTGAATGTGGTTAATGAAGGTGAAAACATCATGATCCCAGTAGTGCTTGGTAGATGGATTGACGGTGAGCACTCCCTCTCCCTTTGTGTTTACAAAAGCATCGGGATGCAGGTAAAAGCTTTCGGTGATCTCTTTTGTTTTTGGGTCTCTACGCTCAAAGAAGATGTTGTAGTAAATGATCTTGTCCTTGCCCTTGATACTGGCACTGTCATCGAGGTAGGTGGCCTGGTACTCGCCCATAGGAGATGCTACGCCGCGGAACAGCAGCTCATTCTCACTATTCTCTTTTGCATTTTCAGCGGCCGACTTTTTGCCGGGGTTGAACTCCTCACCTGTAATATTAAACGAGATAGCATGCTTGTTGTAAGAGGACAGCAGGATACCCAAAAGCACCATAGCGAAGCCGAGGTGGGCAACTGAAGCTCCCAATTTTTTGAACTTAGCTTTTTGCACTATTATGCCATAGTAGATGTTGGCCACGATGCCGAAGCAGGCCGCGAACAGCATGATATCGTATTGCCAGGTGGTGATGTGCTGGCCGTAGCCAATGGCGGCAGCCATAGCCAGGCCTATGAGCGCAGTGATACCGAGGCGCTTGCCAAGCGTTTTTCCGTCACTGTTCTTAAAGCGCATGTAAAGGACCGATGCGGAGAGTATACCTGTAATAATGGCAATCCACACCTGTATATTGTTGTAATGCAACATGGGATCTGTAGGCGGGGCGAAGTCTTTGCCAGAGATCCACTTTGCCAGCGGCGACCATACGGGAATAGAGGTACTGATGGCTATCTGAATAGAAGAAAGGAAAAGGATAACTGAGCCGATGAACATCCAGAACTCGCGGGAGAGGGTTTCTTCTTCTGTTTTTATTCGCGGGAGCCCGCGCCACCGTGCTACCAGCAATGCCACAGTAACGACCAGTAAAATGGCAATAACAACAAGCAGGTGGTAGGTAAGGGCCTTACCATCGCCGGTGAATGCGTGAACGGAGGTTTTGCCTAATATGCCGGTGCGGGTGAGGAATGTGGAGTACCAAACCAGCAGGTGGGTGAGCAGCAGCAGCACAAAGGTAAGGCTGAGTGCACGACCAGTGGCTTTGTAAACCAAGAGTGTATGTAAACCGGCGATAAGCGTGAGCCATGGTACGAGCGAGGCATTCTCTACGGGATCCCAGGCCCAGTAGCCACCGAAGTTGAGCGACTCATAAGCCCATGCGCCACCCATCATGATGCCAGTGCCGAGCACTGCGCCATTGAACAGTGACCATGCGATGGTGGGCTTTATAAATGTTTGGTACTCGCCCTTCCAGAGTGCGGCGATGCAGTAAGCAAAGGGAATGAGTGTGGCAGCAAAGCCGAGGAACAGCACGGGCGGGTGTATCACCATCCAATAGTTGCGGAGGGACACATTGAGGCCGTTGCCATCTGTAACGAAGCTCATGTAATTGGCTGAGGCAAAGATGGGTGCATTCTGCATGGAATGACGCAGCAGGATGAAGGGGGTTTTGCCAAGCTGGATCTCAGGACCAAGATAGATGCCCAGTATCATAGTGGCGAGGCAGACCTGCACCAGCGCTATGATGGCCATGGTACGTGTCTCGAGCCCACGGGCGGTGCGCATGACCACCAAGCCGAGTACGCAGTGCCAGAAGGTCCAGAGCATGAAGCTACCCTCCTGCCCTTCCCAGAAACAGGCGAGCAGGTACTTGCCAGGCAATGAAAGCGATGAATGCTCCCATGCATAGTGATACTCAAAAAGATGATTTTCGATGATGTAGAAAAGGGCCGCGAATATGCTAACTATAGAAACCGTGTGCAGCACGAAACCTCCCCGGCCAAACAGCAGCCATGAGCGGCTGGCCACAGGATCGGTCTGCTCTGTGCGCACCGCCCTGAAATAGCTGAACGCACTGAAGAATGCCGCCACAAAAGATGTGATAACAAAAAAATGACCCAGTTTCCCGGGTACGAGGTGCTCTCCTATGAACTCCATTTCAAAGTCAAAATTCAAAAATCAAAAGTCAAAAGCCACCTTAGGGCCCATCCAAATTCCCAAAAAACATCCCGATAGCTACCGGTACTACCCTAAACGGGCCTAGCTACTTTTTCCTTCCACCACCATGTCTTTCTTATACTTAGAAGGGCATTTCATTTGTATACGTGAGCAATGGAATGTACTACCATCCTGATAGCCCATCATGACCAGCTGTTCCGACTTTTCAATATCACGTGGTTTTTCGCCGTTGAATATTACTTTGCTGGTGTTGCCTGCCTTGTCCTTAGCGTAAAAGATGAAATGATTGGGGTCTTTAGCGGGATCGTACTGCATTTCCTGGTCTTTTTGCAGATTGCCAACTACGTAGTAGCTTTTGCCGGGCTGCTTCGCGGCTGAAGCAAATGTCTCGTAAGTGCTGAAACTGCCAAATACACTCACCAGTACAGATATGGCTGCCACCATGAGGACCAATAAAACAATGTGCGTCTTTTTCATAAGCTGTTACCCTTCATTTATGGTGCCGGGTTCACTAACACTTCGGGGTGCAAAGTTAAGGTAAATAAGGTTTTATAAGTGCGTGAAAAAGCATAAAGTGCAATTTGGGGTGGAAAGGCGGGCATTGTTTGCCATGGCATTTTGGTCGCGAGCAGTATGAGGATCCCCTAGGCCAATGTCATTTAACTAAGGATGTCCCCATGCTATATGCCACTCCTTCGGAGTTGAAACGCATGGTATACTATTTTCTATAATAATGTCATCCCTTCGGGATTTTTTCGTTTAACTCTAAGCGATTGCCCCGCTAGTTCCTTCGCCAAACGCACAAAACCGAAGTCTAAGCGAGAATTTTCATTGCAAGCCTGAAACTTAGGTTAAACAATTCATCATGTAAAAGTGCGCGGCCGCGAGTGTTGTTGGTTGGGAACGCCAACAAAGGCGGGAATTTAGCAATATAATCTGGGGCTGGCCATTGGCAAAAGATGTGGGTACACGGTAGGTTGAAAAAACGAGGACGAGTGGATTGATTAGAGTAGTACTTTTATTTTTATTGACATTTCTATGCCACCACTACTAATTATATTAGTGATATCAATCACAATTTTCATTGTTCTCTCCTGGGTTTGGGTTTTACGGCGAGCTATTAACGTACAAACCAAGGATGATGGGTGGCCTGCAATTACATTTAATACACCGGATAGTTATGAATCTCTTTCAGAAGAAGATAAACAGAAATACGTCAAAGAGCTAAGTGAGGATTTTTGTATAATTGAATACGAGGAACAGACAGACTATTTTATAAGAGCAGTAATGTTTCAGAAAGTAATAGACCATTCTGAGGATTTGCACTATGGTATATGGGTATCGCTAAGCGAAAAAAGTTTTGATAATTACAATGAGAACTTCATATCCGAGAACCAAGAAGGGAGCTACTTCGGATATCTATGTAACCAAATCCCTGAATATGATTATAAAGCTGCTATCAAAACTAACGTCGTATTGGCAAAGGATAGGCAACGACCACAGGTAATTCCACATAGAGATCAGATGGAAAATGAATTTGTCCGCGACTACTATACCGGCATTTCAAAAAGCGAAGCAGAAAAACGAATTGCGAAAGTCATTTCCAATACAAGTTTTGAAAAGCACCCCTGAATTTCTATTTTTGAAGGAATAGTAAGTAATTCAATAAGAAATGGCTAAGAAACCTGGTAAGAAACCAATGCCGCAGGCGGCACCTATGCCTGCACCTGCCAAACAGGCTGCGCCGATAGGGGCACAGACGGCGAGCATGCAAAGTGAAGCGAGTGGTGGCGGCATGCTGTCTGTAAAAATGCTGTGCATACTGCTGGGCATAGTATCGTTTGTGCTGTATGCTAATACGATGATGAATGGCTATGTGATGGACGATGTGATAGTGCTGAAGGAAAACACCATGGTGATGCAGGGTATAAAGGGTATACCGGAACTGCTGGCTACACCGCACATGAGGGGCTACCTGGTGATACCTAATGACCTGTACCGCCCACTATCGCTGGTAATGTTTGCCATAGAGTATACCTTCTTTGGACAAAGCCCCACGGGATATCACTTTATGAATGTGCTGTGGTTTGCAGGCTGTGTGATAGCGCTGTTCATTTTCCTGAACAAATTTTTTGATGGTAAGCGGACTGCTGTGGCCTTTGTTGCTGCACTGATATTTGCTGTACACCCGATACATACTGAAGTTGTTGCCAACATAAAAAGCCGCGATGAACTGATGTGCTTCTTCTTCGGGTTTGTGTCGCTGAACCTGTTTGTGAATTATATGCGGGAGGGAAAGATGCTGCAGCTGGTGCTGGGTGTGCTCACGCTGTTCCTGGCCTTTATCTCAAAGGAAACGGTTATTGCTTTTCTTGGTATCATACCGTTGCTGTTCTTCTTTTACCTAAACGAGGATAAAAAGCGTGCGCTCTACATTACTATAGGTACCGGTGTGGTGTTTGCTATATTTATGATCATACGGTCGCACATACTGAATGAGTATAATGCCAACCAGCCTGCAGGTGTAGAGTTTATAGATAATGCGCTGGCGAGGGCGCCAACGGCTGCATCTAAAATAGCTACGGAGATAGTAGTGCTGGGGCTGTACCTGAAACTAATGTTCATACCGCACCCGCTGCTGTGTACCTATTCATTCAACAGTATACCCTTTGCTGATTTTTCGAGCATATGGATGTGGGTGTCCCTACTGGCTTATGGCGCTATGATCTATTTTGCGGTGACGCGGTTTATGAAGAACAAAAGGGATCCATGGGCTTTTGGTATTATCTTCTACCTCGCTACCCTATTCCTGTTTTCCAACTTACCCTTCCTGATGGGTGCTGAGCTGGCTGAGCGCTTTGCTTTCTTTGCTTCGGTAGGTTTCTGCCTGGCAGCAGCACTGGCGGTGGAGCAGTGGCTAATGAATGGAGATGCTTCGAACATACTTTCGTTGAAGAGCAGTAAGGTGCTGGCTGTGCTGGTGCCGCTGTGCCTGGTGTTTGGCGGTCTTACGGTGGCGCGCAATTTTAACTGGAAGGACAATGTGACACTGTACAAGGCTGATGTAGCCAACTCGCCCAACGACTGCAGGCTGTACCACAACGTGGCGAGCTCGCTGGCGGAAGAGGTATACCCACAGATAACAGACTCCGTGAAAAAGAAAGAGCTGGACAACGAAAGCCTGGGCTACCTGCGCCATGCCCTGGAAATATACCCTGACTATGCAGATGTGCATGTAGAGATGGGCCGCATATTTGACCGCCAGCATAAATTTGACTCGGCAGAGTACCACGATGAGCTGGCGCTGAAGTATAACCCAATAAACTTTACAGCAACAAATAACCTGGGTAGTGTGTACCTGACGAGCGGTAAATATCCACAGGCTATTGCGATGTTTAAAAAAGCACTGGAGCTGAACCCTAATTTTAAATATCCCTACATAAACCTGGCCCGGACATATGTGCAGCTGAAGCAGTTTGACTCGGCGCTTATGAACTACCGCAAGATGCTGGCGTTTGAACCTAACTCTATAGAGGGTATACAGGGGATAGGTATTGCTTATTTCCAGGCACAGCGGTTTGATTCGGCAGAGTATTATTTTAACGAGGTGCTGAAACGGAACCCCGGTGAGCCGACTACTTTTAATTACCTGAGCGCTACTTATTTTAACGCCAAGAACTACCCCAAAGCAATAGAGCTGTACAAAAAAGTGATAGCGGCCAGTCCTAATGATATTAATGCTTACTCGAACCTGGGGAGGGCTTATTTTTACTCAGGCCAATACCCACAGGCAATAGAGTGTTTTAATAAGGAGATACAGATAGACCCGAGGATAGGGCCTAAGGATATACCGGGGATAGCGCTGAGCTACCAGAAGATGGGCAAAATGGATGAGGCGCGGAAGTATGAGGCGCTAGCGAAGCAGGTGGACCCGAGGTTTAAGCTCGAGTAGCTAATTAAGTCAAAACACAAAAGTGAAAAGCTAAAAGTGAGCGAGCTATGTCTGGAAACAGAACTATTTGTTAAACTATACTTACGTAGTTGTATAAAGCCGGGTATCAGTTAATTTTACCGCATTCCAAAAAAATTTAAAATATTTTAGCTGTGAGGTCATTCCGTTATTTTTTAGGTTCGGTGGTTGTTGTTGCTGTGACGTGCTGTTCGCTGTTCTTAGCCAGCTGCAAGAATAAGTGTGGCAATACTACCTGCCAGAACGGAGGATCGTGCAGCAATAATGTGTGTGTGTATGCCCGACGGGTTACTCTGGCACGGCATGTGACCATGGCTGGGCAGATGCTGCGATAGGCACGTATACCTGCACGCGATCGAACTGCTCGCCTGCTGTGTCGGGGGTGAGTAGCTGGCAGAGCGCAATAACGAAGTATTCTACCAACGGCGGATTTACTGTAGAGATCTCTAATTTCAATAATTCAAACACTTACGTAGTAGCTACGGTAGATAGTGCTACCAGCGGCACTACGCAGCACATAACGGTGGCGGGTGCAGGATCGGGCGGGTCTGGCACGAATGCTTCGGGCACATTGACAATAGTGAATTCTGTAACTTCTATAGCGCTGCATTTTACCACTTATACCGGTGGCATTGCGGGGTCAAGTTGCGAGATGACTATGCGGAAACTTTAGTTTTACCACATAGTCGTAAAGGCGCAGTTTGGCTGTGGTAGTTTTAAGATTGAGAAGAAATAGAAAAGCAACGTATGGGCAAGGGTAAAGATAACCCCTCATTACCTTACTTTTCTTTTGCTTCGCCAAAAGAAAAGTAACAAAAGAAAAGGCGATACTGGGCCAAAGGCTCCGCGGGCCCAGGAATAGCTCTACGCTGTTATCGCAGTTCGCTGGTCAACAACATGGCGCTTGCTTTTTTACCTATCATTGCTTCTACCAGCTTTGTGCACTTATCTCAACATGGTACTCTTTTCATACTGTCGAATCTACATCTACGGCAAAAAAAAGGCGCCACCATATGCCCAGCTGCACATCTCCTATCGTCAACAGTAATACATACGTATTAAAGTTTCAGCAGCGATTCCGAATATTTAGTGGGACGAAAGAAACTCCTCAATGCCTGAGTAAATATATTCAAGCTCAGAGGGGGTGATGCAGTATGGCGGTAATATATAGATGATATTGCCGAGGGGGCGCATGAGTATCTTTTTGGCCAGGAAGAAGCGGTAGAGTACATCGCGCAAATTGGAGTGATAGGATGGGGTGTCTGTCTTTAGCTCAATGGCAATGATGGTGCCGGTCTGGCGTACTTCCGCTATTGAAGGATGACCTTTAATTTTCTGTGCAAATCCATTGTGCATGTCTATGATGCGCTGCCGGCTTTGAGTGCAGCTATCGAGCAGCAAGAGATCGAGGCTGGCAAGGCCGGCGGCACATGCTATGGGGTTTGCCGTAAATGAATGGCCGTGATAGAGCATTTTCATCCGGTCATCGTGGTAGAAGGCATCGAAGATATCGAGGGTGCAGGCGGTGACGCCCAGTGGCACTGCGCCACCGGTAAGACCCTTGGAAAGACAAACAATATCGGGGAGGGCATCAGGAGCATGGTTGCAGGCGAACAGTGGACCTGTGCGGCCAAAGCCGGTCATAACCTCATCGGCAATGATGAGTGTATCATACTTGCGGCAAAGACTAAAAAAGGACGAGAGTACGGCAGGCGTATACATGTACATGCCGGCGGAGCCCTGTATTAACGGCTCTGCAATGAAGGCTGCGACATCGCCCTGCTGCAAAATTGCTTCCAAAGCTGCGAGACTTTCCGGGCTATTATCTGCACCGGGAAATGGGATGAACTCCACATCGAAAAGCAGGGATGCAAATGCCTCTGTGAAGATGCTGCGGCCACTTACGGCCATGGCTCCGAAAGTATCGCCATGATAGGCGTTTTGCAGGGCTACGAGCTTAGTCTTTTTTATGCCTTTATTATTCCAGTATTGCAGCGACATTTTTATGGCTACTTCAACGGCTGTAGAGCCGTTATCGGAATAGAATATTTTGCGCATGTGCCCCGGAAGTATCTCCAGCAGCCGCTCAGCCAGCCTTACGGCGGGCTCATGCGTGAAGCCTGCGAATATGCTATGCTCCAGTGTGGCGGCCTGCTCACTGATCTTTTGCGCGATGTATGGATGTGAATGACCATGAAGATTGACCCACCAGGATGAAATAGCATCAAGGTAGCGGTTGCCCTCCTCATCTATAAGATATGCGCCTTCGCCGCGCACGATAGCAATGGCTTCCGGCCATGCTTTCATAGGTGTGTAGGGGTGCCATATTACTTCGCGGTCACGTTCTTTGATGGTGGGCATATCTTCTAAGTCAACAGTTAAATGGCAAAGCCAAAAAGAGAATGTTTTGAATTGAGCAGCGTTTGCTTTATTTCAGGCGTGCATTTTTTAATGGCCTCATTGTTCAGCTTATCGAAATGCGGGATACGGGCAACAATGGGGACATTAGCGTACTGCAGAATAAATTTTTCTGAAGCCACATTTGCAGGTCCGTTTATAACAATGCCTAATAAATGGATACGCCGGCTCTTCAGCACTTCGATACTTAGTAATGTGTGGTTAATGCTACCCAGATAGTTTTGAACCACAAGTATTGCCGGTAAATCATAATGGGCAACAAAATCGGCCATCGTTGTATTTGCCGACATAGGGGACAATACCCCACCGGCGGTTTCTATAAGCAGGCTTTTATCAGTCTGCGGCCAGTCGAACCGTGTGTAGTCGATATCTACCCCATCTATGGCTGCAGCTGCGTGTGGGGAGAGTGGTTGCGTGAGCACAAAAGACTCATTGTGTACCCGCTCGCTGCCATTAGTGAGCAAGCGCTTTACGACGCCGGAGTCTGTTTCATCCACACCTGCCTGTACGGGCTTCCAATAGTCGGCCCCCATTGCCTCTGCCAGCACTGCCGCTGTTATTGTTTTTCCTATGCCTGTGTGTATACCCAGAATTGCTATTTTCATGTTTAGTGTATTGAGTGTGTTTCTTCTAATATTGTTGATTGGGGTAATTATAACTTAAGTATGTTGTCCCATTCGGCTTTAGTGGGGAGCATACCTTTCAAGCCTTTGGGCAGTTGTTTAGAAATTTTGTACTGTGCTACGCCGATAGGTTTTGACGCAATCCTAAGCGCATATTCTACTTCGACATGATCTTTGTCTGGAACTAATAGAATGCCAATGCTTGGGTTATCGTCAGGTTGTTTCAGCTGATCATCGACCAACTGAAGATAGTAGTCGAGCTTGCCTACAAATTCAGGCTCGAATTCTACGGTCTTTAACTCAATGGCTGCAATGCATTTCAGTATGCGATGATAAAACAGGAGATCTATAAAATATTCCTTTTTGCCCAGAGTGAGGCGGTATTGATTGCCAATAAAGCAAAAGCCATAACCAAGTTCAAGCAAAAGCCTTTTTACGTTTTCGGCTAAGCGCGCTTCCAAATTTCTTTCGGAAAAAGGTTGATTGATGTCTAAGAAGTCTAAAGCATAGACACTTTTTATTGATTCACGGGCTTGCTCAAGAAGGTTTTCCGGTAAGGCAAGATCGAAATTGTGCTGCTTAGGATGAATTGAAAAATGGCTATAAGCATCCGCCTTTATTTGGTGGAGCAAGACTGAACGACTCCATCCATTTTTTATTGTAGCCGTTAAATAAAACAACCTTGCCTGTATATCTTTTACCTTCTGAAGGATTAAAATATTTTGACCCCAGGGCACAATCGATACTAACTGTTTGATATTTTTCAAATGTGAAACAGGCTGTTTCATATTTGACGATTTAAAATGTGAAACAAGCTGTTTCACATTTGCGGATTTAGTAACAGCGGGCTGTGAATACTCTTCGTAGAACTGCCGCATCAACCGGAGATTACGAGGCGACCAACTTTGCCCTGTACCAATTTTCTTTTGAAGGTCGGCACTCAGCTTGTCAACAATAGCAGCACCCCAGCCATACCTGGCTTGCCTTTCGATAATGAGTTTGCCAATTTCCCAGTACGTTAAGTTTGCAGTTTGCTGCACAGTGTTTGCTGCATAAGACCGTGAGTGCTGAACTAATTGCGCAACGTCATTTACAAATGCCTTATAATCCTTAGCCTGTGCGGGTTTCATTCTAAACCGAATTAAAAAAACAGCTCAATGATAAACAAAGATAAAGCTCTTCTGCTAATGGCACATTTACTGCCAACTGACATTTTGCATCTCAATAAGCAAATCTATCTGGTGTTTGGTATTAAAGGTGTGCAGGCATATACGCAGTCTTTCCATGCCCAGCGGCACAGTGGGATGCAATATAGGACAGACCTGAAGACCGGCCTGCTGCATTGTGGCTGCCAGCTTTCTACAACGCTCATTGCTGCCCACTACAAGCGCCTGTATGGAACTGTGACTGTTATTCCAACCCATACTATCATTACCGGCTATTTGCCCTCTGAAGTAAGCTATAAGCTCATGCAGTGGCTGATTGGTGAATGAATGGCCGGATAAGTACTGATAGGCGCAGCTGATGGCATGCAATGAGTGGCCGGGCAGCGCAGTAGTGTATATAAATGTGCGGGCAAAATTGATAAGGAACTGCCGCAACAGTACGCTGCCAACAACAACGGCGCCATGACAACCGAGCGCCTTGCCAAAAGTGTGTATGCGTGCGAATACCCTATTCTGCAAGCCGAGGGCACAAACCAGTCCCTCGCCATGAGAACCAAAGACACCAGTAGCATGCGCTTCATCTACTATAAGCTGGGCATCGTATTGCTCGCACAAGCGTACCATTTCTTCGAGGGGTGCGATATCACCATCCATAGAATAAACGGATTCTACAACAACGAGTATGGGGCCATCATCCCTGTATTTTTTCAGCTGGTCGTGGAGGCTGTTGAGATCGTTATGCGCGAAGCGATATTTGCGTGTACACTGGCTAAGCCGGATGCCATCGATGAGACTGGCATGGCACAGCTCATCAGAAAGAATAGTGGTGTTCCTGCTGACGATGCATGAGATCAGGCCCAGGTTGGCATCGTAGCCGGAGTTGAAAAGAAGCGCTGCTTCGGCCTGGTGACAGTGTGCGATAGTTTCTTCCAGCTGCATCGCCTGCTCCGAGTTACCCGATAACAGCCGGGAGCCCGAGGAGCCAGTAGCGTCATTGCCAAGCTGCTGCATGAGGGAGGACAACAGGCCGGTGGAAGCGAGGCCGAGATAATCGTTTGAAAAAAAATCAACGGGGGCTGAGGGTATGCTTAGCCGGCGAAGATTGCCGGCCAGCGTACGCTCATTTAGTTTATTGGCAAGGTGTTGCTCAAGCCGGTTCATGCTGTTCCGCCTTAGCTTTGTTTTTGGGATGACCATCCGCAAAAGCAGCTTTAGGTGTGAGGCCCAGTATGCGGAACATATCCTTGTCGGCGTTGTACTCAGGATTTGGTGTAGTGAGCAGCTTATCGCCGGCAAAAATAGAGTTGGCACCTGCCATGAAGCACATTGCCTGCTCTGACACAGAAAGCGCCAAACGACCTGCAGACAAACGCACAGCAGAATGAGGCATAACGATGCGCGCAGTAGCGATCATACGTACCAGTTCATCAAAAGGAACGCGGCTGTTTTCTGCAAGCGGTGTACCATCTACGGGTACCAATACATTAATAGGAACGGACTCAGGGTGCTGCGGGAGATTGCATAATGTCTGCAACATTCCTATACGATCGGAGTCTGTTTCACCAAGGCCAATGATACCACCACTGCAAACGGAGATGCCTGCTTTGCGCACGTTTGACAATGTTTTCAGGCGATCGTCATAGGTGCGGGTAGTTATTACTTCGCCATAATGCTCTTCAGATGTATCTACGTTGTGATTGTAGGCATAAAGGCCTGCATCGGCGAGGCGTTCGGCCTGCTGAGGAGAAAGCATGCCCAGTGTGCAGCAAACTTCCATATCCAAGCTGTTAACAGCTTTAACCATATCTATCACCCGGTCAAAATCGCGGTTGTCGCGCACTTCGCGCCATGCTGCACCCATACAAAAGCGGGAAGCACCACCTGCCTTTGCATTCTCAGCTGCCGCAAGTACTTCGTCTACTTTCATAAGTGCCTGCACCTTAACGCCAGTTTGATAACGGGCTGCCTGCGGACAATATGCACAATCTTCTGAACAGCCACCCGTCTTTATAGAAAGAAGGCTGCTTATCTGCACTTCTCCATATACATGGTTCTTAGCATGCACATTTGCGGCTTCAAGTACAAGAGACAAAAGCGGACGATCATATATCTCACGGATTTCTTCCCTTGTCCAGTTATGGCGAATATCACTCATTTGTAATGATTTTAGTAGGGCGAAACTATCTGATTTTCGGGAGTTACCGAAATTTTTTGGTGTGAATAGCGTGTGCGACCGGAAATCCGGAACAAATGAGACGCAATAAAAGCACGATGCGCGGGGATATAAATGGCGCATTACAGTATATAAAAATAGATATGCAACTAACAGTTGAAATAATATGAATAACGAAGGGCGTATTTATAACTGTAATATCCCGCTTTGCTTTGCAAATCAGTGAAATACCCAGACGTTCTCTGTTTATTGGATTATTATCCCTAATTTGTAAGTTGATTTCCCTAAATACTCGCGGCTATTAATGAAAGTATATTACTTATTTATTTTAATTTTAATTCTACCTATAGATCTATTTGCTCAATCGCGCCAAAGCGAATTTAGCAAGAAGATAGCAAATGCCAAGAATGATTCTGAAAAGGCTGCTTACTACAAGGATATTATCTACGATTACAAACCCAATAATGAGGACTCGGCGGTTTATTATGCCCAGCAGGGGTTAGAGCTATTCACCAAAACCAACTACAAAATAGGCCAGGGATGGATGCTCAGTGACCTGAGCGATATTGACGATGACCACGGGCGGGGAGAACTGGCTAAAAAAAGATCGCAGCTGGCCCTGGACCTGTTCAAAGAAGTGAACTACCCCAAGGGTATAGCGGAAGTAAATAACAGCCTGGGTATAATAGAAGCAAAGTCGGGAAATTTTGAGCTTGCCATATCTTTCTTTTTGCGCGCGCTGAAAGGATTTGACAGCCTGAAGAATACAGTAGGTGTAATGCGGCAATACTCAAACCTGGCGATAGCGTATGAGCATTATAAAGACCCAACGAAAGCGCTGACATACCTGATGATAGCCGACAGCATAGGCAAGAAATTACCGCTTTCTGACGCAGTGATCAACCTGAGCAATGACATAGGCGTTTATTACTTTGACCGTGGAGATACAGCCCGGGCACTGAAGTATTTTGAAGAAGGACTGAAGAAAAGTAATAAGCCGGAATTTTTTGTAGCGCACCTTACCGGCCTGATAAATACAGGTATGCTTTATCACCAATTTGGAAAGAAGCAACTGGGTATACAGTACCTGGAAGAAGCGCTGAAGATATCGAGGGAGGAGAAATTTCCGGAAGAGGAGGCAAATACGCTGAATATACTAGCCAATATACTGAAGGAAACGGACAAGGCCAAGGCGATGACCTACCTGGAGAATGCGCTGGAAATAAGCCTGAGAATAAAAAACAAACCGCTACAGGCCGACCTGTACAAATCGATGGAGGAGCTTTATAAGCTGCAGAACGACTATAAGCAAGCATATGATGCAAGAGAAAAAAGACAGGCAATTACAGACAGTATTTTTACTGTAAATAAGTCGACAGAAATAGCGAGCATAGGTGCTATATATGACCTTGAAAGATCGAACCTGAAGGTACATGAACTAGAAGAGCAGGGTAAACAAAACGCGCGGAAACGCAATATTATAATAGACATAGCGGTATTCGCGATCGTATCACTTATAGTGCTGGTAGTGTTTTACCGCAGAACTACAAGGCTTAACAAACGACTGGTGAAACAGGAAACGGAGCTTAAGGAGATGAACGCGATGAAGGATAAACTGTTTTCGGTGATAGGGCACGACCTGAGAACCCCGATAGCGAGAATACCTGCGATACTGGAAATTTATGAAGACAAGGAAACCTCGCCGGAAGAAAAGAGCTTCCTGCTCAATAACCTTAAGGAACATACAAAGGCATCGGTAGAAACATTTGATAAATTGCTTTTCTGGGGACAAACGCTAGTGAAGGGAGTGATACTGAATAAAACAAAGGTTCAGGCGAAACAATATGTGCGTGAGAACATAGAGCTTAAGAAAATGCAGGCTGCTGATAAAAGTCTGACTGTGAGAGATAATGTACCTACCGATGTATATCTACTTGCGGATGCAACACACTTTGACTTTGTGGTACGTAACCTGCTGGCCAATGCGATAAAGTATACGCACGCCAACGGCATAATAGAGGTAAACGCAGATACAAGGACCCGTGCGGGCTTCACAATATTTTCAGTCAGCGATACGGGAATTGGTATAAGAAAAGAATTGCAGGAACACATTTTTGAGCCCTCATATAGCACGCCTGGCACGGCCGATGAGATGGGGACCGGGATAGGACTAATGCTCTGTAAAGAATTCGCCATCCAAAACGGTGGAGATATATGGGTGGAAAGCGAACAAGGTAAAGGTTCTACGTTCTTTTTCGCGGTAAGGACTGCAGCATAAAGCAATTCCGGCGCTTCGTGGTTTTTTCCGTATTTTTGAGTGCCAAGAAAACGTGCGTTATACCATGAGGAATATCTTTATATCAGTTTGCATACTTGCTGCAGGAGCAATTTTTACCGGATGTACGAAGAATAAGTCGGGCCCGAATACTAATGCAAGCGTGACGTTTGTGAACGGATGTGCCGGTGTATCCGGAATGTACGGTAAGGTGAACGGGAATAATGTAGGATCCAGTAACATTGCCTTTTTTGGCACGTCGGGGTACCAGACTGTGACGGCGGGTGCTGAAAACATCAGCTTTTATCTTACAGGGTCTGCTGCAGGCACACTGCTATCAACCGGCACACCAACTTTGGTGGCAGGAAATAAGTACTCAATATTTATTGGCGGCATCATCACTGCTCCGTCTTTTACCACTATAACAGATGACCTGGCGGCCCCCGCTAGCGGAAATGCGAAGATCCGGTTTGTGAACCTGAGCAGCGATAACCTGAACGGACGATTCTCTGTAGGTGTTCAAACCCTGGACTCGAATATCACGTATACGCATTGCAGTCCTTTTTATGAGGTAGCTGCCGGTAACTATACCTTGAAAGGTGGAGGAAACGACATAAGCACTGTAGCGACAATACCAAGCGTGGTACTGGGAGCAGGGAAGATATATACGCTGATGCTTACCGGCAGCCAAAGCGGCACGGCTACATCTGCGCTTACATTAACCGTTTTGAGTAATAATTAGTTTGAGCATTATGCAGCATAAACGTGCGTACATTTTCCTGCTTCCTGTATTGTGCTTACTGGCCGTGGCGAGCGGGTGCAGCAAAGCGCCGGATCAAAGAGCCAATGTAATGTTTGTAAATGGCTGTGCGGGCAGTAACAAGATATACGCCTGGGCAAACAAAACAAAAGTAATAGGCGCAGTAAATATAGACTACACTAAAAGCTCCAACTACCAAAAGCTTGCATCAGGAAGATTTGGGGTGAATTTTTATTATAGCTCAAATGCGGATTCGCTTTGCGGCGGATCACTACTTTTTAACGTGGGCGATCACTACACCTTGTATGCCGGAGGCACGACTACCGCACCCACATTTGTGGTGACAACAGATGACCTGACGCCCCCGGCAGCAGGAAACGCGAGGATCAGGTTCATAAATCTGACCAATGATGTTACGACAGAAGATTTTACGGTAGGCTCACAGACGGTGGTAACAGGTCTCACGAACGGCACCTGCAGCTCGTTTTATGATGTTACGGCGGGTACCTACCTGGTGAAGGCAACGGGACCATGGACGTGGGCTGATTCTGTATCAGACTCGATGCGCCTGGAGGCAGGAGTGCTATATACTGCTATGCTTACCGGATCGCAATCTGCAAGCACAGGTAGCACCGTACTTACCTTATCACTTATCGCTAACCGGTAACGAGATTATGCGCCTTACAAAAGCTCACCTATTTCTGTTGTCATTCTACTGCCTGGGTGCGCTTGCCGCATGCCACAAGAGCAATGGCCCGCTAAACAGCGCGAATGTGATGTTTGTGAACGGCTGCATGAATACCTCATCGGTAAGTGTAAAAGCAAACAGCGTAAACGTAGAGGGCGCATCGGCAATACCTTTTTCAGCCAGTTCGGGCTATGTATATGTAAATGCAGGCACGGCGGTGAACCTTACCTTTTTCAGAGATAACACGGGAACCCCACTGGCTAACCGTGCAGAAAATATATCTGCTCCGAACCACTATACAGCTTTCGCAGGTGGCGATGTAAGCGACCCGAAATATGTATTTACCACCGATGACCTGACACTACCCGCGACCGGCAAAGCAAAGCTGCGCTTCATAAATTTATCGCCCGATAACATTAATGAGACAGCGACAGTAAACGACAGTATAGTGGCACAGGGTGTGTCGCTGAACAATGTATCCGGCTTCTGCCAGCTACGTGCGGGGAAGTATACTATAGGTGCGTTTGACCCGACGAACAGTACCCTGCTTATCAATGCCACCGATTCCCTGACCTTTAAGGCAGGAAAGATATATACTGTAATGCTTACCGGGAGCGCTGCAGGAAGCGGCAATGCAGGCCTTAATTTTTCGGTGATAAACAACAATTGATTGCTGTAGTTATTTTAACTACAATATGCAGGCCCTGTTGTTTTTATCCTGTTTTCCTTATATTTGCTATGGCTTTATCCCGGTACCCTCATAGCCGGTTGATTTTCGGGCCTGATTTTTATACAATCTTTTCTTTAGCTTTTTGAATTTTTTACATTTTGATGGAATATAATAACTCACGCAGCAAACTGCTGATGCCTGAATATGGGCGTAACGTGCAAAAGATGGTAGAGTACCTGGTAACTGTGGAAGACCGCGAAAAGCGGCTACGCCAGGCCGAGGTGATCATAGAACTGATGGGGACGCTGAATCCACACCTGAAGACAATAGAGGACTATAAGCATAAGCTGTGGGACCACTTGTTCCAGATGACTGATTTTAACCTTGACGTGGACTCACCGTATCCGTGCCCTACGCCGGAGGCCGTTTTCAAAAAACCGGAGGTCCTGCCCTACCCACAGGAGAGCATAAAACACCGCCACCTGGGCAAGAACATACTGGCCCTGCTGGACCGTGCCATAAATGAAACGAACGAGGAGAAGAAACATGGTCTGACACAGGCTATAGGCTACTATATGAAGCTGGCGTATGCGAACTGGCACAAGGAGCCGGTGCATGACGACATGATAAAAAATGAGCTAGCGGAAATAACAGGTGGCAAACTGAAGTATGAGACAGGCGGATACCGCGTTCCCTATGAGAATAACCGAAGCAACTTCAAACAACGCAACAACAATAATAACAACAATAACAACCGGAACTTTAAGGGCCCGGGCGGACAAGGCGGGCAGCGCAACTTCCGCGACAATAACGGAGGGCAAGGTGGACAGGGCGGACAAGGCGGCAACAGCTATGGCAACAACTTTAACAAGAACAGGAAGTTTAAGAATAATAAGAACAAGTAATTGAGATCAAAATTCAAAAGCCAAAATTCAAAAAAAATATCGTTTACCAGTTCAAAAGGAAAAGTTCGGTTTTTTGAATTTTGGCTTTTGAATTTTGAATTTGCACATAATGAACGCATTTGAAATACGCGGAGGAAAAAGACTGAGCGGCTCGATAACTCCGCAGGGGGCTAAGAACGAAGCGCTGCAGGTATTGTGCGCGGCACTACTGACGGACGAGCGCGTGACGCTTACGAATGTACCGGATATTGTAGATGTGAACACCCTGATAGAGCTGCTGGAGGACATGGGCGTGAAAACCGAACGCCCTGAGCAAAACAAGATAATACTGCAGGCTGATAATATAGACCCCGATTACTTTACGACGCATGCTTTCAAGAAAAAATCGGGGAAGCTGCGGGGGACGGTGATGCTGGCGGGTCCGCTGCTGGCGCGTTTCCAAAAAGCATACATACCGCAACCCGGTGGCGATAAAATAGGCCGCCGCAGGCTGGACACACACATACGGGGGTTTGAGAAAATGGGTGTAGACTTTGTCTATGATATAGACAACCAGATGTTTACCCTTAATACCGACGACCTGAAAGGTGCACGGATATTGATGCACGAGCCATCTGTAACCGGCACCGCAAACCTGATAATGGCCGCAACGCTGGCACAGGGAACAACAACAATATATAATGCGGCATGCGAACCCTATATACAGCAGCTATGCCGTATGCTGATAAGCATGGGTGCCAACATTACCGGCATCAGTACAAACCTACTGACCATAGAGGGCGTGAGTAAACTACGTGGCTGTGAACACCGGTTGCTTGCGGATATGATAGAAGTGGGCTCTTTTATAGGCCTGGCTGCTATGACGCAAAGTGAGCTGACGATAAAAAATGCCGATGCCGAGCACCTGGGCATTATACCCGAAACATTTCAGAACCTGGGCATAGAGCTATCTATGAGCGGGGATGATATATACATACCTGCACAGGACCACTACCGGATACAAAAATTCATAGACGGATCTATACTAACTGTGTACGACCATCCGTGGCCAGGACTGACCCCTGACCTGCTGAGCATAGTGCTGGTGCTGGCCACACAGGCGAAAGGGACTGTGCTGGTGCACCAGAAGATGTTTGAGAGCAGGCTATTCTTTGTAGATAAGCTGATAGAGATGGGTGCGCAAATAGTGCTGTGCGACCCGCACCGCGCTGTGGTGATAGGACTGGACAAACAAATGCCACTACGCGGAATAAACATGGTGTCGCCGGACATACGCGCGGGTGTTGCACTGCTAATAGCTGCTCTATCTGCATCGGGCAAGAGCGTGATACAAAACATAAACCAGATAGACAGGGGGTATGAGCGCATAGATGAGCGGCTTAATGCGCTGGGTGCGGATATAAAAAGAATCAACTTCAGCTGATAGTTTTAAAGGTAATCCCAAAAGTATAACCCAGAATTAAAATTATTCTTGAAACCGCGAATGTGGCCTGAGCTGTTTACAGGAACAGTTATGTGATTTCAGGTTATTGTTATATTTTGTTGCATTCTAAACAAAAAAACAAGTAATTTATGAAAACACTATTATGCTCAAAAGCATGTGCTTTGCTCTGCTTTGTAGTATTACTTACAACGGGTAAAAATGTGCAAGCACAATACTGCACGCCCACCTATTTCCAGGGTTGCACACTGAGCAGCGAGATCAATGATTTTGCGCTGAACGGTGACGGCGGCTCGGCAATTAATGACCCCGCTACCGGCTGCTCAACTGTAAGCGGTTTCCCCCCTCTGACCAGCTACCGTGATATGAGCGCAAGCATGACGGTAACCCTGTCTGCAGCAACATCTTACACCATTGCCACAACCACAAGTGCACTGAGCGTAGGAACGACGGGGATCCAAATTTTCATAGACCTCAACGATGATAGCGCTTTTGACCCCAGCACAGAGAGTGTAGGCGGCGGCGCTTATGCTTCCCTGGGTGGCACAACCAATATTACCATAACAATTCCGAGCGGAGCTGCCCCAGGTAGCCATCGCCTGCGCGCCGTAGCGTCAGGAGATGCGACTTATCCAAGCATTGTTCCATGCCCGTCCTACAGCCTTACTGGCGGTGGTACCTCCACACTTGGCGAAGTACATGACTACACTGTAGTAATAGTGGGAGTAACGCTTTCCTGTGGTGTACCTACCGGCCTCGCTGCCAGCAGTGTAACATCTACCAGCGCAGTGCTGAACTGGGCTGAGCCAACAGGCTCTTCAGGATCTGAATATGTAGTAAGCACCTCATCTGTAACGCCAACAGGATCTGGAACAGCCATCACAGCACTTACTTACAGCGCAAGCGGATTAACACCATCAACGGTATACTATGCTTTTGTGCGCGACAGCTGTGCGCCCAGCAACTTATCAGCCTGGGTAAGCACAACCTTTACAACCACCGCCACCAGCACTACACAGGCAGGCAATGTTGCCGCGAATGAATTTAGCCTTACTGTATATCCTAACCCGGTGAAAGAAGCGCTGAACATAACTATTAACGGCACAGTAAACGAAACAGCCAACGTAACCCTGATGGACGTATCTGGTAAGGTGGTAAAGACGGTAAGTGCAAACACAAATGCATTGACGCTAAATACCACAGGACTACCAGCAGGAGTTTATATACTGCGGTATACCGATGCCGTACACACAAAGACGATAAGAATAACTAAAGAATAAGTGAGTTAAAAAGTATTGAGAAAAGGCTCTGCATGCGCAGGGCCTTTTCTTTTTAGCATAACCCGATAATGCCCTTTATGATGTAATGCAGTAATTTTAACTTTTTAAGACTACGAATGACGCTAAAAAAATACTGTGCTATTTTATGCTTGATGCTAATGCCCACTGTAAGCATGGCGCAAAACATGGTGAATGCCAGGGGGCAGCCATATGGGTATTGGAGGTATGACCGAGCTACTTATGGTGCCGAACAGGATGGATATTATAAGATCGTGTCGCTGGCGCAGTATGACAGCCTGCACTTTGAGCCCGGAGAGGGCGGCGCAGTGGGACGGCTTGAAGCCAAGTATAAGAATAGCAGGGCGAGTATAGTGACTTATACTTATGCCGGAGACTCCATGTCAGTAAACGACAGCGTGTGGAATGTGTATGACTCGGCTACAGGCAAGATAGCCTTAACGACGGTGTATGACAAAGGCGTAGTGCTGTGGAGCAAAGAATATGGATCCGATGGCGGCCTTGTAAAATATGACTACACCAATTACGAAGCCGACTCCAGCGTATATCTTACTTATTCGGGGGATAAGGTTTTCAAAAAGGAATTTTACCCGCCGGGGTTTGCGAATACCAAAATAACGCGGTACTACCCTTTTGAGCCGCTGCATATTTCTGATGCCGAACCGGTGTTTAACGTAAATTTCCTGAACAAGCCGGAGGTGGAGCATGTGGTGAAGATATCAGCCGATACTGATGTAACGATCACAAAAATCATTGCCAGCAACAATATAAAACTGCTGAATAAAAAAGGTGGAGCGGTGGATATGCCTATAGAACTAGGCAAGGGTGATACCTATGCACTGACCATAAAATACGCTTCCACGCCGGCCACCTATAACTTTTATGACACCATTTCCATAAAAACCAAGGGGTCTGCATTTATGTACAAGATCATTTGCTCGGCCTGGTGCGCGCATGTGGACCGCAATAATGTAACCACAATGCAGAACATAAGGCTGAGCATAACTAAAGACCGCTACCTGTTTGTAAAGGGATGTGGTACTACAACGAGCTTTTCGATATCGGACGATGACGGAAAAGTGAGCAATTATTCTATTACTGATGGAAACATAACTGCGGTAGACCTTAAAGAATTTGTGCCCGGAATTTACACACTGGATATAACAATGAACGACTGCAATACCGAGGGCAATGGCATAAACCTGAGGCTATCGGAGTAAGTTAATCCGCAAGATTGGCAGGCACTACACATAAAGCACTTATTTTCTAAACGGAGTAATTCTCACGGAGAGGTTCACTACCCTGCCGTCTATGGGCGCCCACAATGGCTTGAAAGTAGGGTCTGTAATGGAACCGGTGTATATCTTTTCAAATCTCGTTTGGCGGTAGTCGAACAGGTTTTCGCAATTAATTACTACACTTATCTTTTTGCCAATTTTGCGCTCTACCATAAGTGCAGCAAAGAAGTACGGCTGGGTGTTGCTATCGCCATCGCGGGATTGCATGCCTACATATGAGCCCTCTAGGCCTACACGCCACTGCTCACCGAATGTATGCACGGCAGTAAAGGCGCACCTATGGCGCGGCGTAAGGGGCAGGAATTGGTCGTGCTGCAGGTATTTGCGTTTTGCGTCGGTATAAGTGTACCCGACGTAAAGTTCCAGCTTGTGTATGGTGACCTTTATATAGGTATCAAACCCCATGGTTATAACCGGCTTATCGCCATTGCTGAAAATGACCTGCTGTATGGGCAACTGCGTAGCAATGACGGGGTCTGTGACCTGTGTAAGAAAGAAAGCATGATTGATGAACAGGTTTGCATCTTTGCCGATCTCTTTTTTAAAGTTGCCTTCGATGTTATAACCGATAGAGCGTTCTGCTTTAATACCTGCTGGTAGCGGCTGAAGATCCTGCATGGGATAATCAATTACCTGCACCTCAAGCGCACTGGGTATTTTATAGCCGAAACCAGCACCTGCGCGCGAGGCCCATGTTTCATTGAACCGGTGAAAGATGGCAATACGCGGTAAAATAAAATTGCCGTAATTATCGGTATGATCTCCACGCAAGCCTGCCTCCAGCGTGGTTTGCGCAGGAAGGTGCAGGGTATATTGAGCGAATGCACCAACGGTGTTGTTATGAAAATCATTCAGGGCGATACTATCAGAGCCGGGCAGCTTTCTGAATTTATTGCCAGTAGTATTTAACCCCGCTACAATGCTGTTGTTTTTCTGAGGTATGAAGACAGAAGCCTCGGAATAATAATTAGCCTGATTGCCATTAATGTTATCGAGGTTGGTGATTATATCGCGGCCAAAAGAGCTGTAACTCCCTTTAACCGTGAGCCTGGCGGCACCTAGAAGTGTGCGCTCAAAAATGAGCTCGCCTGTATTTCTAGTTGTGATGTTCTTTTCAAAGTACTGATGCTGAGCATCGGGCAGGTGATTTATGACCTGTATATCGCCACCATAGCGCTTCTCAAAGGTGCCATTGTAGCCGACAATGAGTGATGATTTATCATCGGGATAAAAGAACAGACGGGGGTGCAGGGTGAATGTATTGAGCTGCGGCACGTCAGAGAAACCATCGTGATCTACATCGACCGCATCCTGGTGGGTGTAGCCGGCAAAAAAGGTGTAGCCAATCTTTTTGTAGCGCTTTGCGAAATAGGCGTTAACATCCTGCTCCTGCAGCGTAGTAGCATTGAGCGTGAAAATGGCTTCCTGTTCGTCAGTGGGCCGTTTGGAAATAAGGTTTATGAGCCCGGCTATGGCGCCACCGCCATAAAGCGTAGATGCAGAACCTTTGATCAATTCTACCTGGCGAAGATCCAGCGGGGGTATCTGCAATATGCCAAACCCACCGGAGAAGCCATCATAGAGCGGCATGCCGTCTCGCAGTATCTGGGTGTACTGGCCATTGAGGCCCTGTATGCGAACATTGGTGTTACCGGATGTGGCAGAAGACTGCTGTATCTGTACACCACTTACATCGCCCAGTATACTGGCAATGTTCGCTGGCCTGATGGTATTCTCCTCATCCATTTCTTCCTTTCCAAGCACCTCCACTTTCATTGGTGCATTCTCTATGCGCTCATTGGTGCGGGTAGACGAAACGAATACTACTTCCTCCAGCTCTTTATCGTTAGCTGTAAGCAGCACTTCGCGAGTAGAAATGTCATCAAAATGGGTAACTATAGTCTCCGGCTCATAACCAATGAATGAGACATAGAATGTATCTATGCTCAGGCTGAGGCCCGGGATGGTTACTTTGCCGCTGTCGTCCGTTGTGGCACCGTGGCCAAGCTTATCGCCAACAATAACGCCAGGCATGGGCAAGTGTGTTGCCTTGTCCCTGAAGATAGCTTTAAAGGTGTGTTGCGCACTTACTGTGACTGCAAAAAACAGTAACAACGATGCAACAAGTATATACCGAGCGGCAGACATGTTATGTAAATTTGGAAGTACGAATCTATTCATTGCCCACTACCAGCACCTGGAATGATCCCGGTACGGTTCCTGGCCTTTTGCCCTTGTCTTCTGGATTAGGTGGCAGAAAATCTGCTGTGGGCAGGTATACCTTGTGCGTCTTCTCGTCGATGGCAGAAGTACGTGCGCCCTTCTTTGTTGTTACGTTTTCTACTACCTCGAAATCCCTGGCTGACTTTTCGTGAATGACGGTAAGTGTGCCCTCACCGTTGGAGCTAAAAATATTGCCTGTACCAGCATCAAAAACAACACCATCGCAGCCATCGCCTATCGGCAACTCTTTTACGACCTTGCCATTTTCTGCATTCATTACTACCAACAGCTTATTATCGCAGCCAGCAAAAAGACGCTTGGTTTTTCTATCTATTGCCAGTCCCGATGGTTCTTTACCAGCGCCGGTTTTCCAGCGGGCCGTTACTGCGTAGGTCTTTGCATTCACCACAGCGATCTCGCTTTTGTCTTCGATATTTATGTACAGATTGCCTGCCTCATCGCTTACGGCCGTTTCCGGTTTACCGCCGAGTTCAATAGTTTTCACTACCTCGTTGGTAGCGGGATCTATAACAGTAAGGTCCTTGCTACGCCCGTTGCATACGTATATCTTTTTAGAAAAAGGGTCATACATAATGGCATCAGGATTTTCCCCCGTTTTAACTTCTCCCAGCACGGCATTAGTATTTATCTCAAATACAGTTGCGGTGTTGAGACGACCATTGCTGGTGAAGCCTTTTTTAAACTCAGGGGCGAATGCGATACCGTGAACGCCGGTAGTGTTAGCTATTACACCTACTGAGTCGCCGGAATTCTTATTGAGGATATTTACCTGTGTGCCGTGCGAGACGTAGATGTTATCGTTTACCGGGTTTAATGCGATGTAGTCCCACCCGCCAGGGCTGGGGATATGGAAGGTGTTGACTACATGGTATTTTGTGCCTTGCGCGCAGGCAACATTTACTGAAGTACCCGCCAGTGCTGCAACCGCTAATAACTTAAAATAGTTCATCGTTAGTCCTTTTGAGTTTTTATAAATTTCCCATTACTGTCGAATAATACGTCAATGCCTTTTACTTCAGCTTCGTAGTGCGTTTCTCCATTTGCCATTTTTAGTTTGGCTGCGCCCTTTATTTTTTCACCTTTATAGTTTGTTGCCAGGTAGCTTGCAGCAGCAGGCGGCAGAGCATTTACTGCTATTGCATTTTCGGTTTCTAACCATGCGCCATTGGCATCAAAAGTGGCAGACATTTTTGTGCCAAACTGGGTGAAATTTGCCTCGAAATTTCCATTCTCCTTTTCCCACTTTGCATCTTTCACTGTGGCAAAGGTTTTGGAGAAGGTAGCCTTAACGGGTGCCGGCACTTTAGATGCATCCATCTTCTGAGCAAAGGCCGGTATGGCAGCAATTAAAGCGGCTATAACAAATACTTTTTTCATTTTCGTTAGTTTTTGAAGTGAATTAATAGGCAAATGTTGCAAGCGATTCTGTAAATATAAGTAAAAAACTAACTAAAGGTTACTGGCCGGTCGTATATCCACCACTTTCACCTGCACTTTGATATTCCCATTGTGTTCGTTCTCTTCTATGTTGTAGACCATATCAAACGGGCCGTTTCTTACGATCTCGTACTTGTCGCCGAGGCCAAAGCCTATACCCTCTATAATAGCGCCATTCTTTTGATGGGCAACTATGCGCAGGTGCAGCTCTTTCACAATATTGGAGGAGCCCTGGTAGTCATAGAGGTTGCGGGTAACAAATATGGGCTTCATATTTGCCGGGCCAAATGGTTCCAGTTGCTTCAGCAGGTTGTAAAAGGCGGGCTTTACCAACGTCAATGGTATCTCAGCATCTATCACTATCTCCGGCACCTGCTGCTCATCGGTTATGGTGGAGGATACTATTTGCTCAAACCGCTCAATAAATTCATCAACACGGCCCTCTGCCATGGTCATACCTGCGGCGTAGAAGTGGCCACCATAGTTTTCCAGCAGGTCGCGGCACTCATGTATGGCCTCATAAATATTGAAACCAGATACGGAGCGCGCGGAGCCTGTAGCTTTGCCATTGGCATTGGTAAGCATAATGGTAGGCCGGTAATAATGATCGATGAGGCGAGAGGCGACGATACCGACGACACCCTTGTGCCAGTGAGACCGGTACAGAACGGTGGACTTCCTACGTTGTAATTTTATGTCGCGGTCGAGTATAGCAAGGGCTTCTTCTGTTGTTGATTTGTCTACTTCCTTGCGGTCATCATTATCAGAATGGAGGGCCGCTGCAAGCGATTGAATTTTTTCCGGATCTGTTTCTATAAAAAACTCTACAGCCTTGCGAGCATCGTCCATTCTGCCGGCTGCGTTAACACGGGGACCAATTACAAATACAAGGTCTGATATGGTAAGTGCTTTGGTAACTCCGCCCAACTCTTTTAGCGTAGAAATAGCCAGGCATGGAGATTCATTTATTCGTTTTATACCGTAGTAAGCCAGTATACGATTCTCACCATCCATGGGTACTATATCTGCCGCAATGCTGGTGGCCACGAGGTCCAGGTATTGGTATACACTTTCTGCAGGTTGCTTCCAGTGCATGGCGAGCGCCTGTGCCAGCTTGAAACCAATACCACAGCCACTAAGCTCCTTGTAAGGATATTTGCAATCTGATTGTTTGGGGTTGAGAATGGCAAAAGCCGGAGGTAAGTGTGCATCGGGTAAGTGGTGATCGCATACAATGACATCTATGCCAAGGGACTGGGCATAGGTGATCATCTCTACGGATTTTATACCACAGTCCAGCGTTATCAGCAGCGTATAGCCATTGCCATGGGCATAATCGATACCTTGTTTTGAGATACCGTACCCCTCGCGGTAGCGATGCGGAATATAATAAGAGAGCTCGCCTTTATACTTCTGCTTCAGAAAGGAGTATACTAGAGAAACGGCAGTGGTGCCGTCTACGTCGTAGTCGCCATACACCATTATGCGCTCGTGCCATTCTATGCCTTCGTTAATGCGGTCTACGGCCTTCTTCATGCCCTTCATGATGAAAGGATCGTGCAGCTGAGAAAGCTCAGGACGGAAGAACAATTTTGCGCTGTCGTAATCTTTTACCCCCCTGAGCGCGAGCACCCTGCATATAGCGGGATTAACTTTCAGGTCTTCACCAAGCCTGTTCACGACCAATTCATCCACCGGCCTTACCGTCCATCTCTTAGCGGGCTTCATTTCCAAAATCCAGTTGCTGCACCGCATTGTAATACTCTGTAACCCATGTGTCCAAGTTAGCACAAAATTCAGCATTCCCTGAATTGACAGTGAAATCGCCCTCACTCATTATGCGCTGCAGTAAGTGATCCTGCGCCTGAATACATTGCAGGGCAGTGCTGTAAGGTATATGGCTAAAGGACACCATTTCGTAAACAGAGATAAACTGATCAGGATATCGCTTACCCAGTTCCTTTTCTATTTTCTTCCGTTCCAGGAACATTGGGTCAGCTACCTTATCGCGCATCTCTATAAAATTGTTCAGCGCCAGGTCAGCCACGGCATCGCCATTTGGCTTTCGTTTGGCCTCGTAGGCGGACAGTATGGTTTGCCAGTCGTCACCATATTCATCCATTAAACCAGCTAATACGGTTACATCTTCAAAGCCTGCGTTCATGCCCTGGCCGTAGAAAGGCACAATGGCATGTGCGGCATCGCCTATCAGCGCACTTTTATCTTTGTAGTGCCATGGGAATATGTGTGTAGTAACGAGCGATGAAGTAGGATTAGTAAAAAAGTCATCGAGCAAACCCGGCATGAGCGCCTTAGCATCTGCAAACTGTTTGTCGAACAAAGCAGTTACGTCGTCCTTCGTTTTCAGCTTTTCAAAAGAAATATCCCCTTCAAAAGGCATGAATAATGTGCATGTGAACGTGCCATCGGTATTAGGCAATGCTATCATCATATAATTGCCACGCGGCCAGATATGCAGGGCATTTTTTTCCATAACCCACTCGCCGCTTGCGCCGGGGAGTATGCACAGCTCTTTGTAGCCATACTCAAGGTACATCTGCCGGGCATTTACCCTGTTCAATCGCGTATAGCTCTCGCGCAATGCGGAGAATGCACCATCAGCGCCAAACAGGAGGTCGCTTGCTACTATTGTTCCATTATGATCGTGATGGAAATGAACATGATTATTCTCAACGTGTACCTGAGTGCAACGATGCTCAAAGTTGATATGGGCTCCGTTGTCTTCGGCCAGTGTCATCAATTTTTTATTGAGCTCACCGCGGCTTACGGAATATATTGCTTCATTGTTCTTACTATAGGGCTGGAAGGCGGTTTGCCCATCAGGCTGGTGCAGGTAGCGGCCATACATGGGGATAGCCAAGGCTTCCATTTCGTTTTTTAACCCGGCCAGCTCCAGCGCTTTCCAGCCACGGGCACTCATGGCCAGGTTGATAGATCTGCCTGCCGACACATTTGCTGCGCGCATATCAGGACGGCGTTCATAGACAGACACATGGTGACCACGCTTGCGGAGCACGACAGCCAGCAGGGAGCCGACCAAACCGGCACCCAATATTGTAACCTTACGGGACATAAAAGTATTTTGAAGCAAATTACACAATAATGAGGCAATGGAGGAATGATATGCCGCTAAGGGAGAGCAATGCATATTCAATAGTTCTATAAATGCTATCTTTGTCCTCTAAAATAAGAGAAAACCGGGCCTACTATATCAATAAAAGGCGGCCTGTTGTTGCGCCTTTTTATCCCTTTGCCTATGATACCCAGTGCTTGCATTCAAACCTCAAAATACAGATCAAATACTGAATATTAAAAATCCTTATTATGCCTTCCTCCTTTCACGAAAACGAAGTAAAGTCCGGGTTAAAGCAAAAGCTTAAGCTGTCTGCATTTATAGATGGCCTGATCAGCAAGTATAAGAAGGGTGTAACAAGCGCAGAGCTGACCTATATCTTTTGCAGTGATGAGTTTCTGCTGGAGATGAACCAGAGCTACCTGGACCACGATACCTTCACAGATATCATTACCTTCGACCTCAGCGAGTCGAAAAAGGCGATAGAGGGAGAAATATACATAAGTGTGGAACGAGTGAAAGAGAATGCAAAAATATTTAAAACAACCTACCAGAATGAGCTGCACCGGGTAATATTTCATGGTGTGCTGCACCTATGCGGGTTTAAAGACAAAAAAGAAAAAGACCAGCAGATAATGCGTGAAAACGAAGATTATTGCCTGGAGCAGTACCAAAAGGAACTGGAGAAATAAACCTCCCGTTATAGAATTTTACTTTTGAATTTTGAAATAAGATGAATATAGAGACGCTGTACGAAGACGAAGACCTGATAATAGTAAACAAACCCGCGGGCCTGCTGGTGATACCGGACCGGTTTAACCATGAACTGCCCAGCCTGGGCAAAACGCTGGAAGCAAAACTGGGCCAAAAAATATGGATAGTACACCGCCTGGATAAGGACACCAGCGGGGTGATCTGCTTTGCAAAAAATGAACATGCGCACCGGTACCTGTCTATCCTGTTCCAGGAGCGGGATGTGAACAAGTACTATGCGGCGCTTGTATATGGTATAGCAGAGCCACCTGAGGGACGCATAGAAAGCCCTATTGCTGAACACCCTGCGGTGCATGGCAAAATGGTGGTAAACAGGAAGGGGAAGATGGCGGTGACGGACTACCGGGTAGTGGAACAATGGCCGCTGTATGCACTGATGCAATTCCAGATACATACGGGCAGGACCCACCAGATACGCGTGCATATGCAATCGATAGGCCACCCGGTGGTATGTGATGAGCTGTATGGAGATGGAGATCCGTTCCTGCTATCGAATATAAAGCGCAAATACAACATGTCGGGCAAGGATGAAGTTGAGAAACCTTTGCTGAGCCGGCTGGCGCTGCATGCCTACAAACTTGAATTTAATAAAGAAGACGGAACACCTATAACCGTGGAGGCCCCGTTGCCAAGGGATATTGCGGCATGTGTGAAGCAACTGAATAAGTGGTCTAAGACGATAACGCCACACAGCGACGGTGGAGATGAGTAATTGGCAGTTCGCACTGAACTGATTAGTTTTACACTGATAACATAATAGATAAACGATAAGTACGCACTAAAAATGACATCACAAATAAACATACAGATAGAGCTGGCAGAAGACAAGATGCCAGAGACAATACAGTGGATGGCGCCTGATGGCGGCGTTGACGAATGGCAGAAGGCAAAGGCTGTGTTGCTGGGCCTGTGGGACGGTGATAACAAAGAGGCGATGAGGATAGACCTGTGGACCAGCAAAATGATGGTAGATGAAATGAATGATTTTTTCTACCAGACACTTTTCGGAATGGCTGATACCTATGTGCGCGCTACAAGGAATGGTGAACTGGCAAATGAAATGAAAGAGTTTGCCAAGACCTTCCTTAAAAAAGCGACCTCGGCGCTGGATGCTGAAAAAGCATAGCTCTTTGGATTTTGTAATTGAGGATTGGGATTATAGTACAATACCGAGATCTATCACACTGCTCTGGCAATTGTGGAGAACTGAACATTAAAAACAACGATCCCATTCCCAATAACGAATTCCTGATTCCTAACTACAACTTAAAAACATCAAAAAAAATATGTCTCTCGAAACGAAAGTAATGGACGAGTTGAAGAACGCAATGCGCGCGAAGGATGAAGCCGCATTGCGTAGTCTTCGTGCTATTAAGGCTGCAATAATCATTGAAAAAACTGCAGAGGGCGCTAATGGCGAGATCAGCGAGGCTACGGAACTAAAGATGCTCCAGAAAATGGCTAAGCAACGCCGCGACTCACTGGACATCTTCGTAAAACAAAACCGCGAAGACCTTGCTGCAAAGGAAAGGGAAGAGCTGGCAATCATAGAAAAATTCCTGCCCCAGCAAATGTCTGCCGATGAGCTAAGGACGGAAGTAAAAGCGATAATAGACCAGTTAGGCGCTAAGTCGCCGGCAGATATGGGCAAGGTAATGGGCGTGGCCAGCAAACAACTGGCAGGCAAAACCGATGGTAAAGCGATATCAGAAATGGTAAAGCAGTTGCTGGCTTAATGATATGTAACGCTTAGGTGTCCCACACCTTGGAGGTGTGGGACACCTAGTACGATCAAATAGTTGTGGCACGTTGGAATAATTTAGGTGTCCCATACACCTGAAGGTGTGGGACACCTGGGATGACCGGATAAATGCGGCACACCGTTGAGGTGTGGCACATCGGAAAGAAATACACTCTTGAATTTGCAAGATGCTTGATGTAATTGGGATCTTACTACTTGTTTTATTTTTTATACGCGGCTACACTAAAGGTTTTATAGTAGCCGCGTTTTCTGTTTTGGGCATACTGCTCGGGATACTGTGTGCATTAAAATTGTCCCAATCATTTGCGGCATGGCTGCTTGCCAAAGGCTGGGTTACATCTGGCTGGGTGCAGGTGATCAGTTACATTATTTTGTTTGTGGGTGTGGTGATACTGGTGAACCTTATTGCCAAACTGCTGCAAAAAGCCGTGGAAACGATGATGCTTGGTATGGTGAACAGGCTGATAGGCGGCGGGCTTTACCTGTTCCTAGGTATAGTGCTGTGGAGCTCCCTATTGTGGATAGGCGCACATATGCATATAATAGGTGCTGAGGCTATAGCGGGTTCGAAAACATATCCCTACCTGTCGAGGGTGGCACCGTGGTTCTTTGACCAGGTGGGCAAGTTGGTACCCTATTTTAAGGACACTTTTGGAAAACTTGAAAGTTTCTTTGATGCCGTAAACAAGAAAATACCGGGCGATGTGGGTACTCATTGATAACTACGATTCGTTCACTTACATATTGCACGACTACCTGCTGCAGACCGGCAACGAATGTGCGGTGTACCGCAATGACGAAATATCGGTAGCGGAACTGCAAGCTTTAGCACCTTCCCGCATTATCATCTCCCCGGGGCCTGAGACGCCACTGCAGGCGGGCATTAGCATGCAGGTGATAGATACATTTCACAAAACCACCCCGATACTGGGTGTATGCCTGGGGCACCAGGCGCTGGGTATGTACTTTGGCGCACAGTTGGTGCATGCAGCCTACCCCATGCATGGAAAGACGAGCGAGGTGATACATGGCGGGCATCCTCTCTTCCGAGGTATCCCCTCCCCTTTTACTGCCATGCGATACCATTCACTGGCGGTGAATTCATTTGAAAATACACCGCTTGACATCTTAGCAACTACAAATGACGGGACAGTAATGGCCCTGGCGCACAAAGGGCATTCGTGCATAGGGGTGCAATTTCACCCGGAGTCTGTGGGTACTGAATATGGGCTAAGCTTACTAAAAAATTGGGCACGGATCGGTGAAAAAGAATAGAGGCCCGCAGGCCTCTATATCTATAAGCTGAGCACACTGCGCGCTCCATAAATTGTTACTTTGATGGATTGAGAATGGCTTCGTATGCTGCAGGCTGAGCAAGTAAGCTAACTGCTTTCTCCACCTCTTTATCATACTGCATAGCCTGGGCTATGCGACCGCGCGTGTAGTAATAGCGCGAGGCAATCTCGTTCTCCAGCATTTCCTTCACCTGCTCTTTGTGCTTAAGCAGGTCCTGTTTTTTGTCGTGTGAAATTTTGTTTCTCAACGCCTCGAATTCCTGTTTGGCATCATCAAAGTACTTTTCCTTTTCAGCCATTTTTTTCAGAGAGTCATACATTTCCTCCGTCTCGGTTTTGTAGGAGTAGTCTTTATTGCCCAGCCATTTCTGGAAGTCTGCAAACTCCGCATCAGAGAGCACAAAGTTGCCTGCGACAGGGATGGTAGTATGCTTGCTGGCATACTCTGTAGCATAGTCGAACATGTAATTTTTAGTGTACAGTGTAACTGCTATGCTGCTCATAGGTTCATCTTTCACCTGCACATCGGCAGCAATTCCGCCACCGCTAAGCACGGTGCGGCCACTCTTTGTTTTATAAGATTTTTTCAGCGAGTCCGGTACATAACCTACACTGCCGTCTGCATTGCGATGGGTATAATCGAGCGCCTGTATACAGCGGCCACTGGGCGTGTAATAACGGGCAATGGTCAACTTAAGCCGCGCATTAAAGCCCAACGGATGCACCACCTGCACAAGGCCCTTGCCATAGGAACGCTCTCCTATTATTACACCACGGTCGAGATCCTGCATAGTACCTGCTACTATCTCTGAAGCCGATGCAGACGAGTGATTTACGAGCACAGTGAGTGGCAATGTCTTGTTCCAGACAAGACCCTGCGTTTTATAATCCTTGTCCAGATCTGGTATCTTACCCTTTGTAGTTACAACGGTCTGTCCCTTATCTACAAAGATGTTGCAGATCTGCACTGCTTCTTCTACAAGGCCACCTGGATTATTCCGGAGATCGAGAACAAGGCCCTTCAACCCCGGCTGTGCTTTCTGCAGGCTGTCGAACGCATCTTTTACTAACCTTGCGCACCCCTGTGTAAACTGGGTGAGGCGAACATAAGCGATATTGTTTTGAGCCCCCAGCAAGCTTGCATAGGGCACGCTGGATATTTCTATCTCGCTACGGGTAATGATCTTCTGCGATACCTGGTGTGTAAAGGCATCCTTTATCTTAATGGTTATCTGCGTGCCGGGTGATCCCTTCAGCAACAAACCAAGGTCATCAATGCTTTTACCTTTTACAACCTGGTTGTCAATAGTCTCTACCATGTCACCGGGATGGAGGCCTGCTTTCTGTGCCGGGCTATTCTCATACACATCGCCTATAAAGATGTCTTCTCCCTTGCGGTGCATATTAGCGCCTATGCCACCATACTTACCGGTGGTCATAAACTCATATTCTTCTATGTCAGACTCGGTAATGTAGTTAGTATACGGGTCCAGATCCTCGAGCATGGCATCAACGCCGGCTTTCACCAGCTTCCCAGGTTCTATGGGGTCTACGTAATAGGTATTCAGCTCCTTCACTACATTGGAATAAACATCCAGGTTCTTGGATATTTCAAAATACTGATCGTTGCTGCGGCCATGTATGAACAGGAAAGCAGTAACGGTAAGCGCCACACCTGCAATGAAACCCTTTGATCTTTTGATTCTCCCGATCAATCTCATAACGCTATATCTCTTATTTAGGACTAAGCAATGTACGAATTTACGCTTTCAAAAAACTGTTAAAGATGACTAAATCGTGTTGAGAATCCTATAATTATGGTAATTTGTATGGATTAAGGCCGCGGGTAAAGCGGCAGGTATTTATTTTCACTTCCGTACCATGAGTTTTAGAATTGTTGCTTTACTGTTGATGTTGCTGCCAGCCTCGCTACGCCTGGCAGCGCAAAAGGCATTTACCGAAGGAATACTGGCCTATAAAGTGAAACTGACAGCGGCAGATGGCAGAGTATACAGGGGTAACTATACTTTCACTTTTAAGGGACCACATATAAAAAAGGAGCTAAAGCTGGACAATGGCTTTGAGGATATAGTTATCATTGACTGTGGTAGTGGTGCAGTGAATTCGCTGCAGAACAGGAACGGCAAAAAGTATGCGATACAGTTGCGGATGGACGACATGCAGAAACTGCAACAGCCGTTTAACGGCTTTACACTTACCGATGCAGGAAATGACAGCAAGACGATAGCGGGATATGTGGTGAACAAGGGTAAGGTGGCCTATAAAAACGGTGCTTCCGCAGAGATCTACTATTCTAAAGAGTGGTATCCGTTGCAACCAATCACTTTTGAGCGATTTCCCGATGCTAAGTTTTTACCACTGCGCTACTCGTATACCGACGAGCATGGCATAGGTATGGAGTTTGATACGGAAAAACTGGAAATGGGCCCGCAGGAAAATGCTGTATTCCGGATACCGGCAGACTACAAAATGATCTCGTACGAAGAGTACAAACAGCTGAGCAAATAGCTCCTTATTATTCAGCAGCAGCACTTACCATCTTCAGATTTTTTCTTAGTTTCGTGAGGATATAAAGATACCCCTAGCATGAGGCAATGCGCCGAAAAAATGAGTTGGAAGTGGTTGATGCTGGTGACGCCGTTGCTGTTGATAGCTTTTGCATGCGGAGCACAGGTGAAGGGGAAACCTAACAAGAACCAAAAGCCGGATGTGCAGCTGCGCCCACGCGATATAAAGGTGCTGGAGGAGCATAAGGACAGAAACGGCGACCTTGTGCGCACCTTACAATACTACCTGGGTGACCAACGCATTACTGAGACAACGACTATACCCTCTTACGAGCGGATGCATACGCCCATAAACCCGGATACGCTGAATAAAGACTCACTGCTTGTGGTAGTAAACAAATCGAAGTACAACCTAGACCTTTTCTACAGACGCAAGAAGATACGATCATACAAAGCTGTGTTTGGGCCGAAGCCTATGGAGAACAAGAAGATGGAAGGTGACCGCTGCACACCGGAAGGATGGTTCACCATAAAAACCAAGAACCCAAACTCCAAGTACAATAAATGCATGCTGCTCAACTACCCTAATGACTCGTCGGTTGCGGCATTCAACAGGATGAAGGCGCAGGGTGCTATACCGCCATCGGCAGCTATAGGCGGCGATGTGGGCATACATGGCATATGGAAGAATGGCGATGATATGATAGAGCTAAGCGTGGGCTGGACGGATGGCTGCATAGCGCTGAAGAATAAAGACATAGATGAGCTGTATACGTTTATAGGTACAGGTACGCGGGTGTTTATACGGAAGTAGTATTCATTAGATCATCGCGCAAAAATTCTCCCGCAAAGACGCAGCTTCCCTATATTGTTTTCAAGATCGCAAAGGGCGGGTAGTAATACCAAATGGGCTTTAAAATACACCGCCAGTTTTTCGGCTGAAGCCTTATCGGTTACTGCTTAGAGCACCCGGCTTAAAAGCCGAGCTATTGACATGGTGCTGAAATTCTTATGTCCCGAGGCACAAAATATACTTACTTCTTCGCCAGTTCCACCATATCCTTTACTTCAATTATTTTCTTGCCGGCTCCGAAACGGGCTGCGTTTATCATGGCTATGCCTACCTCTTTTAGTGTGCAGGCTGCAGAGGGCATCACCACACGGAGTATGGGGTAAAGCCACGCAAAGTATTTGTACGCCTTTAGGAGATTTTTCTGGCCGGGGGTGGCTTTCATCATGCCCGGGCGGAACATGTAGGCCGCTTTGAATGGCAGCTTCATCAGGTCGTTCTCTGTTCTACCCTTTACACGGGCCCACATGCTGCGGCCTTTCTCTGTGCTGTCTGTGCCTGCACCGGAAACGTAGATGAACGTCATACCGGGGTTTTGCTGCGCGAGCACACCAGCTACATGCAGTGTAAGATCGTGCGTGACGCGTGTATAGTCCGCTTCTGCCATGCCAATGGACGAGACGCCAAGGCAAAAGAAGCAGGCATTGTACCCGGTTAGCTGCGCGGCTATTGGCGTTATGTCCAGGAAATCGCTGTGCAGTATCTCTTTCAACTTAGGGTGTGTGATGCCGCACGGCTTCCTGTTTATCACCAGCACAGCCTCTACATCGGGGTGTTGCAGGCACTCTATGAGCACGCCCTCTCCTACCATGCCTGTTGCCCCGGTAACTATTGCTCTTATTTTCATAACTATACCAAATTGTGCTGTGTGAGTATGGTTGCCTGCTCGCGGATAAAATGGTCATACGCATTTCGCCAGCCCTTCCACTCGGCACTGGTGCCGAGGGAGAAGTTGTGGAATACGGTTATCATGGTACTGCCGGTTTGCTGCAGCTTTGCAGCCATGGCATCGAGCCGGCCAAAGGCCTCGGCTACCGACAGCTTAGATTCGTGGTGGGCCGTAGTATCCATAAAACAGAACGGATAAATACGAAGCGCGGTAACCATTTCCTTTTCGAGGTCGTACCACGGGAAGGAATTGCCCGTGCCCGCCCTGAAACCCAGGTGTGAACCATAGCCCATGCTGTAATCTTCGGTTATACCTTTTTCCAGCAGCATGTGGTATGTCTGCGGCAGGCGCACTCGTATATAGTGCTGCCGGGAGATATTTATGGTTGTACCTGAGACCTGCTCCAGCACTGCCTTCTCGCTATCCATAACAGTGCTCCGATCATGATAATAGGACGGGTGCATACCTATAGTTCCTTCTTTAGCGAGGTTCTTTATAACGCGCACCATGGCGGGGTGTTCCGGATGCACGTTCTTGTCGTACTGGGTTGTTTTGAGGGAACACAAGACAAAGTAGAGCGGCCTGAGCTCGTACTGTTTATGCAGCTGGCGGAGCCACCGGAAAGAGTCATAGGGGTCCTTCTGTTTCTTCTTCAGCACTTTCGTGCGCTCGTTGATCTGCTTCACATCGCCCTTGATGAGTGCGCGCACGTAAGCGCCCATTATCCGGCCCACACCTTTGTAGAGGTGCGAGTAGGCCATGTCTATATCATAGGTAGGCTGGAATATAAACTGCGTGGGGGCAATATGCAGGCCAGATGCCGCTACCAGCTTTTTTCTGAATGCTGTGACCCACTCATCTACCAGCGGACGAAGCAACCAGCTTTTTTTGTACAGTATGCTTTGTGATGCCGGGTAGCGTCCATGCTTATCCTGCTTTTGCGTATAGTACTCCTCGTATCGGCTGAGCAGGTAGAAGATGGCCGAGAACATGTCGAACGGCAGGTCGCACCCTTTATCTGCTGCATCGAACAGTGTGGGTATGTTGTTCCATGAGGCGGTTTTCGGATCTGTTTTTTGTATTCCTTTTCCCCAGAGCAGTTGCTCATCGGGTATGGAAATGCTGTTTGGTAACTTCTTACCGTAGGAGATGAAAAACGGCAGTCCGGCAATGTCTGCTTCGTTGGTGGTGATGGTGTAGCTGATGTGCAACCGTTCCTTCAATACCCAGTCTAAAACGAATTTGAGACGTGCACTGGTACCGGCGCTATATACAACTACAGTTTCCATAAGCTACCTTCTTGTCTTCCACATTTTATTGAAAGACTGCCCGGCAAAGTGGATGTCGCCACGATGTTTGCCCCAGCTTTCTTTAAAGAGCTTGTTGACTACTTTGTTTTTCAGTGAGGGGCTGGCTATGTTCAGTAAGGTGCGATTTAGCATTGCAGTTTCCCAAAGCCGCCATGTGGTGTTTTCCTTAAAGCCGTTCAGGCCCTGGTCTGTAGCTATAGCGCGGTTCTCCAGCAGCATCTCGTGTATGTTGATCTTTACCGGGCAAACCTCTGTACAGTTGCCGCAAAGGCTGGATGCATAGCTAAGGTGCTTAAACTCTGCCATACCCTGCAGGTGCGGTGTTATTACTGCGCCTATGGGACCGCTGTAAGTGGCACCATAAGCATGACCGCCAATGTTCTTATACACGGGGCATGCGTTGAGGCAAGAGCCGCAACGTATGCAGTACATGCTTTCGCGCACTTCTTTTCGCAGCAGGTTGGTACGGCCATTGTCCAGCAGTATCACATACATTTCTTCGGGACCGTCAGTCTCCGTGGCCTGGCGCGGACCAGTGAAAATGGTATTATATACAGTTACATTTTGACCGGTGCCGAAGGTGGCCAGCAAGGGCCAGAACAGCTGCAGATCGTTGATAGATGGCAACAGCTTTTCGATACCGATAATTGATATCTGGGTAGGCGGAAAAGCGGTAGAAAGACGGGCATTGCCTTCATTCTCTGTAACGCATACACCACCAACATCGGCCAGCAGAAAGTTGCCACCGGTTATGCCCACCTGTGCCGTAATGTATTTCTCACGCAGGTTGCGCCGGGCTATTTTAGTAATCTCCGGTGGTGTAAGGTTAGGCTCAGTGCCCAGCTTATCGTGAAACACGCGCGCCACATCTTCCTTGCTTTTGTGCATGGCAGGGGTAACAATGTGGTATGGCGGTTCGCCATCGAGCTGCTGTATATATTCACCGAGGTCAGTCTCTACTGAATCGATGCCGTTTTCTGCAAGGAATTCATTGAGGTGAATCTCTTCGGTCACCATTGACTTTGCCTTCACTACCTGCTTTGTATTCTTCTCCTGGCAGATCTGGAGTATGGCCTGCTGTGCCTCCTCGGCAGTTTCTGCCCAAATGAGCTTGCCGCCACGGGCAGTAAAATTTTTCTCGAACTGCTCCAGGTATTTATCCAGGTTTTCTATAACCTTCCACTTAATATTTTTTGCTTGCTGGCGCGCAAGCTCCAGGTCGGCAAACTGCTCCTTGCCCTTCACTACCGCATCATTATACTTGCGTATGTTGAACGCTACCTTGCGCTTATGCTCCAGGTCACTGGCCTTTACTTCACTCTTGGCAAGAAATATGGTTTGTTGTTCCGTCATTAAAAAAATAATAAGTATTTACGATCGCGGGATAGGCCTTTTTCAGATGGCTTTGATGCCAAATAGTTTAATTCTAGCTATCTAAACAAACTTACGCAATTAATCGGGAGAATGGAAGTGGGGACGTCTGAACCATGATTTTGATTTATTTGATTTTCACGATTGTTGCTTTTTGCTTTTCAAAAAAATAATTCGTCTAAATCAGTGAGAGTGTTTGTGGATAAGGCGAAATGAAAAAATAATTCGTCTAAATCGTCGAGAATGTTTCACCTATGTGCCAAAATGGGTGGTTGTTATCGTCATCCTGAAGCATTACTTATGCAGCAATTAGTGTGCCAGAGGGGGGTGTGAGGCTAAGAATGTGGATATCTTAGATTCAAGTTGAAAGTGCAACCGATGCGGCTAAAAGATGTCTAAATATCCAAACAGGAAGGCGGGAAAAGCTCCCCTGCCCGCCAGTACGCTTCTCCCTATTCAATCAACAAAAGAATCCATTAACAAGATACTTCCAGGGCAAACACTGCTATCAAGAAAATGCAATAGTGATAAAATAGAAGTCGATATTTCCTGTTTGCCGGCGGGTGTATACTTGTTGAGAATAAATAATACCGACATGAGGAAAGTCATAAAGCATTAATTTTCAGTTTTTTATATTTGCAAAATGGCCGCAAGTATGAGTAAAACCAGTACTGCAATTTTATTTCTTATCCTGGTAGGAGCATTGGACATTCTTTTGGACTTTGTGACCCGCACGGATTTTACGGTGGAGGGGGTGTTCTTTACTTTTGGTCTCCTTTGGGTGCAAAAGGAAAGCAAAAAGAGAATTTTATTGATCTATTGCACATCACTTATATTAATAGTAGCGGATTTTTTTGTGGTTTTTTCCAGAAGCAATGTTGTTGGATCATCAGAATTAAATTCTGTCATCTCTATAATATCCATCTCACTTTCAACGTACATAATACTGAGGCGTAAGCAAACAGAAGAAAAAGCCAAGGTGCAACAGGAAAAGTATATAGCGTCTATGGAGGAAATATTGTTTATGACGTCGCATGAACTAAGAAACCCAATATGCAGCTTACAGGGCCTTATTGATGTGACTACAACACATGAAGAACATACTCTGGACGAATTTCATTCCGAAATTGCTACTTGTGTGGGCAAGCTGGATGAGTATAGCCGCGACCTCACAAAATTTGTTGATAAGAATATTAAAACCAACTAAAACGGAGACAATATAATCCAGTACGGGCCATTTCACGCAAAGATCGCTGAGTCAAAGCAAAGAACGCTAAACTCGTGCAGTTTTATTGAGTCCGCCGTAATTACCCGAACTCTTATAAAGAACAAAGGCTCCTCTTAGAGAGCCTTTGTTCTTTATAACTTCAAATACACCGTTTATTTTGCAAATGCCGGCGGATACTTCACGAGGTAAATTGATAAGCCAATGATACCGAGCATTATGATCCACAGCACCAGGTTTATTTTTTTATAACTGGTATTGGCGTGCTTCAGGCCATTCAGCTCATTGATGTTGTTGAGTATGTTGCCCATACGTGAGAAGGCCGTTTCGCCCTTGATCACATAGTCGTATGCGCCATACTTCATGCTGTCTACAGCAACTTCCAGTTTGTCCTGGCCGGAGAGCATGATAACCTGCACGGTTGGGTGCATCTCCTTTACGCGCTTCAGCACATCTACACCATTCTGCGCATCGGGCAAGTGAGCATTGAGGTGATAGTCCAGCACCATGATCTCGGGATTCAGGTGCAGATCGGCTATAGCTGTGTCGCCACTTTCGTATGTTTTTATCTGGTATTTAAAGCGATCGCTGATGTAGTCTTTCAGCATTTCATTCTGTATCGGTTCATCATCGACAAGGAAGATGTAACGTGTGCTTTGCTCTACTGCCATAAATTTGTTTTCAAATAGAAAGAAAAATAGTAAATATTTATGAAAAGTATAAAAACTATTCCAAACAATCCTAAATCAAGGCCTGAATGGAAAAAATATGAGGTTATTGGTTGCTTTTAAGCTCTGCAAACGCCTTAGTACACAAAAGCCTGAGGTTGCTGACCAACATGGGCAATGTATCGTGGTGCGCTACCTCGCCTGAAGATTGCTCTATCAGGAAAATCTTGCTCACATCTTCCTTTATACCCATATAAGACATCTGTGGCTTCAATGAGTGTGCTGCGATTTTTATAGCCGGATAATCTTTTACCGCCAGCGCCTTTTCTATACTGTCCATCAGCTTTGGTGCATTGTCGAGGAACATGCCCACATACTTCTGCTGCTTTTGTGGGTTGCCGCCTGTGAATGACCTAAGGAAATTCATGTCGGTGACCGTAGCCGGGAGCACCGGGGGAGCCGGTTTTGGCTCTTCCTTTTTTACTGGCGGCTCTTCCTTCACTGCTACGGGCTCTGGCGTTTCTTCCTGCGCCACCTTCGCTACTTCAATATCCATAACAGCGTCCATTTTGAGCAGGAGCTCGTCTGTCTGGAAGGGTTTTGAAACATAGGCATTCATCCCTATTTCAAAATACTGTGCCACATCTTCCTGCAGCACATTTGCCGTCATGGCTATTATGCGCACGCTCCTGGCAGGCTCCGGCAGCGTAGCCCTTATGGTTTTAGTAGCGGTGACACCATCCATAACCGGCATCTGTATGTCCATGAGCACTATGTCAAACATTTCCTTCCTCAGCCGATCAACAGCATCCTGGCCATTAACGGCCATCTGTATACGCACACCGGGTATGGTTTCTTTGAGGGTGTCCTCAGCCACCATGCGGTTAAATTCGTTGTCTTCAACCAGCAGTATCTTCAGCCTGTTCAGCCGATCCATAGATTTTTCGTCGAGCACACTTTCTTTCTTCACAAACTCCTGCACATCGGACTCGCCAAACGGAATGAGACTGGTGAAGGTGGTGCCCACGCCCAGAATGCTGCTAACACTGATCTCCCCACCCATAAGCCCTGAAAGCTGCTTGGAAATGGTAAGCCCCAGGCCGGTGCCACCAAACTTGCGCGTAGTATCTGCGCCAGCCTGCGTGAAGCTATCGAATATTGTGTCCACATACTCTGTTCCTATACCTATGCCGGTATCTATTACATCGAATTTCAGCCACAGATTACTGTCCTTTTTCTGCTGTGTCACCTTTATTTCCACATGCCCCTTTTCAGTAAATTTCACGGCATTGCCTGCGAGGTTTATCAGTATCTGGTTGAGGCGAGTAGGGTCGCCAATCAGGCGTTTTGGTATGTTGTCCTCGATAGTTACCCGCAGCTCTATACCCTTTTCTTCCACCTTCACCATCAGCATATCCTTTACGCTGTTTACCACTTCACGCAGATCAAAGTCTATGTGCTCAATGATTATTTTTCCGGCCTCTATTTTTGAGAGGTCGAGGATATCGTTGATGATGACCAGTAGGTTGTTAGCAGAAAGCTGAATGGCATTGAGATATCGCATTTGCTCGGGCGCAGGCTCTTTGGTGAGCAGCAGGCGCGTAAGGCCTACTATGGCGTTCATAGGCGTGCGTATCTCATGGCTCATGTTGGCCATGAACTGGTGCTTGAGGTGAGCGGTGCGCTCGGCAACTTCTTTCTCCTTCTGCGCCAGCTCGGTTTCCTGCCGCACCTGCAGATTTTTAAGCTTGTTGATGGTGGTCTGCTTGAAGATCTCCTCTTTCAGCTTTTCAAACGACTTGAGGTGATAGAATGCCTTCGGGATATCACCCATCATATCGTAGAGCACAGAGAGCACTTCGTGAAAGCTCATCTTATCGTGGCGACGGGTATACTCATCTGCAAGCTTGTAACCTGTTTCCAGCGCCTTCAGCGCCTGGCGGTAGTTAAGCTCGTCCATGTACATACGGCCGAGGTAGAAATGGCTGATGATCTGCACTTCCGCATTTCCCAGCTTTTGTGATTCCCCGAGGGCATGCGTGAGAAATTTACTCGCGTTGGTGAAATCGAGCATTTTATAGTACACCTTGCCCATGCCACTCTCAGCGAGCACAAATGCCGCTGTGTCCGGCTCTGACCTGTTGAGGTTTTCCTCGAAATAGTGCAGTGCCTCGTCGTACTTCTCCGTTTTGAAATAAATATTGCCCAGCGTATTATAGATATTGAGCAGGCTATTCACATTATGTACGCGCTCAAATATGGGCAGGCACTTAAGGGCATACTCCAGTGCACTGTCGTAGTCGTTGAGGTCGTACAACAGGTTAGATATGCTGGACATGATTACCGACTGGTAATACTCTTCACCCAGCTCTTCGTTTATAGCCAGCGCCTTTTCGTAGTGGCTGTATACACGCGCCAGGTCGCCCAGGTCGCGGTAAATGTTGCCGAGGTAGTAGAGGGCAGTTGCTTCCATGTTCTTATCATGGATCTTGCGGGAAATGGACAGGGCCTCTTCCAGCACCATAAGACCCGCATCGTATTCGCCCTTCAGGCGGTTGCAAAAGCCTTTGAGGCACAAGCCCCTGCCGATACCAGATGGGTAGGCAATGGTGCGTGAGAGCTGTATGATATCATTGGCCATCTGCGTAGCCTCATCCACCTCGAAGTTCTTTACCTCTTCCGCTATGTTTAGCTGGGTATTAATCCTTTCCTTCTGGTCTGTTTGCGTAGCAAGCAGTTCCTGCAATTCCCTGTATCGTGGAGTATCTACCATAAGTCTAAAAATTACGTAGTATAAATGTAAAAAAAATAGAGGAACATAGTGTCAGTGGTGATAACTAGCTAAATGCTACTTTTAAATCGAATTCATCCATCAGAGCTGCAAAATCAGTATAGATTCTGCGGGTTTCATTACCATAGCATACCCCAGAAAATAACCACTCTTTTCCTCCCGAACCTTTTAGCCCAACCGCCTGTAAACAACAGTTCAATTCCACCAAAGTAGAGATAGATGTTCCGACACTGCCTTCCGGGATATTCCTGGTAAGAATAAATGTCTCGGAGGATGGGAACTTTTAAAGGAGTAAAGTACATAAGCCAGTGCTTTAATTCAGCAGTTCATGGTTCGGCGGGGCTCACCATGACAGTACTACTCAGCTTTCTTATTTATTTATCCAACATAATAGTCTTCGAATGCCACATGTACCTTTATCTCCGCTTTCTGTCCTTTTGGGAAGATGCCGAAGAGGGCTGAGCCGCTGCCGCTCATGGCGGCGTAGAGCGCGCCACCATCGTATAGCTGCTGTTTTATGGTTGCAAGGACGGGGTGCTGAGCAAACACAGGCGCTTCGAAATCGTTGGTGATCTTTTGCTTCCATTCGCCAACGGGCAATGGTGCCAGGTACCGCAGGTCAAATGGTGCGGGACGTGGTGTGATCATTTGAAATGCCTTGCCGGTAGAGACGTGCACGGGCGGGCATATGACTTGTATGCTATAAGCCGAAAGGTCGAGCTCAATGTCAGTCATTTGCTCACCCCTACCTTTTGCAAACTGCGGGGTATTGTAAATAAAGAACGGGCAGTCGCTGCCGAGTTGCAGGGCGTAGGTGGCAAGTTGTTCTTTGCTGAGGCTTAGCTGACAATAGTCGTTGAGCAGGCGCAGCATATAGGCGCCATCTGCAGAACCACCGCCGAGGCCGGCACCCATCGGTATATTTTTATAGAGGTGAATATCAAGATCTGGTATTTTGCCGGGATGCTCTCTTTTCAGCAAATCACAGGCTTTCCAAACGAGGTTGTCCTTGCTATCTCCAGCTACAGCACGGCCACTCATGTGTAGTTGTGTTTCGCTTGCAGGTACTATCTCCAGCACATCATTTAACGGGCGCAGGCCCGCCTTCGCTGAAGCTTCTGCGGGCAAAGGATAAAACACGGTTTCCAGGTCATGGTAGCCATCTTCGCGGCGGCGGGTGACATACAAGCCCAGGTTTATTTTACAATTGGGGAATACAATCATTGAAAGTCAAAATTCAAAACCAAAATTTAAAAAGCTTTAAGACAACGTCACTGCACTTTTTGAAGCATTTTAATAACAGCGTGAAATTATGCGTATTTTTGAACATCAGGTATTAATTCAAAATGCCATTCCGGTTATGTGCTTTGTTTGGTGGAACATTGCTTTTTGAATTTTGGCTTTTGAATTTTGAGTTTGAACATGAAAGAAGTAATACGCCTCAACGATATCCGCAAAAGTTACTTCCTGGGCAAGCAGGAGCTGCCCGTGCTTAAGGGTATAGACCTGCTCATAAGTGAGAATGAGTATGTGGCGCTTATGGGGCCATCTGGCTCGGGCAAGTCTACCCTGATGAATATATTGGGATGCCTCGACTCACCATCTGGCGGACAATACATACTTAATGGAAAGGACGTGAGCAACATGGTAGATGACCAGCTTGCTGATGTGCGCAATGTAGAGATCGGCTTCGTATTTCAGCAGTTCAACCTGTTGCCGCGCCTGACCGCGTGGGAAAATGTGGCCTTACCACTTATCTATGCCGGCGCCAGCAAAAAGGACCGCGAAGAGCGCGCCCGCGCGATGCTGGAGAAGGTGGGGCTGAGCGAAAGAGCGCATCACAAACCCAATGAGCTATCTGGCGGGCAGAGCCAGCGTGTGGCCATAGCCCGCGCACTCATCAATAATCCATCGCTGCTGCTGGCCGATGAGCCTACGGGTAACCTGGATAGCAAAACATCTGTAGAGATCATGGACCTGTTCAGCCAGATACATCACTCGGGGAATACGGTGGTGCTGGTGACGCACGAGGAAGATATAGCCAACTATACGCACCGCGTAATAAGGATAAGGGACGGAGTGATAGAAACCGATACGCGACAGAAACCTGATTCAGCGCCACTAATGGCGAGATAGTCTTTTCAATTACTGGCAATTTAGCTGCAGTATTTAATACCAGTTGGACACCTAGATAGTGGCGCAAGAAAATCTCTCGCAGAGGTGCAAAGGCGCTGTTTACTGTATTTTGTTTTTAAGGTCGCAGAGGTGCTTATAAACATCCCTATATGCTAATTTCAGATGTCGAAATGGTATAACTGGCACTCGCTCCGACTCTGCTGCCAACAACATTCCTTCTATCCGGCTTCAGGCTGCAAGGTGTCTTTACAGACGTATGCCTAAGGGTTGTTATGTAGGATTTAATTCTTTGCTCTTGCGGTCCAGGATGACCAGCATAACAACCGGAATAAAGAAGAGTGCCGCCACCTTGTGTGTTTCTATAAGCTCCGAGAAGAAGTTGTTGATAAAGCCTACGGCCAGTGTCATGGCCAGGCCAATGGTGACGAGGCGGTAAAACCGGTCCTGGAAGCGGTGATATATTTTTTGTGCCTTGGCGAATATGGTCATTATCAGCAAGGCATAGAGCAGCATGGCCGGCCACCCCTGCTCTACCAGCATGTAGAGAAAGTAATTGTGCGTGGTGGACTGCTCCGGGTTGCGGCTCACATAGGTGCGGAATGAGGTAACCGCATAGGGCTTATAAAAGTAGTAGAATGCACGCGGGCCATAGCCGGTAAGCGGACGGTCTTTACTCATCCTTACGGCTGCTATCCACCGGTATAACCGCTCCATAGACGACATATCTTTACCGCGGAACGTGGAGATCAGGTGATCGGTAAAGTTTTTGTGCATGTAGGTTTTGTTATAGTCGGGCCGGAAATCGAGGTATTTGTTTTCGTTGACCATGTAGCACATCAACAAAATGATAAGACCGTAGAACGCAGGCATGACAAGGTGGGCAATGCGCAGCCGCATAGCCACCCCTATAACCAAAGCAAACACAATACCTACTACCGCCGCACGGGCATAGGAGAAGCCGATGCCGGCAATAAAAATAAGTATGATAAGAAACAGCAGACCGCGCAAAATTGCATTCCTGCCCTTAGACAGAGGCACTGCTATGAGCAGGATAGGAAAGAACATGGAAATAACGGTAGAGTAATCCACGTGGTTGTAATACAGCCCGCTCATGGATTTCTGGACCATATCGAACCGGAAGCCGAGGACTGCATGGTGAATAAGTATGACGATGACCGTGATGAGCATTGGTATGAGCAGCAGGAAAAAGCTGCGGATAAAGTCTTTCTTTTCGCGGAATATCCAGATGGGGAGGATGAAAAAGCAGACCAGCAGCCATGTTTTAGCCAGCAGAAACTTCAACGAGAAGAACAGCATTTTTGAGCATACGACGGCCACTATCGTCCACAGAAATTGCAGGGTGGTTATGAGTACTAACGGATCGCGCCACCACCATTTGGGTATTACCGCGGGATTGCTCGCCCATATGAGTATGAACATAAGCAGGAACGACCACATGAGCGGCTGATCCGGCAGGGTTATGGACATGGTGTCGCTGGCAAAGTTGATCTGTATAGAAGCAGGTATGCTGAAGAGGAATATCCAGTATGCCGTCTTCCAGTTGACCCCCAGCAATACGGCCCACAAAAAAACAAATGGCGCGGCAAGCACAAAGTAGCTGCCGGTGAGGGCAAACACCACGATGGTGGCGAACAGCACCGAAAATGCTGCTACCTCAATCCATTTATTTTTTATTGCTGCCAGCATTTGTATAAACTATTATTTCCCGAAAGGATCAATAAGGTTTGCGACGATTAACGCTGCACTGCGTTGAGTTTATCGTAGTATCCCGTCATGAGTACAAACAGCGAGCTGAAAAGCAGGCCAAGGAATGCAGCAATGACCAGCACTGTTAACTTGCCAGGGCCATTAGGAGATGTAGGCGGCAGTGCCCGGGTTGTTATCTTCAGGAACTGCATTGAACTGCTGGCAGTAGTAGAAAACTCATTGATCAGCGATATGTAGTGAGACCTGTCGATGACCAACTGATCTTTTATCGCTTCAATATTTTGTACCTGCTCTATAGCTTTTCCATATCCTTTACCACCACCCTTCATCTCGCCACTGCTCACCATACCCTGGCGCGCGGGGCTAATAAGGTTGTATATACCATACTTGTCGCGCATGTTAGCGAGAGAGTCTGTAAGCAAATTAATGGAGCTATCCAGCTGGGTTACTTTGTCGCTTATGGCTCCATACATATTCTGCTTCATAGAAGTGTAGTACTGGCGGTACGTCTCTTCAAGCACTTTTGCTGACATGTTTGCTACGTTAGCGGCAACTACCGGATCTTTGTCGATATAACTAAGCTGTATGTCGCGGTACTCGGTGCGCTTGATGTTGAAATTCTTGTTGAATATGCTCATCAGCTCAGCGTGACCCTTGCCGCTGTTGATGTCATGGTTTGGATATACTATCTCAAAACTGCAGTTCCTTATGATGCGGTCTCTTACGGTATCGGAGTTTGAAAACGCCATTACTTTGTCTACATCATCATCACCACCAAAATAGTCTACATAGCGCGTCTCCATAGACCGGAACAGGGTGCTACGGTCTCCGTAGAGCGGATTATTTACAAAAAAGCGAACTTCAGCCTTATACTTCACAGACTTTACGAACAGGAAAGCGACACCTGCCAGAACTGCAGCTACCGTGATAAGCAATATAAAACGTTTCCTTTTCTGAATCGTCCTGATAATGTCTATGAGGTCAAAAGAAGTGTTTGTCATCTTATTTATTGATTAGTTATAGTAACGTCGTTATTGTACTTTCATTGTGCGACCTGTGCGGCAATTACGGCAGCAAGTATTATCAGATCACAGTTTCTCCGGCCTGCATCTTCTCGGCATTCTCGGCAAACTGCAGCGCATCCAGCATTTCCTGTATGTTGCCGTTCATAAAGTCGTCCAGCGCGTAGATGGTCATATTAATACGGTGATCACTCACCCTGCCCTGCGGGTAGTTGTAGGTTCTTATCTTGGCGCTACGGTCGCCCGTGCTCACGAGGCTCTTACGCCTGCGGCTTATTTCATCTTCCTGCTTACGCACCTGCTCTTCGTATAGCCTGCTGCGCATCATGGCGGTTGCTTTATCACGGTTGCCCAGCTGGGAGCGCTCGGTCTGGCAGGTGATCACGGTTCCGGTAGGCACGTGGGTTAGAATCACCTTGGTCTCCACCTTATTCACATTCTGCCCACCGGCTCCACCACTGCGTGCGGTTTCCATTTTCAGGTCGCTTTCCTTCAGCTCAAAATCTATTTCTTCTGCTTCCGGCATCACCGCCACGGTAGCTGCCGATGTATGTACACGGCCGCTGGCCTCCGTAGCAGGCACGCGCTGCACCCGGTGCACTCCACTTTCAAATTTCAGTGTGCCATATACATCTTCACCCACTACTTCCAGCTGCACCTCTTTATAGCCGCCTACGGTTCCTTCGGTTTCTGATACCAGGGACACCTTCCAGCCCCTGCGCTCGCAGTACCTCATGTACATACGAAGCAGATCACCTGCGAATATGCTGGCTTCATCACCACCGGTACCACCGCGAATTTCTATAATTGCATTCTTTTCGTCCTGCGGATCCTTGGGTATCAACGCATTCCTGAGGTCGTCTTCCAGCTGTTGTTTCTGACTTTCCAGTTTTTCCAGGTCTTCCTTGGCCAGCGCCCGCAGCTCTTCATCACTCTCCGTTTCCAATATTTCGCGCGCAAAGTCGAGACTGTCTACACAGCCGCGATACGTTTTATATACGTCTGTTATTTTTTCAAGTTTACGGTATTCTTTACTTACCTGCGAGAAACGCTTATTGTCGTTTACCACTTCCGGGTTGGTTAGCGCCACGCCCAGGTCATCAAACCTGGCTTTTATCGCCTCCAGCTTATCTACTATCGAACTCATTTATACTCGTGTAATCTGATCGGTTATTTCCTGTAATTTCAGGGGCTGCGAAGTTACATCTATAATGGGTTTATTCAAATTCTGATATGTCTGACGAAACAATTAGAAATAAAATAGCATGTGCTTTTGTGTTTAATCTGCCTTTGGGGTCAGCTCATTTTTTTAACTGCCGATTTATAATTCCCTCCAGCATCTATATGAAGCAGCAATTATAAAATTAAAATCTATATAACTCCTTTGCTGTAAAAACGATATTTTGATAGATGTCCATGCTGCGGATTATTACTGGTTTCCTTTTTGCATTTTTTTTGCCTGCAATGCGGACGCCCAATTTGTTAACACAACTGTTGTTAACAAAACCCGTGCAATAACAAACATTCGCTCGGGAATAGAGCTACTTGAAGATGCACCTCATACACTTAACCTTAAGGAGGCTATCAATAGCCACGATTTTAAAATGCACCCGGCAGGTATTCCTAATGAGAATATTACCTCATCGGCATTCTGGCTGCGGGTAAGGATAAAGAACGAAACCGATCTGCCCAAACTTGTACTAAAACTATCAAACCCAACTATAGATAGCATTGCATACTATGAGCAGATGGCAACCGACTCCTTCAGGACCTATACCACGGGGGAATCAGCACCCTTTGCCCATCGCGAATACCTTAGCTCAGATTTCCTTTTCGCAGTTCACCTGCAGCCGGGCGCAGAAAAGTTCATCTATCTGCACGTTTACAGCTGCAACTCACCGCTCATGCTACCCCTGGCCGTAGGCCCGGAAAGTGCCATCATGGCTTCAGACAAGCACAAAGATATTTTCTGGGGTATGTATATGGGGCTGATGATAGCTATGCTGCTCTACAACGGCTTTGTGTATACCACTACCAGGGATAATAGCTACCTGTATTATCTCGTCTACATGCTGGCGGTGCTGCTCACCCAAATCACCATATCCGGCTATGCGTTTCAGCTGCTGTGGCCTGGGAATTCAACGGTCGAGAAATTTGCGATGTTCGTGGCGCCGGTACTTGCGGGTATTACTGCAGCAACATTCATCAGGCGGTTTTTGAAAACAAGCGTATATGTGCCGAGGGCAAATATTATTTTTTCAGCGCTTTCTGTTATCTATATCGCAGGACTTGCGCTCAGCTTTGCGGGTTTTTACCCAGCTGCCCGGAACATAATAGATATGGCGGCGCTTGTGCTCTCTCTTTACATCCTTGCAGTTGCCTTCATCGTAAACCGGCGGGGCTACAGACCTGCACTGTTTATTCTTATAGCATGGATCGTGTTTCTTGCCGGCGTATTCATATTCATTTTTAAGAACTTCGGCCTATTACCCTACAATAATTTTACGGTGTATACTATGCCAGTGGGCTCAGCACTGGAGGCATTGTTACTCTCCTTTGCACTGGCCGACCGAATAAACCTGCTGAAGAAAGACGTGGAAATATCGCAGGCGAATGAACTGCTGGCTGTGCAGGAAAATGAACGAATAGTGCGCGGGCAGAATATAATGCTGGAGGAGAAGGTGACAGAGCGCACTACAGAACTGAATCAATCTAACGAAGAGCTGAAAACGGCGCTGAGCGAACTAAAAAGTGCACAGGCTCAGCTGGTGGCGTCAGAAAAAATGGCATCGCTGGGACAGCTCACGGCCGGTATAGCGCATGAGATCAATAACCCGGTGAACTTTATCACATCTAATATAAGCCCGCTGAACAGGGATATGGAAATGCTTCTGGATGCGAATGCCACGCTGGAGGGTATAATGCGGGAGAACATAAGCCCCGCAGACATGCAGAAAAAAGCGGCAGCCTATATGGAAAATGTGGAGCTGGAGTATACGAAGGAGGAAATAAAAATGCTGCTGGAGGGCATACGCAATGGAGCGGAGCGCACTGCAGAAATAGTGAAAGGCCTGCGCATATTCTCCCGGCTGGATGAATGGGACCTGAAGAAAGCCGATCTTAATGAATGCCTGGATGCTACGCTGGCTATAACCAGCAACCTGTTTACAAATCTCGTGAAGCTAGAAAAACAGTACAGCAGACTACCTATGATAGAATGCTATCCGGGCCTGGTGAACCAGGTGTTTCTGAATGTGATATCGAATGCCGTGTATGCCATAAAGGACAAATTCGGAGATAAGGAAGGGGGCACTATTGTGATCTCCACTACATATGATAAGATGAATGCTATAATCAGGATAAAAGACAATGGTATAGGGATGACCGATGCGGTTAGGAAGAAGGTCTTTGAACCGTTTTTCACTACGCGCAAAGTGGGCGATGGCGCCGGGCTGGGCTTATCCATTGCGTTCAATATTATCAGCAAGCACATGGGGAAAATAGAAATAACCTCTGAAAACCAGAAAGGGACAGAGGTAGCCATCACGCTGCCGTTGGTTTACACGGGATAATAGTGCGTTTGTTTTTGAAAAAACCACATCTTATACTGGGCAACTCTAAATAAGTCAGGAAAAAATCTATAGCAAATGCGCAAAGGCGCGGTGTCCCGTGTAGTTTTTAAAGACCGCCAAGGTGTTGATCAACATATCTTTTTATGCATACTCCAGGTGCCCATTTGGTATTATTTCATAGCAACTTTTATACAGCGCGAACGGAGGCAGCTAGAATTGGCATTCTGAACAGCGGAAAGTTTTTGTACTTTTAAAAATGACTTTGCCGCGCCTACGGTATCTCCTGCTTTCTTTCCTGTGCCTGTTGCCGGTGACCCATGTGTTTTCGCAGGAGCGATTGTTTTTTGGCAGGGTGCTTGATACGCACGGCAGGGGGATTCCGCGGGCTATAGTAGAAATAACGGGGAAATTCAACGGGGTTTATTGTGATTCGCAAGGCAGGTGGACATTAACTGCCAATGTAGATTCCATACGCGGCATTACGGCTTACTGCATGGGGTATGAAAGAAAGAACATAAGTAAGGAGAAACTTACCGGCGATTCGCTGATCATTCATCTCAATGAGGGTTTTAAAGAACTTGATGACTATATACTAACCGGCAAACGCAAAAAAATAAGGGAACGGGTTCTTGGGCGTAAAAACCTCTCCCCATCAGGCGGCTGCTACATGATGTATGGTGATGAGGTGGCGATATACCTGGCTGCCGACCCGGCTAAAAGAGGGTTTCTGAAAGAAGTGTTCTTTTACATAACGGGCGATGGCAAACCGGAATCCAAATTCAGAATGCATGTATACCGCCGGGATTCCGCCGGCCTTTTCCCGGGCTACGATGTACTGGACAGCGAGGTGGTGCTGCATGCCAACCTGGGCAATGAATGGGTAAAGGCCGATCTCAGCAGCAGGCGTATACCCGTGCACGACGGCATATTTATTTCTGTGGAGTGGGTGCAGGACTATGGCAACAGCGATGATATGCTGGTGCAGCAGGTGTACCCGCAATACTACATTGCCGGGTCTAACAACAAGCGTTTCAACGGCCAGGTGCTAGGGCTTACTACGGACTACGGGCTACAGCAGCTTCATTTTATCAGTAACAGGGACCATCATGAGCTGTGGGATTTCCAGGACCCAATAATGGGTGCCGACAGCAAGAAATTCGGCTCACGAATACGTCGCTGGTATAATCCTATGATCTACGCAACGTATACGTATGTAAAACGGTAATGCACTGCGCACTAAACACCCGATCACATTATAATTTTATTTTCGGCTAAACCGTTGATTTTATATTTTTTATAAAATATATTTTTACCCGTATTCACGGAAATAACAGTGAAGTTATTTGCAAGATAAAACCAGCAAAAAATTTCAGCAATAATTCAAAACAATGATTTTCATTGTAATAAGATTATATTTTAAAACTAATGTATAGCCATCCAAGAGGTGAAAATTTATCTTACAATCGCGAAAATCTGCGGCGCAAACAGGCAGGCCAAAAATATTTTTTAAAACTGCGGGTTACCTTTTTCGAAATAGGGTATAAACATGCATAACCAACTAAAAAACGAATTTATGAAATTTGCAAAATTAAGCGTAGTCGCTCTTTCTCTGGGTCTTTTCGTAGCATCTTGCGGTAACGGCGAAAACAAAACAGCTACTACTGATTCTACAGCTACTATGGCTTCTACAGTAACAGCAACTCCTCCTCCAGCTGCTCCTACAGACACAATGGCTGCTGGTGCTGCTAAGCCTGCTGACACTGCAAAGGCTACAACAACAACTACTACTACTGAAACTAAGAAAGAAGAAAAGAAGAAATAATTTCACCTTTTCTGAAAAATACCTGAACCATCCTTTGCAAAAAGGATGGTTCGTTTTTTTATCAAATGTCTGAATACTAATTATATATGCGTATTGTTTAATAATATTTAGGGTAGCTGGGTTACCTTTACCCGTAATCGGTATTAATGAGTATAACCAACTAAAAAACGATATTTATGAAATTTTTAAAACTCAGCATCATTGCTCTTTCTATGGGTCTGTTTGTAGCATCTTGCGGTAACGGCGACGCTTCTAAATCGACTACCGATTCTACTGCTACTATGACATCTACTGTTGTAGCTACACCGGCGCCTACTACTGCGGACACAATGGCTAAAATGGCTGACACTACTAAGCCAGCAGCAACTGAAGCTAAGATGGAAAATAGTGCTGAAAGCAAAATGGACAAGAAAGACGAAAAAACAGAAACTAAGACCACTACTAAAACAGTAGAAAAAACTAAGACCAAGTAATTTTAAACTTACAGTTCTTTTAAAAAGAAAACCATCCCTGCAAAGCGGATGGTTTTCTTTTTATCCTGATACGATCGTCAATGCCATGCAGGTATGATGCAGTTGAGGCGCAAATGGCTACTTGTTCATTTCCACAGGCAACACAAGTTCCTTACCATCCCGCTTTACGGTTACCTGTACCTTATCGCCGGGTGATAGCTTGCCAAGTGCTTCCATATAGGACTGCATGCCGTTTATCTGCACTTCCCCCAGGCGGGTTATTATATCGCCCTGCTTTATGCCTGCTTTCATTGCGGGACGGTTGTCGCTGACGCCATCTACACGCACGCCGCCATCCTGGTAAGAATAGTCTGGCATGATACCGAGAGACACTTTATAGGCCCTTCTTCCGCCCGTAGATGATTGCCTGGTAGCTGTAAAGCGTGGCTTCACATGTTGCTTATCCATTTTAGCTACTACATCCTTTACATATTTGAGCAGGTAAGCCTCACCTGTATAGTTTACCAGTTCGGCTTTGTCGCTTGGTTTGTGATAATCCATGTGCTGGCCGGTAAAAAAGAACAATACCGGGATACCCACATTGTAAAAGCTGGTATGGTCTGACGGCCCCACGCCAGAGCTATCAATCTTTAGCTTAAAGCCGGTACCCATGGCCACTACATCGGCCCAGGCAGGAGAGGTGCCTACCCCACCCAACTCCAGGTAACGGGTACTGTCGTTTAGCCGTCCCACCATATCCATGTTTATCATGTAGGCAATGTGGGTACTGTCTATAGCCTGATCCTTTACGAAATTTTTGGAGCCAAACAGACCCAGCTCTTCACCTGAGAAGTTGAGGAACAGGTAGTTGTAATGGTGCAGCTTCTTTGTATTGGCTTTTACCCATTTGGCCATTTGCAGCACAGCGGCAGTGCCGCTGGCATTGTCATCGGCTCCGTGATGGATCTTGTGCTCTTTTACCGCATTTGCATACAGGCTGTTCGCATCCTCGCCATAGCCCAGGTGATCGTAGTGCGCACCAATGACAACAGTATAAGGTGCTTTATTGTCTATATAAGCAGCAATATTGTTGCCGGTGCGCTCTGTTTTGCTCACAGATATATTCAAATCTACAGCCATACCTTCTTTTGATGCCGCACCACCCTCCTGCTTTACAAACCTGGAATAGGCGCTTTGGGTAAGGAAAACAACAGGTATAGACAGTTGCTCCAGCTCAGAGTGCTTGTTGAACTCTGGCGCCCACTTACTGCCGTAGGCATCATAGAAAATAACACCGGTTGCGCCTTGCTTATAAGCCTCGCTGCCGTGATCAAACATATATTTGTCCGTCTCAAAATGGGGATTGTTTGCCTGATCCTGATCGCTATAAAGAGGTATGAGCCAAATATTGCCCTGCTCCAGCACATCGGGCAAAATATCACCTGTTACACGTTTGTTGGCGCTAAAGGGCAGCGGAAAAGCTTCCTTATTCATTTTCAGCGCGGTGTTGTTAAATACAACATGTGTTTCGGGAGCTATTTCTTTACCGTATATAAAATGGAATGGATAGCGATACTGGCCTTTGTAAGCGTCGACATTAGCGGCATTATATTGCTTTTCTATGTAGTCGGCAGCCTTTCTTTCGCCTTCTGTCCCGGTCCTGCGACCCTCAAGCTCATCAGAAGCAAGATAGCTAACATCGGTCTGTAGCTCCTTGGCTACTTTCTGCATTGCCTTTTTCTGTGCTAATGCCAGCTGGGAAAAGAAGGTTAGGGTTATAAAAAAGACCGGGAAAAGAGAACGGGCGATCATAAAAGTATTTGTAACAAATATACACAGAACGGCAGTTTTATATGAATACTGTGCTGCTTTGCAAAAAAAAAACCGCCCCGGAGGAGGGGCGGATAGTTGTGAATATGCAATATTATTTACTAAGATGCTTTTTTCATGGATCCCAGCTGAGAGATCACTATAGGCCCCCTGGTGTCTGCAGTTGCCGCTTCTTCGCCATTTGTCGGCATTACGATCTGAATATCGGTAATATCTTTCAGCTGAGGCAACTGTGATGGCGCATTGATACCCAGGTAATCCATGAAATTCTTTGAGGTAGCGTAGATAAGTGGCTTACCTGCCATGTCTTCATTGCGGCCTGCAATAGTTATCAGCTCCTTTTCAAGCAATTTCTGTATGCTATAGTCTGCACTTACACCGCGAATAAACTCGATCTCGCTCTTGGTTATAGGCTGCTTGTACGCTATGATAGATAAGGTCTCCATAGCTGCGGTAGACAGCTTTTTGATATGCTTGTCGCCGCTAAGCTGCAGCACTGTTTTGTGATATGCCTTTTTGGTAAGGAACTGGAAGCCGCCGCCTGTCTCCTGCAAATGGAAAGGATAGTAGTCTACATCGTATTTCTCACGTATTGCATCTATACAAGTGGAAACCCGCTCAGACTCAATAGAAGTCTCCAGGGCCTGGCTTATGGTCTCTGTTATTTCCATTTGTGTCAGTGGGCGCTCACTTGCAAAAATAAGGGCCTCAATGTGCGGCATCAGCTGTTCGATATCCATGGTATTCTGCTTTTCTTTTCACTATCGAAATTAGGCTACACCGGCAATCCTTGCGAACAAAGAAATACACAAGTTGTGTATAACTTGTCGGTCCGTTTTCATGCAGATTGCAATTTTATACAGGGGAAGAAACCGTGCCCATAAAAAACCGCGTTAGGCAATGAGTGCAGCCAGTGTCGCTACCAATAACAGGAAGAAGATATCAAAACAACCGAGAATAAGACCGGCGAGGGCAAACCCCCTGAACCTCCACTTCCTGCCATGTCTCATACCAATTATTCCAAAAACAATACCACCAACGCCACACAGCAGGCCAAATAAAATAGCCGCTGCAGCCAGCGCAGACCAGCCTGATGCAGATATAACACCAGCAAAACCAAGAAACGCTGAAAATAAACCCAGGGAGGCAAGACCAAGGGAGGCAATATTCTGCCAGGCTATTTTTCTCTTCTGTATTTCCCCGTCTTGTGCGGGTGAAGAGAAAACGGGCCGGAACCGGTCTCTTATCAATGCTTTCAGCTGTTCCAGCCGCGCGGGACTGTTTTTCGACACAGCGGCCTGGTGCCGGGCAACCTGCTCTGTGGTATTATGTCTGGTAGTAATGAAGCCAGCATAACCCGGCTGTGCGGAGAAAACCACAAGAATAATGGCGACAATAGCTGCTAACAGATTTTTCTTCATATTCTGATTATTAGGGGTTGGAATGATCCGGAAATTAATATAAAACAACGGATGAACGCCCGGTTTATTTGACGATTATCGAGGTTCGAAATAATAATCTGAGCCTCATTAATTTATTGTAACTTTTTTTTAACTGATGCTTAATGTTGCGGTCATATTAGATTACTCACTTTGTATAACTAAATGCTTCGCTGAAGGAAAAATGGCAAAAAGAGAAGTAGACATCGTAGTACTTTCTGACCTGCACCTGGGCACCTATGGATGCCACGCCACAGAGGTGCTGCAATACCTGAAAAGCATAAAGCCCAAAACAGTAATACTGAACGGCGATATAATAGACGTATGGCAGTTTAGCAAGCGATACTGGCCGGCAACGCACATGATGGTGGTAAAACACCTGATAGGCCTGATAGCCAAGGATGTGCCGGTATATTATATACCGGGCAACCACGATGAAATGCTGCGCAAGTTCAAAGGCTTCAGGATGGGATCGCTGAAGATAACCAACAAGCTATCGCTGAAGATAGACAATGCACGGGTGTGGATATTTCATGGTGATGTGTTTGATGTAGTAATGCAGCACAGCCGCTGGCTGGCTAAGCTGGGCGCCGTGGGATATGATACGCTTATACTTATCAACAGGGTTGTGAACTTTATATCCCAAAAGATGGGAAGGGGTAAAATATCGCTGTCTAAGAAGGTGAAGAACAGCGTGAAAAGCGCAGTGAAATTCATCAACAACTTTGAGGATACGGTATGCGATATAGCAGCGGAGAACAACTATGACTATGTGATCTGCGGCCACATTCACCATCCGGAGATAAAGGGTGTGGATACCCGGCACGGACACGTAACCTACATGAACTCAGGTGACTGGATAGAAAACCTTACAGCCCTGGAATATAACAACGGAGAATGGCGGATATATAGCTACAACGACGACCCGGTAGCACGCACTATTGACATTAATAAAAAGAAGGGTACAAAGGAGTCGGCAAAGGAGATGATGGCCAGCCTGATGATGGAGATGAGGAACTTCTCGCCTGCGCTCTCCAATTCGGCTATTGCCCAGGAAGAGCCGGGAGATAATGAGGAGGAGTTGGTTGATTAGTTGATTGGTTGATCAGTTGGGATTATCCTGAATTTGTTTTGGAAGTTGACGGTTGTATTTTGACCTTTGGATACCGATGAAGATATTATATGCGATACAAGGCACCGGAAACGGCCACCTGAGCAGGGCAAGGGATGTATATCCTGCGCTGGCAAAGCATGGGGATGTAGATGTGCTTATCAGTGGCATACAAGCTGATGTGGATGTGCCCTTCCCGGTAAAGTACCAGCTGTATGGCATGAGCTTCATCTTTGGAAAACGTGGCGGTGTGGACCTGTGGGCAACGGCGAAGACGCTGAAGCTTTCGAAGCTGTACAAGGATATAAAAACCTTCCCGGTGCAGGACTATGATCTTGTTATCAATGACTTTGAACCGATATCGGCATGGGCATGCAAGCGCCGGGGGCTGCCCTGCATATCGCTTAGCCACCAGTGCGCCGTGGCAAACAAGAACGCCCCCCCACCCGATGGCGGAGATCCTTTTGGCAAAATAGTGTTGCTTAATTACGCACCGGTAACTGCTGCGTATGGTTTCCATTTCAAAGCATTTGATGAGAACATATTTACACCGGTAATACGGAGCGAGATAAGGGAGCTGACACCTACCGACGAGGGCCACTATACCGTGTACCTGCCAGCCTATGATGATGCCACTATGGTGAAGCATCTTTCCCAATTCAAGAATACGAAATGGCAGGTATTCTCCAAACATAATAAGGAGTCCTTCGTTAGCGGTAATGTTTCTGTACAAAAGATAGACAACCGGGCTTTTATAAAGAGTATGGCAGCCAGCACCGGGGTACTAATGGGAGCCGGCTTTGAAGGCCCTGCAGAAGCCATGTACCTGAACAAAAAAGTGCTGGTGATACCTATGCTCACCCAGTATGAGCAGCACTGCAATGCGGCAGGCGCCAAGGCCATGGGCGCAACAGTGATAAAGACACTGAGCGAGAAGCACTATGGCATCATAAAAGACTGGCTGGAAAACGGTAAAAAAATAGAAGTAGATTATCCTGATATTACCGCAGAGATAATTGAAAAGTTGATGATAGCGCATGCACGGTGAGGGAATATAAAAACACCCCACCAACGCAGCCTGCTAATGTCAATGCCCATCGGGAACATAATTTAGTTGCTATCGTGGTTATGTACAGCGTATTGGTGCTTTAATATCTGATCAGACGAAAATTGAGCAGTATTGATGGGCGCAAAATCGTAAGCGCTTACATGAAACGCTGAATATTGATACTGACCGGGAATATTATCCATTTCAAAACAATATAACTGTGCATAAAAAAGAGGAAAAAAATGGTTCTTTTCGATGCATATTCTTTCAATAATTTTAACTGAATTCCGGTCTGTTCTTTCGGCTGCAATAGTATAGCAATCCCTGCCATCTATCATCGTATCTCCTGCGTATTTAACCACTTCGTATTTGCCTATGCGGTCTTTCAGTTCATTTGGTTTAAGAAAATCCCGCATTATAAGGGCTTCCGTAAACGATTGCAAAACGTTGTCATGTGCAGTAGGCTGATAAATATGTACCGTAAAGTGATGCTTATCCACCATAAACAATCTGAAGCCATCATAGAATAAATACGTATTGTTATGCTCCCCCAGCCACACCAGCCCAACAAATACTGTGTCTTCTTCCTTTCTTAACAGATGCGCATTGCCGTAGAAATTGAGTGTATCATACCTGCCTGCTCCACAAAATGTGTAGTTCGAAGTATAGGCCAATGAAGTATTTTTATTCAACTCTTCGTATGATCTGAGCAGAATGGAAGTACCGTCCTTTTGGGCGAATAATGGAACGGAAAACAAAAAGCATAAAATGACGAGGTTATATTTCATCATTACAAAATTTTAGACTCTGGCCGGTGCCAGCAGCGTTGAATCAACGAATACTTATTATAATTTTCGAACGACAGTACTGATACCTAAAGTAAGAAAGAAAACGGACATAATAAATCATTTCGCATTTTAGCATCAGTGGTATGACCGAGTGACTTATTTCTCATTGGCAAACCTATCCCGCAGACGCAGGATGGACGTTTCGAAATATTTGTAGAGTAGTGATGACAGCCCTATGACTATGACCCAGTAGAGTATATAAAGGCCAACAATGATGAGCGGCGAAGAATTCTGATAGTTATAGAAGAAAGGAATGAAAATTAGTGAGTAGTGTACGAGGTACATGGAATAGGATATCTTACTGATATGGGTGAAGAAACCAGAAAAGCGGCGACTACTAAGGGTTTTGATACTATTAGCAAAAGGCAGGCAAAAGGAAAAGAAGAGCGGAAGCGCCACATAAAGAAAGGCATCGCTGGCAAACCGGAACGTTTCATTTTCGGGTGCCGTCATACGGACGGATGGACCACGGAGGAGGTAAAAGACAAAGACGATTCCGGCAACATCGGCTATGAGCAGGTAGTTTTTGATACGGTTCATAACCTGGCCATAGTAATAGCTGAACCATGCCATGAGCACACCGTACATAACGGCATCGAGCCGGAAGAGGACCACCTTACGTATGCCTGCATCCTGGTCGGGGCCATTAAGGGGGTGAAACGCATTGACTATACGTATAGCTACAAACACAAGCAGGTAGCCCGTAAATACACGAAACAGGAAACGCGGCTTATTCACAGGGCGCGCTAGCACTGTGCAGATATACATGGCCACCGGTAATGTGAGATAAAACCACTCCTCTATAGACAAGCTCCAGGCCTCGCCAAAGAAATACTGCGGATGGGGATACCACAGATTCTGAAGGAAAAGGTAAAACAAGCCTTTGGGCATTTCATGGCTTTTAAGGTCCAGGAAGTAATACAGAACGATGTCTACGGTAAGAATGAGCCAGTAAAGCGGTAGTGTGCGAAACCAGCGCCGCACCCAGAAGTGGCGTACCTGCCGGAAAGAAAAATTAACCGGCGAGTCGAATGTTCGGATAAGGATGTTGCCGATAAGGAAGCCACTGAGCACAAAAAAGAGCTCGACCCCAAACTGCCCGAAGGGCTGCACAAACTCTACCGTGCTGCGTATGGCCCCGCCAATGTGCGGCACATTGGCCAGCCGAAGGAGAAACTCAGACGAATGCGCAATGACCACCGCCAGGATGGCGATAGTGCGCACGATATCGAGTCCGGCTATATGGTGAGATTTCATTAGGGTTGAAAGATAAAATAAAATAAGGGGACTTGGTTGAATGGTTGATTGGTTGGTTAGGTGATTGGTTGGTTCACCATGCTGAAATTGTATATAGGTAAAACCGGAAGTAAAGGCACCGCCGTCAGCGGGCTAAAGGATTGTAAGGGATAATAAGATGCGGGGATGATATTTGTATTAAAGGAAACTGATAGTGCGGTAAGAGCTGATGGGGAGAAAAAAGCCGATAGATTGTTATAATATAGATAACGCTGTCTATCTATGGTTGTCTTTTCGTTATTTTGCACATATTTTAGAGTACTATGAATATATCAAAGGAGGTAAAGACCGGGTTAATAGTAACTGTTGCCGCGGTAATTCTCTTCGTCGGTTTTTATTTCCTGAAAGGCGCTAACCTCTTTTCGAACAACAGGCAATACATATGTTATTTTGATGATGTGGACGGACTGCAGGGGTCGGCCCCAATAGAGATACATGGTATGAATGTAGGCCATGTGTCGAAAATGGCGCTAACCGGCGGCAGGCGCGTGCTTGTAGAGCTGAGTGTAAAAAAGAGTCTGGAATTACCGAAGGGGACTATAGCACTGCTGGCCCAGCCCGACCTGATGGGTGGTAAAATTATAAAACTGGATATAGGCCCGGGACCGGGTAACCTGGTGGCCGGTGACACCCTGCCTACCCTGAAAGAAGGTGGCGTGGTAGACAAAGTAACAAGTGAACTAACGCCAAGGCTTGCAGAACTAAAGGTTACCATCTCTGAAATAAACAGGGCTATGGTGGGTGTGAACTCAATAGTAGGTGACCAAAACCAAAAAGCACTTGCCGACGCTCTGGGCTCTATAAAAGCAACGGCAGATAACCTGTCTGTATTATCTAAATCGCTGAGCATGGAGAGCGGTGAAATGACAGAAGTAATACATAATGCTAAAAGCGTGACCGGCAACCTGGCTAAAAATAATGATACCATAAACCGTATATTATCTAACGCCAGCAACATAACCCGCCAGCTGGCTAACGCGCCTATACAAAGAACGATGGCCGACCTGCAGCAGTCTATAAACGAGCTGCATGGCATACTGGATAAGGTAAATAACAACCAGGGATCACTGGGGATGCTAATAAACAATAAGGATGTGTACAACAACCTGAACGGCTCGCTTAAATCGCTCAACAACCTTATGGATGACATAAAGGCTCACCCGAGCCACTATATCAATGTCACCGTGTTTGGTAAAGGAGGCAGCAAAAAATAATGTTTCTGAAAGACAGCATATTGTGGGTCTTTAACGGCACAGGAGCTAAGGCGCCGGAGCGCCGCTTGCAATCTGGTAATTTTAAAGCCGAAAAAATGCGTAGTGTGCTAAGGGCATTTATCCTTGTTTCCTTTCTGCTTGTCGGGTACGAAGGACGGGGCCAGCAGTCTGATACCTCTAAAAATGTAACTATTCATATACTGAGTGTGCGCCTGCTTACGCATGTGCGAACGGACTCCGGAGAGTTTACCAAGTTTATAGATTCGGTGGCCTTTCTTGAGGGAACAGATACCCTATACTGCGACAGTGCTTACCAGAATACTACTACCAAGAATTTTGAAGCGTTTGGCGATGTGAAAATTGCCCAGCAGGATGGCACCTATGGCACCTGCGACTACCTGCGCTACACAGCCGACAAAAAGCTGGCATTTATGCGGGGTGATGTGCTGCTGGTGGATGGCAAGAACAAACTGCGGTGCGAGGAGCTGACATATGACCTCGGCACAAAAACAGGAGAATATGCCAAGTGGGGATCGCTGACCAGTGACAGCACAACGGTGACGAGTGAGACAGGCGTATACAACATACACACCAAGGAAGCGAGATTCAGGCGGGATGTGACCATTCAGGACCCGAAATACCACATTATATCCCAGGACCTGGGATATAATACCGACACGAAGGTGGAGACGTTTTATGCCCATTCAATAGTTACGGCAGATAGCGGCAGATCTGTGCTGGAAACCAGTAATGGCACTTATGACAGCAAGCATGTAATAGCCCGCTTTGTAGGCCACTCCAGCATATGGAACGACGGGCAGTACATAGAGGCGGACTCCATGCACTATAACAAGCTAACAGGTTATGGGTATGCCATAGGTAAAGTAATTTCCATTGACACCGCACATCACTCTAAGCTTACCTGTGGCTATGCGGTGTACTTCAGGCAGCAGCGGGTGCTATGGGCTATGATAAAGCCGGTAATGGAGCAGGTGAATGGCAAGGACACTATCTATATGCGGGCCGATACCTTTTATACTGCGCCGATGGAACGGGTAGTCGACAGTCGTATGCCGACAGTAGTAAGTTCGGGAAGTTCAGTTGACAGTTTACAGTCGGCAATTGGTAGCAAAAGCAGTGGCAAGGGAGTTTCGGTTGACAGTGTACAGTTGGCAGTTGGTACTAAACGAGGTGGAGATAGTAAGAGAATAAAAGATAGTGTAACTAAAGCAAGAGGTAGCCAACTGGCGGGAGGCGGGAGCAAGCTGCCAGTTATGGATAGTGCAGGAAAAGCAGGCAGCAGCGTAGCGAAAGATAGTCTGGACATAACGGATGCTAAGGCGCACAAGGGGGATACCACCTGGAGGTTGCCATCTTATAAATATCGCCTGCCAGACTTTGCAAGAGATACACTGAGACCCGTAAAAATTGCGATAAGCAGAGACCAAAACACACAGCCGGTAACTAATGCAGAAAAAAAACCTAAAAAAGGCAAGGTGAAAACGCCAAAGATAAAAACGGCCGACACCAGTGCTGCGGATACAACTGCACCTATGTACTTTGTGGGCTATAACCATGCGCTCATCTTCTCAGACTCTATGCAAGGTAAGTGCGACAGTGTATGCTACACCCGCAGCGACTCTACTATACGGATGATAAACACCCCGATACTGTGGGCGCATAACAGCCAGATAACGGGAGATACCATACTGCTATACATGGACAGCAGTGAGCTAAGAAAAATGTATGTGCCCAACAACGCTTTTGTTGTATCACGCTCGGGGCCGGAAAAGGCGAAGCTGTATGACCAGGTGCAGGGAAAAACATTGACAGCGTTCTTTAAGAAAAATACGATCACGAATATGATCGTGTTTCCCAATGCGGAATGTATCTACTATGCTACCGACAAAGACAAATCGTACATAGGTGTGGATGAGGCTACCAGCACACGGATGCGTATATTTTTTGCAGACGATAAAATTACCTTTATCAAGTTTGCGCAGGAGGTAAAGCACACCATTACCCCAATGGAAAAAGCGGACTTCCCGAATATGAAGCTGAGCCGCTTTAAATGGCTTGATGAACAGCGCCCAAAGGTGAAAGAGGAACTGTTTCGTTGATTGGTTGGTCAGTTATATCGGTTAGCGAAATTTGTAGCCGATCACAAAGTTTACCGGCATAGCTATGGTGGTGTAGATGCCCAGTTCATTGGCAATAGAGTACAAGTTGATGTCCACAACATGTTTTGGCACTGCGGCATCTGATGGCGCAGATCTGTTGGTCTGCGTCACTGTTTTAGATTTAAAGCCAAGACCTGCAAATACTTCGAACATAAAATGCTGTCCTATCATGCGCTGCAGGCCCCACTTTACGTCTGCACCCCACATATTCTTGTGCAGGTAATATTTATCGTTGTAGTGTACGCCCGACCCTGTGCTTATAAAGGAGTCACTGGTGTAGTGGCGGTATCTGGTATAGAAGACTTCAGCGGCGGCGTAAAATGCAAAATTCCGCTTTACATGAAAATACCTGCGGTACTCTCCTTTCAGCCTGTAGCCATTTACTACAGATCCTCCGCCTGCGGTTTCGCTTCCGTATTGATCCCGGCTTATGCCACCCAATAGCTGCACGGCATTGTGCTTGTCCAGGCGACGCTCAGCGCCCAGCATCAGGTTTGGGCAGGATAGATCCAGTATGTTCAGCAGCGGTAGCTTTGCAGTCCAGTATTTATAAGCGGAATTTGCCGGCTGTTTTGCAATGGTGTCCTGCCCGTTTGCCCTGTTAAGGGTGGCTGCCAGCAGTAAAATAAGAATAAGATTTATCCGCATCATACAACTAAAATTAGGCCTAAAACGAAAGAAGCTCAAAAATATTTTGAGCTTCTTTCGTTTATAAACCACTGGTTAATCAGGTGTTGCAAACCTTACAATATTCAGTAACGCAAGGCAGATAAATGAGAACGCCTCCAGGAACTTAATTGGCCATTGCTTTCTTGTTTGCCTGTTCTTTGCGCTCGCCTATCTGCTGGCGCCACATGGCGTAGTAGAGGCCTTTTTCTTCAAGCAGTGTAGCATGGTTGCCTGTTTCTATTACATTGCCTTGTTCCAGCACATAAATACGGTCGGCATGCATGATGGTGGACAGGCGGTGGGCGATCATTATGGTTATATGCTGGCGCTGAGAAGTGATGCTGCGCATGGTCTGTGATATCTCATCTTCCGTGAGCGAATCGAGGGCGGAAGTGGCCTCATCGAATATCATGAGGCGTGGCTGGCGCAACAGTGCGCGTGCTATAGACAGGCGCTGGCGCTCACCACCCGAGAGCTTTAATCCACCTTCGCCTATCACAGTGTCCAGTCCCTTTTCGGCGCGGGCAAGCAGGTTCTGACACGCAGCCTTTTGCAGGGCCGCATTGATATCTGCCTCAGTAGCACCAGGGTTCACGAACAAAAGATTCTCACGAATGGTGCCGGAAAACAGCTGAGGATCCTGCGTAACAAGGCCCATCTGGCGGCGCAGCTCTTCATAGTCTATATTGGCTTCATCATGGCCGTTGTAGTATATGTGGCCCTTAATGGGATGGTACAAACCAACCAGCAATTTCACCAGCGTGGTTTTACCACTACCCGACGGGCCAACAAAGGCTACCGTTTCACCCAGCTTCACATTAAACGAGATACCATCCAGTGCCGGCTTGCTGGCGCTGTTGTGCTTGAAGGTTACGTCTGTAAATTTTACTTCGTTGATGCCGTTTATAGCTTCGGGCCGCTCAGGCTTAAACTCCACGGGCTTGTCGAAAAGCGTCTGCATATTGTTCAGCGATGCCTCAGCTTCACGGTAAGAAAGTATAACATTCCCTATCTCCTGCATGGGTTGTAGAATGAAGAAAGAGAAGAACGTAAGCGAAAGGTACTGACCGGGTGTAATAGCTCCCTTGAATATAAAGTACAGGAAAGTCATTACGATCACCTGCTGCAGGAAGTTAACAAACGTACCTTGTATAAAAGATATGGTACGGATGCTACGCACCTTCCTCAGCTCCAGTTTTAGTATCTTAATTGTTGTGGCATTGAGGCGGCGTATTTCCTGGTCTGTGAGGCCAAGGCTTTTTACGAGTTCTATATTACGCAGCGATTCTGTGGTAGATCCGGCTAATGCATTTGTCTCGCGAACGATGTTCTTCTGCACTGTTTTGATCTTCTTGCTCAGTGCGCTGGTAAGCAGTCCCAGCACCAATGCACCACCCAGGTATACCAGTGGCAGGTAGGGGCTGATAGGCACACAGTAAATGATAACAAACACAATACCGATAATAGTAGGCAGCAGCACGTTGAAAAATGACTGGATGAATTTTTCGCAATCTGCTCGTACTTTCTGCAATACGGACAGTGTTTGTCCGCTGCTCTGGTCTTCAAAGTCCTGGTAAGGAAGGCGAAGTGCATGTTTCAGACCATCGGTATAAAGCTGTGCGCCATATTTCTGGATGACCACATTTACGGTGTAATCCTGGAAGTTTTTCGCTATCCTGGATATCATGGCAAAACCCATGATCATAAGTATGGGATTTAATGCCTCACGCAAGTATACGTTTATGGTACGGGCGTGGCCCGCCTTGTCTGTAAACGGATGATTAACAAAATTATCCAGTATTTTACCGGATATTATTGGGTTGAACAAGGAGAAACTTTGGTTGATTGCCGCCAGTACCATGGCAAGCAGTATCATCAGCTTGTAACGGCTGAGGTAGGACATTAATAATTTCATGGCGGCAAAGGTAAGCGGTATCTTAAGTTATCCGGCAATAGGGTTATTACTATTGCTTATAGCATATTACATCCAGCACTTTTTAAAAAAGAGCACAATATCTGGCGGACGCGTTGCATATAAATTAGCTTTTATATACATAACGCAACTTGCAGCATACCACCAACTAATTTATCAATGGCCAATGTGAACGTATCTGCAGAAACATCTTTCAGATCCATCCAGTAAGTGCGCTCGTTCGATACTTTGTTTATCATAACAGATGGTAAAACTGCTGTTACCATGTAATAGATACTTATGACCTGTGAACTATCGAAGGCTGAGGGCTGAAAAAAATCGGTGGTGTAATAGTGACTAACTACTTCAATATCTATATCCAGTTCTTCCTTCCACTCACGTATCAGGCAGTCTTTGGTGCCCTCTCCCCAATCCAGCCCACCGCCGGGAAACTTAATAATGCTCCGGCCGCGTATCTGCTCTTCATTTACCAGTATCTTCCCATTCTGTATCCAGATACCGTATACACGGATGTTAAAACGCTTGTCCATAGCGTAAAGATATATGGGATGGAATTGAAAGAGAAAATGATAATATTGCAATGATCCTCTGCATTTTACGGGGCATCTACTTATGAAAAGAAAACTTTCCCTGCTGATTTTCCCTTTGATCGTATTGACCATGTGCGCGTGCTCCGGCGGAGCGGGCGCTGCCAATACCGGGCAAACGACAACCACAACAACTAGCGTTGCCACACAAGTCGCTACTCCACCTACCGGAAATAAAAAGCAGGTATACGCAGGATGGCCGGAAACATTTGAAGCCGGGAGTAAAGGTGCCTATGGCGATGGCGCCGTGACCCTCGCTACCGGGGTGTGGGACCTGGACAATGCACTGATTGGCAGCCAGCAGGGAGATGGAAAAAACGGGGCAAAATCAGCCAGGATAGCGAAAACAGGCACACTGACTATGACCTTTGATGTGGTGCGTGGCGCCAGCGAAGTAACCATACAACATGCTGTCTTCGGGAAAGACGGAGAGAGCACATGGGGGCTTTGGTATTCTACAGATGGAGGGAACAAGTGGACACAGACGGGTGATATTACCACTACATCATCTGCCACGCTGAGCGCTGCTACCTATACTATGTGCGTGAGTGGCAATGTCCGCTTCCAGCTAAGAAAACTGACCGGCGGCAGGCTGAATATAGACGACTTCAGTATTACCTCCAATGGCAGTGAAATTGCGCCACCCGCTCAACAGAAAAGTACAGAGGTTGAGAATGTGTATGACGACAATATGGCGATGGGCAATCCCAGTGGTGCCACAGCAAATGCAACTAACCAGGACAACTACCTGATGGTGAAACACCAGTATGCGCTTTCTTACAACAACTCGAAAGGTATCGCCAACTGGGTGAGCTGGCATCTGAGCAAATCATGGCTGGGTGCTGCAGACCGGTGTAACTGTTTTGAGCCAGACGCTACCCTACCCGTTGGATACCTTAAAGTAGTCACCTCAAACTATTCCGGCAGCGGATTTGACCGCGGCCATCTATGCCCATCGGGCGACCGCACTTGCAGTGACACTGATAATGCCCGCACCTTCCTGATGACGAATATGACACCGCAGGCCCCAAATATGAACGAGGTAACCTGGGAAGCCTTTGAAGAATATTGCCGGAAACTCGCGGCCGCAGGCAATGAATTGTATATAATAGCCGGAGGCACATCAAGCGGCGGAAATGGCAGGAATGGCGGCACAACCAACAATATAGATGGCGGCAAGATAAATGTACCGTCACACTTCTGGAAAATAGCCGTGATACTGCCAGAAGGCACAAATGATGTGAACCGCATAACAACACAAACCCGCGTAATAGCTATAGATATGCCTAACACACAGGCGGTGAGTGCTCAGCACTGGGACTATTACCGCACCAGTGTAGATGCCATAGAGCGCTTTACCGGCTATGATTTCCTTTCGAACGTATCGACAAGTGTGCAGGCTGTAATTGAATCACACACTGACAACGGGCCGACCAGATAATGTTAGCAAGCTATATTTATACCGTTGATTTTAAATTAGTAATAATAAAATAATGGTCAATTAATATAATGCTATTAAATTTACCGGATATAAAATAACGATTAAATGAAAAGAATACTTTTGCTGATTACAACGCTTACCGTTTTGCTTGGTATGAGCAATTGCTCAAAAGACAAGAGCAGCGCGCTGATAACACCCGCAGCCACAACTGTGGCACCTCATCATACAGAAGCAAGGGCTCTGTATACCGGCTGGCCGGAAACATTTGAATCAGGAACCAAAGCTGCGTACGCAGATGCGGTAGTAACTCTGGGCACAGGAGTGTGGGACCTAAACGACGCACTGATCGGCAGCACAACCTCTGACCGGAAGAACGGCACAAAATCCATACGCGTACAAAATACGGGAACAATAACTATGAATTTCGATGTTAACGGTGGTGCCAGCCAGGTAACCATTGCACATGGCGTTTATGGCACTGATGCATCCAGCACATGGCAGTTGTGGTATTCTTCAAACAGCGGCAGCACGTGGACACAGACTGGTGGCACTACAACCACATCATCTACCACGCTCAGCGTTGCTACTTATACCATGAGCGTTTCAGGTAACATACGGTTCCAGGTGCGCAAGCTTACAGGCGGCAGACTCAATATTGACGATATTACTATCACCGACAATTCTGGAACAACCGGTGGAGGCGGCACTGGCGGAGGCACAGTAGGGGGCCCTGCAACCAGGGATGATAATATGGCTATGGGCAATCCGAGCGGAGCCAGCACTACAAATGCCAATAATTACCTTATGGTAAAAACACAATACACACTTTCTTACAACAACTCAAAAGGCGAAGCCAACTGGGTGAGCTGGCATCTTAGCAGCGCATGGTTGGGTTCAGCTACCCGCTGCGATTGTTTTACTTCGGATGCATCATTGCTGTCCAGCTATTTTCACGCTTCTACTTCCAATTATACGGGTACGGGGTTCGACCGAGGCCATCTTTGCCCATCGGGCGACCGTAACGGCAGCAGTACAGACAATGCAGCTACCTTCCTTATGACAAACATGACGGCACAGGCACCTAATATGAACCAGGTAACATGGGAAGCTTTCGAATCCTATTGCAGGACGCTTACCACAACAGGCAATGAACTTTATATAATTGCAGGGTGGTATGGGCAGGGTGGAAGCGGTAGCAATGGAGGAACGACAAATACTATTGCAAGCGGCGCTATTAATGTCCCCTCCCACTTCTGGAAAATTGCAGTAATAATGCCTGTAGGTACCGGCGATGTAAGCCGCGTAACAACTGCCACCCGCGTGATTGCAATAGACATGCCAAACACACAATCGGTAAGTGCACATACCTGGGACTATTACCGGACAAAGGTAGACGCTATCGAAGCCGCAACAGGATACGATTTCCTCAACAATGTTTCTACAACTATACAGGCTGTGATTGAAGCTCAAGTAGACAACGGGCCTACAAGCTAAGGAAACAATAAATATTAATAACCAATAGCAACCGGCTTTAGTGTAAAAACTTTAGCCGGTTTTTTGGGGTTACACATATGTACTAACACGCGCGCCAGATATCATATCCTTTTTTGGAAAAATAATTAACCTACCGCTATCGATTAAATATAAACCGTAGGGTATACTTTCAGCGACAGCTAAAAACTATTTGGTATTTTTGAAACATATCTATTTAATGAGGTTAAATGATGCATCTATTGTTCGAAAAAGGTCTACCGAATGTTACCTTGATAAACAATAGACCTGAGACACAGCAAGAACATGCTTATATTTAAAATTCAATCGAGAGTCTTGATCTATGCTATCCGTTTCCCCTACATCCGTAAGAAAAGTAAATGCCACCAATGTCACCGACACAGATGATCTGCTGGCCGCAGAAGTACCCATGGAAATAAGGCTGGAGTATGGGCCGCAAACGAACCTTATAAGAAAGAATATTTCAGTTACCATGCGCACACCGGGCAATGATGACGAACTCGCGATCGGGTTCTTATATACCGAGGGCATCATTGCTAAAGCTGCCGACATAACAACAGTGAGCCACCCAAAAGAAGATAATGAAAATGTGGTGCTCGTCTCGCTCCATGAGACCATAGAGCCCGCCATTAGAAACCTGGAACGTAATTTTTATACTACATCTAGCTGCGGGGTATGCGGCAAGGCTTCGATAGAAGCAGTGCGTACCGCCTGCCCCCTGCCGGATACGCACGATAAGCTACGGGTAGATGCATCGCTCATTTACCAGTTGCCGGATTTGCTGCGCAAAGAACAGGAAGTATTCGAAAACACCGGCGGGCTGCATGGCTGTGCGCTCTTTGATCTGGAAGGCAAGCTGCTGCTGAGCCGGGAAGATATAGGCCGGCACAATGCGCTGGACAAGCTGATAGGCGCGGCGCTCACGAAAGAGCTTTTACCGCTGGATGAACATATATTGCTGCTTAGCGGCCGCGCCAGTTTTGAGCTGGTGCAGAAAGCCGTAATGGCCGGGATAAAGATAGTAGCCGCAGTGGGCGCACCATCTAGCCTGGCAGCGGAGACTGCGGAGGAATGGGGCATGACACTGGTTGGTTTTCTGCGCGGTGAGCGGTTCAATATTTATTCGGGTGCCGAAAGAATTGTAATTTAGCCTTATGAAGATCAGGATAAAAGGGAACTCCATACGCATGCGCCTCACCCGCCCGGAAGTAGAAGAATTTGGCAGAACGGGCTACCTGGAGGAGCGCACTGAAGTGGGCAACCAGCTGTTCATCTATGCATTGCGCAGGGACTCAACTGCAACTGAACTTTCAGCGAGCTTTACAGGTATAAAAATGTCGATGCTTGTGCCGCCATCTATGGCGGCAGAGTGGACGACGACTGAGAGAGTAGGCTATGAAAACAACATAGATACCGGTAATGGTAAAAAGTTGTTCCTGCTGCTGGAAAAAGATTTCAAGTGCCTGGATGCGCCTGCGCATGAGGACCAAAGCGAAAACTTTGATAACCCGAATAAAGTGTGTTAATCAAGCCGTTAGTTGAGCGTATGCGAATTGCTTCCCGCTTTGTCCCTTATTACTAAATCCTTGTTGTGGCCAGTGATAAGGAAATATGCAATAAGCAACATGAAAAAATGTCAATAAAGTATCGAATGGAAGAGTAGTGATAATTAAAACAACGGCGTATTTGCACCTGTACCAGTAATTTTTTAAATTTATTTCTTGTATCGGCTCCCTGGGTGACGGCTGGTATGGAAAACTGATGTTACAACAATTCAACTGCGCTTTTTGTCTACTTGAAATATTATTACAAATGGAAATGGTTTTCCTAAAGCTGTCTCATAAAATCGGCCCTTCTTTTTAGCGTAAAGGTCAGGGTTTGCGGAAATGTAGTGAAGCTTCTTTCTAAAGCAATCAGCGAAACGCTTCCCCAACCCGTCTTGTTGTTCTTCGTACCATAAGTATGAGGCGAGGTATTCTTTTTCTGCACGGGGAAGGAGATAATAGGAAAAAACCGCACTCATTAACTAGCCCTTTTCAGTTTAAGTTTCTCTGTTGCCCTTGCCGCTTTCTTTTCCACTTCATCAAGCGAGATTAACTGCGCATTACCAGTAGCATATTCATGAGAGCGATCATTCATCTCAGCTACGAAATCTTTGTTATTCCAATGGTCTGACGATGTATCTTCCACAAATACATTTACGATACCAAGAACAGCTTTTTTTTGTTTATCGGTTAGCCTATTAATAGCAGTTTGCAACTTTTTATCAAGCGCGTCTGACATACAATCAATTTTTAATGAGGTTATCTTACCTTGATCTTACGTTCGAAATTACGAAAATTTTATCCCTTTTCTTTTATAACCAAATACCTGTTCCGGCCAAAAGTGAAATAATAAAACAGGATGAGTAAAACGGGGATACCGAAGAAAGCCGCTTCCGGTATATGTAGTATAAATTGAGTAAAAGTTACAATAACAAGTATCACAAAGGATATAGGCATAAAATGCCAGGAATAGCCAAAACTGGCAAGAGTAACCTCTTTGGTATCGCCGTCTGCAACATGGAAACGGAAGTCATTGCTGCCACACCAGTCTATCTTTGCTTTTAGCGTGTATTCTCCTGCTGGCAGCTCGGTTTCACGCGTCTGCCCGTTTGCTATTTTGCCGAGGTCTTTGCCATTCAACACTATTTTTATACCTCTCGCGCGGTTTATGTATTCGCTGGTGCGGGAGATGATGAGTTTTGCCATTGGTACAAAGTTAAAAGCCCTGCCAAACAAAATTATATCTTTATCTTTAGTATCCTTTAAATGCCAATGGAACAGGAAAATAACAATAGCAATCCCAACGCCGAAAATCCGGAAGAATTTCTGGATATGAAGCTGGGCAAACCAAAGATAGTAGCGGCAGGAGTATCTGCCGTATTCTCCAGCGCAAAGCATGTATTCAGTGAAATGAATGTGGCCCGCGGGCTGAAAGCCCTGGCTGCACTGAACCAGAAAGACGGCTTTGACTGCCCGGGCTGTGCATGGCCTGACCCGGATGGTCACCGCTCATCAATAGCCGAGTATTGCGAGAATGGAGCTAAAGCCATAGCAGAAGAAGCAACCACAAAAAAACTGACGGCAAAATTCTTTGCAGATAATTCTGTTGTATCCCTTGCAAATCTGAACGACTATGAGATAGGCAAGAAAGGGCGTGTGGCCGAACCAATGTACCTGCCCGAAGGCGCCACGTACTACCAGCCAATAAGTTGGGATGAAGCATTTAAAAAAATAGGCACTAAGCTGAATAAGCTGGCCTCGCCAGACGAAGCTATCTTCTATACATCAGGCCGCACCAGCAATGAGGCTGCTTACCTGTATCAACTGTTCGTACGCGAGTACGGCACCAACAACCTGCCCGACTGCTCTAACATGTGCCATGAGTCAAGCGGCGTGGCGCTGAATGAATCGGTAGGCATAGGAAAAGGGTCTGTGACACTGGAAGACTTTTACAACACCGAGGTGATCATAATACTGGGGCAAAACCCGGGCACCAATCACCCACGCATGCTATCTGCACTGCAAAAGGCAAAAGAAAACGGTGCAACTATCATATCTGTGAACCCGCTGCCGGAGACCGGGCTCATCAGCTTCAGCAATCCGCAAACGGTGAAAGGTGCGCTGGGCATAAAGGCAAAGCTTACCGACATTTTCCTGCAGGTGAAGCTGAACGGAGATATGGCCCTGCTGAAAGCGATAGAGCTGCTGCTGCTGGAAGAAGAAGAAAAACACCCGGGAACCGTATTTGATACTGCATTCATTAACGAACATACTAGCGGCTATGCTGAATTTATACAGCAGGCAAAAAAATATTCCCTTGAAACACTGGCCGAAGCGGCGGGTGTGTCCATAGAGCAAATAAGGCAAACAGCCGATGTGCTCAAAAAGAAGAAAAAGATAATAGCATGCTGGGCCATGGGTCTTACCCAGCATAAGAATGCTGTAAACACCATTAAAGAAGTAGTGAACCTGCTGCTGCTGAAAGGCAGCATAGGCAAGCCAAATGCAGGCACCTGCCCCGTGCGCGGGCACAGCAATGTGCAGGGCGACCGCACAATGGGTATTTATGAAAAGCCCTCAAAAAAATTCCTGGATAAGCTGCAGCAGGTATATGGCTTTGAGCCACCGCAACATCATGGCTATGATGTGGTAGAGGCTATACATGCCATGTACCAGGGAAAAGGAAAGGTATTTATAGCCATGGGCGGCAACTTCCTTTCTGCCACACCTGATACAGAATACACGGCAGATGCCCTGAGAAATTGTGACCTGACCGTGCATATATCTACCAAGCTGAACCGCAGCCACCTGGTACACGGCAAAGAAGCCCTGATACTACCGTGCTACGGCCGCAGTGATAAAGATGTGATGAACGGGCAGGAGCAGTTTGTAACCTGCGAAAACTCTATGGGTGTAGTGCAGATGTCTAAAGGGAACCTGAAACCAATATCAAATGATCTGTTCAGCGAACCGGCAATAGTGTGCGGCATGGCAAAGGCAACGCTGGGCAGCCGCTCTAAGGTGAACTGGAAACTGTATGAAGAGCACTACGACTTTATAAGAAACGATATAGAGCTGGCAATACCGGGGTTTGAAGACTATAACAAACGTGTTCGCCATCTGGGTGGTTTCTATCTGCCTAATGGCGCAAGGGAGGGTAAATTTAATACACTCACGGGTAAGGCCAACTTTAACGTAGCAGACGTGACGTTTGTAAAACTACAGCCGGATGAGCTGATGATGCAAACGCTGCGCAGCCACGACCAGTTTAACACTACCATATATGGGCTTGATGACCGTTACCGCGGCGTGTACAATGAGCGACGTGTGATCTTCATGAACATTAAGGACATCAGCAGGCTGGGTTTTAAGCCAGGCGATGTGGTGGACCTGTTTAACTATCACGATGGCGTGGAGCGTGTGGCGCGTAAATTCATTATTATTGAATTCAGCATCCCGGAGCAATGTACTGCCACTTATTTCCCTGAGACAAATGTACTGGTACCTATAGGTACAACTGCAGATAAGAGCAATACCCCTACCTCAAAAATGGTGATACTTAAGATAAAGAAGCATCAGGGGTAGATAGCAAATTTTTGCTTACTGTTGTTTTTGCCAATGGGTTTCGGGATTTGTATATGTTGAGTAGAGTGCGAAAGCAATAACCGCTCTTTGCTGGTCTTTGATGAAATAGTGAATAGCGTAATGAAAGCGGTCTATTAATGCAAATCTTACATCGTCATACCTTATGGCTCGACTATGTGGGTTTTGGCTTATCCCCAATATTTGCGTCTCAAATTCAAGCAGGAATTTCTCGCCAAGGCCTGGCGAAAGTTGTTCGTAATAATCTATCGCTATCTGAAGGTGAAGGGCTATCTCTGGCGAGAATCGCACATCGTAAACAGGTAAGATCATTTAACCTTCAATTGTTTACGAACGTCATTCCAGTTTAGCAGTTCGTCCGGATTCTTGTCATAATATTCTTTGATTTTTCTTCCCTCGTCGATCTGCCATTGGGGCACGTCCAAAACTTCATCTTCAGTCAACACTTCAACAGCGCCCAAAGTCTTAAGGTCACTTATCACATTCACAGCGTAATCCTTTATTATCCTGATATGCAGCGTCTCATTCATACACGGTCAATTAGCACTATAAAGTTAAATAAAAATTAGATACCACCATTCGCCAATGGTGAAATGGAATCTTGAATAAGCGAACATTATTTTAGATGAAAAACCCAAGATTCTCTTGAGAAATCACGTCTTTATAATAAATGCACCTTATGAAACCGATAATTACTTTTTTACTCGCGGCAATCTCCACACGTTGTATGGCACAGGGCATTACCGGAAAGGTGCTGGATGAAAAGAAGGAGCCGCTCATTACTGCTCATGTGCAGGTATTTTCTGAAAGCGGAACATTAGCAGGTGGAAATGTTACTGACTATGATGGCTATTATTTGATAAAGCCACTGGATACTGGCAGGTACACAGTGATAGTAAGGTATGCAGGGTTTGATTCTGCAACGGTAACGGGTATTGTGGTACAAGCTGGAACAACAACACAAAACTTCGGATTGACTAAAATGGTCGGAAGCGCTAAGAATGTGGTGAGGGAGTATAAGCGGCCGTTGGTTAACATTGTCCTTCAAAAAGTCATCGATGTAAGTGACATATCAAGGCTTCCCAATTATCAGGATCCGGTTGACCTCGTCGGATCAGTTCCAAATCTTTACCAAAAGCCACGCGATAGTCGGGAGGGGGTTACAATTCATCCCGAGAATACCTATGTCATTGACGGGAACATTATTATGCCTGTACTGATAAACAATATTGATCCGGAGCCACTAACCTATTCGTTTACTGACCCCGCTTCTTACAATCCCTATAGTTACAAATTCATACACGACCGACTGGCATCTATGCCAATAACCGACCTGCGCGATGCGATAAGCCTGTTGCCCGGTGTATACCAGGCAAGAAGGGGCGATGACATAAGTGTATTCGGCTCCCGCTACGGCGGCAGTCAGTATATCGTAGACGGAATGCGGCAGTAAACTATTTCTCTATAGCAGCAGTAATTTCTGCACTCACCGGGCTGAGCGATGGAGAGAATACCTGCACAAGGTTTCCTTTTTCATCTACCAGGTATTTCTGGAAGTTCCACTTTACCTCGCTGTCTTTAAGGTTGTTGTGCGCCTTCTCCGTGAGCCAGTGATATATAGGAGCCATGTCGTTGCCTTTCACTGATATTTTTGATGCCATTGGAAATGTAACGCTGTAGTTCTTCTGGCAGAACTCAGATATCTCTTTATCAGAGCCCGGCTCCTGTGCGCCAAAGTTGTTGGCCGGGAAACCTACTATAACCAGTTTACCGGCGTATTTCTTGTACAATGCTTCCAGGTCTTTATACTGTGGTGTGTTGCCGCATTGTGATGCAGTATTTACTATCAATATTTTCTTGCCCTTGAATTTAGAAAAGTCAACCGTACCACCAGTCAGTCCTGCTACTTTAAACTCATAGATGGATTTCGGAACAGCATCGGTTTTTACAGGAGAGAAACCGAAAAGGAAATTGATGAACAAAAGAAAATGCAGTGCCATATAGTTTTGTGTTTGAATGTTAAAGGTGACACTTTTTCCTGAATAAATGAGCCGGGCAAGTTAAAAAGCATTTGCCATGCCCAACAGTGTTAGCGTCGGGCAGAGTAGAGTTTGGGTAGCAGTTATTTTATTTTTATATTGCTATCCCATGGCGAAGACGAAACAAAACCAGGTACCGAAACAACCTGTTCAGAAAACAGCCGCACCAGTGGCAGGCAAGCAGCCCGTGCAACCTGCCGCGCCTGAAAGTAAAATGCAAAGCGACAAATGGCTGGTGGTAATACTGGTAGCGGTGGCGCTACTGGTAAATGCCCCTACCCTGCGCTATGGCTATACGCTTGACGACCCTTATTTTACCAGCGACAACCCGCTGGTGAGAGCTGGGGTGTCGTCCATTCCGGAATTTTTTAAGCATGCGGCATACTACGGCGTATTTAAAAATCATGATGCGTCTTACCGCCCGCTGATGCTCATAAGCTTTGCCATTGAAAAAACACTATTCGATTTCAACCCGGTTATCAGCCACGGCATAAATCTTGTTTTGTTCGCACTCCAGATATTTTTTCTTTACAAGCTGCTCAGGCGCATATTCAACCACTACTCTGCCTTTATACCTTTCTTTATCATGCTGCTTTTTGAGCTACACCCCATACATACAGAGGTGGTAGCCAGCGTTAAAAGCCGCGACGAGCTATTGGCACTACTGTTCACAGCTATAAGTATGATGCAAAGCCTTCGGTATATAGATTCAAACAAACCGGTTAGTCTTGTTTTGTCTGCATTTTTCTTCTTCCTGGCATTGCTTTCCAAGGAAAGCTCTATAACGTTTGTGGGTATACTGCCGCTGACTATTTATTTCTTCAGGGATGTGAACATGAAGAAGATAATTACCGCTGTGGCACCTTATGCGGTGATGGCCAGTATTTATATGCTTATGCGCGCTGCCTTCATAGAAAGCGATGGCGAGAAAGTGCGGATACTTACTAATAACAATGCACTGATGTCGGCAGCCACCGATGGGGAGCGCATAGCTACCGCCTTGTTTATACAGCTTAAGTATATCATACTGCTCCTCTTCCCTCACCCGCTTTCGTACGACTATTCTTTTAACCAGATACCGATCATTGGGTTTGGCAATCCTAAAGCACTGCTATCAATATTGGTCATATTCGGGCTGCTAGGGTTTGCGCTGGTGAAACTGAAAAGCAAGAATATATTCTCCTATTGCATACTGTTCTATTTCGCAGGGGCTGTCATTACATCTAACCTGCTGGTGATCATCGGCGCCACTATGGCTGAGCGGTTCATGTACACAGCCTCGCTGGGCTTTTGTATGGCGGTGGTTTTCCTGCTCATGAAATTATTTAAGTCAGACTCTGTGAAGCTAAGCTATGCAACTGCTCCGCGTGTATTCATGACGGTGATAGCAATATCGGTTCTTTACAGCGCCAAAACCATAGCGCGCAACGAAGTATGGCAGAATAACCTGGTGCTCTACAAGAGCGGTATGGAAACCGCGCCGGACAGCTGGCGGGCCCACTACCTGCTGGGTGTGGAATATACCCGTAAGATAGGTGGTGAAAAAGACCCGAAGGAAAAACAGGAACTGGCCGCCAATGCCGTGGAGCACCTGAATGCAAGCAATGCCATACTACCCAGCGCCGACAACTGGCTGCTGAAAGGCTACGCCTTTGAGTTCTCCGGCCGCCTGGACTCTGCTGTAGTCAGCTACCAGACAACACTGCGGCTGGATAGTAACAATGCCAAGGCAGCTAACAACATGGGCGCTATATTCCTGAGAAGCAACCAGCTGGATGCCGCCATACAGATACTGAGCAGAGTGGTAGCCAAGGACACTACTTTTAATGATGCACTTTGCAACCTGGCTGCAGCCTATGGGAACAGCGGCAACTTCAAGGCGTCTGAAAAATACTACCTCATGGCCTACCGCAAAAATCCTGACCAGCCAGCCAACGTATTTATGAGCATGAGCAACATTTATAAGTTCATGGGTGACTCAGCAAATGCACAGCGGTACAGGGCGCTGTTATATAATGCACTCAAGGCAGGCAAGTAATAGTGCTTAAAATGGAGGTTCTAAGGCGTATCGATGCGTTCGCTATTTAATCCTTGGTGTGACTGTTCGTTTTATTCCAGCAAGTAGCTGTTGTCTTCATCAGGCAGCAGGTTCAAATCTACATCCATGCCCGCAATGCCTTCTATTGATCCCCTGATGTGGGCTGCGTTGAGCAGTACCTTTTCCAGTTGTTTTTCGCGGGCCTTCCATAGCTTCTCCATGGCGTCGCGCTCTTTTTGTATGGATATCTTCATGCCCATAAAGCCCTCGCGTATAGCGCGCCATTGCTCAGAGAATTCGGTGCTTACGAGATAGCTGTATAGCAGCGCCATTTTATCGCCCTTACCCTCCTGGCTTTTGGCGGCAGTGTATATTTTTATAATGGCATCGCGCAGCACATGTACCAGTGAGCGGGCCTCGCCAAATGTGCATACCCATATACCGTTGCGCTCACCAAAGCCGCTCATGTCCTTTGGCATAGCCTGAGTTACTATCACGGCCACATCAGCACCCAGCACACGCATATCCGCTTTCAGCTTTTCCACCCAGTCTTCGCTGAAGTCCTTGGTGCGCTTGCTCTCAAAAATGATCTTGCCGCACTCCTGTCCAAAGCTGTTGCGCACGGTCTGTATACAGTCTGCCCCGCGCACGCCCTTGCCCACCTCGCTCACCAGGTCAAAGGGAAATGCGTAGCGAAGCATCTGTTCCAGCGCCAGCTCCTGCACCTCGCCCTGCAGCTGCATAGAGCCTTGTTCGCTCTTGCGCTTCATTTCTTCTATCAGCTTGCGCTGGTCATCCAGCTGCTTGTCGCGTTCTTTGAGTTTCATGTCAAACTCGGTTTCGCGCAGCTTGTTCTTTTCTTCCTCTTCTTTCTTTACCAGTTCTGCCAGCTTGTTTCGCTCATCCAGCAGGCGGCGCTGCATCTGCAGTTCCATTTCCTGCTCCCGTGTCTGCAGGTCCTGCATCTTCTTCAGAAAGTCCAGTTCTTTTTCTCTGGCCTCTTTCAGTTTTGCCTGGCTGGTCTTATTGTCATCCTCCAGCAGCTTTAATTTGTGCTCAAAATCTGCACCCACTCTCCGCTCCAGGTCCTTTCTTATTTGCGTTTCCAGCGCCTTCCTATCCTCTTCCGCTTTCTGTGCCTGTGCCTGTTGCTGCTTTTGCCATTGCAGCTCTCTATCCTGCTGTTCCTTCAGTAGCAGTTCCTTTTCTTTTTTGAATTGTTCTTCTTTTTGCTTTGTACTGTCTTGCCACTTCTTGTTATACTCTTTAGCCATCTCGTCTCTTACAGACTGTGCAATGGCTGCAGTGGGCTCGAACTGGGTGCTACATTTGGGGCAAACTACTATGGTCGACATGATACAGGCAAATTACTTAAAAGGGATGAATTTACTGTGCAGACTGCGTGCTGCGCCTTCGGCTCCCCGCCATATTGTAGTTTGTTAGCCTGTGTTTTCATTATTTTGAGTATTTTTCACCCTGATGCGATCACGGATCATATTATTTTTTTGCTGTTTGCTTTCCTATGGAGCGGTGCATGCACAGGTCTCGAAAAAGGCGCTGCACTTTCACACTGCTGCCATGCGTTACCGTGCGGCCAAGCTGCCTGATGTGGCATGCAAAGAAATGGAGCGCGCCATAAAGAGAAGCCCAACGTGGTCGGATGCATACGGACAGCTGGGCCAGTGGTACTTTGAAGCAGGTAACTATGCAAAGGCTGTAGAGATATTTCGCAAAGCAACAGCTAAATGTAAGAATGGCAAGCAGCTGTTTGCCAAACCGCTGGCCAAGAGCCTTATCTACTGCGGCTATGCCGGAGAGGCTTTGCAGATCATAGATGGCCATACACAAGGCAAGGATGCTGAATGGCTGAAAATGCGTGAGCAGGCTATGTTTGTACGGTCTGCACTGATAAACCAGTCGCGCACACCGGTGGTGAATATGGTGAGGATAAATACGCCTGATGCCGAGCTATACCCTTCTATGTGGGCCAGTGATAGCTTTCTGTACTATACGCGCCGTATGAACAATATGGATGAAGATCTTTATTGCTCAGCTATGGATACCTGTGGCGACTGGTGCTCCGGCCAGAACCTGGGTAGTATAAATACGCCCGACCAGGAGTCTGCTCAATTTATATCTACCGATGGCCACTATATGTTTTTTACCCGTTGCGAAAACCGCAGCTGGGATGCCTGGACCGAAGGCGGCTGCGACCTCTTTATGGCATACCGTGTAGATAAAAACGATGACTGGACAACGCCCCAGCCATTTGGTGCCACTATAAATACGCCGGCTTATGAAGGACAGCCTTCGCTGCCACCAGACAACCGTGAAATATACTTTGTGAGTGACCGGCCCGGCGGCTATGGTGGCACAGATATATGGATATCGCGCTTTGACAATGGGCTATGGCAGATGCCCGAAAACGCAGGGTCTGCGATAAACACTGCCGGTAATGAGACTGCCCCATACATAGCTGTAGACGGGCGCACACTGTTCTTTGCCAGCGATGGATGTCCGGGCATGGGTGGCTCAGACATATTTATGAGCAAGCGTATTAATGAGCATACCTGGGACAGGGCACAGAATATGGGCTACCCCATAAACACCGCCTACGATGAGAAGAGCGCCTATGTAACCATGGATGGCTCTACGATGTACCTGGCATCAGACAGGAACGGGCCGCCCGGTAATTTTGATCTTTATACTACCAAACTGCCACCTTTTCTGCAGCCCGTGCCCACCGGCAATATAGAGGGCTACGTCTATGACAGCCTTACCGGCCACCGCCTCAGCTCCACCGTGATGCTGGTATGTAATGCGGCCACTGGTGATACACTCTACCACTTCCAGAGCAATCGTGGTGACGCCAGCTTCCTGATGTCGCTGGCAATAGGCAAGACCTATGCCATACATAGCTGGCACGTAGAGTATACACCGGTAAATGACACGCTGGTGTTTGACACATCTTACCTGCACAAGCCAATGGTACATAATGTGGTGATGCTGCCGGCCGACTACAAAGCTATAAAGCCAATACATGACAGCCTGATAGGCATGATACACTTTGAGGTGAATAAAGTAGTGCTGTCTGACAGTGACATGAACGGGCTGCGCACTGCCCTGGCACCGTGGATAGAAAGTAAGGAAATAGTAGTGTTTATAAACGCCTATACCGATAATACCGGCACCCCGATGATCAACGAAGAGCTGTCAGCTAAGCGGGCTGCACAGGTAGCTAAGTTCGTTACATCGCTGGGTATTGATGATACCCAGGTGCAGGCCAAGGGCTGGGGCGAAGCCAAAATGATAGCGCCCAATGATAACGAGGAGGGCCAGCGCATGAACAGGCGGGTGGAGGTGATTCTGAGACGATAAATTATTCCCCGGAGTGCCTCTTAAGGAAATGCCAATAAAGCAATATAACTCCCTGTTTTTTTCTACTTTTACCCCATCATAACCAGTAACACATGCCAAACCAAATACTGAAAGGAAAAAAAGGTATCATTTTCGGCGCGCTCGATGAGCGCTCCATTGCCTGGAAAACTGCCCTTGCTGCCGTTGCAGAGGGTGCAGAAATAGTACTTACCAATGCACCTATAGCATTGCGCATGGGCAAGATAAACGAACTGGCCAAGCTGTGTAATGCACAGGTGATACCGGCAGACGCTACCAGCACTGCCGACCTTGATAACCTGATGGCGAAGAGCATGGAACTGCTCGGCGGCAAGATGGACTTCATTCTGCATAGTATAGGAATGTCGCCAAACGTGCGCAAGAACATAGAATACACCAGTACCAACTACGAGAATTTCCTGAAAACGCTGGATATATCTGCCCTCTCCCTGCACAGGGTGTGCCAGGCAGCCATGAAGGTGGATGCAATGAACGAGTGGGGCTCTATAACCGGCCTTAGCTATATAGCGGCTCAGCGCACCTTCCCGGGCTACAACGATATGGCTGATGCCAAGGCGCTGCTGGAGAGCATAGCGCGCAGCTTCGGTTATCACTACGGTTTTGCTAAAAAAGTTCGTGTAAATACTATATCACAGTCGCCTACGGTTACTACTGCAGGCTCGGGTGTTGCCGGCTTCGATGTGTTTTACCACTATGCTGATAAGATGTCGCCACTGGGCAATGCAAGCGCTGAAGACTGCGCAAACTACTGCGTAATGCTGATGAGCGACTATAGCCGCATGGTGACAATGCAAAACCTGTTTCACGATGGCGGCTTCTCTAATACTGGCGTAAGCACCCGTATTGTAGAAGAGATGATGCCGCAAAATCCATAATGACTTCCTTTGCTGGTAGAGGGTGTTTGAGGGAACAAGGCAATAATTCAGATGATAAAGCGTTTTAGCTCTATCAAAAAAGATTTATTTACAATGCGAGTTACGCAATATGGGAAAGCACCTTTAGGGGTTTGGGGGTTGCTGGTGTTTTGTTTTTTCATCAATCCTTCTTTTGCCCAGGTTTCGGGTGGACAGTCGGCTTTTGAGTACCTGCGCCTGCCCAATGCACCGCATGTTTCCGCCCTTGGCGGCATCAGCGTGGCCAACCCGGATAATGATATCGCATTTGCGTTGCAAAACCCCGCGCTTATGCGGCCCGGCATGCACAATGAGCTGCAACTCGTTTACAACAGCTACTATGCTGCCATTGCGGTTATGAACCTGCAATATGGCTACCATGATGCTAAGCTCAATACTTCGTTCTTCTTTGGTATGCAGTACCTCAACTATGGCGGCTTCGACCAGACCAATAATGTGGGTAACATAACCGGCGAGTTTCACGCCAGCGATTATGCGGCCACCCTTGGCGCCTCACGCTCTTATATGGAGCACTGGCGGTATGGTGTTGCCGTGAAGTGGGCGGGGTCGTCACTGGGAGAATATAAGGCTGCTGCCGCCCTTGCAGACGTGGGTGTAAACTATTATGACACGGCCTCTCTCTGGGACGTAGGCATTGTAGCAAAGAACATGGGCGTGATGGTAAAGAAGTATGACGCTTCTAACACTGCTGAGCCAATGCCGTTTGACCTGCAGATCGGTGCATCTAAAAAATTCAAACACCTGCCACTCCGTTTATTGGCTACTGTGCATCACTTGTATGAGTGGGATATACGCTATGCTAATCCAGCCGACCTTGCCGGCACTAATAGCCTGGGAACAAACGATACAGTAAAAGACAAGGGATCTCATTTTGGTGATAAGCTGTTCCGGCATTTTATATTGGGGGCTGAGCTTACACTGGCAAAACGCCTCACTGTTTCCTTTTCTTACAACGACATGCGCCGCCGCGAAATGGCCTTGCAGACTAATCCTGCCACGGCCGGCTTTGCTTTTGGTGCAGGGCTGGATCTGAAGAAGTTGCAGATACACTATGCACGCAGCTATTACTCTGTAGCGGGGGCTTACAACGAGTTCAGCCTCACGCTGGCGCTGAACAAGCTTTTCGGGCTTAACCAGGTAGGTGAAAAAATACACTGGAATGCGGAGTACCCTGATTGGGAATAGGTAGTAATGGCTTAATTACTCAACAGCGCAATGGCTCAATTGTTCTACGCTATGCTTTATCTTTGAGCCATAGAACCGCCGCTAAAACTATGCCCTGGTTTCGCCTTATACGCTGGAAGAACCTGCTCATCATATTTCTTACGCAGTTGCTGGCGTGGTGGTGTGTAGTGCTGCCCGCCGGGCCTGTGGTGCTGACAACGCTCAACTTTTTATTGATCAGCTTATCCACACTACTTATTGCAGCGGCCGGGTACATTATCAATGACTATTTCGATATTAAGATAGACCTCATTAACCGGCCCGATAAGGTAGTGCTTGCAAAAGTGATACCCCGCAAGCAGGCCATCACAGCACATACTGCGCTCAATTTCGTGGCGCTGATTGCAGCGGGCATCGTAGCCATTCGTTCGCGCCAGCCACTCTGCTTGTTGTTCCAGGTAAATTGCACTTTGCTTTTATGGTTCTATTCTACCCACTTTAAGCGGCAGTATGTTACCGGCAATGTGGTAGTCGCACTACTTAGTGCGTTCACCGTTATTGTACTTATTGCCTACGAGCCCTCTATGGTGAATAAGATCACCGAAGCCGGTATCACAGCTAATTCAGCATACCATCGTGGCATCAACCCGGTCTATGTGCTTATTGTCTACGCCCTGTTTGCGTTCCTGCTCACGTGGATGCGGGAGATAGTAAAAGACATGGAGGACCTGGTAGGAGATGTAGAGGAAGGGTGTGTGACTATGCCGGTAAAATGGGGGCTGACAGGCGCTGTAAAAATTACACGCGTACTGGGTGTGCTGGTGATGGCCGCACTCTTTTGGTGTAGTGCCTTCCTTGTCCGCAGCGGCAATCTGCTGCTGGGTTATTACCTGCTATTGTTCGTTGTTTTACCGCTTATCGGATTGATGGTATATTTGGGCCGGGAACTAACCCCTATCCACTTTAAGAAAGTGAGTAGCTGGCTCAAAATAATAATGGTCTCGGGCATATTCTCTTTAGTTGTTTATAAGTACTTAGTATGAGCAAAATTATTCTCGCATCACAGTCGCCCCGCCGCAAGCAGCTTATGGAAATGGCGGAGCTGAAATTTGAAGTGCTTATTGCAGATGTGGATGAAACAAATCCGCCGGGCATGCCTGCAGCGGAGGTTCCTGAGCATCTTGCCCGTAAAAAGGCAGACGCAGTTTCGCTATGGGTGAATGATGCCATAGTCATAGCTGCTGATACACTGGTGCTGCTGGATGACCAAATACTAGGCAAGCCAAAGGATGCGGCCCATGCTGTTGAGATACTGAAGCAACTATCTGGCCGCATGCATACTGTAGTTACAGGTGTTTGCATACGTAAGGAGCAAAAAGAGATCTGCTTTTCCACTACCACGGAAGTCTATTTCCGCAAGCTCAGCGATGAGCAGATAGAACATTATGTGGCACACTACAAACCGTTTGACAAAGCGGGTGCATACGCTATACAGGAATGGATAGGCGTAACCGGTATTGAAAAAATAAACGGGGATTACTATAATGTAATGGGCTTGCCGATAGGTGAAGTGTGTTTGCGGCTCGCAGAGCTCTAACATTTTTTTAACCGCAAAGACGCAAAGATCCTGGTAGAATTATAAAGGCGCTTTTGGGTTTTGACTTTTGCCTTTTGACTTTACATAGGTATATCTATGCGTATCTGCTTGGAGAACATTTTACCATTGGCATCTTTACCGTCTATTTTCCACATCACTGAGCGGAGCTCCACGTAGAGCGGCTTTTGATTGGCAGCCCGTACACGATGCACGCTTTCTTCCAGGTCTTCTATTTTCCTGCGGCTGTAGTGGCGGCGTTTCGCCGCTTTGCTTATAGCACTGCGTATGGCGCTGCCGCCGGCATGCGGGTATTCCAGCGATTTTGAGTCAAGGTCAGTTATTCTGTATTGGTTATTGCCGCCCTTCACGGTTTCCCAGTCGGTAGTTACGGATAATGATTCCAGGGGCAGGGTGCCCATGTTATTTTTCAGTACTACCACAGACTGGTAGCGCTGCGACACCTTAGTTATGTTACCCGTAAGCTTTATCGTACCACCTTCTACATCGCCGCTCACCAGCGTGTATACAGCGCCATTTGCTTTGTGCAGATCTGCTCTTCCCGCCAGCTTTGCATTAAGCCCGGGTATCAGCACAGACACATCTTTAAATTCTGCTTTAAGCCCGGGTACGTTTGGTAGCGCCGCCGGCTGTGGTGTGGCAGCCACGGCAGGTTTTGCTTTCCCTGCGGTATCCGGGGCAGATGCCTGTGGCTTGGTCTCCACGGTGTCTTTAGGCTCCGGAATTACAGGATGCAGGTCGGTTACCATATCCCGCAGTTTCTGGGGGTCGTTCTCGGTTACTATGGTCGATGAGTCGCCAAGTACTATGGGCCCATGGTTTTTGGGCGTCATATCCTTACAGGAAAAGAAGAGAGCTACTGTTCCGGTAAGCAGGGCAATATGCGTTAAGCGTTTAATCATACAAACCACATTTCACGTACGAATGTAATTAACAATAACCCAAAAGCCAAACCAGCCTGCCAGCAGGCAACGGCAAGCGGCTAAAGAGCTTAATAGGACAGTAGTTTCTGCACACTGGCATCGAGCCGGCTATTGGCCATAAAGTTCTGCTCCAGCGGTATGGCAAATGGTATCGGTGTGTCCAGTCCGGCGCAGCGCACTATAGGTGCATCCAGGTTCTGAAAACAGTTTTCTGATATCCATGCACCCAGCTCACCGCCTATGCCACCAGTCAGCGTATCCTCGTGCAGCAGCAATACCTTTCCGGTACGCAGCACCGCCGCGCGTATAGCCTCATAGTCCAGCGGCAATAGGGTGCGCAGGTCCAGTATGTCTATAGATACATCGGGGTGTTTGTTAGCATATTCCATAGCCCAGTGCACACCCATCCCATAAGTAATGATGCTGATGTCGCTTCCCTGGCGCACTATTCTTGCCTTGCCTATTTCTACCGTATAATATTCTTCCGGCACCAGGCCGCTGATGCTGCGGTAAAGGGCTTTGTGCTCAAAGAACATCACCGGGTTAGGATCTTCTATTGCCGCTATCATCAGTCCTTTCGCATCCTCGGGGGTAGAAGGATAAACTACCTTAAGGCCGGGTGTGTGCACAAACCATGCCTCGTTGCTCTGCGAGTGGAAGGGCCCTGCACCTACACCGCCACCCGTGGGCATGCGTATAACCACATCGGCATTCTGGCCCCAGCGGTAATGTATCTTAGCAAGGTTATTGATGATCTGGTTGAAGCCTACCGTCACAAAGTCGGCAAACTGCATTTCCATCATAGACTTAAATCCTTTTATAGAAAGTCCCAATGCTGCACCTACTATGGCGCTTTCGCACAGGGGTGTATTCCGCACGCGGTCTTTACCAAATAAAGACACAAAGCCATCAGTTACTTTAAAAGCGCCACCATATTCTGCAATATCCTGTCCCATAAGTACCAGGTTAGGATGGCGCTCTATGCTTTGCTTCAGGCCCTCGGTTATTGCCTGTATAAATTTCTTTTCTGTGCCCGCGGTGCTTTTCGGAACAGTTGCACTGCGGACCGGTGCGTACACATCGGCCATCTCTTCAGCCGTATTGGGTGTTACATCAGGTGCGGCAAAACCACGGGCTATGCCGTCTTCAATTTCCTTTTGTATCACCGCTCGTATGGCCGCTATCTTATCATCATCCAGTAAGTTCTCGTCTTTAAGGAACTGCTCATAGTTTGCCAGCGGGTCTTTCTTGCCCCATTCTTCAAACAGCTCTTTAGGCACATACTTCACGCCGCTCGCTTCCTCATGCCCCCGCATACGAAAGGTCATGCACTCTACCAGTATCGGCTTCTGTTCTGTAATGCAGTAGAGCCGGGCCTTGGTGATCTCCCTGTAAACTTCAAGTATATTATTACCGTCAATGGTTATGCCCTTCATGCCATATCCCACGGCCTTGTCTGCAAGCTGCTTGCAGATGAATTGCTCATCGCTGGGTGTACTCAGTCCGTAACCATTGTTTTCAATTATAAAAATTACCGGCAGCCCCCATACGGCAGCCACATTCAGCGCCTCATGAAAATCGCCTTCGCTGGTGCCGCCGTCTCCGCTGAATGCAAGCGATACTTTCTTTTCCTGCTTTAGTTTGTGTGCCAGTGCCACACCATCGGCTATGGCCAGTTGCGGCCCTAAATGGGAGATCATACCGCAAATGTGATACTCATTTGCACCGAAGTGAAAAGAGCGCTCCCTGCCCTTGCTGAAACCCTCTTTGCTTCCCTGCCACTGCATAAACAGTTTGTCAAAAGGCATTTTACGCGTAGTAAATACACCCAGGTTGCGGTGCATAGGCATGATGTACTCATCTGCATCCAACGCCAGGGTAGCGCCAACTGCTATTGCTTCCTGTCCTATGCCGCTAAACCATTTGCTGATCTTGCCCTGGCGCAGTAATACCAGCATTTTTTCCTCTATCATCCTTGGGCGCAGCAGTTCCTTATATATATCTACAAGCTGGCTCTGAGACAGATTTTTCCGGTCGAATTGCATATTGTGTATTTGGTGCAAAAGTAAGCGAATGAAGGGATTTTTTCATTTGCCCCGATGAGTAAGGCATTATTCCAAATAATAACATGTTTAAATAAAATAGTATTTTTGTAGAAATACGAAGATATGAATACCGCAGGGATCCGGGAGAAGCTCCATCGCTTTATTGATAGTATTGAAGATAAGAAGGCAGCTGCTATTTACACTCTGTTTGAGGACAGTATCAAGAATAGAGAAGAAGACTATACCGAGGAATTCAAGGCAGAGTTGGATAGGCGTTATGCCGAGTATAAAAAGGATGGAAAAGTCATACCACGTGATGCTATGGACAAACGAATAAAAAAAATGCTAACTAAGTCCAAATAGTTAAATGTACGAGATCTCCTATCGCGAAATTGCTGCCGATGAGTACATCGAAGCAATTAATTGGTATGAAGCCCAAAGCACTCTGGCGGCCAGTGGATTTATCAAAGCTGTAAATGATAAGTTAGATATAATTGGCAGCGATCCACGCAGGTATAAGAATCTATTCCGTCATTATTACGAAGTGAGTACAAACAGGTATCCGTACACCATTGTCCATTTTATCGAGGAGCAGGTACGCAAAGTGATAATAATTGCTATTTATCACCACAAACGCAGTCCACGAAAGAAATATCGCAGGTAGGAACCGGATCTTTCTAAATTAGCCATACAGCGCCTCACAACTATCGTTATGGCACGGTTTTACCGCGGGCATTGGTATGAAAAAGCCAATTCTTTCAATTGCTGTCGTGATTGCCTCATTTTTTGCACAACACGCCAGTGCACAGGTAAGCGTAAGTGTGAACATAGGCATGCAGCCCGTATGGGGCCCTGTAGGCTACGATCATGTGGACTATTACTACATTCCTGATGTAGATGCCTATTACGATGTGCCACGCCGACAATACACTTATTATGATGGCGGGCAATGGATCACCCGGTATTCTTTACCGCCGCAGTACAATAGTTTCGACCTGTACAGTGCACATAAGGTGGTTATAAATGAGCCATCACCATGGATGCATCATGACCGGTACCGTACAGAATATGTTCAATACAAGGGACGACATGACCAGCACCCGATCCGTGATAGCCATGAAGAGCGCTATCGTGAAAATCCAAACCACCCGGAGCACGGGCAATGGCATGGTAACGGGCATAAGGATAATGGCAACCATGGTAACAAAGAACATGGTAACGGAGAGCACGGCCATGGTCATGAAGGCCACGGTCATTAATGTACAAGCCGGGATGACGTAAAAGTCTTAAAAGGAGTTTAAAAGCCATGCTACAGAGCGTGGCTTTTTCGTGGCAGCCCGCTCCGCAGCCATTTTTCAATACACTACCTTTGCGGCAATGTTATCCGTTAAAGGCACTGTACCGCACACAGCGGGGATCTACCTGCACATCCCCTTCTGCAAGCAGGCATGTGTGTATTGCAATTTTCATTTTTCCACTTCATTAAAATATAAGGAAGATGTATTGCAGGCAATGTTGAGGGAAATAGAGATGCAACGTGAATACCTGCAGGATATACCTGTGGAGACCGTATACTTTGGTGGGGGCACACCGTCGCTTTTGTCTGCCGATGACATCAACAGGCTCTTTGATGCCATTCTGAAATACTACAAAGTAGAAGAACTTAAAGAATGTACGCTAGAGGCAAACCCAGATGACCTTGATAAGCACTATCTACAAGCATTGAGGGGTACTCCCGTGAGCCGTTTCAGCATAGGCGTGCAGTCGTTCAGGGAAGAAGACCTTCTGTATATGAAGCGCGCGCATAATACACAGCAGGCAGACTACGCCATAAAAGCGGCACAGGACGCGGGGTTTGACAATCTGAGCATAGACCTCATCTATGGCACGCCCGGCCTTACAGATGCCGCATGGAAGCAGAACCTTGCAAAAGTAAAAGAGCTGAACATACCGCATTTCTCATCGTATGCGCTGACGGTAGAAGATAAGACAGCGCTGCAATATGCCATTGCCCACAAGAAAGCAGCACCTGTAGATCCAGAGCAGGCCGCAGGGCAGTTTGAGATACTTATGGAACAGGCAGCGGCAATGGGTTATGAGCACTATGAAATATCCAACCTTGCACTGCCCGGCCGGTATGCCGTACACAATACTAACTACTGGCGCGGGCACCATTACCTGGGTATCGGGCCATCAGCCCATTCCTTCAACGGCACTTCCCGCAGGTGGAATGTTGCCAATAATGCGCTGTATGCAAAGGGTATTTTACAAGAGCATAAACTGATGTTTGAAGAAGAGCAGCTAAGCTTCACTGCACACCTGAACGAGTATATAATGACCTCCCTGCGCACCATGTGGGGGCTTGACCTTGACAAGGTAGCCCGCGAATGGGACAGCACCTGCGCCACCATGGTGGAGAAAAGCAGCCACCTGTTCCAGGAGAAAAAATGGCTGGTACAAAATGAGCGGAAGCTACTGCTTACAAATGAAGGGAAATTATTCGCAGACCGGATAGCTTCTGAGTTGTTTGTTTCTGAACAGGGTTGATTAGGCCTATTTTTATTTTCATCGTGTAGAGACGCAATGCATTGCGTCTCTACGTAGTACCTCTAAAATTCAGTGTAGAATATCTATCAGAACATCCAACACCTCCAAATTTGGGGTAACATATATCTGACACCCCTCAAGATCTCCAAACCTATCTACCAATAGCTTGCTTCTTTTTTCCATTTGGGTTGTATAGCCGCATCACGGTGCTGTTCTCTGCCTGTATCTCGTAGTATATATTTGTAGAAGGGTTTTTATCATCTGGATAATCCTCCGGGTGCAAACGGAAATTGGTTATGAAATAATCGGCATCACGGGCATCGGTGGTCCATACAAAACGATCGCGTTGGTTTGCCGGCAGCATAAGTATGTTATTATTGAGCGGGGTTGGGTACTGACAGCATATTTTTACATGGCGTGATGTGTCATTGGCGATAATATAATCCAACCCCTGCTTATAGCCGCAGCCCCAGTATTCAAAATCGTAATTGCGGCGCAGGTATTCATCTTCATGGGATACCAGGGGGTTGAAATACACTTGAGGGAACGGGTGGTTCCGTACCATAAAAAAGACAAGGCCGGCAAGTTGTAAGCCGCAAACTATCTGCAGTACCATTTTCATTTTGCCCTTCCAAAACTTATGGATAGCGTAAATGGCCATGAACACAAATGGCGGGTATACGAAATAAAGGTGCCGCCAGTCGTCATAGATCACGGAGTGTAGCAGGATGACTGCGAAAATTGGCGCAAGAAAGGTAGCGAGGTACAATGCAAAGTTGCGCTCCGGTGTATTCTGGAAAAAAGCGATTGGTTTTTTTATAAAAGCATAGGCGATAAGACAGGCACCCGCGACGCCTGCGGCAAGCCATAGCAGCGGATTGGATATCATGAACCATACCGGGAAGTAATCCCACGGTATTTTGGTAGATTGGATCATTTGCCCCTGGAACAATACAGATACATGCCAGTCGAAACTGGCCATTTTACTGAACGACTCACCAAATGTCTTTATCGGCGACCTCCATATATATGGCCATGATATGTAGAGCAGCACAAAGTAGCCTACCATGAAAAGGCCCATATGTATAAGCTGTTTTGTGGGCTTCTCTTTTTTCTTCATATCGGCAAGCATGTCAATAACTAAAAAGCCCATGATGAACAGGAAGTGCATGATGCCCATTATCCTTATACTGGTGGCGTACCCTGCGGCAATGCCGAGCAACAGAAACAGCCATTTTTTCTGCTTTTCAAATGCCATCTGGCAAAGTGCAAGCATAATGATGACCATGAACAAAAAGGGCATATCCTTACTGTTGAAAAAGGAATGTCCATACAGGCGGGGATTAAGTGCAAGCATCAGGAAAGCGAGTGTTGCCAGCCATTTGTCTTTAAAGAGGCGTAGCACCAGCACATAAGCAAACAGGCAACTGATGAGGAAAAACACATTGGTAACAATATGCCTCATTTCATAGATGGCCTTCGGGTCTTTTAACCTGAGCCCTTTTTCAATAAATATGAGCAACAGCTCATAGCCCGCCCCGTGATTGTCTGAAGGGGTGAGAAAAAGCTCCTTACTACCATGATAGATGTAATTGAAGCTGAGGAGGCCAGGGCCGCGCTGTGCCGGCTCATCCCACCCCATGCCATAGTCTTTATAGGTAGCGATACCTGCAATGAGCAGAAGGACGAACAATATGATACCCGGTAAATACTGGGATAGCACATTATTTGCAGGTTGTTCACTGAATGCTATAACCTCCGCCTTTGGGGTTTCATTTTTTACTTTTTTCATTTCTTATTTCTTAAACTGCCTTGCCAGTGATTCATACTTCGTTGCAGAATCCAGGTTGCCCTGCTCCCTATATATTTGCGCCACATATCCCACCGCCCTATGGTCGTTATAGTCCGGAGATGTTTGATAGGATTTCTTAAATAACATTATCGCCGAATCTTTTTTCTGCAGGTTGTAATAGCAAGCGCCGGCATTAAACTGCGCTAAGATATAGGTCGCATCAATGTTCGCCTTGTCATTATTTACTACCATCAGGTAATATTTCAATGCCATATCAAACCTGCTGCTGTTCATGTATATCGTGCCCATGTTGCCAGCGGCATTTGCCAGTTTAGGGTTTAATCTCAGTGCATTGTTCAGATAAACAATTGATGAGTCAAAATTCTTCATCATAAAATAAACAGCCCCAAGGTCGGCATGGGTATCGGCTTTTAATGGATAAATAGCGATAGACTGTTTGTAATATTTAATAGACGAATCACACTCAGTGAGCTGTACCTGTGGGTTAGTCTCTGCGGTGGCCATGCGCTTGTATTCCACAGCCAGGCAGTTTGTACTGCGCCAGCTGTTAGGCGCGGTAACTACCCCACTCCTAAAGAGCGCCATGTTGCTGCTCCAGTCTTCATTCCTTGCTATTGTTTTGCCCGCATACAATACTGAAATTACAATGAGGGTATAAGAAAGGGTACGTGAATGCTCATAGGTGAGTGTGGCAAGATCTGACTTAAATAGTTTTGCAAGCAGTAAAACAGCCGCAATACAAAAAGCCAGCGAACCAATGAATATAAAGCGCTCACCGGCGGTAGCGCCTATCCGTATCAGCAAGCCTGAAGTTACGCCCATGGCAAAGAAATAGAACAGAATGCAGTAGGCAAAGACGTTTTTATTCTTAAAGGTAGCAATGGCATAAACAAATAAGCCCGTGAATATGGCCAGGGATATGATGGCGACATAATTGGTAATACTGGTAATAGGTATTTGATTGTAAGAATAGTCGAAAGAAAGCGGATGTGGGAGTATGAGCAACTCAAGGTATTTGAGCTGGATAATAAGTATGGTGCCGATCTTGTGGCTAAAATCGGTGATGCCTGCAAATGTATTCTCCGTGATAGACACATCCCCCGCTTCTGCTTCAAGTATAAAGTGGCGTATCAGCAAAAACAGGAATATCATGGCATAGTATGGAATAGACGAAATGAGTATCTTTTTGATATTGGCAGAAGTAAAAAAGTAAACGCTAAGCGGTGCAATGGCAATAAAACAGACCGGGCTTTCCTTAGCCAGCAGGGCAATGAAAAAGTAGACGCCGGACAGCACTAAGTGGCCTGCTTTATTGTCCTCTATGTACTTAAATGTTTGCAGCATACTCAGTACGCTGAATATTAGCGCAATAATCTCATCACGGCTCTTCACACTGGCCATCACTTCTGTATGTATGGGGTGCAGCTCAAAGAGCAAGAGTATCAGAAAAGGCACATAGGCAGAATATGCCGGGAACATCCGGCGCAGCAACTTGTACAGCAGCATCACAAGCAGGCAGGCCAATACGAGGTTCACAAAATGGCTGAAAGTAGGGTTAAAGTCACCCAATATAGCATGTTCTACAGCGAAGGTTGCCGGCAGTAAAGGGCGGTAAGAGCCATTATTGCTTTTATCAAAACAGTAGTTTTTGCCGTGGGTAAACAGCGCGGGTATACAGTGGATGCCCCCCATTTCCGGCAGGTCTATCAGGTTGCCTTTTGAAGTAAATACAGCATCATCGTAGGTATATTCATAACCAATAGTGCGCGCGTTTACGGCAAACACTACTGCCATTAGTATAATGATATACCATTTATCAGTCATGGCCATTGGTGTTTTGGCTTCCGGCTGCCGGGCTGTTTTATTGGGTACCTGGGGTGCCGCTTTAGGCGGTTCCGCCCTTTGTATTGGTTTCTTTTTTGCCACTTTTTATTTTAGACTATAGTTATATGCAATGTAAAAACAAAATCAGTAATATTCAACACGGATCAGGATTTGCAGGACAAAGGATGTCCTATCGTCTTTAGCGTAATATAAAGCCAGCATTACAGCCAAAACTGTAACGGTCAGGCAAAGCCATTGATTTGCCTCTAGAGTTGCCGCATTCAATGGTGATTGGGATGAGGGCTCCTGGTCAAAGGCGGCAATACAATTTTTTGTATTGCCACACAGGTTTTCGTGGGAATTAATTTTGCGAAGCAGGTGAACAAATCTATCCTACACCCGCTCAATAATTACCGCATACCCCTGCCCCAGCCCTATGCACATAGTAGCCAGTGCATATTTCTTACCACGCTTCTTCAATTCTATTGCCGCAGAGTTTATGATGCGCGCACCGCTCATGCCCAGCGGGTGGCCTATAGCTATAGCACCGCCATTCGGGTTCACACGGGGGTCATTGTCTGCAAGTCCAAGCTGGCGGGTTACGGCCAGGCTTTGAGCCGCAAATGCCTCGTTCAATTCTATAACGTCTATATCGTTGAGCGTAAGGCCGGCTTTTGCCAATGCCTTATTAGTGGCGCCAACAGGACCTATGCCCATGATGCGTGGCTCTACGCCTACTACCGCCGAGCTTAGTATTTTTGCTTTGGGTGTAAGATTATAGTTCTTCACGGCATCTCCGGATACTATGAACAGCGCAGCAGCGCCGTCATTCAGCCCGGATGAATTGCCCGCAGTAACGGTGCCATTCTTCTTAAAGGCGGTCTTCAACTGTCCCAACTTTTCTATTGTAGTAGATGGTTTCAGGAATTCATCCTTATCCACTATCTGTACATCTCCTTTTTTCCCGGGTATCTCCACCGCCACTATTTCTTCCGCCAGCCTGCCCGCGCTTTGTGCCGCAGCAGCCTTCATCTGCGAGTGATATGCAAATGCATCCTGGTCTTCACGGCTTATGTTATACATTTCGGCAAGGTTCTCTGCCGTCACGCCCATGGCATCCGTGCCATACATTTCATGCATCTTCGGGTTTATGAAACGCCAGCCAAAACTGGAGTCGAACATCTGCGCGTCCTGTCCGAAGGGTTGTGATGTCTTGGAGATCACCCACGGACCACGTGTCATATGCTCTACGCCACCGGCTATAAACACATCACCGTTCCCGGCCTGTATGGCATTCGCCGCACTTATCACCGCCGACATGCCCGATGCGCAAAGCCTGTTCACCGTTTCGCCCGGCACAGTATAGGGTATACCTGCCAGCAGCAACGCCATTCGCGCTACGTTGCGGTTGTCTTCACCCGCCTGGTTGGCGCAGCCAAAGATCACATCGTCAATTGCTTCTGCCGGTATAGATGGGTTGCGCTCCACCAGTTTGCGCATTATATATGCGGCCAGGTCATCGGTGCGCATATTTGAGAGCGCACCTCTGAAATTGCCAATTGGAGTACGAATGCCGTCTACTATATATGCTTCTTTCATTATCTAAATTCAAAAATTAAAATTCAAAAACTGTGAGTCAAGTTCGCAAGTTCAGTTGCAAAATAATCAAAGAGTTCCGGATAACATCTATGCTCTTTGCGGGTGTTCCGAAAAAAGAAAATTGCACACATTATGATTGATTATCAGCAATTTACTATTTATAAATTGCGGGTTTTTGCGGTTGCATTTCCGTTAAAAAAACAGGTACAAACCCGCCCATGATCGAGTAAAACACCGAAATCAATCACAAATTTACGGTGCAAAATAATATGCTGCAACACGAAATGTTTATAGGGCAATTGTGGATATCCTGCGGGCTTATTTGAACACATTAGCTGACCTTCTCATCAAATTCTATGGTGAAAGTGGCACCTGCATTCACTTCGCTTTCTACAGATATCTTCCCTCCCAGTATCTCCACCTGGGTTTTTACCATGAACAATCCCATCCCTTTGCCTTCTATCTGGTGATGGAATCTCTTGTACAGTCCGAAAATATCACGGCCATTTTTCCCAAGGTCTATCCCCAGGCCGTTGTCTTTAAAGATTAGCCGGACTCTGTTGTTTACTCTGCTGCTCGAAATATCTATCAGCAGTGCAGCACCGGGTCTGCGGTATTTGATGCTGTTTGAGATAAGGTTGAAAAAGATACTGTAGATGTATGTTTTCACAGTATTTATTTCCTGCACGGCGGAAAAATCGCTTTTAATATTCAGCAGATCATCACTGACATTGTTTTCAATACCTGACCTCAGGCTTTTTAGCAGGCTATCAAAATTGACCTTTTCACGCAGCCCGTTCAGGTCATTTTTCACTTCCAGTATATCATTTATGTCTTTGATCACATGGTCCAGCTTTTCTGCTGCAGTACCCAGGAATTTGGTAACGCTTTCCGCCTCCTCTTTTTCTATACCAATGTTCTGCATAATATCCACCAGCCCCAGTATGTTGGCCACTGGAGCGCGCAAGTTGTGAGATACGATGTATGAAAACTGCTCCAGATCATTATTGCGCTGCACCATATCAGCAATAATTTTTGTGCGCTCCAGTTCTGCCTTCTTCATCTTTGTGATATCGTGTGCTACACCATGCAGCATTACCGGGTTATTCGCGTGGTCAAAGACAAATTCGGCTTGCGAATAGATGTGCCTTATTTCGCCATCTCCGATTATGATGCGATGGTGAAATGCAAAATTGCTTGATGCCTTCCGGGCGTCATTAAGCACCTGCTTCGTGTACGCCACATCATCAGGGTGTATAAATGATATCCAGGTCTGAAAGGTTTGCCTGTTGTCAAGCGGCGAGAGACCGTATATTTTACAAAACTCATCAGACCAGATGGCCGCACCGGATATATAGTCCAGCTCCCAGCTGCCTACGTGCGCTATAGCCTGCGCTTGCTTCAGGCGCATTTCGCTATGGATCAGCTCCTGCTCCATCCGTTGCCTCTTTTTTTCTTTCTCAAATACATCGAGTGCAAAGGAGATGTCACCGGCTACTTCCCGCAGCAACGCTATTTCCTGTTCGTCGAACAAATTTTGTTCTGACGAATACAGGTTAAAAGTTGCCACCGTAACGCCTGCGCACTTTATGGGCAGTACCATGCACGAGCGCAAAGAGTACATGGCCGCAAATGGCTTCCAGCCTACAGTTTCCAGGTCTTGCTGCACATTATTGCATACATAGTACTCACCAGAGGTTATTGCACGATCTTGCGGTCCTTTATCCTCGTAGCGCACATTGTCGAACAAATAAACATCTCCCTGTGCTATGCCACAACTGTCTACAAGGGAAATTCTTTTATTTGGTACATCCACCTCACCTATCCATGCCATCTGGTATTTACCAATAGTAATGGCAATGCGGCATGCCTCTCTATATAGCTCCGCCTTATCGGTTATGTGTACGATGATCTGGTTTATCTGACTGATGAATACATAAAGCCTGTTGGCATGAATGAGTTTTTGTTCTGCAAGTTTACTATCCGATATATCATGGAAATTGCAAACAATTCCCTTTACATTTTCATCATTAAGCAGATTTATCACTGTTCCTTCTACCCAACTGTAGGTTCCGTCTCTGCGCCGGAAGCGGCTGACACGCGGCATGGGCACTCCGGGGCTAGCTAATAGCTCTTTGAACTTTTGCTTTAACTCCTGCACATAATCCGGATGCTGAAAAGAAAAGAATGATCTGCCCAATATCTCCTGCACACTGCATCCTGTCAGTTTTACATGAGCAGGGCTTACATAGGTTATCCTGCCTTGCTCATCAGTTTTTACTACCAGGTCGGTTGCGTTTTCCACCAGTGCACGAAAGTGATTTTCATTCTGTTCCGTTTTCTTCCTGGCCAGTACCTGCTCCGTAACCAGGTTTGCAAAAAAGAAAATACCCTCTACTTTACCGTTATCGTCTTTATAGGGTTGGTACACGAAATCCATGTACTGATCTGTAAGTTCACCATTTTCTAAAACGTCCAGCTGAATGAACGCTTCTTTACCAGAAAATGGTAGTCCGGTTTTATATACATTTCCCAGTAGCCCCAAAAAACCCTGTTCCACCAGCTCCGGGAAGACTTCCTCCGCCGTCTTTCCTATTATATCTTTCTTTCCCGTTATCTGCAAGTACAGCGGGTTGGCCATCTCATATACATGGTCTGGCCCCGCCAGTATGCATATGCATGATGGCGCTTGTAAAAAAAGATTGGAGAATCGTGCCCGTTCAGCGGCTAGCCGCCGGTCATTTTCTTCACTTTTTGCTTCCGCAAGCTTGCGTTCGGTAATGTCATGAAAATTGCCCACGAAAGCCCGTATATTCTCGTCATGCAGCAGATTTGTTGTTGTCCCATCTACCCATATGTAATGCCCGTCTTTGTGCCGCAGCCTGTTTGTGCGAAAGATGGGCATACCCGGATTTTTCAGTGCCGTTACCAGGCGCTCACGCACACCCTGCACATCATCCGGATGAAAAAAATCAATGCCCTGGCTGCCCAGTATCTCTTCAGGGGTATAGCCAAGTAAACGTTCGGCACCTGGCGAATGGTAGGTAATTTTGCCATGCTCGTCCAAAAGCGAGATGGCATCAACATTGTTTTCGAGCAGGGCCTTAAATCTCAGTTCTCTTTTTTCTAATTTTTCTTCAGATAGTTTCCGCTCGGTGATATCCCGGAAGTTCCCCACCATAGCCTTTACGTTCTCATCCTCCAGCAAATTAGCAGTATAACCCTCAATCCAGATATACCTTCCACTTTTATGCCGTATTCTATTTATTCCATGTACAGGCTTTTTGGGATTCCTTCTTACAGTTTCCATACGGGCCATTACCTGTTCCATATCATCCGGGTGTATGAATGAGGCTAAGCCGGTATCCTTCAGTTCTTCGGTGGTATAACCCGTTATTTTTTCAGCACCTGGTGATTGATAAACTACGGCTCCCCTATGATCTCGCAATACAATAGCTTCAAAACTATTCTCAATAATAGCGCGGAAGCGCTGCTCACTTTCTAAAATTTTATGCTTCGCTTCCTCAAGTTCCCGGTTTTTCGATTCCAGCTTTTCAATAAATTGCGAGTTATAGATCCTTGTAATTTCCGATAGCTCGTGCTGGCCGGTTATTTTATATTCCAGCTTCCGGGGTGAGGCAATAATGTCCTTTATAGTTTCCAGTAGCAATTCTATGCTCGCAGGCTTGCGTATGTATTTGTCAGCGCCAATTTCCAGTGCCAGTTCTTCGTCATTCTGCGAAATGTAGGTAGCCGAATAGATGATGATTGGTATAGCGTTATATTCCTTATTGGTCCTTACCTGGTAGCAGAGTGAATAGCCGTCTATATCCGGCATCAATATGTCTGTAATGATCACAGATATGTTGTGACAGGGCAGTAATTTAAGCGCTTCAGCCCCATTGTGGGCAGCAACAACTTCATATTCCGCCGTTTCTAAGATCTCCTTTCCCAGCTCTAGTGAAACCTGGTTGTCCTCTACTAAGAGAATTTTTATTTTTTCTTTCATTCTAATCTCAGGTTCGCAGGTAATTCTTAATCAATCCAAAATCGCAGCTACTAAATGAAAACATGTATTTTGGTCAATTCGTTAACACCAAATGCGTACTGTTTTAAATGCTTGTTAATTACAATTATCTCTTTTGCTTTTAATAATGTAAAGATATATGAATTTATTAGAGAATTTTCACTTTATTAAATCGTTGATTTTATTATCTTTCTTTAGTAAGATGCCGTATTGCGGCTGAGGTAGCGCTGCATATTTGCCACTGAATAAAGGAACTAAATACATGGAACAAAGCGGGCGCAGTAAAAACAACTACCTTGCGCCAGAATCAGATCATATGAACAAAAGCGGACCCATTGTAGTTATAGAAGATGATAGAGACGACCAGGAAATGATGGCGGAGATTTTTACAAGGCTGAACTATAAAAACAAGATCTGTTTTTTCTCCGATGGCAATGACGCCCTGGAATTCATTACCAAAACGGATACTCAGCCTTTTCTCATCCTGTCAGACATTAATATGCCCAGGATAAACGGGTTTGAATTAAGAAATAAGATTTTCACAAACGAACAGCTGCACACAAAGTGTATACCTTATCTTTTCTTTACTACAGCTGCCACTAAAAAATCAGTGCTGGATGCATATGCACTCTCCGTGCAGGGTTTTTTCAAAAAACCGAATTCTATACAGGACCTGGAAAAGGTGATAAAGAAAATAATTGAGTACTGGATGGACTGTATAGCACCAAGTGAGTTCGATTAGAGGATGTGCCAGCTAACAAAAAAGCACAAAGGCTTCTGTGATCCAGAAGCCTTTGTGCAATAATTATAAGAAACTGATGGTTATTTAGCTGTTTCGCTGTTTATAGCTCTTTGTGATTTATTTACTTTCCGTTGCTTTTTGTGCATTTTCCGGTCTTTTTTGTCCAGTTTACCTTGCTTTTTGTCCAGTTTAGACTGGCTGTTGTTAAGCATCCTTTTTTTATTGTCTGCCTTCCTTTGCTCCTTGTCTTCCCTTTTGGTTTGAACCTGTTCCTGTGCAGAAACTGCCGAACAATTCAATGCGAAGGCCATAACGGCCATAACTACATACTTTTTCATATCTTTTAGTTGGCAAGCACTGTAGCAACAAATGCATTGTTGAATCTATTACAGTGTCATTTGATCTAAGTATACCAATAACCGTGCCACCACCGTATAATTAATTGATTTTCAATTAATTTAATATAGCCGCATAACAATAGTTGTTCTCCGTGCACGTGTTTCCATATTTTTCATTTATTTTGTTTCCCTAATTATATCGTGGCAACGGTAAGCAAATATCAGGAGGAAGCAACGCAGGTGTTTGATAAATACATGCAGCTGTACCTTGATGCCTACCCGGACGAAAAGAATCCAGCAACGGCGCTGGCATTTCTGCGCCTCCACAACGATAAGTACCGGGAAGAGATCAATAATATTGCACTACTCTCCTTTCGCAATAACGAATACGATAAGGCAGTACATGACCAGATACATCTGCTCAATGACGAAAACACGGTGCGCCTGCACGAAAAGATAACAGCTATTTCAGTGGAATCTAAAAACCGGGAAATATTGTAGGTACCTTAATGTAAGTAAAGCGGAACGGGTTTTCACTTTTACCTTTTAACCTAACTCCTATCCCTCCAGGTGAATGGAAATAACGATCATACGCGTATGCAGGGAGTTTATGGCATTGGTTAGCTGCAGGCCATGGTCGGGGTATAGCTGGTTCGTAAGGCCCTGGCTTAGCTTTATCTCTGGGGAGAAAATAAAATTAGGGTTAAAGAACTCAAAGCCTACGCCTATTTCATAACCAAAATCCACAGGGCTTACTTTAAGAAACTCATCTGGGCGGTGAGAGCGGGCATTTGCGGCAAGGTCATAATCGAACTTACCACCGGCAAGACCATAAAACCGGAAATTTTTAATCCTGTCACTTTTAAATTTCAGCTGCAGTGGCAGGTGCATATATATAGACTCAATCGTCTTGTTCACCTCGCTATCCACCGCACGCGTGGCAGTGGGGCCATATTCATAATTAAGATTCTTCGATGCAAAGGAAAGAGATGGCACAAAGCGCAGATCAACAAAATTTGTAAGTTTCAGGTTGCCTATCAGACCAAGGTTAAAGCCCGGCTGCCAGTGGGGCTGTATACGCCTGAAGGTATCGGTGTTGGCAAAAGAAGAGGTATAGCTTATCTGGTATACAGATTCATTAAAGCCAAATGATATACCAAAGTAGTATCGCTTGTCGTCATGCTCCGGCATATTGAGCAAAGGGCGTTGGGCTAATGCAGGCCGTGCGGAAAACAGTAAAATGATGATGACCAGCAGATAGCCTCGTTTCATGTATTGGTAATTATATAAGCTTGCGGAAATTGCAAAATAAAGCAGGCCATTTCCTTAACGCCAAATGCGAAGATACAGTATGTTGCTTGGTTAGCATGGAACATTGGTATGGTCAAACTTATAAATCTTTTATAAAAATGTGAACTTTCGTAGAGACTTATCCTTAAATTTGCTCCTTTAAAGAGATACTTCATTCACTCAAAGATATCCCCCTGACACCTTGAGAACTACTAGCTCCGGACAGCCGGGGCTTTTTTATTGGGCGAGCACTTTTGAATCCCCCAGACCTTGAGAACTACTAGCTCCGAACAGCCGGGGCTTTTTTATTGGGCGAGCACTTTTGAATCCCCCAGACCTTGAGAACTACTAGCTCCGGACTTCCGGGGCTTTTTTATTGGGCGAGCACTTTTGAATCCCCCAGACCTTGAGAACTACTAGCTCCGGACTTCCGGGGCTTTTTTATTGGCCGAGCACTTTTGAATCCCCCAGACCTTGAGAACTACAAGCTCCGGACTTCCGGGGCTTTTTTATTGGCCGAGCACTTTTGAATCCCCCAGACCTTAAGAACTACAAGCTCCGGACTTCCGGGGCTTTTCTATTGTTCATAGCTCTTTTAATTCCCCAAACCTTGAGAACTACCAGCTCCGGACAGCCGGGGCTTTCTTATTGGGCGGATCTTTCGAATCCCCAAACCAAAATACTTCCTGCTACCTGCAAAAATTTCAGCATCAAAAGTTATCTTTGGCCAAACATTTAATATATTAGCTGTTCAAATTTCATTTATGAAACACGTGCGCCTTATTATTCTTGCTTCATTTGTTGCTATAGCCTGTCTTACCGCCATCTCCTATACCGCATGTAATAAGGATAAATGCCATAATGTAATGTGCCTGCACCGTGGCGTATGCAACGGCGGAAATTGCGAGTGCCCGGTAGGCTATGAAGGCCTCAGGTGCGATACGCTGAGCCGCGACAAATTCATATTCAACTACAACGGCGGCGACAGCTGCAGCAATTTCCCTGATCAGTATCATCAATACAATATTATACTTCAGGCAATATCTTATAATCCTTATGAGATGGTAATGAAGCATTTTATAGGTAATTGGGACGACAGCGCCATTTGTACGATTCAGTCTCCGGACTCCTTTACGTTTATCGGCGCTAATAATGGTACCACTTACCAGGGCTGGGGCAAGCTTAGCAACGATAGTCTATGGATGGCGTATAGCGTGGAGCAAGATACCAGCACCTACTCCTGCCATTATTTTGGCCAGAGCAAAAGAGTAGGCCTCCATTAATCTTCTTTAAGGTCAATACTTCAAAATATTCGCATCTGTTTTGCACAGCTGCGAATATTTATTTTTAGCCCATGTTTAAGGTGGGAAATATGTTCGAAAGTTAATTTTACAATTAAAATCCTTTATCTTTAGCGTACGATTCTAACCTGTTTACCACATAGTTATGGTAAGCGGGATAGTTTTTTATATCTCATAAGAGAAGGTTTATAGTAGTAACAGCATAATATTTGAACATGAAAAAGTTTGTTTTACTCAATTTGTTTCTTGTCCTTACCTGCCTTTCTGCACGCACTTTTGCGCAGACCGCTGCATCGTATAGCTTCTCGGCATTCTCCAGCCCGTATTCAAGTATATCCGGTGTTGCGGGAACGACTTCAACCACAGGCATAACCTGCGATGACTGTGGTATATGCTCTGTGCCCATTGGGTTTACGTTTTATTTCTGCGGCGCACCTTATACTTCAACCGCTGTTTCCTCAAACGGATTCATCTCTTTGGGCGGATTTTGCGGTGGCGGCTCCACCAGCTTCCAAAACCTTTTGTCCAATATTGGTTCGGTTGCAGGCGGTGTAGGTATGCTGATGCCTTTTTGGGATGACCTGACCGGACTTAGTGGCATTTTTGGCACTGCCGTTCCTGCTTATTACTCTACTACTGGCGCTGTAGGTAGCCGTATATTCACTTTTGAATGGAAAGACTGGGGCAGGTATAGCACAACGAAAACAGCAAATTTCCAGGTAAAATTATATGAGGGATCGAATATCATCGATTTTTGCTATGGCACTTCTAATTTTAATACTTCCGGCCTTACTTCAGGATCAATTGGCATCGCAAACAGCGGTACCGACTTTCAGAGCCTTCCTAACACAGGTACCGCACCGGTGCCTTCCAGCACTATATTCACTGAAACATTATCATCATCGCCCGCTAATGGCCAGGTTTATCGCTGGTCTACCTGCAATTCAGGCACTATCACCGGTACCCGTACAGTTTGCGTAGGTTCCACAACCAACCTAAGTGACGTGATCACTGGCGGCACATGGACCAGCAGCTCCACTGGTATTGCTACAGTAAGCGCTACCGGCGTAGTTGGCGGTGTAAGCGGCGGCACCTCTACCATTACTTATACCAGCTCAGTAGGCTGCTATACTGTAGCAGTTGTTACCGTAAACCCGCTTCCGGGTACTATTAATGGCACTCGCTCCGTTTGCACGGGCGCTACCACTACACTTACTGATGCCAGTGCAGGCACCTGGAGCAGCGGCACACCCACGGTAGCCACAGTTATAGCGGGTACCGGTGTTGTTACCGGTGTTGCCCCCGGCACATCAAACATCACATTTACTACTGCAGCCGGCTGCACAGCTATTGCTGTAGTTACGGTAAACCCAGGTGCATCGCCTATCACAGGTACTTTGAGCGTATGTGTTGGGTTAAACACTGCACTTACAGATGCCGGCGGGGGCACCTGGACCGCATCAGGTACAGCAGTCGTAGGTAGCTCTGGCGTGGTTAGCGGCCTCTCCACTGGTACAGCAATTATTACGTACACCCTACCAGGAGGATGTTTCGTTACCGCTACCGTAACTGTGAATCCTAGCCCTACAACAATACTTGGCGCATCAACAGTATGCGAAGGATCTACGATCACCCTCAGCGACGCTGTAGCTGGCGGTACATGGTCCAGCAGCGCCACAGGCACTGCAACGGTCATCTCGGGCACTGGTGTTGTAACCGGTGTTAGTGCCGCCGGCACTGGTATTACCACAATTACGTACGATCTGGGTGCGGGCTGTTCTATCACTAAACAAATTACGGTTAATGTAACGCCGGCCGCCATTACAGGCACATTAAGCGTATGCGTAGGTGCAGTTACCTCGCTTACAGATGCTACAGCAGGTGGTACCTGGAGCAGCGCCATACCTACCGTTGGCACTGTTGACGCATCTGGTAACGTCACGGGCATAGCGCTTGGCACCACGGTTATTTCATACTCACTGGGCAGCTGCTACGCTATCGCGGTGGTGACAGTGAATACGGCGCCAGGGCCTATCACCGGTACGCTTTCGGTATGTGAAACATTTACCACTACCCTTACCGACTCACCAACCGGTGGCGTTTGGGCAAGTACCCCGTCTACTGTTGCCACTGTCACGGGCGGCGTAGTAACCGGCGTTTCCGCAGGTACTGCTGCCATATCTTACCAGATAGGCACCTGTTATGCTACAACTGTAGTAACCGTAAATACACAACCTGCGGCTATTACAGGTATTACCTCTGTATGTGCAGGATCGTCTACAGCGCTGACAGACGCTACTGCCGGCGGCACATGGTCAAGCACTGTTGTCGCAGTGGGCACCGTTTCCGGCACGGGCAATGTTACTGGCATAGGTGTTGGAACAACCACTATTTCTTATACCATAGGCACCTGCGTTGCTACTACCATTGTTACTGTTAATACTCAGCCTGGCGCTATACTTGGTACCCTGACTGTTTGTGAAACATTTACAACCAGCTTGTCTGACGCTACTACAGGTGGTGTATGGAGCAGCACCCCGGCAACAACAGCTTCTATTTCAGGCTCAGGATTAGTAACCGGTGTGGCAGCTGGCACTGCTACCATTTCTTACACTATTGGCTCATGCTATGCTACGGCCATTGTTACAGTAAATACACAACCAGGCGCTATTACAGGCCTTACCAGTGTATGCGTTGGTTCATCTACCGCACTTACTGATGCCGTGGCAGGCGGCACATGGACCAGCTCAAATACGGCAGCCGGTACTGTAAGCGCCACCGGAGTAGTTACCGGCGTGGGCGTAGGCACTACAACAATATCATATACCATAGGCACATGTGCCACTTCAATAGTAGTTACCGTAAATACCCAGCCCGTTGCCATAACAGGAAATACGGGTCCTATATGTAACACTACTACTTTGGCACTTAGTGATGCTACTACAGGTGGTGTGTGGTCAAGCGCACCTACCACTGTTGCTACCATCAGCGCCGGTGGCCTGGTAACAGGAGCTGGCGTGGGCACAGCTACTATTTCTTATTCTATAGGCACTTGCGCAGTTAGTACCGTTGTTACCGTGAACCTTCAGCCATCTGCTATCTCCGGATCGCCCTCTGTGTGCAGCGGCTTCACTACCCAGCTCAGCGATGTTGATGCAGGCGGAACATGGAGCAGCACGGTTCTGGCAGTAGGTACAGTAGACGCTACAGGCCTCGTTAACGGACTCAGCGTAGGTACTACAACTATTTCTTATACTATCGGCAGCTGTGCTGCTACCGCGGTAGTAACGGTCAATTCTACTCCGGTAGCCATAACCGGTACACTCAGCGTGTGCGAAACGTTTACAACTCAGCTCAGTGATGCTACTGGTGGCGGTGTATGGAGCAGCACTCCGGCAACTACCGCTACTATTTCCGGCACCGGGCTCGTAACAGGAGTTGCAGCTGGTACCGCTACTATATCTTATTCTATCAGCGGTTGCGCTGCAACTGCTATAGTTACTGTAAATACCCAGCCGGCAGCTATTACAGGTGCACTGGGTGTATGTAACTCCTTTACTACACAGCTCAGCGATGCCACCGCTGGCGGTACTTGGACCAGTGTAACCACAACTGTTGCTACCATTGACGCTACCGGCCTGGTAACAGGTGTTGGCCTGGGTACTTCGGTTATTTCTTACACGCTCGGCTCATGCGCAGCTACAGCTACAGTTACTGTTAATTCACAGCCAGTCGCCATTACCGGCACACTCACCGTTTGTGCAACCTTTACAACACAGCTTTCTGACGCTACATCAGGCGGCGTATGGAGCAGCACCCCTGCTACTACAGCTTCTATCTCCGGCACAGGCCTGGTAACCGGCGTAGCAGCAGGTACGGCTACTATATCTTACGACATCAGCGGCTGCGCTGTTACAGCAATTGTTACGGTAAATACCCAGCCGGCCGCTATTACCGGCTCGCTTGCCGTATGCCAGGGCCTTACCACCCAGCTTAGCGATGCTACTACAGGCGGTGTATGGACCAGTGGTACAACCGGAGTAGCTACCATAGATGCTGCAGGCCTTGTCACCGGCCTTGCCACCGGCACTTCACTTATTTCTTATACGCTTGGCACCTGCGCTGCTACTGCGGTAGTTACCGTGCAGCCACTCCCGGTTGCTATATCGGGCACTAAAACGGTTTGCGTCGGTTCTACCACTTCTCTTTCTGATGCTACCGGTGGCGGCACATGGAGCGCCAGCAATGGCAATGCCACTGTGAGCGGCACAGGCCTCGTTACAGGTGTCACCGCAGGCACTGACGTTATTACCTATACCATAGGTACTGGTTGCATTGTTACCACCATCGTTACTATCAACCCGCTGCCATCAGCTATCAGCGGTGCTACCTCGGTTTGTCTTGGTTTCACCGTTACCCTCAGTGATGCTACAGCTGGCGGCACCTGGAGCAGCGGAAACGCGACTATTGCCTCGGTTACCGCTGGCGGCGTAGTTACCGGTAATGCGGTTGGCGTTACAAGTATCAGCTATACACTTGGCACCGGTTGCCGGGTTACTTCACCAATGACAGTGAACCCACTTCCGGGTACTATCAACGGCCCCGTTACAGTATGCCCCGGCTCTTCAGTAACACTTACCAATGCCAGCGCACCTGGCACATGGAGCAGCAGCAATGGCGCTGTGGCAACCATAGTTGCAGGCACTGGCGTACTTACCGGTATTATCGCAGGCACCAGCAATATTACCTTCACACTTGGCACAGGGTGCTATGTAACACGCGTAGAAACAGTGAACCCTGCACCTGCAGCTACTATCACACCCCTCGGCGATACTACTTTCTGCCCGGGCGGTTTTGTAGTGCTTACTGCTAATGTAGCATCAGGTCTCACCTACCAGTGGTATCAGAATGGCGGCGCAATCGCAGGAGCTACAGCATCTACTTACACAGCAGTGCTTACCGGCAGCTTCACCGTAACCGAAACAAACACCTTCGGCTGCTCGGCCAATTCAATACCAATGCTCGTAACAGTTGATAATCCGGTCGCGGTTATTGCGCTTGCCAGCGGCTCTACTACTATCTGCGCAGGCAGCACTACTACTATCAATGCAACAACCGGAGTTGGTTACACTTACCAATGGTTGCTTGCCGGCGTACCTATTACGGGCGAAACGAACAGCACCCTGGCAGTATCAACCGCTGGCGACTATGCCGTGATCGTAACAAACGCCACAGGCTGCTCTGCTACGTCTAATACCATCACTATTGCTATCAGCCCGGCGCCTACCGCAGGTGTTGTTTTATCAGGACCAATTACATTCTGTGCCGGTGGCAGCGTTACACTTACCGCCGACTTGTCTGCCGGTTATACCTACCAGTGGTATAATGCCGCAGGAGCAATTTCAGGCGAGGTAGGTAATACATATACAGCTACTACTACTGGTGGTTACTATGTAATTGTAAGCAATGGTTTTGGCTGCGCAACCACATCTGTGATTACGAACGTAGTTGCTGATCCGCTGCCAGATGTAACCATTACACCAGCCGGACCAACCTTGTTCTGCGCAGGTGGTAGTGTCGTACTCAATGCAGTTTCCGTTGCAGGCGATATCTACCAGTGGTACAAAGATGGTGTTGCAATAACCGGCGCTACTTCCGCTTCCTACCTGGCTACCGCCAGCGGCAGCTACACAGTGAAGGTAATCAACCCAACTACAGGCTGCAGTGCTGAAACGCCTGCAGGTGCGGGTACAGTGGTTACCGTGATTACATCACCGTCAATCGTTCCGCTGACACCTACAAACTACTGCTGGGGCAGCAGTGCCATACTCTCTACCAGCGTATCAGGCACAGGTGTCACTTACCAGTGGTACAAAGATGGCGTATTGATACCAGGAGCCACCGGAGCCACTTACAATGTAACTACGCCAGGCGACTATACTGTAGATATTACAATCACAGGCTCTTGTACAAATACAACATCCAGTGTACATGTCAACGAATTCCCTCTGCCAAATCCTATTGTTTCCTACTCGTCAACATCACACGTCTTCTACACAGGCAATTTCTATGTCACTTACCAGTGGTATAAAGATGGTTCACCTATCGCAGGTGCTACATCGTATGGCGTTGCAGACATAGGTAACGGTAACTACAAAGTACGCGTGACAGATACCAACGGTTGCCAGTCTGTATCAGATCCTTATCCGTTCACAGGCTCTACTACAGGTGTCCACAATGTGAACAAGACAGATGTAAGCATCTATCCTAACCCTGCACAGTCTGTTCTACATATTGAAGCCGGAATTACAGTACGTGCTGTCATCACCAGCGTAGACGGTCGTTCTATTTTGGACATTGCAGAGGCAAAAGACATAAACATCAGCAACCTTGCAGATGGCGTATACATGATAGCGGTCTACGATAATAATGGACAAAAACTAAAAACAGAAAAGCTGGTGAAAGCAACCAACTAAACTGATCAAGCTTTAAAACAATAAGGGCCGCCAATGTGCGGCCCTTATTGTTTTAAAGGAATTAATCCTATGCGGAATGTTCTTAAAAATATCCACTTCTCAAGCGAAGGAAGCAGGAACCTCTATCCATATTGGGCTTAGCATTTACTACAGGTCATCAGCCTTCAATCCGGAGTACTTAGCAATACGAGCAAGCATTTTAGGACCAATCTCCTCATTGTCATGAAAAGCAAACACATAATCTGGCATACCGGTTTTGGATAATGTGCGGTGAGAACCGCTTTGGCGCTTGATAATCCATCCGGATTTAATCAATGCCGCGAGTACGCGCTTAGATTTGGTTGAAGGCCAATTACTTATGCAGCTCTAAAGAAAAGACCAGTTTGGAAAGATGATATTTCACCATTGTCCAGCTTTTCTGCTTCAACCCGTAATGCCAGTGCCTGTGCTTTTGCAATTGCTTCCTCACGTGAAGCCCCATATACCATCGCACCTGGCAGGTTGATAACCTCTGCTATCCAGCGTCCGTCTGTTTCCTGGTCCGTTTCAATAATATACTCCATGTTTTAAAAATTCTTACATTACGTCGTAAAAGTACGGCATTTTTAAAGTTTTTATTTGATGCATCTGCATAGTAATTTTTGCCTGGAAAATATTTTTTTGAATTCTGTTTTTTGAATTACAAAAATCCCTTACTTTTGCCGTCCAATTCTAATAAAGCTCTTTTTACAAGGTTGCATTGGAAGAAACAGTACCCTTCTACTCCGCTAAGGATGAGAAAGGAGAAAATTCGTTAACACCAAAATTTAAACAATGGCTAAAGAAATCAGCGGCTTCGTGAAGCTGCAGGTAAAAGGCGGCGCTGCGAATCCAGCACCACCAATCGGCCCGGCGCTCGGCTCTAAAGGCGTCAACATTATGGAGTTCTGCAAGCAGTTCAACGCTCGCACACAGGACAAAGCAGGTAAGATACTTCCAGTCACTCTTACTGTTTACACAGACAAGTCTTTCGATTTTGTTATCAAAACACCACCGGCTGCCGTGCAGCTTATGGAGCTTGCCAAACAACCTCATGGATCTAAAGAGCCTAACCGCCAGAAGGTGGGTAAGGTTTCCTGGTCACAGGTAGAAGAAATTGCCAAGGACAAAATGCCTGACCTCAACTGCTTCACACTTACAAGCGCTATGAAAATGGTAGCTGGTACAGCGCGCAGCATGGGCTTTACTGTAGAAGGTACACCACCCGCAGGCATCACTGTTAAATAAGATCACAGGAACGGCAGAAATGCACTCCCGGATCAAAACAAACAAACCTTTTGGTTTTAACTTTTAACTTTTGACTTACAATGGCAATCACTAAAAAAAGAAAAGCTGTAGAAGCTAAACTCGATAAAAATAAAACATATACACTGGCTGAAGCAGCAAACACGGTGAAGTCGATTAACGTCACCAAGTTCGACAGCTCAGTAGATATGCACATCCGCCTTGGTGTAGACCCTAAGAAGGCTGACCAGGCTATCCGCGGAACTGTTACCCTGCCACACGGCACAGGTAAAACTAAACGCGTACTCGTGCTTTGCACACCAGATAAAGAAGCGGAAGCAAAAGCAGCAGGCGCTGACTTCGTAGGTCTTGATGAATTTGTATCTAAGATCGAAGGTGGCTGGACTGACGTTGACGTAATAGTAGCTACTCCATCGGTGATGCCTAAAATAGGCCGCCTGGGTAAAATACTCGGTCCTCGTAACCTGATGCCAAACCCGAAGACAGGTACTGTAACCAACGATGTTGGTAATGCTGTTAACGAAGTGAAAGGCGGTAAGATCGCATTTAAGATAGATAAGGCTGGTATCATCCATGCATCTGTTGGCCGTGTATCTTTCGCTCCTAACAAATTAGCTGAAAACGCTCAGGAGCTGATCAACACACTGGTACGTCTGAAACCCGCAACCGCTAAAGGTGCCTATATAAAAGGTATCAGCATGGCTTCAACAATGAGCCCGGGCCTGATGATCGATACAAAATCTGTATCGTAAATAAATTTGAAAATGTGCTGCTTTGAAAAATGTTCAGGTCGCACAAATGAAAAGAAAAACATTTAATAACAGTTTGAAAGGAGGAAATAGAAAAATACAATTTTCAAATTCCCAAATTTTCAAATTTTCAAATTAATAACATGACACCTGCTCAAAAAAATGAAGCAATAGAAGTACTGAAAGGGAAGTTCTCCCAGTACGACAACTTTTACATCACCAATACCGAATCATTATCGGTAGAACAGGTGAGCAAGCTCCGCAGGCTTTGTTTCGAAAAAAATGTGGAACTGAAAGTTGCAAAGAATACCCTCATCAGGAAAGCACTTGAAAGCTTTAATGACGAGAAATATACCGGCATTTACGAATCACTGCATGGCGTTACTGCGCTTATGTTCTCTGAGTCACCAAAAGAGCCGGCAATGATCCTTACCTCTTTCCGTAAAACAAACAAGGAAAAACCGGTACTGAAAGCTGCACTCATAGGCACTGACGTATTTAGCGGTGATAACCAGCTGAAAGCGCTTACCAACATCAAGACGAAGAACGAGCTTATCGGCGAAGTTATCGGCTTACTGCAGTCTCCTGCAAAACGCGTTCTGGCTGCACTGTTGCACCACCACGAGCAGAAAGAAGGCGCAGCTACGGAAACTGCTGCTGCAGAGTAATTTGAAAGTGCGGCAATTTAAAAGTTGCTGCATAAAGTACCCGGCGTTTGTAAATCGTGAAGATCATTTTCAAATTGCCACATTAAAACAGGCTTCCAAGTCCAATATATAGTTACAAAAACAAGTAAACAATTTTAAAAAACAACACTAAAAAATAATACAATGGCAGACGTAAAAGCATTAGCTGAACAATTAGTTGCTCTTTCTGTAAAAGACGTACAGGAACTTGCAAACGTATTAAAATCTGATTATGGCATCGAGCCTGCTGCTGCTGCAGTTGTGGTATCTGGTGGTGGCGGCGACGCTCCTGCAGCTGCTGCTGAGAAGACTTCATTCAATGTAATACTTAAGAACGCAGGTGCTTCTAAGCTGAACGTTGTAAAAGCAGTGAAAGACCTTACCGGCCTTGGCTTGAAAGAAGCTAAAGAACTGGTAGACGGCGCTCCTAAGAACGTGAAAGAAGGCATCAGCAAGGCTGAAGCTGAAGACATCGCAGGCAAGCTGAAAGAAGCTGGTGCTGAAGTTGAAATCGCTTAATTAGAACAACCTTAATAAACAATAACCCCCTGCAACCGCGGGGGGTTATTGTTTTTACAAAAACCTGATGGCAACTGGCTTTGTCCTTAATCACGATGCTATTGGGAGGTATTTGAAACATTAGTTCTCCGGAATGGCGCCCGCTCCGCTACTCAATAACAGGCTCTCCGGCAACAAATGGCTAAGGCAAATACCGGCTGTATACATACCGCCTGAGACAACTGTAAGCACAAAAAAATCGCTCCCAAGCGGGAGCGATTAAAAAAGCATTTGAACCAGTAACTATTTCAGCAGATGGAAGTACCCATTGGTAATTGCAACTACCTCGCCTGACGTTGTAACGCCCTTAAAATAGAATAAACCGGTAATAGAAGCCGAATCATTGTGAGAGATATAAACCTCTCCTGAATTGCCAAAATAACTATAATAGCTGTTGTAAACAACCCCCACACTGTCAGACCATACTGCGTTCTGCGCATATTGCTTGTAAGACATAGGGTATACGTTACCTTCATAAACCTGGTTCAGGTAAAGGTACATGCGCTTTGCGCCAAATGTACCAATGATAATATTGCCCCCTGAAGTATCCAGTGCCCAGCTGCCAGCACTGGCCGTCCACGGCACGCCATTGATATTAGCGCTGACAGGATCTTTGCCTCCTGCTGCCCAGTCAAACTGATCAGCCGTGAGCGGGCTCAGCGGGTTTACCGCCAGGTTGGAATTATCAACAGTATTGGCATTGTATGCGCCTTTGTTGCAGGCCACGAATGCACAGCAAATGCCGGCAAACAATAGGATTGAATAAAAACCTTTCTTCATAATATTTTTTCCAAGTATAAAGATACTAAGAGCCGTAAATATACAAAATATTATTTTCCGCTACTTTTGGGGCACCTAGGTCATGCTTACTAAATTTTCATTCATATTCCTGCCAGTGCTGTTGCTCTGTGCATATGCCAGTGGGCAATCCATACAGGCCGGTCGCGTATTCGATGCCACCAACGGCAAACCTATCCCTTTTGCCACTATAAAGTTTGGCAATAACGCACAAGGTATTGTAGCTGGCCTGGATGGCAGATTCGAATTGCCTGCCGGAAAAATAGACCAGCTCGAAATATCATCATTAGGTTATGAAAGCAAAAAAGTAAACCTACAGGCAGCCAGCCTGAGTATCAGCCTGTTTCCTGCCGACAACTCGCTGGATGAGGTAACCATAACCCCACCCTATGACAAAATACGGCGCATACTGAACAATGCCATAGAGAAAAAGAAAGAGAATAACCCCGACAGGTACGACTGGTATCGCTGCAATGTCTACTACAAAATGATTGTAGATATGGATAAGCAAAGCATAACCCCTGACACTACACGAACTGCAAAGAAAAAGACCAGCAACACGGCTAAAAAATCCAGTACCAATACCAGTAGCGATAGCGCCAGCCGTGCATGGTTTAACGACTTCCTGAAGAATGACCACCTGCTGATGTCAGAAACCTATAGCAAGCGAACATGGCGCAGGCCGCAGCAGCTGCAGGAAGAAGTTATAGCATCAAGGTTCTCCGGGTTTAAAAGATCAATGTTCACCAGCCTCGTCACCGACATACTACCCTTCCATGCATATACCGACTATATAACGCTGAACGGGAAAGACTATCACAACCCCGTAAGCAGGGGATATGAGCAATACTACAAGCTGAATCTGGCAGACGAGGTGGTGCAGGGAGCAGACACACTATGGATAATCAGCTTCACCCCCAGGGGACACAATGCCAATGAGCTAAAAGGAACTGTATTTATCAATTCCGACGGCTATGCTATATCGCAGATCATTGCTACTGCAAAAGACACTATGCTGAAAAGAGATGTGCGTATAGAGCAGCAGTACGAACAATTGCTGGTAACGGATAATGAAAAACGCTGGTTCCCTAAACACCTGAATTATATTATCGACTGGACACAGCCGTCAAACAAATCGATGCTCACCTTTCACATGAAAGGTTATTCCCGCATAGATTCCGTATCATGGAACGAGGATCCCGCTTTCAGGTTCGACAAAACGCATACCGTGCAGCTGCAGCCGCAAGCAGATGCACTGAGCGACAGCGCATGGCAACGCCTGCGGCCTGAGCCGCTTGATGCGAAGGAAATAAGATCATACAAAGTAGTAGACAGCCTGGGCGATAAGGTACACCTGGATAAGCTGATGACGTACTATTCAAAATTGCCGGAAGGAAAAATTTCCATTGGCAAACTGGACTTTGACATTGCAAGACTATTCAGCTGGAATAAATACGAACGTACAAGGCTCGGGCTGGGAGCACAAACCAATGAGCGTCTTATAAAGTGGCTTTCTGTAGGCGGCTGGGGCGGGTATGGCTTTGGTGATCTTCGCTGGAAATATGGCGCATTTGCCGAGATCTATGCCGACAAGTATCGTGAGTTTGTGATAAGGTGGGCATATAGCAATGACATAAACGACCCTGGCCGCATACGCATGAACAACGAGCTGGATAAAAATTACCTGAACTCCTACCTGCTCCAGCGTGTAGACAATACAAAAACCTATAGCATCTCTGTAAAAAAGAAGTTTGGCTACCTGGGTGCAGAGCTCACAGGCCGCAGGCAACTGATAACGCCGCTGTACCAATACGCCTTACTGGGCCACGGCATCGATCATGGCACCTTTAACGCCGACGAAGGCACCCTTACACTGCGCTATGCCTATGCCGAGCGCACAGCCCCCTTCTTTGGCAGCTACTACAGCCTGGGCAGCAAATACCCGGTATGGTATGCAAAGCTCACCTACGGAAATCTTACCAGTAACGTGGACCTGCAGACACCTTACCTGCAGGCCATAACCGCCGTAGCATGGCATAAGCACATAAACCGGATCGGCTATGAGCACATACTGGCAGAAGCTGGTAAATCATGGAGCAACGAACCGCTGCCCCTCGGCAAGTTATTTGCAGGCAATGGGTATAACTACAACAGCACCTCCGCCCTTTCCATCTACACATTTGGCGGCATCATGACTATGCTGCCCTATGAGTGCTACACAGACCAGTTTGTAAGCCTCATCTACCGCCACGACTTCGACTGGAAGCTCTACAAAGTGCAGATACCCGCCACTAAATTCAGCTCCGCACCCAATATCTGCCTGCAGTACAATATGCTCTACGGCACTTTGGCCCACCCGGAGGCCCAGCAATATGTTTACTTCACTGTCCCCACACACGGCTACCACGAAGCAGGTCTGCTGCTCAACAACCTGCTTAGGCTGCGCTACGGAAACGTTTACTACCTCACCGTAAACTATGGTTATTTCTACCACATTACGCCATCGTTCGATGCAAGTAAAAACGGGAGAATGGTATTGGGGCTGGGAGTAGAGCTGTAGTAGACCTTCCTAATGGAGCGTTTGCAGCAATTATTTATCTTTGTATAAAGGACAATACTCATGACAGCTAAAGCCAGAAGAGAAGAGTTAATGATATACCTTACTGATGCTACCGACAAAAAGGTGAATGCGTTATATACGCTTCTTGAGGAGGACATCAAAGAACATTCGTTCACACTTACAAGTGAACATATAGATATCCTGGAAAAACGCAGAGCTGATTTTCTCGCTGGGAAAACGAAACCGCAGCCTTGGCAGGAAGTACATGCGAGAATCCGGAATAAAAGAAAAAATGCCTGAAGGCTAATAAAAATCCTACTTAGCAGGCAACGACCCTTATGGTGTAATATTATTAAGCTCCTTGTACTTAACGAACATCAGCATAAATCTCATATCATTATTTTTCATAATTTTATTAAGTGAAGCTTCCTTAATTAGTAGAGAGCGATAGTTTTCTTCAAATGATTTTCTGCTCTCCATATATTTTTGTAAATTCTCCTCCATTTCCTTTCGAATCTCACTAAATGTTGAACTATAATAGTCAGAGTACTCTGATTGTCTAAGGGTATTAAAACGCTTTTTTTCGCTACTATATTCCATATACCGCCGGGAGCATTGCGATTGATCTCTAACTAAATCATTTTCAATTGAAAGAAAATCAATTAAGGAATCCTTAATAACATTTTCCATATTGGGGTACAATCCCCGTAATTCAACGATGAGCTTGTTTCTTTCATCAACAGACTTACTACATAAGTCAAATACTTCTCCATATGTAATGTCTGATTGAGGTATCTTTAAAATAATTTCGGTCAGCCCCTGATCTTTCCCTATTGTTTCACTTAATTTCTCTTTTATTTCGGATAACCGTATTCTATTTTTGATATAATATGCGGCACAGACACCCGTTATTGCAATACCTAAAATTGAGATCAGAATGATAATATTTTTTTTCATAAGACTAATTTCGATAAATATACAAAAGGTATAGAAAAAGGTGTCTTAACCTATGCGTGTCGAATACACAAATGGTAAACAATAATTTTATTTATTTATAGGTCAACCCCAGTTCCTTCTTCTGCGTATCATCAATAAAGCTCGGTGCATCCAGCATCACGTCCCTGCCCGAATTATTCTTAGGGAACGCAATAAAGTCGCGAATACTTTCCTGCCCGCCAAGGAGCGCACAAAGCCTGTCCAGGCCGAAAGCTATGCCACCATGCGGTGGTGCGCCATACTCAAATGCCCCCATCAGGAAACCGAATTTATCCTGCGCTTCTTCCTTGCTCATACCCAGTGCAGCAAACATTTTTTCCTGCAGTCCGCGATCGAAGATGCGAATAGAGCCGCCACCTATCTCCGTACCGTTCAGTACTATGTCATACGCGTTAGCCTTTATATCACCATACTTGCTCATATCATCCATCAGCCCTATCTGCTCCGGCTTTGGCGAGGTAAACGGATGGTGCTTTGCCACCCAGCGGTTATTTTCTTCATCCAGCTCAAACAGCGGAAAGTCTACCACCCACAGTGGTTTGTACACTGCGTGGTCGCGATAGCCCAGTCGCTCGCCCATGTACAGGCGCAGCTCGCTCGCGGCTTTGCGTGTGCGTGTCTCAGCCCCTGCAAGTATCAGTATCAGATCGCCTGCTTTTGCACCGCAGAAGCTGCCGATCTCTTTTAGTTTGTCTTCGCTGTAAAACTTGTCAACGCTGCTTTTATAGGTGCCATCTGCATTGCACTTTATGTTCACTACACCACTCATGCCTATCTGTGGGCGCTTCACCCAGTCCGTCAGCTCGTCCAGCTGCTTGCGGGTATATTCACTGCAGCCAGGTACGGCTATCATTAGTATAGTTTCAGCCTCGTCAAATACCTTAAAACCTGCACCTGCCAGGGCTGCGCAATACACTTCATTATTGACTTTTGAATTTTGAATTTTGACTTCGAAGCGTATATCCGGCTTGTCATTGCCGTAGTGCCACATGGCATCATCATACGTCATACGCGGAAAAGCCTCGTTCATCTCCACACCCTTTATGTCTTTGAATACATGCTTAAACAAGCCTTCAAAAGTATTGAGTATATCCTCCTGCTCCACAAAGCTCATTTCGCAGTCTACCTGCGTAAACTCTGGCTGCCGGTCTGCACGCAGGTCCTCATCACGAAAGCATTTTACGATCTGGTAATATCGGTCATACCCGCTCACCATCAGCAGTTGCTTGAAAGTCTGCGGGCTCTGCGGCAATGCATAAAACTGGCCCTCGTTCATGCGCGATGGCACCACGAAGTCGCGCGCACCTTCCGGTGTGCTGCGAATGAGAAATGGTGTCTCTATATCCCAGAATCCCTGGCTGTCCAGGTAGTTGCGCACAGAGCGGTTCACTTTGTAGCGCAGTTCCATATTGCGTTTCAGTGTAGGCCTGCGCAGGTCCAGGTAGCGGTACTTCATGCGCAACTCATCGCCTCCGTCAGTTTCCTCTTCTATGGTAAATGGTGGCGTAACAGCGCTGTTGATGATCGTAAAGTCAGACACACTTATCTCCACATCACCGGTAGGTATTTTGCTGTTTTTATTTGAGCGTTCCAGCACCTTCCCTTTCGCCTGTATCACAAACTCCCTGCCAAGCGGTTTTTCGCTGAGGCGGCTATTCAGCTGCTCGTCAAATACCAGTTGCGTAATACCATACCGATCGCGGAGATCCACGAATGTGAGGCTGCCAAATTTCCTCACCGTCTGCACCCAGCCGGCCAGTGTCACTTCATTTCCTGCATGCGCCATGCGCAGCTCTCCGCAATTATGTGTACGATACATATATATGATATAAAAAGGACTGCGAAGATAGTTTTAATGGGGGAATTGCTCAAGCGCTAGTTACCCAATTTCTTCATCACCGTTATCTTCGTCACCAGGCTGCTCTCCAGTTCGCCCTGCGCATTGTCTATGCGCTCAAAGTAGGAAGCATGGCCGCGTATCTCCACATTACTTTCACCCACTTTTACAAATTTGCTTTTACCTGTGGTTTTGGTGTAGGCACGCAGGTAATAGACATTACCGGGTTTTACATCCACATGCTGCACGATCACATCGTTCTTGTTTGTGATCTTTACATCGCCGGCCACAGGTACCTGTACTATGTATTTTGAGCTGGCTTTCATTTCCAGGTGCATAGTGTCGTTCACGGTAAGCACCAGGTCTGCTTCATCATCAAAACCATGGGCATACTCCGGTCTGTACAGTACTATATAGGCATACCTTCCGTTTTCCAGCAGCTTTTCTTTTAGCGAAAGCGCCTTTGCTTTCAGCGCATCGTACTTGTCAGTGCGGCAGGCCCTGCCCCATATCTTATAGTCACACCGCTGATTGCGGTCTTCCACTTTCGTGAGCATAAATACATTACCACCAGCCTCTGCCGTTTTTAATGCCACAGCGCTTAGCTGGTCAGTAAATTTCGCCTTCCCCTTGTGCATCCTGCCAGTATTCACGGGCTCCTTTTCCACGAGCGTACTATCGAATGTATAAGGATAGTAAGGCAAAACAAGTATTTCCTTGTCCACACTACCTTGCTTTACAGTAACCACCTGCTGCGCATGCGCTGCCTGGTGGGCGCTAAGTAATAGAAGACAAATATTTAGCAGTGTAACCCGTGCATACATCATGCTCAAATGTACTGTTTGCCTTGATTTTTTCTGCAACAATTGCAGTCTCTACCCGGTTATTAAGCCACCTTGGCGTTTATTACTAACTTTATATGCCATTATTTCCTATCCGGATGACCAAAATGAATTTGGAACACTTTTTATGCTGGTAAGAATATCAACTTAACTATATGAACTTAAGCAACTTTACCATAAAGGCACAAGAGACGGTGCAGCAGGCACAGCAACTGGCCTTTAACAGTCAAAGCCCGAGTATCGAAACTGCACACTTTTTGCAGGCATTGCTGAATGATGCGGATGGCCCTATCTCTTATTTACTTAAAAAGAACAATGTCAACATAAGCTTTGTAGAAAACAAGCTGAAAGAGCAGATAGCCAGGATGCCTAAAGTGCAGGGCGTCGAACCTGCGCAAAACATAAGTCGCGAAGCCAATAATGCTGTGCTTCGTACCGCCAATATCCTAAAAACATTTGGCGATGAGTTCGTTACCCCGGAGCATTTGCTTATCGCATTGCTGCAGGTAAACGATGATACCTCAAAATTGCTTAAAGATGCCGGCCTTACAGAAAAAGGGCTTATAGCGGCCATAAAAGAATTGCGCAAAGGCAACACCGTAAACTCCCAGACTTCAGAGCAGCAATACAATGCATTGCAACGCTATGCAAAGAACCTGAATGAGATGGCGCGCAACGGCAAGATGGACCCCGTGATAGGCCGTGATGAAGAAATCCGTCGTACACTGCACATCCTCTCCCGCAGGTCTAAGAACAACCCGATACTGGTAGGCGAGCCAGGTGTTGGTAAAACCGCGATAGTAGAAGGCCTTGCGCACCGTATTATAAACGGCGATGTACCGGACACACTTAAGTCAAAGATCATCTTTGCGCTGGATATGGGCTCGCTCATGGCGGGCGCCAAATACCGTGGCGAGTTCGAAGAAAGGCTGAAAGCAGTAATAAAAGAAGTAACAGATAGCGATGGCAATGTGATCCTCTTTATAGATGAGATACACACCCTCATAGGTGCGGGTGCCATGGAAGGCGCTATGGACGCGGCAAACATACTCAAGCCCGCCCTTGCCCGCGGCGAGCTGCGTGCCATAGGTGCTACCACGCTGAATGAATATCAGAAGTACTTTGAGAAAGACAAAGCGCTGGAAAGGCGTTTCCAGAAGGTGTTTGTAGATGAGCCTACACCGGAAGATGCTATATCCATACTACGCGGACTGAAAGACCGCTACGAAAGCCACCACAAAGTGCGCATTAAAGATGAAGCTATAATAGCCGCTGTGGAGCTGTCTCACAGGTATATTACCGATCGCTTTTTGCCAGATAAGGCCATAGACCTTATAGACGAAAGCGCCGCCAAGCTGAAGCTGGAAATGAACTCCATGCCCGAAGAGCTGGATGAACTGGAACGCCGCATTCGTCAGCTGGAGATAGAGCGCGAAGCCATAAAGCGCGAGAACGATAAAACCAAGCTGAAAGACCTTAACCAGGATATATCTGTACTCACCGTGCAGCGAGATACCCTGAAAGCAAAATGGCTGGAAGAAAAAGAAATAGTAGACAAAATAAACAAAGCACGCACCGCTATAGAACACCTGAAGCTGGAAGCCGAGCAGGCAGAGCGCGAAGGCAACTACGGCCGTGTAGCAGAGATACGCTATGGCAAGGTGCAGGAGCAGGAAGCCGTGATCGACAATTTGTCGAAACAGCTGGACCAGATGGACACGCAGCACAAGCGCCTGATGAAGGAAGAAGTGGATGCGGAAGACATTGCGGAAAATGTAGCCAAAGCCACGGGCATACCAGTGCAACGTATGCTCACCAGCGAGCGCGCCAAGCTGCTCAACCTGGAAGACGAGCTGCACAAGCGCGTAGTAGGCCAGGAAGAGGCAATAACAGCGGTGGCAGATGCCATTCGCCGTGGTCGTGCAGGTCTGCAGGATCCCCGCAAACCAATAGGTTCCTTCATATTCCTGGGTACAACAGGTGTAGGTAAAACTGAGCTTGCAAAAGCGCTTGCAGAGATACTGTTTGACGACGACAGCATGATGACGCGCATAGACATGAGCGAGTACCAGGAAAAGCACAGCGTAAGCCGCCTCGTGGGCGCGCCTCCCGGCTATGTGGGCTACGACGAAGGCGGCCAGCTTACCGAGGCAGTTCGCCGCAAGCCATACTCTGTAGTGCTGCTTGATGAGATAGAGAAAGCACATCCAGATGTGTTCAACATATTGCTGCAGGTGTTGGATGATGGCCGTCTTACAGATAATAAAGGCCGTGTGGTGAACTTCAAGAACACCATTATCATCATGACCAGCAACACTGGCAGCCACATTATACAGGAAAACTTTGCTGAGCTTAAGGACGGACAAGACCTTGAACATGTGATAGAAGCCACCAAAGAACAGGTAATGGAAGTACTGCGCCAATCACTAAGGCCGGAATTCCTCAACAGGATAGACGATGTCATCATGTTCCACCCGCTCATGAAGAAGGAGATAAAGGGCATCATCCGCATACAACTGGAACTGCTGCAAAAGCAATTGCTCACACAAGGCATCAACCTCCAGTTCACTGACTATGCGCTCGACTACCTCGTACAGCGCGGCTTCGACCCGCAGTATGGCGCACGCCCGCTAAAAAGAGTGATCCAAAAAGACATCATAAACATGCTCAGCAAAAAGATAATAGGCGGCGAGATAGACAAGATAAAGCCGGTGCTTATAGATGTGTTTGACGGAGTGGTAGTAATGAGAAACGAAGTACTGAACGGAGTGAAGGGCTAATTAAGTAACAAGTTGATAAGTTAAAAAGGATGGGCTGGTGCTCATCCTTTTTACTTATTGATATTTGTTCCTCAATGAACAACTAGTTTGAATGAATCAGATATTTCAGCGGGATTTGTTGCCGCAGTTGCAAAAACTCTTATAGTGAAACTACCCGTATCGCTTGCATGGATCCGAAAAGTGGCTGAATCTGTCGCATAACTTGGACTGGGGGGTATCAACAAACCTGGGGTAGCGAACTGAGCGGTTTCTATATCCGCTGGCAGGTCTCGAAAACTAACACCTACAGACAAAGGAGAATAACTGTACACAATAGCATAAACCGTAACGGCCATTATTACGGTTGTATCACAATTTTTAGAAAAAGCGATGTCAAATAGGCCTTTTATAGTTCCAAGCGAATAACCACCATTAAGATGATTCTGCGGTATATTATTTGAATTGCTTGCTTTTTTTTGCAACTGCCAAACATAAAAAGCGACGCTGCAAAACAAAGAGTTAGGTTTTTCATAGGGCTAGTTTTATCTTTTTTATTTGCAGTACATCAACGGTAATTTTTTCCGGAAGTGTACCGGGTTACCGAAATAGGCAGGATTATTGAGATTTGCGGCTATCCGGTCGTGCACTTCACTGTAGCATTTTCGTCCAGGGCATATTTTGCGAATACCTTTGAGACCGTACTCATATCCTTTGCTTCATCGTAAACCTTTGTGGTCTTCCACCTAATAACTGCAGCTGCCACAGCTACGAGCATAATGTACAGGACATAATTTTTCATAAAACTGATTTTAGATTTTGTTTGATTGGTTACTTTATTTCCCTACTTCGTCTTAAACAAATAGGCAGTCGCCATAGAACGCCGGATCGTTAAGATTTATTGTTATCTTTTCGCGCACCTGCTCAGAAATTGTAAGGACAATTCGAGCCGTTGTCCAAATAGCATTTTGCATCCTGACATCGAAACTTGATTGCTCTGTAGTTTCGGGATCAGCACCTCGCTACGTCTATTTTCAGTAAATTTGTGAAGATAAATACTGCATTATGAATGCTACTTCGATAAATACCGACATAAGAAAAAAAGCCAAAAAAGGAATTGACCGGGCTGATGATACCACCGTGAAAATGATATTGGCTATGCTTCAGGTTCACGAAAAAGAAACAGAAGAAGAATCTGCTTTTGAAAAAGAAATGCTTAAGCGTATTGACGATTATGAACAGGGAAAAGTGAAAACATACTCATTTGATGAAGTGGTGGCAAAGGCGAGAAATTCGTTTGCTAAACATCAAAAGCAATTGAAATGAGTGATTACCTGGTCGAATTTCATGCTGAAGCATCTGAAGACGCAGATGCCGCTTACATTTGGTACGAATTACAACAAAGTGGGCTCGGTGAGCGGTTTTTGAAAGAAGTATGGCAAAAGATCGGAGTCATAATAGATGCTCCGCAACTTTTTAGTTCCAAAACCAGGAAAGAATACCGCGAAGCGAAAGTGAACGACTTCCCGTACATTGTTGTCTACAAGATCTATTTACGAAAAAAGATAGTGCTCATCAGCGCAATACATCATGAAAAGATGAGCCCAGGCAAAAAATACAGAAAATAAACACAGGTATTGTTTCCTGCGAGCTGGATCTTCCTACTTCGTCTTAAACAAATAGGCAGTGTCACGATAAAAAGCCGGGTTGTTCAGATTCTTTGTTATCCTTTCCCTCACCTGCTCAGCGCTGGTAAGTGAGCGCATAGTAGTGTCTGCAATACCTGCTATAGTTAGCTTATTACCTGCTTCATTTATATCCAGTATCCTGAAGAAACTATACCCTGCGGTATCGCCCTTTATATACACATTCAGGAACTGCACCTTGTTCACATCCGATAAAAAAGCCGTGGTTGTCTCAGCTTCCTTCTTACGCCCGGTTTTAGTCACCAGCATATACTCAAAATCATTGTGCTTGTTTATCATATAGACCATGTCATCTGTAGATACCATTTTGTTGCCTTTTTTCTCCTTTACTTTCCAGCCCCCCATCAGTCGCGCATCTACCTTTACAGACGGCGTATTATCTATCGGATATCTTGCATCTGCGCACGATGCCAGAGACAATATCACTACTACAGCAAAAACAAGCATTTCAAAATATTGCTTCATATTCTTTCTTTTTACCCGGTTATCTTGCAACCACATGTTGCCAGGGAAACACTAAAGTAAAATATGCACGATTATAATTAAACGATTTTAGTAATTTTTTATTTTAAAGACGCTACTCATTTATCACAATTGAATTAGTCAATACGCCAATAAATTATTGGTGTTGGCTCGTTTTCCTTTGCTCCGTAAATTTGTAGCAGAAATAGAGGATTTCGGATTTGCCTTATTCCCTATTGCATTCACCATTTTTCCAACATCGATTTTTTCAAAAATCAGTCCGGCCGAGTGAGACAAAATGGGTAATTCCGGGGCATAAAAAAGTGACATCTTTTCTCTCAGAACTTGCCTCGAAAATTAAATCAGGCTAATCATAAAAATCAGATAAATCACAGTTCAGACAAATGCCCCACGTGAGGCAAAACGGGGCATCGATTAATACATAATCAACTAATAATCAAATCCCAGCATGCTCAAAATGCCCCATATCAACAACATTTGTATTTGAAAGAAAATGGGGCATTTCAAATATTATGTGCTTTTACCCTAACCACGGACTGATAGGTTTTCGGTTAAAAAATGCATCGAATTAAATTTCCGGTTACTGCAAAAACCGGAAAAAACCAGAAACCAGATTTTGCGCAATACATTGATTATCAAATCAATTCATTTCCGATTCCCTGTAAAACTTTTTTTCAACGAACCGGAAAACATCAAAAAAGTCAAGCTTCCATAAATAACATTGAAAAACACCATAAGTATACCTGCTCGCGCTTTGCGGTCTTAAAAACGAAATGAGTAAAACTGCGCCTTTGCGCCTCTGCGAGACCCTTTTTATGCAATATATGAGAGTCCCACCCTTACACATTCGGGAATACTTTTGGGCAAACCGGCTTATAAGGAATACACAATCAGTAACTTTGCGCCGTCCATGAGTCGCCCGTATACTATAGCATTGGTGGGAAACCCCAATAGCGGCAAAAGCTCGCTGTTTAATGCACTCACCGGCCTTAACCAAAAGGTGGGGAATTTTCCGGGCGTAACGGTGGACAAAAAAACCGGAAGCAGTAAGATATCAGACACCCTTACCGCCAATATCATAGACCTGCCCGGTACCTATAGCCTGTACCCAAAAAGTGCAGATGAACAGGTAACCTACGAAGTGCTGCTCAACCAGCACAGCAGCGACCGGCCAGACCAGATCATTGTAATAGCAGATGCGGCCAACATGAAACGGAACCTGCTCTTCTGCACCCAGATCATGGATCTGAAGATACCCGTGGTAATAGTGCTCACCATGATGGATATAGCCCGGCAAAAGGGTATAACCATAGATACGGAAGGACTTTCGCGGATGATGGGCGTACCGGTAGTAACGGCTAACCCCAGGCGCAACAAAGGTATTGACGTGCTGAAGAAAGCAATAAGCAGCACCCGGCAAAACCGTCCTGCACCCCTGCCAGACTTTACCGATCTGTATGCGATCACCGGCGATTGGCTGCAGGAAATAAAAGAGCTTTGCGGGCTCGACAGTAACTATGGAGCACTGCACATAGCCTGCAACTTTGCCGAGCTGAAATATATAAATGCAGCGCAGCGTATAAGGATAGCAGCACTGCTGGGCGAGGCAGGTTTTCAGAAGTCGCGCATACAGGCCCAGGAGATCATGCAGCGGTATAAGAAGATAGATACCATAATGCAGCAGTGTGTCACCACCGACAGCCCAATGAAGAAAATGGTGATGAGCGACCGGTTCGACAAAGTGCTGCTGCATCCTGTGTATGGCAATGTCATTTTACTGGCTGTGCTCTTCCTGCTGTTTCAGAGTATATTCCTGCTGGCACGCTACCCTATGGACTGGGTAGAACATGGCTTTGTGTACGCAGGCAACCTGCTGAATATGGTGCTGCCCGCAGGTATAATAAAAGACCTGCTGGTAAATGGTGTGCTGGCCGGCATAAGCGGCATAGCGATCTTTGTACCCCAGATCATGATACTGTTCGGGCTCATAACCATACTGGAAGATAGTGGCTATATGGCGCGCATCAGTTTTCTTACTGATCGCATCATGCGCAGCGCCGGGCTCAATGGCCGTTCTGTAATGCCGCTTATTAGTGGCATGGCATGCGCGGTACCGGCTATCATGGCCGCCCGTACTATACAGAATAAGAAAGAGCGGCTCATAACCATTATGGTAACACCACTTATGAGCTGCTCCGCAAGGTTGCCGGTATATACCATGCTCATAGCCCTGGTAGTGCCGGATCGGCGGTTGTGGGGCATCTTCAACCTGCAGGGACTGGTGCTTATGGGCCTCTACCTGCTAGGCTTCTTCATGGCGCTGGCAGTGGCCCGGGTCATGAACTTCCTCATAAAGACAAAGGAGCGCACTTTCTTCCTTATGGAGCTGCCTGTATACCGCCAGCCACGCTGGAAAAACGTGGGTGTAACCATGATCGAGAAAGGTAAGATCTTCATACGCGATGTAGGCAAGGTGATCATAGTGCTCTCGCTGATCTTATGGGCCCTGGCAGCATTTGGCCCACCCGCAGAGATGAGTGCTGTGGAGATCAGGTATGCCACCCTGGTGCAGCAGCACCCGGAACAAAAAACGCAGATAGAACGTGAGCACGCTACCGCAAAGCTGGAACACTCGTTTGCCGGCATTATGGGCCACAGCATAGAGCCTATTATTCGCCCGCTCGGCTACGACTGGAAGATCGGCATTGCGCTCATCACATCGTTTGCGGCGCGCGAGGTATTTGTAGGCACCATGGCTACCCTCTACAGCGTAGGCGATACCGAAGCGGGAAAGGCCACCCTGCACGAGAAAATGAAGGAAGCAAAACGCGAAGATGGCTCACCGGTCTACACACTGGCTGCAGGGCTCTCGCTCCTTATATTCTATGTGTTCGCTATGCAGTGCATGAGCACACTGGCCATAGTAAAGCGGGAGACCAGGAGCTGGAAATATCCGCTCATACAGTTCGTATATATGTTTGGCATAGCCTATCTCAGCGCACTGCTGGTATACCAGCTATTAAAGTAAGTGATTAGTAAAGACACCCAATAAAAGCACTAAGGCTTTGAGGTTGCATCCCGGCAGGCATCCAGGTCTTGGTCATAGGCCAGGCTGTCTATATGCTTCATAGCTTCGTTATCATCAGGGTACTTTTGCTTCACTTTAGTTATCACGCAGTTGCAGTAGGCTTCCGGGTCGGCAGGCGGGTGTTGCCAGGTTTTCGCATCCGCAATGCAGGCGTTATGTAGCGTAGCATTATCATCCTGGTTCCATGTGCTTCGGCACGATGTGAACAGGATCACCGGCATTAATAAGAACCAATTGATTTTCATCTTAAATACACTATAAAGATAATGGCAAAGCAGTTAAACGGAGACAGTAAGAAGTGTTTTTTACGTAGATTTGCGGCCCGATGAATCTGGATGTGCTGCAGGGCCTTTACCAAAATGATATCCGCTTAAAACAAATAGCGGCGGGTATCTCATTGCCCGGCCACAAGCTTAGAGTATATCTCGATAACCTGAGAGGCTCTTCTATTAACTTTATAGCAAGCAGCCTCTGGCACCTCACTGATGTGAACCACGTGTTCATATTAAATGACAAAGAAGAAGCCGCCTACTTTCACAACGACATGGAGCACCTCACCAAGGGGCTCGATATTTTCTACTTTCCTGATTCGTTTAAAAAAACAGGCTACTTCAATGAGCTGAACAGCAGCCATGTAATGCTGAGGACCGAAGCCCTGACAAAGTTTGCCGGCGCCAGCGCCAAAGCACGGAAAGTAAACAAAAAAGTGCTGGTCACTTATCCCGAGGCACTGTTTGAGCGGGTGGTAAATCCCTCTGTGCTGTCTGATAATATGATCAGCATTAAAGTAGGAGAAGTGCTGAATGTAGACGCACTACTGGAGCGCCTGGTATCACTCGGTTTCAGGCGCGAGGACTTTGTCTATGAGCCTGGGCAGTTTGCCATGCGCGGCGGCATTCTTGACATCTACTCATTTGGCAATGAGCACCCGTATCGTATAGAGCTGTTTGATACTGATGTGGATAGTATACGCATATTCAATCCGGAAACACAGCTGTCTGAACGTAAGCTGATGCAGGTATCTATTCTACCTAATATAGAAACCAAATTTGAGACGCAGGAAAAGATATCGCTGCTCGACTATCTGCCGGAAAACACGGTAATATGGGCCAAGGACTTGTCCTTCACTCTGGGCCGGATCGCCAAAATGGAAGCCGACCTGCCCGAGAAAATGGAAATAGGACAGGTAGCCATAGACCATGAAGAAGAAATGCTGAAGGAGATATCCAAAGCAGACTTTGAAACAGACGGCACTTGGACAGACAAAATAAAGAACAGGCACCTGATTGAGTGGTACAACCATTCGCTGGAGAAGATAACAGGAGACGCCATTGACGCTACTTTCCAGTTTGCTACAGAGGAGCAGCCGGTATTCAATCGCCAGTTCAACATGCTTATCGCAGACCTGCAAAAAAGGCTGGCTGAAAAATATGTGGCCTACATCTTTGCTGAGAATCCAAAGCAACTGGAGCGGCTGCGCAGCATTTTCGACGATGTAAATGCTAATGTAATTTTCGTACCGGTGCCTACCTCTATAAGCAAGGGCTTTATAGATCATGACAAGAAAGCCATCTGCTATACCGATCACCAGATCTTTCAGCGGTATCATAAATACAGTGTAAAACAGGCTTACTCCAAAGGCAAGGCTATAACCATGCGGGCGCTGCGGGAACTAACTCCCGGAGACTATGTAACACACATAGACCATGGCGTAGGCACCTATAGCGGCCTGCAGAAAATAGAGGTGAACGGCAATATCCAGGAAGCCATACGCATACTGTATAAGGACAATGATGTGCTGTATGTGAACATAAACTCACTGCACAAGATAAGTAAGTATACCGGCAAGGAAGGCACTGTGCCGCGCGTGAACAAGCTGGGAAGCGATGCATGGCAGAAGCTGAAGAGCAAAACAAAAAAACAAGTAAAAGATATTGCCGCCGACCTGATAAAGCTATATGCAAAACGTAAAGCGTCACAAGGCTTTTCATTCTCGCCAGACAGTTATTTGCAGACAGAGCTGGAAGCATCTTTCTATTACGAAGATACTCCCGACCAGGGCAAGGCCGTTGCAGATGTGAAGCGCGATATGGAATCTCCCGCTCCTATGGACCGCCTGGTATGCGGCGATGTGGGATTTGGGAAAACGGAAGTGGCAGTGCGTGCAGCCTTTAAAGCAGTAGCCGATAGCAAGCAGGCAGCAATACTGGTGCCTACTACCATCCTTGCTTTCCAGCATTTTAATACGTTCACAGAGCGGCTTAAAGACTTCCCGTGCAATATTGATTATGTGAATCGCTTCAGATCTGCAAAGGAAAAAAAGGAGATTTTCAAAAAACTGGAAGAGGGCAAGATAGATATAGTAATAGGAACGCATGGGCTGCTGGGCAAAGACGTGAAGTTTAAAGACCTCGGCATATTGATAATAGATGAGGAACAGAAGTTTGGCGTATCGTCAAAAGAAAAGCTGCGCGAGCTTAAAGCAAGTGTGGATACACTTACGCTGACTGCTACGCCTATACCGCGTACGCTGCAGTTCTCACTCATGAATGCACGCGACCTGAGTATTATAAATACGCCGCCGCCTAACAGGCAACCGGTGCAAACAGAAGTACTGGTGTTTAATGAATATGCCATACGCGATGCTATCTACTATGAAGCGGAGCGGGGCGGCCAGGTGTTCTTTGTGCACAACCGGGTTCAGAGCCTGCCAGACATGGTCACACTGCTGCGCAACCTTTGTCCGGACCTTAGCATTGGCATGGCACACGGTCAGATGGAAGGCCATCAGCTGGAGCAGGCGCTGTTCAGCTTTATAGAAAAAAAATTCGACGTGCTTTGCTGTACTAACATTGTAGAAAGCGGCGTGGACATAGCCAATGCAAATACGATTATAATCAACAACGCGCACCAGTTTGGCCTCAGCGATCTGCACCAGCTACGCGGGCGCGTTGGTCGCAACAATAAGAAGGCCTTCTGCTATTTGCTGGCTCCACCCATGAGCTTGCTGCCAAACGACAGCCGTAAGCGGTTGCAGACCCTGGAGCAGTTCAATGAGCTGGGCAGCGGCTTCCAGATAGCTATGCGCGACCTGGACATACGCGGCGCAGGCAACCTGCTGGGAGGTGAGCAAAGTGGCTTTATAGCAGAGATAGGCTTTGAGATGTACCAGAAGATACTGGCCGAGGCAATGCGCGAGCTACGGACTACTGACTTCAAAGAAGTATTTGCTGACGAGATCAACCGCAAAAAAGACTACGTCAGCGACTGTACCATTGATACGGACCTGGAGATACTGATTCCGGACAGCTATGTGGAGAATATTACCGAGCGCTTATCCCTGTATACACAGCTTGATGACCTGGAGAACGAAGAAGAGCTGAACAAATTTGCCCTTGAGCTTACCGACCGTTTTGGTCCTATACCTGCGCAGGTGCAGGATCTCTTCACTACCCTACGCTGCCGCCAGGTGGCGCAGGAGCTGGGCTTTGAGAAGCTAATACTCAAGAATCAGCAAATGCGTTTATACTTTGTAAGCAACCCTGATTCGCCGTACTTCGAATCAGACACCTTCAACCACATACTTAAATATATACAGACGCAGACTAAGAATGCGCGACTGAAACAGGTAGGTAAAAACTTCCTGCTGGTGGTAGACAGGATGAAGACCATGACCGATGTGTTCCACTTCCTGGACGGCATGATGGTTAAAAATTAGTACTTTGTCGCGGTAACGATTGCCTTAGCTATTCATCATTACGCAAGCGCCTTATGGAGAACAAGACTGCAAAACGTTGGCTGGTTTACGTCTTGTTGCTGATAGTGCTGTTGCCGCTTGCTGAGCAGCAATTTGGGTTCATCAAAAGTGGCCCATTGCTATGTGGATCTAAGCAAAATCCAAATACAAAACTTACGCTCAGGGCGTGGTGGGATGGCACATATCAAAATGCAAAAAGCCTGTATCTTAATGACAGCGTAGGTTTCCGGCCAGACCTGGTGCGGCTGAGCAACCAGCTCGATTTTTCGCTGTTTCGAAAGCTCAGCGCCGGCGACATTATAGGGTACGATGGCTATGTCTTTGGCAGGGAAGATGTAACCGAATATTGCGGATCGCCCTACATGGGCGAAGAAGTAATAAGAGCGGAGCTGATAAAAGTGAAGCGGCTGCAAGACACATTGCAGCGGCTGGGTAAGACCTTCATTTTCGCCTATGCTCCATCTAAGGCACATTGCATGCCGGCTCAAATCCCGGGCTTGCTTACAAAAATAAAAGTAGCGGGAGTAAGCAACTACAGCACCTTCAGGACCATTGGCGACTCTCTGCATCTCAATCAACTCGACTATGTTGCGCTGTTCAGATCCATGAACGATACCACGCAAAATCAGTTGATGACGAGGCAGGGATTCCACTGGAGTGTGTATGGCAGCCTGGTAGCAGCAGACACTATGATAAAGTTTATAGAGCGTGAGCGCAACATTAAAATGCCAGGACTGGTGCTCACTAAAATGCACTACTCAGACACAGCCCGCGACAGCGACAATGATCTTGTAAAGTGCACCAATCTCATATTCCCGTTATCCGGCGAGCGATACAGCTATCCTGAATACTACTACCATGCAGATACCAATGCGACCAGGCCAAAAGCAATATTCATTGGCGATAGTTTTATCTGGGGCCTCGTAGGCAACGGCTTTCTTCAAAACAGCGTTGCTGACTGGAAATACTGGACTTACTTTAACGATGTATACTCAGAACATGGAGCAGCAGATATACGGGCCTATGACTGGAAAAAAGCCCTCAGTGAATCAGATTGCGTAGTTATACTTATGACCCCCATGAACTTCCACATACTTACTTGGAAGAGACGATTTCTGCAAATGATGTACGATTACTATTATCCGGTTGCCGGATCGCCAGTGAAGACATTTAGCTAAAGTTCCTTACGTAATCTCGCTACAGGTATGTTCAGCTGCTCCCTGTATTTGGCCACTGTACGGCGGGCTATGTTGTATCCCTTTTCCTGCAGCATTTCGGTAAGGTGCTCGTCTGATAAGGGTTTACGCTTGTTCTCGCCGCCTATCAGTTCGTTAAGTATGTTCTTTACTTCGCGGGTAGATACTTCCTCACCGCTCTCCGTTTGCAGTGCTTCAGAGAAGAAGTACTTCAGCTTGTAGGTACCATATTCTGTTTGCACATACTTGCTATTGGCTACCCTTGATACGGTAGAGACATCAAGCCCGGTCATCTGTGCTATGTCCTTTAATATCATAGGCTTTAGAGCAGTCTCATCGCCGGATATGAAGAACTCCCTCTGGAAGTCAAGGATTGCCTGCATGGTATGCAGCAAAGTATGTTGCCGCTGCTTTATAGCATCTATGAACCACTTCGCCGAATCCAGCTTTTGCTTAATGAAAATCACTGCTTCCTTCTGCCGCTTGTCCTTTTTCTCGCCCCGGTCATAGGCGCGCATCATATCCTTGTAGCCCTCTGAGATGCGAAGTTCCGGAGCATTCTTAGAGTTGAGCGACAACTCAGGAACCCCGTTGTTGTTGAACACAAAAAAGTCGGGGATGATATAGCTCTCTGCCTTGTTGAGCACCGCAAATGCCGCACCCGGCTTGGGGTTAAGCTTAATGATGATGCTGACCACATTTTTCAGGTCCTCGTTATTCAGCGCCAGGTGCTTCTGTATCTTATCGTAGTGCTTCTTTATAAACTCATTGAAGTACTTATCCAGTATCTCGGTTGCATCGCGCACAGCCTTGGTCTGGTTCATACGCTTCAGCTGCAGCAGCAGGCACTCCTGTAGTGTCCATACACATATACCGGGCGGATCGAATTGCTGCACCTGCAGTATAAGTGCTGATATCTCCTCCGCATTTGTATCTATGTTCTGTCCAAATGCCAGGTCATCCACTATTGACGTCAGTTCCCTGCGCAGGTAGCCATCTTCATCCAGGCTACCTATTATCTGCTCTGCTATTTTATGGCTACGCTCATCAAGCTCCAGCATCCCAAGCTGGTCCAGCAGGTGATCGTGAAAACTTGTTTCCACCCTTGCAGGGGTCACCAGCCTTTCGCTTTCATTGCTACCGTAGTAATCATCGCCATACTCATATCCACCACCATCATCATCCTCGCGCCTCAAAAAATCATCGAGGTCTATTTTCTCGGCGGTATCGTCGCTAAGTTCCACTTCATCGCCCGGCGCCTCGCTATCCTCACCATCCGGCGAAGACTCTTCCAGCTCGTAAGTATCCTGTTCCGTGTTATTGGTCTCCAGCTCAGATTCGAGGGCAGGGTTTTCTTCCAGCTCTTCCTTTATCCGCTCTTCAAGATTAGCAGTAGGTATCTGCAGCAGTTTCATAAGCTGAATCTGCTGCGGCGATAATTTTTGTAACAGTTTTTGCTGGTTCGACTGTCTTAGCATAATACCCGATAGTAGTCATAAGTAAAAAGTCAAACTCTAAAGCAGCCCGCATATCAGGCACCAGCTTCCATAAGATTGAATCAATGACACTGTTGCAAAAATAAAGTTTAAAGCCACAAAACAATGTTATCGGTCTACATCGTGCACTAATATTTAAATTCGTCCTGCTTTTGTTAAAATGCTTCTTTTATCCCAACATATATTGTATATTGTCCGTAATAAACCTCCTTTTGGCGGGCATGATAAAGAAACCATACATATCACCATCCTTCTCTTACGTTCCGCTTGAGGAAACACTGCAGATACCACGTAAAAACAAGCAGCTATTCATAGGTATTCCTAAGGAGACCGCTTTCCAGGAAAATCGTATTGCGCTTACCCCGGAAGCGGTATCTGTGCTGGTGAATGACGGCCACGACGTGGCGGTGGAGCATGGTGCCGGTGATGGTTCATTTTATTTCGACAACGACTATAGTGAAGCCGGGGCGCGGATAGTATATGATAAAGCCGACCTCTTCAAAGCCACAACTATTATCAAGTCTGCGCCTATATCAGATGAGGAAGCAGTACTGCTGCAGCCTAACCAGGTGGTGATCTCCCCCATTCATATGCCGCTGCTTAAGGCGGAAATAATGGAGCAGCTGATACAGAAGAAGATAATAGCCATTGCTTTCGAATCAATAAAAGACGATGCCGGTACATACCCTATTGTTCGCTCTATGAGCGAGATTGCGGGCAACTATGCTATACTCACTGCGGCCCGCTACCTGGGCAACCCTGACAACGGTAAGGGTGTGCTGCTTGGTGGCATATCAGGCGTACCGCCTGCGCGAGTGCTTATTATCGGCGCTGGTGTGGTAGGTGAGTTTGCTGCGCGTGCTGCATTTGGTCTCGGTGCCGATGTAGTTATCTTCGACAACTCTATTTACCGCCTTATGCGCCTGCAAAATAATATTGGCAGGCGTTGCTTTACGTCCGTGCTGGAACCAGTAACGCTGGCTCAGGAATTGCAGACGGCCGATGTGGCGGTAGGAGCATTAAAGCCGGTGAGCGGTATAACACCCGTGGTAGTAACCGAGCAAATGGTTAGCAATATGAAAGCAGGCTCTGTGATAATAGATGTGAGCATGGATCGTGGCGGCTGTTTTGAAACATCGCGGCTTACCACCCACGAAAAACCTGTGTTCAAGAAATATGATGTGATCCATTATTGCGTTCCGAATATTGCCTCAGGTGTATCCCGCACAGCATCGCGTGCTATAAGCAATGTACTGATGCCAATACTGAAACAGGCGGCCGACATGGGCGGCGTAGAGGAAATAATATTGTCTAAAAGTGGCATCAGGCGAGGTGTGTATATGTACAAAGGATGTGTGACAAATGCGCCGATAGCGAAACGTTTCAATTTTAAATACACTGATCTGGATCTTTTATTAGCTTCACAGAGCTAATAACAATAGCAACCCGTATATACATTATGCCTAACAAGCGAATGAACAAAGCTATTGCCGGCTACCATTTACTGATGATACTCTCAGCCGTTGATTTCAGGATCAGTGGAGAGAAGGATATGGTGATACGCCAATACCTGGTAGATGAATTCCCCTTCAATGTGAACCTGGACAAGCAGATGGAAATAATCAGCAGGCTGAAGCCCGAGGAATGGGAAGGACACTACCTGAAGATGATGGACGACTTTTATGATGATGCTACAGACGAAGAACGTAAAGACCTGATACGCTTTGCCATAAAGCTCACCAAAGCCGATAATGTGATTACCAAAGAGGAAAATTACTACCTCAACCTTTTGTTCGAAAGCTGGGAGGCAGCATAGCTCCACCTCTGAGAGTAACTATAAATTCAGCTTAGTAACACTCTTTAAGTGCGAATCAGAATCGTGCTTTTTACTTCAATGTTATCTGAGAAGGCGTATGATACGCTGTAGCCACAGGCTTAAATTCCGGCTTTGGTTCATCTTTCTTTATAATACCTGTAGAGATCAAAATAAGCACTGCTACCCCGGCAATGATACGGTATATACCAAATGCTCTGAAGCTATGCTTTTGTATATACGTGATGAACGACCTAATTGCCAATAAGGAAACAACAAAAGATACCGCACAACCTACAGCCAGCATCGCATTGTTAGATGAATGGAAAACTTCCGGTGTCTCTTTATAGGTATCCAGCACCTCTTTGGCAGTAGCAGCAGCCATGGTTGGTACAGCCAGGAAAAAGGAAAATTCGGCAGCTACTGTTTTATTGAGTTTTGATGCCATGCCGCCAAGTATAGTGGCTGCACTACGACTAAGACCTGGAAACAGAATAGATAATATCTGGTACATACCTATCTTCAGGGCCTGCACATAATTAATATCTTCCTCACTATGTACCACCGGTTTCTTAAATAGCTTTTCAATAAAGAGCAGCAGAACTCCTCCAAGTATTGTGATACATGCAATAATGGTGACATTGCCCAGTATATGATCGATGTGCTTTTTCAGCAGCGCACCAAATACCAGCGCAGGTATTACAGCTACTACCAGCTTTATGTAAAAGGAGATATGCCTGAAATTGACAAACTTCTTCCAGTAAAGCACGATAACAGCAAGGATAGCGGCGAACTGGATAACGATATCAAACATATTGCCGAATGGTTCTTTGGGATCCATCTGCATTATAGCCTTAGTGAATTTAATGTGGGCTGTAGAAGAAATAGGGAGAAACTCGGTAATGCCTTCCACTACGGCTATTACTACTGATTGTATCCAGGTCATGATTATGGTATGTTGATGTACTTATGCGTTTGTAAAGATAATTGCCATTGCGGATGTTGCTTGATATAATCTATTATCAAGGGTGTCATGGCGTCGCGCTTGCTCCATTCAGGAGCCAGGTAGAGTTTGCAAGAGGAGCCTACTTCTGCAGCATGTTTTTCCGCCCACTCAAAATCGGATTTGTGGTATACCACTACTTTAAGCTCATTTGCGGCTAAAAGGCATTCTTTCAACGGAGCCTTAAATTTTTTGGGTGATAGTGTCACCCAGTCTAGCTCCCCACTTAGTGGGTGCGCACCCGATGTTTCTATGTGCGTGCTAAAACCCGAGGAATGCAGCTCGCTGCACAGCGCAGTGAGATCATGCAAGGCCGGCTCGCCGCCGGTTATCACTGCTATACGGCCCTTATTTCCTGCAGCGCTATTCACAATTTCGTTGGTGGTCATTAAGGGATGCTTACCAGCATCCCAGCTGTCTTTTACGTCGCACCAGGTGCAACCTACATCGCAGCCGCCCAGGCGTATGAAATAGGCGGCTTTACCTGTATGGTATCCTTCTCCCTGCAGGGTGTAGAAGTGCTCCATTACAGGGTACGATATTTTGCTTGACTGGATGATCTCTTTCGTAGTTGTAGGTTGAATCGTTGCCTAAAAATTAACTGATCAACACTTTTGCTTGCTTCGCGGCGAGCAGTGTATTTTTCATCAGGCCACATATGGTCATAAGGCCTACTCCTTTGGGTACCGGGGTAATATAACTGCTTATTGGTGCAACATTATCGAAGTCAACATCACCTACCAGGCGCGATCCACTCTTCTTCGTAGCGTCATCAATACGGTTAATACCTACATCTATTATAATAGCTCCAGGCTTTACCATATCAGCAGTAACATATTTGGGCCTGCCAATGGCAGCAATGATTATATCTGCAGTTTTTGTTATTTCCTTCAGGTTCCTGGTTTTAGAATGGCACATAGTTACCGTGGCATTGCCCGGATTAGATGCGCGACTCATAAGTATGGTCATTGGCGTGCCTACTATATTGCTGCGACCTATTATTACGCAGTGCATACCTGCAGTATCTATCTTGTAGTACTCCAGCATCAGCATAATGCCATAAGGGGTAGCCGGGAGGAAAGTAGGTTGTCCCAACAACATCTTGCCCAGCGATATAGGATGGAAGCCGTCTACATCCTTTGCCGGACTGATAGCGTTGATAACCGCATCGCCTGAGATATGCGCGGGCAATGGTAACTGCACAAGAATACCGTCTATGTTATCATCATTGTTCAGGCGCTGTACTTCGCTGATAAGAAAAGCCTCAGTAATGTCTGTATCAAAACGAAGTAGCGTAGATCCGAATCCCAGCTCATCACAATGCTTCACTTTAGAGCCAACATAGGCCTCGCTGGCCGCATTGTTACCCACCAGTATAGCTGCCAGATGGGGCTGCTTGCCACCCGCTGCCTGAAAATCGATCACTTCCTGTTTTATCTGCTCCTTTATGTGTGCGGAGACCAATACGCCATCGAGAATTTGCATAGCACAAATATATACAATTGCCTGCTTGTTATGTTGATGCAGCTCATAAAAAAGCCCGGAAACCCGGGCATATAAAGTCTGAATAAAGAGCTGGACTACTGGTCGGAAAAGAGATTACCCGGCTCCTTGTGTGTTATGTATATCTTAGCTCCAAGAGACATAACGGTGTAAACGCCCGTGTGCTTGTGGCCTTTGAATGGTGGACTGTAGCCATCTATATAGTCGCTCTGGCAATCATTAAGCTGAAAATTTGCGTTAAACACAAATCCATTGTTGAAAAACAGGAATTTTTGAACGCGGTAATTATAGCCCACATTGAATGCATAGTATAGCGCATTGCTGTTTTTAATTATTACCGGGTTATCCGGCGTTGTAGTAGTAGGATGAAGGAGGGCAATTTCCGGAGAGATGCGTTTAATATCATTGTTCACCACTCCTATACCCACACCGCCATAAAGGCCACCTACAATACGAGGAATGAGATGATCATTGTACCCACGGTTGTATATAGCAAATAGTGCACCTAACGAAATATTCAAATGCTCATCGATAGCGGTAAAATGGTTGAAACTATACAGGCGGTTTTTCGTCCACCGGCTGGAAAGGTCGCCTATGGTAACCTGCGTGCCTATAGTTAAATAATGAAAAATGTTCTTTTCTACGAACACCATATATGCCGGCTGCGGGTTAGACTGCGGCAGGTTTGCATACATATGCGTGGAGCCAATAGCTACACCGAAAGCGTAATCATGACCATTATACTGGTAGCCAAGCTCTATATCCTCTTCGGTAGCCACATGCCTGCGCCTGCCATCATCGTCCTCAGCTCTTAACTGAGCAAAGACCGGCAAGCTGGCAATGACACCAACCACGAGAAGAAGGATAAATTTATTTTTCACAACTATAAAGATAGAGCAAATATACGGGAATTTGGCACAAATCAGGGCGTGTAATTCGATACTTGAAGTGTTTATACTTTGCAAATTTTGAAGGCTCCATACTATTTACATATTATACACTCCTATCTTTGCTACTTATTTCCAAACGCACTTCATGAAAAAAATATTAATGCCTGCCCTGCTGGCGATGACAATCTGGAGTTCCGGTTGTCTGGGCCAGGAAAACAATCACGTAACAGTCTCTCCATTATCTAAAAATGTAAACATACAGGCCGATGATAATGATGGTGCTTTTGACGTTAATGCCCTGGCATCAGTAGTGCAAAACTGTACCGACCCGGCAACGCTGGAGCGTAAAATAAACACGCCTGCCAACGACATAAACAACCTGGACCTTGACAATGATGGCAACATTGATTACCTGGCTGTAAAGGAAACCGGCCAAAACCAGTTGGAAATTTATGATGAAGCTGTAAACCCTGCTGTACTGGTCGCAAACTTATCCATGACGCCGGAGAACGGAAACGTTGTATCGAACAACAACATGGCAACACTGCAGATCAACGGCACGCCGGACTATTGCGGTCCTTATTATTATTATCACCGTCCGCACATATCATTTGGCACCATGCTTTTCATGGCTTATTTGCTCAGGCCACATAGTTATTATACACCCATGTGGGGATACGGGCACTATCCGGGCTATTATGTTTCTCACCGCACGGTAGTACGCACATCCTACAGACCTTCAAGGTCGACATACACGCCCAGGCAGCGCAACTATAGCCACCGGTCGTCGCTTAGCAATCCATCCTCATCTCACAGGAGCTTTAACGCACGTACCAGCAATAAACCAGTACGCTCGGGTGGATTTGGTAATAACAGGACCAGTTCTGCGGGCAGCACCAGCCACAGCAGCCGTTCCGGCTTTGGTAACCGCAGCAGTGCTGGCAGCAGCCGTAGTAGTAGTTCTACGTATAGCAACCATAGCAACACAAGGAGCGGATTTGGCAGCTCACGCGCTCGCAGTTCAGGCTTTGGCAGCAGCAGCAGAAGCTCAGGTAGTAGCGGATTCGGCAGATCAAGCAGCCGCAGTTCGGGAAGCAGCCGCAGCAGTTTTTCATCACACAGTTCCGGCCGGTCATTTGGCCGCCGCAGATAAGTACAAACTATCAAACAACTTTAAAACATAAAAACTAACAAGATGAGCTTATTACAGAGATTATTTCGCATAGGAGTATCAAATGCAAACGCAGTGGTAGACAAAATGGAAGACCCTGCGAAAATGGCCGACCAGGTAATACGCGAACTAAGCGAAAACCTGCAGGAAGCCCTGTCGGCAGAGGCGCAGATAAAAGCTACAGCACTGCAGACACGTGCAAATGCACAGAAGGAAGCTAACCTGGCAGCAGAATGGGAATCGAAAACCAATCAGCTACTGGATGGTGTAGAGAGTGGAAAAATAGATACTGCAAAAGGTAATGAACTGGCTGGCGAGGCAAGTAAAACGTATCAGATGCACAACGATGCAGCTACAAAATACAAAGCAGACGCCGACAACCAGGATGCAGCATTAGCCAAACTGGAAACCAAGATAAGGGCACTTCGTGATGCTATTACAGAAGCGAAGCATAGAACCGAAATGGTGAAATCAAATGCTAAGATCGCTGACGCATCGCTGGCAATAAACAAGGCGATCAGCAATATAGATACCGACGGGCTTATGGCTACCCTGGACCGTATGGAAGCAAAAACAACAGCCAAACAATTCCTGGCTGATGCACATGCAGATATTGCGAACAGTACCATGAGTACAGAGCAGGAGATAAACAAAGTGCTGGGTACCGTGAACAGTAACAGCGCGCTGGAAGTGATAAAGGCTAAGCGTGCAGCTGCAAAAACTGCTCAGCAGTAAAGTTGTCAATACCCACTATACAAACATTGAAAGTCTATCAGGATCAATATAGTAACATGTACATAACCGACATCAACAAGAAAAACTTCAGGTCGATATTACTGCTCGACGAGATGATCTCTCACAACCGGCAGTTCAATATTGTGGCCAAAGAAGACGACAAAATACTGGAGCCATTCTTTGTAGACCTAATGGCAAAAGATTACCTGGCCATATCCGGAACGGTTTATGTACCTACGCAAAAGGGAAAGGAAGCCTATGAATTGTTCAACAGGCGTTTCCAGGAGTATCTGAAACTGTATGACATATTCTCATTTGTAGACCTGGAGGAAGGAAGCTTTGCTTTTTCGCGTTTCTTCGATTTTGATACTGATGAAGAATGGGAGAACTATTCTTCAGATGAGCGCTTTGACGACGTGCGGATAGCTGTAGCTATAGCAAAGAAGATAGATCCGGCAGAAGTGGTGTTCATGTCCTTTATCAACGAGAACCGCTTTGATACCACCGCTGAAGGCTGGCAAATGGACCTGGCATCTGATGCGATATGGGACGAGATTGAGAATATCTGCGCTACCGCCATCAAGCCGGAACAACTAGGTACGCCTGATGTAATAGAAGACATAATGAAGCTAGGCGCAGCCCTGATGCTGGAACTGCTGCAGGAAGAGCAGAAACGTAAGAAAGAAGAGGACGAAGACATGCGACGCGATGCCGCGAACGGAAACGGGCAACAGGAAACAGTGGTGGAAGAATACGAAACAGTAGCGTATTACGAGCCTTATTATCGTGATCCCTGGTACGTATCTCCGCTATGGCTGGTGCCGTTGTTTCTTTGGTAATTGCTGGTTCTACGGCTTTGCTGCAAACAAATTTTCAGCATACAAGAGAGCGGAGAAACGATACTGTTTCTTCGCTCTCTTTCTTTTATGTCACCCGTTTACAGCAGACTTTGTACCGCTTAGCCTCATGCTAACCTTCCTTGTCCGGAGTCCTAAGTACCCCCATTTTACGCAGCAGCTTTCTGTTCTCGCGTTTATGTACCAGGTTGTAGGAGATCGAATAGATGACTGGCAGAATAAGTAGGGTAAGTATAGTAGAGGTGATGAGCCCTCCGATTACCACTATAGCCAATGGTTTCTGCGTTTCAGAACCAATGCCGGTACTCATGGCCGCCGGCAAAAGCCCTATTGCCGCCATAAGAGCTGTCATGACCACGGGTCTTATACGCGAATGCACACCTTGTTCTATAGCCTCGTTAATGGCTAATTTCATATCCAGGTTCTTACGGAACACACTTATAAGTATCACTCCATTCTGAATACACACACCAAACAGGGCAATGAACCCGATGCCTGCGCTAATGCTGAAATTCATTCGGGTAATGTGTAATGCAAGAATACCACCTATCAACGCGAAGGGTACGTTCAAAATAGTCAGCACTGAATCTTTTACATTGCCATAAGTAATAAAAAGAATGAGGAAGATAGCCAGCAGACATAGGGGAACCACATTGGCCAGTGTATTTGACGCTCTCACCTGGTTCTCAAATTCTCCGTTCCATGTCACACTATATCCTTTCGGAAGTTTCAGAATTTGATTCATTTTCTTTTGAGCATCTGCTATGGTGCTGCCCAAATCGCGCCCACGGTTTGAGAATTTCACGGCTATATGGCGCGTGTTATTATCGCGGAAAATGAAAGCCGGGCCGGTAAGCGTGCGAATAGTAGCGATCTCGCTAATGGGTATCCGCGTGCCATCCTGGGTAGGCACCCGCAGCTGCTCTATTTTTTCCTGGGAGTTACGAGCGTCTTCTGTATACCTGATCCTTACGTCAAACTTTCGCTCACCCTCATATAGCTCGGTGGCAGCTTTGCCGCCCAGCGCCATTTCAATTACGGAATTCGCGTCCGCAATATTCACTCCATACATTGCCATTTTTTCCTGGTCCAGTTCTATCCTGAATTCCGGTTGCCCCAGGTTACGCAGTACACCGAGGTCGTCTACCCCGTTAATACTTTTGAGCACCCCTTTTACTACGTCTGCCAGGGAATCCAGTACCTTAAAATCAGGCCCGAAAATCTTCACAGCAAGCGATGCGTTAACTCCGGCCACAGCTTCCTCTACGTTGTCTCGTATAGGCTGCGAATAGTTAAGCGTACAACCAGGTATTTTCTTCAACTGGCGGTCCATGCTATCAATCAGCATATCATCGGTGAGCCCCTTGGGCCATTCGTCTTTTGATCTCAGATCCACCTGTATCTGCACGTTAAAGAATCCTTTGGGGTCAGTGCCATCATTCGTTCGCCCAATCTGCGATAGTGTTTGCCTTACTTCAGGGAAACGGCTAAGAATCTGAATCATCTTGTCGCTTGTGATCTTTGCCTCTGGCAGGCTTATGCTCATAGGCAATTCCGCTTCCACCCACAAAGCTCCTTCATTTAGCTCTGGCAGAAATTCTGTACCCAGGAAGCGCGTGGAAAAGAAAGTAAGCGCCATTATCCCTACCGCGGTAATAAGACTAGCCTTCTGGTGGTTATAAACCCAGCGGAAACCCATCATAATGTACTTCTCAAAAAAGCCTACTACCGGGTTGTGTTTTTCCCGAACATTTTTGCGCAGCAGTATGCTGGACAATGCAGGCACAAGTGTAAGTGTGTATAAGAGCGCGCCAAGCAATGCGAAACCAAGTGTATAGGCCAATGGAGAGAACATCTTGCCTTCTACCTTCTGAAATGCAAAGATGGGAATGAGGCAGGTGAGGATGATGACCTTTGAAAAGAAAATAGCCTTGCCCATTTCAGCTCCCACATTCTTGAACAGACCTAGTTTTGCGAGCTTATTAAATTTCTCCATACCTACATCTTTTGCCTTGTGGTCCAGGGCTACGAAGATGCCCTCCACCATCACTACCGCGCCATCTATAATGATCCCGAAATCCACTGCCCCCATACTCAGCAGGTTTGCCGACATGCCCTTCAAGCGCATCAGCATAAAGGCAAACAGCAGCGCCAGCGGCACTATAATACCCACTGTAAGCGTGGTACGCCAGTCGGCCATAAATATGAGCACGATCAGGGTTACTAATATTATTCCCTCAATAAGATTATGCATCACGGTATGCGTTGCATAGTACATGAGATTGGTGCGGTCATAAAAGGTCCTTATACTTACACCCTTGGGCAGTATATTTTCGTTAAGATCCTTTACTTTGTCCTGTATCCTCTTGAGCACTTCGGCGGGGTTTTCTCCTTTCCGCATCACTATTATTCCTTCTATCACATCATCTTCCTTATCGCGACTCACCCACCCTAGCCTTGGTTTACCTGATTCCTTTACTTCACCCACCTGCTTTACAAGGATGGGTACATTATTAATCTTGGTAATAATTATATTTTCAACCTCGCTAATGTTATTCAGTATACCTATACCCCTAACCACAAAGGCCTGCCCGTTTCTTTCCAGCACATCACCTCCAACATTAATATTGCTTTTTGAGACGGCGGTATATACATCTAATGAGGTCAATCCGTACTTCAACAACAAGTTGGGGTCCACACTAATTTCATAGGCCTTTTCCTGCCCGCCAAAGCTGTTTACATCTGCCACCCCCGGCACTGACTTAAATTGCCTGTCCAGCACCCAGTCTTGTATAGCTGTGAGTTCCCTGATGTTATTGGTTTTGCTATGCAAAGTGTAGCGGTATATCTCACCAGTTGGGCCATAGGGTGGCTCCACTTCCGGCTTTACACCATCGGGGAGATCGGCGCCTCCCAGCCTGCTCAGCACTTGCTGGCGTGCAAATGCGTCGTCTACATTGTCGTCAAATATGATGCGTATGTAGCTAAGACCGAATGATGACGTAGAACGCAGACTGGTCTTGCTCTGTACTGAGTTAAGCGCCGTCTCCATTGGTATGGAAACAAATTTTTCAACCTCCTCGGCGCTACGGCCCGGCCACTGGGCTATTATAATGATCTGGGTATTAGTTACATCCGGGAATGTCTCAATTGGCGTATTCTTATAGCTTACAAATCCTATTACAGCAAGCACCGCGGTAAGAAAAAAGACCAGGTAGCGGTGGCGTAAGGAGAAGTAGATGATGCCCTTTATAAGTTTGTTCATAAGTAACTAATTAAGATTGAGACCAAAAAATGCGTCCTTCACGGTCAGTATTGAATTCCGCTAGTCATGATTCGGCGGAACCTATCATGACAATCTCCTTTCGGCAATTTGTAAAATAATTTAATAGACTGTAACAATTATTTTACAGAAGCCTGCCAGAGAAGATATAGCCCACAATTTAGTCTATAAATGAACAGGAAAAATGCCCGCTTCAAGAGAAGCAGGCATTTTCACAAAAGAGCAAGTAAGCTTTAACTTACGGCACCCATTCTCTTTAGCAATTTCCTGTTCTCCCGCTTATGTACGAGATTGTAGGAGATGGAATATATTACCGGCAAAATAAGTAGTGTGAGAACGGTTGACGTTATCAATCCTCCTATCACCACGATGGCAAGCGGCTTTTGTGTTTCAGAGCCTATACCTGTGCTGATGGCGGCAGGCAGGAGACCTATAGCGGCCATAAGTGCGGTCATTACTACCGGCCTGATGCGGGATTGCACACCTAGCGCTATAGCTTCGTGAATAGGCATTTTCTCCTCAAGATTTTTGCGGAACACGCTAATAAGTATTACACCGTTTTGTATGCAAACACCAAATAGTGCAATAAAGCCTATGCCTGCACTGATGCTGAAATTCATGCGGGTAATGTGCAGCGCCAATATGCCGCCTATAAGTGCAAATGGCACATTCATAATGGTAAGTACTGCGTCTTTCACATTGCCGTAGGTAATAAATAGCAGCAGAAATATAGCAATGAGGCATAGCGGCACTACCTGGGATAAAGTTTTAGACGCACGTTGCGCATTCTCGAATTCTCCGTTCCAGGTCATGCTATAGCCGTGGGGCAACTTCACATTTGCGCTCACCCGCTTTTGTGCTTCGGCTACAGTGCTGCCAAGGTCACGCCCACGTATAGAGAACTTGACCGGTATGTAGCGCGCATTATTATCGCGATACACAAAGGATGGTCCTGTAAGCACCCTTATGTCTGAAATTTCCTTAAGCGGTACCCGGGTATTATCCTGTGTTGGTATCATTAAGTTCTCTATCTTCTCTCTCGAGTTCCTGAATTCCTTACTATACCTTACCCGGATGTCAAATTTACGCTCACCCTCATACAACTGCGTTGCTGCTTTCCCGCCAACAGCCATTTCAATTACCGCATTGGCATCTGCAATACTCACACCATAGGTTGCCATTTTCTTTTGATCCAGTTCTATCCTGAATTCAGGCTGGCCCAGGTTTCGTAATACACCAAGATCCTCTATACCCTTTACCTGCCGCAGCTGCGCCATCACGTCATTTGCCAACGTATCCAGCGTTTTGAAATCCTTGCCGCTTATTTTTACGGCCAGTGATGCCGGCACACCAGCTACAGCTTCCTCTACATTGTCGCGTATGGGTTGGGAGTAGTTGAACAATATGCCAGGCAGCTTGCTCAATTGTTTATCCATATCCTCTATCAGGCTTTCAGTGGTCACCCCTTTAGGCCATTCATCTTTAGGTTTCAGGTCTACGGCTATTTCTATATTAAAAAATCCTTTGGGGTCTGTTCCATCCACAGTTCTGCCTACCTGGGTCAGCGTATGCTTTACCTCCGGATATTTAGATATAATGGTCATCATTTCTTTCCCTATCCTATTGCTTTCATCAAGCGATGCGCTCATGGGCAACTGGCCTTTTACCCAGAGTGCGCCTTCGTCCAGCTCAGGCAGGAACTCAGAGCCGAGGAACCTTGCCGAAAAAAAGGTGACCACCATTACCGATACCGCGATAATAAGACTAAGGCGCTGCCGGCTATACACCCATCGGAAGGCTTTCATAATATATTTCTCAAAGAAACCCACTACCGGATTGTGCTTCTCCCTTACATTTTTACGGAGCAGAATACTTGAAAGCGCGGGCACGAGTGTAAGTGTATATATAAGCGCGCCCAACAACGCAAAACCAAGCGTGAACGCAAGTGGTGAGAACATTTTGCCTTCCACTTTCTTAAATGCAAATATGGGTATAAGGCAGGTGAGGATGATGATCTTAGAGAAGAAAATGGCTTTACCCATTTCTGTACCAACATTTTTGAACAAGCCGAGTTTTGCAAGCTTGTTGAACTTTTCCATGCCCACCTCCCTGGCCCTGTGGTCAAGCGCCACGAAGATGCCCTCCACCATCACAACGGCACCATCTATGATAATACCGAAATCCACTGCCCCCATCGAGAGCAGGTTTGCCGTCATGCCACGCATACGCATCAGCATGAATGCAAATAGCAAGGCGAGCGGCACAATGATTCCCACAATGAGGGTAGTGCGCCAGTCGGCCATAAAAATAAGCACGATCAATGTTACCAGTATTATGCCTTCAAACAGGTTATGCAACACGGTATGCGTTGCAAACTCCATCAGGTTACTGCGGTCGTAAAAAGGCACGATCTTAACTCCTTTGGGGAGAATGTTATCGTTGAGTTCTTTTACCTTATCGTGTATACCATTCAGTACCTGCTCTGCATTTTCTCCCTTTCGCATCACAATAATGCCTTCTACCACATCCTCGTCTTTATCATGCATTACGTTGCCAAGCCTTGGCTTCTCTGTTTCAGCAACGGTTGCCAGGTTCTGCACGAGTATGGGCACACCGTTTATCTTTGTTACGATGATGTTGTTGATCTCGTTGATGTCATTGAGTAGCCCAATACCTCTTACTATAAAAGCCTGTCCGTTCTCATCCAGCACATCACCACCCACATTGATGTTGCTTTTGGCAACCGCATTGTAAACGTCCAGTGCTGTAAGGCCATAGTGCAGAATCTCATTTGGATTTACCCGCACCTCGTATATCTTTTCACCGCCGCTGAATGTATTGACGTCTGCAACGCCTGGAACTGATTTAAATTGGCGGTCCAGCACCCACTCCTGTATAGTGTTCAGCTCGCGCACACTCATTGTTTTGCTCTCCAGCGTGTACCGGTATATTTCACCCGTAGGGCCATATGGCGGCTCTACCTCAGGTGACGTACCCTCCGGCAAATCGGCATTGCCTATGCGTGTAAATACCTGCTGGCGTGCAAATGCATCGTCGATATTGTCGTCGAAAATGAGACGAATATAAGATAGACCAAAGCAGGAAGTAGATCGCAGATTGATCTTTCCCTGTACCGAATTAAGTGTTGTTTCCAGTGGTATGGTCACAAATTTTTCAACCTCTTCTGCACTCCTTCCCGGCCACTGGGTAATGATGATGATCTGTGTGTTAGTTACATCAGGGAAAGTTTCTATTGGCGTTTCGCGATAACACAGATAACCGATAACGGCCAATACCGCCGTCATAAAAAATACCAGGTACCTGTGACGTAAAGAGAAATATATTATTTGCCTTATGAGCTTATTCATTTTAGCAGAATTTAGTTTAGTGTGTGTAAAGAAGGGGGTACCTGTAGTATACATGTGTATACAGCACAGGTTGGTCACCATATGATTAGTTAACTAAAAGCATCTCCGGAACTATAAAAATGTTCCGGTAACAATCATCTGTAAGATCAGATTACTCTGTTGTCAATTGATTGAATATCAGGATCTGGTTTTTTGACACCAGCTTATCACCTACATACAAACCACTTTTTATGTAGGTCTTATTGTCCACGGTTTTGAGCAAGTCTATCTGTGCCACTTTAATGTCGCTGTCATTCACATAGACCACTACAAAGTTCTTACCGTCCTGCTGTACCACAGCACTCGACGACAGGCATAGCGCACGGGCACCTTCCTGGTTACTAACAACAACTTTAGTAAACATATCCGGCTTTAGCAGCATATCGGCATTGTCAATGTTGATGCGCACCTTCATAGCTTTGCTCTGAGGATCGAGCACCTGGCTTATCCTGTCAACTTTGCCTGAGAAAACTTTATCGGGGTAAGATAGTGGCAGCACCTTAACAGTATAGCCCTCCTTTATCTTAGATATATCAGCTTCATACACATTGGCGTATACCCACACATTCTTCAGATCAGAAATCGTGAACAGGTTGTCGCCCATATCCGGCCTGATGAATGCGCCGGCCGATACTTTTTTCTCGACGATGTAGCCATCAATTGGAGCGGTAACCACATACTGGCCACCTTCGTTTGCCTTGCCGCCACCATTGATACTGATCACAGATTGCACTTTGTTACGGGCAGCAATGGCCTTATCATAATTTTGTTTTGCCTCATTATACTCTTTCTCGCTGCTGATACCACTTTTGTAAAGGGAGGCTACATTATCCATCTGGCGCTTAGCGATAGACACATCTGCATTGGCACTGGCAAGATCATTGTAATTTCCTGCCACGTCTGCACTATGTATCACTGCCAGCACCTGCCCCTTGGTTACTTTGTCGCCCAGGGACACCTTAGCTTCAATTACCTGCCCGCTTGTGCGTGGGAATACTTTTACCACCTTATTATCGTTAAAAGCTACAACTCCACTCAGCGACAATTGGTCGGCAATGTTGCAATCCTGTACCGTATCAAGTTGTATCAGCTTGCGCATCGTATCGCTCAAGACGAACTTTTTATTCACTTCAACTATGGGCTCCTTATGCTCGCACGAAGCAAAAAACAGGATACCCAAAAGCGCTATTAATATTGATTGTTTTCCTTTCATTACAGAATATTTTGATTGTTACCTTTTATTTTTAATTATTTGCTACTGTATCAGATCTACCCCTACGAGGTCGTTTACCTCTTCTTTGGCGAGGCGGAGATTCAGTATCTGTTGCAGTTGTCTTTCCCTTACGTCCTGGTAGTCTTTATAGTACTCCAGAAACTCTATCATGCTTATCTGCCTGTTGTTGTAGCTCTCTACAATATTTTTTTGCAGCTGGTAGTACTCCTTGTAAAACCTTGAATTGGTCTTTGAGCTTAGTTGTATCGCATAGAGCAATTTCTGGTAGGCATTCATAACATCGTTCTGCAACTTTTGATCTGCCATCTGCAACATTGCCTCTTCCTGTTTCACCTGGAATTTTGTCGACTTAATGTTTCCCTGGTTCCTGTCCCAAAGTGGCAACGGAAGAGAAATGCTGAGCCCTACATAATTAGGCGCGTAGTTTGCATTCTGGTCAAATTCAGGGCCTACGGTCACATCGGGCGCAGCTAGCGCTTTCTGGAGGCGATAGTTTTGCTGGTTGTATTGCAGCTGATACACTTCCTGCCGGTAGTCGGTATTATATTGTTTGGCCGAGTCTACCAGTTGCATAATAGTCACCTGTGGTGCTTCGGCACCTTCGGAGTCAGCGACTACGGGTTGTATAAACTTATTGCCCGTCACCTGCAGCATGGTTTTTATCTCACTTTCCGCATCGTTTATATCCCTGGCATTGTCGGTCATGTCTTGTTGCAGACTCACTATCAATGCCTGCACCCTCAGGTATTCTTTCCTGGCTATGTTGCCGGTCTGTAGTTCCTGTTCCTGTGCATTCATGAGCCGGGCAAGCTGAAGCATACTCTCTTTGTAGAGCTGCGCATTGCCCTCCAGTTGTGCAATTGTATAATAGTCCTTGTACAGGGTTGCCCGCAGATTGCGCAATACACTTTTAAATTGCCATTCAGCCAACGCCACATTGGTTCTGGCCAGGTCCATTTGCTTGCCACGTTTGCCAGCGGTTTTAATGAGCTGCTGAACCTGGGCAAAGACCTCGCCCTGCGGGTTGCCTGCAGCATCTTTGCCATGCTGGAAAAACTTATTACCTGAGTAAATGTTCTGGTCGGTATTTAAAATAGGATTGTCCCATTTTCTTGCTTGCTCCACAAGCGCCTGGCTCGACTGTATATTGTAGTGCTCGGCGAGCAACTGCAGGTTATTATCCAGAAACATTTTTTCTGCCTGCCGGAAGTCAAGCCGGATGGTGTCCGGGACGGACGAAGACTGGTCCTGAGCGTAAATAATATTCAATTGCAAAAAGCAGATACAGCAGACTATGCCGATACTTTTTGCAAGCCTGTTTAAAAGCATGCTAATCGTTTTAAGAATTAAGTAATTGATGAAACAGGAGTATATGCACTGGCATATACCCGTAGACTAGCAGGACTTTGGCGGGGGAGGATTTATTTCCTCGAAGAATAAATAAGCATAGTTTTCCTGTAGCGGAAAAGCATAATTCACCTCGGTATAAGGATGGTACGCGTAAGTATGCACCACCGGTAACACTACTTCGTAAGAAATAAATTTCGGTACACTGGTACGCCGACCAGGGTGGCGATCGGTGGATGAACATGTTTCACCCGAAAGGCTTTTGTCAATAGGCTTTCTTGCCTTTTTGAACACATACTGACAATCCGAACTATTGTTAAAATGCATCACCGACAGGCTGTCGGGCTGATCACTTAATAAGTAACCGCACAATAGCAGGATGACACCTACCAGCTGTACAATATATATCTGTGACTTTAGCATACCTAACCGATTGCAATATTAGTGATTGAAAAAATAAAATTGTGTTAATCCTGCACCCCTTGGAATAAGTTTATGTTACCGGCGTTTATTAGGGTAATACGGCTAATCGGTAGTAAATTAGCCTGCCCAATAAGAATGTTATGCTAGTTAAAGACATCACCGCAACAATAGAAGAAGAAGCGCCCGCACTCTACCAGGAAAGCTATGACAATGCAGGCATACAAGTGGGCAACCCCGAGGCTGAAGTGACCGCCGTGTTGTTGTCGCTGGATGTGACAGAGGCAGTGCTTGAGGAGGCCATGCAGCGGGGATGTAATATGATAGTGTGCCACCACCCTGTTATTTTCTCGGGGATAAAGAAACTCATGGGAAGGAATTATGTGGAGCGCATTGTGCTGAAAGCAATAAAGAATGACATTACCATCTACACCGCCCATACTAACCTGGACAATATGTACCATGGCGTAAACGCCAAAATAGCCGAAAAGCTTGGCCTTAAAGACATACGGATACTGGAGCCAAAAAGCAATATACTGAGCAAGCTGTACACCTACGCCCCGCTGCATGTGGCAGATAAGGTGCGCGATGCCCTGTTTGCTGCGGGCGCCGGCCAGGTGGGTAACTATAAGGAGAGCAGTTTTAACGCACGAGGCGTAGGGACCTTTAAACCCGGTGCCAATACTAACCCTGCAATAGGCCAGGCCAACGGCGCGCGAGAAGACGTGGAGGAAGTAAAAATAGAGGTGCTGGTAGAGAAACATAATGAAGGCAATGTTTTAAGGGCGTTATTTGAAAACCATATATATGAAGAGGTAGCCTACGAACTGATACCCCTAAGCAACAGCAACCAGCAGATAGGTGCAGGTATGGTGGGTACTTTGCCGGTAGCTATGGATGAGGCTGATTTCCTGGCAGTGGTGAAGAAACAGATGAGGGCTGAATGTATACGACACACTGTACTAAAGGGCAAAAAGGTAGAAAAAGTGGCCTTCTGCGGTGGATCGGGGAGTTTCTTACTGCCGCATGCCATAAGGGCTAAAGCTGATATATTTATTACCGGCGACTATAAATACCATCAATTTTTCGACGCAGAAGAAAAAATTATTATAGCTGATATAGGGCATTATGAGAGCGAACAATATACGCCCGAAATATTTGAGACTATTCTTAAGAGAAAATTCCCTACATTTGCAATCCTTTTATCAAATATAAATACCAATCCTGTAAAATATTTTTACTAATGGCTACTGTAAAAGACTTTTCGGTCGAAGAAAAACTCACTGCTGTCCTTGTATTGCAGAAAATCGACTCAAAGATAGACGAGATCAAGACATTGAAGGGCGAGCTGCCGATGGAAGTGAAAGACCTTGAAGATGAGATTGAAGGGCTGCAAACCCGTATCACCAATATAGATTCGGAGATCGCTAACATTAATAACTTCATTGAGACGAAGTCTACCTCGAAAAAAGACTCCCAGGCGCTCATAAAGAAGTATGAAAAGCAGCAGGACAACGTAAAGAATAACCGTGAGTTTGAGGCCATTAATAAGGAAATGGAAATGCAGGAGCTTGAAGTGAAGCTTAATGAAAAACACATTAAGGATGCCACTTACGAGCAGAAGGACCGCATGAATGCCCGCCTGAAGACGGAAGAAAAAATAACTGACGTAGAAAGCGCACTGGCCATTAAGCGTTCGGAGCTGGAGAAAATAACTGCCGATACTGAAAAGGAAGAAAAAGTACTGGCAGAAAAATCTGACGAAGCAAAAGAGAAAGTAGATCCACGCCTGCTGCTGGCCTATGAGCGTATCCGTACCAGCTACCGCAATGGACTGGCTGTGGTCCCAATCGTACGTGACTCGTGTGGTGGCTGCTTCAATGTAATACCTCCACAGCGCCAGAGCGAAATTCGTCAGCACAAGAAGATAATAGTATGTGAGCATTGCGGCCGTATATTGGTAGACAGTGACATGAATGATAAGTTGAACAAAGCATAGATCAGGATTTAAGGATCATAAAATTTACAAGATTTATTTGCCCCAAACCGCTGGTTTGGGGCATTTTTTTGTGCTGTTTTTGAAAAGTGTTATTAGCTTTGAAAATGAAATGCCCCATTTTAAGACAAATATAAGACACAGTGATATGGGGCATTTTGAAATTTCACGGCTTGATTTTTAGTCGGTTATATATAAGGCCATGTCCCGTTTTTGCCCAGTGGGGCATTCTGATTGTGCTGTGAGGTGTTTGATTTTTATGATCATCCTGATCGTTTTGGGTTTACGTTATGAGGGTCCAAAAATGTCCCATTTGATGCCTCACAATTACCCATTATGCCCCGTGATCAATATGCAGTATCCAGGTTTGCAGTTGATGTAATATACGGGCATGGTTAGTTCTTAGTTTGTAAAAATGGCATGGAAATCCACAACAATGCGGGGACTATTATGCAGCAAAATTTGTGCCGGAGATATCCACAATTGTCTGAACTGGAATTTGTGGAATTTGCAGAATAGTAGGATGCTTTCTATGGCGGCAGGTGATTGGCGACTTTGTGTAGCAGTTTGTGCGAAAACTTATTGTGTAGAGGTTTTGTAAGGAATTTGCAAGGTTTTTCCATAACAAACCATACTTTTGCAATCCCAAACGCTTACTATTTTTTGGTGTTTTTATACGTTTTGACTCTTAACTTTTGACTTAATGAAAATACTCGTTTGTATTTGCCCGGTACCTGATACCACTACCAAAGTCGCTTTCAGCGATAATAATACCAACTTCAATACTCAAGGCGTTACGTTTATCATTAATCCATGGGATGAATGGTATGCGATAGTGCGTGCGCTGGAACTGAAGGAAGCAGGTGCTGCTACTGATGTACACTTCATAACTGTAGGCAAGGCTGATGCTGAGCCGGTAATACGCAAGGCCCTGGCCCTGGGTGGTGATGAAGCAATACGTATAGACACCGACAGCAATGACACCTATGCCGTGGCTGCCCAGATAGCAGAATATGCGAAGGCAGGCGGCTATGACCTGGTGCTGTGTGGCAAAGAATCGATAGACTATAACAATGGCTCAGTACCTGCTATGATAGCAGAACTGCTGGACATGAACTATATAGGCTTTGCTACCAAAATAGATGTTGCCGGAACGGCAGTAACTACCAAGCGTGAAATAGAGGGCGGTGAGGAAACAGACTCCTGCAGCCTGCCGCTGGTAATAAGCTGCCAGAAGGGTGTGGCTGAAGCGCGTATACCAAATATGCGCGGCATTATGGCTGCACGCACGAAGCCGCTGAAAGTGGTGGCTCCTGCTGCCATTGATGCGCTGAGCACAATAGTATCTTACGAATTACCACCTGCCAAGTCTGGGGTGAAAATGATATCGGCAGATAATATGGATGAACTGGTGCAGTTGCTGCATACGGAGGCCAAAGTAATTTGATAATTTGAAAATGTGCAAATTTGAAAATGACCCATGGTAATCCAGAATTGATCCATGACTAACTACGAAAGACTAATTACTAACTACTAATTACAAATTACTATAAAGATGAGCGTACTTGTTTTAGTTGAACATGCAGGTGGGGTTTTCAAGAAAAAATCTCTTGAGGCAGTACAATATGCGGCCAACATCGCGAAAGGAATGAACACTACCGTGACGGCGGTGGCTGTGGGCAATGCAGACAATGCTGCTATGCAGGAACTGGGCCAGTATGGCGCTAACAAAGTGCTGCATACTACTGATGCCCGCCTCAACGATTTCAACAGCCGCGCATATACCAAGGTAATGGTTGCTGCTGCGCACAAGGAAGGCGCAAAGGTGATAGTAGGTCTGCACGATACTGTGGGTAAAGCAGTATCTCCACGCCTTGCTGCACGCCTGAAGGCCGGCCTGGTAGCGGGTGCTGTTTCCTATCCCGACCTTTCTAAGGGTTTTGTAGTGAAGAAGAACGTATTCTCAGGCAAGGCTTTTGCTTTTGTGAACATAACAAGCGACGCAAAGGTGATAACCCTGATGCCTAACACTTACCCTGTAGTAAAGGGCGAAGGAAGCGCAACGGTGGATAACCTTGATGTATCGTTTGAGGACAAAGATTTTTCTGTAAAGACTGTAGAAGTGAGCAAGGCATCGGGCAGTGTGCCACTGTCTGAAGCGGAACTGGTGGTATCCGGCGGCCGTGGCCTGAAGGGACCTGAAAACTGGTATGTAATAGAAGCACTGGCTACAGAGCTGGGAGCAGCACTTGCGTGCAGCCGCCCGGTAGCAGACAGCCACTGGCGCCCACACAATGAGCACGTAGGCCAGACAGGCGGCACCATTCGCCCTAACCTGTATATAGCAGTAGGCATATCAGGCGCTATACAACACCTGGCTGGTGTGAACGGCTCTAAGACCATAGTGGTGATCAACAAGGATCCGGAAGCACCATTCTTTAAGGCTGCTGACTACGGTGTGCTGGGCGATGCTATGGAAATAGTACCTAAGCTGACTGAAGCGGTGAAGAAATTTAAGGGGAACTAACCCCCTGCCCCTAAAGGGGAATGCTTTGAGAATAAGCTTTCTGCTTTAGCGCATTTTGCAACCATGTTGTCTTGATTGTATATAAGAATGTAAAGCCGCCCTTTTGGGGCGGCTTTTGTGTTATGTGGGGTAAACGGTAAAACAGATTACAATTGCTTTGCTAATTTTGAATATGACTTTTAAAACCCAATCGTTATGCTTACAGTTAGATCAGGTAAAGTAGCCAAAAACAAGATGGTGGTAATAATACCCATTGCGCTTGTGTGCATTTTGTGCTTTTCAAAAAGTGCTTTTTCACAGGAAGGTAAAAGCAAAATAGATATGTCGCTATTTGGCAGCGCAGTGCCCAAAGGAATCGGGAGAGTTCACCGAACTTATGATGAAGCGTCGGCAACCCCAATGCTCGTATGCAATGATACCGGCTATACACTTGTGACATACAGTATTTCATTTTTGCCAAAAGGAAATGAGTTCTACGGCCCATTGAAACAAGAGACAACCAAAATGACGGACAAAGCAGTAGATGCCATAAAGAAATATAAAAATACGGCGGGAGACACAACGAGAATGTTCGTTGATGATATTAAGCTCAGGAATAACAAGACGGGAGCAATAGTGTCTGTGGGAAGCTGGCTTTGTGATCTTACGATAAAATAGCCTGAACTATAAACTTATCCCCGGCATTTTTCTGTGCAGGGAACGTACCATAAATACGCGCAGATAAATGAGTAAAACAAAAGCTGCAGTTTTATAGCAAATGTCCGGAAGAGCAGGCGCTGCTGCAAACTGTGCCTTCAGTAACCCATTGCAATCAATCGTTCACCCATAAAAATGAAATCATTATGCTAACACGAAAATCATCAATTTCCGCAAGAACAAAGATGCTTGTTTTCATACCACTTCTATTGGTGTGCAGTATAGGTTTCACAAAAAATAGTTTTGCACAAGCATTTGAAAGGAACGGAAATATTGTCACTTATAAGGGTAACAAGTTTGAGCTGTCAAAAGGCAGTACCGATACTATGCTAATGGAAGACCCGTCAACAAAGGAAGAGCGACAGATAATAGTGCACACACATCCTATTGTTAAAAAAATGAACGGGAATAAACTCTGCAGTACAGACGATGTAACAACACAGCCTGAACCGTATGCCAAAGACGGGCCATTAGAAGAGTATATTTTAAAGAACCTGTCTGACGAACTGAACACGCTACCAGATGGCAGTTACACGATGGACGTTTCAGAGATCGTATTTGATAATAAGGGGAAAGTTATTTTCTATCAATATGGCGGCTTCAATAAGAAAGAAGTACCGGCAGATTTTGAAAAATCTATTGGAGAAAAAATTGATCGGCTGTTAAGTTCAGCACCAGCTATGAAACCAGCGAGGTTGAAAGGCGAGGTTGTTGCAGTGCGGTCGAACATAATGTTTAACACATACTCAATTGAAGTAAAAAACAACAAAACGTCCTTTAAAAAGACAGAAGGAACACTAGTGCATTTCAAATAATGGTCCGTATACAGAAGAGACAACCGGTATGAGCAGATCATGTTCCGGATTGACTATACCCCATACCGCGGTACGTGCTTTTTAGGGTTCGTAATGTATACATAAAGTTCAAATGGTATACCCACCATGAGACTCACTATTGAGCCTTTAATAAAATTGTAAGTGGTTATTTTCAAAACGCAATAGAGACGGGGTGATCCCGTCTCTATTGCGTTTATTTGGCTTAGAAAAAGATAAAAAACAGTGCTAGTTCTTCACCGGCAGATATCCATATTCTTTACCGTACTCCATCATCTGGCCAAAGAAATCGTTGGGATATTCTACTTTCACATCGGTGATCTCATTGCCTTTCATAATTGGCACCAGCCTAGGCTGAATAAAGCCGCGGTAGGGCTTTATGTTCAGCTTAGCAAAGCGCTCCAATATCTCCTTGTGCAGCTTTGCATCTACTTTTACGCCATAATTTTCAACAAGGTTTTTACCTGCTTCATAATCACCTTCGGATTTTATGCGCTGTATCTCCTTTAACAACTCACCAAACAGCTCACGCAGTTTTGCATAGTCATTCACCTGCACATAGGTTTTACCGTTCTTAGTAACAAATGACGTTACGTTGTCTTTCTTACCCTTTTCAAACGCCCAGTGCGCTACTACGGCACGGTTGCGCATGTGCGCTTCCTCCAGCTGTTCGCCCGGCTTCAGGCGGGTGAGCTGTGTCATCAGTCCATTCATCATATAGTTATCGTAGCCTGCCTTTGCCACATCAGCATCCGGCACTACACCCAGATCCATCAGCTTTTTGTCTGGCAGGAAGTAGAGGCCTACCAGGTCGGCACGGGCTTCTTCCAGGCAGCTTGCGTAGTTCTTCAGCGTTTTATCTGTTGTTTCCACACCTTCATTTATCTGGCCTGATGCGTGGCCTATGCACTCGTGCATATCTGTATGCAAGTCGCTGGCGAGAGCTCCGTATTTTTTCATACGGGCACTCACTGTTTCATTTACCGCAAACTCGTCTACCAGGCCGCCTTTCGCACTTACTACATTGTAAGAGTGAATAATGTTGCTCAGCGATACTGACTTAGAACCATGATCCTTACGTATCCACTCTGCGTTAGGGAGGTTAATACCAATTGGCGTACTGGGGGCTGCATCACCACTTTCTACAATCACAGTAATGGCCTTGCCGGTGATGCCTTTTACCGTCTTCTTTTTGTGCTGTGCCATTATGGGTGAGTTATCCTCAAACCACTGTGCCTGGTTGGCTATGGCCTCTATGCGTTTTGTCTCTTCAATATCCTTGAGCGATACTGTGCTTTCAAAGCTCGCCTTCTTGCCTATAGCATCGAGGTACACTTCTATAAAGCCTACTACAGCGTCTATGCGCGAACCTGTATGCACCCATGCAATGTTGTAGTCGTCCCATATTTTCAGGTCACCTGTTTTGTAGTACTGCACCAGCAGGTCCAGCGACTTCTTCTGAGTTTCATCTTCTGCTACAGTTGACGCCTTTTCCAGCCAACCTATTATCTTATCTATAGCTGCGCCATACATGCTTCCGCTCTTCCATGTTTTCTCTACTATCTGGCCATTCTCTTTTACCAGCTTGCTATTGAGGCCCCATGAAGGTGCATTGCCTTTTGAGTCAAACTTGTCGTAAAATGCTTCTACTTCTTTTTGGGTTACGCCTTCATAAAAATTATTAGAAGAGTTGGCTATGTTATCAATGTTTGGCCGCTGGTCTACTACCTTCGGCTCAAAGCCCATATCATACATCACAGGCTTTATGCGCTCCAGGAATGCAGCCGTGGTTTCGCCGTTTTCCTTTGGCAGGAGCTTTTCGTTGCTCTTCATAACCAAGGATGAAAAATAGGCAAATGAACATTCCGGAATGAACTTCTCATTGCTGTAGTGGTGATGATTACCATTGCTGAACCAGAACCTGCCGCAATAGGTTTCGAATTCCTTCCACTCCTTCTGCTTCTTGTCACCGCTATAAGACCCGTATACTGCTTCCAGTGTCTTGCGCACCAATATACCATGCTTGCTTTTCTGATCGTAGATAATATCCCTGCCGCAGAGGCCAGCCTGGTACAGGTAATAGGCCAGTTGCTTTTGCTTAAGATCTAATTTGTCGAAGCCCGGCACCTCGTAGCGCAGCATCTGAAGATCGGCAAATGATTGTGCCATGACGTTAAAATTACTGCTGTATCCGTCGGATACCTTTGCAGTGTGTTTGGTTTGGGCATTCGCATCTGTGCTGATGCCCATGCTGGCTAGTTGTGCGCTCATTGCTATTACCTGTATTGCCCACTTGAGGCTGGTTTTGTGTTTCATTAAAAGGAATTTATTCCGGGATAAATATAGGCATAACAGCCAATAAAAAGTAAAGGCCGGTGTTTCCAACAGCCATCGCATTTCCATAGCAATCATCGCTATTCGTACGTTGAGAAATACGGTTATGAAGCTTTTAAAGGGTGGTAGATGGAGGTATTGTTACTTCGCTTATTTTTGCCCGGAATGAAGAACACTATCCTTTTCAGTACAGTGCTTACAGCTCTGGTATTTACCTCATGCGGAAACCATGACGATACGGAACATGCTAAGAAACAGTTTCCAAAGCCCGGCACTATAGTGGCTGAAGCAAAAATGCCGATAATGGAAGACACCATTAATCACTTTACGTTTTCGGTAAAAGTTGTTGCTGACAGCGAGATAACCAGCGGGGTTTATGACGTGGATGCCGATTTCGGCCCCAATTTCGGCGAAGGAAAGTTCTCTATGCCTAAGGGTGCAGAAGACGCAAAGCCGGCTATAAGGAAGGGTACGGAACCTTATACATGGATCATCGGTTTCCATGTGCCGGGTGATACTACGTTTTATGATTACTTTGAAGTAAGCAGCAGTAAGAACAACACCAAAATGCAATACATCAAGTCTTATACCTTTTAATACCACCTGGATATCTAATAATGGCGGAAGAATATCTCTCGCAGAGGCGCAAAGGCGCAGTTTCCAGTATTCTGTTTTTAAGGTCGCAGAGGTGTTTATAAACATCACAATATGCTAATTTTAGATGTCGAAATAGTATAAGACGCAGTATTGACGATAATAAAGCGAGGCCGCTACGGTATCTGTAGCAGCCTCGCTTTTATCTTTTGGTACTCAGTACTATCTTACCGGTGTGCAGTCTCCCTTTTGCTCCAGTGTGTTACCACCGCAGTCATATTTAAGGTAGTAATAGTATACACCCAAATGAAGGTGCGCCTGTGGTCCAGCAGTCGTGGCCGTAATCATATACGTCGGAGCCTGCTGCGCCGGGCGTAGCCGCGGGGTGCCGCCGCTATGTGCGTGATATGTGACCGGAGAAGAACATGCGCCAATACTGCTGTGGAAGCACAAACTTCTATAAAACAATACAGGTAGCAACATGTTGCTACCTGTATTGAAATGCTATAGGTCTTTACCTGCTTAAGTGCCTTACCTCAGTAAGGTCACATTTCCCTGGTGGTGCTCTTTTTGACCGTCTTTGAACATTGCGTCTATGATATAGACAAACACGCCCTCCGGCTGATCCACGCCATTAAGTTTGCCGTCCCATCCCCTGCCATCAAGCGTAGCAGTTTCAAACACCCGCTGGCCCCAGCGGTTGTAGATATTCATTGAGAATTGAATTAATCCCTTAGTAAGCAGATCGCGCGGGAAGAAATAATCATTTGACCCGTCATTGTTTGGTGTAAACACGTTTGGCAGGTTCATGTAACAATCATTCTTTACCCACACAGTATCAGAGGCATAACAATTGCCTACGTTTACAGTAGCATAATAGTAGCCCGGCTCGGTAACCACGATAGACGGAGTTGTCTGCCCGTTATTCCATACCCAGCCAGCTGTGTTTGACACGCCGTTTATAACGTCTTTCAGTATTATTGATTCGCTTCCTTTACAGATAGCGGTATCCGCACCAAGGTTTATGTATGGCTGTGGTACCACAAGCACAGAGCGGGATGTGGTGATAGTAGGACAAGCCCGGTAGTCAGCAGTAACGCTGATCGTAAAATTGCCCGGATCGTTAAAACCATGTACTATCGGGTTCATATTAGCCATAGTAGTTCCATCGCCGAAATTCCAGAAATTACCTGTATTGCCCAGACCCGCGTAAAGGCCTGTATAGGTAACATAAGTACCCTGGCAAATTACAGTGTCTGTAAGCCTGATGTTGATTTTACTTATTGTATCTACCTGCACTATAGCTGATGCTACACTCTGACAAGGCACCCAGTCCTGGGCAGTGAGCGTAACTGTATATGTACCCGTATTCTGGAAGGTATATGAGCCATTCTGGGTGGTCTGCGTTGCGCCGTTTCCAAAGTCCCACTGGTAGTACCCTGCCGACGTTGCCGGTGTGGCGTTGTTCGACACAGTAACCGTTGTAGTATTATTAAAGGTAACTAACTCGCCCTGGCATATAATACTCGGACTATCAATAAAGGATGCCAGCAACGGGTGAATAAGCGTCAATGTTTTCTTTATACTGTCTGCGCACACATGGTTGGTTGCTATCATGGTTACGGTATATGTACCCTGCGGGAACACATGCGTAGGTGTAGCGGAGGTATCTGAAGTGCCGTCGCCAAAATGCCAGATGTAGAAAAGAGAGGCGCCGGGAGCTGTGGTAGATGCGTTACTGAATGATACGGTATCCCCATTACATCCGAATTTCACTGCCGTATCATTAACAGCAACAATCGGTATGGTAGTGAGCGTGGCGGATCCGTTCACGGTATAAATACACTGCCCTACCTTGACGCTAAAACCTGTATAAGAGCCAGCACAAAGCCCATTGATCACAATAGCGCTATCTGCATGAGCAATAACTGTTGCTGTAGCCGGCGTGCCGTTGACGGAATAGGAAACAGTATCGGTAGAGAAGGGCGCAATCGCTTTGATCGTGATGCTGCCATCGCAGTAGCCGCACTGCGAAGGATTTACAGAGCCCGTAACATTAAGCGCAGGTGGCGGTGGTGCAGTGATGGTAAATGGCCCTATAGCCGGTGTAACACAAACACCGCCCGATGAGGCAATGGTTGCTGTAATATTTGTATAGGTGCCCGCGCACAGTCCGGTAAGTACAATGGTGCCGGATGTATTGCTGGTGAGGGTTACCGGGGGCTGTGCCACGCCACCAAGACTATAATTAATAATGAATGCTGTTGATGCATATAATCCGTTAAGGGTTATAGTACCGTCACATACTCCGCAATAAGAATTGTTGGCAGAGGTGCCAGTCATTGATATGGCAGGATTGGTGAGTACATAGGGGCCTGTTGCCGAGGTAACACATCCGCTGCCAAAATGAACAATAATGTTATCATAAGTACCGGCACACAGCCCTGTCATGGTTACAGATGATGCAGTGGAGCTGGTACTAAGAACCATAGGTGGTTGTGCTGTTCCGCCAAGCGTATAAGTGACCGTATAAGTAATAGACGGGAAAAGCCCTGTAATGGTAATGGTACCGTTACAAGCCCCGCAACTCGTAGGATTGGTTGGGGTGCCGGAGATAGGAATTGGAGGATTCGTTAACACTACGGTGTGTGGCAAAGAAGTACAGTCGCCATGAGATACAGACAATACATAGGTACCTGCACACAGGTTGTTAAGTACTATAGTTCCGGTTGGTGAAACAGTAGCAATGATAACGGGTTCTGTTGTACTGTTATAGGTATAGTGAACCGTGTCAATAGCGCCTGGCGTTAAGCCCGAAAGTGTAATGGAACCGTTGCATGGGCCACATGTCACCGGGTTCACTGATGTTGTGGTTGTAGGATTTACAGAAGTTGTGGTTATAGAAATGCCACCTGACGCAGTAACGAAATAATAAGCTGAAGACGTGTCAGCGCATCCCAACGCCGCAGCACGGTATAAATGGCCGGAAGTAGGTGTAACAGTCATTGTCATGCCTGTGCCTAGGTAGGTACCAGCAGTAATATCATACCAGTAAATAAGGGAAGATGCATAAGGTATAGGTGCGTATGGAATAGAAGCCACCGTATAAGATGTGCCACCTACCGGTGTAAAACGCCATGCTTCCGTAGGAGGTATTGTCCATACAGATGGAAAATCCCTACCCGGAGCAGTAGTAGCTGCTGTACCAGTAGCATTTTGAACACCCACAATAGCATAGCCACCATTCCATCCAGCGCAAACCGGCTTCTTCGCAATGTGTACCTCACAAATGTTTGTTCCTTCATAGAGAATGACCTGTGTAGTGGTCAGCTGGGTTCCGCAAGAAAACATGCTGCATGCGCACCATGTTACGGCAAATTTGCGGTTAGGCGCTACGCCGTCAGTAGAGTAGGTTTCAGTTCCTATAGTGGCACCGGTGTAGAAGATGTCTATATCGCACCAAGGGCCGCAGATATTATTGAACTTGCTTGAATTGCCAAGGAGCGGTGCAGAAATGGGCCAGGGATCATATGCTCCGGCATCAGCAAGGTTAAAATCCAAGGTTCCGTTTGCACCAATTACGACACTGGTGTAGTTAATTCCATAAAAACTGAATGTAAAACCAATCGGGATTGGGTTAGAATATACGTCATCTGAGGTAATACCTGCGTCCGTGGGGGTATCCCCTTCAAGCGTGGCTGTTAGTACTGTGGTCAAATGAGTGCAATCAACCGTGTCACTGCTTACAACAGAAACCTGCGAGAAACTTTTAGTAGTCCCGAAAAGGGTAAAACAAAGGATAATACTGAATAAGTAAAAGCTATTTTTCATATTTCTGCTTAATATCTCTGACAAAAAATGATTATTTACCGTCTTTATGGTCATTTGTGCTACACATTTATCCCAAAATGCACAACCACGATACTTAAAGACAGCTAATTCCTGAAATAGGTTAGTAAATTTATCTCTTTTTTTTCACAAACACAATATAAAAAATCACATATTGCGTTTGTACCCGACAAATTAACTTTTTGCAAGATAAATAATTCTGTTATAATCTCAAACAAACCTACTGGAATCAACCATGTAAAAATCAAAAGCCCCGCTAAAACGGGGCTCTTGTCACTAAACTAAAACAACAATGGATCAATCGGGCTTCTTGCCATCTAAAAACGTATTGATGGTCTGTATGGAGGCTTGTTTGTTATTTTGCTGATCATTGACACCAACGGTATATCCACTGTAAAAATTGTCAGAGGATCCCTGGTTGTCCAGTTTCATATTTTGTCTTACATAAGCAGGTACCGCTTCCATATCATCGTTATTTTCGGTACCCTTAATATTAAAGCTCATACGGCGCAGGCGCTCAGCCCTGTCCTCAAGCGCCCTTTTCTGATCTTCAAATCTTCTCTTTTCCTCCATCTCGTCTTCAGTAAGCACGCGCCCGCCTATTTTAGATACCTCAGGCATCCTGGCAGGCTCTTCATTCTTTATTATTATCTGCATTGGGATATCTTCCACCTTCCTTTCCTCCTGCATATATACAGTTGGAGCAGGTTCTGCCGGCGCTGTCTCTTGCTTTTCCTGTACCAATTGCAAATAATGGTCAGCATGCATAGCTATGAAGTTCTCTTCCGGTTTGCTTTCAGGGAAAGGGCGGTCGTTGGTAGGCATCTCTACCAGCACGGGTGACATATCTACCGTCTGCTTGGCGTATGGCCATGTTTCGGCAGGTTTCACATCGGCCTGAATGTCGCCCAGCTTCACCACTATTTTTTCCGGTTCCGCATTTTTTGCCGGTATCTCTACCTTTATGTCTTTATGGTTAAAGCCTGTGGCTATAACTGTAACAGCGATGCGCTCCTTCAGGTTTGGATCATGTCCCATACCCAGTATCACGTCGCAGTTATCGCCAGCTTGTTGCTGCACATAGGCCTGTATAGCCTCCGCTTCGTCCATAGTATGTTCAAATTCGCCTGCAGCTGATGTGATATTGAGCAGCAGCCACTTAGCGCCGCTGATATCGCTGTCATTCAGCAATGGTGAGTTAAGCGCCTCTTCCACAGCCTGCAATGCACGGTTTTCACCAATAGCAGATGCACTGCCCAGGATGGCGACACCACCATTTTTCATTACTGTGCATACATCAGCAAAGTCCACGTTTATCTGACCGGTAGTAGTAATCACATCAGTGATACATTTTGCGGCAGTAGCCAGTATATCATCTGCCTTTGCAAAAGCCTGTGTAAACGGCAGGTTACCAAACTGCTGGCGCAGCTTGTCATTAGAAATGATAAGTATAGTATCTACATGCTCACGCATTTTGTCTATTCCGTCCTGTGCCTGCTTCATACGCTTGCGGCCCTCGTAAGTGAACGGTGTAGTTACAATACCCACGGTAAGTATACCGAGGTCGCGACAGATCTTTGATACCACGGGCGCACCGCCGGTACCTGTGCCACCACCCATGCCGGCAGTAATAAATGCCATGCGGGTATTCACCTTCAATATCTTAGACACATCTTCCAGGCTTTCCTCGCAGGACTGCTTGCCGATCTCCGGGTTTGCACCTGCGCCAAGACCCTGCGTAAGGTGCGGGCCTAACTGAATTTTATTGGCTACCGGGCTCAGTGCGAGCGCCTGGGAGTCGGTATTACATACCACAAAGTCCACACCCTCGATACCGAGGCTATGCATGTAATTAACGGCATTGCTTCCGCCACCGCCTACACCTATCACTTTTATGATAGACGATTGATTTTTGGGGATTTCAAAATGTATCATATGCTATTGGTTTGTGAGTTAGTAAAATGGTTAGTTGTGCGTATGTTTAGTTGTTTATTAAATTTTTGCTCTGTAATCTTCCGTACCATCACCACTCTGTTTTTTATTTTTTAGTTTATAAATCCGTTGCCTGCTACCCGGCTACTTTATCCTTTCATTTTTTGCAGCTTACTGTATTTCCTGGTCTTCCACGTCTTCAAACAGTTTCATGAACTTTCCTTTAAGGCCGTCAAACAGCTTCTTCACATTGTCATTGCGCTTGCGGGCACGCTGCTGGTTCATTTCAGCCATTTCCTCAGGTGTTGTTTCCGCTACCGGTTCATCCAGTTCCACCTCCTGCTGCACAGTTAGCGGTTCATTCATTACTGCCACCTGCTCATCCATACTAAGGTGTATCATATTTCCACCCTGGTTTGCAAACCGCATTTTACCATTTTCAAAATCATGGTAACCACGCAGTATGAGGCCAATGCAAGTTGAATACATCGGGTTCATTAATGATTCAGTATAACCGCCTGCAAGATGCTCATTAGGGTAGCCAATACGGGCACCCATACCCGTAACAAACTCGGTAAGCTGCGTAATGTGCTTTAATTGTGCACCACCACCCGTGAGGATAATGCCGCCACACAAACGCTTTTCAAGACCGATCTGCTTCAGGTGATACATTACATAGTCCAGTATCTCCTGCATACGTGCCTGTACTATATGCGCGAGGTTCTTTACAGATATCTCTTTGGGAGGCAAGCCTCTCAGGCCGGGTATAGTGATATAGGCATTGCTGTTAGCCTCATCAGCGAGCGCTGTACCAAACTGCACTTTCATCTGCTCTGCCTGTGCACGCAATACACCAAGACCATTGCGGATGTCATTAGTAATGTTCACGCCTGCATAAGGTATAACGGCGGTATGCTTCAGTATGCCATCATAGAACACAGCCATGTCGGTAGTGCCGCCACCTATATCTACTATCGCTACACCTGCTTCCAGGTCTTCATCATTCATAACCGCTGCTGCCGAAGCCAGCGGCTGCAGCACCAGGTCGCGCGTAGTGAGCGACGACTTGTCTACACAGCGCTTTATGTTGCGGATCGCATTGCGGTCGCCGGTTATTATGTGGAAGTTCGCACCGATCTTGACCCCACTCATTCCAATAGGATCGAGGACATCCGGCGTATTATCTACCGTGAAATCCTGCGGCACTATATCTATTATCTGGTCACCTGCCGGTATATACGTTTTGTTCTGGTCACGTATCAGCATGTCTATGTCTTCCTGGTTAATCTCGATCTCTGAGTTTGCCCTTACCCTGTCGCCCCTGGTCTGCAAGCTCTTTATGTGCTGGCCTGCTATACCTACATACACTTCCTTCAACTCCAGGTTAGGATTAGAAACCAGGCAGCGCTCCATCGCCTGTTCTATTGAGCGTATGCACTGTTCTATATTCATTACCACGCCATGGCTCACACCTGCCGAGTCTGCACGACCAAAGCCAAGGATCTCTACCTTGCCATACTCGTTCTTCCTGCCGGCTATAGCGACTACTTTGGTGGTACCAATGTCTAAGCCTACGATAATGGGTTGCTCATTCTTGCTCATATTGTTGGTTTAAAATTGTTAATGCTCTTTATTTTCAGGGTACACATACTTAGGTGATGCCTGCTTCTTATTCTTGTCTTTATTGTTTTCCGGTGCTTTATGTTTTGCATCCGGCTTTGCCTTTTGGGGCTGAGCCTTTGCATGCGCCGGTTTGTCATTACCGTGCGCTTTTACCACGGCCTTCTTTGGCTCCGGCTTTGGAGCTGGCTTTGGTTTCGGCTTTTCCTTTGTTGCTGTCTTAACTGCCTTAACCGGTGCTGCAGCATGCGCAACAGGCACCGGCTTTGCCACCGGCGCTGCGGCAACCGAATCTCTGCCGTCGTTCTTTGCCTCCGTTTCTATAATGCTGTTTATCCAGTTCATTGTATTCACGGCCTTGTCTACAGGCCCGGAATAAGGTATGGATGGTGAAGCAACTACCTGCCCTTTAAACCGCAGGTCCAGTGTTTCGTACTTATCCCAGCCTATACGGTTGAGCACATTTTTATAGAACGCAAAAAGGTCATCAAGCTTATCCTTCACCCGCGATGTGTCGCCAAGCAATATCTTCTGGTCACCAAGCACCGGCATCAGTACAAAAGTGCCCGCAGTATCTGCTATCACCTGCGATATCTGCACACTCCAGAAAGTATCTGACTGTATGGCATTCACCAGGTGGGATATCTGCTTTCTCACTGCCCATCCGGCACTGTCGTTGTTTATCTCGGGTACATTAGTAACAACCGTGGTGTAGTACACATAATTCTCTGATAGTGGCATCATGCTAAGGCTGCCATCCATGTAGTAGCTCTTACTGTCCTGCTGGAATATGCGAGCTATAGGTACGCGCTGTGTCACATACATATGCAGCACCTTGTCGTTGTCTATATACACCTGCGCGCCAGCCACCCAGGGATCTGAAGTAATTACCTGCTCCATACCACGCACATCCAGCTGCGATATGGGCGTATTCATTACATCTATATCCCTGTTGTTCACCGACAGGTCCATGATCTCCTTCTCCTCAATAAAATGGTACTTCTTGTCGTTTTTAATATGCACAGCAACGCCGCTCAGCTTCTTGGCATCCTCAATGCGCGATGCACTGACTATGGCAATAAGGCAGCCGACACTCACCACTACCGTGAGCAACACCTGCAATACCTTGCGTACCGATATTTTGCGTTTTTCCTCCATTACCTGCTCTGCAGTATCTTTCTTATTGGTTCTACCAGTTTATCAATATCTCCAGCGCCTGCTGTTATAAACAGATCAAGCGAGGATGCCTTCACAAATTCCAGCACACCTTCTTTCGATAATATTGTATGCGCCGGATTCGCCATTTTATCAGCTATTGTCTTCGATGTTATACCTTCCATGGGTAGCTCCCGCGCCGGGTAAATATCCAGCAGCAACACCTCATCGGCCATATCCAGGCTATGGGCAAACCCATCTGCAAAATCCCTGGTACGGCTAAACAGGTGTGGCTGAAAACATACCACACATCTGCGCCCGGGGAATAAATGCTTCGCACTCTTTATCAGTGCTGCCAACTCCTCGGGGTGGTGCGCATAATCATCTATGTACACCATCTTATCCGTCTTCAGCACGTATTCAAACCTTCTCTTTACTCCCCTGAAACCTGGAAGTGCTTTCTTCACAATATCACCCTCGATGCCAAGCAACTGGGTGACGCCTATTGCCGCAATAGCATTTTCTACATTGTGCATGCCGCCTATGCGCAGGCTCACCTGCTCCAGGTGCCAGTCCGGCCCCTTTACATCAAATACGTAGCCGCCATCCTTCTGCATTATGTTTTCGCCATACACATCAGCTGCATCATTCTGCAGACTGTATGTAAGTGTATTTGTGCCTCTCAACTCGTTACTGCGATGCAGACCGTGCTTTACCAGTAGCGTGCCACCCAGTTTTATATTCTTTGTGTATTGTATGAATGCACTCTCCAGTTCTTCCACAGTTCCGTATATATCCAGGTGGTCAGCATCTACTGCGGTCAGCACAGCTATATCAGGATGCAGCTTCAGGAAGCTGCGGTCATATTCATCAGCTTCTATTACAGCAGTATCATTTTTACTGCTCCAGTAGTTGCAATCATAGTTTACCGATATACCACCCAGGAAAGCATTGCAACCGTAGCCGGTCTCGCGCAGCAGGTAGGCCGTCATGGTAGATATGGTGGTCTTACCATGCGTGCCGGCTACTGCGACCGCAAACATGGCCTCAGTAATCCACTGCAGCACATCGCTGCGCTTGTATACCGAAAAATGATTGTTCAGGTACCAGTTAAGCTCTTTATGATCTTTAGGAATAGCAGGCGTATACACTACCAGCTGGGTATTTTTATCCAGCAGCAGCTCATCGTCGGTATAATGTATGCTCATGCCTTCTGCAGCCAGTTGCTTTGTAAGGTCGGTTTCGGTTTTATCATAGCCACTCACGGCAGCGCCCTGCTCCCGGAAAAAGCGTGCTAACGCGCTCATCCCTATGCCGCCTATGCCTATGAAATATACCCTGTTTATCTCCCTTACATTCATTTTACAACCTGCTTTTTATACCTGCTTTCATTTTTTATTTTACTTAGCGATACCTTACGCGCTCAGCTCTATTACTTTCCAAGCTATCCGTTCATCCGCATCTGTTATGGCCATCTTCTTTATGTTCCGCGACATGCTTTCCTGCAGGCCGCTGTCATGGATTATCTGTTTCAACTTTTCAATCATTTCCGTTGTCACGTCGCTGTCCTTTACCAGCAGCGCGGCGTTCTGCTGCACCAGCGCCATAGCATTGCTTGTCTGGTGATCTTCGGCAGCATAGGGATAAGGCACAAATATGACTGCCTTGCCAGCTATGCACAATTCGGCTATGGCCAGCGCACCCGCCCTCGATATCACTATCTCGGCAGCGGCATAGGCCTTATCCATGTCCTTTATAAAGTCAAGCACCTTTACGCGCGTCTTATATTTTGCCGCCAGCTTGTAGGCCTGCTCATAGTAGTTCTTGCCGGTCTGCCATATTATCTGTATGTCTTCCTGCATCAGCTCGTCCAGCCTGGCAGCAATGCCTTCGTTTATCGACTTTGCGCCCAGACTACCGCCTACTATCAAGATCGTCTTCACATGCTCGGCAAGGTCAAACCAGGCTTTCCCTTCCTGCGGCGTGGTGTTCATTTCCGAGATGCTCTTACGTACCGGGTTGCCTGTTACGGTTATCTTCTCCTTCGGAAAGAACTGCTCCATGTGCTCATAAGCCACACATACCGACTTGGCTTTTTTGCCCAGTATTTTATTGCTCTTGCCGGCATAGGAGTTCTGCTCCTGCACCAGCGTGGGTATATTCATTCCTTGTCCTGCATTCAAAACCGGGAAGCTGGCGTATCCCCCTACGCCAACTATAATCCCCGGTTTGAACTGTTTTATGATGCTTCTTGCCTGCATCCTGCTTTTTAACAACTTAAACGGCAGTGAGAGATTTTTTAAAATACTGCCCCTGTTAAATCCTGCTATATCTAATCCTATAATGTCAAATCCTTCCTGCGGCACCTTTTCCATCTCCATCTTGTCCCTGGCGCCAACAAACAATAGCTCAGTACCCGGCTTCAGGCGCTGCAACGCATGCCCTACCGCCACAGCGGGAAATATATGCCCACCTGTGCCGCCACCTGCTATGATCACTCGTAGATCGCTCATAGTTGCACTGCCGTTACCGGCGTCTTTTTAGGTTTCTTGTTTGTCAATGCTGCTACCGCTATTTCTTCCGTTTCTTCCTGCTCTTCTTCATTTACTTCTTCTTGTCCTGCGCGCACCTCTTTCTTTACCGCGCTCTTCTTAGTTTTCTTGCCACCTTCCATTTCATCTACATACCTGCTTACACTCAGCACTATGCCTATAGCTATGCTGGTGAACCAAATAGATGAACCACCCATGCTTATCATTGGCAGTGTTAACCCGGTTACCGGCACCAGGTGCACATTCACGGCCATGTTGAGCATAGCCTGGAACACCAGCGTAATACTCAGCCCCACCGCCAGGAACGCCCCGAAGGCGAACGGACACCGCTTGAATATGAGAATGCTGCGCCACAAAAACAGCAGATACAGCCCCATTACCACCGCTGCGCCTATCAATCCATACTCCTCAACTATTATCGCGAATATGAAGTCCGAATAAGGGTGTGGTAAAAAGTTCTTCTGCAAACTCCGACCAGGTCCTCTTCCTGTTATACCGCCATTCGCTATCGCTATCTTGGCCTGCTGCACCTGATATACATCTTCGGTCTTTCCATCTTTCTTCTTGCCACCGGCAAAGTCTTCTATGCGCTGCTCCCATGTCCTCGCCCTGCCAAACCCGGTGATCTTCGACACCATAAACAATACCGAAATGCCCATAATACCTACTGCGCCCAGCAGCAACAGGTGTTTTATCTGCACGCGCCCTATGAAGAACACGATACTGCATGTGGCACCCAGCATCAGCGCCGTAGAAAGATTTGCGGGCGCGATCAATGCACAGGTAAACATCATGGGCAGCAACACCGGTATAAATCCTTTTCTCAGGTCCTTTATCACATCCTGCTTCATGCTCAGCACCCGCGCCAGGAACATGAACAGCGCCAGCTTTGCGAGATCCGACGTCTGAAACGTAAGATTGATCACCGGCAGCTTTATCCACCTTGATCCTTCATTCAGGCTGGTACCAAAGAACAATGTGTACACCAGCAACGGCAGGCTCAACAGGTAGAGTATTACCGCTATCCGCGCAAACTTTGTATAGTTCACCTTATGTACCCAGTAAGTAATGAGCAAGCCAAGCCCAAGTACCATCACCTGCTTTACCAGGTAATAGCTCGAATTCTTTTCCATCCGGTATGCCAGCGAACCTGTGCTGCTGTATACCGCTAGCAAACTGATGAACGAAAGCAGCAGCACCACGCCCCAGATAACCTGGTCGCCCTTCGTCTTGTCCATCAATTGCTTCATGCGCTCCGCCATAACTCTATCAAAAACTCAAAACTTCAAATCTCAAATTCCAACCCCATCTCTTTATCGTCAGATCTAAGAATCAGCTATTCAACCGATCAACTACAGGTCTTTCACTGCCGCTTTAAACTGCGCTCCCCTGTCCTCATAATTTTTAAACAGATCGAAACTCGCACATGCCGGTGCCAGCAGCACCACATCTCCATACTCTGCCAGTTTGTAAGCCGTATGCACAGCCATATCTGCATTATTTGTATCAGCTATGCTTGCTACTACACTATCGAAGGCTGCATGTATCGGTGTATTATCTACCCCCATGCACACTATAGCTTTCACTTTCTCCTTCACCAGGTCCATGATCTCATTATAGTCGTTGCCCTTGTCCTGGCCGCCCAATATCAGCACTACGGGCTTCTTCATGCTTTCCAGCGCATACCATACCGAATTCACATTCGTAGCCTTGCTGTCGTTTATGAATTCTACCCCACGCACTGTGGCCACATATTCCAGGCGATGTTCCAGTCCCTCGAAACCGCCGAATGTCTCGCGCAGGCTTGCCTTTCTCACCCCGGCTATACGAGCCGATATACCTGCTGCCATACTGTTATATTGATTGTGCTTACCCTTAATCGACAGGTCATGTATAGACATATCCAGGTAATCACCGTCAAGGTCTATGTGCAGGCGGTCGTTGCTGATGTAGCCGCCTTCCTTATCAATGTTGTTCTCATCCATCGTGAAATAAATTGTAGTAGCGTGAGTAGAATGGGTTGCCAAATATTCTTTTATTGCCGGGTCATCTTTATTGACCACGAAGTAGTCGTTTTTGCCTTGGTTCATCGTTATCCTGAACTTCGACGCCACGTAATTCTCAAATTTGTATTCATACCGGTCGAGATGGTCTGGTGTGATGTTGAGCAGCACCGCCAAGTCGGGCCTGAACTGATGTATATCATCCAGCTGGAAACTGCTAATCTCCATCACATACCACTCGCAGGGCCGCTCTGCTATCTGCCTTGCAAAGCTGTAACCTATGTTGCCCACCATAGCTACATCATAGCCCGCATCTTTCAGTACAGTGTATGTGAGCTTGGTTGTAGTGCTCTTGCCGTTGCTGCCGGTGATCGCTATTATCCTGCTTTCACCTTTGTAGCGGTAGCCAAACTCGATCTCGCTGCACACTTCAATGCCTGCTCCCCTCACCTGCTTCATGATCGCAGTTTTATCACTTATGCCCGGGCTTTTCACAAGGCAAACGGCACTCATTATTTTATCGCTGGTATGGGTACCCTCTTCAAAGGCTATCCCCTCCTGCACCAGTACTTTCTTAAACTGTTCTTTAATTACACCACCATCGCTCACAAACACATCCCACCCCTGCTGCTTTCCCAGCAAGGCTGCGCCTACACCGCTTTCAGCAGCGCCAAGTACTACGAGGCGTTGTGTGTTTATACTCACTATTGCAGTTTTAATGTTACTATACTCATTATCGCCAGCAGCATACCTATTATCCACATGCGGGCAACTATTTTTGACTCATGGTATCCCAGTTTCTGGTAGTGGTGATGCAAGGGAGCCATCTTAAAGACCCTTCTGCCTTCGCCATATTTCTTCTTTGTAAACTTGAAATACCACACCTGTATAATCACCGACAGGTTCTCTATCAGGAAAATGCCGCAGATAATAGGGATCAAAAACTCTTTGCGCACGATGATGGCCAGCGATGCGATGATACCACCCAGCGCCAGGCTACCCGTATCTCCCATAAACACTTGCGCCGGATATGCATTGTACCAAAGGAACCCCACGCATGCCCCCACAAATGCACCAATGAAGATGGACAACTCACCAAGGTTTGGTATATCCATAATATTCAGGTAACCTGCAAAAAGATAGTTGCCGGATACATAAGCAAACACCCCAAGGCAGATGCCGATGATAGCTGAAACCCCAGTAGCAAGCCCATCAATACCATCGGTAATATTTGCCCCGTTGGATACCGCTACAATAATGAAGATGACAAACAGTATGTAAATGATGGGCGTGGTTATTGCCACATTCTGCTCTCCGAATATCTTCGCTATCTTCTCATACCTGAATTCATGCGACTTTATGAATGGTATGGTTGTAGTCGCTGTCCTCACATTCACATAGGTTTGCGGCTTACCGTTTTCATCTTTCCTTATATACTGACCTGATTCCAGTTTCTCCGCAGCGCTGTGTATGCCGCTGTTGCCGGTTGTCACCTGCCTGCTGATAACCACATGGTTGTTGTAGTACATGGTCACCCCTATTATGATGCCCAGCCCTACCTGGCCCATTACCTTAAACCGGCCGGCCAGCCCTTCCTTATTCTTCCTGAATACCTTGATGTAGTCATCAAGAAAGCCTACAATGCCCAGCCATATAGTAGAGACAAGCATCAGCACTATATACACATTGAGCACGCGGGCAAACAACAGTGTAGGGATCAGTATGGCCGAGATAATGATCAGGCCGCCCATGGTTGGTGTCCCCTTCTTTTGCGCTTCACCCGCCAGGCCCAGGTCGCGTACTGTTTCACCTATCTGCTTACGGCGCAGGTAATCTATTAACCGTTTGCCCATCAGCATGGATATCACCAGCGAAAGGATGATAGCCATAGCCACGCGAAAAGTGATGTAATTAAACACCCCTGCACCCGGAAGGTGAATGGAATCGCGCAGATATGTGAAGAGATAGTACAGCATTAAATGCCTTTTATTTATTTAAAGTTTCAAATGTTTCTGTCAGTACTTCCCTGTCGTCAAAATGGTGTTTCACACCCTTTATTTCCTGGTAGTTCTCATGACCCTTACCGGCTATCAGCACTATATCCCCTCCCTGCGCCAGTGAGCATGCTACCTTTATTGCTTCCCTACGATCCGTTATACGCAGGCTTTTTCTCTTTTGCGGCGCCGTAAGCCCGGCCTCCATATCATTCAGAATCTGCTCCGGATCTTCACTACGTGGATTGTCGGATGTAAGAATTGCCTTATCGCTGTGCTCGCAGGCTACCTGTGCCATTATAGGGCGCTTTGTCTTATCACGGTCGCCACCGCAGCCTGCCACAGTTATCAGCTGTTGCCCGTCTTTACGCAGCTGGTTTATTGTTGCCAGCACATTTATCAGGGCATCGGGCGTATGCGCATAATCCACTATACCCAGTACCTTATCGTTTGCAGACAGGTACGTTTCAAAACGGCCTGCCGCACCCTGCAGCCCGCTCAGCACGGCCAGCACATCCATTTTATCCTGCCCCAGCAGTTTAGCTGCTCCGTACACGGCCAGCAGGTTATACGCGTTAAATGTGCCTATAAGCCTGAAGTGAGCCTCATGCCCGTCCACTACCATCACCAGGCCGGTAAGATTATTTTCGAGCACTTTGCCTTTAATTGTAGCAGGTACTTTCAGGCTATACGTATGCTTCTCAGCTTTTGTATTCTGCAGCATTACCATTCCGCGCTTATCATCAGCATTAGTCAATGCAAATGCCTCAGCCGGTAATCCGTCAAAGAAGGCCTTCTTTACTCTTATATATTCATCAAAGGTCTTGTGATAGTCCAGGTGGTCGTGGGTGATATTGGTAAATACCCCGCCGGCAAACCGTATACCCGCAATCCTGTGCTGATGCACGGCATGTGAGCTCACTTCCATAAACGCATAGGTACATCCCGCATCCACCATTTCCCTCAGCAGCTCATGTGCAGATATAGCATCGGGCGTAGTATGCGTAGCGGTTACTACTTTATCGTGAATATGGTTTTGCACTGTAGAGAGCAGGCCGCACTTATGGCCCAGTCCTTCAAACAACTTATACAAAAGTGTAGCTGTCGTGGTTTTGCCATTTGTTCCGGTAATGCCCACAACCCTTATCAGGTCAGACGGAAAACCATAGAACGCATCGGCCATTAAGCCGGCAATCGCGGCACTATCTTTAACCTGTATATAAGTTACTTCTTCAGTTATATTTTCCGGCAGCGCCTCGCATACTATTACACTTGCCCCCTGTCCTATTGCTTTTTCAATAAATGAATGACCATCGGATAAAGTGCCACGCACGGCTATGAACGCACTTCCTGCAACTACTTTGCGAGAGTCTATGCAGAGGTTAGTCACCTCCCTGCGCAGATCCCCCCGCGTTGCCGTGGGTTTCACATTTATCAATATGTCGTTCAGTAATGGCATTAGCTTAGTTGCAGTGTTATATTTTGGCCTTTCATTATTTCCGTTCCCGGGGTTATCGACTGTTCCTTTACTTTTCCTTTTCCCTTCACCGTTACCTGCAGCCCGCTTGATTCCAGTATATATACCGCATCTTTCACGCCCATGCCGGTTACGTCAGGCATTATGTTACGATACAGCTTCTTCGGCGTTATTGCCAGGTGCTTGTTGGAGTCCGTTTTCAGGTCCATCATCCTGTTCACATTTTCTGTTGGCAGCTTCGATTGCTTGTTAAGCGCACTGAGCATCACACCGTAATTGCGGGCAGTAGCTGCCTTTGCCGGTATTATACCAGTTCCGTTCTTTGCCAGGCTGTCCAGCGGTGCTCCCCAGGCACCCATATTCTCAGAGAATATCTTATCGGCCACCATCCTGAAAACAGGTGCAGCAATAGCACCACCATAATATTCCCTGGAGTGTGCCTTTGTTCTTATCACCACACAGATAGTATACTTAGGCTGCTCTGCCGGCAGAAAACCTACAAATGAGCCCTGGTACACGCCGTCGGTATAGCGGATGCCCTTGTCTGCCACCTGTGCCGTGCCCGTCTTGCCGGCCATAGTGTAGTATGGAGACGCTATACCCTTCGCCGTTCCTTCTGTTACCACCGCCCGCATACATTTCTGCAGCTGTGCTATGGTTGTAGAATCACCAACTTCTTCTATTTCGGTAGGTGCAAAAGTTTTTACCTCCTTGCCATATTCCTTTATAGCGCTTACCAGGTATGGCTTCATCATCTTACCGCCGTTAGCTACTGCATTATACAGCATGCAAGTGTGCAGCGGTGTTATCATTACGCCATATCCGGTGGCCATCCATGGCAGCGATGATGCACTCCATTGGGCTGACCCTGGTTTTGTTACCACCGTGCGACGCTCGCCCAGCAGGTCTATTCCGCTCGGCCGGTCAAGGTGCAGCTTCATCAGGTGGTCTACGTACTTTCCGGGATTGTCTTTATAATACTGATATGCCAGCTTGGCCATAGCTGCGTTGCTGGATTCTGCATAAGCTTTCCAGATCGGCATCACGTGCAGCCCCAGGTGAGAATCCCGCATTACCCTGTTGCCAAACCGTATTGCGCCACCTTCGGCATCCACGTTGTTATCTACGTTTATATACTTATCATTCAGCAGCGACAGCAGTGTTACCATCTTAAAGGTGGAACCCGGCTCCGTAGGCATTGTCGCATAGTTGAAATCTTCCCAGTAGCTGCCATCCTTTTGCCTGCCCAGGTTTACCAGTGTGCGTATTTTCCCGGTCTTTACCTCCATCACTATGCAGGTACCATACTGGCACTCATATTTTTCCAGTATGCTCATCAGTGCATGTTCTGCCACATCCTGTACATCCATGTCCAGCGTAGTCACTATGTCGTGCCCGTTTATCGGGTCTACTTCAGATCCCTCTATAGGCACCCACACATTCCCTGTACTTTTTTGAACTACCCGGCGCCCGTTCTCACCGAGCAGGTCTTTGTTATACTTCGCTTCCAGCCCGGTTATATTGCTGTCGCGGAATTCGCCGATCACCCTTTTTGCAAGCAGGTCAAAGGGCATTGTGCGCTTCTCCTTAGAATCTTCTATAAATCCACCCAGCCCCTTACCCTTATTGAATATGGGAAATGAACGCAACGCTTCGTATTGATAGTACTTCAGCTTATGGCCCAGCATGTAGTACTTCTGCTCTTCGTTATACGCCCGCACAAACTCTGCTTTGTATTGCGCCGGCGATTTGTCCATGAACAGGTTGGATACACAGCGTGAAAGCGTATCTATGTTTTTTGAGAACAGGCTGGAGTCCATCACCGAGAAGTCGATATGTACATCAAACTCCGGTATGGACGAGCTTAGCAGCACACCTTCCTCATTATATATGTTGCCGCGGTCAGCCATAAGCGTATCAAAGCGAGTATGCATTTCCCGCGCCATCGCCCTCAGCCTTGGTCCTTCTTTCACCTGGATCATAGCGGCCTTTATAAGTATAGCCAGCCCAAACACGCAAATGCATGTAAAAGCGATGTACACCCTGAACCGTATGTCTTTCTTTATATCCACTTCTTAGTCGTAAGTCTTAAGTCGCGAGTCGTAAGTCTTTTTCTTACGCCTCTCTCATTTTCAAATTCAAATCAGAAATTCCAAATTCCTGTGTCTTAGTATCTCTTGCCAGTCTTATTGTCCTTGTGTGTCGGAATTTGGAATTTTTGATTTGCTAATTTTATAAGCAGGTAACAGGGACGGTTTAAGGCCCAGCTTTTCTGCATTCTTTATTACCTGTGTTTCTGTTTTTACATACATCAATTGCGACTTGCTATCCATATACTTCCATCGCAGTTCCTTCAGTATTTTGTTTTGCGCATTTATCTCCCGCTGTATATCAATAGCACGGTGGCTGTTGCTGATATACAACACACATAAAAGCGCTACAAAGGCCAGGAAAGGAATATTATTGACAATTGCTTTATAAGATACTTTCTCCACCAGCGACCGCCAGTCATTCCTCACCCTTTGTACCGGGGTCAGAACTTCCTGCTGCTCTTCGCTGCCCGCTTTTTGCTTCGCGTCCTTCGCTGAAGCACTCTCCTTTTTCTCGTCCTGAGCTGTCTCCATCAGCTCTCCATCTTTCTTCATATACTTCATCCCTAAAAGGGGATTTTATTCTCTATTCTTAACCAACCCGCTCCCCTACTCTCAGCCTCGCACTTCTTGATCTTGGGTTCTTTTTTAATTCCTCTTCACCGGGCTCTATCGGCTTAGCATTCACCGGCTTCAATAGCGGCGTTATCGCCCCATCATACTCACCTGCCTCATCCCATCTGCCTCTCTTTATATAGTGCTTCACTATCCTGTCTTCCAGCGAGTGAAACGATATCACACTTAGTCTTCCACCCGGCTTCAGGCTTATTGCTGCCTGCTGCAAAAATTCTTTCAGCACACCCAGCTCGTCATTCACTTCTATCCTCAGCGCCTGGAACACCTGTGCCAGGTACTTATTCGGATTGCCCCGCATCACCGGCCCCAGCATAGCTTTCAGTGCCGCTATACTCTGCACCGTCTTTCCCTTCCGCTGCGCCACTATATGTTTTGCCAGCTCTTTTGAGTTGCGCACTTCGCCGTATTGTTCAAAGAGCTGGTGCAACTGTTGTTCACTATATGTTTTCAGCACTACTGCGGCTGTTAACTCAGACCGCTTGTCCATCCGCATATCCAGCGGTCCGTCAAACCGAATCGAGAAACCCCGCTCCGCTGTGTCAAACTGGTAAGAGCTTACACCCAGGTCCGCTAGTATGCCATCCACCTCTGCGTGCCCGTGCAACCGTAAAAACCTTCTCAGGTACTTAAAGTTCTCTGTCACCGGCACCAATCGCGCATCGTCGGGCTTGTTCCTCCACGCATCTGCATCCTGGTCAAAAGCGATCAGCTTCCCTTCCGGTCCCAGCTTTTCAAGTATCAGCCTGCTATGTCCGCCACCACCAAAGGTTGCGTCCACATACACACCGTTTTCCTTTATTGCCAATCCGTCAACTGCCTCATGTAAAAGAACTGTTGTGTGGTAAAAACCAGGCTCACCCATTTTTTATAAATTTTCAAATGGGTTGCCAAAATCATTTGCCACGTCTTCCGCCAGCTTGCTGAATCCTCCTGCACGCTCACGGAGATAATTATAATAAGTATCTTTATCCCACAATTCTACTTTATTGCCCTGCGCACTCAACACAGCATCTTTTTTGATCCCTGCATATTCCTGCAGTGGTTTCGGCAGTAGCAGCCTGTCTGCATTGTCTACCTCTATCATCGTTGCACCGTTAAGGAATAATCGCTTGAATTCCCGCACGTTAGGCTTAAAATCGTTAAGGCGGTTTATCTTATCGCTTATCGCATTCCATGTGTCTACGGTATATATGCTCAGGCAGTTTTCGAAACCACGGTTTATCACAAACTTTTCCCCCATTCCTTCAGCTAGTTGCTTCCGGAATCCCAATGGCAGCAGAAAACGCCCTTTTGCGTCAATTGCTACTTCATATTCACCTAAAAAACTGGTCATTTGGGGTTTTGTACGAGATAAAATCTATTATCTCCACAAAATAACACAAATTCCCACTTACTTCCACTTTTTTAACTTTACATATTTATCCACATCTTGATATATGCCCTCAAACCTTTGCCAGTATTGAATTTCAGCCTATTTTGAGTGGCTGTACGTGAAAAACAATGTGCATAACTTGTTACTTAGTGTGGATAACCTGTTCGTCAGGAAAAAAGAAGGGTATATACACACCTCTACTTCGTAGACAATCAATGCATTCCGATATTCACAGGCTGTTTATTAAGTTATCCACACTCGCTGATTATACCCCGTGATTAGTGGTTATTCAGGCACATAGTTTTTATACCGCAAGTGGTGCAAATTGAAAAATATGAAAATTAAAATAATGCGTACCTGCCGAGAAGCAGGAAATAGCAATTGACACCAAAACTTGGGATAATCAACAGGGATAAGGCATAAAAAACTCTTATAGCAATCCCGGAGGGACTTCCATAAGATATAATTTAAAAGTCAGTCCCCTTAGCTTTTCGGCGGAAATGGTACTGCTTCGATTTTTACATTAAATGTTTTCTTAGGATAAGAAGGAAATTTCAAAATAGTTGATGGGTATTTACCTCTGACGAAAATAGCACAGACTGTGTTGGACACATGATACAGATTATCCCGATATTCAGGTGGCGTGCCATCAAGTATACCTGCCAGTACATCTTGCCTTACACCCCCGTTTTCTATATCAATAGAGTAATTGTGCCACACTATTATCGATTGGTCATTTTTCAGCAATTTGAAAACATTTCGAGTGTCCTTTACGATACTGTCATAAGAATTGTCTGCATCTATGGATATAAGATCAAATTTCTTATTGAGCGTACTGAAGTCAAAGGTTAGCGAGTTATGAAGGTGATAGGTTATTTTTGGATTGTCCTTTGAAAAAATACGGTCTAGCTTCAGAAAGCCCGCATCAAAACCCATCTCCGTCATCTCCTTACCGGAAAGAGTGATGGATGTACAGTCGTTTGCTACGTCGGCTACATTCGCTATGGATTCTCCGCGAAAGCTACCAAGTTCCAGGTAAGAACAATGATCAATCCGCTCAGCCAGGCACTTAAGCATTAAAATGATCGTGGGCATAGAGCTCCCATTCAGGTAAGTAAATGAATGGATGCTGCCACTGTAGCCCGGAATCAGATCCAGCATATCAACAGTGGGCAACTGCGAAAGGTTGTATTTTTCAAGGTTCCTCCTTTGATAGTCCACCTCCCCTTGCCTCCTCGCCAATGCGGCAATCCCCAGGGCTATAATTTCTTTAGGATGTGAAAACAAAGTTTTGAGCAACTTTATTTTGTTCATTTTCCGGAATTTGCAGGTCTGCAAACTAGTGAAAATTTAGCAGTTAGTCTTATTGATCGTTTTTGTCCTTCTCACCATCAGGAGTTCCGGCATCCTTGCCACCTATGTTGAAAAGCCTGTACGCGAGCATAGTACCGGTCTCCTCTGCCTTCTGCCAGGCGAAAGACTGCTTAGGCACCACATAGTTGCCCGACTTATCCATTACATAGTAAGTCACGTCTTTGCGACTGCCTTTATGGGAGAAAATGATGTAGGCTTCAGGGGCAGGTATGCTGCTGTTTGTTACCCAGTTTATGTTGCAGGCGCGCAGGCGTTTTTCCACGTCTTTGTCTACTTCCCCGCTCACATGCAGCGTCATATTCATGGCCATACCGGTATAGGGCAGCAATTGCGGGTACAGCACGTACATGCGATACAGCCACTCATTTTGCTCTGCTGTGTTCTTCAGTTCTTTGGCACATTCTGCTTCTGCCTGGTATACCCGGGCGGTAAAGAGCTTTTCATATTCAGCGTCTGTGTTAGGGTCGCGCAACAGTTTATCCAGAACCGGTTTGGCCTCTTTATACTTGCCTTCCTGCATCTTAAGTCGGGTAGCAAACAGCTGGAAGTACTTGCGGATGTAAGGCCGGTTATCAGTCTCAGCTTCGTTCTGAAACTGTTTGATAAAATACGGTGCGCTAAAGTCGTGGATCAGGTACCAGATCTCATCCCAGGATACAGTGCTCTCTGTGGAAAACAGTTTGTATATAACGCGTTCCCGCTCCGGGTTCTGTGCAAACTGGTTGATGATGAGGAACTGTTGCAGGTATTTTTCACTAAGCTTACCGCTCATACTCAACAACACCTTAGGATTATACCACCAGTTGCTGTGCTCAAATTTGTCCATTTGCCAGCTTTCCTCTTTTGCCATCAGCTTAAGCAGCTGAATACTAAAGTCATAGTGGCTCTGACCGAGTGTAGTGCCTATATGCAGCTCCTTAAACTCGGCAGCTTTATCAGCATAGCGTTGGGCTTCGCTTACCTGCCCGTCATAGAGCATGCAGCGGGCCAGGGCTATGTTGTACCAGCCGTAGCCAGGTGTACTGCCGGCCGAGCGTATCATATCGCGGCTTAATGAGATACCCGCTTTGGGCAGCGCTTTGTAGATGTCGAGTGTGGAGCTAAAATAAGCCCACTCCTGCAGCCGCTTGTCACCGTTGTCTGAGAAAGATGCGATCTTATATTCCTTTTCAGCTGTACGGAAGTCGCCACAGATGCCCCGGAAGTTAGCATAGTTATTGTGCGGCAGCTTGTTGCTCTTGCGCATCAGCTCAAAGTAGTGACTAGCCGAGTCGATATTAAAGCTGTAACTATAGAGTATGTTCTTATAGTGATACACACTGTTCTTCTCGTCCTCTTCAAAATTGCGGAAATATTGAGCCAAAGGCGCATTAATAGCCGCATTCTTGTTTATCAGCATCATGGAGGTATCAAGGTACCTCTGCGCCAGTTGTTCGTTAGCCTCTATCGAGTTGCGCAGGAAAGAGTACCTGGCACTGGTGTAGAAGCGGTTGCGATGAACGGTCCATGCCAGGAAGTCATAGCTGTCCATATACCAGTGCATCTGAAACTTCCACTTCAGTGTGCGGCGCAGCAAGCTATATACCTTATCAGGCTGGTCTGTGTTACTGTAACACTGCTCCAGGTAATAGGCAATCATGGTGTAATCGAGCGGCAGCACGCGGATGGGATAGAACTCTTTAATATCACTGGTGCGTGTAGCCAGGGCTTTTGCATAATCATGCTCCATCAGGTTCAGCGCACGCTCCAGCGGCACCGCAGCATTCTTATAGCCTATGTAGTCGGCGGCATGGGTGTATTTGTATACGCCCTCATACATCCAGCCTACATAGTAGGTACTGTCTATACGCTTATATTCCCGGGAGCTTGGCAGCGCATCTTCACTCATTATATTGGTGATCATACGCTTCGCATCTATGTTGTAGTACCGCTGGGCCATTTTATCGGGCGGGTGCGGTGGCATAAACTGCGGAGGTAACGTGGGCATGGTTGGTGGCTCACGGCTCGCATCTTTCGGAATTGATTTGTTCTTTTGGGTAGACTGCGCAAAAGTAACACCAGCACATAGCATAGCTGCCAGTACACCGGTTATAAACCACGCCTTATTAATTTCAATTTTCAATTTTCGCTAAAACCTTAACAGGATAATTTCTATAGTCAAAACAATAAGAATCACGCCAATTGCAAACTGTATCCCTACTAAGCGTAGAGCTTTAATTTGGCAAGGCGTTCAGTTTCCCTGGCAATAATATGATCCAGTGCTTTCAGCTTGCCTTCTTTGTTACGGTATACCAGTCGATGTTCCAGCACAACACGGGCTATGTCTTTCACATCATCCTCTATCACATAGGTTCGCCCTGCCACAAGCGAGTAGGCCCTGAGGCATTTAAGAAACGCTATGCCGCTGCGGGTAGATGCGCCCAGCGATATGTCCTGGTGCTCGCGCGTCTGCCGCACAATATTGCTTACCGCTTTCAATATCTCCTCATGCACATGTACTTCCCCTGCCATCTTCTGCAATTCCAGTATATCCTTCATGCTCAGCACTTGTTCCAGGTCCACCAGGTTGCGCGCTATATCCAGGTATTCACGGTATATGTTCAGTTCCGTTTGTTCGTCTACATACCCAAAATTTATCTTCATATAGAAACGGTCCAGCTGGGCAGCCGGGAGCGGATAAGTGCCTTCCATTTCTATGGGGTTCTGCGTGGCTATAGTGTAAAACAGTTGTTCCAGTTTCAGCGTAGTATCGCCCACAGTAATCTGGTTTTCGGCCATAGCCTCCAGCAGCGCACTTTGCACCTTTGGCGATGCACGGTTTATTTCATCGGCCAGCAGCACATTGCAGAACAACGGTCCTTTTTTAAATACAAATTCTTTGTTTACATCATCAAAAATGTGGGTACCAATGAGGTCCATCGGCAACAGGTCTGGTGTAAACTGGATACGCTTAAAGACGACATGTTCACCCTCGCGCACTCCACTTATGCACTGGGCCAGCGTACGGGCTAACACGGTTTTACCTGTGCCGGGGTTATCTTCCATAAGAATGTGCCCACCAGCAAGGAGGCATGTGATCACCATCTCTATCTGCCTGCGCTTACCACGAATCACTTTTTCCATTTGCCCCGCCAGCTGCTGTATGGCGTGCACTGAATCTATACCTACAGGCGTTGTTACCTGGTCTGTCATAATTACTTTATTTCTTTATACAAGTTTAGCGATTAAATTCGTGAAAACCTGTAACAGCCTAATGAGTACAGCCTAATTTTGAGTTAAAAGTAAACCGGTGTTTTCCAAGTTTAGTATATTTGCAATAAGAATCGGATATGATATACCTGTGTATCCGCGAACATCTGCCAATTGGGATTTTTGAAACAAAGCATTTATGGAAGCAACAATTAAAGTAAAAGTATCAGAATTGAATGCAAGTTTACTGGAACGCATCAAAGTGCTTTTTCAGGGAAAAGAGGACTCTGAACTAACTATTTCTTTTGATGATTCCGAAGGACAGTATTATGAAATATTGGATCGCTCAAAAAGAGACCTGGAACAGGAAAATGGTTTGGTTCATTTTACTATAGATCAGCTGGAGGATTATAGTAACAGGAAAAGAGCATGAGAAAAATCACGTTTACCCCTGATGCGTTCCGGGAATATAACGATTGGATCGACAAGGATTTTCAAGTTGTTCAGAAAATAATTCTCCTGCTCCGCGAAATACAGAAAGATCCATTTAAAGGAATTGGGAAACCGGAACCTTTAAAAGGTAACTATTCGGGATACTGGAGCCGACGAATCACACTCACCCACCGACTTATTTATCGGATTACGAACGAAAATATCGAAATCATAAAGTGCTGTGACCACTATTAGGAAGGTTTCGGGTAATTCGTTATTGCCAATTTGCAGTCCGTTTTTTACTAATTTAGCCACCCATTATGATATACAGAAGTAAAGCGCCATTGCGGATAGGCCTGGCAGGTGGCGGCACAGACGTAAGTCCCTACTGCGACTTGTATGGCGGAGCAATCCTCAATGCTACCATCTCCCTCTATGCCTATGCTACTATTGAGCCGCTCCATGTACCGGAAATAATCATAGAAGCAGTGGACCGCGATGAGCGTGTGTCCTATTCGCTGAATGAGGAACTGCCTATTGACGGAACACTGGACCTGGCAACGGGCGCATACAATTATATAGTAAAAAAGTATGGACCGGTGCCTACAGGTTTTAAATTGTCAACTATTGTGGATGCACCTCCCGGCTCCGGACTTGGCAGCTCATCTACGCTGATGGTAGCGATTATTGGCGTATTTTCCGAATGGCTTAACCTACCGCTGGGTGAGTACGATATAGCACAAATGGCCTATGATGTAGAGCGGGTGGAACTGGCAATGGCTGGTGGAAAGCAGGATCAATATGCAGCGACCTTTGGAGGCGTGAACTTCATGGAGTTTTATGACAACAACAAGGTTATTGTTAACCCCCTTAGAATAAAGTCGGAATATCTCTATGAGCTCGAAAATAACCTGTTGCTTTACTTTACCGCTACAAGCAGGCTATCCTCTACCATAATAGAGGCACAAAGCCAGAACGTAAAAGACAAGAACAAGGAGTCGATAGATGCCATGCACCACCTTAAGGAGCAAGCGCAGATGATGAAAGAAGCCGTACTTAAAGGCCACATAGACGAAATAGGATCAATACTTGATTTCGGATTCCGCTATAAAAAACAAATGGCTAAAGAAATTTCTAATACTGCCATGGACAGTATTTATGATGCGGCATTGAAAGCAGGCGCAACAGGTGGTAAAATATCCGGTGCGGGTGGCGGCGGATTTATGATGTTCTACTGTCCTGCCAATACACGCTACGCAGTAAAAAAAGCGTTGGCATCGTTTGGGGGTAGTTTTAGCCCTTATCAATTCACAGAAAGAGGCCTTGTTACCTGGCACATTTAAAATCGTTAAAAGGTTAAAATGTTAAGAGGTTAAAAATGGGCTTGAAATAAAAGAAAATGGAGGAAAAAAAATATTAAACGACCATAGGCTCAAAGCTTTTGAAGTGGAGAAGTTACTAAACAGCTACATTGCGTAGCTTTAAAAAATGAGTACTGCGAAGCCTGCTTAACATTGAACTATTTAACTTATTAACCCTTTAACTTTTTAACTTTAATTACAATGGAAGTAATCATATTAGCTGGAGGACTGGGTACAAGATTAAAAGATGTGATAGGTGCGTATCCTAAATGCATGGCACCCGTGAATGGTAAACCGTTTTTATCTTATCTATTCGACTACGTGGATGCACAGGGCGCTACGAGGGTCATTCTCTCGCTTGGATATAAGCATAGAGTGGTGACAGACTGGCTGGAGACCTTCGATTATCTCCCCTTTGAGCTGGACTATGTGATAGAGTCAGAACCACTAGGCACGGGCGGCGGAATACTGGGGGCAATGGAGGTAGCGGAGACAGATGATGTAGCAGTGCTTAACGGTGATACCATGTTTAAAGTAAATCTGCGGGAACAATTAAAATTCCACAAAGAAAAGAATGCGGCTACCACCCTTGCACTTAAAAAGATGTATAAGTTTGACCGGTACGGAGTCGTAAATACCGATGCTGCCGGCGTTGTTACCTCATTCGAAGAAAAGCAATATAAAGAAGAAGGTATGATTAACGGAGGAGCATATTTCATCAACAGGGAAATGTTCCTGGCAAAAAATCTGCCTGAAAAATTTTCGTTTGAAAAAGATTACCTAGAGCGCTTTGTGAAAGAGAAAAAAATTTACGGGTTTACCAGTGAAGATTACTTTATTGACATAGGTATACCGGTTGACTATGACGCCGCACAGATTGACTTTAAAACCCAGTTCAAATGAAGATAGCTATACTGGGTACCGCACATCCATTGCGTGGGGGATTGGCTGCATTTAATGAGCGGCTTGCCTACCAGCTGCAGGAGCAGGGGCATGACGTGGTCATCTATTCCTTCTCGTTACAATACCCATCATTCCTGTTCCCGGGAAAAACACAATTTACTAATGAGCCTGCACCATCAGGTCTTAAGATAAAGACTGTTGTAAACTCGGTAAACCCACTGAACTGGCTGAGCGTGGGCAGCTCAATGAATAAAGAAAAGTATGACCTGGTAATAGTAAAATATTGGCTGCCCTTTATGGGGCCTGCCTTCGGTACAATACTCCGGCGGGCAAAAAAGAACAAACATACCCGCGTGCTGTGCATAGTAGACAACATTATTCCTCACGAACAACGGCCGGGTGACCCACAATTTACCAAGTACTTTATAAAGGCTGTGGATGCCTTTGTAACCATGAGCAAAGATGTGCTGAAGGATGTAAAGACTTTTACTGACAAGCCCGCCTACTTTACCCCTCACCCGGTATATGACAGTTATAATGCGCCAGTGAGTAAGCAGGCGGCCTGCGAAAAACTGAAACTGGATCCCAATAAAAAGTACATCCTGTTCTTTGGTTTCATTCGCGAGTACAAGGGCCTTGACTGGCTGCTGGAAGCCATGGCCGATGAGCGAATTAAAACCGCGGGTATTGAGCTTATAGCCGCAGGCGAATACTACAATAAGGATGTAGCAGCCAATAACAATAAAATCATAGAGCAGCACCAGCTAAAAAGCAGGGTGCATATGAGCACTGATTTCATACCCAACAGCGAAGTACGCTATTACTTCAGCGCTGCCGACCTGGTAGTGCAACCCTACAAGCATGCTACACAAAGCGGCATTACCCAAATAGCTTTCCACTTTGAAAAGCCTATGGTGGTGACCAATGTGGGCGGCCTTGCAGAAGTAGTGCCAGATGGCAAAGTAGGCTTCGTAGCAGAACCAAACCCAACCGCAATAGCAGATGCTATCCTTAAATTTTACGAGCCAGGTTCTATACCTGATCTGCAATCACACATCAGGGAAGAGAAGAAAAAGTATACATGGGAAACGTTCACTAAGGTGATGATGAATGCAGTATTTGGCTTGTGATTTCTACCAACGCACCAGCTTGATACTGTCTGTGACACCATCACCTACCGTGAGGTAATAATCTCCGGCCGGAAACTTGTTAGCATATATTGTTACACGGTCTTTACCGCTTTTACCCTTCCATAGCGCACGGCCGTTCACGTCGGTTAGTGTAAGTGGCGTATTTTCTGCCAGGCCATCTATGTACCAGTTATTATTGGTAGGATTTGGCGAGACGATAATACTCCCCTTCACAATACGCGATACACCCAGGGTTACATCGTGGGTGGCATGCCCTATTTGCTTAAGCACCGTCCATGCGTCCGGGTTCAGCAATACAGTATCGAGTACCGGAGACCAAGTAAAAGTGAATACCTGTGTATCAAGGCTGTTGTATACTTTAATTATGGTATCTGCTGTTCCCGATTGTAGTTCCAGCTCCAGCATAGTACTGAAATGGTTCGTCGTCGCCGGGCACGATTGTGTCTGCACCAGTTTTACATACACATTAGATCCTATCTGGTTCCAGCTTACTGCATATTTAGGATATCCCTTACCATATATCCATTGGTTGAAGAAAGTATCCAGGTTCACGCCGCCATAAGCTGTCTCCATTATCGCCTTTAGATTGGCAGTACTTGCATTACCTAAAGCATAGGTTTGCTGATACGTGCGCAGGGCCTTAAAGAATAAGCTGTCAGCAGGAGCCAGATACCGGAGCATAGTAACCACTCCTTGCCCTTTGTTGTACACCGTTGCCTGGTTAAACAGGCTGTTTGCGTTAGTAGTATCTGTTACATACACCTGTCCGCAGGCAGGCGATGTAGCAGATGAGATCAGAGACTTGCGGTGAGCAAGGCCGGCGGCCGGTCCCCAGAAATGTTCGAAGAACATTTGCTCGTCAAACGTGGCAAAACCTTCACTCAGCCAGGTGTCGCCCCAGGTCTGATAGCAAACATTGTCGCCAAACCACTGGTGGGTCAGTTCATGGGCTATAATGTAGGTATTCGGCACACCTATTGTTGTCATGGTCTGGTTTTCCATTCCGCCGGGCAGCGTGGTGTAGCATACGCCGTACTTCTCGCGCCAGAAAGGATACCTGCCATAGAGTGAATCAAAATAGTCGATCATCAGCCCCAGGCTGTCAAAGTTGGCTTTGTACAGTGGATAAAAGGTTGCCGTATCTATGAAGAAATTCTGGATAAGCATTGAGTCTGTACCTCCTGGAAAATGATGGTAATACTTTTCCTCTGCGAAGCGCGCTACGGCAATTGATATAAGGTAATAGGCAATGGGGTAATGAGTTTGCCAGTGATAAGTAGCATAGCCGGGTTCGGAGGTGGTATCCACATTTATCAGTAACCCATTGCTCCCATCTTTTACACCGCTGGGCACTGTCACTAACATGTCTACAGAGTCTATCTTATCATTTACCGACTGCTTTGCCGGCCACCACGACTGGGCTACCCAGGGATCGCTAACCGTAAATATCATGTGCGTACCATGTGCGCTTACCGCATGTGTAAGACCATTGAAAAAGCCACTACCTGCTGGTGGAACACCATGATAGTATACCTGCGCCGTAAAAAACGCTCCTGAAGCCAGGGCCGTGGGCAATGTAATGGTGCGTACGAAGCACGGTGTAGCGCCCATCATGTAAAGAGAAGAAGTAACCGGCAGCAATGTACCATTGATCTTTGCTGAGTCTATAACCATAAGGGTATCCAGCTCAAAAACGTATGTGCTCATGGATGGCACAACCACCTGCGCAGTGGTTGTAGCATTGCCCTTTACAAATACCGATGAGTCTGTAACATGGAGATCAAGCCGCACATGCTTTATATCATAGTTGCCCTCAGCGGCATCAGCCAGCGTGGTCTTATTGCCTGCATGTTCATTTTTATGTCTGTCTTTTGCGTGCGCGCATATATTTACAGCGAGCATTAACAGTGCAAAGCAAATTAGGGTGAACCTGGTCTTCATTTTAATTCAACTTTATAAGGGAAACCAATAACTCAACTGATCGAATAAGAAGCAATTTACGAAATCTTATCAAGCGAATAGAAGCAACTAGCCCAGCGAAAGGATCTTAGCAACTACGGCTTCATCATCGGAGCGAAACCAAGTGAATTCAATATCTTTTTTAAACCAGGTCATTTGCCGCTTTGCATAGTTGCGGGTGTGCTGTTTTATCTTATCTACTGCAGCAGCAAGTGAGCACTTCCCGTCTATGTAGTCAAACAGCTCGGCATAGCCCACAGTTTGCAGGTTTTTAAGGTGTCGGTAAGGTTGCAATTTTTCAACCTCGTCGAGCAGTCCTTGCTTCATCATTATCTCTACACGCTGGTTTATTCGTTCGTAGAGTACTTCCCGCGGCAGTTCCAGACCTGCTTTAATGATCCGGAACGGGCGGATCTTCTTTTGTTGCGTGCGATAACTGGTAATACTTTCTCCGGTAGTCCTTACGAAAGATAGTGCCCTGAGCATGCGCGCAGGATTCTGTACTTCACCCGTATTGTAGAACACCGGGTCTTCCTTTTGCACCGCCTGCTGCAGCCAGCCGATGCCTTGCCGCCTGTACTCATCGTCCAGTTGCTGCACTATTGCCGGATCCACGGCAGGCATTTCGTCAAGCCCCTCACAGAGTGCTTTTATATACAGTCCGGTACCTCCGCAAACCACGGCGGTGTTATGGCGGGTAAATCTCTCCTTAAGGTCTTTTAGTGCATATATCTCAAAGTCCGCAGCAGATATCTGCTCAGTAACGGGAAACTCGTCGACAAAGTAGTGCTTTACTTTTTGCAGTTCGCCCGGAGTGGGCTTTGCGGTACCAATGGTCATCTCCTTATAGCATTGCCTGCTGTCAGCAGATATAATATCGGTTTGCAGCTGCCTTGCCAGGTCTATAGCCACGGCAGTTTTGCCCACGGCCGTAGGGCCGGCGATCACATATATTTTGGCCAGTTCGCTGATCTTCGTAAGTTAAAGTCTATAATAAAGCTGGTAAGAACAGGATTCAAATAGTACCAGGGGGCGATCACATATCACCACCCATATCTTCGCTTAGCGTTTCACCGGCAATTTCGGTACCGTTCTCATCCATGCTGCCGAATCCCTCTGCCATTTCTTCCGCGCCGAGGTCATATTTTTCCTCTATCTCCATTATTTTATCCGGGTTCACACCCTTAATACCATACTGGGCCGGGGCTATTCCCTCCTTCCTGAGTATGAACGGATATACGCGCCGCGAAACCTCTTCCTTGTTCACGCCTATCAGCTCTACCATAAAGGTCCACTTCTTTGCAGGATCATATACGTATACGAACTTCTGGTCAGGAGTAGCAATAAGCGCTGAAACGGGGGTTTTCAGCATAGACAGCGCCGGGGCGTCCTTTTTATTTACTAATACCTCGGAGTTGAGCTCTCTGCCATAGATCCATTTTTCATTGCTCTCATAGAAAGATGCTGAATGCTTACCATCAAATTCAAATGCAGTAAGGATGATCTTGTGAAAGTCAAGAAAGGTCTGGTTGCCCAGCAACTCTATATCGCGGTAGGTCTGATCGTCGTCTTCCCAAAAAACTCTGAATCGCAGTACGGTCATTTTCTTTAAGTCAATAGTTAACACCTGCCGGCAGGCAAGCGAGGTCAAAACCCGGAACATGCATATTTATTGTTCAGAAATACATGCAGCAGGCAACAAAGCATAAAAGTAAGAAAACAGAGCGTACCTTTTTCATCCATTATTTACGTAATTTGCCCTTAGCTGAGGAATTAAAATAAAAAAATTACATTTTTCGGTGTTCAATAAACTTTTTTTATTACCTTTGCCATCCCAAATTTGAATACCATGCCAAAAATAAAAACGCACTCACGTGCAAAGAAAACATTCAGAGTAACAGGTACGGGCAAGATCCGCAGGTATAAGGCTTTCAAGAGCCATCTGCTGACCAAGAAATCTAAATCACGTAAGCGTGGTTTGCGCATACACGGCCTTGTACACCCTACTAATGCGAAGTTAGTTAAGCGTATGCTTGTAATGGCTTAGACCCCCAACCCCTAAAGGGGAGATGGAAAGTAAAGAAGTTTTTTGAATCAGTTTTATATTATGACCTGGGAAAGTCCCTTCAGGGATTTAGGGTTTTTTAAATTTAAGAATTATGCCACGTTCCGTAAATGCTGTTGCATCACGCGCGAGAAGAAAGAAAATACTGAAAGAAGCGAAAGGCTTCTATGGTAAACGTAAGAACGTCTATACCGTTGCCAAAAACGTATTGGAGAAGGGCCAGGGATATAAATTCGTGGGCCGTAAGTTGAAAAAGCGCGATTACCGTTCTTTATGGATCGTTCGTATCAACGCTGCAGTGCGTGAAGAAGGCATGAGCTATTCCCAGTTCATAAACAAGCTCGCTGTGAAAGGCATAGACCTGAACCGTAAAGTATTGGCTGATCTGGCTATGAATGAGCCGGAGACTTTCAAGAAACTTTGCGCTGAAGTAAAATAAGTATAACTTTTAATAGCATTAGCCGGTACTGTACAGTGCCGGCTATTTTTGTATGTCCGTTAAATACCGTTACTTCACCACTACTATTTTCTTTGTTATCACTTTATCTCCCGTCACAATACGGCACTCATACGTTTCTGCTGCAAGCGAGGCAACAGAGATCACCGCACTGGTACCGCTTAGTGGAGATGACAACACCAATCGCCCTATAACATCGTAAAGCTCGGCTTTGGAACCTGGAGGAAATGCCAATGCGCTTTGTATCGTATATGCAGATAAGGCAGGATTGGGATATACGGATACTCCCGTATTCAAAACAGGGGTCTCGATCTGCTCTGTTGAAGCCGTTATAATTACCTCCCTGCAAAAAGTATCGGTGCCACAGCCTGTATAAACGATAACACATACGTTATTGGTTCCCGAGGGTAAGCTATGTACCACGGAATCCGTGGAAGCAAAGGAGCCATCGCCAAAGTCCCACTTAAGACTATCATAGACTGCTGTACCTGTGTAGATGAATAATGAGCCATCGCTGGTATCTACAAAACCGGCAACCGGCATAGTATAGCAGCATGGCGCATTATCACACGGCATACTACCGCACATATATTTTGCCAGCAAAAGGTTCTCCTGGGCTACACCGGGAACCGGCAACGTATCCGCACCCACTACCAGCGGCAGTATTTCGTAGTCAGCAGAAAGATAAACATGATCCTGCCCATCATACACAATGCCAAGAAAATCGTCACCGCCGCTTGCCAGCATGGAACCCGTGCCGGGAATGTATCGCCCGCAATGGTCATAGGCTACCAGAAAGAACAGATCAGCTGTAGCCGGAGGTACACCGATAAGATTTCCATTGCAATTTAATAGAGCGTCTGTGGAGCCGCCAACCCATACATTACCACAATGGTCGGCGGCTGCACTATAGGCTGTGGTATATGATGTACCCGTTGCGGAGTTGGCCCAGGCAAGCACGCCCATGCTATCGTACCTTGCTATAAACGCATTTCGTGTCCCAACCAGGGTAAGTGTATCTATCCCAAATATCTTTGAGGAATCTATAACGCCACAGAGGTAGACGTTTTCTTTATTGTCAGTAGTAATACAATTGAGAATAGTATGGGTATACATGGTTTTAGCCCATACAGGATGGCCGCTGCTGTCAAACTTGGCATAAAACGGATAGTTATAAGCACTGGAACCGCCCAGGTAGTACATGGAATCAACAAGCTCATCACTACCTATGGTAAGGTGGTGGGACGTGGTGGTACCAATGAGATAAAGGCTACCATCTTTTGCCACTGATAAACCATTGCATATTTCCTTTCTTTCCGCACCAAAACTTGTTGCCCATATTACATTGCCTGCGCCGTCGTACTTGGCAATGTAGATATCAGGTGTAGTGTCAGCGGTATTGACTAGTGTTGTTGAGCCAATATGTGCGGTAGGACCAGCAAATTCAGCTGCTACGTAAACATATCCTGCCTGATCAATTCCCAGGCCTCCGCGCAGATAGCCGCCTGATGGGGCTACATTTTGCGCCCACAGCACACTTCCTGAAGGCGACAATTTGGCCAGGAAAGACATGCCCTGGTAAGGAACATCGTTAACCAGCGTAAATGAGCCTATGGTACAAAATGAGTCGAGGTAAAGACCCGATATATAAAGATTACCGGACAAGTCACATGCCAAAACCTTTAGTTCGTTAAACCCGCTACTAATATGATACACCCAAAGTACATTACCAGCAGGATCTGCTTTTACAACCACTGTTCCCTGCAAGCCCAGGGTGTCGGTCAAAGTATATGGACCAATAGTTACCGTGTCATCACCAAAAATATTTCCCCCTGCAAATACATTACCAAATCTGTCTACAGCTATAGGCGCGGCCTCAATTACGCCTGAAAAAGGCTGATCATTGCTTATGCCCCACTGCCAGCTTTGCGCATATGCAGCCGGGGTACAGAGCACGAAAAAGAGCGAGAGTATACTTATTATAGTTTTCATGGTAAGAAACAGGTATCCAAATATACCGAAATTCCTTATAAATTATCCCTGCAAAAAGAAAACATGAAATACCTGCCCGGGAAAATAATTTTTCTGAAAACCCAAGATTTACCCAAGGATGACCGTCTATATAGTCAGGAGTGTTTAATTAGTAGTGAAAGGGCGTTTCTTAATACCAATTGCCTCCAGCGAAAAGTGAGATAGAACAAGTGCCTGATTATTGGGAGGCCCCTGCAAACACTATCAATTTATAAAGAAAAAACAGTGTGATGACGCACAAAAAATACGATATGACAAAAATGGAGTAACTTACTATTATTAACCTGGCTATGCTTTCGGCAACGGCCATGATATTATCCACTCTTATGCCCGCATATTCTGAAGAAGAAATAATAGCAGGGTGCCGGAAGAAAAACCGGGCATTACAGGAGCACCTGTATAAGACATACTATAGTATGTACTTAAAGGTATGCGCCCGTTATGCAAAGAGTATGGAGGATGCCGAACAGCTACTTAACGATGGCTTTCTCAAAGTTTTCACGCAGATAGACAATTTTAAGAATGCCGGCTCTTTCGCGGGGTGGATGCAGCGTATAATGGTGAATACCTGCCTTGATTACCTGAGAAGCACAGCGCTGAAAGAAGAAATGATCATGCATGTAAACTCTATACCAGCGGAAGAAAGTAATCTGTCTGTAGGCAATGAGGCGATAGAAAGCATAGAGTTCCGGGAGCTTGTAAAGATAATACAAGTGCTGCCGGCAATGACCAGGACTGTATTTAACCTGTTTGTTTTTGACGGGTTCAACCATAAAGAAATTTCTGCACAACTTGATATTAGTGAAGGTACTTCTCACTGGCATGTGCACCAGGCGAGAAATATGTTGCAAAAGAGAATAATGAAAAGCGAACAACAAAAAGTGACGTATGAAGCCAAAAGAATTTGACGAACTGGTCAGGCAGAAGTTTGACCAGAACGACTTTGCGTACAATCCCAAAAACTGGGACCAGCTCGCAGAGAAGTTGGACGGCCGTGCGAAAAAACGGAGCATGTTAATGTGGTGGTGGGTACCTATGGCAGGCATGGCTGCATCTGTAGCACTGGCCATGGGTGTAGCGCCGCTATTGAAGCACGCTGCCCCCGGCAACACAGGCTCATCTATGAATAATGGCATAGCGCAAACACGGACGTATGTGCCTGCAGAAACTATACAACGCCAACTGGCTACTACACCGGCACCTGCCGAACAAAACGAAAAGACGTATGCCAGTACTTCAGGTAACGCACATAAGAACACAACCACTAAGGCAAGTAAAAATGTAAGCGACTGGTTCCATGTAGTATTGAACGATGGAAACGTAAAAACAACGACCAAAACCAGTGTAGCACTGGAAATAGCTGCCAGCGGTAACAACAATAATAGCAATGTAAGCAACAGCAATGTGCCTGTAAAACCTAAGAAGGAGAATCTGCTGGCGAATGAAGGCTACAATACTTTTGCACCCGAAGAAGCGCCTGCAAAAGCACCTAAGATCTCTATCATCTTGTCTGGTGGCTACAGCCATGGCAGCCAGAATACTGGCTATTCGGCCGGGGCAACCTTTAGAAGGATGCTCAATGATAAAGTGTACGTAGAAAGCGATGTAGCTTTTGCCTCCAGTACTAATTCACAGTCTACCCAGGTATGGGTGCCTGAAGCAAACGCCGGCAGGCATTCTGCAGCAAAGGGATCTAACGCTGAGGCAAGTAAGGCTGCGGTTATTGCGACACCTAAAGGAAGCATACAAACCCAGAATCTGAACTATACACTCTCCTATGCACAGGTAAGTCCGAGTATAGGTTATAAGGTCATCAAGCGGATGTCGGTAGGTGTAGGGCCCGACTTCCAGCGGATGCTGGTAGACAACAGGCCCGCTACATCAACCGTAGACAGGGGTGCTATACAGGTGGCACCGGTACTGGATATTGGCTTCGTAGGCAAAACTGAGTATGCACTTACCAAGAGGATAAAGGCCGGTGTTTTATATCGTAAGGGTGTAAACAATGTAATAGCCACCACTGATAAATATATAGACCGCGATTACCTGCAGTTTCAAGTGAAGTGTACTATACTTAACAGGTAGGTTTAGGCAATGGTTAAGAGGAGGGATAAAGTCATTGCCTGGTGCCTGAGTGAGTATTACCAGATATCTTTGTGCTGTATTGAAACGCAATTACGACAGCATAGCATGGTTTTATGACGGGCTTTCCCGTCTTGTATTCGGCAATGCGCTTATTAAAGCCAAGCTGTTTCTTTTAGATTCAATCCCTTCAAATTCCCGGCTGCTTATAGTGGGTGGCGGCACCGGCTGGGTGCTGGAAGAAATAGCAAAGAAACATCCATCTGGTCTGCACATCACCTCTATAGATGCCTCTGCAAAGATGGTTGCGCTTGCCCGGAAGCGCAACGCAGGCGCTAATCAGGTAACCTTCATTACCTCCACTATTGAAGACGCGACCCTCGTAGCTACTTTTGATGTAGTGCTCACCCCCTTTCCTCTTTGATAACTTTACCGAAAAGGGAATGCGCAAAATAATCTCTCTTTTAGACCAGCAGCTCGTAAAAGGCGGCATTTAGTTGTACTGCGATTTCAGAAATACCGGCTCACTGCTACAGAGGACTATGCTGAAAATTATGTACCTCTTTTTCAGGCTGAGCTGTGGTATAGAGGCAACCGGGCTGCCACCTACCGAAGCTTGCTTTGAAGATCGGGAGTATAAGATATTAAAGCAAGAAACCTTTCTGAATGGCTTTGTTGTCTCCAGTGTTTACGAAAAGCCGGTAGTGCACTAAGCTACATATCAGTGTATTGATTGGATAATCATAGTGAAGCTCCCTATAGCTATTAGCATCCACCCCCAATAGACTATGGGTATAAAAAATAAGGAGTGCGCCTTACCCGGGGGACTTTTATAGCCGTCATCATTTGTAACGCTCAACCTGTTTACCAAGTAGAAAGTAAGTAACCCTGACACGATAAGCGAAATGGAAAGCGGCAGAAGGTTCTTTTGATAAAGTGTTTCATCCCTTGCAATGGATTCTGTTATCACCTCACTGGCAAGAGAGGATGTAAATGTGATAACAGCAACAACCCAGCCTTTGCCTCGCCAGAAAATGTGAACCATAGCATTACTGATGTTCAGGATGATAAACCTACGACTAATTTATTACTCCTCTTTGATTTAGGATGCATATGCCAACCTGTTGCTCAAACACATAAACCTGGCCATTGAAAGTGGAGCGGAGCGAACCGGATAGTTATATCTTTGTTTGCAAGTTCGCGACAATGAAACTGATCTCCTGTATCTTATTACTGACATTACCTTTTATTGCAAAAGGCCAATCAAAGCCGGCACCTGAATATCCACAAGATTACTTTCGCAACCCGCTGGATATACCTATATTTCTCGCGGGCAACTTTGGTGAGTGCAGACCCGGGCACTTTCACAGCGGGGTAGATATAAAGACACAGGGCAAGGAAAACCTGCCTGTGCATGCTGCAGCAGCGGGCTACATATCGCGTATAAAAATGGAGAAGGGCGGCTTTGGGCATGGGCTGTATGTTACCCACCCAGGTGGCTATACTACGCTATACGCCCATCTTAATGACTTTGCACCTGAGGTACAGAAGTATGTGAGGAGGGAACAGTATGCAAAGAAACGCTGGGATGTGGAACTGTCATTTAATCCGGAGCAATTCCCGTTGAAGAAAGGACAGCTTATAGCGTATAGCGGCAATACAGGGGCATCTACCGCGCCACACCTGCACTTTGAGATAAGGAACAGCAAGACTGAGCACCCGCTGAACCCCGAGCTTTTTGGGTTGCCCGTTGTAGATAATATAGCGGCAACGCCAATAGATGTAGCGCTCTACGACCTGGGTAAAAGTATCTATGAACAGGAAGCCGTGATCATTCCGCTGAAAAAGAATGGCGATAAGTATGCGCCTGTAAAAAATGCGAATAACGATCATGTAGATAATGGTACGGTGATAACAGACTATGTAGTAACCGGAATAGGCATAAATGTAGACGACTACATGAATGGCAGTGACAACACTATTTCCTTTCTTACGGCCAGGCTGTACCTGGATGACAGCCTGCAAAGCGAAGTGCGACTGGATAATATAGGCTACGACGAGACAAGGTATATAAACGCCTATACCGACTACAAGACACGAACTCAAAGGCATAAATGGATCCAATGCCTGTTCAAATTGCCAGGGGATCACCTGGACAGTATTTACAGGTATCTCAACAATAGGATGGGTGGCTTAACCCTTGCCGGTAGCAGCGCGGGAGCGGGCAATAGCCATGAAGTAAGGATAGTTATTACCGATGACAAGGGCAATGCATCAACCGTGTCGTTCCCGATGAAGTTGATGATGGGTCCGCGGCACCCTGATGTTGCAGCCAGCAATACAGCCAGGTTTGCAGTGGGTGAAACCAATAGCCTGAATGACCCGAATGTGATGTTCTCGCTGGACGGGAAACAGCTGTACGACAACATCAATTTCGTCTTTGCCAAAACCCCTGATGCAACTGCATATTCTGATAAATACCAGCTGCACTATCCTTTTGTGCCACTGCACCACTACTTCGATCTGCAGATAAAGCCGAATAAGACGATACCGCTTGCGCTACGCAGCAAGGTGGTAATGATGTATAGCGACAATAAGGACGAAGACGGGCGGGCCGCGACGTTTGGTGAGAATGGATGGTACAAGGCGAAGGTGCGCAACTTTGGCACTTACTGGCTGGATATAGATACTACGGCACCGGTAGTGCACGGCATGCAAAAGAACGGGGCTAACCTGGCTAAAGCAAAGCAGATAGCCATAGAGGTGAAGGACGCGGTAACTTCTGTAAAGAGCTACAGCGGCTACATAGATGGTAAGTGGGTTTGCTTTGAGCAACATGGCAATACTTGTTTCTATAAGTTTGATGAGCACTGTGGTGCAGGGAAACATAGGCTGGTGTTTAAGGCGGAGGATGAGAATGGGAATGAGGCTGTGTATGAGCTAAGCTTTACGAGGTAAGGGTGTCGTGAAGGTTATCTCTCGCAGAGGCGCTAAGGTACTGCCAACCTGCTGTGAGTCAACCACCCCGGCACAAAAAGCTGCTTCGCAATGCTTTTTGTGCATCCCCTCCTAAAAACAGTAGGGGGGGGTGTTACCTAGCCCTTAAAATGTTGTAGCGAGTGGCACACAATTGTTCATTTTAACCAGGTAATAGTTCGCAAAACATAATCAATCATGATACTAAAACAAGGTAACAAAGCTCCCGCATTTTTGGCGCCTGACCAGGACGGTAAAATCCACGCGCTGAAGGACTACAAGGGGAAGAAGGTGGTACTGTACTTCTATCCTGAGGATGATACGGAGACCTGTACCGTGGAGGCCTGTAACCTGCGCGACAACTTCTCTGCGCTTACCGATAAAGGCATTGTGGTACTGGGGGTGAGCCCCGACAATGAGCAGAAGCACAAGAAGTTTGAAGCGAAGTATAAGCTGCCTTTTACCTTACTTGCAGACCCGGACCGGAAGATAATAGAGGCGTATGATGTGTGGGCCGAAAAGAAAATGTTTGGCCGCACGTATATGGGGGTGCTACGCACTACCTTTCTGATAAATGAGCAGGGTAAAGTAGACCACGTAATAGAGAAGGTGAAGAGCAAGACACACAGCCAGCAGATACTGGAGGTGTGGGGGCTGTAGTCTCAGCTGCTTCATTGCGCTATGAATAAGATTCAGCCGGTCATGGTTCGACTCCGCTCACCATGACTTTCTTCACTTGCGCTTTTTGATAGACAAAATAAGCTGCACCGGTTGGTGCAGCTTATTTTATTGTATAGGCTAGTACTACTTTTTACGGTAGTAAATCTGGTCGTCGTTGAACTCGGTGATGGCCTGAAGCGGTGCGTTTGCCATGCGCTCGTATATGCGTGAGATCTCGATCTGCTCTTTGTTCTCATGCACTTCTTCAAGGTTGTCGCCATGCACGGTAAACTCGTCGAGTTTGCGGTGCAGCTCTTCCTTCATGGTCACAGAGATCTGGTTGGCACGACGTGATACCACTACGATAGATTCGTAAAGGTTACCAGTCTTTTCCTTCATCGCGATAACATCGCGTGTTTCCACCAGGGGGTTCACTGATGACAGTGATCTTCTATTTGTGCTCATTGCGTATCTTTTTTATGTTATTGTGTGCTTCGGCGTATAGCTTCTCCGCGTCTGCAAGATACGCAGATTGTGGATAACTTGCCTTTAAATCGTTATAAGCGGCGATCGCATTAGAAAAACGCTCGTCCTGCTTCTCTGGTATGCTCACTTTTGCGAACTTGTACATGGCCTTCATGACCATGAACTGGTACAGGTCGGCATTGGGTGATTCGGGGTAGTTGCGGAGCACGCTCTTGTAGGCTACAGTAGCGGCTTTGAACTGGCTGATGTTGTAATAAAGCTTAGCCGCATCTGCCTGTTTGGTCTCCAGCTTTTTGCGGGATGCCTCAATATACTTATTGGCATCAGCCATGCGGGTAGACTTGGGGTACCTGTTGGCGTAAGACTGCAGGGCTTCAAGCGCCTTTACAGAGTTGGTCTGGTCCAGCGAATACTTGGGTGCGTATTTGTACAGGCAAACTGCGCTCATGAATTCGCACTCCTCGGCATCTTTGCTTATAGGGAAATACTCGGTGAAATTCTTGAAGTAGTAGGATGCCTCTACGTAGTCCTTCAGGTAGTAGAATGTGTATGCGTACTTATAGAACAGCGCCTCGTAGTTGCGGGTACTTTTCATTACCGGCATCAGTTCTTTATATAGCTCGTTTGCGTGCATGTAGTCTTTCTTATCGAAAAACTCATTGGCTTTTGTGAGCTTGTAGTTCACATCGCTGCTTTTACGGATCTTTTCAAATCCGCTGCAGGAGGAAAGGAGCACCACAACAAGAGACAGATATAATAAATTTATAAATCGTAGTCGCATACGGGACGCAAATATATTGAAAAACCGGGATTATTTGCCCATCGAAAAGTTAAAAAAGGATCAGGATTTCAGGATTAAGGTATTTTCAGGATCTGGCTGGACTATTGAGATTTTCCGGTTGGGTGGAAAACCAGTTTTGCACAGATTGATGTTGATAATCAGTGGTTTGTCGTTTCAAAATTTCCGGTTTTTGCGGGTATCGGAAAACTGTATTCAATTGCCACTTGTTTTCCTGCTGATTTACTTCGTTGCTATTTGGGTACTTCGTGCTCATTTATTGTTACCCCCGCTTGTGCCATAATCTATAAAATTGAGAGCGCATTTTCCGGTTGCTGGAAAAAACAGTTTTGCGCAGGTTGGTTTTGATAATCAATTGTTTAGCGTTTCAAAATTTCCGGTTTTTGCGGGTACCGGAAAATTGTGCTGCTGCTTTTACAGCGTATTAAACCCTCTTTATTTCCCTCTCTCCCCTACCCGTTTGCCGCTTGCGCACTTATTTTAGCTGTGCCGGTATAAATTGCGCCTGGTTTTCCAGAGCTGTGTGCAAAATAAAAAATGCACACTTTGGTATTGATAATTAATGATTTGCAGTGTCAAAATTGCACAGGTGCGCAAATAGTTAATCGTGCCGGGCATTACTCCCTATGGTCTAACTTCAGCACAAAGGTAGTCCAGGTGGAGATAGCGCCCAACACGAAAAAATGATAGGTGATAAGGTAATAACTATACTACCTGCTATGGGTGTGGCGGCATAGGCGGGCGCGGTGGCGCCGGCAAATTGCCGAGATGCGGTGGTAATGGTGGTGCGGGTAAGCGACCGCCATGACGCGGAGGGCGTGGTGGTAATGGCGGCCTGCCCGGAGGTGCGGGCAAAATCACCTCTACACTGCCCCTGCTGCGGGGCTGATAACGATGGTATGGGCGTGGATGATGGCGATAGTGACGATGCTGCGGTGCAGCGAAAGCACCTACTGTGCCGGCAACCAATGCGATAAACAAGAATATCTTTTTCATATACTATAACCTTATGGTTACAGATGGGTATACAAATACACTGCCATGAGGGGAATTTTGGGGGAAGGATCTCTCGCAGAGGCGCGAAGGCGCAGTGCTTGTGTTTTGTATTTAAGATCGCGGAGGAGCGCCTCTGTAATAATGGCTTTATATTTTTAGCAATAACATTGTTGCTAAAATACTTTGGCAATAAAGTTATTGCGAGTGTATCCCAAGTTTTTAATTTTGTTCAATTCCTAGCATGGGGAAACATCGGTGGCACCAGGGAGATTGCCATCTCCAGGACGTAGGCAAAGCATACTCCCAAATGCGATCTTTTTATTTGGTGAAATCAACGATGAACCGGGAAAAATTAATTTACTTTAGATGTAATAGCTATTTCATAACGTGGATTGCTCGTTTCATATCCATCTTTTGTTGTTGCTCTGCCTGGAATAAGTGATAGGTGAAGTTTTTTCTTTTCGTACTCCAGACCAACGGCCCCACTAGAATAATTTTGAGTACCCACAAAAATAAAACCACAGGCTTTTGCTTGGCTCTTTAGCAACAGATATTCAGAACTAATCTCTGTATTATATGTAACGTCTACTAAATAAGGTTTGTCTTCCGAAGCTTTAAATATTATTGACTTTGTAATAGATCGTTCATTCATTACATGATGGCCTTCTTTCGAATATGACTTAGAAACGCTCATAGGAGTACTCTCATTTTTTTCAAAAACAAATCCATTGACTAAAGCGTAAGTATCAAACTGATCCCAATCCATATTTACAACTTTTACTAAGTCATTAATAGTAATCTTCTGACCAAGCGACACATGGCAGGTGAAGAGCAATATAACAAAACCTATAATTTTCATTATTGGACGTTTAAGACAAATACAACAACTATTTAAACCATATTATTTTGTACTACGGTCAACTGGCAAGGCCTCGCGCAACAGCGCTATTTTTATTATGCACAAACTAATTCAACTGGCATTGCTTTACCTCTCAATGTATAATCCCTTTATTTTTCTGTACAGATTAATAGCATATTTATCGGTCATACCCGAGATGTAATCCAACACAGACAATACCCTTTCATACTTTTCTTGCATAGTAAGTTGTTCAATTTCCTTCTCACTTATTGGTTGAAATTCGTCTGGAAGTAAGCTTCTTAGTTTCCGATCTTTCGTAGTTTCTTCGTCGCCACAAGAGAAACAGATGTTACTTGTTATGGCAAAAGAACCTATTAAATGCTCCATTACTTCAAATCCAGATGCCTCGCTTTCTAAAACTGGCGGATATTGGTAAACAAATTTTCGAACTAAATCACTCATTAAAGACAAATTTTTCTTTATGCCTTCATGTGCGATACAGTCGATTAAAGATTTGTCGAAGCCTCCAACCATAATTTTATCGTACTCCTTTTCAAAGACCGAAAAACACTGGTGAATTAGCACGTTAATAACTTTGCTCCTCAAATATGATATTGCTTGCTTAAAGTCTGTAAACGACTCTAGTTTTTCACTATCAAATGACTCGTCCACGTTGGCGATTTCAACTAATATCTCTTTGGGTGATTTATTGAGAATAATTTCTTCGACACTATTGTCATTTTTTCTCAACTTAATTTTTTGGTACTTTTTATCAAAATCAATCAAGCCTAATCTACACCCATCTTCGAAATCTATCATTCCATAAGCAATATCATCAGAAGCTTCCATTAAAAAAGCTAATGGATGTCTTCTATATGCAATATCGGTACTTCCGATATTTTCAATCTTTATTAACCCTAATTCATCTGCTACAAACTGAAAAAGTTCTCTTTGCTCTTGAAAGAAACCATATTTCGTTTGGCTCTTAGGCTTATCTTTTTTCCCTAAATCTCCAAATGGGTCTTGGAATAAAAAACTTTCTTTAGGGTATTTTGTGAAAGAACCTATTAAAGCAAGTGACGGATTTATGCATTTATCACAATTGCCCGTAATAATTCTAAACCCATTCGCATTTCCTTCGAATTGTGAGAGATCCTTCCAACGCTTTACTTGTTTGATTTCTTCGTCACTTGGAATGTATTCCAACACTGTTTCTTTGAAATCATTTTCTGGTAAAAATTTTCTTTTATAAAACTTTCCATCATGAATTTCAAAATCTGGTTTAAAATTATTGTCCTTTTGTAAAAAATAATAAGAAATTGCATCCTCCCCAGAATGTCCAAAAGGTGGGTTTCCGATGTCGTGAGCCAAACAAGCAGCAGCTACTAAGGCTCCTATATCCGATCGACAAATATTACTTGCATTTAGAAATTCCTCATCCAATTCTCTAAATATTATTTCAGCAGCCATTTTTCCAAATGATCTTCCTACGGAAGCAACTTCTAAACTATGCGTTAACCTTGTGTGCACGAAATCAAATTTCGGAAAAGGAATAACCTGAGTCTTGTCTTGAAGACGTCTAAATGGATAGGAGAATGTTAGTTGGTCAAAATCCTTTTCAAAGGCGCTCCTTGGTTCACTTAGTTGAGATACTTTAGGGTTTGTTTCGCACTTAGTATAGTCAGCTACTCTCTTAGTGGAAAGTAGCCGCTTCCAATTCATTCGTGTTGCCATCTATTTTATGATTTATTTCTAGTTGATTTTACGGAATAAAGGTAGACAGTACTTTCACTCTATAAAAGGGTATTTTTCCCGTATTATGGTGTTATTTTGCAAAACAATTAGGGCATTAACAATTTGCTTTTATGTTGCTTCATTCGTCGACGTATACTCCTTCGATATGGATTCTTCGGCGATTGCAAGAATAACACTAAGCTTCTCTAATTCATTAATCTGCTCAATAGCGAAACTGAAGTAGAAGTGTGCGACGCAACGATGCTTAATAGTAGTAATGAGGCTAAGTACATGACTTCAACACCTACGCACACACCCTTCGACTACGCTCAGGATGACACCCGCCTTCCCGCTCATCCTTCGGCAGGTCTTCCCGAAATAATAGGGACTGGCAGGATGAGAATACGCATGCACATCCTTCAACTAGGCCCAGGATGACAATTCTCACGCACACTTATCCTTCGGCTAGGCCCAGGAAGAGACTCTACACCACGCTTTTTAACTTTTCATCTCTGGGTTTTGGGGAAAAGTTTCGGGAGGGGAGGCTAGATTTTCAATATCTTTGGGCATTGCAGAATAATAATAAAATAAGTATGAAGCGTATAGCGATATTGGGGTCAACAGGGTCTGTGGGTACGCAGGCGCTGGATGTGGCCGGGGCGCATCCGGAATTGTTCCAGGTAGAGGTGTTGAGCGCACACCATAATTCGGCACTGCTGATAGAGCAGGCAAAGAAATTTAAACCCAATGCAGTAGTAGTAACGGACGAAGCCAAATATAAAGAGGTAAAGGACGCGCTGATGATGCTGCCCATAAAGGTGTTTGCAGGGCAAAAAGCGCTGCAGGACGTGGTGCAGTGGGATACGGTAGATACTGTGCTGGGCGCCATAGTGGGCTTTGCCGGGCTGCACAGCATACTGGCAGCCATAGATGGTGGTAAGCGCATAGCGCTGGCCAATAAAGAAACCCTGGTGGTGGCGGGCGAGCTGGTAATGCAGCGCGCAGCCGAGAAAAAAGCAGCGATAATACCGGTAGACAGTGAACACAGTGCCATTTTCCAGTGCCTGGTGGGCGAGGATATGAACAAGGTGGAGAAGATGATACTGACAGCGAGCGGCGGTCCCTTCCTGGGCCGGAAGCCTAACTACCTGGTGAATGTGAAGGCGAGCCATGCGCTGCAGCACCCCAACTGGAGCATGGGTGCCAAAATAACAATAGACAGCGCCAGCCTGATGAACAAGGGGCTGGAGATGATAGAGGCCAAGTGGCTCTTTGGCCTGGCTAATGAGCAGATAGAGGTGCTGATACACTCGCAGAGCATAATACACAGCATGGTACAGTTTATAGACGGCAGCATAAAAGCCCAGATGGGCCTGCCGGATATGCGGTTGCCGATACAGTATGCACTGGCTTTCCCGGAAAGGGTGAGCAGCAGCATGAAGCGGCTGGATTTTAAGGATTTCCCGAGCCTGACGTTTGAATCTGCCGATTATAAAACTTTCCGTAATCTTGCACTGGCAAAAGAGGCCCTGTACCGGGGCGGCAATGCGCCATGTGTGCTGAATGCGGCAAATGAAATGGTGGTGCACGCTTTTCTGCAGAACAAGGTAGGCTTCCTGGAGATGAGCGAGATGATAGAGAAAACAATGGAGATGGTGCCCTTTATAGAGCACCCAACCATAGAAGACTATGAGCAGACCGATGCAGACGCAAGGGTGTATGCAGCGGAGTTTCTGAAGAAGAGCCAGCTGTCGATTTATTAAACGGGTAGATAGTAAATAGTATGTAGTAGATGGTCGTGAGCCAACAAATACGAGCGTATTATCAAGAATACAACATCATTCAATCCCGTACGAAGTACTAATTACTAAATACTAATTACACAAATGCATTTAAATACCCTCTTATTAATGTCTGGCACCGGAGTGAAGGTGGTGCAGTTGTTCGCTTCACTATCACTTCTTATAGCATTACATGAATTCGGGCATTTTTTCTTTGCGCGGCTTTTTAAGACGCGGGTGGAGAAGTTTTACCTGTTCTTTGACTTCTTGTTCCCTTTTTCGGGGGTATTGAATTTTGCACTCTTTAAAAAGAAGAAGGGTGATACGGAATATGGTATAGGCTGGTTTCCGCTGGGTGGCTATGTGAAGATAGCGGGCATGGTGGATGAGAGCATGGACAAGGAGCAGATGGCCCAGCCACCGCAGCCCTGGGAATACCGCAGCAAAAAGCCTTACCAGCGCCTGTTTATAATGCTGGGTGGTATAATAGTGAATGTGATCGTGGCTATACTTATCTATATAGCTGTCTTTAGCATATACGGTGAGGAGTACCTGCGCACTGCCAATGCTAAGTATGGCATAGCTGTGGACAGCCTGGGCCGCAGCATAGGCCTGCGCGACGGGGATATGATAAAGTCGGTAGACGGCAAGCCGGTGGAGCGCTTTGAGCGCATACCTATGGCTATGATCTACAGCAAGGACCAGACAGGCACTATAGAGCTGGTGCGCGATGGCAAAGATGTAGTAGTGAACATACCCCGCGGCACTGTGGGCAAGATGATAAAGATGCAGAAGGGTGGCTTTATAGCCCCGGCTATACCTATGGTAGCTGACTCTGTAGATAACAAGAGCATAGCTGCACGGGCCAACATACATGTGGGCGACAGCATAGTAGCCATAAACGGAAAACCGGCAGGGTTCCGCAATGAATTTGAAGAGCAGAAGGTGGCCAACTATGGCAAGCCGGTAATCATAAGCTTTATGAGGAACCATGTGCTGGACTCTGTAGCGGTAACGATACCTAAGGACTCGGCGTTTGGCATACTGCCGGACTATAAGAAATACCTGAAGTCTGACACGATACACTACGGGCCTATAGGCGCTATAGGAAAGGGATTCAGCTTCACCTTTGAACAGTTTGGCAACTACCTGGCGCAGTTCAAGCTTATGTTTGGCTCAAAGGAAATAAAGGCACATGAGAGCGTGGGCGGGCTTATCAGCTTTGGCAAGATCTTCCCATCAGAATTTGATATGCGCCAGTTCCTGATGCTGACCGCGTTTATATCCATCATACTTGCGTTTATGAACCTGCTGCCCATACCGGGCCTGGATGGCGGCTATGTGATCTTCCTGCTTTGGGAAATGATAACCGGCAAGCAGGTGAGCGAAAAGGTAATGGAGCGGGCTACCACTGTGGGCCTGGTGCTGCTGCTGACACTGATGGTGTATGCGAACGGCATGGATATCTTCAGGTTGTTTAAACATTGATCAGGATTTTAGGATTGGGGGATTCTCATGATGGTAGCGATGTGTGGCGTCCTGAAAAGAATTGGCTCATTTTTGGATTTTGACTTTTAACTTTTGACTTTTTTGTATCCTCAGAACATAAAACTCACTACTGATGCGCTTGTGCTGAGCAAGAGCAACGGGGCATGGCAGGTGCTGCTTATAGAGCGGGGCAATGAGCCGTACAAGGGCATGTGGGCTTTGCCCGGTGGTTTTGTGGAAGATGACGAAGATCTGGAGGCCGGTGCCCTGCGCGAGCTGGAGGAAGAAACCGGTATGCGGCTGCAGGCTATGCGGCAACTACACACCTTTGGCAGGCCGGGCCGCGACCCTAGAGGGCGGACGGTATCTGTGGTATTCTATGCTTTTGTAGACGCCGCAGACCACACCGTAAAGGGCGCAGATGATGCTGCGCATGCCAGCTGGGTGAATATTAAGGATATTTCTGCCATGGCATTTGACCATAAAGAGGTGCTGGATTTTGCACTGCAGGTGCTGAAGGATGAACTGAAAATGGCTCAATGACCTAATGGCTTAATAGCTCAATTCGGTAGAACGAGATACTCCTTAAAAATTCCGGGTAATTTATTGAAGGATAGGTATAAAAAGGAAGCCCCTCCCGCATTGGAAAATGCAAGTGGGGTACTTTCCCCGCCGGACATTCTAAACAAAAAGTGACCGGCTGTTACATTGAACAGCAACATACGATGCAGCGGCTGTTTTGGATTTTCACTTCCCCCCAAATACCATTGGAAAAACTAAAGGTGTGGCTGCCAGTCAGATTTATATACATTTTGCCGGTTAAAAAGTGGAAATAAATACCCTCCCGCATTAGACAACGCAGAAGGGTTTTATTTCAAACCAGACTCTCAAAATTTATACGTAGCGCTCAGCTTTAAAAAGAACGGGATGCCGGGCGTAAAGCAAACATCGGTAGATGAGTGCGGCTCGAGCGTGCCATTGGCATATCGCAGTCTTGTTTCGGTATCAAATTGTGCTTCGCTCCATTTTACATTAAACAGGTTTTGCACCTGCATACCAAATTCGTAATGCGGCAGGCGATAGTTAAGCACGGCATCATAGACAGTATAGCCGAGTGCAGTGCGAGTGTTGTCATTGTTCGCCGGCCGGTCGCTCATGTGGCGGTAACGCAGGCTGGCAAGGAGGTTGCGTGTAACCTTAACTGTGGCACCGCCTATAGATGTAAATGCCGGAGCAAGAGGTATGTAGTTGTTTCCTGCAGGCTGGTCTGCATAGCGGCCATGCGCATAGTTGACATCTATATCGAGGTAAAGCCATTTGAGCACTTCGTAGCGGGCGGATAAGTCTATGCCATAGCGGCGGGTCTTACCTGAGGTGTCAATGGCAGACTCGTCTCCTATATAGCTAAACTCCTGCTGCAGGTTGATGAGCCATGCGGCGGCAGAAAGCAGCAACTTGCTGGTGGGCTTAACCACTACACCCAGGTCGTGCGAAAATGCTTTGGGTATCGTGTTGTTGACAATTACAGGGCTTCCGAATTGCTGACCCAGCGCCAGTGTGCGTGTGTCGTTGGTATGGAACCCGGTGCCGTAGCTATAGTAGATACGGGCGTTGTTGCCGAAGTTGTAATACAGGCCTGCCTTGGGGCTAAACATGCCGTTGTTAAATGTACTGTTGGTATTCTCGGCCACCAGCTTATTATCGTACTGCTGTATGAAATGATCGTAACGGGTACCGAAGTTCAGCACCAATTGCGGAAGGAGATAGACCGACTGGTTTATATAGCCGTAGATATTTGTCTCATGTACATCGCCAAGGGCTATGGTGTTGAGGGTTACGGACCGGGCTATGGTGTGGCTGAGCTCGTCATTCATAATGTCATCGTAGCGGAGACCCAGCCCAAACTGTGTTTTCATCTTCAGTTTCGCAAAGGTGTAGCTGGTGGCATACTCATTATTATATCCGGCCACGATGCGCTTTTCAGCCTGCCGTATCTGGTCGCCGTTTACAGAATCCATGAGGTAATAGGTAAAATCTGAATAGAGCTTAAAGGTGTAGTAGGTAAGAAACAGGTTGCTTTTGTAATAGCTGTTGCTGTTTATAGACTGGAAGTACTGGAGATTAAGATTGTACCTGCTTGTATTGCCGCTTTCCGGATCCAGTCCGCCATAGCGTCCTACAATACCTTCTGATATTGCGCGGGTAGGAATCTGGCCTGATGCATCCCAAAAAGAATTGAAACCCGAAAGAGTCAGGGTAAATATCTTATCGGTAGAAATGTAATTAGTGTACTTGCCGATGAGGTTGAACTTGTTGAAGTTTTGCGAGAGGTCGAAATAACCACGGTTGTAGCCATACTCGCCCATTATGTATGCATCCTGGTGTGCGTTGCTGTCCTGCTTGCTGTTGAGCAAGCTTATACCTGCGGCAGTACGGAAATAATCATACATCCCTCCATCTACTTTTACGAAACTGTTATCCAGCGAGGACTTTGTTTTGAATGCTACATAGCCGGCGGTGCAGAAGTCTCCTTTATCCATTTGGTAAGGACCTTTGCCGTAGTCCACTTCCTGCACGGATTCCGGTATGATAAAGTGCGAATCTGCAAAGCCCTGGCCGTGACCATGAGAAACCATGTTCACTGGCATGTTGTCAACGCTTACGTTCACATCGGTACCATGGTCACAATCGAAGCCGCGGAGAAATATTTGTTCTGCCTTTCCCCCACCCTGGTGCTGTGCGGTGAACAGGCCGGGAACGAGGCGCAGCAGATCTTGTGAGTTATTTACCGGGCGCAGCTGAAGATCCAGTCCGCTAACAGAACTGAGGTTAAGATTCTTCTTTGCATTAACAGATACTGCTTTCATCTCCACCGGCGAGGCAGTAAGATTGAAATTGATATCCGTAGTGATACCGTCTTCTACTTTTATTACTTCGTCTGTGTTTGTGTACCCTAAATGGCTTATAGCCAGCGTGTAACGCCCCGGTTCTATATTCTTCAGAAAAAATTTCCCGAACACGTCAGTTACCGCGCTTTGGTCTATTGCCTTTATGTATATGCTTACGCCTTCCAGCGGCTTGTGACTATTGCCATCATACACGATGCCGCGTATGCTGCCTGTGTGGGCATGTACTGCTATAGCGGATGTCATAATTAATAGCAAAACGATTATTTTTTGTATGATTTTTGTTTTCATAATTGGTTTTTTTAATCAGATAAATCAGTTAAATACTTGCAATAAACAGCCTGACGGTATTACATACCACCTAGCCAATGCGTAATTCACGATATATGATTGTAAAAAAACCTAGGGGGCGGCGCCTCCAGATCACAGGAACAAAATGGAAAAAAGTAATTTAGGACTGCATACCGGTTTATACTATACCGAGGCATTAATGCGATACATACAACAAGCAGTGCTACCGCAATACACTCCTCGACCTGGAACTTACCTGACACAGACTTCTTATCTTTCTCAGACTGTTGTACCGCATTTACCAATTCATTATGGACATGAAATTTACCGTTGACCTCATGCACCACCAGCATATGCTGCTGCTCCCAGAAGGTGTGTGCAAAAGCATCCAATACAACAGGCAATACAGGCTTAAACATAAGCAAAGCATAGGCAAAGAAAACTATCCACGTAAGCTTCTTCATCAATACATCTTTCAAAACTGGCACACCGGTGTCTGCTCCAATTTGGATGGAGTTACCAACGTGCCCTGAAGATGATAAGTGAGATGTATTGATCACTGGATTTAATTAATATCTTTTCAATGCAATCATATAGGCCCACACGTTCGAAGCTTTGATTCGCAATAAAACCGTCGGAACTTTTAAACAAAAAATATGCGCTCAATGGTCCAGTAGGAAGCTACCAGCGATATGACAACGCTTACGGGTATCACTACCCTTTTCCTGTACCAGATGAATTTTGAAAACTGTGACGACACCAAGAAGTATAACAGCAGGATAATAGACAGCTGGCCTATCTCCACACCTATGTTGAAGCTAATAAGTGCGGTGGCAAATGCATATTGCGGCATGCCCATTTGCGATAGTGCACCTGCAAAGCCCATGCCATGCACCATACCAAACAGAAACACCATCACCAGCCGCCATGGTCTTACACTGGCAGACACCATATTTTCTATAGCCAGAAAAACGATGGATAAGGCTATAAGTGGCTCTATGATATTGGATGGCGGATTGATGATGCCATACATAGCAAGGCCCAGGGTGATGCTGTGTGCCAGCGTGAACATAGATGCCTGGATGATAACCTTCTTAAGATCGGAATTAAGAAAGAAGACGCAGGTGATGAAAAGTATATGATCGAAGCCAAGCGGTATTATGTGCTCAAACCCGATAAGCATATACTTCCAGAACACCGTGTTACCGCTCATCTTATCCAGCTCATAGTTGATAACATGGGCTGATAAGGGAAGCGCACTGCCCAGCACCAAAAGAAGAAGTATCCAATACTTTTTCATTATCCCTTATTTACAACAACCGGAGATTTAGATTGACTTATGAGGCGCTGGTCCATGAATGGATTGATTGCCATAGCGTTTTTAAGGAGGTCATTTCCCTGCGCCAGTTCACCCGCACTTGAGTAGATAACACCGGCCTTGTACAGCGAGCCCGCATTTTGCGTTTTGGTAGCCATCATCTTGTCCGCATGGGTCTTCGCATTTGCATAGTCGCCTTTCAGGTAGTATACCCAGGCTATGAGCTCATTGGCATCAATATTTTCGGGGCGCATAGCCAGGTCGGTTTTTGCATATTGCAGCGCCTTGTCCAGGTTACCGGCATTGAGGTAAGCCGTAGCCATTTCGCGGCTCACGTTGTGCTTTACCAGTGCGTCTGCCGGCTCGTCCTTCTGGCTTTCTTCCAGCAGGGCTACCACATCATTGCGTGCGTCTTTAGCTTTTGCTGCGTCGCCCTTCAGCTCGTATAAGTCTGCAAGCGTGGAAACAAATGCAGCTTCACTCAGCACCGCTATGGCGCTGCGTGTATAGGTGATTGCCTGGTCGTAATTTTTTCTTGACTTTTCTACCAGCGCCATACCCATAAGCGCATACGGGTAATTGGGACGGTAAACAAGCGATGACCGATACAGGATAGATGCGCTATCGAGATTACCGGTGTTAAGGTAAAGATCACCGAGCTTTGTCCTTGCCCATTCTGTGCTCTCAGCTCCGGGCATGCCTGCATCCACAGCCATGTGCATAGCTTCCATTGCACCCTGGTTCTGGCCATATATCTGGCGCAGGTAAGAGGCGCGTGAGTAAGAGCGCAGATCGGGACGGATGGTCATCATGCGGTCACAATCTTTAACTGCGGCATCGTAGTTGCCAAGCTCCACGTTAGCATCTACCAGCGCGCCAAAAATGCCTGCATTGTAGTCATTGAGCGCCACACCCTGCTTAGCCACGTCGAGGGCATCTTTAAACTGGTGCATGTTGAGCAGCACAGCTGACTTAAGACTCAGCGCCTGGAATACCAGATCCTTATTTGCGGTATTGCTTTCTGTTACTTTGTTCAGCATTTTTACAGCTGAATTGCTGTAGTAGCTGTTGTTGCCGGTGATGCGGCCTTCAGAAATAAACACGGATGCCAGCGTTACATACTGTTTCAGATCGTCCGGGTTTTGCTTCAGTGCTTCTACGGCTTTGTTGTAGCTGGTCGTTATAGTTGCCTTTTCATCTTCGGGGCCCATTACCTTTTTGCGCTCCAGCAGCTGCGGCAGGCCATCTTTCCTTTCTGAGCAGGAAGTAAAAAATAATGTACTGCAGCTTAGCAGTAATGTCAGCATTAAAAGTGTAATTTTTTTCATGGAGGTCTGGTTTGTACTACCATATACGAGTGGGATATGAAGAATGTTCTTTTTACAAACAATTTCTTTTACATAAAAAAGCGGATGACCTAAAAAGCCCATCCGCCTGATATTTAACCATTCTATCCGGTATATTAGTTAGCCTTAACCAACTTGATCGTTTGTATCTGCTGACCGTTGATAGATAACACAGCTATGTAGTTGCCGGCTGGTACGCTGCCTGCATTCCATTGCGTGGTATAATCACCGGTAGTTTTGTAGCCTTCGTTTATGCTATTTACTATGCGGCCATTGATGTCCATCACCTGTATGCTCACTTTGCCATCTACATCCATTTTGTAACGGAATGAAACCTGCGATGTGAACGGATTAGGATAGGCATTCATCACAAACACCGGTGCTGTAAGCGGCAGGCTTGCTATCTCCAGAGGAGTCTGGCTGCTTGCCGGGCCTGAGTACTGTGAGCCGGTAAAGCCTGGCCATGGATCCTGCAGGTAAGGGAAGCATGCCTTGAACGTAGTATCGTTGCGGGTAACACCTGCGTTGAAACCAAGTACACCAGACAGCTGTGGCGTTACAGGGCTACCTGTGCCGCTATAGTCATCGTACCACAGGCCTATGGCTGCGAGTACAACGCCAGATACTGCCTGCAACTCAATGGTGGTTACATCATCCTCCAGCCTGCGGCCATTAGGGAAACCATCCATGTTAGGTATGAACTGCAATGTAGTAGTGGTATTGTAAGCAGGATCTGTGAGACCGAGCACGGCAGCCTTAACGAGGCCGAGCGAGCTGAACTTAGGATCTGTACGCGATGTAACAGGTACCGCCATGTTCAGGCGAATCATATCGCAGAAAGTAGGCAGGAAGTTGTTGATGAATGGCTTACCCGGAGTAAGCGGGTTGCCCGGTGTTTTGCCTGTAGCCAACTGGTATGGATTAAGGTTTGGAACACCTGTGTAGAATATAGGCAGCAGATCCACCGCACGTGGGCTGTGGTTATCAGGCAACAGGAAACTGGGGTAGCCTGTAATCTCATCAAATGCTGTACCTACTGCGCCTAATGTGCCACGTACCGGGAACAAGCCCTGATGTGTATTCCTGAAGTCGAAAGAACCCAGTGAATTAGCCTGTATACGCAATGCAGACAGACCTGGAACAGCGAGCGCAAAGGCTGATGTATCCATGTATAGTGCCAGCTCAGGATTTTCGAAATATGGCTGATAAGCCATATCGCCTGTATACGGGTTAGTACCATTCCAGCGGTCTTTTGCACCAATAGGTATTACCACTTCATTAGTAAGCGGCATACCTATGCGCGATACCTGCACCCAGGCTCCTGCTGTAGCAGGCTGGCCGCCTGTAGTGCTAAGTGTAGTGATGGACTGCCTGCTTGCAGATGCCCATACACCGATCACGAAATTAGGATCGAGAATGCTGGTAGCAGATGCTGTTGTAAGGCCTGTCTTCTGCAGTGTAGAGATAGGTATCTCCAACACTATGGAGTGACAGTTGAACTTAGCAAGACCATCGCGGCCGGCGGCACGGAAACCACCTACATCAAACGCGCCACCAAGATCTACAAAGAAAGGATCATCTACAGGGCCGGCAAATAATTTTTCGCCAGTAGATGCTGTGGTAACTGCAGCCATCATGAGCGCATCGTATGATGCTGCACCCAGGCCTACTGCGCTCTGTATAGAGCGTGGGCCTATGTTTGGCGGAGGTACTATACCATTTGACTTTATAGTAGTCCAGGTGAGGCCACCATCCAAACTACGCTGGCAGGTATACAAATCTTTTATGTTTTGCTTGCCCAGGCGGATGTTGAAGAACGTCGTTGTATCCTCATTCACCTGTGTGAACGTGAAGCGGTACGTAATGTCATCCGTTGTAGTTGTGGTCTTGTTCTTGATGTGTATCTCGTATCGGATATTCTGGCCAAAGTTGTACCAGTTGGGCCCTCCCGCAGGATGCTCAAAAGGAATGTAGTTGGCAATGATCACAATTTTGCTGCTGTCGCATGGGCTCCTGAACACATAGAGGTCCGTGTTGTCTGCCAGCGGATCATTTGAAATAAGCGGAGCTTCGCGGTGCGATGAGGCCGTGGCCTGCACCTGCGGCAAGAGGCATATAAGCCCTGCCACCAATATTTTGTTTATAATATTTTTCATGTTCTTTGGTTTTGTTTTGATGGTGTAAGATTAGAACCTTGCCTGCAATGTGTGATCGTAACCTCTCCATGGCTGCTGCACATATGGGAAGGCTGACTGGAACGTGGTATCATTATGCGTGATACCGGCATTGAAGCCCAGCACATTGCCCAGGTTAGTAGTAACAGGTGAAGCTGTGACGCCGACTGTATAGTCATCGTACCAAAGGCCAATTGCGGCCAGTGCTACGCCACCCACAGCCTGTAGCTCTATGGTTGTTACATCATCTTCCAGCCTGCGGCCGTTAGGGAATCCGTCCATGTTAGGAATAGCCTGCAGCATAGTATCTGCATTGTAGGTGCTGTTGGTAAGACCAAGGACAGCAGCAGCAATGATACCTTCTGAGCTAAAAGCAGGATCGGTGCGCGATGTTACCGGCACTGCCATGTTCAGGCGCAGCATATCTCCCAGCGTAGGCAGGAAGTTGTTGATAAACGGCTTGCCATGTGCCAGGGGATTGCCTGTAGGCTTGCCTGTAGCCAGCTGGTAAGGAGCAAGATTCGGCACGCCGGTAAAGAATATCGGCAGGATATCTACAGCGCGAGGGCTTGTGGAATCGGGCAATAATACATTGCCGAATGCAGCATTATCAAGTGCTGTACCTGCAACTGCAGAAGATCCTTTCAGTGACCATAATCCCTTGTGCGTATTGCGGAAGTCAAAAGACTGGAGTGAGCTTGACTGGATACGGAGTGCATTCAGTGCAGGCACTGCGCCGCCGAATTTAGAGTTGTCCATATAAAGCGCCAGCTCAGGATTGCTGAAGAATTTAGCGAACTGCACGTCGTTAGCAGGGTTCTGCGAATTCCAGTAGTCCTTCATGCCTACGGGTATAATCACCTCGTTAGTGAGGGGCATACCTATGCGCGACACCTGCACCCAGGCACCTGTGTACACATCAGGATTGCTTGCAGTTATGGTTTTGATCTGTGGGCGACTTGCTGAAGCCCAAACACCTATTACAAAACGGCTATCGAGGATAGAAGTAGCAGACGATACACTGAGGCCACTGCGCTGCAGCATACTGATCGGCACTTTAATAGCGATAGTGTGGCAATTGAAACGTGCCAGCGCATCTTTGGGTGTATTGGCTGTACTCAGCCCACCGGGACGGAAGCTACCCAGATCAAATGCACCTGCGAGATCAACGAAGAAAGGATCGTCTACAGGACCACAAAACAACTTTTCACCAGATGATGCAGTGGCGATAGCCGCTGTCATAAGGCTCATATAGTTAGGAGCTCCGAGGCCTACTGTTGCGTTCTGTATAGAGCGCGGGCCAATGTTGTTTGGAGGTACTACACCACCTGAATAGATAGTGGTCCATGTAGCACCACCATCCAGGCTTTTCTGGCAGGTATAGTTCATCTTCAGATTTTGCTGACCGAGGCGGATGTTGAAAAACGTCGTTGTGTCCTGGTCTGTGCGGGAGAATGTGAAACGATAAGTAATATCGTCTGTGGTACCGCTTGCCTGGTTCTTAATGTGTATCTCATAACGCACATTAGTACCGAAGGTGTAGTAGTTTGGCCCTCCTTCCGGAGATTCAAAAGGTATGTAATTAGCAATGATGGTTACCGTATTCGGGTCATCAGGGCTTCGGAATACATACAGATCGGTGTTGTCGGCCTGTGGATCATTTGAAATCAATGGAGCTTCGCGGTGGCTCGAGGCATAGGCCGAGCTACCAAGCGCCATAGCTCCTAAAAAGACAGGTAATAAGCGCAGTCTTTTAAAGTAATTCATCTTTCGCATACATGGTGATTTAAGTTTTTAACAATAATGTTAGCTCTATAACCTACGACCAAAATTTGCGTTTAGATTGTCCATCCAAAATAAAAAAGCGAAAATAAAAAGATGGATCCTTCTGAAACCCTTACCGGCATTGGTATTCAGTCATATAATATTTCATAAGCGGCCCGATTCCTTTGTGGAAATAGTTCAACAGTATGTCGATATTCCATTGGCACGATAATTTTAGTCTCTCGGAAAATACTACCTGATGAATAGTGGCTATAACCAAGACGAATTGGTAAACGATATAAAAGTTGGCTGCCAGCAGGCATTTAACTACCTGTATTGCAATTACAGCACCGCACTATTAATTGTCATCAATTCTTATACTGATGATAGCCACATAGCTGAGGATCTCTTGCAGGATTCATTTGTAAGTATATGGCTTAACATAAATCAATACGACCCCAAAAAAGGCAGCCTGTACACGTGGATGCGCAACATTGCAAAAAATAAGGCACTCGATTATTTTAAGTGCAGTGTAAGCATTATGAGAACTAAGACACATACAGCAGAAAACAGCCTGGAACTTTCTAGACAAGTGACCGAAGTGAAGACTGACCAGATATGCCTCTCAAAACGCTTATTGGCATTGTCTCCAGTACTTGGCAACCTCGTTTATCTTGTATACTACAAGGGTCATACTATGGAAGAAGTTGCAAAAACTTTCAAGACCCCACTGGGAACAGTTAAGACAAGAATGCGTCGCGCGCTGCAATTGCTGAGAGATGATTTCGAATTTGCGTTACATACTGGTTCATCGTTTTCCCGTCATCATGCTCGAATTTTATAACAGTTTATTATAGCCCTGTACTTTACAAAATTCTTATCTTGCTATTAAAATTACAGGCTATGAAAAAAGCGATTTACACCGCTTGTATACTATTATTGTGCGGCTGCAAGTTATTTGCCCAGGCACAAAATCCTACCAGCGCCAACAGCATTGCCAGTGTTAACAGACCAGGCATTTCATTTGTGAATCATGACCAGGTTCATGATTTTGGCGGCATTCCCCTCGGCGAGTCCATCCCTTACCAGTTTGAAATAGTTAATGACGGCAATGTGCCCCTGATAATAGCGGGCATGAAATGTGAGTCGGCAAAGGTGAAATGCAAATGGCCGGACAAACCAGTAAAGCCGGGTAAGAAAGCATACCTCACTGTGACCTATACTGCTAAGGGTGACGTGGGCTCTTTTCAACACGATATACTCCTCACTACCAACGCGGCACCAGGCGCATACCCTTTTATTAAGATCAGCGGCGCGGTAACACCTGCAGGCAGCTCCTATACTCCAGCTAAGAAAGAACCCAAAAACGGGGTTAGTGTGATGGTGCACGGAGAAGATGGAAAGTAGAGACCGCTCCTACCCCTCCTAACCTGCCGCTGCAGTAATTGAAAAGGAAAGAGCATAGCTTCTCAATATCATCAATTTCCCATACGCTTACTTGCGAATAGAGCAAGCAACGTAACTGCGTTTGCTTGCCCGCGGCACATTTTTCTGCCCGGCAATACCCACTGGACAATATAGTCCGGCACGAGACATTTCACGCAAAGAAGCATGAGGCAAAGCAAATGACCAAGCCAATGCAGCTTTAGGCCCACTCTGTATTACACTCAGTAGATTTTAAAGGCACGCGGTGCGCATTTGGGCTAAAGCCGTATTGGTTGTCGCTTCTGCGCCGGCTTAAAAACGGGGCTATTGAAATGGCAGCTTGATTTCGATGTCCAAATGGTATTAGTCTTAAGGCCGTAGCAACTTGCAATTCCTCAGCATATTTGATATCATACAAAAAAGGCGCTCACGGGGAGCGCCTTGTATAAGATTGTAATCAGTACTATTAATGTGATTCTTCACCCGGCCTTAATGGCGTTGTTTGTGGGATGAAGTCGCCACCATGACCATCATCACGATAGTCATAAGGCCAACGGTGAACTTCTGGTATTTCACCTATCCAGTTACCGTGACCGGGGTTGATAGGTGTAGTCCACTCAAGTGTAGTAGAACCCCATGGATTCAATGTAGTCATTTTACGGCCGCGCCAGATGCTGACGAAGAAGTTAAACACAAACAACAGCTGTGCAAAGAATACAATGATAGACACGATGCTGATGAAGCTGTTTACACCCTGGAAGTGTTTGAAAGATTCCCAGGCTGAGAAGTCATAGTAGCGGCGTGGCATACCTGCAATACCTTCGTAGTGCATAGGCCAGAAGATAAGATAAGAACCCGCGAACGTAATAAAGAAGTGGATATAGCCCAGCGTATTATTCATAAACCGGCCAAACATCTTAGGGAACCAGTGGTATGCACCGGCAAACATACCGAAGAACGCTGATACACCCATTACTATATGGAAGTGAGCGACAACGAAGTAAGTATCATGCAGGTGAATGTCGAGCGCAGAGTTACCAAGGAAAATACCGGTAAGACCACCAGAAATAAACAGAGATACGAAACCAAGTGCAAACAACATAGGCGGATTGAAACGCAGGTTACCACGCCAGATGGTTGTTAACCAGTTGAACACCTTTACTGCAGATGGCACGGCGATAAGCAGCGTAAGCAGTACGAATATAGAACCCAGGAACGGACTCATACCAGTAACGAACATATGGTGCGCCCAAACCAGGAACGCCAGCAATGTGATACCGATAAGAGAGATGATCATGGCGAAATAACCAAAGATCGGTTTACGGCTATGCGTAGACAGCACCTCTGAAGCCATACCCATTCCCGGAAGCATGATGATATACACCTCGGGGTGACCCAGGAACCAGAATAAGTGCTGGTAAAGGATAGCCGAACCACCAACGTGTGGTAATGCCTTTCCGCCAATGAATATTTCTGACAGGTAGAAGCTGGTACCGAAGTTGCGGTCGAATATCAGCAGCACTACACCAGAGAAAAGAACCGGGAAAGAAAGTACACCCAACACGGCTGTAAAGAACAGCGCCCATATTGTAAGTGGCAGGCGGGTCATCGTCATGCCGGTAGTACGCATATTAAGTACAGTAGAGATGTAGTTAAGACCGCCAAGCAGGGAAGACACAACGAACAGCGACATACCCATAAGCCAAAGATCCATACCCAGACCTGACCCCATAGATGCTTCCTTAAGAGCGCTCAACGGAGGGTAAGTAGTCCAACCGCCAGAAGCCGGGCCTGTTTCAATAAACAAAGAAACAAACATCAGGATACTTGCAGCAAAGAAGAACCAGTAGGACAGCATGTTCATAAAAGGCGACGCCATATCACGGGCACCTATCTGCAGAGGTATCAGCAGGTTCGCAAACGTTCCGCTGAGTCCAGCTGTAAGTACGAAGAATACCAATATGGTACCGTGCATTGTTATCAATGCATAATAAAATTCAGGAGAGAGCTTTCCACCCTTAGCCCATTCACCCAGAAATTTTTCCATGACTGGGAAAGTAGAATCAGGGAAACCAAGCTGCAGACGGAAAAATACGGAGAATAATGCGCCTATGATCGCCCAGATAATACCGGTAACCATAAACTGCCTGGCGATGATCTTGTGATCCTGACTGAAAATATACTTCCAAACAAAATGCGGTTGATGATGCTCATGGCCATGATGATCAGTAGCTGACTCTGCGCCGTGTGCTACATTTGGTCCGTCAATGATAATTCCTTCGTTATTCATTTTTTGCACTTTTGTGGCTAAATAGCTTAGCCGATTATTTCATCGTTACTTCTTTTACACTTTCGTTTGCTGCCTTTGCAGTATCGGCTTTGGGAGCAGATGGGGCGTTGCCTGCGTAGTAAGACTGCTGGCTTGCCATCCACTTATCATAGTCGGCCTGCGTTTGCACTATTACAGTACCGCGCATTGAATAGTGGCCCTTACCGCACATCTGGTCACACGATATTTCATAAACGAAATCGGGGTTCTTTGTAATAAGCTTCATTGAATCAGTAGTGATGGTAGGAGTGAACCACAGTGTAGTAGTAATACCTGGCACCGCATCCATTTTCAGGCGGAAGTGCGTCAGACCCACATCATGTATCACATCGCGCGAGCCAATGAGCAGCTTAACGGGCTTGTTTACAACAACGTGCAACTCACCGTTCTGCGCAATAACATCATCCATGTTGTGCGGATCGTTCCAATCAAGGCCCATGATGTTATTTGCGTCATTGATCTTACGGAAATCACGCTTTCCCAATTCGTTGTCTTTACCGGGATAGCGTATAACCCAGTTGAACTGCTTGCCCATAACTTCTACAACGGTAGCATCCGGTGGAGCAGGTGAAGTAACATCAAACCAGTTACGAAGACCGATAGCTACAAGCGCTGCCATTGCAATAGCCGGGATTGTTGTCCATATAAGCTCCAGCTTGTTGTTGTGCGCAAAGAAGAATGATGTACGCTTTTCTGTAGCCTGGAATTTGAAGCAAAACCAGAAAAGAACACCCTGGGTAAGGAAGAACACGATACCGGTAACAAGCACAGTTACATTGAACATGGAGTCGTAGTTCACACCTGTCTTACAGGCAGCAACGGGCAGCATCCTGTCCATAAAGATGGAGTTACAATACCAGATGCCCCAGCAACCGAGCGGGAACAACAGCAGCAGCAGGAATGCAACAACGCGGTTGGCCTGTGCTTTTACCTTTTCTTCTCCGCGTATCACCAACGCATATTCGCTGGCTTTACCTACCTGGTAGATCACCACGAATACCAGAATTACCAATGCAACTATTAAAACTGCCGACATAGTATATTAAAATTCAAAAGTCAAAATTCAAATAACATTTTTCAATCCAGCCCTGGGGCCATATTCGTATTAGCTTAAATGCACCACTGTTTCCTTCAGCAACAGGTTATTAGCCGGTACCAGGGATGACTTGGTAAGTGTGCGCGATACGCTGAATATGAGTACACCGGCAAAGCCCATGAAGATACCGATCTCGTACCAGTTGATGTGCCAGTTCTCACCAAGTGGACCAGGCATAATCATCTGGAAGTAATCGAGCCAGTGACCGAAGATGATAACCATAGCCATGAACGTAACTGTGAAGTAGTTACGCTTGCTTGGGCGTGCCATCAGTATCAGTATTGGCATACAGAAGTTGATGATGAAGTTAGCATAGAATATGATGCTGTATGGACCCTGCTGGCGCATTTTGAAATAGAATGTTTCATCAGGCTGGTTAGAGTACCATATAAGCATGTACTGAGCAAACCAGAGGTACGTCCAGAAAATGCTGAATGCGAACATGAACTTACCTAGATCATGCATGTGCTCTTTAGTTACCAGCTCCAGGTTGCCCTGGTTCTTAAGGTATACTACCCACAGGAGGATAAGTGACATACCACTCACGAATGCGCTGGCGAATGCATACCAGCTGAACAGTGTAGAGTACCAGTGTGCCTGGATGCTCATAACCCAATACCAGGGTGATATGCTCATCTGCGACAATGCGTATACAAAAAGGAATACGGCAGAGAGGCGGAACACTTTCCAGTAGATCTTGGTATCGTTTTTAGGAGCGCTCTCCTGCGCAATGGACATAGCACGGAATTTGCGGCCAAAGAAAGACCACAGGCCAAGAGAAGCCAGGGTGAAACCGATGAACATGCCTTTGTTAAGGAATGCTGCTTTACCCAGCAATATCTTGTCATTGCCCGGAGTAACCCATGGATAGATCGGGTTCATACCATGCGAATCCTTGTAACCGAAGACGATGAACATCATTACAACGAACGCGATGGCGCTGAACACCCAAACGTTGGCACCGATAGCCTCAGGCACGCGGCGGTAAGCCACCAGCCAGGCACCCTGCGCCAGGCTCACTGCAGCCTGCACGAAAACACTAATAGTGGTAATAAGCGTAAAGAATACGCTATCATGCAGCAGCACTGCCCAGAAACGGGATTTATCTACATCGGTGCTATTGTGGCCCATAAGCAAGCAAGCAATACCCCCCACCAGCGTTAACACGCCTACTGCGATGAGGAACATACTGGTATTTCTTAAGCGCGCGGGTATCTCAAAACGGTCATTCATTGTATGCGACTTTTATTAAAATACGTTCTAAAAATTACTTTGTTTTCTTTTCTTCAACTTTTGCCATCATTGGCGCCTTAGTGGTATCAGCAACTGGCTTAGCAGCTGTTTCGCCCAGAGCAAATGCATCTCCGCCATTCTTTGACTGGAACTGCTTGATGTAAGCAATCACCATCCAGCGTTGTTTAGCATCGAGCTGAGCAGCGTAGGAGCCCATCATGTTCTTTCCATATTTAGCAGCAGCAAACATCTGGCCTACTGACATGTGCAGGTACTTAGGATCTTTAAAGTTAGCCGGCATAGAAGCAAACTTGCCACTAGCATACAGCGGACCCTGACCATCGAGATTAGTACCGTGGCAGATGCCGCAATAGATGTTGAACAGCCTGCGGCCTTCATTCAGCTCGCCATCGTTGAAACGCATGGAAGTGGTAAAGGTCTTATATGCAGTAGTATCGCCTTCTTTAAGGTGATCAGGCAGCTGGTGACCACGTGCTATAGCACCTGTAACCGGCAAACGGCTGGTCATGCTGTCTGTAAAGTTAGGATTGGAAGTATAGGCATCATAGGCACGTGAATAGGTCATATCCGGTGCATATATGTGGCCCGGGGTACGGCGAATATTGCCTGAGTCGCAAGACACAAGGCCGATCGTGAGTACCAGGCTTAATATTAATATGCTTTTAATCTTGTTCATATTTCAAATTCAAAAGTCAAAATTCAAAAGTCAACCAACAGAAGGAAAATAGCAATCTACAGCTGTTATTCAATTCTTTTCAAACCTACTACCCTGCGTTCAGCGCTTCGTAAGCTTCTTTCTTATCCCACCTTCCGTACCACCAGCCTTCTTCAGCCATCTGCACGCTTGTTTCTTTTGCACCCGTAGCTTTCAAAAAGGCCATCACTTCATTTTCCGGAGTGTGGTTGTTGATCTCTATGGCCATAACAAAAAGATCATCGCTCTGGCGCGGATGGAAAACGTGTTTCTTAACGCCTGGCATTATCTGGTTGAGGTAGCAGAAAGTAAGTGTCATACCTACCGCTGCAAACAGTACGGTAAGCTCAAACGTGATCGGGATCCAGGCTGGTAGTGCAAAGTGTGGTTTACCACCATATATTATCGGCCAATCTGAAGTGAATATCCAGGAGATAAAGCCTACCGCTGTAGATGTACCGCAAAGGCCGTAAATAAAGCCGGCGATATGCAGGTCGGTGCCTTTCAGGCCCATAGCCTCATCGAGTCCGTGCACAGCAAATGGTGTATAGATATCGTGTATCTTATAACCGTTCTTGCGCACTTTTTTAACTGCAGGAAATAATACTTCCTCGTCATCGTAAGCCGCTACTGCAAATTTTTTTATAGCCATTTTAAATTCAAAATTCAAAAGTCAAAAATTAAAACATTCTATCCTCATTCTACCTCCGGGCAATATAGCCAGGCTTAGTGATGTGCACCTGCACCTTCCAGCACATGGTCATCATCGTGGTGTGTAGTGGCAATATGGATAAACTCGTCTTCGGACTGTGTTTCCAGCTTCTCCATTGACCTCTTGTAGTTATCGCCTGATGTCTTGAGCACGAACTTGATCTCATGCACCGCCACAACAGGGAAGTACTTAGCGAAGAGGAAGTAGCAAGTAAAGAACAGACCGAACGTACCCAGGTAGAAACCAACCTCAGGCCATGTAGGGCTGTAGTAAGACCAGCTGCCCGGAATCCAGTCGCGGTAAGTAGAGGTAACGATGATCACGAAACGCTCGAACCACATACCTATGTTAACCACGATAGACATTACGAATGTGAACGGTACATTACGACGAAGCTTTTTCACCCAGAACAGCTGGGGAGATACCACGTTGCAGGTCATCATAGCCCAGTAGCTCCACCAGTATGGGCCCATGATACGCCATTTGAATGCCGCCTGCTCGCCCCATGACTGACTGTACCATGCTATGAACAGCTCGGTGATGTAAGCGACACCTACTATGGATCCTGTAAGCAGAATGATCTTATTCATTGCCTCAAGGTGACCGGTAGTGATGTACTCTTCAAGATGAAGAATTTTACGGGTAAGCACCAGCAGCGTATTTACCATCGCAAAGCCGGAGAATACCGCACCAGCCACGAAGTATGGCGGGAAGATGGTAGTATGCCAGCCAGGGATAACGGAAGTGGCGAAGTCAAAAGATACAATGGTGTGTACAGAAAGTACCAGTGGTGTAGAAAGACCTGCAAGTACCAGCCAGAGGGCCTCAGCACGCTGCCAGCTTTTTGCAGTACCCGTCCAGCCGAAAGAAGCCAGGCCGTAAGCCATTTTGCGGAACTTAGTAGTAGCGCGATCGCGGATGAGCGCGAAATCGGGAACAAGACCAGAGTACCAGAACAATAATGAAACGGTGAAGTAAGTAGAGATCGCGAACACGTCCCACAACAGCGGAGAGTCAAAGTTAGGCCAAAGAGTACCACGTGTGTTAGGCAGTGGAAGTACCCAGAAACCATCCCATACACGACCCATGTGGAAGATAGGGAACTGGCCCGCACACATTACGGCGAATATCGTCATGGCCTCAGCAGCGCGGTTTACACCGGTACGCCAGCCCTGGCGGAAAAGCAGCAGGATGGCAGAGATGAGGGTACCCGCGTGACCGATACCGATCCACCAAACGAAGTTAGTGATATCCCAGCCCCAGCCTATGGTGCGGTTTACACCCCATGTACCTAGCCCCCAATACACCGCCCAGGTAACGGAAAACAGACCGTAGCCCAGTAATATGAGCGAAAAAACAAAGCCTACATACCACATGCGGCCCGGCTTGCGCTCAATGGGGCTGATAATGTCTTCAGACACCTGGTGATACGTCTTATCACCGTCAACTAATGGTTCTCTTATAAACGACTCGTACTTCAAATGCATAGCACGTTATTTAAATTCAAAAGTCAAAAATCAAAAATCAAAAATTCCCGATACCTGACTATGCTTATTTTATATTCTTTTAGTTCCTGTTACCTGTTAGTCTTACTATCTGCTACTAAATGTGATACTTCAGCATCTCATTTTTGTTCTCGTCAAGAGCATTGATCTCTTCTGTATTCCTGATCTTGGCGAGGTAGTTGATGCTAGGCAGTGTATGAATGTGCTCCAGTACGTAGAATGTACGTTCCAGTTGCTCATCTTTACGCAGCTTAGCTATTTTGCTGTCCTTATCTTTTACGTTACCGAACATGATTGCGTCACTTGGGCAAGCCTGCTGGCAAGCTGTGCGTACTGCACCATCTTTCAGTGGGTGACCTTCTTTCTTAGCAGAAAGCTTGGCATCCTGCAGACGCTGTACGCAGAAAGAACATTTTTCCATTACACCGCGGCTACGAACCGTAACATCAGGGTTTAGTACCATGCGTGTAAGATCATCATTGACATCATCACGACGGCCATCTTCATAAAGGTTGTCGTCGAAGCAGTCTGCACCGTTCCAGTCCATCCAGTTGAAGTGACGTACTTTATATGGGCAGTTGTTAGCGCAATATTTAGTACCAATGCAACGGTTGTAAGCCATCTGGTTAAGACCTTCAGAGCTGTGGTTGGTTGCAGATACAGGGCATACGTTTTCGCAAGGTGCGTTGTCGCAATGCTGGCACAACATAGGCTGGAAAACGGTCTGGATCGTGTCCGGGTCGTTTGGCATGCCGCTGAAATAACGGTCGATGCGCAGCCAGTGCATTTCGTGCATCTTCAGCACGTGCTCCTTACCTACTACCGAGATATTGTTCTCTGCCATACAGCCTATAACACAGGCACCGCAACCGGTACAGGTATTCAGATCTATAGACATGCCCCACTTCACACCTTCGTACTTGTAGTTGGTATACATAGTACCATGCTCACGGAAAGCTTCATCGCTGTTCGTGTCCAGCATTGGCTCTTTCGCCTCTTTGCCTTCTTCTATCCATGGATCGTGCGTGAACTCAGCTATTTCAGCGCCGCGCTCTTTCAGCAATACATTCGGATCTTTCTGGAATTCCTCCAGCGTGTACTCATGTACCACCGGGCGGGCTTCGTAGCTATTATGCGTTTGCGTAAGCGCTACATCGTATTTTTCTTCAGTCTTAGTAAGGGTAACATCAGAATGATGCTCCATTGTAAGACCATTAAAGTTCATGAAAGGAAAGGCATTTTTGCCACCCTTGGTAGCATCGCTTGCGGCTGCGCGGCCTACTTTAGCATCGCGGCCAAAACCTACTGCTACAGCTACCACATCATTGTGCATACCAGGCACCACTACTACAGGCAGGTTCACGGTATAGCCATTGCTACCTTTGATAGTGATAACGCGCTTTTTGCTGTCTACTTCAGAGAAGCCGTTCAGCTCAGCATCAAGATCTTTTGCACGCTTTGGAGATACACATACGTAGTTGTCCCAGGTAGCTCTTGTTATCGGGTCAGGCATTTCCAGCAGCCATGGGTTATTACTCCATGCGCCACCTGTGCCTATTGCTATCTTCTGGTATACCACCAGCTCCACTGCGCTGCCGCCTTTTTTCACTTTTCCAATAGCATCAGAAATATTGCCGGCAAACTTAGCGCCGCCATTAGCCATTTCACCCGCCGGCTCCACTATACCATCCTGCAGTGCTTTGTCAAACGCTTCCTGGCCACCCAGTTTCTTCATCCAGTAGTCTTTCCAGAAATCGGCATAAGACTGGGTTGCACCTGCCCATATAAGCAGTGAATCCTGTATTGCACGCGTTTTGAACAGCGGTGAGATACCCGGCTGCATAAGGCTGTAGTAACCAGGTTTTGGTTCTGCATCGCCCCAGCTTTCGAGGAAGTTATGATCAGGTACTATGTACTTACATTTTTGTGCAGTCTCGTCAAGGCGATCAGCAAAAGAAACAGTTACTGGCACCTTGGCAAGGGCAGCAGCAAATTTCTTACCGTCGAGGTAGTCATAAACAGGGTTCACACCGTGCAGCAATACCGAGCCTACAGATCCGGCTTCCATTGCCGCAATCATGTCTGCCATGTCCTTGTCCACACCCTGCTTGTAGTTGCTGGTTACAGTCCAGTTCACCGTAACACCATTAGCGCCAATAGCATCATTGATGGCATTGATCACTGTCTGGATGTTCACATCGTTGCTGCTTCCTACTACCAGGCCGTTGCCTTTCTTAAGATCAGCAGCTGCTTTCTTCACCAGCTCATTCAGATTTGCACTTGGCAATGAAGGAGCCGCACCCGTTGTTACTGCATTATAAAGCGCTACAGCCACACTGCCCATCTCAGATGGTTTGCAGGTAGCACGGTGGTCGGCAGCAGCACCTGTAATGGTGTGCATAGCTTCTACCTGGTAGTGCTTGGAGAGCTTCATGTTCTTAGCACTGATCTTGCGGCCCTGTGCATATGCCTTTGCATATTCAATAGGCGCTATCCATGTGCCAAGGAAGTCAGCTCCTATACTTACTATAGTGCTTGCTTTATCGAAATGATATGAAGGCAGTGTACGTTTTCCGTAGCTGGCCTCATTTGCCAGCAGCATGCCTGAATATGAATACGCATCATAAACGATGTGCTTCATATTGGTATACTTAGCCAGGAATTGTGTGATAATTTCTTTTGTAGTAGGGCTGAGCAAAGACGCTGTAACCAGGTAACCAGCTTTGCCGCTGATACCTTCTTTTATCATTTTGTCAATAGCGTCAAATGTAGCCTCGTTACCATCAGCATACGGGTGACGGATACGCGCCTTGTCATAAAGGTTAAGCACAGATGCCTGAACCCGTGCAGAAGTACCACCCATTGTGATAGAGGACATTTCATTACCCTCTATCTTGATAGGACGGCCATCCCTTGTTTTTATAACGATAGGACAATAATCGCCACCATCAACAAAAGTAGAAGCATAATAGTTAGGCACACCGGGTACAATATCCTCTGGCTTGATAGCATAAGGAATAGCCCTGCGCACCGGCATTTCGCAACTTGCCACCAGGGTAGCTGCCAAAGTGCTGAAACCTAAGAACTTCAAAAAGTCGCGGCGGGGAGTTGTAGCATTAAAAATGCCATCGCTCAGATCGAACGGCAACTCTTCTTTAAACTCATCACCCGCAACTTCTATTTGCGAATTAATTCTATTGAGTTCTTCCGGGCCCGACCAATATTGTTTTTGACTCATATTGCAAATTCAAAATTCAAAATTCAAAAAAGTTGATTTCTCCTGTCTCACTAAGGAGCAGAGTTTAGTAGTGGCATTTCTGGCACTCAGTACCGCCCATTTCAGCTTCAGTTACACCTGTACGTTTCCCAGCCTTGATCTCGTCATGGTATGTCTGGAAAACATCGTAGTATTTGTTGTTGGTAAACTGAACTTCTGTCTGGCGGTGACAGTTGATACACCAGCCCATAGAGAGCGGAGCAAACTGGTACACTTCGTCCATTTCCTGGATGTCGCCATGGCAGCGCTGGCACTGTACTTCGCCCACTTTTACGTGCTGTGAGTGGTTGAAGTAAACGTGGTCAGGCAGGTTGTGCACCTTCACCCACTGTATTGGGGTAGCTAGTATGTTGCCTGCTGCATCGCGGTTGTAATCTTTCTTTTCAGGATTCCAGCCTGCATATTTGTAAAGCAACTGGATCTGCTCTGTACCATTGATGTGCTTACCTTCTGCAGTTACGAGGTCATGCTCGCCCTGTCCGCTGTATGCATTGATCTGCTTGTGGCAGTTCATACAGATGTTAGAAGAAGGTATCATAGCCTGACGGCTCTTTTCAGCGCCTGCGTGGCAATAAAGACAGTTGATCTGGTTAATACCTGCGTGCACCTTGTGCGAATAATAGATAGGCTGCAGTGGCTGGTAGTTCTGCTGGCGGCCTTCGTTCACCGCACCATTTACTAACCAGTAGCCGGCCATGATAAACACCAGGATAGCAAATACGGCAATAGCCAGTTTGCTGCGGTAAAGCGGAATTTCTTTTTCGATCGGTAAACCTTCTCTTTCACTTGCTACGCGGCGAAGGCTTTGGTTAGCACGCCACAGTATAATAACGAGCACCAGGAGGGAAAGAGTAATGATGGTGTACAACCAGCCATTGCTTTCAGCCGGTGCATTTGAGCTGTTTGCGCCAGCTGCAGGAGCCGCAGCTACAGGAGCTTTATATTCGTCTACATACTTCAGGATAGCATCTATCTCAGCTTCAGAAAGCTGAGGGAATGCAGTCATTGCTGTTTTGTTGTACTTGTTGAAGATATCATTTGCGGTCTTATCGCCGCTGGCAATAACCTTCGCAGAGTTATGTATCCAGTTATACCCCCACTGCTTATCAGGGAATGTCTTGTCAATGTTCTGCAGCGCAGGGCCTGTCGCATCCTTCAGCGGATTGTGACACGACGCACAGTTTGACATGAACAGCGCTTTCCCATCAGGGTCTGCAAATGCTGGCACATTGCCTAAAAGCAAAACGGTAACTAGCGTGAATATGGCCCGGAAGCATATTCTATACAATGGCTTAATTGATTCTGGCACGAGAATAAATTTGAAAATTAACTTTCCCTTATATAAAAGTGTCGGCAAAACTACAACACAATCCCGAAAATTTGTAACATTTTTGAAAAAATATTCCTCAATACTGGCGAGGGTTTCAGGGCTTTTTTTGTTATAAATTTATTTATAATGTCATTTTTGTGTCACGAAAAAAAGATGAAAAATTTCCCAATTGTAAAAATCCAAATTTCACCCCATTAACAAATTATATAACAAATGCAATGCTCAATCGGTGATTTTTTCCAAAAAACATGGTGCGCTCAGGTTATGAGCATTATATAGTCCTAGTTTTATAATGCGATATTATAAAAAACTTTGCCCACTCTTTTCCTGAATAAGCCACTTATCAAATGCTGCCGGTACGACCGCCGTCTACTGGAATTGACGTGCCATTGACATAGGCTGCGGCTGGACTAGCAAGAAAAGCGATCATGGCTGCAATTTCCTCCGGCTTGCCGAAACGCCTGGCAGGCACTTCTTCCGTCATTTCTTTTTCTACTTCTTCAAGGCTTTTGCCTGTTTTAGCAGATTTGTTGCCCAGTATGGTAGCAAGCCGCTCAGTAGATGTGGCCCCGGGCAGCACATTGTTTACCGTAATGCCAAACTGCCCCAGCTCATTGGCCATGGTTTTTGCCCATGACGCTACAGCGCCCCGTATAGTATTGGATACGCCCAGATCTTTGAGCGGGATCTTGACCGATGTAGAAATAACGTTGATGATACGGCCATAGCCCTCGCGCTTCATGCCCTCAGCCACGAGTAAGGTGATGATGTGATTGCAGATAAGATGCTGATTGAAAGCAGCCAGGAATTCCTCCGGCTTTGCCTTGCTGGCAGGGCCGCCAGCTGGGCCACCGCTATTATTGACCAGCACATGCACCGTATTATCTTTCACGAAAGCAGTAACCACATCACGCACCTGGTCCGGGTTAGCATAGTCGGCTATAAGATACGTATGTGCCTGGCCAGCAGCAGAACTAAGTGTAGCCACCGCAGCCTTCAGCTTTTCTTCATTGCGCGAAATAAGCACGCAGCGCGCGCCCAGTGATGCCAATGCCTGCGCCGAAGCGAGGCCTATTCCCTGTGTGCTGCCGCCAACGAGGGCGGTCTTTCCTGTGAGATCGAGTGAGAGCATGATGCAAAGTAAAAAGTAAACTCCAAATAATCGGAAATCGGTTAAATGAAGTTATGCTGCACTTTGCGAGGTGGGCCAATACGTTGATCCGCGTTTAGTATGTTAGTTTTTTAGGATCCTACTAAACCGCTGTATGCATCCAGCTGATTGCCGGCCCTAATTATCCAGCTTAAAGGTAAGCGGTAGTGTATAGTACACTTTTACCTTTTTCCCGTTTTGCTCACCGGGTTTCCAGTTTGGCATCTTTTCTACCAGTCTAAGTGCTTCCTCATCACAGCCACCACCTATGCTTTTAAATACCTTAGGATCACTGATGTGACCATCTTCGTTCACAACAAAGCGCACTATAACACGGCCTTGTATACCAGACCTTCGGGCACTATCGGGATAATGAAGATTGCCGCTGAGGTACCGTGGCAAATCAAAACCCGGCTCCGGCATTTTTTCTACATAAGTAAATACAGTTTTCTCTTTCTGATCGTTTTGGGCGAAGGCTACCGATGTGAACAGCAGGCAGGCAATAAACATTAGGTTTTTCATAGCATGTATAGCATAAAAATTATTCCCTGGGCCGCTTCCAACAATTGAGGCCGCTCATTTTTGAGGGTTTACAGTACAGACACTAAAATAGAGTGATTCCATATAATCAAGTACATTACGTTAAAATCAGGTGCATAACAGTCGCTTTACTTCAGGAATACTCAAATGGCCCTAACTTGCACCAAAATCAAAAAAATGAAAAAACTATTATCGCTGGCGCTGATACTTATGGTGAGCGCCACCTCAATCTTTGCACAGACAGGCAATGCCGCAAAAGGAAACTACAAAGGCTCCGGCGGTACACCGCACGAAGTGGTGAAGGGAAAAAATGTGACCATCAGCTACGGCAGGCCTTATAAGAAAGGCCGCGACATATTTGGCGGACTGGAAGCCTATGGTAAAGTATGGCGCACCGGTGCTGATGAAGCTACGGAGATCACCTTTGACAAAGACGTACTGTTTGGCGATAAGAAAGTAGCTGCCGGTACGTATACCCTGTTTACCATACCCGGCAAAGACAAGTGGACGGTGATACTAAACAAGGAACTGAAACAATGGGGAGCCTATAAGTATAATGATAAGAATGACGTAGCACGCGTGACGGCCCCTGTGCAGGTAAGAGAAAGTGTTGTGGAACAATTTACCATTGTGATAAATAATGACCAGCTTATACTCCTCTGGGACCTTACCAGTGTAGCGATCCCTATGAAATTTTAAGCATTGGCCTGTTCTAAATAAAAAAAGCCCCTCAACAGGGGCTTTTCCTTTTTTAATAAACTTATGCAGCTGACTGAACTAGAAATTGAAATTCAGACCCGCGCGTAAGAAAGTAATATCGAAGCCCAGCTCAGCGAAGGCGCCAAAGTGCCTCTTGAAGTTGTACTTGGCACCAACGAATGCACCAACTGCAGGATAGACCTTATTTGACTTTGTAAGGATATTGTAGCCGTTATCGCGGTATTCATAAACCCTCACACCCATAAGCACACCGCCGTATGGATCAAATTTGTTGTTCTTTTCCTTAAGAATAGACAGATGCCAGGTACCGCGAACACCTACTACATAGTTAGACCATGTAGCCCTGTAACCGGCATATTTGTAAGAAGAAAACTGCGCAGCAACAATACCGCCAATGCCCACAACACCGGGGCCTGCCTTTATAATACCCTGGTCATATAACACACCAAAGGCAGGCAGTGGCACCGGCACATATCCTGCGGCATAATTGTAGGAATAAGTGGCGCCAACGCCCACAAATACGCCCACCGTCTTAGAGCCTACACCAAATGGGGGCTTCTTGCCACTGTCGTCCCATTTTTTCTTTTTAGCCATTACATTACTGCTGGCAAGCAAAAGGAGCATCATAAACAATGCGGAGCCGGTAAGAACTGTCTTTTTCATGTTGTTAGTTTTTGGGATCAGTAAATAATTTGTTGTTTGCATAAAGCAAATACGGTCTAAAAGTAAAAAAATAAAAAATACCACGCGAAAATTTATGCACCTGGTGTAGTGTGGCTAACCAGCTGATAGCTAACTACCCAAAAAACATATACCCCACAACAATAGCAGCAACAATGCCTATCATATCTGCTACCAGGCCGCAGACCATCGCATGACGCGTGTTTTTTATCTGCACACTGCCAAAGTATACGGCCAGTACATAAAAGGTCGTCTCGGTAGAGCCTTGAATAATGGCAGCCAGCTTACCTTCTATGGAGCCTACACCGTAGTGGCGCATTACATCCACCATCAGTCCGCGGGCTGCGCCACCGCTCAGCGGCTTCATTAGCGCTATAGGCAGATCAGCTACAAACTCAGTGCGCAGGCCGCACATGGCTACTACCCTGGCTATGCCGTGTATCACATAATCCATACAGCCGGAGGAACGGAACACGCTGATAGCTATAAGCATACCCACCAGGTATGGAATAATGCGTATAGCGACATTGAAACCCTCTTTGGCACCCTCAATAAAATTATCATAAACATTCTGGCGCTTCACCATGCCGGCAGTAATGAACAAAGCAATGATAGTGAGAATAACACCGCTGCCAATAGCGCCAATGGTTTGATTCATCTTGTCGGCAGGCATACCGGATAAGGAATAGTGGAGCAACCAGATAAGCCCGCTAAAGCCAAGCACAAACAAAATAACAGGCAGGCGAAGCAGATTGATACGCTGGTACATGGCCACAATGAGCATACCGGAAATAAACGCAATGAAGGTGGCAATAAGCGTAGGCAGAAAAATATCTGCCGCATTGAAATTCTGCACATGCTGCTCCAGCGCTATTGTCTGGCGGATGGCTATAACTGACGTGGGGATAAGGGTGATACCTGCAGTATTCAGCACAAGGAACATGATCTGCGCATCAGATGCTGTATCTTTTTCAGGGTTCAACTCTTGCAGCTCTTTCATAGCATTAAGGCCCAGCGGTGTTGCTGCATTATCAAGCCCCAGCATATTGGCAGAAAGATTCATCATCACACTGCCGTAGGCAGGACTTTCTTTGGGCACACCTTTGAAAAGCGTGCTGAAGAGCGGGGCAACACCTTTGGCAAATATCCTGATGACACCTGCCTTCTCCCCTATCTTCATTACGCCCAGCCACAGGGTCATAACACCGGTAAGACCAATGGATATCTCAAAACCATTCTTGGCAGCGTCGAACAGCATGGTGAGCATTTCCGACAGCAGGCCGGTATGCCCAAGGAAAATGACCTTGAACATAGCCACCACAAAGCCAATGAGAAAAAATGCTATCCAGACGTAGTTTAGAGCCATCTTGCAAATTCAAAAGTAAAAATTCAAAAATCAAAAACCTTCCTGGTGAGTAATGTATCGTATACTATTTATTCTCCGGCGCTTCGCTGCTCCCAGTTGCTACTGCATCATTCTTCGAAAACTGCACCAGCCACTTTTCATCCTTTTTTACAAGATACAGCATTTGCGGCTTTTCGGGATTGTCAGATGTGGTGTACGCAACATTAGCTTTGTCGCCTTCTTCTTTCGGATCTTTTACCGCTATCCTTATCCGCATCATTTGCTGCTTCGAGGAGTCGGGCATAAGGTTGACCATACCGGCAAACTGCTCCAGCATGGTCTTCGTTTCGTCGGTTGATACTGTTTTGGCCTCTTCAAAGTCCATGTGATAAAACTTGTTCAGCCACTTGTATGCCACAAACAGCGGAGCATTCTTGTTGGTAGCTATGCCGCTGAATGCAGATGTATGTGCAAATGCCCGCAGATAGTAGTCCATGGACAAATCATCGAATGAGGGCTGTATGTACATCGAGCCGGAAGCATTGATAAACCCTTCTTTGTCATTGAGGCGCACGGCTGCCAGGTCGCCATCATAGGCAAATGCAAAATCGAACCGGGCCTCGATCACCATTTTCCCCGCATCATTTATATAACCCCACCTGGCACCATCCCTTACTGCTGCATACTTATTACCGTTGAACGGGAACGCATCATCAAAGCGGGGTGTTATCATCACCTTTCCTCCTCTGTCCAGCCAGCCAAATTTATTGTCGTCCTGCACCAGGTAGCTGCTGCCATCTATCTCTATGTTGTCATATTCTGCTTCCACCAGGTACTTGCCGGTATTATCAATGATCCCCCACCTGCCATCCAGCATTACCTTGGCTTTACCGCTGCGAAAGGGAGATACATTTTCGTATTTATATTCTAGCTTCAGGTCACCTTTTTTATCAATGAACCCCCACTTGTTCCGCTCATCAGATACGGCACAGAGACCATCAGAAAAGAACCCTGCTGATACAAATTGTGGCGCAATAATCGTTTTGCCTTCTTTATCGATAAAGCCCCAGCGCTCGCCCGTAGCGGTAAGCACACTATAGGCAGCCAGCCCATCGCGAAAGTCTTCTACGGCCTGTATACCCTTAGTTCTGAATTTTACAGCACCGGTCTTATCTATCGCTTCAGGTTCACCATTTTCAGCCACAACAAAGGCAATACCCTCGCTGAATGACGTACCATCTACGTAAAGAGGATTGATAACATACTTGCCGGCATTGTCTATAAACCCCCATTTCGGCTTATCGTCTGCAGAAGCTACAAGGGCCAGCCCATCTACAAAGCAACCGGCCTGGGAGTACTGGGGACTTATGGTCATCTTACCCGTGCGGTCCATAAAACCATAATGGTTGTCTACCCGCACCGGGAAAAACGCAGTAGCCTCAGGTGCACGGTCGCAAGCCGCAAGTGCTAAAATAAACAAGAGAAAAAGCCGGTAACAATTTTGCATGGCGATAACCAATAACCTTGATGCAATGCTAAAGTACTATTGTTAGGTGCAAGATTTGATAACTTTTAAAAAGTTATCAAATCTGAGCGCCTCCTGATTTTTAAAAGATATCTTACGAAGAGGCGACTTCAATGCTTCTTTTGACTTAGCTAATGCTTTGCTGTATCTGAGCGGGTAGCATCAGCCGACATAGAAGTATCCTGCAGTGCTCCTGTTGCACCCGTGCTGTCAGTAGTGTTTGCCGGCTCATCGTACATGCCCTCAGGCACTTCACCCATCAGGTCTACTTTGGTGAACAGTACCAGCCACTGGTCATTTACTTTCACCAGGTGCAGGGTCTCCTCTTTACCAGGATTGTCTGAAGATGTATAGGTGGCTACGGCCTTATCACCATCTACTTTTACACCCTTTATATCCACCGTTATCTTTTTCAGGTCCTTTTTATTGGAGTCTGCCACGTTTTCGGTAAGGCGCTGCAGGGAGTTTATCAGGTTCTTTGTGTCCGTGGTCGATAGTTTTTTAGCACCCTCAAAGTCGAGGTGGTTGTAGGCTATGAGCCAGTTATATGCAACATCTTTAGGCGTGTTCTTACTGCAGCTCACCAGCATGAATGCAGCCATTATCAAAGCCAAAGATGAATACATTAATTTTTTCATTCCTATTTTCTTTTAGTGTGCAAAGTTATCACTTAAAAGCCGTTTGCCAAACGATACCTGCATGCTGATTCACAAACAGATCATCAATAGCTACAAACCTGAGGCCGGCAGCCGTGGTGGGCTGTATGTAGGTAGTATCGCCGGTAGCCTTGTTGAGCGCCTTGTACACAAACTCTGCACAGTATAGCTTATCATCTGTTCCCAGGTCAAACTTAAGGTCAAACTTTGGCCTTTGTCGGTAATAGTGCTGCACCACGCTACGCAGCCGTTCTATCCCTGCATCATCAAGGTCATACTTTATAATGGCAAGTGATGAATTGTGACGGGGAGAAAAGAAAGCTTTTGCAGGATCCCGCCTCAGGCGCTCATCCGGATTGTCTTCCCCACCTATGCTGTGGTATACAAACGGCTGTCCATTTTCTATCATCACTATGCCACAGTGGGAGTAAGCTTTGTTTTTCCTGTTGAACTGCGCCAGCAACCTGCTATCCGCACCCATACCCATGCGCAGCACCACATATCCCGCACGCAACAGGGAAACAGCAGTGTCTACTTTATGAATATTGGCTATCTCTGCATCATGATATTTCAGATCCCTAACAGGAACTGCCTTGTCCTTATGACCAGACATTTTCATAGCCACAAGTACAGAAGAACCTGCCACCAGCAAGAGAATCAAAATGGCACGAAAAACCCTGTTCATTGTGATCTCTTTTTGAATTTTGGCTTTTGAATTTATCAGACATTAAACCTGAAGTGCATTACATCGCCATCGTGCACTAAGTATTCCTTGCCTTCTATCCGCAGCTTGCCGTTTTCGCGGCAGGCAGCTTCCGTCTTGAAGTTCACAAAGTCATTGTAGGCGATCACTTCCGCCTTAATAAAGCCTTTTTCAAAGTCGGTATGTATCACGCTGGCGGCCTGTGGCGCTTTCCAGCCCTGGTGAATGGTCCAGGCACGCACTTCCTGCACACCGGCAGTGAAGTAGGTGATCAGGTTGAGCAGTTTGTAGGTGCTCCGTATCAGGCGGTTGAGCCCCGGCTCAGTAAGACCATACTCTGCAAAGAACAGTTCTTTATCTTCCTGGCTTTCCAGTTCTGATATCTGCGCTTCTATAGAGTTGTTCATTACTATCACCTGTGCGCCTTCTTCCGTAGCTGCTTTTACCAGCGCTTCAGAGTATTTGTTGCCAGTGAGCAATGCTTTTTCATCTACGTTAGCCACATACAGCACCGGCTTATCGGTAAGCAGGAAGATGTCGGCTATAGCCTCGCGGTCGTCGCCTTCCAGCTTCAGGCCACGTATGTTCTTGCCTTCGCCCAGGTGTGCGAGGCAGATGTTCAGCACTTCATGCGCCCTTTTTATCTTGGCATCACCTGCTTTCAGCATTTTTTCTACGCGCTGTATCTTCTTCTCCACGCTTTCCATGTCCTTCAGCTGCAGCTCGGTATCTATTATTTCTTTGTCGGCTATGGGGTTTATATCGCCCTCATCGCGCAGTATGTTCTCATCTTCAAAGCAGCGTATTACATGCACTATAGCATCTACCTCGCGAATGTTAGCCAGGAACTTATTGCCCAGTCCTTCGCCTTTGCTGGCGCCCTTTACGAGGCCGGCTATATCCACAAATTCAAAACTTGTAGGCACAATACGGTCTGGCTGCACCAGTTCGGCCAGCTTCGTAAGGCGCTCATCTGGCACATCTACCTGGCCCACATTAGGCTCTATGGTACAAAAACGGTAGTTACTTGCCTGCGCCTTGGCGCTATTGCTCACCGCATTAAACAATGTTGATTTTCCTACGTTTGGTAATCCGACTATACCTGCCTGTAATGCCATTTTAATTTGAAAATTTGGAAATATGCTAATTTGAAAATGTTTGCAAAGGTAGTATTAAAAATGGCTCAGTGGCGTGATGGCAAAATGGTGCAGCTTCTTGGCATGTCTTGAAGCACATCGTAAAGCAAAATCAAGATATTTTATTTAAATTGCATTGTGTCTGACGCGCAGTTATATAAAGAATTGTCATCACTTCCCGATTCACTAAAACAGGAGGTCGCAGATTTTATTGCCTTTTTGAAACTAAAAGTTCAACCAAACGAAAAAAAGCAACGCACCTTAGGACTGGCAAAAGGGAAAATAATTATTAAGGATAGCTTTGATGAACCGATTCCCGGATTTGAAGAATATCAATAATCATGTCTTTTCTTCTCGATACACATACTTTGCTTTGGGCAATTCTTGACGACAACAAACTTTCAGGCACAGCTAAAAGATATATAACTGATGTTCAGAATGTATGTTACTTTAGCATTGCATCTCTATGGGAAATTACTATAAAACATTCGCTTGGTGCGCTTGACCTGAAAATGCCGCTTCGGGAATGTTTTGATATTATCACAGACACAGGATTTATAGAGCTGCCGATAACGCGGCAACATTTATTAAAACTGCAAAATTTACCCAATCATCACAAAGATCCTTTTGATAGAATATTAATAGCTCAAGCTATATATGAGAAACTGGCTATTATTACGAAGGATGGAATCATCCCGAAATATGATATCAACACAATCTGGTAATCCATTTTATTGTCAATGAAAACCTATAAAAGTAAAATCACCCCCAGTTCCATACCAACACTACTCAGCGTTCCGTTAACAAACCAGCACATAAAAGGTACTGGCAAAAGATCTTGCTCGTAAATGATATGGCCCTATGAAAGAGTATAGTAAATGTCTTAAAACATTTGATATACGCTACCCCCCACGCACTAGTTTACTACACTACTACCATCTCCCGGGGTCGGGCCCTTCTCCGCCACCTCAAATTTCTTTCCGCTCATTTTTTCCAGCAGCATCATGCCCATCATGTTTTCCAGGTTGCTGCCACCCTGGCCGCCACCACCAGAGATGAGCACATCGGGTATCAGCTTTAAGTTGCTGGCAGCTATTTTTTCTACCACCTGTATCTGGCCGAATATATCCTTGCCCATAGCATCTGTCTGCAGCTTGTATGACTCCGCGGTAGATTTACCTTTCGCCAGTATTACCTCTGCCTCAGCAAGACCTACCTTCGAAGTGGCCTCAGCCTGGGCAGTGGCGGTAAGTTTGGTTGCTTCTGACTCAGCCGCGGCCCTTAGCTTGGTTGCTTTAGCTGCGCCTTCTGCGGTAAGCTCTACAGCCCGGGCCGCACCTATGGCGCGCTCCACATCGCTGTTCGCCACGTTCTTCGATATTTCCACGCCCCGCTCAGAGTCCACCACCTTGGGCTGCATATCTGCCTGCGCCTTCATATTGGCCAGCATTTTCCTTTGCTCTTCCGCTTCTGTCTGTGTTTTGTAGGTAATCTTTTCCTGCTCTGCTATCTGCTTATCAGACACTATTTTGGTCAGGTTTGTAGGCAATACAACATCTGCTATCAGCGTATCTTTTGAGTCAATAAAGTGTTCCTTAAGCACTTCCACTATGTGCGCTTTCGCCGTGGCCTGCAGTTCCTTACGCTGTGTATACAGGTCCAGCGCTTTTATGTACTGTGCAGCATTGCGGAAGTGGGATGAAATAGCCGGCTCCAGCACCTGCGAAATAAGGCTTTGTATAGAGCCCTGGTTGGCTATCACCTTTGGCGCATTATCCATTGGTATATGGATGATTACGTTCACATCCATGTTTACGCTAAAGGCATCGGCCGTGCGCAGGGTTATGGTCTTCAGGTTTGAGTCCAGCTCATGGGCGCTGCTGCGGCTGTCTGCCCAGCTCAGTGTTATCTGGTTGGTGGGCACCATGTCTATCTTATAGGTCTTCGTATTTATAGGGTGCTTGCCCGGTCCCAGTGGCTCTTTCCAAATTCCTTTAAAACCATTCTCCACTATTTTCGCGTTCACTTTTGAGTCACTTGTATCTTCGCCTCTCTCCCCTACATAGCTGGTTACCACACCGCACTTACCTATTTCCACAATGGTCATCATCACCTTTTCAATGGTTGCGAACCATGGATTTATAGCATAGTTGCCTGATCGTAGTACGGGTATCTGCAAGCCCTTCTGCCCATTCTCCGCCAGGAAGGCTGCCGGGTCCTGGAAGTTATTGTGCTTATCCAACGGCACTTCGGCAGCGGCTATCATTGTCGCATCCAGTATGGGCCGTCCTTCGTTAACCGTCACAATACCTATCTCATCTGCATTGATGCTCGTCCACGGCTGATTAGGATCTACGCGAAACAAGGATGTATTGATCCTGTATTTACCCGGCATGAGCACATCCAGCTGCCTGCCCTTTTCGCCGCCATTACTGATAAATGCTTCACCATCCAGGAAGTTCAGGTGGCCGTCAATCTTTTTGCCCAGCAGCCTGCCCTCAGGTATGCTGGCCCCGTCCATTGCTGTCACCAAACCAATATACCCGCCCATTATATTTACTATTGGCTCTATGGTCACTTTAAAAAGCATGGTGTTTATGCGGTAGTTACCCGGTCCCAGCACCCTTACCTGCGGTCCCTTCTGGCCATGATTATTAATGAATTTTTCCGCGTTCTGGTAGTCATCGCAATCTACAGGGGTAGCAAAGATGCGGCCCCTTGCACACGGCTCACCGGCTATAGATTCCACCTCGCCTATCTGGTCTTCGCCTATAACTATTACAGGTACTATCTCCACATGAAACAGGTATGGATTGATCTTATGCTCACCGTCCGGTAGAATAGCTACCTGCGGACCTTTTTGTCCACCATTGGTCAGAAAGGCTTCTCCATCCTGGTAAGAGTTACATTCCACAGGGTTAGCAAACAGCTGGCCCGATGCCAGGGGCTCACCGGTGATGGCCGTTACCAACCCTACTTCACCCTTGCGTATCGTTACAAACTTGTACTTTCTCTTTTTATAGATGAAGGGTGCGAGGAAACGAAGACCCGGACCAAGTATGCGCGCCTGCACACCTATTTCATTGCTCTTGGCCACCGTTCGGTTCTCAGGCATGGCGGCACCAAACCAGCGTCTTTCAAGTACTACAATTTCGTCACCTTTGGCATTCAGAACAGACACCCAAAGAAGGATCAATAATACAAATACACCAATAATAAGAGCGGGACTACTAAGGAAATACGCGAGCATAGGTTTGATATACAGTAGTTATTATACCGTAGAGAAAGTAAATTTACAGAATAATTTATGTAAACAAAAGCTGCCAATTCCATTTTAGCTTTTACTTACAAATAGCATAGGATTTCACTAATTAATTTTGCCAAACAACGAAAAATGTCAGTACTAAACAAACTAGCCTCAGCCCTTGGCCACAGAGAAATGAGGTGCCCAATATAGCGCTCGCAAAACAGATTGCCGCCAATAATAATAAAGCCGGCGTAAAAGAACTGGTAAATGCGCTACGGCACAAAAGCAAGGACATACAATTCGATTGTATTAAGACACTGTACGAACTGGGTGAGCTGAAACCGGAGTTGGTAGCCGGCTACGCCAAAGAGTTTATTGCCATGCTCGATAGTAAGCACAACCGCCTGCAGTGGGGTGCTATGTGCGCCCTGAGTTGCATTACTACTAAAAATCCGGCGGAACTATACAACGAACTGGGCAAAATAGCCGCTGTAGCTGAGAAAGGCACTGTGATCACTAAAGATCACTACGCTAAGATACTGACCCGGCTGGGAGGCATGAAACAGTATGCCGATGACTGCTTTACCCTGCTGATAGAGCTGCTGCACAGCGCGCCTGTAAACCAGCTACCTACCTATGCCGAGAACGCCATGCCGCTGGTCAATGATAAGAACAGGGCGATTTTCATTGAAGTACTCACATTAAGACTGCGCGACCTTGCGGAGCAGCCAACTAAGTACAAACGGATGGAGAAGGTGATAAAGAAATTGAAATGACTCAATGGCTTAATAGTTCAGTTCTTCGTGCTTTGTTGATTGCTCCAAAGCAAATGGCTCAATAACTCCATTGAGCCATTGAGCCATTAAGAAATTGAGCTATTAAATTAGTTGTTCGGAGTAACGGTAACGTAGCTGGCTGATATAACGCCATTCACGAAGTGAACGCCTGCAAGTGACTCAATAGCATTGATATCTACCTTGTGGTTAGCCAGGTTGTCTTTAGCATTTGTTGGGTTGTAGTCAGGCTTAGAAGGCTGAATGTTGTGGAACTGGTAGCACAGGTACTCATCGGTGCTAGGTATGTAGATCACTTTCCATGCCCACTCAGGCACTATTACGTTGTGGTTCTTACCCATTACCCAGTTGCGGCCTACTGTACCTGCAAACACTTTCACTTTCTTGAATTTCTTAGCCTTTACGATCTCTTTTTCCTGCAGCTTTTCCCACAGATCCTTGTACAGGTCCTTAGGCATAGGCATTACGTTGGTGAAGTAAAAGCTTTCTACAAACGCATCTTTATCACAGGTGTTAGCTTCCGGAGCCATCATCTGTGCATTGTCAAACAAAGTATAACCGTTGATGTAATCGTCTTTCAGATCTGTAATTTCAGGCAACTGGGGATCAGTGTCAAGCTTAATACCATTCTCACCCTTCATCTTTATGCAATTGAACATGTCGGGTGTCAGCGAATAAACAACCAGTACCGGAATATGCTGTGATTTAGAGAAATAAGACGTGAAATTCTGATTCCTAATTTTCACAATGTCCTGTGCGTAAGAGTTAGAACTGAAAACAACAAACAATATTGCCATCAGTGCTGAGGTGCTTTTCAATAATCCTTTTTGCATATAAACCTTTTATTCAAGTTAAGTTTTGTAAGAAAAACAAACCGGGACGGAGCCCGCTCGCATTACTAAGCGATAAAAATATGACTTTCACCGAATTTTTTATAATTAAATCCGCTTTTTTGCAACTTTAATTCAAATTTAAGTGTTTTAAACCTGTTCCGGTGCTTACAGGGGGTACCTTTGCCTCGATTTTTTGTGTGTATAAAGATATTTGGTTTTGCCAATGCGTGTAGATAGATTGATTTCACTGCTGACGACCCTGGGGTTCCTTGTAGTTTCGATAGGTGCTATTGTATTCCTCAGCTACCGGATGCTCCATTAAGCGGCCGCCTTTATAAGGGCTGCCTCCATCTCCTCATATACCCGTTGCTTCAGTGCGGGAAGGTCTTCCAATTGCAATCCTTCCACCTGTATGGGCGGCAGGTAAATGGCCCTGTTGCGCCCCGGCCATATCTTCCACCAGTGGCTGTAGTGCCAGCGGTCTACCGTATCGGGGAAAATAACAGGCAAAATGGGTGTCTGCGTATCGATAGCCAGCCGGAAAGCGCCATTGTAAAATTCCTTCAGTGGTTTCCCGGTTTCGTTAAAAGTGCCCTCTGGGAAGATCATAATATCCGCCTCGTTTTTCAACACACGCCACATAAGGCGCATACTGCGCGCCCTGCTGTGCTCGCTGCTCCGGTCTACCATTATCACTATCTGGCGGTACAGAAATCCCATTACCGGCACTTTAGAAAACTCTTTTTTTCCCAGCGCACGGAAATAGCCGGGCAGGCCATTGAATACCACCACCGTGTCCAGGTAAGAAATATGGTTAGCCACTACCACATAGCGCCTCTTAGGCGGTATGGGCCCGGATATCTTTAGCGACATGCCATTCATCCACAGCCATGACTTGGCCCAGTAAGTGACGATCTTGTAAATAGTGCGGCGGGCAGCAATATTGTTGCCAATGCTGATGAGCAGGAAAAAGGGAAACAAAATAGCCAGCCCCGTACTAAAGCTAATGATGGCATAAGCTGTATAAAATGGCTGCACTATCTTCCTGAACATCTTCTTATTAAGTCAAAAGGCAAAAGTCAAAACCAAAGAGTCTGGTACTATTCATACTAATGATCTGATTAACTGTTGATAGACAAAATCGGTTTGACTTAACACTGAACTAGTTCAGATGAGGGACATTAGGCCTGCCCACTACCTGCTTACCCTCCCACGGAATTGTGGCTACGAATAATACCAATGCCACGAAAACAAACCAGAAGAGGCGCTTGAATTTACGGTCATCATCCATATTCTTCTTGGTAATGGAGTAGCCCATGTGTATCAGTATTATAGCCACTATCATAGCCACGCTGTGCTCCACAGCCCAGAAACGCTTGTAGGGGTCTTTCATCACATCGCCGCCCTGCAGCAGTCCCACTGCATATACCTTGAAATAGTAAAGTATAAAGCCCATAAGCAGCTGCAGGTCGCAGCAGATGAGCAATACCAGTGCGGTGGTTTTGTTGCCTTTTTCAAATTTTTTCTTGCCCATCATGCCTACAAGGCTCTGCACCACTACTATGAGCGCAAAAAGCAAAATAAGATAACGGAGAATGCTGTGGAAGTAAAGAAAGTAGTGAAGTTGCGCCTGCATGGGGGTAGATTTTATTGCGTTAAAGGTAGTATTGATTTTCCGAAATTATCGTTTGAAAATGAAATTGCAGGCCATTTCTATAGCCACGGCTTACCACCAGTTCATCCGGTCGCGCAGGCGCCTTACATGCTCGGTATGGTGCTGGCTATGCCATGCATACAGGGCCACCATCTCCCACAGCGGGAAACTTTTCTGGTACTGCGGGTGAAAGTAGGTACGCTCCCAGTCTGTCTCTTTCATATTCTTCAATATGGTCACCATGCGGCGGTGTATGGTGTGCAGCATGGTCACAGATATGTTCACCGGCACCTGCTTCACATCTTCCAGTTGGCTCCAGGCATTTTCATCATACGGCTTCACGGTGGGGTTATCTTCCGTAAGTGCCAGTTTCAGCCTTATAAAGGCATTCATGTGGCTGTCTGCCACATGATGCACTACCTGCTGAATAGTCCATCCGCCTTCACGGTAGGGCACGTGCAGCTGCGCCTCATCAAGGTTCTCTATGCAGGCATCCATCCACGATGGTAATAGGGTAAGCACGTTTATCCACTCTTGCATCAATTCGGGTGTGCGCGCTTCCGGCTTCTGGTAGCGGCCTATGGGGTACTTGAGGTGTTCCAGATCGTTTTCCATATTGGCGGTTTTTAGCCTAATTGAGATGTAAATAAAACTCTTCCTCCGCAGGCGAGGGCTTGTAAATCTTCTTAGACCTTGCAAAGCGGTTGCGCTGGGTAAAGAAGTTGCTCAATATATCTTCTCCGCTGGTACACAGCACCACTACATCCGGCTCGGTAAAACGTCCTTTTTCTACATACTGTCCGGCAAAGTCTTCAATAGTATAGTTGAGGTAACCTGCATTGATAATCTCTTTGGCCGGGTATTTTTCCTGCAGCATGTGGGTAGCGATCGAATTGTCATCCAGCAGCGGGCTGTAGATCTGTGCATTGCCCATGAAGTAAATGGTTTGCTTTTTCTTAGGGAAGGTAACGTTATGGTCCATCCTCAGGCCCTGCGAGTTTGTGGTAAGGTAGTACTTTACTCCTTTTTCCTCGTCTATCACTTCTTTCTTGTTAGGTTCTGCATCGCCGAAGGTTTCGGGTTTCGGTCCGGCGGGGAATTTCTTGTTGTTCTTGAAACAGTCGTAAGTGAGCATGAGGTAAGAAAGCTGCTCGGCTACCACTGCCGCCCCACCCTTGCTAAAGTTGCCTTCCGATGCCGACTGACCTGTTGAGTTTGCGTGCTGCGATGCCAGTATAGGTGTCATATCCAGGCAATCAATACCCATCGTATTGCACAACTGCACAATGTACGGTATGCCCGAGGTATTGGAGAGCGATAATGCCCGCCCCACATCCGGCGACATCACAACCACCACCAGCTTGGCGCCGTCGCGGTCCGTCTCTATAGCCAGGTCGTTCAGCCCACGTCTATACCGGTCCTTTAGCTCATTGTACAGCCTGCCGCTGCTGGCCTGGCGAAATATTTCATCAGTAGGCAGCTTGGGGTATTTCTCATTCAGAGATTTGCGGGCCATATCGTAGGTAAGCCCTCCCAGTTTCTTCTTGTCATTGCTGCAACTGCCGGCGACCAATAACACCAGAATAGCCGGTAAGAATATAAGCGCTTTTGTGATCTTCATATTGTGTGCGGAGATCGGTACATTGCTTCAGGCACCGCTTCCCGCTAAAAATAAGCATAAATTGCTAAATCCTGATCTGGATACACGTAAATGGAAAAAGCTGCCCATGAGCAGCTTTTCCATTTAATAGCATTGACTTTATTATTTGCCCTTAGCTGGCGTTGTTGTTTTTGCTTTCTTAGGCGCGTTAGCGTTTTTCTCCATTTCTTCTATCGCCTTCAGGTTAGCATTAGTAGGATCCAGGGTCCTCAGCTTCTCCTTATACATGTTCATATTTTCCTTGTCTTTCTTGTTGTAGAAATAATAAACCAGGTACTCATAAGGGCCCTTAAGCTCATTCTTCTTTTCGTAGTTATCCCCTATTTTTCCAAACCACTTCATGAAGTAAGGAACAGCTGCACCAGATACGGCGTCAGAGTCGATCACCTGCTGTATACGGCCCTGCCAGTAAGGTATAGACGGCTGATCAGGATATTTAACTTCGAAATCGTTATAAGACTTCATAGCCTTTACGTAGTCCTTGCAGTAGTAGTACATAATACCTCTCCATGCATAGTCTGCAGGCTGGGTAGCAGGATTTGCCTTTATCAGGTTGTCATACCATGCAGCAGAGTTACAATAGTCTTTCCTTGTTTTAAAGGCTTCTGCTATCTGGCGGTAAATGTCTGTTTTATTCGCCCCGGTGTCATTAGCAATTCCCTTATTGTAGTAAGTTACAGCAGAGTCAAGCATACCCATTTTCAGGAACAGCTTACCTACGTTTACGTAGTCAGTAGGCAGCACCTTTGAAGGCTCCTGGCGGCCCAGGTAAATGCGGATATTCTTAATGGCATCTATTGAGTCGCCGCACTGAGCTTCAGCAAAGCCCAGTATACCATACAGCTCTGTCTTTTGCTTGTAGTCCGTTACATCATTCAGCATATCCTTAGCCATCTTAGCTGCTTCGCAGTTATTCTGAGCCAGGAAGAGCGCTTCAGCATAGTTTATTTTATCCATCGGGGTTTTGTCCGAAAGCTCGTAGTACTTCTGCGAGTTTTCCAGCCCCTGCTTGAATTTGCCTGAGCTTGAGAAAGCCCTTGCCAATGCACGGTAAGGCAGTGGGTTAGTATTGTCAGCGTCCTTGGCCTTGGCATAGTTATCAAGTGCGCTCTGGTAGTTCTTCGCTTCGTACCACAGGTCGCCTATGCGGGTAAATGCCAGCGAATTCTTGGCATCCTTTTCCGTTACCGACTCATAGTTGGTCATGGCATCGCCGCCACCGCCGGGTATTTTCCTCAGTGCATCGCCCAAACCCAGGTGTGTAGCTGCATCGTCAGGGCTTTTCGTCAGCACATCCTTATACCAGAATATAGCCTGGTTATAGTCGCCACCAGTAGTGTAGGTGATGGCATCAGCTGCATATTTTTCTGCCTGCCACTCTTTCTTCTTCGATTTTGCAGCCAGGTCTTTTGCAGCCTGCATACCCTTTGCTACATCCTTATTTATGAAAAACACGCGCGCCAAGCCAGACAAGTTGGCCGCATCCTGCGGAAATTTTGAGAACGTAGCATTTGCTTTTGCTGCATCACCTTCCTGCAGCTGGCAAAGGCCCAGGTAATAGTTGGCCATAGCATCATTTGCAGCCAGCGGCGAAAGTATACGCTCGGCACTCTGGTACTTCTCGTAGTTATACATTTTGATACCGTCCTGCAGCGATTGTGCAGTGGCGCTTATGCTGAAAACGATCGCAATAAGCATTATCATTATTCTTCTGCTGTTGTACATCTTAGTACGTTTATGTTATTTAATGTTTGATAATTAGTGACTTACTTATGATTGGTTATTTGTGCTTCCCTTACTATCATCTCTGCATTTACAGGAAACATGTGCGCAAATTTAAAAATCAGCTGCCCACGCTGCCCTACAAGAAAGTTTGCAAAACCCGTGCCGAGACCCGGATAACTTTCCCGGTTTATGTAATAAAGACTGCGGTACAGCGGGTACGTTTTCAGCGCCAGCCATGCCTGGTAGGGCTTTAAGAACTCCCCGGTACTGTCATTCTTCATGGCTACAACTTTAACAGTATTTATGAAAGTGCCGGTATTATTCGGGTCTGTAGTGTCACTTACATAGTTCAGTCCCACAAAGCCTATCGCATCCTTATTTTTAGCCACATAGTCTACCACATCCCTGCTACCCTTTGCGGCAAACACATTTGCGCCGAGCTTGCCACCCTTGAGCACAGAGTCTACAACAAAGCGCACTATACTCGATGCCTGGTTGTCAAACACCACTGTGTACTTCTGCTTATACACTCCGGTGAGTATGCCTTTCAGCACATTCATATCCAGCAGCGTATCTTCAGAGCTGTTGTTCACTACTACGGCCACAGCATCCCTGCACAGCTTCATAGATGTGGTATATATCTTCTGCTGATCGCACTGTTCCTTCTCCACTTTTGTCAGCGGGCGGGTTACCAGTATTACCCTTGCCTTGTTTTCAAAATAGTCTTTAAAGCATTCTGCCTCCGGCTTATAGTGGATATTGATCTTTGCATCCGGATAGCTGCTGTCAAATACCCTTAGCTGTTCATCTATCACTGGCCGGTACGATTCATCTACAGAAATATCTATCGTACCCTTGCCCAGGTTATCCTGGTTCTTTGGGGCTTCCTCGCATGAAACCAGCACACCGGTCAAAACAAAGAACAATAAAACATATTTGAGCAAATGCATAAGGACCGCAATTTTACTTATTAATTCAACTAATAGAGATCGCTGATATCTGTTGTAACAATAATTTAACAGCGGTTGCCTCTTCCCTACACTCGTAACAGCTGGTAGGCGGGAGACTTATATGTTGCACTACTTCATCATCTCTTCCTGCTCTTGGGAGTCTCCTATTTCCTGTTGCGCAAAATATCCTGCAGGCCGCGATAGAAGCGGAAGCAACCGCCTATTATCATCATAGCGCCCAGTACATAGGCAATGATCTCCGGCCGTATCTGGAAAGTACCAAAAGCCCTCAGCACCATCACCGCTATGCCTATAGCCACATAAAACAAGCCCATGCCCACATCCAGTGTAGTGCGAAAGCTGCTTCTCGACCTGCGTCTTTCTTTACTTTCTTCGTAGCTCATCTCGTTTATTTGGGCTGCAAAATTACGGTTTATCGCTGGCTGTTCCATGTCTTTTATTTAATCGGTTACCCTATCACAGACACAGGAAGCATTACTATTCCATAAACATGCGCTACTTAAAAACTAAAAGCGGCCACAAATGCTTATAACCAAAGCCATAAATTATTGTTAACTATCCCTAATCAACCCTATCCCGCCTATGGAATTTCTAACTTTCAGCTCTCTTCTTTAAAAATCACGCATTATGACGCAAACCAAATTTTTATTTTCCGCTGCTTTACTGATCTCTGTTTCCATGCCTGAAGCCCTGCTCCATGCCCAGGCGCATCAAAAACTGAACATAGAGCAGGCAACAGTCTTCCTGAGCGGGGCAGAGCTGACCAGCACCGCAAACATAAGTCTGTCCAAGGGAGAGAACGAAATACTGTTCACCAATGTGGCCGGTGACGTAAACAGCCAGAGCCTGACGGTGAACGCAACCAATGGTGTGGTGATAGAGTCTGCTACTTTTCAGAACAATTACCTGGAGGCAGAAATATTCTCGCCCGAAGCGAAAATGATAAAAGACAGCATACTGTGGCTGGGCGCAACTAAGGACCAGGTAAATAACAAAATAAAAGTGCTGAACCAGCAACTGGCTATAATAACCGCCAACCAGAAAGTAAGCGGGGAAAACACCGGCCTCTCGGTGGCAGAGCTATCTAAGATGCTGGACCTTGTAAATAGCAAAATGGAAGGTTACCTGAATCAGAGAACAGAGGAAGAAGCACGCCTTAAAAAACTGGATGAACGGATCGCCCGGCTAAATAAGCAACTGGATGAAGAGCAGAAAAAAGACTACCAGCCAGGCGGCCAGCTCCTGGTGAAATTCTATGCAAAGGAGTCTACCAGCAGCGCCATAACCATTGACTATATAGTGCCGCACGCGGGCTGGACACCCACGTACGATATATTTGCTGACGAGGTGAACAAGCCGGTAAAGCTCTACTACAAGGCTAACATCTACCAGAACAGCGGCGTGAAGTGGAACAACGTACGTCTCACACTATCCACCGGCAACCCTAACGAAGGTGTGCAGGCACCTGCTATGAACCGATGGTACCTCGCCTTTTACGAACCGGTGTACAAAAATGTATACAGAAACAACAACATGCCACAAGCCCCCGCGGCAGCATATTCTAAGACAAGGAGTGCAGGCGACGTGATGGAAGGTGCAGCCGGCATTATGAAAGACGAACAATCTTCCATCAACGAATATGTATCGGTTGATAACTCGGGCGTAAACACCTCGTTTGATATAGACTTGCCGTATACAATACCCAGCGATGGCCAGCAGCACCTGGTAGCCATAAAGAAATATGAGCTGCCCGCCACCTATCACTACTTTGCCGTGCCCAAGCTGGATAAAGATGCCTTCCTGCAGGCGGAGATCACCAACTGGGAAGACCTGAACCTGCTGCCGGGACAAACCAATATTTTCTATGAAGGCACCTATGTGGGCCAGGGCAATATTGATATGCGCAATGTGCGTGACACAATGACCATATCGCTGGGCAGGGACAAGAAGATAGTGGTGAAGCGCGTACGCGATACCAAGCTGCGCAGCGTGAAGACCATAGGCAACAATGTGCGCGAAACATTTGCCTACACCATATCTGTGCGCAATACCCGCAAGGAAAATATAAACCTGGTAATAGAAGATCAGCAGCCCGTAAGCAATGACAAAGACATTGTAATTGAGGACAAGGAGACAGGCTCAGCTGAGTACAACGAAACCACCGGGCTTATGAAGTGGACAATATCGCTGAACGCGAATGAAACAAAAACACTGCCCTTCGGCTATACCATAAAGTACCCTAAGGGGAAAACGATTGCAAATATGAGATAGGCAGCCAATAGCTTAAATAAATGAGAGGACCCTCGGGTCCTCTTATTTTGTACTTATGAAGTAAACTAAACAAATCAATTCTCCTTATTCAACCTTAGCTCCTGCAGCATATAATCTCCAGCCTTGGTTTTCATAAGTATGTACACACTGTACTTAGCACCAGATGGCTCTGTGAAACTTCCAATGAGAAACTTAGAAGTATTGTCGGGTGAGCCGTTATCCATTATCACAAAATCCCGGGCGCTGTGCTTATCAAAGAAATCCTGTAGTACTACCTGCGCCTGGTTGTGGCTGTATATCTGCTGGTTGTTATTTATGGTAATTGGTACGAAATTATCGAAGTACTTCACCATATCTGTAGCCCGGCCCATCCTCAGCGCATTCACCATGTCTTCCATTGGTGTCTTGCTGCTTTGGGCCTGTGCTGCAAAAAATAGCAAAGTAAATGTTATCGATAGTAGTATTTTTCTCATACAATTATTCCTTACAAATAACGTATATCTTTCCGTCAACCAACCTTATTGCAAAAATTAAGCCAAATTTATCAATCATCAGTTTACAGATGGAAAATTGCTTAGAAATTGCTTGTAAACTGCTAATATACCATATTTTATTACCTTACTACCGGTAAATTTATTTTTTTTGATTACGACTTTCCGATGTTTATTTTGCAAAAGCAATCTGCATGCAAATACATTTAGGTAATACCCCTGCGACCGGCAGGTAGAGGCAAAAAAATAACCGGGCAGCCCCGGTCATATAATTACCAACTATAGTAAAAAAGATGTTTATGCACTAAGCTTGTAAGAAGGCATGCTCAGCTCGTGAAGCACGCTCTGTACATGTTGCTTCACTACACGGCTCTGAGATATGGCAAATGTAGCGCTAAGGAAAGTGTGCAGATCAAGTTGTGTGGGGCGTTCAAATAATTTTAAAGCCCTGTTTTTGCTGAAATATCTCATCGTACGTTTTTTCATAAAATGTAGTTTTAGTCCTCGTTTGGTAAGTGTATTACAAAAGGCATGCCACAGCTTTTCAGAAGCTGCAAATTGTTGAGAAACAGACTTATTTTGTGGAGTCCTCAGTTACTTATTAATACTTTCCAGATACAGATCTTCTACTTTTTTACGCGCCCAGGGTGTAGCGCGTAAAAATTTCAGGCTGGACTTGATACTCGGATTTTCAAAAAAGCAATTTATCCGCACACGGTCGTTCATCTTTTCCCAGCCGTAGTTTGCTACCAGGTGATTCAGCATCACCTCAAGGGTAATACCGTGCAGCGGATTGTTTTTCTGGTCTGTGCTCATCTATGGTAAAACTGCGTTATTGAGGTCGTAGAGGTGCTGGCGTGCCGCCTGTACATAGGTGCTGCCCGGGTAGTCTATTATCAGCTGCTCATAATAGTGCTTGGCCTCCCGTATATCATGCAGCTGGTTGCGGTATATTTCCGCCATCTTATACACAGCGTCATCTGCTAGCACATCCTGGCCATACTTATCGTATAAGGCTTTCAGCAGTTCCAGCGTTCTCAGGTAGTTATGGTGCTTCATTGCCAGGTCGGCACGTGCCATAATAATATCATCATTCAGCGGATGCTTGGGGTAAGCTTTGTTTATACTGTCCAGCAGCGATTCGGCTTCCTTGTCCTTGTTTTCAAACAGCAGCAGGCTGGCATTTGCAAACCGCTCCAGCGGCACATAGTTGCTGTCTTCCACGTTCTCGGTGATCAGTACAGACAGGTACAGCGCATCATTGGCAATAAGCTGGGATGTAGAAGCTTTAAGCACGGATAGCTGCCGCTGAGCCCATACAAAATCGCCCCGGTAGTAAGCAAGTTTCGCATTCCTGAACCGGGCATCCTCGCCCAGCATATCCTGCTTAAACTCTTTATCTACCTGGCTATATATGAGTGATGCGTCCCATAGCTGGCCTGTAAGCAGGTAGTAGTCGCCCATCTGCAGCTTAAACATGCCTACGGCATTTTGCCTTATACCCGGTTCGGTAATAGCGCGTTGCAATAGCGCCAGCGCCTTTAGTGCATTGCCGGCATACTGGGCCTCCAGCATGGCATAGTCTGCCGCAGTCTGCGTGGTATACTGCTGCGGATACTCCACCAGCAAACTATCATATTGCTTCGCCAGGTCCACAATTACCGCTGGCTTCAGCAACGTATCGTTTTTAATCAGTTCAAACGCTATAGAAAGCCGGCCACTGCGGGCTGTCAGATAGTTTACTGATTCCTTGCCCTGTGCTATCACATCGTCATAGGCTTTGGCAGCTGCATCATACTGCCTGGCATTCGCAGCAACGCGCGCCAGCTCTATCAGTCGCCTGCCGCTTTCCTTATTACGCTCGTCCAGCGCTTCTATTTGTATCAGCGCACCATCCCAGTCATTTTTCTGGGTGTATATCCAGGTTAGCAGGTCTGCATAGTTAGCATTGCCCGGGTCATCGTTTATCTTTTTTACAATTCCTTTCTGCATCTGCTGCAGCTTTGCAGGGTCAGTGCCCAGCATCTCCAGCAGCATAGTCTTCAGCGTTTCCAGGTTGCCGCCCTGCACAGGCACGGCTATCAGCAGCATCTCTATAGTTTTGTCTCCCCTGCCGCACTTGTCATACAGCCGCGCCAGGGGCATACCGTAGTAGTACCATGCATTGGTCAGTACAGCAGTCCGCTCCAGCGCCTTTAGCGCATAGTCGTCGTTGCCATGGTCAGTAAATGTTTTTACAACACGTTGCGTAAGTCCATCATCGCCGTTCAGCATCTGCAGCAGGCTGTCATATTGCACCTTAGCCTTGTCATATCGCCGCTCCCAGGCATATACATCGCCCATGTCCACACGCAGGGAAAGGTCCTGCGGGTTGTGGCTGCGCTGATTGATCACAACCTTCTCTGCCGTCTTAAATTGTTTATTTTCCAGTAGGGTATGCAAGTACTGGCTATAGATAGAATCGGGGTTTTTGTTATAAAGCTGCTCCAGCTCTTCCACGGTGATGGCCGGCACCTCTTTGATCACTTCTTTTTTGGCCGTGTCGGCCTGTGCTTCGGTATGCATCTCAATGCCTACCTGCTGTGCAAGCAAAATACTATTGACGCACAATACCGATATACAGGCCAGCGCCCACTTCACTATGTTCTTTCCAATCCCCATAAATATATCAGGCAAGGTAACACTTATTATTATTTGGTATTCTTAGGGAAAGCATAATTGTTGGCGGGAAGGGAATCAATTGCGAAATGCTCACTTTCGTAGTTCTCAATTAACATCGCCAACACTTCCAGTTCATCTCCTTGCTTAGAACCTCTCTTGGCATCAAATATCTCATCAAGCCGGCTCATCGCCTGCTTATATTCTTGTTCTGTTTGTATTGGCTTTATCATCTCTATTCTTATGCGCTCCAGTCAAATTTTGTCCCCTCATCAATGTCTGCAACCTTCACAGCCATCTTTATGCTCTTCAACTGGAGCGTTTCCTCTGCATTCTTATGTTCCCTCAACTCCCACAGTCCCTGCGCATTGATATAAAACGCTTCTATGCCGATTGTTTGCGAATCCACTGAAATATACTCTTTAAGTGTAAGAATATCCCGGTACAGGTTAAACTTGTCTCCACGGTAATAGTTTCTTGTAGAAGGCGAAAGCACCTCAATAATTACTGATGGATTTAGCAAATTCCATTCATCATTATTCAGAAATTCCGGCGATAAGCAAACAACCGAAATATCAGGGTATGTAAACAGAGTATTCTTTGGAATATGCACACGCATATCACTGCCGAGTGGTTGACATGGCTTTCCTTTCAGTTTATTTTTTAGCTGGCCGAATATATTGCCGGCAACGACCACATGCTGAAACTTAGGCCCGGCCATTGCGAATATCTCCCCTTGGTAATATTCGTGTTTCTCAGCGGACGCCTGCTCCATTTCGAGATACTCTGCTATGGAATATTTTCGTTTGCTATAGGCAACAGCAGGTTCATTGACTAACATAAGTTAAAGATACAAAAAATGAATTTGTCTGGCTTGCGCACTCATCATTGAGCCATTGAGCAATCCAGTCATTTAGCCATTTAATGTCTAATTCCTCAACGGCTTCCCGGTAGTCAAAATACTCTGCAACCGCTCCAATGTTTTTTTCTGGCCGCAAAGGCTCAGGAAAGCCTCACGCTCCAGGTCCAGCAGATACTGCTCACTTACTACGGTAGGTGCCGACAGATCGCCGCCACACATTACATAGGCCAGTTTCTCCGCTATCAGCTTATCATAGTCGCTTATGTAGTTGCCGCGCCTCATGCCATGCACACCTGCCAGCAGGCCACCCAGTCCGCCACGGCCCTGCACCTTTATGTCGTTTCGGGCAACAGGCTGCGTATAGCCCCGCTCCCATAGCTGCAATACATTGCGCTTCGCATCAGCTATACGCCTGTCCGGGTTCATAGAAATATGATCATAGCCCGGCCGCAGCACATAATTCTCAAACGCCTCATGTGCTGATGTAGATACCTTTGCCGTACCCACGTTTATAAACAGTTGTTGCAGGTAGTTTACCTCTATGTCTTCCTTTATGTTGCGGTCACTCGCACGCAGCGCCATTTCCTTGGTGCCGCCACCGCCCGGTATCAGGCCCACACCCACTTCCACCAGCCCTATATAGCTCTCTGCCGATGCCTGCACCGCATCTGCATGCAGGCACATTTCGCAGCCGCCACCCAGCGTAAGGCCATGAGGCGCCACTATTACCGGAATACTGCTGTAGCGCATGTGCATAGTAGTATTCTGGAATGCGCGCACCGCCATATCCAGCTCATCATATTCCTGCTCAGCGGCAAACATGAATATCAAACCCACATTAGCGCCGGCGCTGAAATTTGGCCCGCCATTGGCTATCACCAGCCCCTTATATTTTTCTTCTGCAGCCGCTATAGATTTCTGCACTCCATCCAGCACCTCGCCGCCTATGCTGTTCATTTTGGTATTCCAGCGCAGCGCCACCACATCGTCGCCTATATCATACAGTTTGCACACGCTGTTTTTCCACACTACCTTTTCATCCAGGTGCTCCAGCAGTATGAAAGCCCCCATGCCCGGTATAGGCTGGAAGGCCTCAGTGCGTATATCGTAGTATTTGCGTACACCCGCTTCGGTTTTATAAAACGAGGTAATACCCTTATCCAGCATAGCCTGCACCCACGGTGCCACCTGCACACCGGCAGCCTTCATTTTCTCCAGCACCTTCTTCACACCCAGGGCATCCCAGCTTTCAAATGCTCCTATCTCCCAGCCAAAACCGGCCTTCAGCGCATCATCTATTTTGTATAACTCATCGGCTATCTCCGGTATACGGTTGCTTATATATGCAAACAACAGGTGGTGGAACAGCTTGTAAAATTCACCCGCCTTATCGCTGCCGTTATACAGCGTCTTAAGTCGTTGTGCCAGGTCATCAACCTGCTTAGCCGCCTCAATGGTCGCAAATTTCGTCTTCACCTTCGGGCCATACTCCATGGTTTGCAGGTTCAACGTCAGTATATCAGATTTGCCTTTCTCTCCTTTTACCTTTTTATAAAAACCCTGGCCCGTCTTATCGCCCAGCCACTTATTGGCCAGCATTGTCTCCAGGAAGGGTGGCATTATAAACAATTCCTTAGCCTCATCATTTGGCGCATTTTTTGGCAGGTCTTTTGCCACATGCACCAGCGTATCCAGCCCTACCACATCACCCGTGCGAAAGGTCGCCGACTTCGGCCTGCCAAGCACCGGGCCGGTCAGCGCATCCACCTCATCCACATTCAGGCCCAGGTCCTGAATGGCTTTAAATACCGCCATAAATCCAAACACACCTACCCTGTTCGCAATAAAAGCTGGTGTATCCTTGCACAGTACCGTAGTCTTACCCAGGAAACGGTCTCCGTAATCCATCAGGAAATCCAGTACTTCCGGTTTTGTTTTTGGGTCTGGTATTATCTCCAGCAGGCGCAGGTAGCGCGGCGGATTAAAGAAGTGTGTACCACAAAAGTGCTGCTGAAAATCCTCGCTCCTGCCCTCGCTCATGAGGTGTATAGGTATACCCGAAGTATTCGTAGTAACCAGCGTACCCGGCCTGCGGTATTTCTCCACCTGGTCAAATACCTTTTGCTTTATATCAAGACGCTCCATCACCACCTCTATTATCCAGTCGCAGTCTCCTATTTTCGGCAAGTCGTCATCTATATTACCCGTCTTTATATGCTGGGCCACACTCCTGGTATACACTGCTGATGGCTTGCTTTTCAGCGTGGCCTGCAGCGCGTCATTCACTATACGGTTACGCACCTGTTTATCATTCAGTGTCAGGCCCTTTGCAGTTTCTGCATCGTTCAGCGCCGGCGGCACTATGTCCAGCAGCAGCACCTGCACACCTATGCCTGCAAAATGGCACGCTATACGCGAGCCCATAACACCACTCCCTATCACCGCAACTTTACGGATACTTCTATTCATGATAAATTCTTTAAGCAACACAATTTATTGAAAAAACAGCATGCTGCGGATGATGCACGTATAAATCCCGAAAATAAATGAATAATCAAACCCGATAACAACGGCTATACCCTTTAGCTGCTATGGTCACTCACAATCACCCATTCACCTTTTATCTTACGCAAGAGCAATGTGTAAGACCCGGCCACATCGCCCGCACTGCGCTTCAACGCCCATTTGCCCACAACAAAATAATACTCTTTTGAAAGTCGCTTCATACTCACCACCGTAGACATCAGTGTGCCCATATGGGCTGCATCCGGGTAGGCCTCCTTGTAGCGCTTCAGCGTAGCCTGGTAGCCATATCGCGGCCCCGCCGACCCTATAAAAAGCAAGCTGTCACTGTCCCAGTAGCCATGCATATAGCCGTCTACACTACCCTTGTTCCATTCCGCCACCTGGGCTGCCAGCATTTTAGTTATAGCCTGCTCATCCTTATTTTGAGCCAATGCCGTAGCAGCAAGCATCACCATTAAAACAACCTGTACTATCCTCTTCATAATTTGAACGATACGGAACAAAGTGTGAAACTAAAAAGCAAACTTACCGACCCAACCAGCAGCACTCGTACACCAAACTTGCTTGTCTTTTTCTCTGATGAAAGAGCCCCCACTATTATAATTACCAGGCCTATTGGCACTGCCAGGCCACCCACTACAGCCAGCACTATACCCAATAAAGCTAATAGATCCATCATATAAACTGCTTTTACCTGTTCAAATTATTTATTCTCTTCCGGTTAGTTCCTTAAGATAGCTTTCCTTCTCATCCCTGTAAAACAGGTTCATGGTCTCAAAGGGTATTATCCTGCCGTCCTTGCTCACAATATGCACACACGATTTCTTTATCGACCGCACATCAAAATCATAGGCATCAATAAAACGCATTATAATAATACGGAATAAATTTTCATAAGCCAGACCAGGCGCCACCACCTGCGGCAGGCAGCACAAAAGCTGGTGCATATCCTCCGTCACCTTATCTACCGATACGCCTGTGCTGAATATCTTTATCAGTTGTTCATGCAGGTGTGTATCCTGCTCATACACTATTGTGTTCTTCGAGCTGCTGTTCAGCAGCAGCGCGGGGTCCAGGTACCTCGTCAGCGGAAACACATTACCGTTCAGCTTCAGCGCATAGCCCATAGCCAGCGCATCAGGGTTGCAGGGCACAGGTATAATATCATTGGGTTTAAACACATCCGTTTGGGATAGTATACCATCCCGCACCTCGGTAAGTGTCATCCGGTTCTTATCAGGGTCATGTTCAAATCTGCCCGCTATCTGCACAGGCTGAAAGGTAATGCCGCGCACGCATCGCTGCGTCAGCGTAAAGTCGATAAGCGACCCTATCTCATCATCATTAAGGCCTTTCTGCACCGTTATTACTAAAGTCGTGGACAGGTTCAGCTCATTCAGCTTTTCCAATGCCTTTACCCGCACATCCGTAAGGTCCTTTCCCCTCAGCGCCTCCAGCACATGCGGTCTACGGGAGTCAAACTGCAGGTATAGCTCAAAATCTGGCATATAAGTAGCCAGCCGCTCTGCAAATCCCGGATCCTGCGCTATGCGCACACCGTTCGTATTCAGCATCAGGTGCTTTATCGGCTTGCGCTTTGCGATATCCAGTATCTCAAAAAACTGCGGATGCAGCGTAGGCTCGCCACCGCTTAGCTGCACCACATCGGGCGCTCCCTCGCTCGCCACTATTATGTCCAGCATGCGCTCCACCTCTTCAAGCGTGCGGTGCCGCCCATAATGTGGCGACGACATAGCGTAGCATGTGGGGCAGGAAAGATTGCACCGGTCCGTTATTTCTATCAGTGTCAGGCAGCTGTGTTGCTCATGGTCGGTACACAGCCCACAGTCATAGGGGCAGCCATAGTGCACCTTATTATTAAACTTCAGCGGCGTTTCGGATGGTTTGTTATAGTTGCGTGTATTCTTATAGTATTCTATATCTGTCGCAATGACGACCTTATGAAATCCGTGGTCCGGGCAGGTTTTCAGCATATACACCTTGCCATCTTCAAACACTATTTTCGCATCTATCCGCTTCAGGCACTCTGGGCACAGGCTAACAGTAAAGTCGTAGTAAGTGTATTTTCTAACTGGCATGTCCCCGTTTTGATACGATCAGCGATCGCGGATGAATAATGTATCTACCATAGTACAGCAACCCGGCTATGCACACCAGCTGTATAGTTCCCATTCCCAGGCAATACCGCCAGCCCGGTTTTATAAAATCCTGCAGGAAACGGTATACCAGGTAAGCGATCATAAATAGCTTAAACAAAGCTCCCTCATCCAATACGAACCGCCTCCGCACACTTGCAAGCCCTATCCATAAAAGTACCAAAAATACGATCTCGTATAGCGTTACCGGGTGGCGCGCTATACCATCGCCCAGGTCCATAGACCATGGAAGGTGGCTGGGCACCCCATAAGTCTCTTCATGTATGCCCGCCGAAAAACAGCCTATCCGGCCTATGATCATACCGGCCAGTAGCGGGTAGGTGAAAAGGTCGCCGGTACTCCTCTTTTCTCCTGCTATTTTCTTAGCAATTTCCACACCCGCCAGGCCGCCCAGCAGGCCACCTACCAGTGTTTTATTACCTGCAAAGTAAGCCCATGCCGATGGAGCAGACATCCATTCCGGCAGGTTCTCCATAGCGCCAACCAGTCTTGCGCCTATCACAGCGCCCAGTGCAGCGCCGGTTATTGCGTATATTCTGTGCTCTTGCGATATCGTATCTCCCTGCTGCTTGCGTAGCCACACATAATATCTGAAAGCCACAAATATGCCCGCGAACTCAAACAGACCATGCAGCAAAACTGGATATTGGCCGATATGTAGAGTAAATGGAAACCGCACAGCCAATAACTACATTAAATGAAACGAAAAATCCCGGGCAGGCGCTAATACCCAAGCAATATGAAGGTATGTTCCTTAGCCCGTGGCCAGAACAACATACACACCACAAAAATGATGATGCCTAGTAATATAAGCACAAGGCCGAATTTCCTCCATGCCCCTTTGGAAACAAAGATGAGTACTATGCCGCTCACAAACATTATTGCGGCCAAAAACATAACCACTAATTCAATTCCCATAAAGTAAATTTAGCGATGATCGCCTTTGCTGCTGATTATTGATTGGGATAAAATTAATGATCTTATGATTGAAAAGAGAATAAGCCTAAACAAAATTCCGTTTATCCACGCCTTTTATCAGCCTGGAGAAAAATGAAATCTGTGCCGCGGCAGAAAACAACCCAAAAGCAATTAACATTTCAATGAACTTATAATTCGTAATTTGCACCTGCTCTCTGAAAGCTGAAGGTATTTTTACTTTTAAGTTTTAATTTTTTTACTTTGAAAACCGGGCGATGGCTTAGAGCGTGAGCCTGGTATGAAACTGAGGGTATTTTTACTTTTAAGTTTTAATTTTTTACTTTGAAACCGGGCGATGGCTTAGAGCGTGAGCCTGGTATGAAACTGAGGGTATTTTTACTTTTAAGTTTTAATTTTTTACTTTGAAACCGGGCGATGGCTTAGAGCGTGAGCCTGGTATGAAACTGAGGGTAT
>CANFHA010000002.1 GCA_947446645.1 Chitinophagaceae bacterium | reverse complement strand
CCTCCTTTCCCGGTTAGACTTTTGCCCGAACGAAACTGCTCAAGGGCTTGCTTTTTGATTGACTCATAATCAATCGGTTCCTGCTTTTTCATATCCTGTGTTTTAAAGTTAATCATTTAACTTCTGACACAGTTTATTTTACAGTCTCCTTTTATTGAAGGACCAAGGCTTTCTAAGGTATCTAATTCCTTCTCGAGCGCTTTCCAATCGAGCGGAATTTTTAAATCTCCAATTTTATTGATGCAGGAAATTACTATTGCCTTTTGTTGTTTAGTTCCGTTAGCTAATAGCTTCCTTACAAAGCCTGATGCTGCAACATGCCCAAGCCAGGCATAAGGAGGTAGACCACCCATCATTCTTCTTTTGTCAATTTCATCAAAATAGGAAAGCTTCCACGGCAACCGTAGTTTATCTTTATATTCTTTTAATCTTTCCAACTTTCCTTTGAGCACATCTTTGTCATCATCATCATACCGCTCACTAACTGCGGTCATGATCTTCTTGACATATAAGGGCCAGCCCGACTTGTTTAGCCATGACGATGCAATAGCATAATCATTTTCTTTGCTTGACTCATCTTTAAGCTTCACCTTTTTTAATGATTTTTGACGCTTACTAAAGCGTATTCTATAAGATAACAACCATTCTTTTGTTGGCGAGAAAGACACATCATCTAAATTCCATTTCTGAAATATTGCTTCGTTCTCTTTTATTATACTTTCATGTTCTTTACCTTCTAAAAGAATATTTGTTTCAACATTTTCATAAAATCCGCTGTAGGTAAAATTTGAGCTGCCAATTATCATTGCCCTGCTTCTTCCTTTAGAAAAAATGTAAACCTTTGGATGGAATAAAGGATTTTCAAAAACAATTCTCATTTTAGAATCCAACCCCATTAAATACTCAATTCCATCTGGATGAGATTGACAAAAGGAGATACCAACTGTAACCTGCACTGAATCCAAATTCTTCAAATAATCAAATGGAATGGTATTATATGGATTCCCAACCCATGCAACAAACATTTGTAGCTTATCATATTTTTCGCAACAACCTCTAAATACTTGATTTAAAGAAACACTGTTTTGAATAATTTGAATTGACCTATTCATTTCTTTAAGTTTTTAGCAGAAATTATTAACTCTCACTTATAAAGCAAAAATTGTTTATTACTGAGAAATTTCTGCGACTGCATTGTCAAGCGTCTTAGCAATTGTATCTATATCGAACTCAAATGCTGGCGGAGCTGAATCCCTTTTTCCATGAACGATATAATTTCGATGCTCTTTAATTTGTTTTAGAGTCTCCATCGTATCCCGATCAATTATTCCATCAATCAGAAATAATATACCAGCTAATCTATCAATATTGTCATTAATAAACCTTTCCCGAGAATCAAAAAAATCCAAGGGTTGTTCTGCTTGGTCTTTGACAACAGTACGAAGCACACCGTAGGATGTACGGTATTTTGCAAATACTGCCTTTTCGAAAGCGGTGACCAATGAAACCAATGAAAAATCTTTCAATAACTGAGCTGTCCCATCAATAAAAACCATCGCCGTTTGATACTTTTGGGAATAAATATTCTCTAATTCTTGAGGGACAAGGTTGTCCAAATAAGATTTATTCTTTTGTACGTGTACAAAGTCCCGCTCCACTATATTTTTTATCGTTAAAAGATAGTGGTAGGTGTTAAGGATTTCTTCATTGTTTATTGTAACCATTCAATAATTTGTTTTATAAATAATTCTTGGTTTAATGGAAAATGAGTTTTGGGATCAGATGACTTTGCAAGAAGCCACACATATTCACGGTCATTAATGAGTTTTCTCAGAATAGAAACCTTTTTATTCATATTGCCTAGCATATAGAAATCCAAACGACCGTCATAATCTGATGATATACTTGATACTGGATCGACTGAGATTGCTCTGCCATTATTTATCTGTATTTCCAAAACAGTCGTTAAATATTCACCCAAATTTGCTTCATACCTCTTAACAGGTAAAACGGAGAAGCTCATGAAACCTGATTTTTCATATTCCTCCAACCATTTGTACATAATTGTACCGGTCAAATCTTTGATCGAGTTGGTCCAATTCTCTTTATATTCTAACCATTTTCTTTCTTGCCCTTTATCGACTATTTTATTGATGTTTTTTTAACTGCTTTAATAATAGCGATGAATAAGATGGATATTCAACTGATTTAAGCAAATTGGCATCAATTGTCGTTACATACTTCAAATCTCTCGTTGCGCGATACATTTGACTATTCTCGCCAAACTCAATAAAGGTGTATTTATTTTCTTTCTCTAAACTGTCCGAATTCTTTGTAGCCTCAAAATAGCCTACTTTTTCTGACCCGTCTGTAAAGATTAATTTTGTCGGCTCTGTTGTAGGTGCGTATACTCCGGGAAATTCTGGATTAATTATCCTTGCTATTTCATCTTTAGACATCATATAAAATTATTTTAACAGTACTGATATACACTTTTACTCAAATCTATAATCCTTCTTTACGAACCCAAAAGCCTTTTCTAAAAGCTCCGGGCACTTATGAAGCTGATATTTTAATAGAGGTTTTTACAATAACTTTTTCAGCCACCTTTCCTGCGCCGTAATTTGCTGGCTTGGAAATAGCGGAATTAATGCCCTTTGATCAACTTTATTTTCTCATTTACAATGCTGCTTAAAACACTACTCTCTTTGGTCGTTATCAGTTGATTCATTATTCCCAACCTTCCGTAGATTTCTTTCTTTTCTTTCCAGTCGTCATTATATTTTTCATCATCAGTCATTCCTAAATGTTCCCAATACCATATTTTTTCATTGTATTTAATTGTAAAATCAGGTTCTTTCCATTTTGTCTTTTCATAAAATAATTTCTCTTCGTAATCAAATGGTATTTGTGACCTGTATAGAATATTTGCAATAATAACTTCGGACTTTGAACGGACCCAAATACCAGACTCAGTTTTATGAATTTTGCCTAGTAAGTGCTTGCTGACACCAAGGTATCTTCCGATTTCCTGATGTAGAGATTTTGAATTGTCGTAATTATCTAACAGGTATACTAAGTAATCAAGCAAACTGTGTTTATATGCTCTTTTTACGACGGTGTCAGTTTCAATTTCTTTTATTTGATCGCTACTCAGTTCGTTTTCTTTAGCTTCAATAACCAAGCATTTATCTAAATTTTTAGACAACGTAGCAGAATCACCTACCAATGCCCTATAGGTAATATTAAAAAAATCACGGCAAGTTAAATTGAGATATTGTTGTTTCATCATTACAGCGATCACCATACCCGTCCTAGACGAATCAACCACATTTTGAAGCTGCGCATCTTTATTGCTTTTAAATACATTCAAACTCGTGAAGCCTTTGCCTTCAATTGATATGGCCCCACAATTCAAAAAGTATGGTAGGGCTGATTGTAGCTCTTCCTCTGCGAAATACTGTAATGTCTTTTTCCCTGTTTCATTATTGACTGCCTTTGTAAATAACAATTTTATTTCGTCTTCAGCAGGAAAAGACTTATCAATAAAATGGGTCTTTCGGACTTGTATGTTTTTGTTAGTGTAAAACATATAAGCAGTTGCGCCTTGCCCATCCCTACCGGCACGCCCTATTTCTTGATAATACTGCTCAATAGATTCAGGTATCATAAAATGAATAACTAAACGTATGTCTGGAATGTCAATGCCCATACCGAAAGCATTAGTAGCAAAGACTACATTAGCTTTCCCCTCCTTAAAGTCTCTAATTATTTCCTGCCTATCACCTCCAGTCATATCACCATGAAAAGCTAGTGTTTTGATTCCCTTTTCAACTGCAACTTGGCATAAGTTTTCAACACCCCTTTTATGGTATTTCCGATAGAGATATACAAGAACTTTTTCCTCAGAATGTTCAGAAATCAGTTGCCACAACCGTTCTTCTTTTTCCTCCTCTTTTGAATATTTCTCTACCATTAAATCAATGTCAAAACGCAAGAGAACATCATCTTTTAGAATTGATTTTTTTGGTATTCTAAAATCGCTTGAAATGTCCTGCAACTCTTTAGGATTAATTGTTGCAGTTAAGCCTAATACTACTGGCCATTTATCCTTGAAAATATCATTCAAAAAGGTTGGAATTCTTTTATAAAATGGTCGAAAATCAAAACCCCATTGACTTATGCAATGCACCTCATCTACTACTAGCAGTTTTATTTTATGGAATTGCAACGACAGACAATATTCAAAAAAACCATCAGTAGCCATTCGTTCTGGACTTGCAAATATGAAATCAGGATTTGATTTACCTGAAGCAAATTTTTTAAGTTGCTTCATTTGCTCAGACGCGCCCATGCCAGCATGAATAGCCAACACTTCAAAACCTTCCTTAGTTAGCTTGTCGGCCTGTTCGTCAATTAAGGCGATGAGTGGAGAAACCACCAAGCACGTACCACCAAGAGCCTGTGCGGCAACCCAATAAATCAAGGACTTACCACCGCCAGTAGGCATAACTGCCACCGTTGACCCGTTGTCAATAACATGATTAATAACTCTTTCCTGAAATGGTTTTAACGGAAATTGATTTGAAAGACGGTGAAAATTGTTGCGAAATACTTCGTTTGCTCTAATATTCATACTCGTAATTTTGAGAATCTTGTTTTAATAACTCAATCTCATTTTGATGTTGATGAGCAATAAATGTTAGAAACTTTTCTACCACAACAAATCTGTATTCTATAGGTAAGCTAACACCCTGCATTGCGTATAGAGATTTCAACTTTATATAAATTTGTAGTGCGTAGTAAGAAAAAAGACCGTAAGGATAAAAATAATTCTGTTGTGTGGTTCCCTCTTTAATGTTTATCATTAAAAATTCCGAATCCTCTTTACATCCGAATTGTTTTTTTTCAGTAAGATACCATAAGGCCCATAAAGACATACGACTGCGGTTTGGGAACATAAAAGGGTAGAGTTTATATAGAAATGCGCTCTTTATTCCTCCGCCAATGACTCCATATGATGTATATTCATCCTTATCCAAAATACTATATTCCAATTCATTATACCGTTTAATTTTTTCAAACTCTTCCGAATTATACCAAGTCTTTTGCCACTTTTCGGCAAAAGAAACAATTTTATTGACGACATTAAACAAGTCTCCTGGTTGAGCAAAATTGAATGCTTTGCGATATTTATCTAATTCTTCCGCTCGCCGGTTTTGGAGCGTTTTTCGGATAATTGGGATTAGATTTTTAAGTACAGTATTTTTAAAAGAACCTTTATCTAGACTGTATTCTGCCATGGATTCCGGATCTAAAATATTCGTATAAATTTTTCTGTCGGATTCAAAATCATCAATGCTCTCCCGTAATATTCTTTCCAGGATCTTCTTTGGAGACTTAGGTATGTGACTAGGCTTAGACGTAGCGCCGACAGTAGCCGATATTTTCGCAGCTGCATCTGCTGTTACTATCGTACCATTTTCGGTATCAATAAATTTTTGAAAATAACCGGGTACGCTCTTATTAATTTCATGTAGCACTTTGTTGATATGGGGTGGATGGTAGCAGACATCTTCAATAAAATTTGGATAAAACATACAATTCCGTTTTTAACTTACCAATTAATAAGAACCTTCATTATTACACTCAATATGTGCTTAGCATGATCAATAATACTCTTTAATATACCCATAAGCCTTTTCAAAAAGTTCTTCTTCCTTATGAAGCTGATATTTAAGCAGGGTCTTTCGCAATGACTTTTGCACCTCTCTTTCCCCTGCTACGGTTGTTTGCCAGCCGGGGAAACGGACGATTTTTACGATAGAATCAATATCGTTTACTATCCGCTCTACCACCGCCGGGGTTTTATCGGTTTTCAACTCTAAGAATAGCTCTGTAAGTACCGATGTTGCTGATTTACGTTCTTCTGGAGTATAAATATTTCTTTCAACCTCCAAAGTATCCCTTGCAATTTGGCAGAGCTCTTTAATAAACTCTATGCTGCCGATTAATCCCTTTTCAGCTTTTAGCCGGACATCATCAAGACGCTCACTGAGTTTCTTAATTTCAGGATTTGCGCCATGACCCTTGAACCTGTATATGAGTAAACGCATTACCTTCTCGGCTTCTTTCGGGTCCTTTTTGTTCATCAGCCCATCTATGACCTCTGCATCCAGAACCATTTCCTCCATGTCATGGTTTACACCATCTACGTGGATGTGCTCATGTATCAATGCGGTTGTTTGTGCGCCTAATGCGTGCCATAACAGCCTGCCATGATCATCTGTTGCCGGACGAACTGATGTGTAAACCTGACTAAGCCATTTATAGTCTTTCTGGTGATGATTCAGTATCGGGTCCGGGCTTAGAGCTTCCCATACTTTGGATAAAGAGTTGTAATCTTTGGCAAAAGCATCCCGTTTATCATTCGTATTGATACATTCCTGTGCCTTTGTCAAGCCTTCAAAACCGTCAACTGAACGATCTGTGCCGGTAAAATGAAGCAAGGTCTTATCAATTAAAACAGGCAGTTGTTCTCTTAGCTCCTGTAAGTTGGTTACGATGGCTTTGACCGCTAGTTCATCAAAGGCAAGTGCTTTTGCTGTATCGTCAAATACGCCAAAATAATCAACGATTCTACCAAAGGACTTATTTGGAAATAACCGGTTGGTTCGACAAATAGCCTGCAAAAGTGTATGGTCTTTCATAGACTTGTCCAGGTACATTGTTTGCAGGATAGGTGCATCGAATCCGGTCAGCAGCTTGGCCGTTACAATCAGGAATTTCAACGATGAATTAGCATCGTTATATTGATCTACTATCTTTTCCTGCTTGTCCTTATCCATAGCCCACTTCTGCTTGAATTCAAAGCTGTCATTGGCCGAAGTAGAAATAACTATCTGGCTAAAATCCTCGGGTAATAACTTATCAAGCTGATCTTTGTATAATACACATGCTTCCCGGTCAGGCGCAACAATCATTGCTTTAAACCCTTGAGGTTCTACATGCTGGCGAAAATGCTCTACAATATCACTTACTATCGTTTTTATTCTTTCCGGCGATTTAAGGAAAACCGACATTTTAGCAGCCTGTTGGCTAAGTAAGTTTTTATCGGCTTCGCTGAGGTCATTTGCAAGCTCATTGAAGGCAACATCAAGTTTCTCCTTGTCAATATGAACGTTCGGCAGGCGTGGTTCAAAATGCAGTGGCCGGGTTTGTTCATCACGTAAACTGTCCTGAAAAGTGTACCGGCTAAGATAGCCACCTTCATCCTGTTCCGCACCAAATGCCCAGAATGTATTTTTGTCCGCTTTATTAATAGGTGTTCCCGTTAGACCAAACAGGAAAGCATTTGGTAATGCCGCCCTCATTTTACGGCCAAGATCACCTTCTTGTGTGCGGTGAGCCTCATCTACCATCAGGATAATATTTTCCCTTGTATTCATGTTGGCATAAGCATCCTTAAACTTATGCACCATTGCAATTATTATTTTGCGAGTGTCCTTTTCAAGCAGGTCGTGCAGATCTTTTATGCTATCGGCATTAACGAGGTTAGGAATATCGGCGGCATTGAACGTACCAGATATTTGAGTATCCAGATCAACCCGGTCAATTACAATGATTACAGTAGGGCTTTTCAATGCCTGCATCCGTCGCATCTTTTGGGCGGCAAATACCATCAATAATGACTTGCCCGAACCCTGAAAGTGCCAAATCAACCCTTTCTTAATTAACCCGTCCTGCACCCGCTCCACTATTGCGTTGGCACCCTCATACTGCTGATACCTGGCTACTATCTTAATTTTTCGCTTTTTACTATTGGTGGAATAAATGACGAAGTTCTGCAAAATATCCAGCAACGTTTGTGGCCGAAGTAAGCTGCTCATCTGCTTCTTCACTTCATGCAGGTTAGCATACTTTGCCAGTTCGTCTTTTTCCTCCTCTATCCGCCAGGGGCACCAAAATTCAAGCGGCGTTCTTATTGCCCCATACCTTAATTCTTTACCCTCTGTGGCAAAGCTGAGAATATTGGGCACAAATAATGCGGGAACTGAGTTCTCATAAATGTCGTGAATATCAAACGCACCATCTAGCCAAGATACTGCCGGGCGAACCGGAGTTTTTGCTTCGCCTATTACTACCGGAATACCGTTTATGAACATCACTATATCCGGTATCTTAGTTTCCCGTGCTCTTATCTTGAGTTGATTGGTAAGTATATAACTGTTATTACCGTAGTCCTCAAAATCTATCAGTTTCACCGGCACATGGGCTCCATCCTTACCGAAAGGCATAGTCTTTTCACCTTTCAGCCATAAGGCAAATTCTTCATTGGCCGATACAAGACCAAAATTGCCTACCGACAACAAAATGGCTCTAAGCTTATGGATTACTTCATCGGCACGTTCAGGCAGTTTATCTATTTCCGGGTTTATCTTTATAAGGGCGGCTTTTAGCTCACTTTCCAGTAAAACCTCGGTTATTTCTCTCTTTAGTTTATCGGCTGGTATATACTCCCATAAGGCATTGCCATACCGGGAATCAGGTTCGTTTAGCTGGTGCGCATTTCCGTTAAGGTTGACCCCGGTCAACTCTTTTATTATCAGGTGTTCAACGCTATTAAGTTCATTAAATGACATAACATGAATGTAGGGCGGGAAAAGTAATACATTTATTTGTATTAAAATACGTGTAAAAGACGGTATTTTATTAATTTGCGAGGCGGATTACCTATTATTCAATTCTTTGTTGATTTACCTGACCAATGCAATCAGAACAAAAGCTTAAAATCCATTCAGTTCGTATCTCTTCCAGCGAAATATTGGGTTGCTCACTGTTAGTGTCATACAAAGGATAAACAGGTTCGCCAGCCGAAATAGTTTTTCCGCAAGAATCGCAGGTTTCTGAATGATCTAATGTGATTTTTTCTCTTTCCATAGTATTGTTTTATGACTTAATATTCCAACTTATGCAGTTCAAAACGCCTCCCTGAGCTGCTATTTCACCGCTTTCAACCGTCCGAATTGTATAACCCGAAAACAGATCCTCGAATTGTCTAACCGCAGCCTCATCTTCTTTTATACCAAATACCGGCAATAGTATCATTTTGTTCATCTCCAGGTAGTTTAAATAAAGACCCTTCGCCGAATCCTTAGTATTCAAATCTGGGCAATAGGGAACATCAACATACTCAAGCCCGGCATTGTGCAACGACATGCGAAAGGCCGACTGAAATTCAGGGCTTTCGCTGGAATAGTCATTTATCAATACCGTGTCTTCGTTTAGGAACCTAACCATACCATCTGCATGTCCGGTAAAATCGTTCATATCCTGTGGCACAAAAAAAATCTTATCAACTTCGAATGCACTTTGCAGTGCTTTAATTAGCTGCTTCTCTTTGAAAGCGGTATTTTCTCTGAACACTTTATCGCACATTATCACTGTCTGGCGGGATTTGCTAATGTTGCCACCATCGAGAATGATATTTGATTTAACCGGTTTAATCTTGATCGAATCGCAGACCTTATCAACGTCTGTTATTGTCTTATGCCATTTGGCAGGCTTTAAATAATCAGGGTTATAATTAAACTGGACGAATTGGTTATCATTTAACTGTATAGGCATATAATCAACCGCCCACACATCTTTGGTATTTGGCAATAGACGATATTCAACCTGACATTCGATTAAGGTCTTTTCCAGTCGCTGATAGAATACCGGATATTTTAAGAGTAGAGTATCGGCGAGGTATAAAATGTTTGTCTGGTTATCTTGAATCATTGGAGCTTATTTAATGTTATACCCGATTTTCTCTTTTGCCTCATGGATGCCATAAATCCCTCGTTCTACCAATTCCCTGAAAATACTTTCGCGTCCGTTCATTTTCATAAAATAGTTTTCATCAAAGTAGCGGTATAGTGCATTTTGATAGTTGTCGTTTAGATCATCATCTTTAGCAGCGAGGCCATACCTTTTACTATTTAGCAGCTTAGATACTTGATTAGTGGAAGATGTGATTCTTAGTGGTGATTTTACATTGAATACAAATGTCTCGGTTGCTTTTGCGAGATCATCAATTGAATAGTCAGATTGGAAGCTATCTAGCTGGGTCAGTATTTCTTTCACAACATTACTCGGTCCTTGAATATACCGACCGTCGGCTAATGATTTTAGCCCTCTTATTAAAATGCCGCCGGAATTATTCAATGGTCTGTTTCCAATAGTCAAGCCCCCTGCGATTATGAGTATATTTTTCTCTGATCACAAAGCGATGAAAATACCACTCACCAAATTCAAACTGCCTGTTTACATTGCTATACTGTGTGCTATGCACATAAGGGTCTTTGTGTGTCTCGCTTGAGAAGTAGAACTCTATTTCCTTGATCTGGTATCGAGATTCCCCTGCAATTAGTATTGAATTTTGGAAAAGCATTTCGGCAGCCTTATTAAAAGCACCCTGTAAATCTGCGTTCCCTTTTTCGGAAATATCTTTTAGAGACTTCTCTATAGTGTTTCCTGTTCCTCCATGCTTTAGAATAACTATTCCGGGCATGTCTTCATCAGTATAAACAAACCTATTCCTATTATTATTTTGATTATTAATTTTCATTTGTTTAATTATATTATAATTATTTAACAAATGTACTACAATAATCCGGAAATGAAAATTTAGTGGAAACAGGTGATGAATTTTTGGCGAAGGCAGTTATAGCTTAACCCACCTTCCACAACCATTGATAAAGAAAATCAATCTGCTGCTGACTAAAGGGAGAGCCTATTTGTATAATTTGCACACCCTGCTGCTCGGCCTTCGCCTCGTCTCGCTCTTTGTTGAATCTCCTGTAAGTCTCAATGTTAGCAGGATGATCGGTCGTAGATATTTGTATCGGTTTATTTGTAGCAGCGTCTTTCATGGTAATTGAAGTATCACCAACTACAATATCTCTGACCTGTAAAGCGTGTAGGTCGGCGTAATGGTGCTGCCTGACTTGCTCGCCGATTTTATCAGTAATTGGCGATGCTACAAGGAAGTAGTACCATTCGCCGTTTACAATTAAAGCATCTTCTGCCTTTACACCCTCAATTAAATACCTGCTGTCGCCTGTGTCTAAAACAAATAAGCCATTAAAGAAAGAAGCAAGGTCATTACTGATCGATTCAATTTGCTGCGGCGAAGAAGACAGTAATTGCTCAGGAATAAATAGCTTATTAAGAATTCCTACGCCTAATTTGATTGCAAAATAATTCATAATCGCACCCGAAAAGGTGTGACTATCGGGATGCATCTTATCATTTCTGCGGCTTCGCAGCCAGTGTAGTCTCTCTTCAATGTTTTTTAATGGTTCTGCCTTGCATACATCTATAATTAGTTGCTCAAGGTGCCTATCTCGTATTGAGCCATTCTTTCTTTTCTCCTCAATCGGAATACCAAAATGAGCGCATCTAATTTTCACAGCCATCTCAGTAATGAGCAACAGTTTTGTAAACGCCTCATCATACAAAGGCCAATGATAGTAGGCATGAGCCATCATATACTCTGCCACTTCAAAGGCATCCACAACATCTTTAGGGACCGACTTGTGAAATAGTCCTTTTACAACTGATTTTTCGCAATAGCTCTTGAAATCAGGCATACCAAATATTTCCCATTGCGCAGCAGGTTCATGATACTCCATCAGGCACTAAATATTTTGTTGATTAATTGCTTCTGGATTGTAAGTACGGATTTTATTGCGGCCTCGGTTTCCTGCATTGCAGATTCTAACAAAGCAAGCTTTTTAATAAGTTCCAATTGTACATTCTTGCTTACAATAGGAATGGTTATCTTCTTGAGGTTTTCGACATTAATATTACTTTGGCTTACTCCCGGAGTCCGGTGTACTCTGATTGCAGCCTGTCCCTTTTCGGAATTTAGATACGAATTCAAGTATTCAGGAAGTACTATTTCAACATTCGCTCTTAGCCTAATTAAATAAGAAGCAAACGTTACCTCCTTCTCTAAGTCAAACAGACCAACCTTTCCAACAAGTTCGTATGAATTGGTTCTATTGAATAAAATATCTCCCTTCTTTAGCAATAAACTTTCTGGATTTTTAATCGTACTGCGCAAAATGTACTTTAAATCATACATCACGACCTTTTTGTTTTGCAGGTTGTTCATTCTAAGAACAGGTATATCGCCTACGTCACTAAGCTGCTCTGAAATACCATATTGCGAAAATTCAAGGCATTGGCCTAACGACAAATATTTCAACGACTTCTCCTTATAAACAATATCGAAAAAAGAATTAAGGGTCAGAATTTGGCTCTTTTTTAGATCATCATATTTCTGAACAACTTCATCTGCAGCCCAAAGCAGTTCTGCAAGTCTTGCTTGTTGGTCTTTAGGTGGCAGTAAAAATTCAAACTTCGCAATGTCTTTAAAATTGATATATGGGTTTACAGAACCTTTACTATTCTTTACAGAATGTTCTGTAAACCTATCCGATAACATAAGAAATGGCAGTAATCCAGCCACCACTTTGCCCGTGTCTTCGGTAATTACAAAGGTCGTATTAGAGGTTATTCCATCAAAATCAGCAACCGCAACCTTTTTTAGATACGTTCGCCGAGAGCCATAAAGAATATCTCCACTTTCAAATTTTCTATGAAAAGCCGGACCTAAATATCCATCACCAACAAGTCCCCATTTCCGCAAATGCAAATCTTCAGTTGTCATGTGATCTCCGGCAACATATCTACCAAGTCCGCACGATTCCGCATCAACAGATAACTTCTTTTCATAGACTAAATCTCCAAAACAGACTTTCTTCCAATTTTTTTTATTAATTACCATCTTGCGTTTGTAGAGATTTAACCAAATTATTTACAGACTTTTTTACGGAATAGGATTGCTCTATCCATTCTTGAATAGTTTCCTTTAAAGGTTGTTCATTTTTCTCTTTGGCGTTTACCTCAACATAAAACGTGATATTCATACTCCACCCTTGTTTTTTAATGTCTTCTATTGTAGCCACTTTAGCAAACCCAGAAATATCTTTATATCCGTTGTATGCAGATAATATCTTTTGTATGTGCGCTTCTTCTAAATAAGAAAAATCTTTTTCAATCCTTACCTCTTCAACGGCATTTATAAAAAGCACCTTTCCTTTTTTATTTTTTGGTTTATTGGTCCTGCATATCAGCAACATGGCTTCCATTGGAGAATTATAAAACAATTGCTTTCCTAAACCAATTACTGTATCAACAGTATCAGATTCCAACATTTTGATTCTTACCTGCTCTTCGCTCTCACGAAAAAGAATTCCATGCGGCCACAACACGACACACCGGCCATTTTTAGGATCAAGGCTCTTGTGTATATGTTGCTGAAAAGCATAATCGGCGCACCCCTGTGGTGGAGTGCCCCAAATATTACGTCCAAAAGGATCATTTGCCCATGCTTTCTGGTCCCATTGTTTTATACTGTAAGGAGGATTAGCCAGTATTACATTAAAGGTCTTCAATTCATCGTTTTCCAGCAGTCCGGGATTGCTTAACGTGTTTCCTCGCACCACGTTAAAATCTTCTATACCGTGCAGGAACATATTCATTCGTGCTATGGAGCTTGTTATGAGATTTATCTCCTGCCCATATAGTTTTAAAGTACGGTATTCTTTACCGGTTGCCTTTAATTGTAGGGCAGCATTTAGCAGCAATCCGCCACTACCGCAAGTTGGATCATAAACAGTTTCCCCCGGTTGCGGTTCGGCTATAAGACTCATTAATCGCACTACAGTGCGGTTGGTATAAAACTCTGCTGCCGTGTGCCCACTATCATCTGCAAATCGCTTTATCAGGTATTCATAGGCATTACCCAGTTCATCCTGCGGCACATGCTTTAAATCCAGTTTATGCTGGCTAAAGTGCTCTATGAGGTTAATCAGCGTTTCATCACTTAGTCGGTCTTTATTTGTCCAGGTAGCATCACCAAATATGCCATAAAGCTGTTCGGGGTTTGCCTTCTCAATATCAAGCATAGCTTTCTGCAATGCCTGTCCTACATTGCGGGTCGTCTGTCTTATATCCTGCCAATGGCAGCCCTCTGGTAATTGAAACCGGTGATTTTCTGCATAGCCCGCATAGTCGAGATCACCATCGCTTTCGCTCATAGCTTCTTCAAACTCTTCATCCCACACGTCACTTATACGTTTAAAGAATAGCAGCGGAAACATGTACTGCTTATAGTCACCTGCATCGATTGTCCCCCGCAGGTAAGTTGCGGCACCCCATAAATATTTTTCAAGTTGTTGCTGGGTCATTAGTCAGTTTTGCTATCAGTATCAATAAATTGTTCTTTAATTAACTTAGTTCTAACCTCATCAAATAATCTAAATTCCGAGATTGTCTCCATGAGGCAGTCATAGAGGTCTTCATAAACTTTAAAAACACTATCCATTTCATCGTCGAAAAATAATTCGTACGCTTCGATACTTTCGTCTGAATAATTATGGTGCCTTCTGAACACTATATTATCAATATCGTGTTTAATCGAATTCAGTTTCCCCATCACATTTGGAAGTAAATGCGGATAAGTTTGATCTAATTTATCAATTACCGCTTTTATCTTAGAAAACGAGCCAAAAATTGTAGGGGCCATTAGTTCTTTAACCTCAGAGTAGTCGTCTATGTAATCGGAAGGTGGAAATTGATTACTAAATTCCTTGACAAGGCTATTTAATTCCTTAATAAATACCTTTTTGTCATCATTCAGTTCATTCAAAAATCTATCAGAAATGTCAATTAGTTTTTCATATTTACTGTAGCTAAATTTTTCCAAGCTAAGCTCATAGTTCTTTTTTAAATCCTGAATTTTTGAAAGCTCATTACTAATTTGGTTCCATTGAATAATTTTATCCTGCTCAAATTTCTGTTTTTGAAGTTCAAAATTATCGCTCTGTAGTTTTATACTCTTTGCTAATCCGTCTAACTCCTGTTTCTTGTACCATACCGTCGCCCAAACTCCAATGCCAACACCAAGCAATGCACCAAATGCTGTAATAAGCGTATTTACTAAGGTTGAATTGTTTGGTGATGCTGGATTTGCGGCTGTAGTAGTAAGCATTATTTTAATCGCTGATGTATCATGTACTTTTACCATGCTATCTATGATAAAATGTCTCATTGAATCGGTTGCACCCATTTTATAATAGTTTGAAATCGGTTAATAATTCTTTGAATTTATCCTCAGCCTCCCATGCCTTTTTTGCAGCATCTTCAAGTTGTTTCAGTGCTTCATCAAGGCTAGGCAGGTCATCGGTTACCGTCTTGTCTATGTATAGAGGTATGTTCAGATTATAATCTTTCGCTTTCAGTTCATCTACACCTACCACTTTCACATGGTCCGTGACATCTACAAAGGATTTGTACCATCCATAAATAGTATCCACATTAGAAGGCTCCATATAGTTTTGCGCCCTGCCTACTCTGATCTGGTCTGATGCGTCTATGAACAGTACTTTCTTTCGTCTATCCTTTGGCTTTTGCGCCCGGAATACAAGCACACAAGCCGCCAGAGTAGTGCCGTAAAATATGTTTGAACCAAGACCTATCACTGCTTCAAGCATATCTTGCTCTATCAGTTCCTGCCTTATACGGCCTTCTGCACCTTTACGAAACAACGTGCCGTGAGGCAACACAACAGCCATTCGCCCCGTCTTGGATTTCATGCTGCGTATCATGTGCTGCACCCATGCCATATCACCATTGCTGGTCGGTGGTACCCCTGCTATATTCCGACCATACGGGTCAGTTGCCCATTGTTCGGCACCCCATTCTTTTAATGAGAATGGAGGGTTGGCAATGACACAATCAAATTGCTTTATTTCATCGTGCTCCAAATGTCCGGGGTTGCGTAGTGTATCGCCCCGTACTATTTCAAAATCCTCAATACCGTGCAGGAACATGTTCATCCGGGCAATGGTAGAAGTAGTCAGGTTCTTTTCCTGCCCATACATTTTGAGTGTCCGATAATCTCTGCCTTCTTCTTTCAGATGCTCCACACATTCCAGCAACATGCCGCCAGTTCCGCAGGCCGGATCATATATTGTTTCACCCTCTTTTGCATCTACTATAAGTCCGATAAGGTGTACTACCGAACGAGGTGTATAAAATTCACCTGCTTTTTTATTGGTGAGGTCAGCAAAATGCTTAATAAGGTACTCATAAGACCTACCTAAAATATCAGCATCTACAGCTTCATTACATAGATTGTATTGGGAGAAGTGCTCAATAAGATTAGTTAGCAGCGAATCTGGCAGCTTTTCTTTGTTAGTCCAGGCTGCGTCACCAAAAATGCCATATAAGAGCTGTTGATTAGCCTTTTCTATATCTCTAAACGCTGATTGCAGCGCTTTACCTACATTTACGGTTGTATTTCGCACATCTTCCCAATGGCTACCATCCGGTATTATAAACCGGTGTAACTCTGCCAGCTCTGCATAATCCTTATCGCCACCTGATTCTTTTAAGGCAACCTGATATTCTTCGTCATACACATCGCTTATGCGTTTAAAAAACAGCAACGGGAAGATATAAACCTTAAAATCGGCGGCATCCACCGGGCCTTTTAAAATCCAGGCAGCCTTAGAAAGGTATTGTTCAAGCTTACTAAGCGATAATTTTTCCATTATTGGCTAAAGGTATCTATGGTTTGTTATAAAATCTCAATTGTGTCGCAGTTAGTTCTTTAATAGCCTTTAATTATCTTTCACTATGGTTAATTGTAACTTAATTGGTACAAGATAAAAACATGATGTTCCCATAATAAGCCCGCTTTCAATAAATCTGCTTTTTCATATCCGGCGGAAGTTCACCCTCTTCATTAATCCATTCCGGCAAGCAGTAATAATTCCCTCTTACGCCTTTCAACTTATACGGTATTAATCGTTGGTGGCGCATAGCAACGTTTAAAAAAGCCGAAAGAAATTTCTCTTTACTTGCTTTTAAATTAAGGTCTGGCTCCCTTACCCGCAGGATTGGAATAATTTCGGCAGAGCGTAGCGGTTTTTTCGCCTGTGCAACTATAAAAACTATTTTACTGATCCAACTCCAGCTATAATCGTATTCATCTTTCGGCTTTTCATACTTTCTGATCTTTCTATTCAACTTTTCATTGTCTGATAGTGCCTCATTCAATTGCAAAGTGACATTTCCAAGCTCTTTTTGCTTGTCCTCCAGCTTTTTTTTGAGCTTTTTGATAGTAAACTCCAGATGAAACGTCTCTTTTTGAATGTTTTTGTCCATGTTTCCGTATTGCGGTTAATCAGTAGGCAAAGAATTTCAATCCAAATCTAGGAATAATCTAATTATTCTGCTTAGGAATTTAAATGGTAAATAAATCACGGCCAAATTCCGGGCATATCGTCTGTGAAGAGTTTGAATCTACTGTAAATCATGTTCTACTCATTTAATAGACATGTTAAACCCTCCAAGATGAATTCTGATATTGTCGAATGATTCATCAAGCCACCCCATCAATGTCTTTACATGATTATAATCAACCCAGACTTCATCTCTACTTACCTTGCTACCATATCTGAAAGTAGTACCATTAGGGTCAAAATCGTTGAACGCATCAATCAGCTTGTCAAACCACTCGGGTGGTATCGAATTAAATTTATCCCTTAAGAGTTTCTTCAATTCGCTGTATAGGTAAATTAAATCATGGCTCTGCTTAAAATTATTTGTCGTAACCTTCAGATATAATTCGGTTGCGTGTCTGTAATTGTAAATTGCTGGGCAAAAGAGCTCCCATTGTTCGTCCTTCTGGAGAGCGGCTTCCATTAATCTGTCACCGGCAAGTTTGTATGATTTTGCAAGAAAATATGCATCACCGATTTGAGATAACCCACCAAATACTATCCCGTGCCTCCAGGTTTCATCAATATTTTCAGGAGGGTCGATAAATAGGGGTGTTATCTGAATAACAAAATCGTCAATCAAAAAATTGTCTTGATGACTATTGGCATCCAATCCCATTTTAATACACTCTATGTCCGGATTTTTCTCCCAATGCAACAATATGAAAGCCATTATTCTAATATCTTCCAATTCAAATTCACGCTGTTCTCCTTTAGGTGGGTTTGCGCTGGGAGACAAGTAATCGGAAAACTTAAAAGCCCATGTCTTGATAAGATCTTTTTCGACTTTTAGATTATTTGCGGCATCGGCAACTGTGTATTTCATGCGGGTGTTTATGTAAGTGAACAAATGTACTCAGAATAAAAACTGCCATGATTTCATGACACTGTCATGCTTGGCTTCCGCCTTTTTGTCAACAATAAAATAAATATATTTTTCGCTATTTGAGTGCGATTTACATGCGATTTGCGGGAAATTAGACAAGAATTAGATTTCATTTGAACCAGAAAATTTGTCGAAAAAGTCCGTTTTTACGGTGTGATACTTGTAGTATATAATGTAAACCATCTGGCATGAATACATCACTACATTTTATATTTAAGATACGGTGTCACAACCAATCAGGTCTGGATTCAAGCTGATTTTTGCAAATTAGTCTTCACAATACAGCATTGTACTGCACAACTCAGCTGAGTTCTACATAACTCAGCAACACACGGCACAGACCCGACAAACTGCATTTAGCCTCGATAATATATTTGGGGCGAAAACAAACGTTTCAGTGAGGACAACGTATTCAAGACGGAAAAAACAATTTAGGCTTGACAATAGCTGATAGAAAAACTATAGAAATATGGAGATGCGTAAAACAGAGAACAAGAACAAAGTAAATTCGTTAAATTGTATGGACACACCGGAATGGTTACGTTCATTTAAAGGGTGTGAACATTACTCAGATGAAGAAGCAAAGGAGGTACTAAACAGCCTTGATCAATTGGCTGCCATACTTTTAAGAAATGCTTCACATAAAACATATGTAATTGATAATCAAATAGTTGTAAATTTACAGCGAGAGGAAACGCTTCAAAAAATAGCTGCATGAACACACAATCAACTTTTGCACGTTTTGCTAAAACCAATGATAAAACAACTCGCCTATCACAAGCAAAAATGGCTGTTGTTTACACGAGAGTTTCAAGCAAAGAACAGGCTGATACAAACCTATCGTTGGAATACCAGCGCAAGGCCATTGATGACTATGCTCAACGGAACAATATAAGCGTAGCAGGGTATTTCGGCGGCACCTATGAAAGCGCTAAAACGGATGGCCGTAAGGAGTTTCAGCGGATGTTAGAATTCATCAAGAAAAACAAGGGTAAAATTTCCCATGTCCTTGTTTACATGCTAGATCGGTTTAGCCGTACCGGTGGCGGAGCCATAAAGCTGGCGCAGGAATTAAGAGAGAAGTATGGCATAGAAGTTTTTGCTGTCACTCAGCCTACTGATACATCCAACCCAAGTGGAGTGTTGCAACAATCCATTCAATTCATATTTTCTCAATACGATAACGAACTAAGGAAACAACGTTCAGTAGCCGGAATGAGAGAGAAGTTCAAGAGAGGCATTTGGGTAGCAAAGCCTCCCATTGGCTATGACGTAGTCAAGATCAACGGCGTAAGAAGTATTAAGATAAATGAAATCGGCAAGAAGATTAAGAGAGCTTTCATCTGGAAAAGTGAAGGCATGAAAAATGAGGAGATTCTGGATAAGCTGCGGAGTATGGGGGTAAGGTTAAACAAGCAACACCTTACAAAGCTTCTGAAAAATCCCTTTTACTGCGGCCTGCTAAGTCACAATATGCTGGAAGGGGAAATAGTTGAAGGAGAACACGAAAAGCTAATTTCAACTGAACTATTCCTGAAGGTTAATGAAATACACCAAAGTAATTCCGGCTACGGCGTGTCTCACAAACAGCGGCAGGAAGAAGTGCCTCTAAAGGTATTTATCCGTTGCGCTGATTGTAATGAGCCGTTTACTGGCTACATAGTGAAGGCAAGGGGACTATGGTACTATAAATGCAGGACAACCGGATGTAAGTGTAACAAAAGCGCAAAAGACATACACAAGATGTTTATGAAATTGCTTGAAGACTACAACATTAAAGAAGAGCTGAAAGCACCCCTGATCAAAAAAATGGAATCTGTATGGAACGAGATAAATAAAGAGAGTGTTGAATTGGAACAAAGCTATAAACAGCAGCTCTCAGAGATTGACAAAAAGATCGAGAACATCGAAGAAAGCTACTATGTCACTAAGGATATGAACAAGGTAACCTACGATAAGTTCCGTTTAAAGTTTGAGGAAGAACGGAACGACATCGTTAAAAAACTGTCGCAATTGACAACTGGCATTTCGAACCCTTTGGGAGCATTAGAAAAAGCAGTGGGCATATCCGTAGGACTCGCTACAGAGTGGGATTCCAGCAATGTTGAGCAAAAAGAAAAACTACAAAAACTGGTGTTCCCTGACGGAATTATCTATGACAAGAAAAAAGGAGCATTTCGAACACAAAGAGTAAATTCTATATTCGAGCTAATTGCAAGCCTGTCAAGCGTTTCAGGCCAAAAAGAAAAAAGACAAACAGGGGTTGAAACCTGTTTGTCTCCTTGTGTGCGGAAGAGGAGATTCGAACTCCCATGCCTGTTACAGCGCTACCACCTCAAAGTAGTGCGTCTACCAGTTTCGCCACCTCCGCCTTTAAGGAAGCGCGAAGGTAATGCAAAAAGTTTATTAGTTAAAAGGCAGACAACAAAAATATAGAATTCCCAAAGCAACTAATCAACTAACCAACCACTCTACCTTCTCAATATTATCCTGAAAGTAGTACCCTTACCCACCTCGCTCTGTTTCACGTATATGGATCCGTGATGGTATTTTTCCACTATACGGCGCGATAGCGACAGGCCTAGCCCCCACCCTCTTTTTTTTGTAGTAAAGCCGGGAGTGAATACCCGCTTCACCTGGTAGTTGGGTATACCCTTTCCCGTATCCGCTACATCTATCCACACCTGCTGGGGGGTATTGGTAACTGCCACATCGATCTTTCCCTTGCCATCCATCGCATCTAGTGCATTGCGTATCAGGTTTTCCATTACCCAGTCGAAAAGTGGACCACTTATATTCACCGGCACATCTGCCTGCGGGCTGTGCAATGTAATATCAACCTTACTTGGCGACCGCCGTTGCATATATTGCACTATACTTTCCAGCCTCGTTACCAGGTTTTCTTCTTCCAGTTGAGGGGCACTGCCTACCTTGCTAAATCTGTCTGCCACCAGTTTCAGCCGGTCGAGGTCTTTCTGCATTTCGGTTACCGCATCGTTGTTGGCCTCATTGTCGCGCAGCAGTTCCAGCCAACCTTCAATTGAGCTTAGCGGTGTGCCCAGCTGGTGTGCGGTTTCTTTTGAAAGCCCAACCCACACCTGGTTCTGCAGGCTACGGTTGGCAGCGCTGAGCGCTATTAACACCACAAGCAGAAATAATATAATAATAGCCAGTTGCACATAAGGAAAATAGCGGAGCTGCGTGAGCAGGTATGATTCGCCGTAATAAACGTAGTTTTTTCCGGTGCCATAGTCTGCAATAATGGGGTTGTGATTTTTCTGAAACTCCACCAATTTTTCACGTACAACCTTGTGAGGGCTGACCGCATGCAGGGTGTCAATATTGCGGGAATCGGCAATCCGGCCTTTGTCGTCTAGAATGATAAGCGGGATGGTGGTATTTTGGGCAATGATGTTACTGGCAAAGGCTGTTTCCTGGATGTTATTAGATTTCACTAATGTTTCCAATGCCCCTGCAAGCGCCTGTACCTTTTGCTTTTCTTCGCTAGCTAGCTTACCCGCCAGCTGACTGGTATAATAAAGTGAAGCCCCTACAATGAACAGTGCAACTACGGCAAGATATGTTTTCCAATTTAGATATTGACGCATAACTTCTCCCGATTAACGAAGTAACGCTAAAAATATTATGATTTTGAGGGAATTACTATTATTTTTGCGAAGGAAATTTTAGCAATTCATGGATAGCCAACACAACAATCACAATTTAGAGATAGATAATCCGCACGATATAGAGCTTAACAAACCCTCTAAGTCCCGGTTTTTATTCCTTTTGTCTTTCTTAGGATTTTTTATATTCGCATGGGCCGGTTGCTATAACCTATATGAGCACAAGTACCAGAAAAACGACAAGATCGTAGCTCCGGACAATACGCTTTACGACCCTAAGTACAAATAAATAATCAATAGCACAGACCCCGCTATGATCGTATGCCATAAGGATACTGCCGTTGTAATATTAAGCTACAATGGAACGAAATGGCATGAGCTTTTTTTGCCCAAAATCGTAGAACAGGCTTCTTCGGGCTATGATGTTATATTGGCGGATAATGCCTCTACCGATGATACGCTGCAATATGTACAGCAAAATTTCCCATCGGTAAAAACACTGCAGATAGCGGTAAATCATGGGTTTGCCAATGGTTATTATGAGGCACTTAAGCAGATAAAGGCCAAGTATTACATTCTCCTTAGTGCAGATTTTGAAGTTACGGACCACTGGTTCCCTCCGCTGCATGCTGCTATGGAAAGCGATGGAAAGATGGCAGCCTGTCAGCCCAAGATACGGTACTGGCGCGATCGCGAATGCTTTGAATATGCCGGTGCCGGTGGTGGGTTCATGGATAAGTACGGTTACATGTTCTGCCGGGGCCGTGTTTTTTTCGACATAGAAAAAGACCATGGGCAATACGATGATAATATAGAAGTATTCTGGGCATCGGGCGGCTGCATAATGCTACGCTCAGAGTTGTACCACAAGCTCGGAGGACTGGACAACGATCTTTATGCACACATGGAAGAAATAGATCTTTGCTGGCGTTTTAAAAATGCCGGACATAAGATCGGATATATAGGCAATTCGCTGGTATACCATGTAGGTGGCAGCGTTATCAGCTATGGCAGCCCGCAAAAACTCTATTACAATTTCCGCAACAATCTTATTCTCCTGATAAAAAACGAGAAACGCTCACGCCTTATGTGGCTGTTCCCGCTCCGTTTTATACTTGATGGACTTGCAGGCATGCGACTGTTATTCACCGGCAACGTCAAGCATACATTCATCATCGTAAAAGCCCACTTTCACGTATACCGCGACCTGGGTAAATGGATGAAGCGCCGTAACGAGAACAAAAAGATGATAACGGTACGCAATGAAGAAGGCATCTACGAACGAAGTATAGTATGGGATTACTTTCTGCTAAAAAGAAAGAAATTCAGCGACCTGAAGTGGATACCGAAGAAATTATAATCAGTTAGAAACATGCCTGCCAATATACCATTCCAGATCACCGACTGGAGCAACATTCCTAAAGTAGAACACAAGGGTGAAACCGGCAAAGCTTACTGGCAAACCTTGCAACTCGGCGACCTGAGGCTGCGAATGGTCGAATACTCACCAAATTATTTAGCAGACCACTGGTGCCAGAAGGGCCATATCATTTACTGTATCGAAGGAGAAATGACCACCGAACTCGAGAACGGAGAAAAGCACTCGATGACGGCCGGCATGACCTACCAGGTATCTGATGAACTCAGCTCACATAAAAGCTATTCTAAGAACGGTGTAAAGCTCTTTATAATGGACGGCGCATTCCTTAGTACAGATAAATAAACGCAGTTAGCGAAGGTGGCAAATATGCTAACCGGTATCACGCTCTATCCTGAGTGATTTGGATTTTCGCGTTTGTCATTTTAACTTCACAACATGGCACTATTCTCACAGGTTGGCAAGTACAGCAATTTCGGCCTGTTCATTATGAGGGCCGGCATCGGCGCTATACTCATCATGTATGGGCTCCCGAAACTAACACATCCTGAAAAATGGGCGGGGCTTGGCGAGGCTATGGGTAACCTTCATATTCATTTTCTTTATTCCTTTTGGGGTTTTATGAGTGCGCTTACCTTAACCGTTGGCGGGCTGTTTTGCATTCTTGGTCTCTGGTTCCGTTTAGTGAGCCTTCTGCTGTTGTTCAATTTTATAGTTGCAACCCTGGTGCACCTTTACGGCTCCGGCAGCCTGAATGAGCGGCTTAATGATGGTGCACATGCCATGGAACTTTGCTTCGTGTTTGCCGGCTTTTTCTTTGTAGGAGCAGGTAAGTTTTCTGTTGACAGGAGTTAACCGGGCACTTTATTGCATCGTCACCCAAATTTTATCTGCATCTTTTTTGCGGATGCTCAGGTAATAACCCGCTATCTGTATGGCGAGCGGATCGCCAAGAGGAGCCACCATTTCTACCCAAACCGGCTCACCCGGTATGCAACCCATTTCCATTAAGGTTAGCTCAAAATCACTTTCATCATGCGAGTGAATCACGGCCTTCATTCCAGTGGGTAATTGAGAAAGCCGCACCGCCTTTTCTTCCTGCACGTTCATTTTAGCAAAGGTATCGAATATGGGAGTTCAAATTTCAATGTAAGGGGTAAACATGGGTAATCTTCATCATTTTCGTGGTTCAGCCTCGATTTAATCACTAATTTTAGTAGTTGTAAAGGTCAACATAATGAGAGATATAGAGAACAAAGATGATATAGAAATACTGATCAATTCATTTTACGAGAAAGTAAAAAAAGACGAAAAGATCGGCTTCATTTTTAATGACACCGTTGGCAACGACTGGAGTCATCACCTACCCGTAATGTATCATTTCTGGGACATGGTTCTATTCAGCAAGCCAGGCTATGAAGGTAGCCCGGTAAGAAAACATGTAGAGCTTGACAAACACATAAAACTGGAAAAGGAGCACTTTGATCGCTGGTTGGAACTCTGGAACGGGACAATAGATGCGCTCTATGCAGGCGAAATGGCCGACCATGCAAAAAACAAAGCAGCCCTGATGGCCAACCTGATACACCTGAAAGTAGAGATGAGCAGAACAGACAACTTTATTCAGTAATCCTAAAACTACATTTCATTAGTGAATTCATTTACTATTACCGGGAACCTGGTGGATCTTTTTGAACGCCGCATATTTGCAGCAGAAGTGGAAGTTACAAACGGTAAAATTACTTCTATAAAAGAAACAGACAATGCAGCTGACCAATACCTGATACCGGGTTTTGTAGATGCCCATATACATATAGAAAGCTCAATGCTGGTGCCAACAGCATTTGCGCAAATGGCAGTGGTGCATGGCACTGTGGCCACTGTATCTGACCCGCATGAAATAGCCAACGTTAATGGAAGGGAAGGTGTGCAGTACATGATAGACAACAGCAAGCAAACACCATTTAAATTTTTCTTTGGAGCGCCGTCCTGCGTGCCTGCAACCGGCTTCGAGACAGCAGGTGCAACGCTTGATGCGCAAGCTGTAAGCGAGTTACTGAATAGTCCGGATATCTGGTACTTGTCTGAAATGATGAACTATCCCGGAGTGCTACATGATGACCAAGAGGTAATGGCGAAAATAGCCGCTGCAAAGCATGCAAATAAGCCGGTAGACGGCCATGCACCCGGACTGCGTGGGCAGGATGTAGTCAACTATGCCGGCGCAGGCATCACAACGGACCACGAATGTTTTACATTGGATGAAGCACTGGAAAAAGTGAATGCAGGAATGCACATATTGATTCGCGAAGGAAGCGCGGCAAAAAACTATGAAGCACTTGCAGACCTGCTAAAACTGCACCCTGAAAAAGTAATGTTTTGCAGTGATGATAAGCATCCTGATGAACTTGCAGTACACCACATAAACAGGCTCGTAAAGCGCTCGCTGGCCCGAGGGTATGACTTGTATGATGTGCTGCGGGCCGCTTGCTTGAACCCGGTGATGCATTACAAACTTCCTGTGGGCCTGTTAAGGCCAAATGATCCGGCAGATTTCATAGTTGTAAACAACCTTACTGACATTGACATATTGCAGACATACATTGACGGCGCACTGTGCGGAGAAAAAGGGAAAACACTACTACCCTACCTACCTGTATTACCAATCAACAATTTCAGCGCAAAGAAAAAAACTGAAGAACAATTCAGAATAAAAGCATCGACTCCGGCACCCACAATACGGGTGATTGAGGCTGTAGAAGGCCAGCTGGTCACCAACCAGTTACAACTAAAGGGTAAAGTAACGGATGGCTATATTGTTAGCGACACAGAAAATGACATTCTGAAAATAGCCGTAGTAAATAGGTACGAGCCCGATGCAGCCATAGCCTTAGCATTTATAAAGAACATTGGTTTAACACATGGAGCGCTGGCATCTACAGTAGGTCATGATTGCCACAATATCATTTGCGTGGGTGCAGATGATGCCAGCATGAGTGCAGCGGTAAATGCGCTGATAGCCTGCAAAGGAGGAATAGCCGTGGCAAAAAACAGTACGGATCTTGCAGTGATGCCTCTGCCGGTTGCCGGACTAATGACGACTGAAAACGGCCATGATACGGCGGCTGCATATACCCGGATAGACGCACAGGCTAAAGAACTGGGCACGCCCTTGCATGCCCCTTTTATGACGTTATCATTTATGGCTTTGCTGGTGATTCCCTCCCTGAAGCTAAGCGACAAAGGTCTGTTTGATGGAGAACGTTTTGAATTTACTTCAGTAGAAGTTTAAGCAAAATACTAAACCGGCAGCGATCTGAGATACTCACCGGCAGCCTTTGGGCCAATTGAAAACAGAAGATCCAGTATACTCAGGTCAGGCAAAAAACCAATGCGATCTTCAAATATCTGGTGGTAGCGTGGCATAATCTGTGGTACAGGTTTAGTAAACCTGGCGTCCTTTGTTTCCGCCGGGTATTCCTTGCTGAAAGTATTTGCCTCCAGCTCTTGATATTTCAATCTCAGTTGTTGTTTCACCCATTGTAGCCCAGCCTTATTAAACTCAATCAAATGAGCGTACGGATGCTCAAACAAAGGCTGGAGGCTGGCTTCAAAGTGCTCAAAATAAGGAGTGCGACGGTACACAGATACGATGGTTCGCCAGTGTTGCACCTGCCACCTTTCTTCATTGTGAATGCAGATATCGCGCATCGGCGCACGCTGGTCGCGGCCATTCACAAGCGGCACACTTAGCTTATTAATGTTATTGGCGCCTGAGATGTGGTATTTGTTGCGGTCGGTCATTTTTTGAAAATGCTCGGCAGCATCAAAAATGACCACATCTGCCTGCATAACCCTGGCCCACCAGCTAATGCGGGGAAAGGTAAGATATGGAGCAACTATGGTCATTACCGCAAAAGTAAAGACATAAATATTCACCCATTCGTTAAAATTATCAGTATTGAATGTATGAGCGACCAAGTAGGCGCATCAACGATTATATTTGCGTAAATACATAAATAATGATGCGTAAAGCGTGGATGTGTTTTCTTGTTTTGCTTGTATCGCTCCAGGCAATGGCTATTAATGCTGTTGTTTCGCACAGCGTTTTCTACCTGGATGATCCGGCAAAAGATGGGCTGAAAATGCCGGGAGTGGAAATATACTGGCAGATAAATCCTCGCACGCTGAAATATACAACCGGTGAGGACAAAATGATCTCGGGGAGAATAAAGACAGACATCTTCATGTTAAATGAGGCAGGCATTGTAAAAGAGGATCATTTTATTTTAAAAACAGTTCCAAGCGCTTCGGTTGAAGAACTGATGACCCATAGTATCATTGATCTAAGGCGGTATTTTATAGGCAATGGCCATTTTACCATAAAGGTGAAACTGACCGACATGGCCGATACGATGAACAAATTTTCATTTTCCGATAGTCTCAATATCACCCTGCCTGCAGGCGTGGCTTGGTTTAGCGATGTGCAAATTCTGGATACAATACTGTTGAATAATGCGCATACCCATTTTTTTAAGAATGAGCGACAACAGCTGCCACTTTGCTCCGATTTTATAGATGACCACAAAAAAGTGTTGCATTACTATGCCGAGCTCTACGGAAGCAATAAAATTGCGAAAGAGGAGTATCCGCTTATCCAAAAAGTGACTATTGCCAAGAAGCCTAATGATGCACACTATAGTAACTTTATTAAGACCGATACACTGAAACCGGCAGATGCATCTATTGTTTCCGGCAGCTTTAAGATAAACACACTTCCATCTGGCAACTACTATCTAAATGTGTCGCTTGAGGGTGCAGACCATAAGGTTATAACCTCGCATTCCGTTTTCTTCCAGCGACTGAATCTTCATCCCGATGAAGATGATGCGGCAAAAGCAACAGCTGCAAAGTCGGATACCGGCATGGAAAAGGTAAAGGTGCTGGACCTGGACAAAACGTTCCTGGCCAAGTACACCACCGCCGAAATAAAGGCCATTTTAAAAATGTTGCTTCCGCTCAGCGATGCAATGGGCACGCAAACCATCAATGGTTTTATTAAAAAACCCGATGACTTATATATGCGTTATTACGTTTACAACTATTTTCTGAGCATCAATAAAAAAGATCCAGCCCGTGCTTGGAAGGAATATTCAGAAAAGGTTATCGATGTAAACAAGAAGTTTAAAGGGCGTGGTATTAAGGGATACGAGACCGAAAGAGGCTTTATATACCTGAGGTATGGAGCACCCACCGAAGTAATAACCGTAGAAAATGAGGCAGGAGCCCTACCCTACGAGATCTGGCAGTATAACACCCTGGCACAAATGAATCACAAGGACATTGCCAATGCGGTTTTCTTATTCTTCAGGTCGGGCGAAATGGTTACTGACTATAAATTACTACATTCTAACGTAGAGGGCGAGGTGCAAAATATAGGCTGGCGCAGCTTCCTGTATCCTAATGGCCGCCTGCAGGATAATGGCAACTCGCGTGTAGACCAGTACATAGGTGAAAAGTAGAAAATTCACGCTAGGATTCTATAGCATCCTGGCCGTGTTTAGCATCTAACCACAGGTTATCTATCCTCCATTCTATCTGCTGCTGAAACGGGTGTTTGCGCTCGGGGCAATCTGCCAACGAACATATTTTACACTGGTAAGGCATGCAGGCATCTATATGAATGAAGAGCTCTACCTGGTTCTTAAAATGAGACTGAATCAGTTCTTCCAACGCGTGTATTTCCTTCTCTGCATCCAGCACCTGGTAATACCATGGCAGCGTCATATGCGCATCTACATGCATCATGGCGCCGTACTGTATTACCCTAAGGTTATGAAGGTCTACCCATTGCGGCCTGCGGCGCTCCTGTATCACGGCAATAACCTCAGCAAGCAGCACCAGGTCGGTCTCATCCATTATACCTGAGATAGAGCGGCGCAATACCTTGTAGCCGGTGATCATAGTTATCAGGGCAAAGCAAAGCGCTATGATACTATCCAGCCACGGCCATTTATTGTTTGTAAGTACGAAAATGATCAGTCCGATAACAATAGCCACTGTGGACCATGCGTCCGTCTGCAGGTGTTTGCCCGCAGATATAAGAATCATCGAGTTGTTCTTCACTCCTTTCTTTTCAGCATATTTTCCCGCAAGAAAATTTATCAATCCACAACCGGCAACAATGAACAGACCTACATTGAGCTTTTCCAGCTGAGGGGGCATTACCAAATGATGAACGGCCTCATAAATGATTACAACGCCCGCCATAATGATAAGTGTGCCCTCAATGGCAGAAGAAAGGAACTCAGCTTTGCCATGGCCATAGGGGTGATTGGTGTCCCGAGGCATGTTAGCTACTATGATGCTGAAAAGTCCCAGGAAGCCTGCAACTACGTTCACTACACTTTCCAGAGCGTCTGTAAGCACAGTTACGGAGTGCGTAAGGTACCAGGCCAGCATTTTGGCAAGGAACAAAACAACAGACAATAGAGCAATATTTCTCTGGATACGAACAGGCATGATAAATCAATATGGTTTCAAACTTCAACTACCTGTCAACTGATATTCAACCTTTACAGGTGGTAAAGAAGCAACTTTAATAATAGGTGTATGTGTATTCTGACGTATCATTTGGCGCGCCGGAACCACTGATAACCCGGGTAAACGTACTGATTCTGCCACTGCCGTCGAACGTATAAAAATATTGCTGCTTACCATTGGTATATTTATGTTCTACAGGCAGGTGCGATGTGAGCTTGTATGGCCTTCCGTACACCAGGAAATCGTCTATTCTCAGTGCATCACCCACTTGCCCGCTACGGCTATCGTTGTATGAAAAAGTGTCAGCCGCGCCGTGCAGCAGGCCAAAGGTAGCTATATCACCATTGCTCCACTGGTAAGTATAAGCATTGATAGTATAGTACGGCGGTGTGCTGGTTGGCAGTTTATAATCAAGCTCATCAAGCTGCGTGCCGTTATAGGTCATAAGCATTGTGTCATATTTCTGCACTTCAAGGATCATGCCAGCGGTATTAGCATAGACGAAGTATGACTCCCCCATCTTATTGGTAATGCGGAATGAAGACCCCAGGTAGGTGAATTTCGAGATAGGGTCGTCGCCCGCTGCAGCGCCCGTGCCGTTCGCAATTATAGAGTCAACATTGCCGTAGGTGTCATAGGTGATCCGATACTTATATCCATGGCCGTCCGACTCATGAAAATCAACTGTAGCAATCTTGATGTTGCTGAGGTTTAGCCCTTTCTTCTTTTTGCACGACAAAACACAAAGTGCGCAAATAACTAATAATGATAAAAGGCTGATCGTCTTGTAAAGCATAATGAAAACTTTCGCATTTAAAGTTACAGAAATTACGCTGCACTATCTGTCTTTAAAGCTGAGGTGAGTATAACTGAATATAAGTATACCCGATGAAATAAGGCAGATGAAAAACACGCTGAGCATAACTGTAACAAAAAGATTATAACCAGCCTGATGACCCAGGGAGGCAAACTCCAGCAGCCAGAAAATAGAAACCGCAAGCCCCAGTATGCCAAGGATAAGGTTTGTGAGCCGGTGCCTGTAATAAGCCTGCATTACAAAGACAGCCAGCGTAAAGAATGCCCAATAATTGAAGAGCTTTCCGTAAACCATGCTTAGTACCAGCCAGGCCGCAGACAACAAAATGAAGTAGCCATACACCACGTATACCAATCGCTCATAAGAAGTGACTTCACTTTTAGACATTATTGCAAATTTTACTGGTTACCTGTATCACACCTTTGATTTCGCCTTCCACTCTTCCATTCGTTCCCTTTCATTTACCGATACGGACTGAATGATTCTCCAGAGATTATTTTTATCAAGCTTTAGTGTATAATAATAGTCGCAGTCGTAAATAGGTTTTCTGAATACATCCATATATTGCCAGTTTACCTTTACACTCACGATCTTGTCAGTGTAGGGGCGCTTGCTCCATACATTGGGCTGCACATTGGCTATGCCAAACTGCCGGTAGAACCCGGATCCCTGGTTGAAAAAACCTTCCAGCTTGCCGGCGTCGTTGAAAAAACTAGTGGCATCGTCAGACAGCATGGAGCAGGGTATGTTATATAAGAAAGCCATTCCCTTGGCGTCATAGAGCTCCAGGGCACGGGCATAAGTGTCAAAAAAATCGTTGATCTGCTGCATGTGGAGGGCAAAACCGGCTTATTGCCGTTAAGAAGCGCGAAAGTACCACTTTCTGTTTATCCCGGAATTAGTAAAAAAACATTTTTCCCTTACTAATTCGTAAAATAAGCTGCGCTTACTTATTTTTGATGAAAATAGTAATACTAGTGAAGACCCTGCTCAATAGTGACAAACTGAATATTACCCTGCAGCGGTTGGCCCACCAATTGGTTGAGAATCATCTTTCTTTTAAGGATACCGTGCTTATTGGCATTCAGCCACGAGGCATACTTTTGTCCGACCGGATATTTCAGCTGGTGCAGACCATAACCGGTAATAAAAAAATCGGGTATGGCAGGCTTGATATCACCTTTTACCGGGATGATGTGCAGAGCCGGGATATACAGGTGCCGACAGATACCGACATACCCTTTAGCATAGAAGGAAAGTCGGTAGTGCTGATAGATGATGTGTTGCATACAGGCAGAACCATAAGGTCTGCAATGGACGCACTTATAGACTATGGCCGGCCAAAAAGAGTGGAATTGCTTGTGCTTATTGACCGCAGATTTAGCCGGGAGCTACCTGTGCAGCCAGACTATACCGGGCATAGCGTGGACACAATACTTACCCAAAAAGTAAAGGTATACTGGAGTGAAAAGGACGGCAAAGACGAAGTGGTGCTGATAGATAAGGTGTAGAGGTACATACCGAATGCTTTTGATTTTTAATTTTAAACTTTTTACTTTTAATTATGTTATCTGTAAAACATCTGCTGGGGATAAAAGAACTGACGGTAAAAGATATTGAGCAGATATTTAAGACAGCTGATAATTTTAAGCAGGTACTTCAGCGGCCAATAAAGAAGGTGCCTACGCTGCGCGACACCACCGTTGCCAATATATTTTTCGAAAATTCCACACGCACAAGGTTGTCTTTTGAGCTGGCTGAAAAGAGGCTGGGTGCCGATGTGGTTAACTTCTCTGCTTCAGGCTCATCGGTTTCCAAGGGCGAAACGCTTATTGACACGGTGAACAACATACTTGCTATGAAGGTGGATATGGTGGTAATGCGCCATGCTGCCAGCGGAGCGCCATGGTTTTTGGCCAATCACATTGATGCCAGCATAGTCAACGCAGGTGACGGCACTAACGAGCACCCTACCCAGGCACTGCTTGATGCATACTCCATGCGCGAAAAGCTGGGCTCACTGAAGGGAAAGAGGATAACTATTATTGGTGACATCATGCACTCAAGGGTGGCGCTGAGTAATATCTTTTGCCTTAACAAACTGGGTGGTGAGGTAACAGTAGCCGGCCCGCCTACCCTCATCCCAAAGCATATAGAGTCACTGGGCGTAAGGGTGGAATATAATGTAAAGAAGGCACTGGAATGGTGCGATGTAGCCAATGTGCTCCGCATACAACTTGAGCGCCAGCATAAACCACTCTTCTCTACGCTCCGCGAATACTCCATTTATTATGGGGTAAACCGCGATATGATAGATAGCCTAAAAAAAGATATCATCATTATGCACCCCGGCCCCATAAACCGCGGAGTAGAACTAAACTCAGATGTAGCAGATTCGCGACAGTCCATTATCCTGGACCAGGTGGAAAATGGTGTGGCAATAAGGATGGCGGTGATATACCTGCTATCGGGGAAAAGGGAAGTGGAATAAAGCGTTTTGTTGGCTGGAGACCGCTACCATTCAATAATTAACACCTCTGGCGACATAGTGGTTCACACTCAGGACTGATATTGGTAAACTTTTCAAACAATTGTAAAATGAAAAAATACTCCCTGTTGCTGATTCTTTTTACCACCTTATTTACTGCGGCGCACGCCCAACAGGGAGATAGTACAAGAATTAAACGCGCATCAGGGAAGCGAAAACACACCATGCCTGCAAAGCCCCCGGCGTGCTACATAGGGCTAAGCTCGGGGATAAACAATCCATCAGGTTATTTCGGCCTTGATTTCAATATCCGCATCGGCAACTACATTACAGTGGATGCCGGCGCGGGTCCTGGTACCTGGGGCAATAAGCTATACCTGGGTGGCAAGTACTACCTAAAGAAAAATCAGCAGGGCTGGGCACTGAGTGGAGGCATCACTTTTAGCTCTGGCCTCGAAACTGTGAATCTAAGGCTGCCCACTATTTATAATACCACCGAGCGCGTGGCACTGACGCTGAAACCCGCGAATAACGCATATATAGCTGTATACCACTACTGGAAACTTGGGCGCAAGCACAATCGTTTCTTTGTGGATTTTGGAAAATCGGTAGCGCTTCATCCTGTACATTTTCACCAAAAGAACGGTGACCCCATGACCGAGGTTGCGCGGGAAAGAGTTACCGATCTCTGCCCCGGCAAGTTTTTGGGTGGACTTATGGTCGGCACCGGGTTTTCATTCGGGCTACACAGGAAGTAAGAGATAAGTAACCAAGTGATAAGTTTATAAGTCGGGCTTGCTAAATCCCAGCTTATTTAATCTTCGATTTACCATTAAACTGTTCAACTAATCAACTCATAACCGTATCTTTGCCGTCTGTTTAAATAATTTTTGACTATGTCATCAACCTGGTTTCGTCGTAATAAAAAAGGCATACTTACCACTACAGAAGAAAAAAAGGAAACACCCGATGGTTTATGGCACAAATGTCCTCAATGCAAAGCTACCGTTACGGTAAAAGAGCTTCACGACAATCTTTACGTGTGCAAGGAATGTAACTATCACAACCGTATCAACTCCGCCGAATACTTCGAGATCCTTTTCGACAATAACGAGTATCAATTACTTTTTGAAAATATCACGCCCAAGGACTTCCTTGGCTTTGTGGACATGAAACCCTACGATGAGCGGCTACGGGAGGCACAAAAAAGTACCGGGCTGAAAGATGCGATGACAGTAGGTGTAGGCAAACTGAACGGTGCAGGCTTTGTGGTGGCTTGCATGAATTTCAACTTCATAGGTGGATCTATGGGTTCTGTGGTAGGTGAAAAGATAAGCCGGGCAATAGATTATTGTATTGCCAATAAGCTGCCGTTAATGGTTATTTCCAAGTCAGGAGGCGCACGAATGATGGAAAGCGCTTTCTCGCTAATGCAAATGGCCAAGACAGCGGCAAAACTAACCCAGCTTGCCAAGGCTAAGCTACCCTACATTTCCCTAATGACGGACCCCACAACAGGCGGAGTTACAGCATCATACGCAATGCTCGGCGATATCAATATTGCTGAGGCTAATGCACTTATATGCTTTGCCGGTCCCCGTGTAATAAAGGAGACCATTAAGAAAGATCTTCCCGCCGGCTTCCAGCGGTCAGAATTCCTGCTGGAACATGGTTTTCTCGACTTTATTGCTGACCGTAAGATCCTTAAACAAAAACTGGGCATGGTTTTAGATTGGTTCACTAAAGAAGAATTTGTGGTTGGTAATTAAGAATTGGCACCAGGGCGATCTGGTTACCCAAGCCTGCCAAATTTTTAAAATCCAATCCAGCTACCCAACTACAAATCCCTGATTCCAGATGGCCGATAATGTTTTCATAAAGAACCGTCCCGCAACATTTGAGTATGCCATAGAAGACAGACTTAAAGCTGGAATTATACTTAACGGATCTGAAATAAAATCTATACGCAACGGTAAAGTGAGCTTTAATGATAGTTATTGCTTCTTCAGCGATGGCGAACTCTGGATAAAAAGCCTGTATATAGCAGAATATGTAAACGCTGGTTATGCCGGTCATATACCCGTTCACGACAGAAAACTATTGCTACAGAGAAAAGAGTTGAAAAAATGGCAGTTGAAGGTGAAAGAAAAAGGGTTTACCATAGTGCCGCTCAACATCTTCATAAACGAAAATGGCTACGCAAAAGTAGAGATAGGCCTTGGCAAGGGTAAAAATGTACACGACAAGCGTGAAAGCATAAAGTCAAAAGACGTAGAGCGGGAAATGAAACGCTACCTTAAGTAATTTGAAAATGTGCTGATTTGAAAATGCACACAATTTCTATCCGGTGTTTCAGTTATACTTTCGTTTCTTTTGAAATTATCAAATTTTCAAATTCCCGGATTTTCAAATTAATCACTCTACCTCGTCTGTAAATACAATACCGTGGTGGGTAAGTTCTGTAAGCACCGGCCGGTATACGCTAGGCATAGTAGGCATCAGAACCCCGGTAGGAGGCTTTATCTTTTTGTTCAGCACCATCCTGGCCAGAATTGCGATTGGCAGGCCAACCGTCTTAGCCATCGCTGAGTATTCACGATTTTCACCATTTATTACCATGGTGCTGGTTAGCTTTATCTTCCGGTCTTTGTGCATGTACTCGATCTCATGCTGCATAGCTACCATATCCTTTTCTATGGAGGCCATCTGCCACTTTTCATTCAGCACTGACAGCAGTATCTCTGCCGAAGACTGCTTACCCGGCTTCAAGGAAATTTCGTCAAACAGGCCAAGCCATGCAAGCATAGACATCACCTTATCATTTTCCTCAATACCCAAAAGCTGCGCTACGTGCTGCTGCAGCGTGCCCTTATCGCTATAGCCCGACTTATTTTTTATCCACGAGGCATAAGTGTAGCCCTTGGTTTCAAACGCATCGTCCTGGCGCGTAAGGCCAAGCATTATCAGCGCGTTCCACCCCTTACAAAAAGCAGGGTAACGGAGCGTTGCACGCATGAAGGTCTTAATATCCGGCACGTCATAAATATCCAGGTAGCGGAGCGAATCACGATTAGGATAATACGCAAGCATGCCCAGGTCATCCACCTTCACTTTTTTGTTATGCTCAAACATTTTTTCATACGGCACGTCTACTTCTTTGCCGTTCTGAAGATATTTGGCGCCATCCATGCCGGCAGTGATTACATTCTTTGGGTTCCAGCTAAATTTATAATGCCAGGGATTATTATCGCTTTCAGGCGCTACGAGACCACCGCAATATGATTTGAAGCTGATGATACTGCCAGCTACCCGGTGAATGCTATGGATGATCTTGTTAGCGGTCATATGATCAATACCCGGATCCAGCCCCATTTCACACATAAACATTAATCCCGCTTCCTTCACCGCTGAGTCCATTGCCCTCATCTCATCTGAAATATAGGACGAGGTAATGAGATTCTTCTTATGTTTGAGGCAATCTTTAGCCAGGTGAATGTGCAGGTGCGGAGGCATAAGCGAAATGACAATGTCTGATCGCTTAACTAATGGTTCCCTGTCAGATGCTTTAGAAATATCGATTGCCGCCGCTTCTGCATATGGACTTCCCTTTATCTTTTCTGCTATGGCATTAATATCGCCGTCAGCAACTATCACTTTCCACTTGTTCCGCGGAGCATGAGTCAAAAGATATTGAATAAGATAAATGGATGATTTACCGGCGCCGGCAATCAATATAGTCTGCATAATTTGTGTTCAAATGAAATAAAAAAAAACGTAACTTTTCCAAAGTTAATAGTTGCGTTTAATATTTTCATAACGAATTTTTACCTATATTTTTAATCAATTCGTAAAATTATTAATAAGATGAATGTAATATGGAAAGCTTCCGAAATGACAGTAGAAACAATTAACAACATTTCTGTTAACACTATGGGCGAGTTTCTGGACATTAAATTCACCGAAATCGGACCCGATTTTTTACGTGCTACAATGCCAGTAACGCCAAAAACGCACCAACCACAAGGCCTGCTCCATGGCGGCGCATCTGCTGTGCTGGCGGAGACTGTGGGCAGCGTAGCCTCTTGGCTTTCCATTGATGCCGGCAAGTATATGTGCGTCGGAATTGAGATCAACTGCAACCACATAAGAGGGATAAAAAGTGGACTAGTAACCGCTACCGCGCGGCCACTTCATGTGGGGGCAACAACACATGTTTGGGATATTAAGTTAACCGATGAGCATGAACGACTTATATGTGCAAGCAGGCTTACTGTGGCAGTTCTGAAGAAAAAATAATTTCTATTTTTCCTTTTGATGCGCCGGAAAATTGAATATCCGGCTGGTAAGGACCGGCAGAAAAAATATGCAGATGGTAAGCGCCGATATGCCCCAGTCTGCCTTCGGGCTTTCTAAAAATTCTGTAACAGGTGACTCCGGATAAAAATGCTCATAAAACGACAAAGAAAGTTTCACCCCCAATAATCCTATCACGGTATATGCACACCCCTCGAGGAAGGGATAAACCTCCATCAGCTTCACAAATCCCTGGGCCACAAAGCGCATCGCAAGTATGCCTATGAATACACCGCATAGAATAATGAGAATATTGCCCGAGAATGCGACTGCGGCAAATACATTGTCCATAGAGAAGGCAAGATCCATAATTTCTACAGATAACACGGTAGCCCAAAACGCACCCAGCGCGCCTGATGTCATTTTGTAAAACCAGCTTTTTTCCTTTTTAACTGTTTCAGTTTTTGCGCCTTTGTTTTTTCTGCTGAGCCACCATTTTGCAAAAAGATATAAGAGGTATGCCCCACCCACCGACTTCAGCCACCAAATCTTTATAAGAATGGACGCGAACAACAGGCATAACCCCCTGAAGAAGTACGCACCGAAAATGCCGTACTTCAAGGCTCGCTTCCTGTCGCGCACGGAAAGGTCCATGACCATAGTTGCCAATACCGCAGCATTATCTACAGACAGCAGGCTTTCTATGAGCACCAGGTTGCCTATAATTAGTAAAGTACCAAGCGGATCGTTAACTATTTCCTGGAAAAGAGGAGACATTTTAAATACCTGGGTTAAAAACCATCAAATTAATGTGACCAAAAATCAGACCACAACCGAAAACGTAAATGTAGTATAAACAAATCAAAAGACCGATCGAGACTATCTCAAACTCACTTCATTGTTTCCGCTAAGATTAACCACCTATATTTACGCTGCAATGTTACCTGCCGGCAATATCAAAAATTATGACGTGCTTATTGTTGGCGCCGGACCTGCCGGCTGCGCTTGTGCGCTGACGCTGAAGGATGCGGGGCTAAACGTTGCTATGCTGGATAAGAGTTCATTTCCGCGTGATAAGATATGTGGTGATGCCATACCAGGCCGCGCCATTAAAGTGCTTAAAAGCATAGAGCCACGCTATGAACAGCTTTTTAAAAAGCTGACCGGAAAATACGACACCAGGAGAACGAAACTGGTCTATAAAAACAAGACGCTTACCTTCGACTGGGTAGCAGAAGCCTATACCTGCACGCGCATGGTGTTTGATAACTTTTTGTTTTCACTGGTAAAAGAGAATACGGATACTGCCATTTACACTGCTACCCTACCCTATTCAATAACCCGGAATAGTGATGCTATTATAGTAAAACTGAAAGACGACCCTACCGTATATACAACCAAAATTCTTATTGGTGCAGACGGAGCACATTCTATTGTAGCCAAACATCTTGCGCCCCGTTCACTGGACCGGGACCACCATGTAGGTTCCGTACGTGGCTATTTTTCAAATGTTGCAGGCATGGACAGCAACACTACGGAGATATATTTTGATAAAAAGTTTCTACCAAGCTATCTATGGGTTTTTCCTTTACCAGGGAATATGGTGAACGCTGGTTTTGGAATGCTCTCGAGCGAAATCGCCCGACGAAGAATTAACTTAAAAACCTCGTTCTATGAGTTTATAGATCGCATACCCACCCTCAAAGATAAATTCCAAAATGCAAGCCTGCGCGGCAGGTTGGAAGGTTTTGGATTGCCACTTGGTTCTAAGCCTGGTGCACTTTCCGGAGAGCGCCTTATGCTCACAGGTGATGCAGCGTCTCTCATAGACCCTATATCAGGCGATGGCATCGGCAACGCTATGCTAAGCGGCAAATTCGCTGCCATGCAAGCGATACAATGTTTTAAAGACAAGAATTTTAGCGCAGCGCACATGCTTTTATATGACAAGGCTCTACTGAGTAGCATTGGTAAAGAACTGGCCATGCGCTATAAAACGCAACGGACACTTAGCAAAGTGCCCGTTGCGCTGGATATTGCATTTTTCGCCTGCCGTAATAAAATGCTGAAGCAAATTATCCAAAGGCAGCTATAATGTAAGCAGTACTATCTTCCTCCGTTTGAAATGAATTTGTTCAGCTCCTGCTTGTTCGAATCAAAATCGAACACACTTCCAACTTTAAAATAATTATTCTGATCTACGGTACGGCTGTACGCGAATTTAGCAAAAGCTACTTTGTTGTTTTCAAACGAAAACACCTTACAAATTTCCATCACCTGGTTTACGGATACAAAATTGCTTGCCAGGATAGTTTTGGCTGTCGACAGCCTGGTGTCATCAAACGAACTTCCTTTTATACTTTGCATGGCATCATTAAAAGTACGCTGATCCATTGCTACCGGCGCTGGTGGTGGAGGCGGCGGTGGCGGAGTTGAATGATGATTGCGATTGTCATAACCATCATTAGTTGTAGTAGTGGTTGTAGTCTGTGTTACAATTTCTCCGGTATTAGGATCGGTATAAGTTGTTTCAGTTATAGTATTTATCTGCTGTGGCTTGCCATAGTTCATAACATACTCATCGCGTGGAGCATGATAGTTGTGGTCTATCTCTGAGCATCTGTGAAACTTCAACCTCGCCATGCCATCGCGCCCGCGTGAAATCTTCAAAGACATATTTACCGCCTTTCCGTCTATCGGGTCGGCAATATTTATTTTCCTTCTTATGGCTTGTGTCTGCCGGTCGGTGAAAATAATTTGTACGTCGTTATCATACTTAGGAAGGCCCTCTACCCGAATCTTAGATTGAGGAGAAGTGTTTTGATTTATCCCATTGAGTACAAGCAAAAATTGCTCGCCATTCTCCGAAAAAATAGACAGTGTACTGGATTCATAACCAAAATGCTGCCGGTCGCGGTCTCCATTGCGATTGTCATTACGATTGTCATTACGATTGTCACGGCGGCCATCCTGGCGCATATCCCGCTGGGCAAAGACCAGCGCTGGTAGCATTAAAAAACAAAAAAGAAGTGCGGAACTAAATTTCATAAAATTGATTTTTGATGCAAGGTTAATAAAATTATTTTAATAGTGTATAATCAGGTAAACCAATTAGTATGCCAAAGCAAGATGCCATTTGATCCGTGGATAGTACCAATATTTGATTTACGTTTTATTTAACAGCCCAGCCTCGTCACCTTAATCATAAACAGGCATAAACTATAACTAAAACGAAAAACCATGCGCTCAAAAAACACATTCTGCCTGCTGCTACTTGCCTCACTGGCGTCATGCGGCTCAGGCGATAGAAGTATTGATTATTTAGGTAAAGCTGCGTCAACACAGGCCGATACGGCCATGCCAACAAAACAAGCACCTGACAATCCCAGTCCGCTAAACTCACCGGATCGCAAAATAAAACGGACCGCTGATTTTCATTGCCGCGTCCCGAATGTACTTGCTTCAGTTACAAACCTGGAGAAGATGGTGAAAGAATCTGGCGGTGTTGTGCAGGAAAGTCTGGTAGAAAACAATAATCACGAAACTAAAACCAGCTACTACACACCTGACTCGCTGAAGCAAACCCTTACCTACACTACCACAGCATTTCTCACACTGCGAATACCTTCTAAACGTTTGGATTCAATTATAAACGCAATTCCAGGTCTTACCAGCTTTATCGATTCCCGCACGCTAAAACAAAGCGATGTTACTTACCACTTCATGGCCAATGAACTAAAAAATCAAGGTGAGGCTAACTATAGCGAAAAGGAATTGAAAATGGCAAAAAAAAGTAACGAGATGATGGAGGTGCAGCAGTTCGGGGAGGATAAAAGTGAACAAAAAATAAACAGAAAAATTGAGAACCTGCAGATAATGGATGATGTTACGTATGCTACGCTCACCGTTGCATTTTCACAGCCTGTAAAAGTATTCAAACAGGTCATCGCAAATCCCGATTACATTACCGGGACACCTTTTATCCTACGGTGCGAAATAGCATTGAATGAAGGTACGGATATACTAAGTGCCATAGTTGTAGCAATGGTCACGATATGGCCGGTTTTGCTGGTTATCACCGGCTGGCTCACCTATCGAAAAATTCGGCGTAAGGCCATGATGCCAGTTCAGCAGTAGCTATAAAAAACAATAAAGGCTGGCCAGAACCCTGGCCAGCCCCTATTATTATGAAAAGAGACCTTATTTCACCATAAACTTAGCGGTTGAAGTACCATTGCTTCCAGACATTTTAGCAACATACATACCTGGAGCCAGGTCAAGTCCGCTTAGGGAGACAGGAGCTGTACCTTCGTTCAGGCTGTATACTTTGTTATAGACTGCGCGGCCGTTAAGATCAGTAATTACCAAAGAGTATTTACCTGCTGAGGCAGCTTCAAACTGCATGTTTACGTTGTGAGCTGTAGCCGCACCCAGAACGAGCAGGCTGTTCGAATTTCCATTAACAACACCTACACCTGTAGTTGAAACAGGCAACCACGACATGCTGAAATCGTCGATGGTGGTTGAAGTACGATTACCTGAACCTGTAGATGGATCTACAGCAACAATTCTTATCCACACAGGTTGAGACTGGTTGTTGAGCGCAGTGCCAAAGTCAATCGAGATGGTATTGTTCGTGAACGAATGACCACCAGTGGTCATTGTACCGGTTACAGACGCAGGAGTGAAAACAGTAGGTGATGCACCAAGCGCGTAATCAACGATCCACGTAGTAACGCGTGGAGAAGACGTATCCAGAGACTGGAGTTTGAAAGAGGCATTAAATGTCTTGAACCCGGTAGTATTAGTCAGTTGCAAAATGAATGCTGCGCCCGGATCGCTATTAAACAGTGTAGTGCCAGCAACTTGCCTCACCCCGAGGGCACGGTCTGTCGCAGAAACCTGGGTAACGGAGTCAGAACCCATGCCTACTGCATCAGCTGACGGATAATTTTTAAATCCACCACGAGTGCTGTACCAGGTTCCGTTTCCAAAGGTACCATAGGTGGGATCTGATAAAAACGACCCGGAAGCCGGATGGCCCATAAAATCTGCACGCGCGCTGTCTGCAATTGTCCATCCCGTAGGTAGTCCTGCACCGATCCCGTCAAAATTCTCGGAATAAGAAGTTCCGCTCAGTGTCACTTGTGCATGTAATACAGGACAAAGACCTGTAATAATCGAAAATAATAGTATTTTTTTCATTTGTATGTTTTGTTGACAGCAAATGTACTAAAGAATGAATTGACTGAAAAATATAGTCATCTTTAAAATGAACAAAGCCTTCTTCCGAACTGCTTGGAAGAAGGCTTTGTATTAAGACCAGAAATACCAGTGCTACCTCGTAATAGTTATTTTTTTGCTAATCACAGCACCATCAGCTGTAATTACTGCATTGTAATTCCCAGATGCCAGACTTTGTGTTGCCACAGGCATCCGGTTGTTTACGATGGATGCCGACTCTGTGTAGTAAACTACACGGCCTTCCATGTCATACATTTTGATTGTCACAGCTCCACTCACCGGCTGGCTAAAGATCAATTCGAATTCGCCCCTGCTGGGATTAGGCATTATGCTTACCTCAGCAGAAGGAATATTTACCAGCTGCGTTTCAGTACTTGCGTTCACATGTATTGTATCTGCGCGTGATGCCGTGCAGCCGCCGTTGGTTGTAACAAGCGTTACCGAGTAGGTGCCTGCGCTGATCCATTGTACATTTATCGGGCCCGCGCTTGTGGAACTAGACGGTGTACCACCTGCAAATGTCCATAGATAGGTGGTGCCACTAGGCGCTGCACCTATAAAGTCGAAGGTAACAATTGTATGTGTGGGTGTAATATGTGTCGACGCGTTAAATAATGCTGTTGGTGCAGTGTTGGCTATTGGCGTTATGGTAAACGGCAATCCATTTCCGCAGCTGCTGACCGGCGTTACCGTTATTGTACCTGTGCCGGTGCCAACTGTAACTGTAATAGAGCCGGTAGTACTGGTGCCGCTCCAACCGAAACCTGATACCGTCCACGTATAGCTCGAAGCGCCAGAAACCGCAGGAGTGGTGTAGGTGGCTGTAGTGCCTGAACATGGAGTAGACGGACCCAAAATATTAGATGCTGCTCCGGGTGGTGCAGTAGGTGTTATTGTATACACAAAATCAGGCCCTGTTCCACATGCATTCGTTCCGTTCACAGTAATTGTTCCGGTGCCGCCGCCTACTGTCGTTGTTAAAGAAGATGTTGTGCTCGATCCAGACCATCCTGCGCCCGAAACCGTCCAGTTATACGACGTTGGCATACCACCGGTGGCGGTTGTAGTAAATGTAGCAGTTGCCGCACCGATACATACACCACTGGAAGCAGTAGCTGTAACGGTAGGTGCAGACATGGCGCTGATAGTAAATGTATATACACTACCCGGTCCACAGACATTATTTGCTGCCACAGTTACTGTTACCGTGCCGGTACCAATGGTGAGGTCGAGTGAATTTGTTGTGCTGGTTCCGCTCCAGCCTGAGCCTGTAGGTATGGTCCACGTATAGCCGGTAGCGCCGGTTACAGGTGAAACAGCATAAGTGGCCACTGTGCCCGCACAAGGTGCGGCAGGACCTGTACCGCCCGTAGGAGCTACCAGGTAATTGCACATGATCACTTTCGCCCACCATGTATCCCAGTTATTGGTGCTGGGTACGCTCTCTTGTAGCGTCCAGAAATCCACGTTGTTTGGATCCACGCAGGTGGCAGAGTAGTCGCCCCACCTGTTATCAGAGCCGCCAAATGTCTGGTAATAAGTAGACTGACCGTGCCTGTATATAAATGGTGTTTGCATCTTACTTGTCGTGTCTGAACTTAACCGGTAAGCGTACGCAGCACTCGGGTGCAGACCGGACGACATATAAGCAAATCCCATCAGGGCATCATTGTTCTGATTTACTGAAATATTAGGGAATGCAAACATCAGCGCTGAACTTCCACCATCCAGCACGCCGTTTTGTATAACACCTCCGGCTGCTGCAGTATCCGTTTGCCACCACATTATCGCACTTCGATTAGCAGAACCAGATGCAGGTAGGTAAATATTGTGCGAACACCATAATTTACCATTTCTGAAGGTAAGATTATTGATACGGTCATCATTTACCTGCAGCTTATTTGTAGTGCCCGACTGGGGGCCAAAATCAACGCCTGGGCTATTATTCCAGTGCGTAGTAGTAGCGGGGTTAAATATAGTTCCGGAAAGCACAGGAGATGCAACAGCACCGGTTAGCTTCCGAAGCCTCAGCTGGCCTGCAGCCGGGTTGGTAACGTCCATAATAAACATGCTTCCTTCAGTTGCATCCAGCGTAGTAGCAGGGCACAGTGTAAACCCGCCTGAACCGGTAAGTCCAATGCGTGTAAAAGGTGCACCTGTACCGGCAGCAATTGCAGCCTTGTCAAATACATAGATCACAGAGTTAGTGAACCCACCTGATGAGTTAGAAAAGTAGTTACCTGTTACAGTCACCCATTTACTGTTGTAGCCCACATTCGGAAAGTCAAGCCAGGTAGCGCCAGAAGCGTCGGTAGCTATTGCATATTTATGCCACGTGCCGGTAGGGTCGCCGGTGGCAGTAATGGCAATAAGAATTTCTGAATTCGTCATTGATCCGTTTACAGACACGGCAACCATGATCCAGCGATTGGTGTAAGCATCATAATGTATGCGAGGGTCAAATGCTCCACCGCCGCTCCCCAGCAGTGCTGATCCCCAAAATGAATTGAGCGATACATTTGATACCGATGCGTGGGTAGTTTTGTTCCTGATACGGACAGAACTGTTCAATGCTGCTATAGCATATGTGCCGTCCACCGCACCATGCGTATCCGGGGGAATACTCGTACCATCAGTTGCTTGTGCCTGGAACGTATCGGCAGGTGGAGAAGATGCAGGCATATAAGCCGTGTGCGTACCATCGGTATTTATCATCCGGCTCCGCACTGCAGCATCGCTAAGGTTCATGACCTCGCCATGTATAGTGCGCACTAGCGCCGGATTAGCCAATATGACCCGGCGTGAAGCTATTTCCTCGCCCTCCTCATTTATAACTGGCTTTTGCACAAATGCTGGCGGATGAAGTTTTTCGTACTCCGACAATTCCATCATGTTCACATCTTCTTTCTTCACCTCGTGGCCGTGAGAATACGAGTTGGATTGTGCTGACAATCTTGGCAAAGACAACAGACAGCCTGAAGCTATTAGGAATAGCAACTTTTTGATCATAAAAAAAATTTGGCCAAAGGTAGAATATTAAAGATCTATTAACAACTCTTCCCTCATCATTTACAGAATTTATGGGGCAGGTGGCAATTATTTAGGGGTGAAAACCCGTGTGAAACAGGGATAAATAGGATACCTTATTTTTATTTAAAAAAATAAAAATATCTGGTAATAATCAGCGTACGGGAAAAGCAAAAAATAATAAACCCACGGTTAATTTCGTACTGAACAGTTGGATTACGTACCTGACCGCATTGCACGAACCATTCGGCGCGTTCTACGATCAGCGCGGCTGTTTTGCAGACTGATAACCGCCCACACGGCCGCAGGAATCCAGCCGATGAGCGTACACTGCAGCAACAAACAAATAATACCGGTAAGTACCCTTCCCCTCAGTAGGAATGATAACCAGGGCAGGAATATGGCAATGAGTGTGATTAATTGATTCTCCTATGATTCGACACAGGAAACAAAATTCAATGTGCTGCTTAGCACTTACTTCACCATGTACATCACTTCCTTCACCACCTTCACTGTTTTCGGCACGTCGGGCAGGTAAGCGGCCACAAGGTTAGGCGCATAGTGCATATTGGCATCGGCAGAGCATATACGGCGAATAGGTGCATCGAGATAATCGAATGCTTCCTTCTGCACACGATAGCTTATTTCTGAAGAAATACTGCCAAACGGCCACTGCTCTTCCACTATTACCAGTCGGTTAGTTTTCTTCACCGATTCTACAATAGTTTGCCAGTCGAGCGGGCGGATGGTGCGAAGATCAATTACTTCAGCGCTGATATTTTCTTTCGCCAGCTCATCAGCCGCAGCCATAGCTACGCGCATCATCTTATTGTAAGATACTATGGTTACGTCAGTCCCTTCACGCTTTACTGCGGCCTTACCTATTGGTACCAGGTATTCTTCTTCCGGCACCTCTCCGGTATCGCCATAGTGGCTTTCAGACTCCATAAACACAACCGGATCTTCATCGCGGATAGCAGCCTTTAAAAGCCCCTTTGCATCATATGGATCAATGGTTGATATTACTTTCAGGCCGGGAACATTAGCATACCAGTTTTCAAAAGCCTGGGAGTGCTGCGCAGCAAGCTGACCTGCAGAACCATTAGGTCCACGGAAAACTATGGGACAGCTAAATTGCCCACCACTCATAGACACTACTTTGGCAGCGTGGTTCACTATCTGGTCTATTGCCAGCTCGGCAAAGTTCCAGGTCATAAATTCTATGATGGGGCGCGTATTATTCATGGCAGCACCTACGCCTATAGCAGCAAAGCCAAGCTCTGAGATAGGAGTGTCTATAACCCTGCGGGCGCCAAATTCATCCAGCATACCCTGGCTCACCTTGTAGGCGCCATTATATTGAGCAACTTCTTCTCCCATCAGGAACACCGCAGGATCGCGGCGCATTTCCTCTTCCATTGCTTCTCTCAGTGCCTGTCTTAACGGTATAGTGCGCATGTGTAAAAGTTCAAAAGTAAAAATTCAACGTTCTTGTTAGATAATTCAGGGACAAAAGTAAAAAAATACAACCATGAAACAATCCTAATTATAATTCTAGCCGGGGAAATCAATATTATTTCCGTTCCGGGTGAAAGGTCACCGTACTGTAGGTGGTATCTTGTTTCATTTTCACTACAAGACTGGTATCTGTTAGCTCCATTATCTCCCATACCACCTTTTCATTATTCATGCCTGCATTTTTGTCTTCCAGTGTCAGCATATTATCCGGTCCCAGTACCCACTTGCTGGTATCCTGCGCCCCATCAAACGACAAGTATACAGCACTATCGGGCCTGAATTCTATTGTGGTATTGGTCACGCTGCGCAGCATTATATTTTTAGTACTGTCAAACTGCTCTTGTATTCGCGTACGCAGGCTGTCAACATTGTCTGTGCCATATACTGATATATTCACATCCGGGCTGTTTGCTTTTCCGAAAGTGTCTATGTACCGCTGAGTTCTTACAAGGAAGCTATCTGTTTCCTTGTTCTCCATACGTACAGAACGCCATACCCTGGTGAGCCTTTCCTTTTTCAGCCCGTTGTTACGGCCACTGCACGCAAACAGCCCCAGGCTCACTACAAGCGCAAATAAAACGTTTACTCGCATCATTCTATTTTTCATTTTTATTTGGCGGCAGGTATTTTTTTGACTGAAGATCATACAGTGCATACCCACTACCCTGCTTATCCAGTAAAAATCCTCTACTCCCTTTTTCCGGCACATCTATCGTAAATTTCTGTGCAGGATATTCATTTAGCTGAAATAGTATTTCAATATTTATAGGCCCCGGTCCCAGCTCTGAAATTATGCAGTAGTCCTTGCCATACCGTGGCAACATTTTGCCTTCCAGCTTCACATAAAAAGGTACGATCTTGTCTCCCTGGATATACACATAAGAAAAATCAGTGCTCTCATTCACATTATTACCATAGCCTGGCTGAGCTTTCCCAGCTATTACAGCAAGGAATAAGGACCCAATAAACATTGTAAGTATCTTTCGCAAGGCTGGGATTTTCCCTTAATAATTTAAAAAATTATTCAAGTTCTATTAGCACCGCACCTTTTTCAACCGCTGTTTTTTCAGTCACCTTTATGGCTTTCACGGTAGCTGCAGCACTGGCTTTAAGTATATTTTCCATCTTCATTGCCTCCAGTATCACCAGTGCATCGCCCTTGTTTATCTGCTGCCCTGGGCTTACCAGCACCTTTAGTATCATACCCGGCATTGGCGCTTTCACCGGTTCTACCTTTTGCATAGACCGGAGATCCATACCCATGTTGCTCAGCAGCAGGTCTATAGGCTCCTGTATGTTTATCTTATATAACTGACCATTTATCCTTAGTGACACTTCTTTTGCCTTGCGGTCAGTTTTTTCAATGATGGCCGTATAACTTTTCCCATTATACAATATACTTACAAGGCCATTTGGCTGCCACGCGGCATCCCAGTCTACAGAAGTCTCGTCGATGATATACTTACCATCGTCCTGTACAATAGAAAAGGTATTCTTATCATTAATTGTGAGCTGTAGCATCCGTGGTCATTTAGATTTATTGCGGCAAAAATAGTTTTTTATCTGCAATCAAGGTCGCGCTTCCTAGTCCGATGTTTTATTGAGCGTAAAACCAAACGAAGACCCAACACCCAGCTTACTTCTTACATTTACTGTCTGGCCGTGGGCCTCAACAATGTGCTTAACTATGGCAAGACCAAGGCCTGTGCCCCCTATTGCCCTCGCACGGCTCCGGTCGGCACGGTAAAACCGCTCAAAAATGCGGGGTAAATGCTCCTCTGCTATACCAGGCCCATCGTCTGAAACCTCTATATACACATGCTTGTCGTCCATTTCATAACAGCCCGCAATTACTGAGCCGTTATCATTTCCGTATTTTATGGCATTCTCTACCAGGTTCACAAGCACCTGCTTGATCTTTTGTTTATCCGCATTTACAAATATAGGGCGCTCCGTGCCCTTCTTAAACATCAGGTTTATCTTACGTTCCTGTGCCTTTAGCGACAATTCCTCGTACACGTCCCTTATAAGTTCCTGTATTGCAAAAGACTCTTCTATAACCGGTATTTTGCCTGATTCCAGTTTTGATATTTCGTCCAGGTCATCTACCAGGCGCACCAGCCTGTCTATACTTTTCGACGCATTGCCCAGAAACCTGCGGTTTACTTCCTTATCCTCCAGCGCACCACCGAGCAGTGTATCTACATATCCCTGTATAGAAAATATAGGCGTGCGCAACTCATGGGCCAGGTTCATTAAAAATTCCTTCCTGAACTGTTCATTGGCATGCAGCAATTCTATCTCATCTTTTTTCTGCATCGCCCACTTCTCCACATCCTCACTTACTTCCTCTATAGATTTTTGCGGAAGGATCTTGTTATAGAAAAGCTCCTCTTTCTTAGTAGCCTTGATCTGGTAAATGAACTTGTAAATGATCTTTATCTTCCGGTAAATGAAACGCTGCAAGGTGTAGTAGTAGATACCATATATTACAAGGAACGTAACAACAAATACTAGGAACGGTGTGTACCAGCTATGCTGCAGCAAAAGGCTAAGCAGCGCATTGGCTGCGGCAATGAGCACAGCAGTTATGAACGACAAAAGACGTGGGGAAAGATTTTTCGTATCCAATACAGACATGTGGACTAAGATAAGTCAAAAAGCCATCTTCCCATACGCACTACAATACCTTTCTGTTAAATAAGTTAATACCTTTACTATATAACATCAACCTATGAACCCATTCCTACCAGCTTATACTCATCGTGAGTGCAAGTACCCACGTGCAAATTTCATTAACTGCATAGCAACTAAAACTGCTACTTGACGAAGTCAGATTGTCAGTTTCGAATCAATCGCCAACAAACTGGTCAACAAATAAACAATTCCATACATTTACACAAATCCTCTATAATGAAGAAGCTTCATTTTTTTATGATCATTTTCGTCGCGCACACCTCTTTGCGCGCGCAACCATGGATGCCTGCAAAAACTACAGTACCCATAAGGTACGCAGAGGCATTAGAGCGATATTATCAATTTGCAGAAAAAACCGACGATGCCACTGCTGAAGAACAAAGCCATAGTAGCGGGAGGGAAGCAAAGGAGGATAAGGATCACCTGTTTGAATGCTGGAACTATTACTGGAAGAGCCATTTGGATAAAGATGGCTACATGGTGCCGCCGGTACAAACTGTGCGGAACTGGCAAGAATATATCTCCCACCAAAAAGCCCAAGGTGAACGCACTACGGCTTCTGTTTCAGACTGGGTGTTCCAGGGCCCGTCCACCTGCGATCATGGCTATTCCGGGCTAGGCCGCATAAACAAGGTTGCATTCGACCCCATCGATTCCAATACTTTTTACGTAGGTAGCGCGGGCAGCAACGCATGGAAAACAAGCGACGGCGGCAATTCATGGATGCCAATGTATGATTTCCTGCCTATGCAGGGCGTGTCAGATATCGCCGTGAACCCACAGAACCGTAATACAATTTATATCGCCACCGGCGATGGAGATGCCGGAGATGCGTATAGTTCCGGCGTTATTGTGTCACACAATGCAGGTCTTAGCTGGTCCACTACAGGGCTCTCCTGGCTACCCTCTTCTTACATATCTACCCACTCCATTCTTATAAACCCGCTTGACACAACTTCTATGATGCTGGCATCCACAAATGGCCTGTATAAGTCTAACAACAGCGGGGTTAGCTGGACGAATGTAATGTCAAACAATTTCAAGCAGATCATTTATAATCCGTCTGATACCGCCATAGTGTACGGCACCATGTACACTGATACCTGCGCACAGATAATGCGCTCTATCGATGGAGGATATACCTGGAACGCAGTCACCAGCTTAAGGGAAGCACAAAGGATCAATGTAGCAGTTTGCACGGCAGCCCCTTCTATTGTAAAAGCAATTGTCTCCAACAACCAATCGGGCCTGGCGGGTATATACAGCTCATCTGATAATGGTGCATCATTCATTCCGGTGTATATAAACGATACATTTTGCAATAACAATCTGCTCGGTTACGACCTCGGCCTTCCTACCACCTCATGCGGAGGCCAGGGCTGGTATGATCTCTGTATCGCCGTAAATCCTACCGATCCAAACCAGGTAACTGTAGGCGGAGTAAACACCTATTTCTCAAGCGACGGTGGCAGCTCCTGGTCTCTCGCCAACCAGTGGTATGGTGGTGTAAGTGGTGTGGAAACGGTGCATGCCGACAAACATTGCCTTGCTTACAATCCCCTATCAGGGGCACTCTTTGAGACATGCGACGGTGGCGTATATAAAAATTATGGGCCGGTTACAGAACCGTGGACAGACCTTACCAATGGAATTACTATTACCGAATTTTACAGAAATGCAGTAGATAATAATGTCACATTCTGCATTGGCGGTGCGCAGGACAACGGCACTAAAATGGTAGATGGCGGCTCTACGATCGATCTCACTGGCGGTGACGGCATGCAGCCCCTTATCAACTATGGCGACCCTTCGAACATGTGGTACACCAGCTACCAGAATGGCAGTGTATCTATGACCAACGATGGTGGGGCCACGTATAATAGTATTACGGACATAATTGGTGAGTCTGGTGCGTGGGTCACGCCCTATGTGCTGCACCCCACAGACCCTGCTACCCTTCTGCTTGGATACAAAAAAATATACGTAACCCATGACAATGGCTCTTCGTGGTCAGACCTGTCTCCCGTTCTGGATACCAATAGCTTCTTAGATCGCATTGCCATAGCCAATACTAACCCAAACTATGTTTACGCTTGCTTGTATGATAATAATGTAGGGCAGCCATTTATTTACCACACTACCGACTTTGGCGCCACGTGGAATACAATAGCGACACCCTTTAGCAGCTATATTTCAGACCTTATTATTGATCCTAAAAATGAAAACCGCATTTGGGTTACTTGCCCTTGGTATGGCATTACCAAAGTGTGGAGTTACAATCTGCTCACCCATCTCTGGTCAAACCAAAATGGGTCGTTACCAGACGTTCCGGTAAACTGCATAGTCATCGACTCATCAACAGGAACAAGATATGTAGGCACAGATGCAGCAGTGTTCTACAGAGATACTACAATGCTTAACTGGGCACTGTACAACAACAACCTTCCCACAGTTCATGTAGACGATCTGCATATCAATTATACAACGAACGAATTATGGGCTGCAACTTTTGGCCGCGGCATGTGGAAAAGCGTAAAGCACGATCACACAACTACCGGTGTATTGCCGGTTTTCATGACACAGAATATCAGGCTTTATCCTAACCCTGCAAGTACACAGATCACCATTCAATCAACCAATAAACTGATCAACAACATATCTATCACCAATATGGTAGGTCAAAATGTCTATAGCAGCAGCTACAACGAGAACAAAGTCACCATAGACATTTCCGCTCTTCCACCGGGTGTTTATTTTGTGAAGACCAATGGTAGTGATGTAAAGAAGTTTGTGAAGGATTAAATATCAAAAGTGCATAGTGAAAACCCACTATGCACTTTTTGGTTATAACTTTCGCCTTTTGACTTGCTATGACATTTCAAACTTATACCCTACCCCTTTCACCGTAGTAATAAGGTCTATTCCTACTTTCTGGCGAATCTTACGGATATGAACGTCTATTGTGCGATCACCGACAATTACATCCGTACCCCACACGCGCTGCAGTATTTCGTTGCGCAGGAATACACGCCCCGGCTTTGATGCAAGCAATGACAGCAGCTCAAACTCCTTCTTAGCCAGCAATATCTCCGTGCCTTTATAAGAAACGGTGAACTTCGTCTTGTTGATCTCAAGATCACCAAAAGTCTGCTTCTGCTCATGCTCTTCGTCCTTCCGGAAACGGCGCAGGGCAGACCCGATACGGGTAGCCAGCAATTCAGGCTTTATTGGCTTCGATATGAAGTCGTCGGCGCCTATCTTCAGACCTTCTATCTCTATTTTCTCATCATTTATCGCCGTAAGGAAGATGATTGCAGTGTCATCAAACTCATGCATTGCCCTCAGTTCCCTGATGGTCTCAATACCATCCTTATTCGGCATCATTATATCAAGCAGAATGAGATCAGGTCTGAAATCCCTGGCTTTGCGGATGGCCTCTACTCCGTCTCTTGCAGCTGCTATAAGGTAGCCTTTGCTTTTCAGGTTGTAACTTATGAACTCGACTATATCGGGTTCATCATCTACTATCAGGATCTTACCCGGGAATACTTCCATAGTTTCACTAAATCTTTATCAAAAATAGCTCCGCAATGTTAAGCCAAAAAGAACGGAATATTATGGAATTGTTAAGCGTCGATCTATAGTAACTTGTTGGGGAATAAATAAAGAAGGCGGCAAAATGAACAGGATGTTCACACCTGGTTTAATTTTGCCACCTGCAATGCTGATCTGGTATATAACTTATTTCATGGTCACAGCACCGCTGCCCACCTTAAAGCCTTCATTATACAATTCTATTGTGTAGTTACCCTTTGCGTAGTCACCATCCTGCTTCCAGTCAATCATAATATTTTTAAGTGGCTGACCCTGTGTAAGAGGAACGCCCTTAACAACAGAAAAAGATAACTGATCTCCACGGCCGGCTGTGAACATACCTGAACCATTTGCTGCGCTGGTCATTACATTCGCATCCGGAGCTATTATGCGCACATATATTTGCTTTGTCCCGCTTTCTGCTATACGGTTCTCGTCTACGTCAAAAATAATGCGGAGTACATCCACCTTCTTCGCCTTAGTAGTTTCCTTTTCCTTACCATTCCTTTTCACGTGAATAGGTTCCATCCTTATATTTGAGCAGGTAAGCACTGATGCCAGCTTCTTTATTGCAGTATTCTGAGTGATTGTGGAGTCGCGCTCCTTGGTCAGCGTTTTATTCTGGCCGGTAAGCACCGTATTTTCCTTTTCAAGCTCAGCAATCCGAGCTTCGTACTGCTTGGTCTTATCGTTCAGGCTATTGATCATTTCTCTTGCCTGCGCCAGTTCCTGCTTGGTAGCTTTCGAGTTGTGAAGCACTGCCGATATCTGGTTGCGAAGTTTTACCATAGACTCCTTATCGCCCTGCAGCGCGCTGTCCAGTTTGGCATTTGCTGTGGTCAGTTGGTCTATCTTGGCCGATGCCGCATCAAAATCCGACTGCAGCGAAGCGCGATCTGTTTTTACAGAATCTAACTGCTGCTGCTTTTGCTTCATGGCCATATCATTCTCTTCAGCCATTTTATTCTTGCTCATGAACAGGTATACACAACCTGCAAGCAGGATCAAAATAAAAACCCAGTAAATGATGGAATTACTTTTTTGGGGCTGCTGCGGTGTTGTTGCATTGGTTTGACTCATAACTTACTTTCTTTTGTGTGGTTAATTATAAAGTGGGTTAGTTTACTTTTGTCTTAATCTAATTGAATTAAGTTTGCGCAAATATAATATACAACTTTTAGAATGGAGCAACTAAAAGGGATTTTGTTTATTGATATAGAAACTGTGCCAATAGTGCCTGAATACGGTTTACTAACAGAACCCATGCAGGCAGAATGGAACCGGAAATCAAAAACAATTAAAAGCTCAAATGACGGAAACCCTGACCCGGCAACGCTTTTCGGAGAGCGCTCGGGCGTTTATTCCGAATTCGCAAAAGTCGTTTGCATCGGTTTTGGCAGCCTGCAACAACAGGATAATACCTGGAAAATGCGGCTAAAATCGCTGGTAAACGATGATGAGAAAATTTTGTTAAAGGACTTTTGCGAGGTAGTAAAGCGCTTCTCCAGCCACTACCGCGACATCAGATTTTGTGGGCACAACATCAAGGAATTTGATATGCCATTCCTCTGCCGGCGAATGCTGATTAATGGCATTCCTATTCCCGAGCAGCTACAGGTGGCGGGTAAAAAACCATGGGAAGTCTCGCATCTTGATACGATGGAAATGTGGAAATTTGGCGATTTCAAAAACTTTACCTCACTCTCGTTACTGGCAGCTGTTTTTGGCATTCCCTCGCCCAAGGGAGATATTGACGGTAGCCAGGTAGCCAATGTTTATTGGAACGAAAAAGATCTGCCACGCATAGGCCGCTATTGTCTTCAGGATGTGCTCACCTCGGCAAAAGTGTATCTGAAACTGAAAGCCCTTAACGAGATTGACTTAGAACCCATCTTTATCACCGATTAGATAATACCACCAGTAACCTGGGGTTACAAATCAACAACTTAAGTAATACATTTTAAGAGCACCTTTGTTTTTTGCGTGTATCTCACCTCTGTACATGCAATTAAATTTATCTTTTATCTGGTCATACACCGTTTCTGAAATATTTATTTTACCACCTACGCTGTTTTGCTCCATGCGTGCAGCAATGTTTACGGTATCCCCCCAAATATCATACGCAAAATTTTTTCAGCCCACAATACCCGCTATTACTCCACCGCTGTGTAGCCCCACCGTCACTTCAAACGTATGCTCACCATGCATTTTTCTCCGCTCATGCATGAAGTGACAAATCTCTAATGCCGCTCTCACAGCCCGCTCAGCATGCAGCGGATGGGCAACCGGCAGGCCTGCCACCGCCAGGTATGCGTCCCCAATGGTCTTTATCTTTTCTATATAGTATTTGCCGATTATCCCATCAAATGCTTTGAAGCAGACATTTAACTCGTTGATCAGTTCCTGCGGGCTCATGCGTTCGCTTGCCTTGGTGAAGTCAACAAAATCCGTGAGGAGAACCGTCACATTGTCAAACTGCCGGGCGGTTGCATTGCCTGTAGTTTTAAGCTCCTCAGCCACTTCCGAGGGGAGTATATTTAGCAATAGATTATCTGAGCGTTTCCGTTCACGCTCCGCCTTCCTCCGCTCAGTGTATATAGATACCGACAATACGGAAAGTAATATGAGCCCTGAAGCATAGAGAAATTCTTCTTTTTTCTTCTTCGAAACCACCATGTTCCCTAGTTCAATTTCCTTGTCCTTAAGGTCAATCACCCGCTTGTTATCTACAGCAGCCAGCCGCGTTGCCTTGTCTGCAGAGAAAACACTGTCCTTCTTTATTATAGCCTCCCGGTATGCTTCCAGCGCCTCTTTATATCTGCCCGACATATTCAGCGCGTCAGACAAATAGGTATAAATCTCCTCCGCAACTTCTGTTCTGCCACCGTATGATACCAATGCAGAATCAAGGAAACCTATAGCCTTTTGCAGCCGGGCGGAATTTCCGGCAGGAAAAAACTCATCGGTTGGCACATTATGAACACTGTCTTTAACCACGTCTACCAGCACCTCACCCATATACATTAGCCAGGTATGCTCAGGTAGGTCTATTGCTTTCCCTTCATTGTAGCACCTGTTATAGCACTCTATGGCTTTTAAATATTCTTGCCTTGCCTGGTGCACCTTCCCTATGTTGCCAACTATATTTATCGCCTTTACTTTATAGCTCCTGCCTGCTTCTCCTGAACCGGCATAATGAGTAAATATATCATAGCACTGGTCATAGTACTTCAGCGCCTTGTTATAGTCTTTTGTCTCCACGCAAATCTGCGCAAGTGCATTATACGCCAGCGCCACACCCTTGTCTGAGTTCAGCCTTTTGTAATACGCTATCATTTTACTTAGATATTTTACGGCACCCGCATAATTTTTAGAGGGAATATAAATCTCGTTGGCAAGATTATACCACGTGTTTACCATCCCGGCAGTATCGCCCAGAGCCTCATATTTCTTTAGTGCCACAAAGTAGTATTCCAGGGCCTTATCCGTTATATGCAGCGACAAATAGCCCGCTGCGATCTTACTTTCGCACTCGGCTTCACCGGCCGCCATCGTATGTTGACGGCACAGTTCTGCGTTGGTAAACAGGCAATCCATTGCCTTTACGTTATTATTCTGCAGGCGGTATAGCGCAAAAAGTTCGCAATTGGTTTCTTTAATTCCATTCAGAAAACCCAGCTTCTCAGCAAGCACTTTAGCACGCTTCAGGTAGTAAGCTGCATTCAGGCTGTCATGTGCGCACTCAATGTATGCATCGCCTATGCGTAAAAGCAGTCGCACTTTATTGGTGTCTTCTCTTGTCTCTGGTACGCGTATCAGTAAAGAGTCTATAAGCCGACTACCTTGCTTTTTCTGCGCGAAGGAGCTAACAGATAAAAAACAAAAAAGGACAATCAAGGTTGAATTCCTGTAACAGTAAAATAGAAGATAGCGTACAAAGTGCGTCATAGGCAGAAACCTTACACAACACGAGTGGCTATTTTCGAAGACCACGCATATCTATGGGTACTGAACAGACAAATAAAACCATGCCAGCGAATCAATTATGCATCATAGAAATACCATACTATTTGTCGTACTGCTCTATGGTTTCGTCTGCCAGGGTTATCACCTGCATTATGCTGTTATCCAGGTCGCTTACTGCTCTTTTTATTTCCGGGGTTATTTCCTGGCAAAACTCTTCGGGGGTGGTATACTCCAGCATAGCCATAGCTCCCATTACCCGCGTCAGCGGCTCACGCATTCTGTGGGCATTATACTGTACCAGCTCCACAAGTTTTTTGTTCGCATGCGCCAGCCTGTCGTTAGTTTCTGCCAGTTCTTTTGTCCTTAGTTCTATGATATGCTCCTGGTCACTCACCAGCTTCTTGATGATCATATTATCCCTTTGGTTCTGCCGGTATGCAAAAATCGAGATAAGTGCTATTACCGCAAGCAGGCAGGCTACTGTGGCCGCAGCATAGCTGTATGTGCGCGAAGATTTTAAGTTTGCCTCATTGATCTGATTTTGCTGCCTGGTTTCGGCCGCCAGCCTGGCACGCTCTTCGTTAGACTGTTTTTGTGTAGAATCTATTATAAACTTCGCCTTTTGCTCTTTTAGCTGGTTTAAAATAGAATCCTTTGCGTTCTTTTGAGAATAATATGCCGATAGTTGCTGCTGCTTGCTCTCCTCTTCCTTCTTTAGCTGCTGCCGTTCTGCGTCTGTCTGCGCTGAAGCCTTTTTCTTCGCAAAATAATTGGCAATGGAAGCCTTCATTAAAGACTCCCTGTTTCTCATAGAGTCGGAAGGATCTTTGTAAACATGGCCACCATCATCAGTGAGTTGCACCTCTGCTGCCAGGAGATCCAGTTCTTTCTTTACTTTCAGCACCTTAAATTCATAGGCTGGCGGAGAAGGGTATTCAGTGGATATATGATCGAACGCCGCGCCATTTACAAATCTGTCTGCATGCAATGCTTCAAAAAGGTAGTTCATTGCCATGTCATAATCTCCAAGATCTTCATAGCATATGCTGATATTACCTTTTATTCGCGCAACCTCACTCTTATCGCCCAGCGATTCAGCCATCTTCAACGTGCTGAAATAGTACGTAAGCGACTTTTGATACTCGTGCAGTTCGGAATAGATCAGCGCAGCATTTCTATAGCCTGCAAAAAGGTCCTTCTTGTCACCGGCATCGTCCAGCTTTAATTGGTCCAGTGTGTATTTAAGAGCCTTAGCGTAGTCATTCCTATAAATAAAGTTGGTAGCCAGGCAATAATAGGCACCGGCAACTCCTTTTCTCCATTTAAGCTTCTGGGCCATCGTTAGGCATTCCAAACCAACCTTTATACCCGGATCCGTCCGGTTTTCCTTAGCAAAGTTCAGAGATTGTATTTTGAGCTGGTTAACTTTAATAGTATCCTCTTGAGCAAGCCCTTTTTGGGCCAACAAGAGCAATAAAAAAAGAGGCAAGAATATTTTCAACATGTTCATGTACACTTTGCAAACGCCAAAGTAGGCATATTTGCCAGCTTATTACGTATTATTATTGTTATCGACTTGTAAAGGTATGGTGTATTTTAATCGTTTTTTTCCATGATAATTATTGAAAGGTGCGCCGATCGTTTTTTTCTTAATTTCGCCACGGCTTTCAGCCCGCTTACCCCTATTTATTTGATTGTTTTAGAAAACGTGCGAAAGGATTTAATATGACAGCAGAACTCAAAAAGTTATTTCAGTCACTTCAGTTGCGCCAGTTTGCGCCCGTCTATCTCATAGACGGCGAAGAATCCTATTACCTCGACCTGGTCACAGACTTTTTTGAGAACAAGATACTGACACCTGCAGAAAAGGATTTTAACCTGATAGTACTCTATGGCAAAGATGCTGAATGGTCGGATGTTGTGAATGCATGCAGGCGTTTTCCCATGTTTGCGGAGAAACAAGTGGTCATCCTTAAAGATGCCGCTTCACTAAAGGGCGACTCCGGAGAAAACAAAGGACTCAACTCACTCATCAGCTATATTGACAAGCCTTCGCCTACTACCATCTTCCTCATTGAGCATGCAGGCAAGAAAGTGGACGGGAAGACCAGGTTTTCCAAACGCATAAAGGAAAAAGGATTTTGCTTTACTTCTGATAAAATAAAAGATGACGGCATACCGCAGTGGATACAGGCATTCGGAAAAGAGATCGGCTTCCATATAGGCCAGCGCGAATCCGAAATGCTGGCCACCTTCCTGGGAAATGACTTGCAAAGGATAGTAAATGAAATAGAAAAAGTACGCATAAATGTACCGGGCGAAAAAGAGCTGACACAGCATATCATCCAGAAATATATTGGCATCAGTAAGGAGTACAATGTTTTTGAATTTCCTGAGGCTATAACAAGTGGAGACAGAGATAAAACCTACCGTATGCTGGCCTATTTCCTGGCCAATTCAAAAGCAGCACCAATGCCACTGCTCATTGGCACATTTTACTCCCATTTCAACCGCCTTTATCAGGCCAATTTTGTGCGTGGCAAAACCGATAAAGAAGCAGCTGCGGCACTGGGCGTTTCACCCTATTTTGTAAAAAATATTGTTGCATCTGCGCAGCACTGGCCGCTCCAAAAGGTGGAACGTTGCCTCCTGCTGCTGAGCAAATACAGCACCATGGCCGTTGGAATCAAAAACACGGCAAGCGACCGTGAGCTGCTGAAAGAAATGGTTGGCCAGATGCTGGAGTAATTCATTCGCCTATTATTGCACTTGCCAGAGGTAAAACTGGCTATTCACGCACTACCGGCAATTCTATGTACGTTGCGTACTCCTTATTGTGATAAATGCTTTGAGTGGCTTTTACAAAATCTTTCTTTGCCGCGAGAAAAATATTGGGCACATATGTTTGCGGGTTCATATCAAAAACAGGAAACCACGAACTCTGCACCTGCACCATTATCTTATGCCCTTTCTTAAACACATGGTTTACCTGGTGCAGCCCGAAGGTATATTCCTCCACCTTTCCCGGAATTATCGGGTGTGGCTCTGAGAAACTTTTCCTGAACCGCCCTCTGAATATGTCTGCAGCTATAGGCAACTCATACTGGCTCATAGTAATATCCTTTTTATAGAGGTCGGGATATACATCTATCAGCTTCACCACCCAGTCTGCATCTGACCCTGTGGTACTTGCAAAAAGATGCGCGACCACGTCTCCTGTTATGGTAAGATCCCCGTCCAGCGAGGCCGATTTGTAGGTCACTACATCAGGCCGGTGATCTACAATACGCTGATCTTCCACCAGCCATGTTTCCCAGTCTGAGCTATCAGAATAGGTTATCTCTATAGGTCTGGACCGGTAGCAAACCGGATATTCCGGGTCACTTATATAACTGTCATAACCGGCACCTTTACTTCCGGGCTTTTCAAAAGCAAGTCCCTTATCTTCCTGTAGGTATAGCCGTTCCGGTTTTGCCGATGCATCAGGCCAGGTGCTGTACTTCTTCCATACGTTCGATCCGGTCTGGTAGCATTCCGCTTCCGGAAATTTTCCTTCGCCCGTCCCTTTCAGCCAATAGTCAAACCATCTTTTCTGAATCTCCTGGAAATCGGCCGCAGTATTTCCGTAGGTATAGTAGTCGCCTATGTGGTTCGCCACAGAATCATACCACTGCCCGTGGCACCAAGGGCCCAGGACTATATAATTATAGTTCTTGTGGTCATAATGTTCCATCTTGGTATACAGCGCCTCGGGCCCGTTCATATTCTCCTGGTCCCAATAGCCGCCTACATGCAGTATAGGCACCTTCGGAGTATCGGAATAATTCACTGGGGCCTTGCTTAACCAGTAACTATCATAGTTAGGGTGATCGATGAAGTCATTCCACGTAGGTATTTTGTGGTGGAAATATTTCTTGTTTACGTTCGACAATGGCCCAAGGTCCAGGTACCAGTCATAAAGATCATACATGGGAAAGGGGAAAGACGTATCTCCCTTCACGGCCTCTTCTCCATAAGAATACTCAAAACCAAAAGACAGGCGAAACGCCCCATTGTGGAAAAAGTCATCGCCAAGAAAAAAGTCCCCTACCGTTCCCTGCGGAGACACTGCCTTCAGCGCCGGATGAGGTTTTATAGCACTGATCAGTGCCAGCTCGCCCGGATACGATATGCCCAGCTGCCCCACCCTGCCATTATTATCGGTATTCTTCAGTAGCCAATCTATAAGATCATACGTATCTGACGCCTCATCTATTACGGTAAAATCATTTTTGTCAAATGCCCCCTCCATTTTAAAATCACCCTCGCTCTTTTGCTTTCCTCTTATATTCTGATACACAAACACATACCCTTCCCTCGCCATATTCCGCACATAAGGGTCTTGTTCCGGACTTATCAGCCCTATGTTCCAGTCTACATAAGGAGAACGCATAAGCAGCACTGGCAGCTTGGTTTGCGCATTGTCAGGTGTATATATTTTGGTATAGAGTTTCACACCATCGCGCATGGGCACCATTACTTCTTTTTTTGAATAGGTAATGGGTGCACTATTCTGAGCTCGCGAAAAAAAAGCGCTACAAAAAACAAAAAAGAGACAACAAACTAGTGCTTTGGTAAAACTCATTGTACCTTAAAAAATTTCGATAAACTTAATACTTTATTTCAGCATAGTAATACTTTACCATACCAATAAATTAAAGTACGCATCTTCAATTATTCCTCCACCACTGGAATTCATTCTTAGCATGTGAGTAGTGTATTTCTCACTAAATTTGCCTGAATGGCCCATAGAATTGAGTTATAGCTGTAGGTTAGGATAAATTTGTAAATTTGGACAAACATTGATCAATGCCCCACTACCATTCGTTAGGAAGTATTCCCCGTAAGCGACATACACAGTTTCGTCAGCCTGATGGTACACTGTATTCGGAGCAGCTGTTTAGCACAGAGGGTTTTTCTTCTAACTCCTCGTTACTGTATCATACACATGCCCCAACTAAAATTATTAGGGCGGAGGAACCAACAAACGTTGCTCCCGAGGCTGCTACAGCAAACATATTGAAGCATCGCAGTTTCAAAGGTTTTAAAGTAACGCCGAACGCAGATTACCTTGCAAGCCGAAAAACAGTCCTCTTTAACAACGACGTGCAGCTTACACTCGCTGCACCTACCAAAGGACTTACTGACAATATATTTTACAAAAATGCAGATACCGACGAGGTGCTGTTTATACACGAGGGTAACGGAATCCTCAAAACTCAGTACGGACAAATCCCCTTCGGCTATGGCGATTATGTAGTAATTCCCCGGGGAACCATTTACCAGGTTGAATTTGAAAATGAGAACAACCGCTTGTTCATCGTTGAGTCGTTCAGCCCTATTACATTCCCAAAAAGATACTTAAGCAAATACGGCCAACTGCTTGAAAACTCACCCTTTTGCGAGCGCGATCTTCGCCTGCCGCAAGACCTGCAGACTATTGATAAAAAAGGAGAGTACCTTATACAGGTTAAGAAGAAGGGCTTCCTTTACCCTATTTGGTATGGTCATCACCCGTTCGATGTCATAGGTTGGGATGGCTGCGAATATCCGTATGCGCTTAGCATACATGATTTTGAGCCGATCACCGGCCGCGTGCACCAGCCACCACCGGTCCACCAGACTTTCGATGCCAACAACTTCGTGATCTGCTCATTTGTTCCTCGCCTGTTCGATTATCACCCGCTATCTATACCTGCCCCTTACAACCATAGCAATATAGACAGTGATGAAGTACTTTACTATGTGGACGGAGACTTTATGAGCCGCAAGCATGTAGAGCGCGGCATGATCACATTGCACCCTGCCGGCATACCACATGGTCCGCATCCCGGCACCGTAGAAAAGAGTATAGGCAAGCCAGACACAAAAGAACTGGCGGTAATGGTAGATACCTTCCATCCGCTGAAACTTACGAAGGATGCCATAGACATAGAAGATGATGCCTACGTATATAGCTGGATAGAGTAACTTTATCAAAGTCACCCCATCAGCAACGGAGTAAAAACTAATCAACAAGTCAACCAATCAACTGAAAAACGCAATGGATTCAATGACCACCAGCCAGAAAATGACCCTGGCAAAAGATTTTTTACCGATTAACGGCACAGATCATATTGAGCTATATGTGGGTAATGCCAAGCAGGCTGCGCACTATTATAAAACGGCATTCGGGTTCCAGTCTCTGGCATACGCGGGGCCTGAAACCGGTATGCGCGACATTGCATCTTATGTGTTGCAGCAGGGTAAAATAAGGCTGGTGCTCACTACCCCGCTGAAATCATCCAATCCCATATCAAAACACATATACACGCATGGCGACGGTGTAAAAATCCTTGCGCTGTGGGTAGACGATGCCTACAAATCATTTGAGGAAACGGTGCGCCGCGGAGCAAAAATTTACATGGAACCTAAAACCATGACGGATGAGCACGGCGAAGTGCGCATGAGTGGCATCTTCACTTATGGAGAAACGGTGCACATGTTTGTGGAGCGCAAAAACTACAATGGCGTTTTCCTTCCCGGCTACAAAGAATGGAAAAGCAGTTACAATCCCCAGGACGCAGGCCTCCTTTATGTAGACCATTGCGTGGGTAATGTGGGCTGGAACCGCATGAACCCTACCATACAGTGGTATGAAGATATAATGGGCTTTGTAAACATCCTCTCGTTTGATGACAAGCAGATAAACACAGAATATTCTGCACTCATGAGCAAGGTAATGAGCAACGGAAATGGCTTTGTAAAGTTCCCAATCAACGAGCCCGCAGAAGGAAAGAAAAAGTCTCAGATCGAAGAGTACCTGGACTATTACGAAGGTGAAGGCGTACAGCACATCGCTATCGCCACAAAAGATATTATTACTACAGTCCGCGATCTTAAATCACGTGGCGTAGAATTCCTGGATGCACCGCCGGACGCATATTATGATGAGTTGCCTGCCCGCGTTGGCAAGATCGACGAAGACATCGCTCGGCTGAAAGAACTGGGCATACTGGTTGATTGTGATGAAGAAGGCTACTTGCTGCAGCTGTTTACAAAACCGGTAGAAGACCGTCCAACACTTTTCTTTGAGATCATTCAGCGCAAAGGAGCTCAAAGCTTTGGCGCAGGTAACTTCAAAGCGTTGTTCGAAGCAATAGAACGCGAACAGGCAAAGAGAGGCAACCTCTAATTATTTTATTGGAAACCTGCATGATCCCTCGTACATAATGGTACGGGGGATTTTTTTTACATTTTTATCAGACACTATAGTAATCTACGCATCCATCAGGTCCGCCACTTCACACTTTACCGGCAAATTATTAATTCAACATTAATAATAAACCCGATTATTTTAATAGAGCGCAGACAAACTGCGCTCTATTGTTTTTTTAGCCCGTTTCAAAAATATTACAGTAAAATAAATTCTTCCTAAATGCTCACATTTTATCTGGTTCCCACGTCATTATTGTAAGCAGACAAAACTGCGAACACAAAACATATCTATTATCTATCTTTAATCTTTAACCTTTAAAATCAAAAAACGTATGAGACATTTTACCCTCACCATGCTGGCAGTCATCTTTTCGGCGGTCACATCATTCGCGTCCATTTTCGCGTTCACCCCATCATCCGGCGGCCTTTGCGTAGGCGGAACGCTTTATCTGGTAGACAGCCTTTCTACCGGAGGCTCATGGACAAGTAGCGACCCTTCTATCGCAACAATTGCTGCGGTTACTTCTGATTACGGCGTTCTCACAGGCGTTTCGGCGGGCGTAGTAAATATTACCTACACTACGAGCGGCGGTTCCACTTACGGCACATTCACAGTTAGCCCGGTTCCAGCACCTATTGGCGGTGGCCCAACTTCTTTTTGTATCGGCTCAACGGCTACTTTCACTAACGCTACGGCAGGCGGAGTGTGGAGCGCTACATCTAATGCGTCTGTAGATCCTGTAACCGGTGTTGCAACCGGCGCTCACATCGGCACTGGCTGGATCTACTATTCCGTTGCAGGCTGCTCAGTATCTTTAAGCGATACAGTTACCGGCACAGCAGCTGGCTACATAGGCGGTCCAAGTACTGTTTGCGTAGGTTCTACAATCACACTTACTGACAGCGTAGGTAGTGGCGGTTCATGGAGCAGCAGTAATCCTTCTACCGCAACAGTATCTGGTGGTGTTGTCACCGGCGTTGCAGCAGGTACCGCTACTATCTCTCTGGCATTCACAGGCGTTTGCGGCACAGTTTATTCCACCCGCGTTATCACGGTTACTACCGGCAGCGTTGGTCCTATATCTGGTCCATCAGCAGTAACAGTTGGCGCTACCGCATCTTTCAGCGCTTCTCCTTCAGGTGGCACATGGAGCATCAGCCCCACCACTATTGCTACTATTGATGCTTCAGGTGTTGTTACCGGAGTTTCAGCTGGCCCTGCAGTTATTACTTATACAGCTATGAGTTGCGGTGTATCTATGTCTGCAACTGCTACAGTATCAGTTAATGCACTTGACGGTATATCTGGTAACGTACATTTTAGCACCCCTTACTATGGTATGGTTAAAGTATGGCTCATCCATTATGATGCAACGGCAATGACACTGAACGCACTTGACAGCTTCACAGGCTACAGCAGCGGCGGCACAAGCGTTTATTACCAGTTCACTGGCCTTGCTACCGATTCTTTCCGGGTAAAAGCAGCAATTCCTGATTCATCAACTGCAACTACCAGCTATATCCCTACTTATCATAGCAGCTTCTACTACTGGCATGATGCAAGCGTGATCAACCACACTAGCGGCACATCTGATATCAACGAAGACATCAACATGCTCTACGGTTCTACGGCATCAGGTCCTGGCTTTATCGCAGGCAGCGTGCTTACAGGTGCCAACAGGGGTACTTCGGGCAGCATTCCTGTAGTTGGTTTACACATGGTATGTATGACCAGCGCAGGTTCTATTGCACAGATGGCTTATACTGATGCTACCGGTGCATATTCATTCACCAGCCTTCCTTATGGCACCTACACAGTGTTCCCGGACTCTCTGAACTATCTCACAACTCCGTTAACGGGTATTACACTTAGCTCTTCTGCTACAGGCTATACTACCGGCGGTTTTGTACAGCACACAGTTTCTGGTACCATCACTCCTGTTGCTACAGGCATCAGCAACACGCCGGCTTCAGTTACTACCGTTACAACCTTCCCTAACCCTACTACTGGTAAGATAAATATTGTTTGGAACGAAAAAACTGATGAGCACGCTACCGTAACTATCTCTGATATTACTGGCCGCGAAGTTTCCCGTTCAAACATCGTTATGACCGAAGGCACAGGAATGACTTCTATCAACCTGTCTAATATGGCAAATGGCCTTTACGTTATAAACGTTAAGTCAGCTTCGTTAAACTACACTGGCAAAGTAGAAGTAAAAAAATAATAGATCGCAACGCGATTTTCATACAGATATTCCCCCAATTTGGGGGAATATCTGTATTTAGGAAAGTCGTGTTATGGATATAGTATTTTATTGATGTTGCTAAAAAAATAATAACGCTTGTTACTCACAATTCGCTTTATTAATACGTCTTAATAGTAAAGCATTAATTTCACAACGGAATAGCTATTAATTCCACTCAAAAAAAAAGCTTATGAAAAAATTCATCACACTTAGCCTGTTGGCCCTCATTTGCTCCTTTGGTGCATTTGCACAGGGTTCTATCACCACTTATCACCCATATGGTATGGGTTGCTGCGTAGGCGGCACATGTACAGTTGTCGACTCGGTAGGGGGCGGCGTATGGAGCACCAGCGATCCTTCGGTAGCAACAATTGATGCCTCCGGTGTTGTCACAGGCGTAGCTGCCGGTAGTTGCACTATTTCGTACACAGTTTTAGCATCGTCAGCTACGGCTACATTTTATGTATCGCCTTTACCGGCTCCTATCTCCGGCACTGGCGCTATTTGCGTGGGTGCGTCTCTTACACTTTCAGACGCCACAGTTGGTGGCTCCTGGACATCAACCGGCTCAGTCGCCAGCATTAACTCTGTTACAGGCGATGTTATGGGTGTAAACGGCGGTACTCAACTTATTTATTACGTTGTGGGCGCCGGTTGCTATGTAAATACGGTTGTCACAGTAGATGCCACAGCCTTCGGTACAGATACGGCCATCAGCGGCCCTTCTGTAGTTTGTCTTGGCTCCAATATAACTTTAAGCAACGCGACAACGGGCGGCATTTGGAGCAGTAGCTCAGTAACAGTTGCAACGGTAGGCGGTACATCCGGCATTGTGACAGGCTTAGTACTCGGCACTAGCACTATCAGCTACACCATTACGGGAGGTTGCGGATCAGCCAGCATTTCAAAAATAGTTACCGTTTCAAATACCACTGATGCCGGCACCGTCTTCGGACCATCAACCGTATACGTTGGCATGGGCACCATTTCATTGGTTGATAGTGTTTCAGGCGGTACCTGGACCAGCAGCAATACGCTCATTGCTACAGTCAATCCTGCTACCGGCGTTGTAACCGGCGTTGCGGCGGGCACTGTTACTATAACCTATGCTGTGACAGGCTGTGGCGGCACAGCTTACGCTACCAAGTTGGTTACCGTGGCTCCTTTCGATGGAATAGCCGGCAATGTTATTTTCCCAACATCTTATTACGGCAATGTAAAGGTTTGGCTGATCCATTACGACCCCACAGCCACTACCCTCACAGCCGTTGATAGCATGGTGGTTTATTGCACCGGCACCAGCGTAGGCTACCAGTTCACAGGTATTGCTACTGACTCTTTCCGGGTAAAGGCTGCCGTTACTGACTCTGCTTTTACAGGCACAGGCTACATCCCTACTTATCACAGCAGCTTCTTCTACTGGCACGATGCAAGCGTGATCAGCCACACAAGCGGCACATCTGACATTAACGAAGACATCACTATGCTCACCGGCACTGCTACACCAGGCCCTGGCTTCATATCAGGCAGTGTGCTTACCGGCGCTAACAGGGGCACCTCTGGCAGCACTCCGGTTATCGGTCTGCACATGATCTGTGTGACCAGCACTGGCACTGTAACCCAGATGGCATTTACTGATGCTTCAGGCAACTACTCTTTCAGCAATCTGCCATACGGCACCTACACTGTATTCCCTGATTCTCTGAACTATTTCACCACACCGCTCACAGGCATCACGCTGAGCGCTTCATCGGCAAGTTTTTCCACTGGCGGCTTCATACAGCATACGGTATCTAAGACTATCACGCCCGGCACTACAGGTTTCAACAATGTACCGGCTTCAGCTACCTCCGTTTCATCGTTCCCTAACCCAACAACCGGACAGCTGAACATTGTATGGAATCAAAAAGCAGAAGAGAACGCAACTGTAACGATCTCTGACATCAGCGGCCGCCAGGTTTATCACTCAGCAATAAAAATGAGCACCGGCGCTGGAATGACGTCCATAGACCTTTCCGGCACTCCGAACGGTCTTTACATAATCAATGTAAGATCAGCATCAGTTAACTATACCAGCAAACTGGAAATTCAGAACTAAGATTTAAAATAGCAAATGTACCAGGAGAGGATGCCCAAGTGGGCATCCTCTTCAATTAATAAAACCTTTAGAAGTGATGCTGTATATTTGTATAGAGTATTTCTTTCAACAATATGGAGTGGAATTCAAGATCGTGGCGGCATTTATTTGTCGGTTTGTTACTGGGCATTTTTGCTTCACCGGCAATCGCACAGGTCGACTCCGCCGAGTTCCGTAATGCACAGTTCTCCTCAAGCCGGGTGTCTGACTCCTGGGAAAAATTCAATGATACGCTCAGCCGGGAATTCCGCAGAAAGAACCTCGCCTACCCTCCTTCCGACATATACCTGCGTGCATTTAAGTCACAGAACGAAATGGAGCTATGGGCACGAAACTCAGAAAGCAGCGAATACAAACTTGTAAAAACCTATCACATTTGCGCAGTTTCAGGCGCCCTGGGCCCAAAACGCATGCAGGGCGACCGCCAGGTACCGGAGGGATATTACTTCATCGAAGATTTCAATAGCAAGAGCGATTACTACCTTTCGCTTCAGATCAACTACCCCAATTTTTCCGACCAGGCGCTGGGCAATCAAAAAACAGGCAATGACATCTACATACATGGCGGTTGTGTCACTGTAGGCTGCCTGCCCATGACAGACCAGGGCATACAGGAAATCTACACTGTTTGCCTGAATGCAAGGCTAAATGGCCAGATCTACATACCGGTACACATCTTCCCTACAAGGCTCACTAAAACCGGGATGGCCTACCTAAGCCGTGAGTATGGCAACGATGCTACAAAACAGCAGTTTTGGGCACAGTTGAGAGCCAGCTACGATTATTTCGAGAAAACGCACAAGCTTTTGCCCGTCATGTACACGCCCGATGGAAAGTATGTCGATTAGCTCACACTCAGGTTTCCAATCTGCAAAACTCCTATCTTTGCACCCTCAACGCCATGCCTTGGTATATGAATCGTATATTCCGAATATTTAATCATAACATTTTACTTTTTTTTTCTTTCGCCATCCTTGTTACGCTTTCATCGTGTCAGAAGGAAGTGCATATAGACCTCGGCACATCACCAACCCAGCTGGTGGTTCAGGGTGTTATTGAAACAGATGCACCACCCTATGTTATCCTGACCAGCACCATTGGCTTCTTCTCAAAAATAGACCTCGGCACGCTTCAAAACAGTTTCATACATGGCGCAGTCGTTACCGTATCAGACGATAGTACAACGGTGACACTTAGGGAATACACCATAGATACCGGCAACAACAACCACTTTTATGTTTATTCTTTAGACACCGCCAATCTCTCTCAACTCATGTTCGGACGGGTCGGCAAATTCTACAAGCTCAGCATTACCTACAACGGATCTACCTATACTTCCGTAACCAAAATACCCACTCCAAAAGGTGTAGACTCGCTCTGGTTTGCTGCGCCTACATTTACAAGCCCCAAAACCCCGGATAGCGCCGTAGAGCTCTTTGCCAACTACACTGACCCCGACACTATGGGCAACTATGTACGCTACTTCACCAAAAGAAACAATGAGCTCTATTATGCCTCTGGCATTTTTGATGATGGCCTCGTAAACGGCAAGCACATTTCGAACATAGACCTCTATGCAGGCTACGACGACAGCACCAATGTGAACGGCGACTCCCTCCGCTACTTCTATCCCGGCGACACGGTCACCCTTAAATGGTGCGAAATAGACAAAGGCGTCTACGACTTCTGGAACACCTACCAGTTTGCCAGCAATGCGATAGGTAATCCATTTTCATCACCTATAAATATTAAGTCAAATATCTCTAATGGTGCACTTGGCGTTTGGTGCGGCTATGGTACAGTGATAACAACGAAGGTTGTACCCCATTGATGCAGAATTTCAGTATCCGCAATCTTTGTTATCTTCATTAATATTATTTTTACTTCCCGTTTACGTTTGTAAACCGGACATCTAAACAGAATACACACAAATGAGTGATATAGAAAAAGTACATTGCTTTATTATCGGTTCTGGTCCTGCTGGCTATACAGCAGCAATATATGCGGCACGCGCAAATCTCAAACCGGTTTTATACCAGGGACTTCAGCCCGGTGGCCAGCTTACCATTACTACCGATGTGGAAAACTATCCCGGCTACCCGAACGGTATTATGGGACCGCAGATGATGGTAGATTTTGAACAGCAGGCGCAACGCATGGGTGCAGATATACGCTGGGGAATGGTAAGCAAAGTTGACTTTTCCCAAAAACCCTTCCGCCTGGAGATAGATGAAGAAAAATGGATCGAAGCAGATTCGGTGATCATAGCCACAGGAGCTTCCGCAAAGTGGCTCGGGCTCGACTCTGAAGAGCGCCTGAACGGCCACGGCGTTTCCGCCTGCGCCGTGTGCGACGGTTTCTTCTTCAAAAACCAGGAAGTGGCGATAGTAGGCGCAGGAGATACAGCATGCGAAGAAGCACTGTATTTGTCAAAACTATGTTCTACCGTACATATGTTCATTCGCCGCAGCGAAATGCGCGCCAGCAAAGTAATGCAGGACCGTGTGTTGAAAACGCCAAACATTAAAGTGTACTGGAACACGGATACCATTGAAGTTCTTGGCGAGCATAAAGTGGACAGTGTAAAAGTGTTCAATAATAAGACGAACACCGAAAGCATCATCCCGATAAAAGCATTTTTCGTAGCCATTGGCCACGAGCCTAATTCCAGCCTTTTCAAAGGAATGCTGGATATGGATGATCAGGGTTACCTGATCACTCAGCCAGGCTCTACAAGAACCAATATTGAGGGTGTTTTTGCCTGTGGCGATGTGCAGGACAAAATATACCGCCAGGCGGTTAGTGCCGCTGGCAGCGGCTGCATGGCTGCGCTCGATGCTGAGCGCTATCTTGGAGCGCTGGAAATACACTAGCCTATGGCAAGGTGTTTCTATACCATATTGTTGCTGTTCAGCGGCTTTGTGTTGCATGCGCAGAGCCCGGCTCAGCCATATATCCTCGTCCTTGGCATAGCGCAAGATGGCGGCTATCCCCACATAGGCTGCCAGCACCAGTGCTGCAACCGGGCATGGGCTTCAGATTCATTGAAGAGATCAGTGGTATCCCTGGCTTTGGTTGATCCTGTCACCAAAAAATGGTGGCTGTTTGAAGCCACGCCCGATATCAGGGACCAGCTGCACAGCTTCCAGTGTCTTACCCACGGAGCTTACAATTTTGTACCCGAGGGTATCTTTGTTACTCATGCCCACATAGGTCATTATGCAGGCCTTATGCAGCTGGGGAAAGAAGCAATGAGCGCACACGAAGTACCAGTTTACGCCCTGCCCAGAATGTCTGCATTTCTCGAAACCAATGGCCCATGGAGCCAGCTGGTAATACTGCACAACATTGCGTTACGTCCTTTGCAAGCTGATACCGCAGTAGCGCTAACAGACAAAATATCCGTAACAGCGTTTACAGTCCCTCACAGAGACGAATACTCCGAGACTGCCGGATTCAGAATAATGACGGGAAGCAAAAAATACCTCTTCATCCCTGATATCAACAAATGGAACCTTTGGGACAGAAACATTACCAACGAAGTAAAAAAAGTAGATGTAGCCTTTGTAGATGCCACCTTCTATGCAGAGGGAGAATTACCCGGTCGGAACCTCGCATCAGTGCCGCATCCGTTCGTTACAGAAACAATGGAGCTTTTTAAAAACGAAGCCCCGGAAACAAAGGCAAAAGTCTATCTCATCCATTTCAATCACAGCAATCCCATGCTTTGGGATCGATCAAAACAAAACGAAGTGAAAAAGCAGGGATTCCACGTCTGCATCCAAGGCGAGAAAATATAGAAGAAAGATACTCGCGTACCCTCTTCAATGGTCCTTAAATCTTAGTCCAGTTCCTTCACCATCCACAGATCACATCCAAAATGGCCTGAATTACCCATTGGTCCGTCAAGGTAGGTAAAACCACATTTTTCGTATAGCCCGCGTGCCTTGCTCAGTTCAGGCATAGTCTCCAGGTACATTTGCTCATACCCGAAAGATGTGGCAGATTCAATACACTTTTCTATCAGCATTTTGCCATAGCCCTTCCTCCGTGCTTCCGGCATCAGGTATAGCTTCACCAGCTCGCACCAGCCATTAGGCAATCCCTCGGTTGGGAACACTCCGCTTCCGCCCACCACTTTGCCGTCTTCCTCCAATACCCAGTATTCAGAAAACGGCTCTGAGAACAGCGAATACATATCATCAGTAGTAGGATCAAAATATACAGTTCCGGGCTTATTGGCATTAAACTCTTCAAGCCCTGAACGGATAATAGCGGCTATAGTTGCGTTGTCTTCGTTTTGTATCAATCGCATTGAAATTCCCATGGTGCAAATAAACCTCAAAATTGGCTATTTGTCGTAATTTCACAGCTAATAAATTGCTAAAGATGAGAACATTTTCAGTTCAGCCTCGTATATCTCTTTTCTTTGGTCGGGCAGATGCTCTAAAGACAGTCAGATACGCGCCCCTCGGTTATCAATGTAATTGACCGAAAACGGATGTTCTTTATCATTTATAGAAATAAACGCCAGATTAATAACCCCCAACTCTCCTTAATACAGTGTCGAAATTAAAACAACAACTTTACCTGCTCTGCAGCCAATACATAGCCAGTCGCGAAACAGAAATAAAAGCCGCAATAGCAGAAGCCAGGGAAGCCACTGCCAACGAAACCAAGAGCAGCGCCGGAGATAAATATGAGACCGGCGTTGAAACCATACAGCAGGATATCGACCTGAATATTACCCGGCTGAATGAGCTGAACAAGCTGAAACAGGCACTTGAGCGCATAATACCAGAGCAAGTCAGCAGCACTGTTATACCGGGCTCGGTAGTGCGCACTAACAATGGCAGCTACTACATCGCAATTGGTGCAGGAAAGATCAAGGCAGATGATGTTACCTACTATGCGGTTTCGCAGGAATCTCCAATTGGTGAAAAATTAGCAGGCAACAAAGCAGGTCACAAATTTGAGTTCAACGGGCGCACATACCAGATCGAAAGCGTCATATAGCCAACAAATATTTCGTAATCTTAAAGTATTCCCAAATTGTTACTTGCCATAGAGCATATACAATAATGGTTGCTAGTTTTGGCGCTATACATGTTTTGCTTGCGGTATTTTACGTTTTTACTTTTATTGGTTTCCGTCACAGCTGGTGGACAAACCCTTCAGGGTGTGGTCACCGACTCTGCTACTCGCAAGCCGCTATACCCTGTAACGGTCGTTAACACCCGCACCCAGGCCGTTACCTATACCGATGAGCATGGCAACTACAGTATTGCTGCCAACCCCGGCAATATTATTGCATTCTCCTTTGTTGGCTATAAAACAGTAGAGCGGGTAAAGCCAAATTCAGTAATTGTCGCTTCGCTTAATATAGCAATGGCCCAGTCGGCCTTCCAGCTTCAGGAATTCAAGGTCCACTCCCGCAATCTTACGCAGTACCAGGTAGACTCTGCAGAGCGCCGGGCGGTATATCATTCCGAGCTGGCGCGGCAGCATCCTTCACCCGTCATGAGCCCCTTCTCCGCACTGGCTGAAAAATTCAATAAAAAAGCGAAACGTACCTATAAATTTCAGGCAGATTATGAGCAGCGCGACCTGCAGCGGTTCATAGATACCCGCTACACACCCGACCTCGTATCATCACTCACCCACTTCACCGACGACACACTGGGCTACTTCATGAACACCTACCCCATGCCCTACGATTTCGCCCGCAGCGCCTCCGACCTCGAAATGAAAATGTGGATCCGCAGCAACTACAAAGCCTGGCTAAAAAAAGACAGCCTTGCAGCAAAAAAATAGTTGCATTATTATGCGCTCAGGTATTTCTCCAGCTCGTTCTTTATAATATACAGCGGCGATGCAATAGCATTTATATACTGAAAGTTACCCTCCCTGTCGTTCTTTATAGACAGCTGTATACCGCTGGCCTCGCTCTGCACCGCATTCACTACATACCTTTCCTTAGCTGCATCATAAAAGAGGTACGGAGCACCGGACGAGCCAAAACGGAAATATCCCTTTATCAGGTAGCGGTAACCATCAAAAACATAGTTACCGCCCACATCATCATGAAAAATACCAAAGTGATCCAGCATTCCCTCTATGTGTGCTTCATTCAGCAGGCGGCCGGTAGGTCCGCTGGGCGAGCTTTGCAGGCAATACAGTTTCTCCACATCTTCGTCCAGAAACCGCACATCTATCTCTGCTGCCGGTATCTTGTTTATCACCTCTTGTGGCGTGTTCACTATGCGGTATAGTGCTATATCCGCACTATAAAAAGCATCTACCAGTTCCACTTCTACAAGAAAAGTATGCTTTCGCGCATCGTTATCATACAGCATCTTTTCAGCCGCAAAGGCTGGCGTCAGCGATGTATCATTGTAAAAGCTCTTGTCCCGGAACTGGAACACAAGATGCGGCTTGCATATATTCTTCTGCGCCAGTGTTACCCATCGCGTATCAAAGCGCTTTTGCTTCAGTATATTCACAATGTTCTGCAGTGCTGCAGGGTCCACACTATTCAGGTAGCGTTTCTGCCGGTAATCATCAAGGAAATAATGCTGGTCCAGGAAACGCGTTTGTGAGCCATCTAGTATAGGAAACAATTCTTTTTTATAGATAGCCTCATCTATCGATTTGTAAAAACCTGCCTGCAACCTCAGGTTATGAGCCACGCTCAGAAAATATCCTTTGCCTATATGGAAAGCACAGATATTATTTTCAAAAGTCCGCTTCTCAGGTTCGTTATCGTTATATATCCACATTATCCGCTGCAGCGGCGATGTTTGTTCGTCTATTAGTCGTTGTTTGGCGTTGATCATCAGGTTGTAAGTAGGTTCTCAATTTATTTTAGCGATGGATAAAGGAGTTTCGGTCAGCGGGTAAGCTACTACTAACGAAATTGTTAAGTGAGAAAACACGAGCACGTAACACATCCCCTCCTGTTTTTAGGAGGGGATGGTCGGCGCTGGCGCCGGCCTGGGGTGGTTGGCTCGTTCGGTCACTTAATTTTTTGTCCCAAACATCTACTCTACTCAAATTTACAATATTTTTTACCCGCTTTGTAACTAAAGTATTACTTTAACGATGTACTATTATAAACACAAATTTTTCGCCCCGTAAGCCATCGGGCTGACGCTAATATTTGACTCAAATGCTCCAGATAACTAATCTCTCCAAGACATACCCTAACGGCGTTAAGGCCCTGCAGGATGTTTCACTGACTATTTCCAATGGCATGTTCGGCCTCCTGGGCCCCAACGGTGCCGGCAAGTCCACACTCATGCGCACCATCGCCACCCTGCAGGATGCCGATTCCGGCACCATAATGTTTGGCGATATAAACGTAAGCAAGCAAAAACAAGAGCTCAGAAAAGTACTCGGTTACCTTCCGCAGGAGTTCGGCGTGTACCCCAGGGTATCGGCTGAGGAAATGCTCCACTATATAGCACGGCTCAAGGGCGTAGCTAATGATAAGGAACGTAAAGAGCTCGTGCAGGCGCTGCTGGAACAAGTGAACCTGTATAACCACCGAAAGAAATCATTAAGTGGGTATTCCGGCGGCATGAAGCAGCGCTTTGGTATAGCCCAGGCCCTCATAGGCAGTCCGAAGCTCATCATCGTTGATGAGCCCACAGCAGGCCTCGATCCCGCCGAGCGTCTCCGGTTCAATAATCTGCTTAGTGAAATAGGTGAGAATATTGTTATAATTCTATCCACACACATTGTAGAAGATGTAAGCGAGCTGTGCCGCGATATGGCCATCATTGCCGGCGGCAAAGTAGTGCAGCGCGGCAACCCGGAAGACCTTGTTAATGCACTGGAGAACCGTATCTGGAGCAAGCGCGTGAAAAAAGATGAGGTGGCACAATACCAGGCCAACTATAAAATGGTGCTTGCAAAGCTTTCCGCAGGCTCTATGAAGGTGTTCATCGATAGTGAAACCGATCCCGGCAATGATTTCAAACGTGAACGCGCCACTCTTGAAGACGTTTACTTTTCCAACATCTTCTAATCTCATTTTTAACACACTTATATGTTCGGTTCCATATTTGCATTTGAATTACACAGGCTTGCGGCTTCGGTCTCTACCTACATTTACTTCTTCATATTATTTGCCGTCACTTTCTTCGTGGCAGTGCTGGTAGGCGGCGCATTCCCTGATGTGAATATAAATTTCGGAGGTGAAAAAATTTACGCCAACGCGCCAGTTATCATTGATGCCATTTTTTCCAACCTCGATTTTTACATAGGCACCATACTCATGGTAGCCATAATAGGCACGGCAGTGCTCAAAGATTTCCGGAGCAACACCTACTCCATGATCTTTACTACACCCGTCTCAAAGTTCGATTACTTGTTTGGCCGTTTTTCAGCATGCCTCCTGGTTACGCTTATTATCCTTTCAGCGCCTGCATTCGGCCTCATGGCCGGTTATGCCACCCCTTGGGTCAATTCCTCGCGGATTGAGGCTTTTATGTTATTGCCTTACATACACACTTACTGGCAAACTATAGTTCCTAACACCATATTGTTCGGCTCCATCTATTTTTCAGTCAGCCTTATATCGCGCGATATTTTTGTTATCTGGCTGTCCCTGCTTATCATATTTGTTGTCCTCAGTGTTTCCAATGCCATTTTCAACTCGCTGGATTTCCGCACTATGGCCGCACTTATAGATCCGCGTGGAAATATGGCTAAAAGTACCCTTGGCCGCTACTGGAGCACAGATCAGAAAAATCACCTTCATTACACACTTACCGGCCTGTTCCTATTAAACCGTATTATCTGGCTGGGCATTTCCTGCATTGTATGGATCATTGGCTATTCTTATTTTTCATTTACTTCCGCGCCGCGCCGTCTGTTCCTCAAAACGCCTAAGACGGCAGAAACCCCCAAAATGACCTTTATCCCCTCATTCTTCAGGAAAAGCGAGCTTCCTCCCGTATCCCAATCGTTTGATACCGCCTCACATCTACGCATACTGTTTGGCCTTGCTGTCAATGAATGCAAAACCATACTACGAAACACCTATTTCCGCATCATACTCCTGTTTGGCATGCTATTCCTATTCCTGGTGTCTTCGCAGATAGGAAAGATTTATGACACCACGGTTTTCCCCGTCACATACCAGGTAGTAGAGTATTTCGATGGCGTTTTTCAGCTGCTGCTTACTATCCTCACCATTATGTTTACCGGTGAGATAGTGTGGCGTGGGCGCGACAATCGCATGGACAATATCCTGGATGCGCTCCCGGTGCCTAACTGGGTGTTCTATGTAAGCAAGCTGGCCGGTATATTCTTCATGCAGGTTATCCTGTTGTCCCTCATTATGGTATGCGGCGTTGCTGTGCAGTTATACAAAGGGTACACCCATATCGAGCCATTGCTCTACATACAATACTTGTTCGGATTCAAGCTCATTGATATCTGGCTACTGGCCATCCTCGCTATGTTTGTTCAGTCGCTAGTTACCAACAAATATCTGGGCTACTTCATTGTCGCGCTATTCTATTTTTGGAACGGTACGTTCGCCATGCTGGTATTAAAAAACAGCTTGTTTGTGTTCTCATCCGATCCTGGGGTTGTGTACTCCGATATGAATCACTTTGGACATACCGTATTCCCATACTTCATCTATAAACTTTACTGGAGCGCCTTTGCGCTCGTACTTGCTGCCCTGTCCAGCTTGTTTTGGGCACGGGGCACCGCCAAAACTTTCAAGCTCCGCCTTGCCGATGCCCGTAATAAGGCAAACGCCCGGTCTTGGGCAATAGTGACAATTGGCCTGCTCGTGTTTATAGGTTCAGGTGGCTTCATCTATTTCAATACCAATGTGCAGAACAAATTCATGACTGAGTTTCAGCAGGAGGAGCTTCAGGCTAAGTTTGAAAAAACGTACAAAAAATTCCGCAATGCCCCTCAGCCTAAGATCACTGATGTAGCCCTCAACGTAGACCTGTTCCCCAACGAGCGCGGCCTCCATGCTTCAGGCACCTTTGTACTGCAAAACAAAAGCAAAGGGCCTATTGACTCCGTTCACGTCCTTATGCCTGATGGGATAAAAGTAAGAGAGCTGAAATTCTCCCGGTCTTCCCAGCTAATGAGCAATGACACCCAGTATTCATACCGTATTTACAAACTGGCGCAGCCACTGCAACCTGGTGATACTACTGTTCTTTCGTTTACCGTAGATATGGTATCCAAAGGTTTCAAACAGAGCTTTACAGGCCTGAGCACGCCTATCTACAACGGCACTTTTGTAAACAATGAAAGCTTTTTGCCAAGCATAGGCTACGATCGTAATTATGAGATATCAGATAACAATCACCGCAAAAAACACGGCCTTGGTTATCGCCGCACATCAAACCCCATCAACGATACAGCATCATACCAGCGCAGCCTCTTCACCCGCGATGCCGACTTCATCACATTCGATGCCACCGTCAGCACAGTTGCCGACCAGACAGCCATTGCCCCGGGCTACCTCGTAAAAGACTGGATGGATAACGGCAGGCATTATTTCCACTACAAAATGGATAATAAGATCCTCAATTTCTACTCATTCCTTTCTGCCCGCTACACAGTAAAGAAAGAAGTGTTTAACAACGTAAACCTGGAGATCTATTACAACAAAGGCCATGAGTATAACCTCAACCGCATGTTCAATAGTATGAAAAAATCCCTGACCTACTATACCGCACACTTCTCACCATACCAGCACAAACAGGTGCGCATATTGGAGTTCCCGCGCTACGCCACATTCGCGCAGTCATTTCCCAATACCATACCTACATCAGAGGGCATCGGTTTTATTGCCAATGTAGACGACAGCAGCAAGGAAAATGTTGACTATCCATTCTATGTTACTGCCCACGAAGTAGCCCACCAGTGGTTCGCCCACCAGGTCATCGGCGCCGATGTGGAGGGCTCTAACATGATGTCTGAAACCTTTGCCCAATACGGTGCCATTATGGTGATGGAAAAAGAATACGGCGAAGACCGCATCCGCAAGTTCCTGCATATAGAAATGGATGGCTACCTCAGGGACCGTTCCAATGACGCAGAAAAAGAAAAGCCGCTTGCATTGGTAGATAATTCTCAGCAATACATCTTCTATCAAAAAGGTGGCATTGTCATGCACGCCCTCAACAAATACCTTGGGGAAGACAGCGTGAACCATGCACTGAAAAATTTTATAGAGCAATACGCCCTGAAAGGTGCGCCCTACCCCACTACAATGGACTTTCTGGCTACTTTACGTCGCTCAACTCCAGATTCTCTGCAATACCTCATTACCGATGCTTTTGAGCGTATCACACTATATGACAACAAAATCACCGTTGCCAAAAGCAGGAAAGAAGGTGAAAAATACTTTGTAGAGGCAACGATTGAATCACACAAGATCGTCTCAGACTCTACCGGCAAGGAAACCGTTGTTCCATCAGACGACTACATAGAAATAGGCGTATACAAAGACAGGAAATCGTCTCCGCAGATCACCCGCTACAAACTAAAAGGCGGCGAAACAAAATTGTCGATCCCTACAAATGACAAACCATACAAGGTCATAATAGACCCGCGCCTGCTGCTAATCGACAAAAAGCTCGACGACAACGAAATGAAACTCGAAGACGAAACCAAAACTGCAAAAAAATAACCGCAGATATATACCGCTTGTGCAGAGACGTAGCACCTCCGTCTCTAATTCTTTTAGTCTGCGCTGCCGTGTAAACTCTATAAGAGCAATCGGCACTATATAAACACACTGGGGTGGTCGCCTCGCACCTACACAACACACTCCCCTCCTTTTTTCAAGGAGGGGATGCTCTAAAGCATCGCGAAGCATGCTTTAGAGCTGGGGTGGTCGCCTTGCGCCTACACAACCCACTCCCCTCCTTTTTTCAAGGAGGGGATGCTCTAAAGCATCGCGAAGCATGCTTTAGAGCTGGGGTGGTCGCCTCGCGCCTACGCAACACACTCCCCTCCTTTTTTTCAAGGAGGGGATGCTCTAAAGCATCGCGAAGCATGCTTTAGAGCTGGGGTGGTCATCTCGCACACGCGCTACACACTCCGACAGCCCTACGCCAGGTACCTCATCAACACCCGTTTAGCCACCGGAAGCAGCGTCTCATCAAACGGCACACTCATAGGAAACTCCACTTTATACACGGCAGGGTTCGGCAACGCACGGTATGCACGCACTATATCAATCTTTATCTGTTCATAAGTGTTAGCAAGGCTCTTCGTACGGCTGTCTATATACTCCATTCGTATCCCCTTGTACTTTGAGTTCTGATGCTCGAACAGGGTCACATTGAAATTATAGATCCTCACATCGGCCACTTTTGCGTATCTTATAAACACGTAACCCTCATTTTTGTATAGAGGCACTATACCTACCGGTTCTATCTCCATTTGTTTCTCAACAAAATCATATATCTCAGCACCCTCGCTTATAGTGCCCTTCATTTCGTCAAGCGCAAATTCTGTTATCTGCGAAAGCTCCTGCATTAGCTCATCATCAGCAAGTACACGCTCATAAACCATTTCCAGTTTCCTCACATCTAAAGCAGCCAGCTTCTTAGGAAACCGGTCCTGCAGCAGTTGTTTGTTATTACGAAAAGCATTCAGGTTATTGTAGTGAAAGACAATGTCTGATAGCTGGGGGTAAAGCTTCGTCTCGCTGAAGCTTTTCTTCACACCTTGCAGGTAGGCAAGCAACTTATATTTCTGCAGTTCAAAATCTATATATCCTTCCATGAACCACGTTTCGCTGAGTACCATAGGCTAATCGATTTTACATTCTTCTTCTAAGTTAACTGTATCAAAATCAATGCCATAAAAAATTTTCCACAACTGTATACGACTTCCCTATTTGTAGGCACGCTCCCGCAATCTTAAACACAGCTGATTCCCGCTAAATTTCAACCATCCCACAATTAATTTTGCTTATATTTACGCATTATATTTAAAATATTGTTTCAACACCTAAAAAAGGCTGGTTGAATACTAACACATTTACCGAAAACTTCGTCCTACGTAGAAACACGCCACTTCCCGAATACCAAAAGCAACATTTATGAGAAAAATTGTCCTCTTTGTACTTCTTATTGCGTCTGCTCTCGTTAGCCGGTCGCAAACCGTTTCGTTTTCGCTGATTACTACACCATGTAATAATGATGGAGTATTAGGAGTGAATATGACCGGTTTTACCCCACCGCTTACTGTTACCTGGTACACCATGGGCACGTCCGGCACTACCATCACCCATAGCAGTGTAACGGGACTTTTCGACGCACTTACCATGTATTCCGGAGGTCCGGTTTACGTCAGTGTTACAGATGGTACTAACACCGCATCTAACAACTATGGCGGTCATCCGCCTTTCACATTCACTACATCTTCTACATCCGAGGTTTGCCCCACTCCGGGCACACTTTCCGCAAGTGTGTTTGGTGGCACTGCACCTTATTCTTATTCCTGGTACAATGCAGCTACAGCTGCTGTAGTTGGCTCCGGTTCTCCGGCAAACCTTAACCATGGCAGTTATGGAGTAGTGATCACTGATGCAGCAGGCTGCGTTTACGGCACAAAATATACCAATGATACAAGTTCATTAGGTTTAGTAGACTACGGTGCCCCCTACACTATTACACTAAATGCTACTCCGGCAAACTGCACAGACGGTAGTGTTTCTATCACCATATCGGCGGGAGCTATACCACCAGTTACTTATGTGTGGACAAATGGCGCTACGACCTCATCCATTACCGGCCTTAGTACCGGCACTTATGGGGTAAGGATTACGGATGCCGTTGGCTGTGTACCTGCGCGTGTAGACTCTATTTTCACTACCCCCCTTGATACGGCTTACATATTTGTGCCGCAGTTGGTAGTCGTAAACGCGCTGGTTACGCCAACTCCAGCTACCTGTGCAAGTGTGGACGGTGCGGTTATAGCCTTTGGTTTTGGCGGCGTTCCTCCATATACTTACCTTTGGAGCAATGGAGCGACCACACAATCTCAGACAGGCCTGCCTGGCGGATCGTATTCCGTCCGCATAACCGATGTAAACAACTGTATAGGTAATAGCGGCACTTACGTAAGTATCTCAACGCCCATAACGGTTACCTATTCGACCACAGCAAGCCTTTGCACTTCACCTACCGGCACTGCTACTATCAACCCTTCAGGCGGCACAGCTCCATACAGCATTTTGTGGTTAACTACTCCTCCCCAAACCGGCCTTACCGCTTCGACTTTGTCTCCCGGCAACTATTCGTTCAATGTTACCGATGCCGCAGGTTGCACGCAAACGGGCCAGGTTAATGTTCCTCCGGTAAACATTATCAGCGTAGACTTTACATCCACTCCGGCTTTATGTACATTATCTACCGGCAGCATGACCGTTGCAGCTACGGGTGGTGTTACCCCTTATACTTATTTGTGGAGCACGGGGACTACCACTTCTGTGCTTTCCGGCGTGCCATCTGGCATCTACACAATAACTGTTACCGATGGTATGGGCTGTAGAGTGACAAAATATCCTTACCTGTATGATTATTCGCCAATGACCGTAGGAGTTACTAATACGCCAGCTTCATGCATTTTCTCAAATGATGGGGCATTGGGCGCGGTTGCGATCGGCGGTACCGCACCGTACTCCTATGGATGGAGTACAGGCGGCACTACTTCCACTATTTCAGCGCTCGCAACCGGCCGTTACTATGTGCACGTTACCGATGCCACAGGCTGTACCGAAAACGATCATACCTATCTGCCTTACGATGCAAGTGCCACTGATTGCTATTGCACGATATCCGGCACTATATTCAACGATACTAACGGTAACTGTGTACAAGATCCAGGAGAAATGGGTATAAATAACATACAAGTTTATTGCAGCGGCAAGGGATATACCTATACTAATTCCAGCGGCAACTATTCTTTCTTAGTGCCTTCGGGTACTTATACTGTATCTGAGACGGTACTTGCTTTCTACCCTCTTGCCCCATGCGAATCCAATGCCAAAGTGGTAACTGCGGTAGCAGCAAGCGGCTGTGTGCTTTCAGCTAATTTCGCCAATACGATGGATACTGTCCATGACCTCCATATCACCATCTGGGATTATTCATTCCCTGTAATTGGCAATTCTTATACACAGGTAACCACTATCAGCAATGATGGTACTGTGGACGAAGACTCCGTTTTTACAAGTTATAAAACCGATGGACAATTATTTGCTCCATTTATCGTACCTACGGGCATATTCAGCGGTGCCCCTTATTACTACAATACAGGCACAAGTTTCCCGGCTATGGTGGCTGGCAACACTTCAGTATTTTATATGAACTACAATGTACCTGTTAGTATTCCTCTAGGAACCAATGTAGTGTTTAAAGACACTGTAGTGTATAAAGCACCGGTAGACAACTGGCTCACCGATTACTCTCCATGGAATAACGTTAACTATTTCAGCACCGTAGTAGTAGCATCTTACGATCCAAACTTCAAGGAAGTAAGTCCCAGAGGCACTGGCCCTAGCGGTCTCATCACCTATGCCGATTCTACCCTGGAGTACATGGTTCACTTCCAGAATACCGGCACATCTCCGGCGCAGAATATTGTTGTTATAGACACGCTGGACGATAACCTTGACTGGACCTCGATGCGCCCTGAATACATGTCTGCAGCATGCCAGGTCACCATGACAGAGAGCGCAGGCAAGAAGATTGCCAAATTCACATTCAGCAATATATTCCTGCCGGCAAAAGCTACAGATGATTTGCGCAGCAACGGCTTGTTTACGTACACAATCAAAACAAAACCAGGCTTACCCCTCGGCACTCAGTTCCGTAACCGCGCATCAATCTATTTCGATTACAATGAACCGGTAATGACCAACCAGACACTGAATACGCTTGGCGCATCGTCTGGTCCTGCACTCGTGAATGCGACCATTGAAAAATCAAATTCATTAGCAATTTATCCTAACCCTGCAAACAGAAGCTTTAATGCAGTGATCAATGCAAATACGGCCGCTGCAGCAGAAATGAATATCGCTGACGTTACAGGTAAAATAATGATCAGAAAAACGATCAACCTGCAGAAAGGTGCTCAGACAGTTGCTACAGACATCAGCCAGTTGTCATCAGGCGTTTATTTCATAACGCTCAACAACAGCGGCAAAGCAGAAACACAGAAACTGGTAATAATCAAATAAAAGACAGAATTGACCCAAATAGCAAAAGCCCTCACACGAGGGCTTTTGCTATTTATATCTCCTAACATTAGTATCTCTTTAATTGACCGCTAACACGTCCTCCACACAAACCATCAACTAATGAACCATTAAGCCAATCAACCTTTTAACCCCTTAACTTTTTAACCTTTTAACCTTTTAACCTTTAACTTCTTAACCCTTTAACTTTTTAACACTTCAACCAATTAACCTTTATACTCCTTCAGCGCCGCTTCCAGGCAATCCATAGCTCCGTTTATATCATCCCTGTTAAGCACATACGCCAGGCGCACCTCGCTCTTTCCCTTACCGGGAGTAGCGTAAAAACCGGCAGCAGGTGCCATCATTACCGTAGCGCCATTGTGAGAGAATCCTTCAAGCAGCCACTGGCAGAATTTTTCCGCATTGTCTACCGGCAATTTTGCTATGGCATAAAATGCGCCACCTGGCAATGGACAGGTTACCCCGGGCATAGCTTGCAGGCGCTTTACCAGCAAGTCACGGCGGCTTGTATATTCAGCATGTACTTCGTCAAAATAATCTGCAGGCAGGTCCACCGCCGCTTCGCCCAGTATCTGCGCAAACGATGGCGGGCTCAACCGCGCCTGTGCAAATTTCATAGCAGCATTGATAACATCTGCGTTGCGGGTTACAAAAGCGCCTATGCGGCCACCGCATGCACTATACCTTTTAGATATCGTATCAAGCAATATTGCATGCTCCTCCATACCTTCTAGTGATAGTGCAGATATATGTTTGTTTCCATCATAGCAAAACTCACGATACGCCTCGTCGCTAAACAGGAACAGGTCATGCTTAAGGCATATCTCCTTGAGCACATTCAGTTCCTCCATGCTGTACAGGTAACCGGTGGGGTTATTCGGGTTACAGATCATTATCGCCTTCGTACGCGTAGTCACGGCTTTTTCAAACACCTCAATAGGAGGCAATGCAAACCCGGTATCTATACTTGAAGGTATTGGAACAACTTTAACGCCGGAGCTCGTAGAAAAACCGTTGTAATTGGCATAAAATGGCTCTGGTATAATGATCTCATCACCCGGGTCCAGGCAGCTCATTATCGCAAACATGATAGCTTCAGAGCCGCCGGTGGTTACAATGATCTGGTTTGCTGTAACGTCAATATTATTACGCTTATAATACTCCACCAGCTTGTTGCGGTAGCTGTCAAATCCCGCACTGGGGCTGTATTCCAGCACCTTCATGTGGGTGTTGCGCACCGCATCCAGTATTTGCTGGGGTGTTTCAATATCCGGCTGACCTATATTCAGATGATATACTTTAGTGCCTCGTTTCTTGGCAGCATCAGCAAACGGAACTAATTTACGAATAGGAGACGGCGGCATATGCGCGCCACGATGTGAGATTACCGGCATGGGGCAAAAGTAAGATAAATGGTTAGAAATTTACCACAGGCAATCGACAGGATAATGCTTGAAATTTTTGTCGGCAGTAAAAATGGTAAACCCTGCACCAATGCCTTGAGCAATAATAATCTATCAAACGGATCACCGTGAATTGAATCAAGTTGCAGAAATTCATGCAAATGACCGAAATTTACTGGCAATATTTTGATTTCATTGCCAATCAGCAAAGACTCTATCTTATCAAACGGCAATTGTAGTTTTCGAATTTTTATCTTTATAGAAATCTCCCAAAGACTTGCAATACTTATATAGCAGGCGTTATCCTTATTTTTAATCGCTGCGACAATATTGATGGCAAGTTACCATCGCCACTCATAAACCAGATTAAGATGTGAGTATCCAGTAACTATCTCACTACATATAATCTTTGAAATCCTCCAGCGGAGCATCAAAGTCAGGCGCAATCTTTATCATCCCCTTAAACGCACCAAATTGTCGTTCCTCCGACTTTTTAACTTTGTTCATTTTTTGTAATAAAAACCCAACAAAATCATTAACCTCTTCTTTGAGATGATCGGGTAGCATTTCTATTTTCGAATACAAAATTGCACTTTCCATTTTTCAATTTCTTCTACATACAAATTTAAGATAAATACATGGATCATATGTCTAAAAAACAACGGCTGCCAAAAGGCAGCCGTCAAAATTTATCCCCTAAATTGAGCCATTCAGCAATTAAGCCATTGAGCCATTATTTCCCAGGCACCTGGTCCTTCGCATCACCCTTTATATATATAGTGTAGCGCTTTTCGCCATGTGGCGTCTTAGCATTTGATTGTATGTAAACTTCCTTATTGAACACACCATGCTGTTCTTCGGTCTTCAGCTCCAGTTGCACATAACCCTTCTGCCCGGGCAATACTGGTGTCTTGCTCCAGTCTACGTTGGTACAGCCGCATGAGGGCGTTACATTCATCACAATGATAGGCTGGTCGCCAACATTGGTAAATTCAAATGTATGCTTCGCACCCGGTCCGCGTTTGATGACGCCAAAATCATACGTATCGCCACCTTCAAATTTGAACATCGGGCCTTTTTGAGCAAATGCCTGCATACCGGCTCCTGTCATTATACAAAATAATACAACCAATAATTTTTTCATATAGCTCGTTATTACTTTAGTTTTTACCTATTTTAAAAATAGTTGGCCGAAGCCAACTATTTTTATATTATATCTTAATGTTATCGCTTAGTGCGCCGGAGTCGGAGTTACTGTACCTGTTGTTGCTGGTGCAGCTGGCTTTGGCTTCACAGTACCGCGTATGTGCAGTACCATTGGCGACTGTTTTGCATTTGAGTTGATAGTAACATCCTTCATTATCGGACCCTGGCGGCCGTTAGTAGTATATGCTACGTGTATCATGCCTTTTTTACCCGGCAGGATCGGCTCTTTAGGCCATGTTGGTACTGTGCAACCGCATGAACCATGTGCATCGCTGATCACAATTGGTTTCTTACCTGTATTCTTAAATTCGAAATCAGTTTCTCCCAGTGGACCTTCTGGTATTTCACCAAAGTCATGCGTCTCTTCTTTAAATTTGAATTCACCTGCATCCGGGTCAACTACAGGCCCTGTTGGAACTGCTTGTTGCGGTGCTGCCGCCGGAGCCGGAGCTGGGGCTGGAGTTTTTTTGTCTTGTGCGTTAGCTGCTACAGCGCCCATTGAAAGGCAAAGGATGGCAATGAATACTTTTTTCATAATCTGCTTTGTGTGGTTTAAAATTATTGTTGCTTATTTAATTGATTAATTGGTTTTGATCATCGAAACATTCTCCGGAACAGAGCCTGTTGGCGCCTTTTCCACATTTCCTTTTATCGTCAGCACCTTGGTCCCTGCATTAGACACCACAGTGATCGTTTTTGTAAATGCATTTGGCTTACCCTTCGTATGATATGCCACATTTATAACACCTGTTGCTCCTGGCGCTACAGGCTCATTTGAGAATTGTGGCACCGTGCATCCGCAGGATGGCTGCGCTTTCTGTATCACGATCGGCTCCTTGCCCATATTCTTAAAGGTAAATTCGCAGGTAGCATCCGGGCCTTCAGATACTGTCCCAAAATCATGGGTCATATCAGCAAATGCCATATCTTCAGCCTTTAGCGTACTTGCCACAGCTGGCGTAGCGTTCGTAGTCGTAGACTCGTATGGCTTTTCATTCGTGATCAGTTGTGGCTTATCACCGGCATCGTCCTTGTGCTTATGCTTCTTTTGCGCCATAGTAACACTGGCAGATAATAACAATAAGCTTAATGAAAGCAGTACTTTCTTCATGACTTGAAATTTTCCGTTTTGATAAAGTTGTAAGAAACAAATTTAGGACCAAAATTCCAAAAATGGCAGATTTTTATTGTTAAAACCTTCCAAAAGCCAATACAATTGTAGTTTTGCCTGCGAATGGATAAACTGCTGGTTATACAGACTGCCTTTACAGGCGACGTTGTTTTAGCAACGTCCGTAGTCGAAAAACTGCATCTGAAATTCCCTGCTGCACAAATAGATTTTTTGCTGCGCAAAGGCAATGAAGGCTTATTGGAGAACCATCCCTTCATCACAAATCTGTTGGTTTGGGATAAAAAGACGAACAAAAACACCAACCTGCTCAAAATAGCCGCACGTGTAAGGAAAGAAAAGTACTCGGTGGTCGTCAATCTCCACCGATTCGGTTCCTCTGGTTTCATCACTATGCTCTCAGGAGCAAAATATAAAGCCGGATTTGACAAGAACCCCTTCTCTTTTTGCTACACAAAAAAAGTGCATCATCTGCTATCTGCACCATATTCCGATAATCCTGTTCACGAGATCCAGCGCAACCAGATGCTGATTGCCGACCTTACCGATAGCGCGGAGGAAATGCCTAAGCTCTACCCGTCTGCCGCTGACTATGAGTTTGTCCGCCAGCACCAGGCCGCGCCATATATCTGCATTGCCCCCTCATCGGTCTGGTTTACAAAACAATTCCCGGCAGAAAAATGGGCTGAGCTCATAAATGTACTCCCCGCAGGGTACGACATTCATCTGCTCGGCGCTTCATCTGATACCTCACTGGCCGAAAACATCATAGGCAAAGCACACGGCCGGAAGCTGATAAATCAGTGCGGAAAATTGTCCTTTCTGCGTTCAGCAGCACTTATGCAGTCCGCCGTTATGAACTATGCCAACGATTCCGCGCCGCTCCATTTCGCCTCTGCTATGTATGCACCTGTCACCGCGGTCTTTTGCTCCACAGTGCCGGCCTTCGGCTTTGGCCCGCTGCGCAATAATGCCCGTGTTGTAGAAATAAAAGAACGACTCTATTGCCGCCCCTGTGGCCTTCATGGCCACAAAGCCTGCCCCGAGGGGCATTTTAGGTGCGCAACTGAAATTACTAACGATCAACTATTATGGTGGACTTCGAAAACGACATAAAAAACTGTGTGGCCGCACTAAAAGGAGGTGGCATTATTCTCTACCCCACTGATACTGTTTGGGGGCTTGGTTGCGATGCCATGAATGAAAGTGCAGTAGAAAAAGTCTTTGCGATAAAACACCGCCCAAAAGAAAAAAGCATGATTATTCTGCTGGCAGATCCACGCGATGTAATACAGTTTATAGCAGCCCCGCACCCCGATATAATCTCCATCATTGAGGCATTCGAGCGCCCCACAACTGTCATCTATGAAAATGCACTCGGCTTCCCACCAAATGTGGTGAATAAAGACGGTAGCATCGCCATCCGTGTCACTACAGACCCGTTTTGTAAGGCACTCATTAAAAGACTAAGAACGCCAATCGTGTCCACATCCGCTAATATCAGTGGCGCTGCAACCCCAGCAATTTTCGAAATGATTAACAAGGAAATAATTAGTAACGCAGACTACGTTGTGCAATACCGCCGCGATGATCACGCTATCGCATCTCCCTCTAGGTTGGTGAGGCTTAATGACAATGGAGAGATGACGGTATTAAGAGGTTAAAGGACCATAGTGTTTAAAAAAGCCCATAGATGCAGAGCTCCCGGTTCAGGTCATCACATACATTTAACTACTCCGCAATCAAAGCACCCGCTAACCAATCGCCACGAAACCAAACAATCAAAACCCAATTTATAGCTGCGCGTTAATATTGTTTGCCCACTCTTCCTTTAATAACAGTTGAAATTCGAATCGACACTAATGATCCGCGTCATTGCGCGCCACGATGTTCAGCCTCGTGCGTTGGCCGTGGCAAAGCAATCTCACAAACCTCAATTTCGCGATTAGTGTGATTTAAAAGTCTAATTGGTATAAAAATGATTTTTTCAGTAATTTTGAGACTGATAGAACAGGTTATGAAAACAGCTTTAAATATTGACATTACATACGATCAGGTGCTTTCAATAGTCAAAAGCATGCCAGTAAAACAAAAACTGAAATTGAGTAAGGAACTGGAAAAAGAAGGCATCAAAACACGGCTCACATCTCTTTTATCCGCCTTCAAAACAGATGAGCTTAGCTTAGAAGACCTTGATAAAGAAGTCGAACTGGTAAGACAGAAAATATATGACCGAAAAAATGCATTAAGGTCATCTTCGACACAAATGTTTGGATAAGTTTTCTGATTGGGAAAAGGCTCCAGATCATTCAAGACTATATACTTCACGGTAGCATTTCCATTATTATCACAGAACAACTTCTGACGGAAATAAAAGAAGTAACCACACGTCCAAAATTAAAAAAATACTTTCCGCGAAACAAAGTAACTGAACTGATTGACTTTTTAGAAATAATCGGAATAAAAAAAGAAATTCAATCTTCGGTGAGTTTATGCAAAGATCCAAAAGACAACTTTCTGCTCGACCTCATTGAAATTTCCGACGCCCATGTGCTCGTTACAGGTGACAAAGAATTACTCAAACTTAATCCCTTCAAAACTGCTAAAATTATTACACCAAAACAATTTGAACAATTTCTTATCTCATAGTATGGGCTAATTGTAACGAATCCATTCACTTCCCAACCTATCTTTGCAGCCGGATTATGGATATCGTTTGTTCGCAGGAAGAACTGAAATTATTTAAACTGGTTGGAGACGCAGCCTCGGCAATGAACGTCAGCTGCTATCTGGTAGGCGGCTTTGTGCGCGATAAAATTCTCGGGAGAAATACTAAAGATGCAGATATAGTTTGCACCGGCGACGGTATTGCGCTGGCACACGCGGTAGCCGCTAAGTTGCCCGGCAGGCCGCAGGTCAACTTCTTTAAAACCTTCGGCACCGCACAGTTTAAACTGAACGGCTTTGATGTCGAGTTCGTTGGCGCCCGCAAAGAATCATATACAGCCGACTCACGCAAACCGGAAGTAGCACCGGGTACCATTGCCGACGATCAGCTCCGCAGAGATTTTACGATAAATGCACTGGCTATTAGCCTCAATAGCGATGACTACGGCAAACTGATAGACCCATTCAACGGTGTCGAAGATCTGCAAAACAAGATCATCCGTACGCCACTGGGTCCGGATATCACCTTTTCAGATGATCCGCTGCGCATGATGCGGGCTATACGTTTCGCCACCCAGCTGGGCTTCACCATCGTACCCGATGTTTTTGATGCCATTACACGCAATAAAGAGCGTATAAAAATAGTATCGCAGGAGCGCATAACCGACGAGTTTAACAAGATAATGCTCGCGGCTAAGCCATCTGTTGGGCTGGATCTGCTCTTCCGTAGCGGACTGCTCAAGGAGTTCTTCCCTGCATTCACCGACCTTTCCGGCGTTGAGATCATAGAGGGCAAAGGACATAAAGACAACTTTTATCACACCCTCCAGGTTATTGATAACACAGCTGCAAAAAGCAACAATTTATGGCTGCGGTGGGCAGCCCTGCTACACGATATTGGCAAGCCGGCCACCAAGCGCTTTGAAGATGGCCACGGCTGGACCTTTCATGGCCATGAAGTAGTTGGAGAGAGGATGACAGCACGCATCTTCAAGCAGCTGAAGCTGCCTCAGAACGAGAACATGAAGTATGTTGCAAAGCTGGTGTTGCTGCACCTGCGCCCAATAAGCCTCACTAAAGAAGACATTACAGACTCAGCCATGCGCAGGCTGTTATTCGATGCCGGCAACGATCTCGAAGACCTGATGATACTCTGCGAAAGCGACATCACGTCGAAGAATAAAGCTAAAGTGAAACGCTATCTGGAAAATTTTGAGCTGGTAAAAGAGCGCCTCAAAGAAGTAGAAGAAAGCGACAAGATCCGCAACTGGCAACCACCAATAACCGGAGACCAGATAATGCACTTATTCAACCTTACCCCCTCGCGCGAAGTAGGTGTACTCAAAACCGCCATCAGGGAAGCAATACTGGACGGCATCATCCCCAATACGTATGAGGCTGCCTATACCCTATTACTGCAAAAAGCAAATGAACTTAACCTGAAACCGGCTAGCTAATTTTGCACTACGGACTTACGACTTATGACTCACGACTTACCACTATAGCATGACCACCATAAACGTAGTAACAGGAGATATTACCACACTACAGCTCGATGCCATAGTTAACGCTGCCAACACATCGCTGCTGGGCGGCGGTGGCGTTGATGGAGCTATCCATCGGGCGGCCGGCAAAGCGCTATTGGAAGAATGCCGTTCGCTGAATGGCTGCAAAACGGGAGAAGCAAAACTAACCAAAGGATACCAGTTGCCCGCCAGGTACGTGATACATACTGTAGGCCCTGTTTGGAACGGCGGCAAAGACAATGAAGAACAATTGCTGTATAACGCCTACTACAACAGCCTGAAACTAGCCCTGCAAAACAGTATCAGAACAATTGTATTTCCTAACATCAGCACAGGCGTATACCATTTCCCAAAGCAGCTCGCCGCTGAAATAGCGACAAAAGCCATCAACGATTTTTGCAATGCAAATCCAAACTCATTCCAGGATATTACCTTTGTATGCTTTGATGATGAGAACTACACCATCTATAAATCTTTGCTAACTTAACTTTACATCGCCATCCAAATTCGCAACACTTTTGGGTTTTGACTTTTAACTTTTGCCTTAATGACCAACCGCCAGCTTTTCCAGCAACACATAGCCCAGACATCTCCCGCTCCTGTAGGCATTGAGATCGTGTCCGCATCCGGCAGCTACCTCTTCGACGTAGATGGTAAAAAATACATCGACCTGATAGGTGGCATTAGTGTCTGCAACATTGGGCATAGTCACCCTGCAGTAGTAGAGGCCGTAAGCAACCAGGCCACGAAATACATGCATGTCATGGTCTATGGCGAACTGGTACAAAGTCCGCAGGTAAAATATGCTGAATTACTCGCAAAGCATTTACCCTCAAATCTTGATTGCGTTTACTTTACCAACTCCGGCACCGAAGCAACCGAAGGAGCGCTGAAACTGGCCCGACGCGCTACCGGCCGCACAGATATCATCAGCTGCAACAATAGCTACCACGGCAATACCCTTGGTGCCCTAAGCGTCATGGGCGATGAATACTGGCGTAGCGCTTTTAGGCCGCTCATGCCCGGCATATGGCATTATAACTACAATTCGCAGGCGCTGATAGACGCTATCAATGACCAGACAGCCTGCGTTATCATGGAAACAATACAGGGCGAAGCAGGCGTAATAGAACCACACATAGATTGGCTGCAAAAGCTGCGTGCAAAATGCTCGGCTACCGGCACCCTCCTCATTTTCGATGAGATACAGTGCGGTTTTGGTCGCACTGGCAAGCTCTGGGGCTTCGAACATTTCGGTGTCATACCCGATATTGTATTGCTGGGCAAAGCCCTGGGCGGCGGCATGCCAATGGGCGCCTTCATATCATCCCATGTATTAATGCAGGAGCTCACACACAACCCCGTGCTCGGTCACATTACCACCTTCGGCGGGCATCCCGTATGCTGTGCCGCTGGCATGGCTGCAATGAATGTGCTGCTGGACGAAGAAATAGTAGCAAACGTGCCGGCAAAAGAAGCGCTGTTCATTTCCCTGCTACAGCACCCTGCTATTAAAAGCATACGCAGTAAAGGACTGTTGATGGCCATAGAGCTGGAGAGCGCAGAAAAGGTATCAGAAACGCTGAAAAAGTGTCTCTCAAACGGTCTCTTCTCCGACTGGTTTCTTTTCGCGCCCCAGTGCATCCGCATCGCCCCTCCACTCAATATCTCAGACGACGACATACGTACCGCCTGCAAGGCCATACTGTACTGCCTTTAAAAGCAAAAGCGGCAAACGCCGCTTTTCTTTATCTGAATAATCTACTGTTTTATCTCCTTGTATCTTACAGCAACTGTAATTGCCCACTGTAAACTAAACTACGGCACCAGTTTCAGCTCGTAAATATGCACGCCTATGTTCAGTTGGGCAGCCACATCGCAGCCACCTGCACCATAGTTAAGAATACGTGTTCCTGCATAGCCGCTTATGTTTATTACTCCCGATTCGCAGTAATCACAGTTAAGTGCAAACTGAAGCGGAGTAGCAATATCACAGGTAAACACATTACCGTTGGGGCGTGTAAGCAACCCGCTTCCCGAAATAGAAAATACATCATCGCTGCGTGTAGTACCGGTAGTAGAGCCCGTATACCCCGAAACCCATTTACGCACCAGCGAACCTGACCATACCACAAACTGGCTTTTCAGCGGATCCTGGCTCACATTCATAGAGTCTCTTGACGTCACTTTGTAGTACCAGTTACCGGCAATTGTGGTGTCCACGCGGGTAGTAGTTATCATCCCGGTCAGTTCGTTGTCATTTACGTTGTAATCATTAAATGTTATGGTATGCAGCTGAGCCGTGTCTGTATAGTGACCACGGAATTTTACAATAATAGTACCGCGGCGCTTTCTGCCATCAAGGCATACACAATCTTCAGGGCCGAAACGGATAATGAAGGTATGCAGGTCGTTTACATTACCAGATGTATCCACCCCCACCGTACAGCACGTGCCTAGATCTGTTGTTTGCGTCCTGCGCATATAAGCGCCATTGTACACCTGGCCTACCGCATCAGCTATAGATATCACATCGTCATTAGCCCACTCTATCCTTGAAACATCGGAAGCATAGCCGCCTTGGTCATCGGCGTTATGCAGGTTATTGTCATTGCTCTTCTGGCATGCCTGGAAAACCAGTGAAGAAGAAGCAATCATAAAAGCCGAAATAAGCACAAAAAAAGAGGTCTTCCTGAAATTTAATTTGCGATGCATAGGTTCAATATATGGTTAAAAACGAGCTCGTTTAGTGTAAAATTGTATACAATGAAATTCGGCGCTAATATACGAATAGTAGCTAATGTTGTATACAGATAACAGCACAAATTATAAAAGGCGGAACACTTTTCCGCCTTTTTAACTGATTATCTGAAAATTATTACCTCAGGGTAATACTATACGTTCGTGTACCTATAGTCAATGTCGCTTCCGAATCACAGGTCCCATCCCCATAATCCAGTGTGCGTGTCACGCCTGCAGGGCCTGTCACAGCCACTACGCCTTTTTCAATCCACTCACAGCCATAGGCCACTTGCAATGGTGTGGTAATGTTCATCGCAAAGGTCTTACCATTTGCCCGCGTCAGCGTCGTCGTGCCGGATATAAGATAAGAGTCATCCGTTCTTTCCGAGGTGCCATAGCCGCTAAGCCAGGTGCGCGTGCGGTTACCGGTCCATATTATTACACCATTGCCCGTACCCAGGTTCAGCGTATCATTTACCGTTACAGTATAATAATACTGCCCGCTCGTATTCATACCCATATTGGTCACGGTCTTTGAGCCGGACAGTTGGTTGTCATTCACAAAATAGTCGCTATATGTTACGGTATGGGTGCTTCCCTCATCTTTGTATCGCCCGGTATAAGTGAGTATGATCTTACCCCTGCGGTTCTTACCATCGGCACAGGTGCAGTTTGTAGCTCCGAAATCGATCGTTAATACATGTGGCGTAGACATAGAATCGTTAGTTACGGTAGCACAGGCACCTATTGTCGTGCCGCTCGTTCGTAGTCCTGCGCCGCTGTTGCTCGATGCCGCTATATCTGCCATAGATAGCACGTCATTGCTGTTCTGCTCCATTTTTGCATGGTCAGATGCATAGCCACCATTGTCGTCCACATTGGTCAGTGTATTATCATCTGTCTTCTTATGGCAGGATGCCACAAACATACAGGTCGCTGCTGTCAGCGCTACTGTACCCAGAAACCGTGAAAATTTCATTTTACGCATCTTTATATGTTTTTTGGTTGCAAAATCGCACTTACCCTATTAAGACCCTTGAAGATACAAAGGGTTTAATTTGGTCAAAAAACATTTAGAAAAAATGTTATTTCTGTTTAAGGGCAGAATAGCTACTTTTGCCGCTCAACTTTCCCGATAAATGCAATTAGCTATCATAGGTACCGGCTACGTAGGCCTCGTTACAGGTACATGTTTCGCCGAAACCGGAAACAACGTCATCTGTATAGATATTGACGAAAAGAAAATTGATAATCTGAAGCAGGGCAAATCACCTATCTATGAGCCAGGGCTAGACATATTGCTGGAGCGGAACATAAAGGAAAAACGCCTGCATTTTACCACTTCCCTTGCTGATGGCATCAAGGAAGCAAGAGTTATTTTTCTTGCCCTCCCTACCCCACCCGGCAAAGATGGCTCTGCCGATCTGCAATATGTACTTGATGTAGCAGAGTCGCTCAGCAAGATCATTACCCGCTACACTGTTATTGTTAATAAAAGCACCGTACCTGTTGGTACTGCTGAAAAGGTACATGCGGTGCTTGCACAACGTCTCGACCGGAATCTTTTTGATGTAGTTTCTAACCCTGAATTCCTTCGCGAAGGCGTGGCTGTGGAAGACTTCCTCAAGCCCGACCGCGTGGTTATCGGCACATCGTCAGAAAAAGCACGCAAGGTAATGGACGAGCTGTACCAGCCTTACCTGCGCCAGGGCAACCCCATCCACTTTATGGACGAGCGCTCCTCAGAAATGACGAAATACGCCGCCAATTCTTACCTGGCCATGCGCATATCTTTCATGAACGAAATGGCCAACCTTTGCGAGAAAACCGGTGCCAATGTAGACTGGGTACGCATAGGCATGGGCGGCGATAGCCGTATAGGCAAGCGCTTCCTGTTCCCCGGCATAGGCTATGGTGGCAGCTGCTTTCCTAAAGACGTAAAGGCTCTTGCTTACACCGCTCTTGAAATGGATTACGACTTCGCATTGGTAAAAACCGTGATGGAAGTAAACGACCGCCAGAAGCTGGTGCTGGGCCGCAAAGTGCGCGACTACTTTGGCAGCGACCTTACCGGTTTCACCTTCGCTATATGGGGCCTTGCCTTCAAGCCGGAAACCGACGACATTCGCGATGCACCTGCACTTGATCTTATCAATGAGCTCGTTTCGGCCGGTGCACAACTGCGCGTATTCGACCCAGAAGCAATGGGCAATGTAAAGCAACTGATGGGAGACAAGATATACTACGCCGAAGACCAGTACGATGCACTTACAGGCGCCAGCGCGCTCATAATAGTTACGGAGTGGAGCGAGTTCCGCAACCCTGATTTTGAGCGGGTTACTGAATCACTGGTTCACCCTGCTATATTCGATGGCCGCAATGTGTACTCTCTAGACAAGATGCATGATCTCGGCGTATACTACGAAAGCATAGGTAGAAAAATAATTCACCCGCAGATACACGATACGTTGCCTGCACCACATAACACAATAGTAAGAGAAAGAGCCACCCGTGATTAATATCTTTGATTGGCAGATCAGATGACTGGCCGACCCATTATTCATCACACACTAACTCGCTCACTTACGACTTACGACTTACGACTTACAACTAACTTAACAAAAATGGCAAAACGAATACTCATTACAGGCGCAGCAGGCTTTCTTGGTTCTCACCTGTGCGACCGCTTCCTGAAGGAAGGGTACGAGGTTATAGGTATGGACAACCTGCTTACAGGCAATATCAAAAACATTGAGCACCTGTTCCCTGTTCGCGAGTTCCAGTTTTACCATCACGATGTTACCAAGTTCGTGCACGTACCTGGCAATATCGACTACATACTTCATTTCGCATCTCCGGCCAGTCCTATCGACTACCTGAAGATGCCGATACAGACACTGAAAGTAGGCGCGCTGGGCACGCACAATCTGCTGGGTCTTGCAAAGTCTAAGGGGGCACGCATACTGGTAGCTTCTACCTCTGAGGTTTACGGAGACCCGCTGGTACACCCGCAGACCGAAGAGTACTGGGGCAATGTAAACCCGGTAGGTCCACGTGGTGTGTACGATGAGGCTAAACGCTTCATGGAGAGCATTACCCGCGCTTATAATACCTTCCACCAGGTGGAGACGCGCATCATACGCATTTTCAACACCTACGGTCCGCGTATGCGCCTTGATGATGGCCGTGCACTGCCTACATTTATGAGCCAGGCCCTGCGTGGCGAAGACGTTACCGTATACGGCGATGGCTCTCAAACCCGCTCCTTCTGCTATGTAGATGACCTGGTAGAGGGCATATACAGGCTGCTGCTGTCTAACTATGTGATGCCGGTCAATATCGGTAACCCTTCAGAGATCACACTGCTGGAGTTTGCTGAAGAAGTGCTGCGCCTCACTGGTTCCAAATCTAAAATAGTATACGAGCCACTGCCTCAGGACGACCCAAAACAGCGCAAGCCAAACATTACCAAAGCAAAGGAGATCCTGGGCTGGGAACCTAAGATTGACCGTAGCGAGGGCCTTAAGCGCACACTGGAATATTTCAAGTTGCATATCTAGCTAAGTCAAAACTTAAAAGTAAAAACCCAAAAGTTGGGAATGAGCAGTCCAATGCATAAATTCTAAAGCTGAGTTTATGTTCACCGGTTAATCCCCCTTTAGGGGGTTTTTTCTTATTTTAGTATTTTACTAAACTTCGCCTTATGCGCATCAATAAAAAACTACTCCTCATCACTGCCCTCTGCTCCGGCATGGTGTTCCTGCAAAGCTTTACACAGAAGCATGACGATGACAGGCCGGTAAACCTCCAGGTGCTGCCAAAGGACATTTCAGAAAAGGATCTCCACAATGTCATGAGGAACTGGTCCATGGCGCTTGGTGTGCGTTGCGGTTACTGCCACGTAAATACGCAGCAACCCGGCCAGGAGCATCACCAGTTCGACTGGGCATCCGACATGAAGAAAGAAAAACAAACCGCCCGCGAAATGTTGAAAATGACCATGGCAATAAATGAAGCGCACCTGGCCAAAATAAAAACCATGGGCGACCCGCTGGAGCAGATAGTATGCGTCACCTGCCACATGGGCCGCACCACGCCTATCATCAGTGTAGACTCACTACCAAGGGCACCAAAACCAGCTAAATAAGCTAAATAACTTTCTTAATAAAGCGTCTCAAAAGCCCGGCATCAGCCGGGCTTTTTATTTAGCGCAAGGATCTCAAGCTACAAAATGAGTGCACGCAACACACTCCCCTCCTTTTTAAGGAGGGGATGCCAGAAAACACGGCGAAGCCTGTTTTTCTAGCTGGGGTGGTTGACTCGCGCAACTTCTCCATGAACCCTTATCTTGCACACGAAACACCACCCCAATGAACGACACCAAATGGCTCTCACGCACCGAACTGCTTATAGGCAAAGAAAAGCTGGATAAGCTCAATAACGCACACGTGCTCGTAGTCGGCATGGGCGGTGTAGGCTCGTTTGCCGCAGAGTTCATATGCAGGGCCGGTGTAGGGGAAATGACCATCATTGATGGAGATGTAGTAGACCCCAGCAACCGCAACCGCCAGCTGCCCGCGCTGGCCACTACACATGGTCAGAGCAAAGTGCTGCTCATGGCTGACAGGCTTATGCAGATAAACCCCGAGCTGAAGCTGAATGTAATCAACGAATTTGTAATGCCCGACCGTGTAGAAGCCATGCTGGCAGGCAGGCCCCAGTATATTGCCGATGCCATTGACAGCATCACACCCAAGCTTACCTTCCTGCATGCAGCATATAACACTGGTATAAAAATAGTGAGCTCCATGGGTGCCGGTGGCCGCATGGATCCCACACAGCTGCATGTGGCAGACATTGCCAAATCCTACAACTGCCCCTTTGCACAGCAGGTGCGCAAGCAGCTTAAAGGCTACGGCATCCGCACCGGCATCAAAGTGGTCTTCTCATCAGAAATGCCCGACAAGAAATCCCTGATAAATACCGACGGCTCCAACTTTAAAAAATCGGCCTATGGCACTATCTCTTACCTGCCCGCAGCACTGGGGGGCACACTTGCGTCAGTAGTAATTCGCGACCTGGTAGAACAATAAAGCGGCAGTGAGTGAGCGCTTCCCTCACTATTATTTTCATTGTAGCTTTTACTTCCCCCGATCAGGGATACGTACAATGGGCCGACTAATAAACGCACTAAAAGTTTAAGCCGGCTTATTTAATTTAACAAAAACTGGTTTACATTTTCATTAACAGAGATTGGAACGAGGTTTGGAATACACCACTCAACGCTCCCTAAAACAAGCGTTTACATAAATGAAAAAGCAAATCTTGTTTGCCGCCATTGCACTTTCTGCATTCACATTATCTGCAACCGCACAGGACACTAAAGAAGTAAAAACAGTAAAGAAAGTAAAGACCAAAACCACCAAAGTAACTGACAAGGCCAACCAGACTGCTAAACCAATGGTTGCAGAAGCAAAGCCTACTGCTGTAAAGCATAAAGTAAAAACTACCAAAACCGTAGAGACTAAAAAGAACGAGACTAAATAAGGTTTGCAGATTTCATTAAGTAGTAAGGGCAGCGAAAGTTGCCCTTACTTTTTATGGATAGAACCAGGATGTGACCTATCATACCGGATAAATATTGAAACCAAACTAAAAGAAACTTCCGTCATTGCGCGGAGCATAGCGTAGCTATTGTGCGTGGCTGCGACAAAGCAATCTTTACAACACCCGAGTATATTAGTGCAATGTAAATTCCATTTGTTATCACTGATCACCTACCACTCATCTCTTACTTCTTACCTCTTATCTTCTTATCTCTTATCTCTTACCTCTTATCTCCCAATTACACCAGCTCCACCCCATTTGCATCAGTCGTCAATATCTCGCTTATAAAATCCAGGAAGGGGCGCATCTTTTTAAACACACTACTGGCATCCTTCGCAAAGCCCGGAGCTAGCACCTCATCATCTGCAAAATTATGGCGCAGCAGGTACTGCTTGTAGCGCAGCAATTCTATGGCCGGATGATCTTTCTCGCAGCCGCGTGGCGCACTGCTGAGCTGTTCCCCCTGCATCTTGCCAAATGTTTTCACCAGCGTTTTATCAGCAAGCATTTTTTGCCAGTCTTCATAGTTCATGGCTATGTCCTCCCTTATGCGCTTCATATCGTTGGTATCAGGCCCCCAGAAGCCGCATGCCACAAACGAGTTGCCCGGCTGAATATTAAAATAGTAGCCGCCCCTCAGTTTTTTTGTAGCCCGCTTAAAGCCACCGTTCCAGTGGGTGTTATACGGCGTCTTCTCTTTAGAAAAGCGCACATCCCTGTATATCCTGAACAGGCTGACCTTGCCGCTTGCCGTCTCTATATTATCATGCTTATTCATCTCCGCCAGCAGCGCACCGGCAAACGCTATCATGTTTTCATGCGCCGCAGTATACTTGTCTTTATTGTCATTGAACCATTCACGCGTATTATTCTTTGAGAGCTTTTTTAAAAAGTCAATGGATTCCATTTTTATTGCAGCGTTGGGCATTGCTTAACTTGTTTGCAAATAAAGGTAATTATAAAAATAGCTCATTAGAAAGGATGTCATGGTGAGCCCCGCCGAACCATGACCACGCCGAGGGCTATTCTAAAGCACAGACTCTTGCCCACACAACTTACCCCCGATACCTATCGGAATTGCAACGTGCATCATAAAAAACTCGTACTTACATGCAAGTCCCTCACCATTTAAACCCTAACATCCGTATAAAAAACACCTAATATCTTCAATTTTCCCACTCCAACTTTTCATAATATCAAAAGTCTGGCAAATTCAAGCCCAAATTCCACTCAAGCCCGCGCCCATGGCGCAAAGAATTTTTTATCATAATCACGTAGCTGATTATGATACCTCAAAAAGTGCGCTATCATAAAAACTCATTTTGCCCATCCCATTTTCTCACCCCAACTTTGTGCGTTAAAGTAAAGAAACATACACTCAAAGCAACAAACGTTGAAGATGGAAGAGCTGAAGCTGAACACATGATGGCGCCTTTTTTTTGCCGTAGATGCAGATTCGGATGCCTGTAGAAAGCACTAAGTTGACTAGGCGATAAAGCTAAACAGCAGCATTGATAGGCAAAAAACCAGCGCCATACTGCTGAGTAGCGAACTGCACAACCAGCGTAGAGCTATGTTTTGGCCGGCGGAGCCTTTGGCCAAAACTCGCCTTTTCTTTGCTTCTTTCTTTTGGCGAAGCAAAAGAAAGAAGGGCACAATGAGAGATTTATTCACACAACTATTATAATGACCGTAAACCATAGCACCATGAACACCGAAAAACAAAATCACGCCCGCACACTCTACATGAGCGGCAGCAAAACACAAAAAGAGATCGCAGAAGCTGTCGGCGTCACAGAACGCACCATTTACAACTGGATCAAACAATTCGCTTGGGACAAGCTCAAACAGGCAGCATTCCAGGCGCCCGCCATCATAGCCGACAACCTCTGCAGCCAGATCGTCGAGCTGCAGACCGAAATAGGTGGGCGCGAACCCGGCAAGAGATTTCCAACATTGCAGGAAGCAGAAACTACCCGGAAATTGATAGGTTGCCTCGAAAAAATAAAGAACACAACATCGCTTGCTCAAAACCTGCAAATGATGGAATCATTTACACGCTATGCCCGTACGAAAAATCCCGAGGTCGCTAAAACCATCCACCGGTGCGGCGAAGATTATTTGGAAGCAAGAGCTATAAACGGCTTTAAGCCATATGAGATGGAATATTTCCCTTACAATATATCTCCATTCTCTTTTTTCAGCGACAACAACGAGACAGAGTCAACTACACACCAACCCACTACACCCCTCCAAACGTCAGCAACAGGGCTTCAGCACGAAAATTTTTCCGAACCGGAAAATGCCATCCTTTCAGGAACACAACCAATTGATTTAAAAGCAATTGACGACAAAATTAATACTGAAACAGACCGGAAAAAACCGGAAATCCAGGGCGAAAATTTGGATACCCCGGACCCGCGTTCACCTTTCCCGATTCAATTGCCAGACACTCAAAATGAATTCAACCTTGCGGTAGAAGCAATTGATAAGAAAGACACATCCGATATTTCTTCCCCTGATCAAGCTATAAGTGAAGTAGCAGACTCGGACAGTCCTAACCAGGATTCGGAGGAAGTACCCTTTACCTTCACCTATGACTACTTCATTACACTCCCACCTCATCGCCGCCCCTCACCGTTCCGCGATGGCAACATAATCTGGATAAACCACCAGGACGATATAGAAAGCAACCTTCAGCACATAAAGATGGGCGATATCATTCGGTACTATCCCGATATGGACCCCAACTCAAACAGAAAACGCGCCTGACCAGGCTCTTTCGCTGACGGCTTTGACTCGACAGAAACTCACATCACTCCCCTAACTTCGATTTGACAACTTTTAAAACGAAGTCAAAAAAACGAAACAGAAGTAATCCCACCTAAATACTCCTTAGTAATCAAGCTGTTAGATTAAAATGAACTTAGTCTTAATTAGACCTTTTTAGGTCTGTTTATGTGTTTTTTGTTACTCTCTTGTTACCCGGCAATCTTCCAAAGGTTCACGAACATTCAGGAACCAAAGGTAAGCCTTTATGTCGTTCTAATTTTACTGCGACTAAGGGGATTGTCAAACATCAAAACAAAAAACAATGGGAGTTTATTTAAGAGAAAAGAAATTGGAAGCCGGACAAGTATCGTTTTATCTTGACATTTACCACAACAAAAAACGCTGGTATGAGTTTCTCGAAATCCGCATCAGCAAGAGCCGCCCATCGCAGCAGGATAAAGAAAAAAAGCGGCTGGCACAGGAGATACGAGCCAAACGGGAAAATGAATTAATAGTTCAGGACAATGGACTCGTGGATAAAGTAAAGCGCAAAGCTGATTTCGTGCAATGGTTTGAGCAATATATGAAAGACAGAAACCTCAACTACAGTCATAACCGTTCTTCTTTGCTATATCTGCAACGGTATCTTAATGGCAGAGCTTTACCGTTTAACTCATTAACGCCCGAATGGATAAGGGAGTTTACAAAATACCTGCTTACCAAAGTGAGCAATAATACAGCAGGCGATTACCTCAGGAATATATCTACAGCCCTTGAAGATGCAGTAAGGCAGGAAATCATCTTGGTAAACCCTTTTCGCAAAATCCCACGTCACGAACGGTTAAGGCACAAGCAGATATTCAGGAACGCCTTCACGCTGGACGATCTGCAACTATTATTGGACACTCCCTGCAAAATGGAACCGCAATTCAAACAAGCCTACCTGTTTTCCTGTTTTACGGGGCTAAGATGGAGTGATGTAAATCCCCTGCGCTGGTCAGAAATAATCAGGAAAACAATAGATGGTAAAGAGGAATGGTTTATGTACTTCGAGCAAGAAAAGACAGAGGATATTGAGTATTTGCCAATATCAGAACAGGCTATTGCCATATTACAAGACCGGGAAAGGGAACAATTTGAAAATAAGGAAAGTAGCCAATACGTCTTTCCACTTGCCAAGGACGACCCGGAGACACGTAAATTAAGCAAGCTAATAAATTATTATCTAAAAAAGTGGGCAAAGGCGGCAGGGCTTGACCCGAAAAAAATGCACTTTCATAGCTCACGGCATACCTTCGCTACCAATGTGCTTGAAAACTGCCCGGACGGTGATTTGTGGTAGATTTAATCTGCAAAAAATGGAATGGTATTTGCTGTAAATAAGTATATTTGCATTGAGCTTCTTTGAAATATTGCCGTATAAACAAAGGGGGTAACAGAACCCAACTGTATCGAAAGTAAACCTGATAGCTTTCGGGTAACAATTAGGTCTGTTTATGAAGAACTTGTTACCAGCTTGTTACTTTTCTTCCCTCCCAATCTTCCAAGACACTTGATAATACACACTTTTCGGCATTTTTCTGACTTCGTTTTGAAAGTTGTCAAATCTATATCGTTCATCGTTGTCAAATACGTATGGGCGCTCCGCTTCTATGTCATTAGTTATTACCACAGAATTAAGGAACTTCGCTGCAACATTATGCACCACCTCTCCGCATACATCCAGCTTGGCAGCGAGCGGCTGCACTACCTGCAAACAGGTACGGGCAAGCGTGTGCTGCTGGCCTTTCATGGCTATGGGGAAGATGCTCATATATTCAGCGCCATTGAGCCATACCTTACCGCCGAGTTTACCCTGCTGTCTTTCGATCTGCCGCATCATGGCAGCAGCCAGTGGGGCGATAGTCCTGTCAATAAAAAACAATTGGTACTCCTGGTAGATACCGTAAGGAAACAATACGGCGTGGAAAAAGTATCGCTGCTGGGCTACAGCCTTGGCGGCCGGGTATGTCTTTCTATCGTCGAATCTATACCTGAAAGTATAGAACGCACTACCCTGCTCGCGTCTGATGGTCTCGTTAAAAATTCCTACTATTCCTTTTTTACCGGCAACCCTGTTGGTAAAAAAATATTCCGCAGCATGCTGGAAAAACCTGCACCCTACTTCAAAATTATGGACTGGCTGCACAACCGTAATCTGGTACACCCCAGCAGGTATAAGTTTGCCATGCTATCCCTTGGTTCGCCGGAGAGCCGCAGCCACCTGCTGAATGTATGGCCGGCTATGAGGCTGCTGGTGCCGGCGCAGGCCCGGCTTAAGCGCGCAATCAAAGATCATAACATCCCCGTGGCCTTGTTCATGGGTGCAAACGATAAGATAATGCCGCCCAGGCTGGCAGAGCAGTTCAAGGATGGTCTGCCCACTGTGCAGCTGCATATTGTGGAGCGCGGCCACCGTGTATTCGATCATGAAAACGCGGCACAGATCGCTAAAACCCTGCTGGCCTGATGTTGCTGACCATCATCATCTGCACGCTTCTTACAGCGGCCTATGTGCTGCTCATACTGGCCTACATGGCCGGCTGGGCGCGCCAGCGCGAATTTGTATTACCACTCGTATACGCACCACGTACAAGCATATCTGTGATAATACCAGCCCGAAATGAAGCGGCTAACATTGGTGCCTGCATTGAGTCCATACTGGCACAGAAATACCCCGAAGAGCTCTTCGAGATCATAGTGGTCGACGATCACTCTGAGGACAATACCGCGGAGATCGTACGTGAGTATGTTCATAAAAATGTGCGTTGTATTAGCCTTGCAGACGTGTTGGTGCCCGGTGAGCAGGTAAATGCGTATAAGAAAGCCGCACTAACTGCAGGCATTGCGCACAGCCACGGCGCACTCATAGTTACTACCGATGCCGACTGCACCGCCCCTAACGCATGGTTCATGCACCTGGCAGCGATATACGAAATGGAGCAGCCGGTAATGATAGTGGCGCCTGTTATGTTTAGCGCTAAGCGCAGCGCGCTTCAGCTGTTTCAGCTGCTCGATTTCATAGGCATGCAGGGCATCACGGTGGCCGCTCACAGCCTTAAGCTGGGCAATATGAGCAATGGTGCCAACCTGGCCTTTAGCAGGCAGGCATTCGATAAGGTAAAGGGCTATGAAGGCATCACGCATCTTGCATCCGGCGACGACTACCTGCTTATGATGAAGATGAACCAGGAGTACCCCGGCAGCATCTATTATCTGAAATCACCAAAAGCAATAGTCATCACAGCGCCGCAGCCCAACTGGCGCTCTCTGCTGCAGCAGCGCGTTCGCTGGGCATCCAAGTCGGGCAAGTATAATGACACCCGGCTTACCCTCATACTTGTGCTTGTTTACCTCTTTAATGTGGCTTTGTTCTCACTGGGCATAGCAGGCTTCTTTGATACCGTTTTCTGGACAATAGTCGGCCTTATGCTGGGGGTAAAGATCGTTACCGAGTATCTGTTCATCATTCCAGTAGCCTGGTTTTTCAGGCGGGAATGGGCACTCGGGTATTTCCCGCTGCTGCAGCCACTACATGTTGTCTATATAGTACTGGCGGGGTTTCTGGGATTCTTTGGCAAATACAAATGGAAAGGCCGGATGGTAAAGTAAAACAATTTACGACCTACTCCCAATCCAAATTACAAGATCCAAACGCCCAATCCCCCTAACCCAACAAAAGGAAAACAGCCGGCACCTTACCCATGGCCGGTATCGCCTTGCTCCACTCGGTTATGGTTTTTGTTTTTACATATCCCCCGGGGGCGGTTATGTTTTGGGCTATGCAGAGGCGGGTTTTACCGCTGCAGTGCTTTACAAGGTCGGCCAGCAGGTGGTCGTTACGGTAAGGGGTTTCTATAAACAGCTGGGTCTGGTTATCCCGTTGAGATATTGCTTCCAGCTCCTTTATGCGCTTCATCCGCTGCGGATCTTTCACGGGTATGTAGCCCGCAAAGCAGAAGCTCTGGCCATTGAGCCCGGAAGCCATCAGGGCCAGTATCAGTGAGTTTGGCCCTACCAGCGGCACCACGTTGGCACCCATGCCCTGGGCTATGCTTACCAGCTCGGCGCCGGGGTCTGCTATACCGGGGCAGCCGGCCTCGCTCATTATACCTATGGCATGGCCTTCCTTCAGCCACTTGCGCAGCAGTGGTATATCTGGCCCTGTATGCTTATCTATCTCTGAAAAGTGCAGGGAATCGATCACGAGGGTGGCATGCAGCGATCGTATAAAGCGCCGCGCTGTGCGTATGTTCTCAACGAAATAGTGGGTTATCTGCCCCGTATAAGTTGTTACTTCATGAGAAAGCGATTGCAGTTCGCCCTCTGCTATCGGGATTGGGATCATGTATACGGTGCCCTTTGAGTCGTGAATCATAAGTCGTAAGTCGTAAGTGAAAGGTACAAAATTCAAATTCCAATTAGCAAATCTTAAATGCCCAGGTCTGCTTTCTTTTGGAATTTGGCCTTTTGAATTTGAAATTTGCCCTATGATATTGCCTGAATCATTTTATGCACGAAAGGATGTGGTGAAGATAGCCCGCGAGCTGCTGGGCAAGGTGCTTGTAACTGAGTTTGATGGTGTCCTTACCTCGGGCATTATAGTAGAAACTGAGGCTTATGCAGGGGCCACAGACAAGGCATCGCATGCGTATGGTAACAGGCGTACAAAGCGAACAGAGGTAATGTATATGCACGGTGGGGCTGCGTATGTGTATCTATGCTATGGCATTCACCATTTGTTCAATGTGGTTACCAATGTGCAGGATGTGCCCCATGCAATACTTATACGTGCTATAGAGCCGCTGGAGGGTATAGAAACCATGCTCACCCGGCGCGGTAAAGATAAGCTTACGCCATCGCTCACCGCGGGCCCCGGTGCTATGAGCATGGCACTGGGCATCGATACCGGCCATACCGGCGCCTCGCTGCAGGAGCAGATACGTATAGAGGACCGCGGTATAAAAGTGCCCGGCAAAGACATAGTTGCAGCTACCCGCGTAGGTGTAGCGTATGCCTTGGGTGATGCTTTACGACCTTACCGATTCTTTATAAAGGGTAATAAGTATGTGAGTAAGGGGAAGGGGTTGTAGGTGATAAGTTGATAAGTGATAAGTTCGTGGGAATTGCATAGGTGCCCACACCTCAAAGGTGTGGGACACCTAAAACGCAAATAAAAAACCGGCTGCGAGAGCCGGTTTCAAAAATTTTTAACGGTATTAGCTTACCACAGCTTAGGGCAAGACCATGAGTAACCGGGGTTCCTTTCATGCTTGTTGATGCGGCCGAAGTACATAAGTGATATTTCGTAAGCACCTACACCGCTGGTAGCAGGTGTGAAGCTGGAAACGTTAACGTCGTAGCTGAAGCCGATACGCATTTTAGACCACTCTATGCCTACATAAGGAGCAACGGCATCTCCGTAGCGATACCAGCCACCTAAGTAGAATATGGTGTTCTTCTGAAACTCTGCATCATGACCCGGATTAAGAACGAAACCAACTGCTGCGCCGATCAGCACCTCGGTAGCTGCTGCCTGGTTCTGGTAAAGACCACTTGCGTAAAGCACCGTGTTTGGGTTCATTTCAACCGAAGCACCCAGGTAAGCCGTTTGGCGGGCATGTATCTGGTGGTTTTCGTTGCTCAAAAATGTTTCTACCGGCTGTGTAATATGGTAGTAAGAATAGCCCATGTAGCAGGTAACGTGGTCGGTTACTTTGCCCGAGTACATAAGACCGCCGTTGAAGTCGGCATAAGAAAGTGTAGAACTTGTAAATGATTCCTTCGTAGAACCGATAAGGCCAGAACCCGGAACATTCATATCTTCAAACGTCAAACTGGCAAAATCAAGGCTTTTGTTCACAATATTAGCCTGCAGGCCAAACGATATGTGCTGCAACCGGTCATAACCGAAAGCTTTATGGTAAGCCAGTGAAAGACCTACAGTAGTATTGGTAAGACCGCCAGAGCCTGTTTTGTCATACAAACCAAGCAGGCCTATACCCAGCGCATCACCTTCTGGCAGCTTGCCTTTCAGCATAGCCATATCGTAAGAAATGGTACCAGTAGTATAAGGATGAGGAGACACAGACGTCCACTGCTCACGAAAATCAGCAGCAAGGCGCAGATCTTCATCTACAAGACCAGACATGGCAGGGTTTAAAGTAAGGGGTGATGTGAAATATTGAGTAAAGTGTACATCCTGCGCTTTCACTGACCCCGTTAACAATACTGCTACACCCACTCCAAGTATTAATTTCTTCATCTTTTTAGTCGTTTATAAAGAGGTAATAAATAGTATTATTTTAAAATTCAGAGCAAATTAAGGTAAATATTCCTAGTATACAAGACATCGTTAAATATTATTTTGGTTGGGTTAATAATCGAACTTTTTTAAATAAAATCCTTGCCGCTTCCAAACCGGGGGAAAGTATAACGGGCCGGTGGTTTATAAAGCTGGCCCGGTATTGTAATCAGTTTTGCGGGCGCGCTTTTCCCAACACTTTTTTATTATCTTTGAACGCTTATGGACATATCGCATCTGCTACTATACATGTTAGGGTGTATTCTGCTGATCGGTTTTTTTGCCGGAACTGAAATAGCCTTTATCTCAGCTAACAAGCTGAACATAGAACTGCGTAAAAAACAGGGGAAATTTTCCGGGCAGATACTTGCCCGGTTCATGGAGAATCCGTCAGAGTTTATCGGCACCAGCCTGGTGGGCGTAAATGTATTGCTGGTAGTCTACGGCCTCCTAGCGGCTGATGTCACCACCAATCTGCTTGCGCGGTATCATATACATCTGTCGGAATATCCTAAGCTGGCGCTGGACACCCTGCTGGCTACCATCGTCATTCTCATATTTGCCGAATTTTTACCCAAGGCTATCTTCCGGTCTAAAGCCGAGACTGTCCTCACCATCTTTAGTATGCCGATGCTGATGATGTACTGGATATTCTACCCCATGGCCAAGGTATTCGTGTCGATATCTGAGTTCATTCTTAAGTACCTTTTTAATGTGCGTTTTAAGGAGAACAAACAAGTGTTCAACCGGATCGACTTAGAACTATTCGTAAAGCAAAGCATGCATGGGCACGAGAATGAGACCAGCGAAGTAAATGCGGAATTGTTTGAGAACGCGCTGTACCTGGTAAATGTGAAAGTGCGCAAGTGCATGGTGCCCCGCAATGAGATAGAGGCCATAGAGTCAACGGCAACCGTAGAGGAGGCAAGGAAAAAATTCATAGAAACCAAACTATCTAAAATACTGGTGTATGATGACAGCATCGATAATATTATAGGCTACATTCACCACCTGGACCTGAACCGCAGGCCCTACGCGATAAGGGAAATATTGCACACCATCACCCCGGTACCGGAGGCCATGAGCGCAGTAGACCTCATGAACAGGTTTACCAAGGAGCGTAAAAGTATTGCATGGGTGATAGATGAGTTTGGCGGTACTGCCGGCATTGTTACTATGGAGGATGTGCTGGAAGAGATATTTGGTGATATTAATGATGAGTATGACGAACAGGAACACGTAGAGAAACAGATCTCTGAAAATGAGTACATCTTCTCCGGCCGCCTGGAACTTGACTACCTTAATGAGAAGTACGGTTTTATCTTCCCTACCGATGATTCTGAAACGCTGTCTGGCTACATAATTACAGAGCATGAGACCATCCCGAAGATCAAAGAGCGCATCATTCTTGGCAAGTATGAGTTCGATATACTGCTGGTAACAGATACGAGGATAGAAACCGTGAAAATGAAAATATTGAAATAGTTGAGTGGTTGATTAGTTGATTGGTTAGTTCGTACCAAGTGTGACTAACTGCCAAAAATAAATCAACGAGCGAACAAATCAACAAATCAACAAATCAACAAATCAACCGATAAACAAATCAACCAACATGATAAGGCGTCCTTTCAACCTGAACAAATGGATAGATGAAAACCGTCACTTGCTGAAGCCCCCAGTGGGCAACCAGAGTGTATATAAGGAAGCGGGCGACTTTATAGTAATGGTAGTTGGCGGACCTAACAGCCGGAAAGACTTTCACTACAATGAAGGTGAGGAACTGTTTTACCAGCTCGAAGGTGACATAGTGGTGCGTATACAGGAAGACGGAAAAATAGTAGATATACCAATAAAGGCAGGAGATATGTTCCTGCTGCCGGGCCGCACACCGCACTCACCCCAGCGGGGACCAGGCACTGTGGGCCTTGTGATAGAAATAATCAGGAAGACCGAAGAGCAGGATGGTTTTATGTGGTTTTGCGAAAACTGCCATGAAAAGCTTTACGAAGAGTTTGCCCACATAACAGACATCGTATCCCAGCTTCCTCCTATTATGAACCGCTTTTATAATGATGAGGAAAAGCGAACTTGTAAGAAGTGCGGTACGGTAATGCAGAAGCCGACCTAGATCAATCCACAATAGTCCACTGGTTGTTATGATCGACCATGTAGGAAAAACCATTGCTCATCTCAAACACAGGTTTCCCTGTCTTTGGGCTTGGATAGACGGACTTTTCATACACCCTTATGTCGTTGTTTTCACAGGTAAGGTAGTTAATAAGGGCACCTATGGTAGGCGCTATATCGTGAAGCCATTGTTCATCGTCGTCTCTTACAAATGCGCTGCTCATAATTTTTAAAGCTATTTCTATTTTTACACAAAAATTGTACCTGAGTATCCAGGCGGCGAGTCATTATTAAAAAATCGCGAGTAAAACAGCAAGGGTAACGCCCCAGGTCCTTACTTTTGAAAAAAACATATCGTGAAACCAATACTTTTTTTAACCCTTGTACTTTTCTGCTCAGCAAGTATAACCAACGCACAGGAGCAGGCCGCGCCGGCAATAAAGTCTTTGCAAAAGGTAATGACCCTGAAGATTGACCGGCCTGGAGGCACAGATGGTGCAGCGGTGGCGTGGCATCCGCTGGAGAAAAAATATTATGCGGCACAGGCAGGGGCAGACGCACCAATGATGATATTTGACGAAAAAGGAAAGAAGATAACTGCAACCGATCTTAAAGCCGGCGTAGATGTGCGCGGACTTTGGTACAACCCGAAATCGAGGACGCTGCAGGCTAGCACTGCGAGCAATAATGGCTGGTATGAATATGCAGTGAACGAACGCGGCGTACCTGAAAACAGGAGAAGGATCACCATTGAAACAGGAATACATGGAGCACAAGCCGTGGGAGCCTATGATTACCGCTCAGATGCAGTCTGGTTTTATGACAACACTACAGCAATGGCAGAAAGCCGTGGACTGAATGGCCTGGCATCAGTTGAGAAAACAAAACTGAAGCTGGGAAGCACTTCTAAGGACGCTGTAACTGACGAGGAAATTGCTCAGCAAAAAGCCAGCTACAATGAAAATGCCATAGTGTATACCGGGGAAATAGGACTATTGAATGTAGCGAAAAAACAGGTGGAGCTTTACGATCCGGGTCCAGGAGTAATGACCCGGGCATTAAAACTTCCCGAAAGTGCGCCGGTATCAAAGTCCCTGAATTTCTCATACAGCAATGGCATATACTGGCTATTCAACAAAGGCACGCGGGAATGGTGTGGGTATAGGTAAGGGATTAGATTACCAGTATTTGATTACAAGCAGAAACAATAAAATAATTTTTCAAAAAAGAGCCCGATGGAGAAAAAATACTTTGCGCTGAGACTTAACCCGCCAAGAGCTACATTCTATAATGATATTACAGAAGCTGAAATGGCCATAATGAAACGACATTCCTCTTACTGGCTGGAACTGATGAAATACGGAAAGGTAGCGGTATTCGGCCCTGTACTAGACCCAAAAGGCGCCTATGAATCTGGAGTGGTATGTTTAGAAAGCGACGATGAACTAAAAATACTCATGGCTAACGACCCTGCTAACGAGCTGGTAAGTTTTGAAGCCTACCCTATGCTGGCTGTGGTACCGGCGATAGGAAGTTAGAATTCCGATTGAGATTGTAATCAATTCAGACCGAACGAATTCCTTTTGCAACGGCAATTATTTCAATGTTTTACTGAGATGAAAAAATAACACAACACATACCTACATTAATTAAAATCCCCTATATTTACCAGTAAACTTAAAACATGCTAAAAAACCTAATAACCCTCGCGCTTGTACTCTGTACAGCTACATCTAATGCTCAAAGTACTGCGGGCCTTGTTGCTCACTGGGACATGAATGGCACAACTAATGACGTATCTGGAAATGGCCATAATCGGCATCCAAACTTTATTACCTCTGCCGCAGGAAAAGATGGCCTGGCAAATACTGCATACCATTTTAATGGCACCAATAGTGCAATTTCCATTCCCTATTCACCGGCATTTAACTTTACGAAATATTCAATATGCGCAATTGTCAGGTCAGAGGCCTTCCATACCGGCCCCTGCTTCGGCAATACAATCATTTCACGCGGGCGCGAATATCACACCGGCAATTGGGCTATGTATTTTGACCAGTCGCCTAATGATTGCGTAGCACTGGATACTACCCAGGAAGTGTTTTTCTGTACGGGAGGGGCAAATACTGCTAGCTCCTCGGGAGCGATATATAGTCCAACGGTTGTAAACTATAAATGGTACAAAGTGGTGATTACATACGATAGTCTTGCTTGGCGGGTTTATGTGGACGACACATTAAAAGTTACCGGCCCCGTAACATCTGCGATCACTCCTATTGGTGTTAGCACAGACAGTGTCTCCATAGGCATGGACATAACTGATGCTGCGTACGGATATCCATACAATTTTACCGGTAATATCGACGACATAATGTTGTATAACAGGGTACTTGATGATAGCGAAATACTTCACTATGGAGACACCTGTGGCTACGTTACCATTCAGCCATCGCCTGCCACAATTGTACCTGGCGGCAATACTACTTTTGCAGTGAGTTCCTCTATTCTTTATGCAAGTTACCAATGGCAGCAGGATGCCGGTACCGGCTTTGTGAATCTTACAAATGCAGGCGTTTACTCAGGAGTTACTACGCCTACGTTGACCATCACAAGTGCATCAACGTCCATCAATGGCGCTCTATACAGGTGCCTTGTATCAAATTCATGGGTTTGCTCAGATACTTCTTCAGCCGTTGCGTTGGCAGTGCACCCCCTTGGAACCGCAAATGTTTTTACAAAAGATATGGTGACCATCTACCCTAATCCAGCCGGCAATAGTGTTTCGGTTCATTTCGGAAATAGTTATTACCAAGGATCGATCCAACTGATAAATGAGGTAGGACAAATATTGTCAGAACAAAAGATCGGCGGCTCTAATTCAATATTCGACTTAAGTCACTTACCAGCCGCTATGTATATCATCAAAATTCAAATAGACGGACAGGTATTTTACAAACGGCTCTTGAAGAACTAATCTTTAGTGAAACAATCCGCTTTTGCTAATAATGCACAACCCGTTTAGTTCTGATTTTTTTGTGGAGTATTGTATTAGCGCAATGAAAATTAGAGGATGTTGGCAGAAAGAGACTGTTACATCTTGTCCAGCTTAAAATAGCCAATGTGCAATTCATCTTCATCTCGCGCATCAGTAGGAGAAAGCATGATACTGTAGTTCCGTTTTAATTCCGCTGAAAGTATATCCGATATTTGGTGGATGTCGTCTACATCTATGCCGTACTTATCGTCAATGTGCGACGCTGCCCCTTTATAGCCGGTATGCTTATAAAAGGCTGTCTTTTTTGCCTGCTTTATAGCGGTAGCCTTATCAGCGGCGGCAACAATCATTTTATAATGATACTCTTCAAACTCGCCGGGCTTGTAGCCACCTAAGTTGAGAAAAAACAACTTTACTTCTTCACCGTCGTTTACGACCTGTCTTTTTTGCTGCACTGACACTTTGTATCCGTCAACAAAAGTGACCTCGCGAAAAGCATCCACATGTATCCGTCCGGCAGCTTCCGGCCAATATTTAATAATATCGGGAACAAGCTCTTTTATGCTTGCAGCTATGCCGAAGAATATATCGTGTTGTTCAATTGTCCGTCCGGGAGGCGTGGCGCCAAGGAGAACCATATATAATTTAAGCTCGGGCATTAATTTAATTTGAAAGGAAAAAGACGATACATTTATCTTTAGCTCAATGTGTCGTCAGGTGTCAAAGATAGACAATAGCATATTCACACCATGCGCACAATACAGTACACCGTAATTATTGCTGTATTTCATTACGAAAAAATCTGCATACCTTTGCACACATTTTTAGATTGAGCATAGTGTTTTTGTCAAAATCGCCTTTTTGAATTTTGACTTTTGAATTTTAATTTGATGAACAAATATAAAGAATTTAAGGGATTGAATATGCCCACCATCGAGCAGGAATTCCTTGCAATATGGAAGAGGGATAGCTGCTTTGAACAAAGCGTAAAACTACGCGATGGTGCTGAGCCATTCGTTTTTTATGAGGGACCGCCCAGCGCCAACGGCATGCCGGGCATACACCATGTCATCAGCCGTACGCTGAAGGACCTGGTCTGCCGTTATAAAACCATGCAGGGTTACCAGGTGAACCGTAAAGCCGGCTGGGATACGCATGGCCTGCCTATAGAGCTGGGTGTGGAAAAGGAACTGGGTATCACAAAAGAAGACATTGGTAAAAAAATAAGTGTAGAAGACTATAATAAGAAATGTCGGGAAGTGGTAATGCGCTTTAAAGACAGGTGGGAAGATATTACCGAAAAAATGGGTTACTGGGTAGATATGGCCAATCCGTATGTGACCTATGATAACGAATACATTGAAACTTTATGGTGGGCGCTTAAGGAACTCTACAATAAAAATTTACTTTATAAGAGCGTAAGCATACAACCCTACTCCCCTGCCGCAGGTACAGGCCTCAGCAGCCATGAGCTAAACCAGCCCGGAACGTATAAAGATGTAAAAGATACTACGGTAGTGGCTATGTTTACTCTTTCTAAAGAGGCGCACAATGGCACTCCTGTTAATCCATTGCAAACCAGTATTCATGATACTGCCCGCAATGCATGGGAGCCGTTTGTGAATATGCCAATAGGTGGCGGACTGGTAGAAGCAGATAAGGCCGGAGTCGTTTCCTTTATGGCATGGACCACTACTCCATGGACACTACCCAGCAACTGCGGCCTTACCGTAGGACCGAACATTGATTATGTGCTGGTGCAGACGTTTAACCCTTATAGTCACAAGCCTTGCAATGTGATTCTTGCCAAAGCGCTTTTGAACAAATACTTTAAACCGGAAGCACAAGAGTCTGATTTTACGATATATACGAGTGAAAGCAAACTACTTCCGTGGAAGATAATTGCTGAATACAAAGGGAGCGACTTGGATGGACTGAGGTACGATCAGCTGCTGCCGTTTGAGGGTAATACCCGTGAGGTAACCGGCGGCGACCCATGGCGTGTAATAAACGGCGACTTTGTAACTACAGAGGATGGCACAGGTATAGTACATACCGCCCCTGCATTTGGCGCAGATGACTATCGTGTAGGTAAGAAGCACAACATCGGTATACTTACCATGGTGGACAAACAGGGAAAGTTTAACGACTATACCGGTGAATTCAGTGGCAGATATGTAAAAAATTACAAGGACGACCCGGAGTATAAAGACGTAGATGTGGACATTGCCGTGCATCTGAAACTGGCCGGCCATGCATTTAAAGTTGAGAAATACGAACATACTTACCCCCATTGCTGGAGGACAGATAAGCCTATTATCTATTATCCCCTTGATGCCTGGTTCATACGCACAACGGCCGTAAAGGACAGGATGATAGAGCTGAACAAGACCATAAACTGGAAGCCAAAAGCTACCGGTGAGGGGCGATTTGGCAACTGGCTGGAGAATATGGTGGACTGGAACCTGAGCCGCAGCCGCTTTTGGGGCACGCCACTACCTGTATGGGTAAGTGACGATGGATCAATGAAATGCATAGGAAGTATTGAAGAACTGCTCAAAGAAGCGCAGAAGGCAAATAAGGTACTGGGATTAAACCAGCTGCTGGAGGAAGAGCGTGGGGAAAATCCATATCATGAAATTACGGGCACACTTACCTTTAAGCCAACCCGCAAGGAAGACCTGGACCTGCACAAACCATTTGTAGACCAAATAATACTGGTATCAGACAGCGGCCAACCCATGAGAAGGGAGCCCGACCTGATCGACGTATGGTTTGACAGTGGCGCCATGCCTTATGCACAGCTGCATTACCCTTTTGAAAAACATCCGCTGCAGGACCTTAAGAAAAACTTCCCGGCAGACTTCATAGCTGAGGGGGTTGACCAGACACGTGGGTGGTTCTATACGCTGCACGCCCTGGGTGTAATGCTTTTTGACAGCGTGGCCTTTAAGACAGTAGTGAGCAATGGCCTTGTACTGGATAAGAACGGCAATAAGATGAGCAAAAGATTGGGGAATGTAATAGACCCATTTTCTACCATAGAGCAATATAGCGCCGATGCAACAAGGTGGTATCTGATCACAAATGCATCCCCATGGGATAGCTTACGGTTTGATCTTGAAGGAATTAAAGAAGTTCAGCGGAAGTATTTCGGAACACTGTATAACACTTACCAGTTCTTTGCGCTGTACGCAAACGCGGATAACTTCACCTTTAAGGAAAAATACCTACCTGTAAAGGAACGGCCAGAGATCGACCGGTGGATTCTTTCTTCACTGAATACGCTCATTATCAAGGTGACGGAGGCAATGAATGACTATGAACCTACCCAGGCGGGCAGGCTTATGGAACAGTTCCTTGATGAGCAGCTGAGCAACTGGTATGTGCGCCTTTGCCGCCGCCGGTTCTGGAAAGGTGAGTACGAACATGACAAGGTATGTGCATACCAGACACTATATGAATGCCTGGAAACGCTGTCGCTTCTTATGGCGCCCATAGCACCCTTCTTTGCTGACTGGTTATATACTAACCTGAACCAGGTAAGTGGCAGAAACAAATTCACCTCGGTGCACCTTGCCGACTACCCAAATGCTGATGACAGCTGCATAGACGCTGAGTTGGAAGAAAGAATGTACCTGGCGCAAAACATTTGTTCCCTTGTGCTGTCTATCCGCAAGAAAGTAAATATAAAGGTGCGTCAGCCACTGCAGCGCATACTAGTGCCAGTGTTGGATAAGCACACCAAGGACCAGATAAGCCTGGTAGAGGAGCTGATAAAAAGTGAAGTAAACATAAAGACGATTGAATACTTAACTGACACAGAAGGATTTATAAAGAAAAAGCTGAAGCCGAATTTTAAAACGCTTGGTGCTAAAATGGGCACTAAAATGAAAAGCGTAGCTGCAGCTATAGGCCAGATGACCCAGCAAGACATAGCTATGCTGGAAAAGCAACGAAACTTTACCTTGCTGATAGATGCTGAGCCTGTAGTCGTGGCAATAGAAGATGTAGATATTATAGCTGAAGACATACCGGGATGGGCGGTTGCAAACAAAGACAACCTGACCGTAGCGCTGGACATAAATGTGACACCAGAACTACAGGAAGAAGGCATTGCCCGGGAACTGGTTAATAAAATACAGCGCATAAGAAAGGATACGGGGCTGGAACTTACGGACCGGATCATAGTCTCTATTAAAGACTATAAATCAACCGAAAGTGCGATAATTAAACATAATGACTATATTTGCGCGGAAATTTTAGCAGATAAGATAGAATTAGAGCCAGGAATTGATAACGGAACGGAAATTGAAGTTAACGATGTAAATCTGAATGTTCTCATATCAAAAACCTCTTAGGACGTTATGGCCACACACAATAACAAGGCAAAGAGCCAGAAAAAAAAATCAACTGCAGCAGTTGCTTCAAAAGCTGTGGCCAGTAAGCAAGTAGTAAAAGCTGCCCCGAAAAAAGCAGCACCCGCAAAGAAAACAGGCACACCGGCAACGCCAGCAAAGAAAGCCGCTCCGGCAGCTAAGGCGAAACCGACAGTAAAAACAGAAAAAAATAATAATCAAACAACTGTGAATAAGAAAAAACCTGCACCGATAGCCAAGAAAGCCGCTCCTGTAAAGAAAAAGGAGGCACCAAAGAAAGCAGCGCCAGCTAAGAAAGCAGCACCTGTGAAAGCCGTTGCTAAAAAGGCTGCGCCAGCTAAGCCAGTGGCTAAGGCGCCTGCTAAGCCAGCACCGAAAGCACCTGCGAAACCTGCAGCTAAAGTACCGGCAAAACCAGTAGCTAAGGCTCCTGCCAAACCTGTAGCCGTGGCAAAGCCAGCAGCTCCTGCCAAACCAGCAGCACCCGTTGCTAAACCAGCGGCACCGGTAAGATCTGAAACGGCAAAGAAGCCATCAGGCAAAAAGAAAACACTGACACTCAGCCAGATACCTACCAAAGCGCTTCCCAATGCACCACGACCAACGGCTACGCCAATGGCACGCAGCACGGAGAAGAAACCGAACATTATCATAGCGCACCGCAGAATGGAGAACAAGTCAAAACACACTGGCAGCACCAGTGCGACTCCTCAGTTCCCGGTAGAAACATACAGGTCTATACTTGATGAGCCTAAGCAACCGGAAGGTCCGGCATATCGCTATAGCGATGAAGACCTGAACGAATTCAGGGAGATCATCGCCCAGCGTCTTGACGCTGCCCGTAAGGAGCTGAACTACCTGCAGGGACTTATTACCCGCAAGGACGAAGCAGGTACAGAAGATACAGAGAACCGCTACATGAATATGGAAGATGGCAGCGGTGCCATGGAGCGTGAGCAACTGGCACAGCTGGCCAGCCGCCAGATACAGTTTATGGGTCACCTGGAAAAAGCGCTTGTACGTATAGAAAACAAGACTTACGGTATATGCCGCGTAACAGGCAAGCTTATAGACAAAGCCCGTCTGCGCGCAGTGCCACATGCAACGCTGAGCATTGAGGCTAAAAAGATGCTCTCTACCAAGCAGAACTAAGTAATTTGAAAATTTGAAGATATAAAAATTTGAAAATGCCCGGCGAAAGCGGGGCATTTTCAAATTATGTCATTTTGAATCGATCAAAAAACAAAGCCCTCGCTAGTAAGCAAGGGCTTTGAATATTTTTCAACCGGTAGGTTTAGAACCTTTCGAGGCCGTTAAAGAAGAAATCTCCTTCTATTTTTGCATTTTCATCGCTGTCAGAACCGTGAACTGCATTCTCACCTATAGAGGCTGCATACTTCTTCCTTATAGTACCCTCTTCAGCTTGGGCAGGATTAGTAGCACCGATCAGCTTGCGGAAATCAGCAACAGCATTTTCTTTTTCCAGGATAGCTGCAACTATAGGTCCACTGCTCATGAACTCGGTAAGCTCACCGTAGAATGGGCGCGCTGCATGCACTTCATAAAAACTTTCAGCCTGCTGCTTTGTGATGTTTAAATATTTCATAGCAACTATGCGGAAGCCGCCGGCATTGATCATCTGAAGGATATTACCAATGTTACCTGCTTTTACCGCATCCGGCTTAATCATCGTGAATGTACGATTCGTCATATATATTTTGTTTTTTGAATTAATTGCCGCAAAGGTATACGAATTGGACTGAGGCAAAAGTTAAAAAAGTATAAAATATTGTAGAGCAGTTACGAAAAGAGGCGCCATCCACAGCAAATAGTAACCCAGCCCATAAATGAGATTAATTTTAACTTTTGTATTTTCAGGCAGTATATCTATAGAAAACGTACTTTTGCACTCCCAAACGAAAATAGATCCTATAATTATAGGATAAGGGATATAAAGAATGCGGCCAATTCAAGAGGTTTTCCCGTTACTGCAGGCACCTAAGAAGATATTCATTACAACGCATCACAAACCTGATGGCGATGCGATAGGCAGCATGCTGGGGCTGGCGCATTATCTTACCAAAAAAGGTCACGAGGTCACTTCTGTTTCACCAAGTGAGATACCGGATTTCCTGATGTGGATGCCCGGTGTTAACACCACACTTAATTACGAAGAATTGCCCGCCAAAGCGCTTGAAGCGCTGACCGCGGCAGACGTAATCTTTTGTGTTGACTTTAATGATTACAACCGCACCAAGCACCTTGAACAGGCGCTTGCAGATGCAACCCAGCCAAAAGTGCTGATAGATCACCACTTGTTTCCGAAGCCGGTTTGGGATTATGGAATGAGCATCCCCGAAAAAAGCAGCACCTGCGAAATGGTGTATGACTTCATTAATCTTTGCGGTGACAATGCACTGATTGACCTGGATATAGCTGCATGCCTGTATACGGGTGTGATGACAGATACCGGATCTTTCAAATTTCCAATAACATCAGCATCCGTACATACCATGGTTGCCGACCTGAAGAATCGTGGGCTGGACCATACGCGGATACATGAAGAAGTTTACGACTCATGGAGCGAAAGCCGTATGCGCTTTCTGGGCTATGTGCTTATAGAGCGTATGGAAGTATTCCGCAAATACAATTCAGCGCTTATTGTATTGTCGAGGAAGGATCAGAACCTTTTTAAGACGGCCAATGGAGATACCGAAGGATTGGTGAATTACCCCCTCAGTATTGCCGGAATCAGGTTTGCTACCCTTATAACCGAGCGTAGTGATGAGGTGAAACTATCCTTCCGCAGCAAGGGCGATTTTGACGTAAGTTCATTTGCAAAAAACTACTTTGAAGGAGGCGGACATTTCAATGCTTCGGGCGGGCGTACAAAACTGTCTTTAACAGAAACAATAGCATATTTTAAGAAAATTTTGTCGGATATTCACCCAAAATAAAACTTCGTAAATTAATTAGTCATAAGTTATAAGTACAAGAATTAAAACCACAAACACAAAAGAACATAAAAAACAAAGACATGATTAAAAGGATCCTCCCGCTGACAGTATTGGGCGCAGCAATCATCGGTAACAGTGCTTGCAATAGCAACGGTGATTTCAAAAAAGTACACGGTGTTGAATACAAGATCGTAAAGGATGTAAAGGGCAAGAACGCCAAAATGGGCGATATTGTTGAATACAACATGATAGTGCATGTAGACACTATGGACGCTGCAACCAAGAAAATGAACAGCTATGAACTTGCCAGCACCTACAAGCAGGGCAGGCCAAGGCCAGACCGTGTTGCGGAAGTAAAAGACCCAGGTCAGTACCAGTCAGTATTTCCAATGCTGTCAGCAGGCGACAGCGCCATAATACTCATATCATGCGATACCCTACTGAAAACAGTACCGGTAGAACAGAGGCAGCGGATTCCATCATGGTTGAAAGCAGGTAATAAAGTTACCGTGAACCTGTCGGTGGTGTCTATAAAATCAATGGAAGAATACCAAAAGGATGCACAGGCCAAGCAGGAAGAAATGCAGCGCGAAGCTAAAGCCAAAGCAGAAAAACAGCTTCCAGTTGACGTGAAGACCCTTGAAGACTACTTTGCAAAGAATAATATAAAGGCGCAAAAGACAGCATCCGGTCTTTACTACACTATACAAAAACCAGGTACTGGCGAACAAATAGCCACAGGACAGCAGGTAAGCATGATGTATACCGGCAAAACACTTGATGGTAAAGAATTTGATTCTAACATTGATACTGCTATGAGCCATCATGGTGCACCGCTTGAGTTTGCTGTAGGCGCACACCAGATGATACCAGGTGTAGACGAAGGAGTTGCTTTGTTGAAAAAAGGAGCTAAGGCTACGCTTTATCTGCCTTCACCACTTGGCTATGGCGAAAATGCGCCTCCAAACATTGGCCCTAACGCTATATTAGTTTTTGAAGTAGAGATAAAAGACGTAAAAGCTGCAAGTGCCGAAGGTGGTATGCCAAAGCAGGTTCGCGTTCCGAACCCTAAGCAGAACTAAATATCTGTGCATTAAAAAATCATTGCTTACTTAAACGTATAAAAACAGCATCAATGAAAAGCTCAGTTAAAATAACCCTTTTATCTGCAGGCGTAATACTGGGGTTAACTCCTGCAGTAAACGCACAAAAGAAAGAGGCACCCAAAAAAGCACCGATAGTTGCCAAAGGAACAATGGCTAATGGTTATATGAGGCTGCCAAGCGGTCTTGAATACAAGATCATAAAGCATGGCACCGGCAAGAAAAAGCCAGGTGTTTCTGACCATATTGAAATGTTCATACATGTGCATGTAGCGGACAGCGTTATGTTCGACTCACGTAAGATGTATGGTGAAAAGCCGGTACCTTATGCCATCGTAGCACCTAAATTCAAAGGCGATCCGGTGGAAGGGTTTATGATGATGGTGGCTGGTGATAGCGCTGTATTCAGAATTCCGGTAGACTCACTGCAGAAATCAGGCAATCAGTTGCTTCCGTGGATGAAGCCGGGCCAGAAGATAGAGTATAACGTGGAACTGGTGTCTGTAAGAACTGATGCTGAAGAAAAGAAAGAGAATGAGGCAAAAGGTGCAGCTCAAAAAGGCATAGACGATACTAAGCTCCAGGAGTACTTTAAGAAAAATAATATCAAGCCAATGAAGACTGCTTCAGGCTTATATTACACCATTACCAAGGAAGGTGAAGGCGAAAAAATACAGGCAGGCCAGAGCATAAGCGTAAACTATACCGGAAAATTGATAGACGGTAAAATATTCGACTCTAACGAAGACTCCACATTCCACCATATGGAGCCTTTTAACCTGGAAGTGGGAAAAGGCCGCGTGATCAAAGGCTGGGACGAAGGTTTGCAGCTGCTGAAGAAAGGCTCAAAAGCTACAATGTATATTCCATCAGGCCTGGCTTATGGTCCGCAGGAAAGAAACCCGATCCCTGCAAATGGCATACTTATATTCGATGTAACTATTGCTGATGTTAAGTCAGCCGAAGAAGCAAAGAAAGAAGCAGAAGCCAAAGCAGAGAAGCGCAAAAAAGAAATGGCCGAAAAGAGCTCTAAGCAAAAGCTCACTGACGACAAGGAGCTGAAAGACTATTTCGCTAAAAACAACATTCACGCTATACGCACTGAAACCGGATTGTACTATACAATAACCAAAGAAGGCACTGGCGAGAATGCTAAAGCAGGCGAAAAAGTAAGCATGAGCTACCTTGGCAAATTGCTTGACGGCAAAGTATTTGATAAAAATGTCGATGACAATTTTGTAAATACACGTCCATTTACTTTTACACTCGGTCAGCACCAGGTAATATCTGGCTGGGACGAAGGCGTACAATTACTGAAGAAAGGATCGAAAGCTACTTTTTATCTTCCTTCGCATCTTGCGTATGGAGAAAGAGGTGCAGGAGCTAACATTCCTCCAAATTCAGTTCTTATCTTTGATGTAGAGCTACTCAACATTGAAAAATGATAAAAACAATAAATGCCCTTTTAATAGTGTGGTATTTGCTCTCAGCAAATACCACATTTGCTTTTAGCCATGCCGATACGCTGCGTGGCAGCAATGGCCGCGGACGCGACTGGTGGAAAGTGAAATATTACAACCTGCTCGTAACATTTGACACTGCTAAAAGAACGATATCCGGGGAGAATACTATTTCACTGGCTGTAACGAAAAAGCCTGCAGACTCCATGCAGATAGACCTGCAGGAGCCAATGGTTATTGACAGTGTGCTGCTGAGTGTGCACAGCGACGATACCGATGCGCATGTGCCCATCAGTTTCAAAAGAGAGGGCAATGTGTGGTGGCTGACGCACCATTTTTCAGACTGGCCACGAGGTGCCACAAAGGATCTGCAGATATTCTTTCACGGCAAGCCACGTGAAGCTGTACGGGCACCGTGGGACGGTGGATTTACCTGGACCAATGATTCTACAGGAAATGCGTGGGTAGCGGTTTCCTGTCAGGGACTTGGAGCCAGTGTGTGGTGGCCCTGTAAGGATGCACAGTGGGATGAACCAGACAATGGCATGTCTATAGCGCTTACGGTACCCAAAGGGATGAAAGCAGTAAGCAATGGAAAGCTACTGCTGGTTAGCGACAACGATGATTTGCAAACCTACTCATGGGGCGTAAAGGATCCTATCAATAACTATGATGTAACTTTTTACATAGGAGACTATGTGCACTGGAGCGATACGCTGATGGGCGAAAAAGGAAAACTGGACCTGAATTTCTGGGTGTTGCGTGAAAATGAGAGCAAGGCGAAAAAACAATTCGACATAGTGAAGAATATGCTGCATTGCTTTGAGTACTGGATGGGCCCCTACCCTTTTTACGAAGACGGCTATAAACTTGTTGATGCGCCCTACCTTGGGATGGAACACCAGGGCGCAGTTGCTTATGGAAACAAATACAAAATGGGCTACCTGGGCTATGACCGCACATTCACCGGCATAGGCATGGAGTTTGACTACATAATTGTCCATGAAAGCGGGCATGAGTGGTTTGGAAATAATGTTACAGCAAACGACATGGCGGATAACTGGGTGCATGAAGGCATTACCACTTACTCAGAAGCGCTGTATGTGGAATGTACACAGGGAAAAGAAAAGGCCCAGAAATACTGCAGGGGTGAATGGCGGGGCATTGAGAATGATAAACCGATTATTGGTCCGTATGGCGTAAATGAAGAGGGATCGAATGATATGTATGATAAGGGTGCGGCGATAATGCATATGATACGCACGCTTACAAATGATGATGAAAAATTCAGGCAAATGCTACGTGGCCTGGGTAAAGATCACTACCACCAGACGGTTTCGTCGCGCGAAATAGAAGGCGATATTAGCTGGCACACCGGACTTAATCTTACTGCTTTTTTTGACGAGTACCTACGGACTACTAAGATCCCGCAGCTGGAGTATACTATCAAGAACAATGAGCTAAACTATAGGTTTAACAATATAGTCACTGGTTTTACACTGCCTGTTACCGTAACTTCCGAAGATGCGACAATGGCTACCGTAAGCCCCACCGCAGAATGGCAGCATATAAAATGGGCTGGTAAAGGTGATGTAAAGTTTTCGAAGGATTTTCTTATAAAGGTGAAGAAGTAATGGGATAACAAATGCGTCAGTACGCCTATAAGGGCGTCAGACACATTTGTGTTGCAGGAGCAGACATTTTTTAACCCCCAAAACAGGCATATATCTCTGCAACACATCCCACCGCAACGGGAAAAGTTGTGTCAGAAAAACTGAAGTACAAAACCCAAAACGCGTCTGACGGCATAAAGCCGTACTGACGCTACCCAGCCGATTCGGCTATTGAACCTAAAATAACCACTTTTAAAGTTCAACAGCACTAGAATATCTTTTCTAATAGTTCTTCTTTAATAACTCCATAGCTCGTTTCATAAAAGTTCGAAGAGCTAATATCCAATAGTCGGAAAAGCGCATCCTGATTACAAAGCCTCGTTTGTTCTGGATAAATGTATTCCCGAAAAGAAGAATAACGCCAGTCTTCAAGTTTGCTTACCAATTCTGCTTTCAAAGGATTTTGATGGATATAATGAAAACAAGTCTCTATGTATTTATCACTTTCAAGCAACTTATACTTTGTATTTTGCTGAAACAATGACCCGGTTCGTTCAAATTGTTTATTGACCGCACTCGCATAAGAGCTTTGCATCATTCTAAAGCCATTTTGCAATTCTGTAGACTCAAGTGATCCAATTTTCTTTGGAGTGCATGATCGCTCATTTATTTGAATCAAAAAATGAAAATGGTTTGGCATAAGACAATAACCAAGTATGTCTGAAACCGTCCCTATATGTTTATGTATTTTATCAAGAAAAAAGAAGTAATTACCTTCATTAAAGAAGATCGGCTGTTTATTATTTCCGCGATTGTAAATGTGCAGTATTCCGCCGGGAACGATTTTCATGACCATGAAAATATCAATTTAAGCGCTAATTTCCTTAGTAGTTTGACATATATAATTCAAATACTAGCCAAGCACGAACCTTTCTCCTACCTCTCAACGCGTTTGACGTATAATGCCGCACTGACGCTATTCGGCAGTTGCAGAAATCAGCTAACTTATCCACACTCCACCAACACTACAGTGTTTGTGAGCAATTAGTATACCATGCCCTTCGGCAAAGAAACTATATTTGCGAGGTGGCAAAAGAGAAAGTTTCGGAAACGCCGTTAATGAAGCAGCACAAGGATATTAAAGCCAAATATCCGGATGCTGTGCTGCTCTTCAGGGTGGGTGATTTTTATGAGACTTTTAATGAGGATGCGCATATTGCATCCCGCGTACTCGGCATTACGCTTACAAAGCGATCCAATGGCTCAGCCTCATCCGTAGATCTGGCAGGCTTTCCGCACCACTCGCTGGAGACTTACCTGCATAAGCTGGTAAAGGCAGGCTACAGGGTGGCCATATGTGACCAGCTTGAAGATCCTAAACTCACAAAAGGCATTGTAAAGCGCGGTGTTACCGAACTGGTGACACCCGGCGTTGCCACCAGTGACAAACTGCTGGAAAACAAGACCAATAATTTCCTGGCGGCGCTGCACCTGGGAGATGCAGTGTGCGGCGTGGCCTTCCTTGATATTACCACTGGTGAATTCTACGCGGCCGAGGGCAATATTGAGTATATGGATAAGCTGCTGCAAAGCTTCTCACCATCGGAAGTTATACTTTCGAAATCACAGGTTAAGCGCTATAAGGAGCAATTTGACAGCAAAGTATATACTTTTCAGCTGGATGAATGGGTGTTCCGGGATCAGTATTGCTACGATCTGTTGCTGCAACATTTTCAGACCCAATCGCTGAAGGGCTATGGTATTGAAGAGCTAAAGGCCGCAACCATTGCCTGCGGTGTTGCCTTGCATTATCTCAAAGACACTGAACACGCCAACCTGCAACACATAAATTCCCTCCAGCGCATTGTTGCTTCAGACTTTATGTGGATGGATCGATTTACTATCCGCAATCTGGAGCTGGTGCATAGCAGCTACGAACAAGGCACTAACCTGCTGCAGGCTATAGACCATACGCACACTCCTATGGGTGCGCGACTGATGAAACGCTGGCTGATCTTCCCGCTGTTTGACCTAAATAAGATAGAACAGCGGCTGAACCTTGTCAGCCATTTCATAGTTACGCAGGATCTTAGCCATGCCCTGGTTCACCTTATAAAGCAGATAGGTGATGCGGAGCGGCTGATAGGTAAGATACCGCTAAAAAAAGCTAACCCACGTGAGGTGATGCAGCTGGCACGCAGCCTGCAATTTATGGCCGAAATGCGCGAGTTGTGCCTATCAGCCGGCGATGATGCACTACGAAAAATAGCGGAGCCGATACAACCTTTGCATGAGCTACGTGAGCGTATACTCCAATCGATAGCAGACGAAGCGCCGGCACTGGCCAGCAAAGGCGGTATGATGCGCGAAGGGCTCAACGAGGAGCTGGACCACCTGAGAAAAATATCCAGGAGTGGCAAGGAATTCCTGTTGCAGATACAGCAAAATGAAACACAACGCACCGGCATCTCGTCGCTGAAAATATCTTACAACAATGTTTTCGGTTACTACCTGGAGGTGACACATACCCACAAGGATAAAGTGCCCGCGGACTGGATAAGGAAGCAAACGCTTGCAAACGCAGAACGGTATATTACACCGGAACTGAAAGAATATGAGGAGCAGATACTTGGCGCGGAAGAAAAGATACTGGCAATAGAGATGCGACTGTACCAGGAACTACTGGTAAGTATAGAACCGTACATTTCTGCCATACAGAACAACGCGCATATTATAGCGCAACTGGATTGCCTGCTGTGCTTTGCTCACAATGCCCGCACTTATGGGTATCACCGCCCTACACTGGTAAACGAACCTATACTTATGATCAAGGAAGGTCGCCATCCAGTGATAGAACAACAGCTACCCCCTGGCGAAGCCTACATAGCCAACGATACCTCGCTTGACAAAAGCGAACAGCAGGTGATCATACTCACCGGGCCAAATATGAGCGGTAAATCTGCCTTGCTCCGCCAGACAGCGATCATTACGCTGATGGCGCACATGGGTAGCTTTGTGCCAGCGAAAGAAGCAACGATAGGGCTCACCGACAAGATCTTTACCCGCGTAGGCGCATCAGACAACCTGAGTGGAGGCGAAAGTACCTTTATGGTGGAGATGAATGAAACGGCAAGCATTATCAATAACCTTAGCGAGCGAAGCCTGGTATTGCTCGACGAAATAGGCCGAGGAACCAGTACCTATGACGGTATTTCTCTTGCATGGTCAATAGTGGAGCACCTGCACAACACCCCTACCCGGCCAAAAACTCTGTTTGCAACGCACTATCATGAGCTGAATGAACTCGAAAATCAATTGGCGCGGGTACGCAACTACCATATTACGCATAAAGAAACAGGGAATAAAGTGATCTTCCTGCGCAAATTGGCGCCGGGAGGCAGCAGGCATAGCTTTGGTATACAGGTAGCGCGCATGGCCGGTATGCCCCTAAAACTCCTGGACCGCGCAAACGAGATACTAACCCAGCTTGAAGAAAAACACGCAAATACAGGCGGTACCGCAGAAAAAGTAAAGAGCATAAAGCCGGCACCACAGTTCCAGCTCAACATCTTTGATGGGGTTACCGACGATATACGCCGGATACAACAGCTGCTTGACGATACAGATATTAATACGCTTACACCCGTAGAGGCCCTTATGAAACTAAATGAGATGAAGGGAATTGTAAAGCAGTACCGCAAATAAACCTCTTTCCCATTCCCGGCTCAGAGCACCGTTTTTTATTACTTTTGGCAGATGGCCATAAAGGTGGTAGTTGTAAACAATGCTGTTGCGCGTCTGTTGATGCGCATTTTCCGGCATTTCGATACTATTCCACAGGCTGTATCCATAGATCATTACCGGTTTTACATTATCTCCAATATCCTGTATACACTGGCATGGGGCATTCATGCAGTGTGGTTGGTCGCATTTTTCTGTCTCGGCATCTATATGTTGATGTGGATACAACTGGCCAGTATCCTCAGTCATGCTATAGCCATTGCCATAAACAGAAAGGGACATCACGGCGCCGCTATGATCATTGGCATCGCGGAAATAATAACTTACCAGGTCGTGTCTGTATACTTACTAGGCTGGAATTCGGGATTTCAATATTTTATCATCGCTATTTCGCTATTCCCCTTCCTGAAACATGACACCAGCTGGCCTATAAAAGGCCTGTTATCACTTACGTGTGTCGTTAGCTATTTGTTCCTTGAGATACATGTAAAAAACCAGCCACCGGTATTCACACTGGGCCAGGTGGCCCAAAATGGATTCAATTACACCAACATTGTGATCTGCTTTATGTTCATGGCCACATGGGGATTCTTCCTCACGTTCGCTGTGCAGAAAACGGAGGGAATAATACTGGAACGAAACAAAGCGCTGTACCTGGCAGAAAAAGCAGCAGAACAGGCTGAACTGCAGCGGCAGCTAGAGGTAAAGGAACGCGACGCTGAAATATACCGCTTGCGCAATGTGGAGCTGAAACACAGTGTTGATGAAATAGCCAGCAGAAACCTGGTGATAGAAGAAGAAAAGCGAAAATCTGAGGATCTGCTGCTAAACATTTTGCCGGAAGAGACGGCGCGTGAGTTGCTTAGCCAAGGGGTAACTAAAAGTCGCAAGTACGATATGGTGACGGTGATGTTTATCGATTTCGTTGGCTTTACCCAGGTAGCCGAAACGCTGAGAGCGGAAGACCTGGTGCTCAATGTGGAAAAATATTTCCGGGCATTTGATGATATCACCCTGAAGTATGGCGTCGAGAAAATAAAGACAATTGGCGACGCCTATATGTGCGCCGGTGGTTTACCAGCGGCTAACAGCACTAATCCTACGGATGTACTGAGTGCTGCACTAGAGATGATCAATTACATGAAAAAAGATCCGCAACAGCTCTTCAGAATACGGATTGGCATTAATACCGGTCCGGTGATAGCCGGGGTTGTTGGCAAGCACAAATTCCAGTATGATATCTGGGGAGATGCTGTGAATGTAGCCCCCCGGATGGAGCAAAACTCGTTACCCGGCCGCATAAATATTTCAGGGACAACTTATGAATATGTGAAAGATATTTACGACTGCGAATACCGGGGCAAAATTGAAGTCAAGCATAAAGGCGAAATGGAGATGTATTTCGTAAACGGATCAACGCCCCATAAGACCAACGCATAGACAATAAAGGAATGATTTTTGTCTCTTTAAAATTATTACGTTTTAAAAATGAAACTGACCCGGTTACTCACAATTGCACTCGTTCTTATGACTACGCTACAAGTGATAGGATGTCTTTCGTCTAAGAAACGCCCAAAGAAGGATCTCGCTAAAATCGAAAATGTAAAGCCACTTGATGCCATCATCGTTCCAGGTGTACCCTTCAACAATGGCAGCTGGGATTCTGTAATGAAAGGGCGCGTGCTCTGGTCCTACATCTTATACAAAAATGGCTATACCAGAAATGTGATCTATTCGGGTTCAGCAGTCTACAGCTCTTACTACGAAGGCATCGTCATGGGCTTGTATGCAGAGCAGTTGGGCATACCTAAAGAACACATCTTTTATGAAACAAAAGCAAGGCACAGTACTGAAAATGTATACTACTCTTATCTGCTGGCCAAAGAACATGGCTTTAAATCACTGGGATTGGCCACTGATCCTTTCCAATCTTTAATGCTTCGTAGTTTTACCCGCAAGCGGTTTGAAACACAAATCTGGCACCTGCCTTTTATAACCGACTCTCTGCGCCTCTATAATAACATTTCACCACAGATAAATCCCAAACCGGCAGCTGCTGACAGTTTTACATCGATCACTCAGAAAGAATCATTCTGGAAACGCTTCCGCGGAACAATGGGCAAGGACATAGATTGGTCACAGTATCCCGACGAAAGAGTGCCCAAACTTTGATCTGTTGCTTTGTACCAGAAGTTACTTCGTGATTCCCTCGAGCGCGAAAATGAAAGCATATTTCAGTGCCACATCTTTCAGATAATCAAACCGGCCGGATGCTCCCCCATGACCAAACTCCATATTTGTATGCAGCAGTAATATGTTGTTGTCCGTCTTCATGGCACGTAGTTTAGCCACCCATTTTTCCGGCTCAAAATACTGTACCTGGCTATCGTGGAGCCCTGTTGTCACCAGCAGATTGGGGTACTTTTTACGTTCCACATTTTCGTAAGGCGAGTAGCTTTTCATATATTCATAAGCTGCCTTTTCCAGAGGATTGCCCCACTCGTCAAACTCATTTGTAGTAAGTGGAATGCTTTCATCAAGCATAGTATTAATGACGTCTACAAATGGAACATCAGCTATTACACCATGCCACAATTCAGGAGCTATATTCACAATGCTACCCATAAGCAGACCGCCGGCACTGCCGCCGTTTGCATATAAATGGGCAGGACTTGTATACTTTTCCTTCACCAGGTACTCAGCACAATCTATAAAGTCCGTAAACGTATTTTTCTTCTTCAGCAGCTTACCGTCGAGGTACCATTGACGACCCATTTCCTGTCCACCGCGAATGTGCGCAATAGCGAACACAAAACCGCGGTTGAGCAAGGCAAGCCGCGCACTGCTGAATGACGGATCTGTGGAACTGCCGTATGATCCATAGCTGTAAAGCAACATTGGTGCATTACCATCCTTTACCAACCCCTTCTTATACACGAGTGATATCGGCACTTTTGAGCCATCTTTTGCCGTTGCATACAGGCGCTCAGAACTATAGTCGTCTTTATTAAATCCGCCCAACACTTCCTGTTGCTTCAACAGCTTTTTCTCCTTTGTAGCCATTCCATAGTCATAGGTAGACCACGGCGTTGTTAGCGATGTATAGCTATATCTTAAGATAGAGCTGTTGTAATCAGGGTTAGCACCGACACCAGCTGTATAAGCGGCTTCACCAAAATCAATATAATGCTCTGATTGATCCGCCAACCTTCTCAGACGTATTTGCATCAGACCGTTCTTCCTTTCCTCTACGGCAATAAAATCTTTGAATTCACTTACATCCTCTAAAAGCACATCTTCGCGGTGCGGTATTACGTCTTTCCAGCTATCTACACTTGTTTTATCGAGCGGACATTCCATCAGGCGAAAATTCTTCGCATCCTTATTAGTGCGTACCAGGAATTTATCAGAAAGCGGGATCACTTCATACAACACATCCTTCATGCGCGGCTGAAAAGCTCTAAAATCAGCATTCGGCTCGGCAGCGCTGATATACCTGATCTCTGAAGAAAGGGTTGCCTCTGAGTGAATCAATATATATTTACAGTTCTTGGATTTGCCAACAGAGATATAATTGCTTTTATCTTTCTCCTCATAAACAGTCACGTCTGCAGCGACGTCTGTCCCCAGGGTGTGACGCTTTATTTTTTCAGACAATAACGTTACCGGGTTTTTGGACGTATAGTATAATGTTTTGTTATCTGCTGCCCAAACCGGATCTCCTTGTGTTTTGGGAATAGTATCCTTGTATATTTCGCCAGTCTCCAGGTTCTTTACATAGATGGTAAATTCCCGCCTCGACACTTCGTCCACTCCGAAGGCAAGCAACTTATTGTCTTCGCTTATTTCAAATCCTGCCACCTGGTAGTAGCTATGCCCCTTAGCCAGCTCATCTACATCCAGCAATACTTCTTCTGCGGCGGAAAGGTTGCCTTTTTTGCGGCAATATTTGTAGTACTGCTTACCATCATCCGTGCGCGAATAGTAGTAGTATCCATTATCATAAACCGGTACACTCTCATCCTTCTCTTTAATGCGCCCTTTCATTTCCAGGAACAGCTTTTCCTGAAACTGCTTAGTGCCACTCATCATGGTGTCCAGGTAAGAATTCTCAGCCTTCAGGTGCTCCACTACTTTATTACTGTCCGGCCCTTTCTTAAAGTAGTCGATCATCCAGAAATAGTTGTCGATCACAGTATCACCGTGTATAGTACGAACGTGAGGTTTAATTTCGGCAACAGGCGGATGAATATTCTCAGGCCATTTGTACGGCATATGCTTTTGATCAGTTTTGGTATTACAGGCAATAATGCCGGTAAGTGAAAGTACGAATAGAAGTTTGCGAGCCATATTAAGAAAAGTATAAAAAATGAATGTATAGTAAAAAAAGCATTTATGCATTATTAATTGGGGACTATTTTTTTCACGGCACGGGTTTTATGCAATAGTGGAAAATAGCTATATGGAAAAGAAAGAAAAAAACGAGCAATTTCCTGGGTATCCCCACTACCCTGCCAGCGAAGATATAACCCGGGCAAATAGTAACACAGAGAAAATATCAATCGATGGCGGACAACCGGAAACACCCTTCAACGACACCGTAGACAACAATGATGATGAAGTGGAAATTGTAGCCGGCACTGATGCAGATGTAACCGATGAAGACCTGAGAATGCTGGACGCCGCTGATCAGAATATGGATACCACTGACAGCGCGAATCTACAGCAAGCGACGCTGGATAGCACAGATGCTGACGGTGATCCGCTTAACGAAAAAGGCAGCCTGAACACAGATATGACAGGCGATGACCTTGATGTGCCAGGAAGTGGCGCTGACGATGCTGATGAAGCAATAGGAGAAGAGGACGAGGAAAACAACTACTATAGCCTGGGTGGAGACCTGCACGAATCGCAGGAAGAGAACAAAGGCGACTAAGCAGCAGACAAAGTGGGAATGACTCTATTCAATGGGAACAAATCCCATTTGGATAGCGCATACCACAAGGCCGGCACGACTGTTTACTCCCAATTTCTCAAACAAACTCGTTCTGAAGCCAGCCACACTGCGCTCGGTAATACCCATTTTTTCACCTATGTCGTGGTACGTTAGATCTGTATAGCAGTATTTAAGCAGTTTAATCTCCTTATCAGAGAGAGAAGGCATAATATTGGAATGGTGAAGCCTGTGATAAAAACTGCTTGAGGCAACTTCGGAAAAATAAAGCCCTGTATCATTGATCGAACGCAGAGCCCTTTGTAATTCCGATGGCGGGCTGTTCTTAAGCAAGTAGCCATTTGCTCCACCCCTGAACATTTTGATAATAGCAAACTCGTGCTTGTGCATAGTAAGCACAAGCACTTTCATTTCCGGCCATTTCTTTTTAATGGCATCGATTGTTTCGTAGCCATCCCACACCGGCATACTGATATCCATTACCACTACATCAGGCAGTGTCTCGGCGGCAGACAGTTTGTTAAAGAGCTCCTTTCCGTTACTGGCTACAAAATCAATGCTGAAACCTCCGAATCCTAATATAATTCCCTTTATTCCGTTTAGTACTATCTCATGATCATCTGCTATCGCTACTCTTATTGTTGGTTCCATTACCTTCCAGGTTTAATGTCAAAGTGTGTGTACTTCCTTCCGCGGGTGTTGAGTCTACCTCAAATGTGCCGCCCACATAGCGTGCACGCTGGAACATATTGAGAAAGCCGAGCCCTTTCATTGCAAATATTTTGTTCTTGTCAAAACCATTGCCGTTGTCAGATATCTTCATCACAAATCGCGCGGCAGTATATTCAAGTGTAAAATTAAGGGTTGTCGCATTAGCGTGCTTCACGCAATTCTGTATTACCTCCTGAGCTATCCGGAAAATATGTATTTCTGTTTCCGGGTTCAGAGCTATTGGATCGCCAATGACTTCTATGCTGCAATTCATTTTTTTGGAGAGCCGCACGTGCGCCAGCTCTTTTTCAATTGAATCTATGAGTCCTATGTTCCTGATAAAGTTACTATTCAGCGAATGGCTGATGTTATGCAGGTTCTCAATCACATCTCCAATAATTCCGTTTGTTTTATCAATAAGGTCTGCCTGCTCGGCGTTGGTAGCCAGTGCGGCAATGTTATACATGGTCATTTGTGCAAAGCCCAGCACCGACTTAATATTATCGTGCAGCTCCTTGGATATCTGGTCCATGGTATTTTCCTGCTCTTCTATCTTGGCTTTGAGTATATTTTTTTCATGATCAAAGATCATCTTGTGCTTCTCTACCTGGTAGGCATTCTGCTTGTTTTTTTGCACCAGCAAATAAGCAATGAGAAAGAAGGTAAACAGTGTAAGCAGCAGTGAACCCGCAACAAATAACGGTATGATGTACTGATCATTCATTAGCGCTCTTCATTTTTGGGTACAGTAAAAAGACTATCGCGAAACAGCAGTAAGTAGCTATACTTACAACCATTAAAGTGATATTAATACCTTGTGCAGACTTCCCCAACTTTTGATATATATAATTGTAGACTCCCCAACTTAGGAAAGTTATATTCCAGAAAAACAAAATTGCGCTTATAAACCAAAAATGAGGGTATTTGTATAGGTTGAGGGAATCATGCTTGAGTAGCATTCTAAAAAATGCAAATAACGACATTCCTATTACTAAAAGACTTTCTAATAAGAGGTAGTAAGAGTTAAGTGTATTCAGATGTTGAATATAGACTGTGTTAACAATACCCAAACTTATTCCTATAAAAGCTATGTAAAGGCCTATATCTTTCTTCTTAAATACATCAATTACCTTATTGAAATACAAACATAGTAGAGCAAATTCTATGAAACTGTAGATAGTATACAACGCTATGTTTGTATGATACATCTTCGCTAAAAAATATGCTGCGATTTCATTCACGAAACCGCAGCAGATCAATAAAGATAAAATTTTAGATGCACTGTCCAGCCTATGAAATCTGAACACACTACAAAAACTAGCAAAAAGCATTGATAGCAAATAAATATAATTAAGTGAATTGTAGCTCATCATAATTACTGTAACAAATCATTGCCTGCAGATCCGCTTGGGCAGGTATACGGACAAGGAGTGGCGTGATCCAATACCTTTTGTTGTTGTCCAAAATAAGTAAAATTTCCTTGTATGTCTACGCCTGCCAATATTATCGTCATTGCATTGGCGGAGTTGCCTGCATATTTTCCATAATTACCCGCGTTTATAAAGCTCATTGTATGCGCATATATAAGTTTTACACTCTTTATCTTTGAATTTGCGAGGTATGCCCTTAGCGAATCTGCATTAACCACTAATGCATGCAAACTGGGGTTTTGAAGCGTGTTATTGGGATCATTGCCTATACTGGCGATATAACTACTGATCATTTGGTTTGCATCCGTCTGAGATATGAACAGGCTGGAATCCCCAGCCCTGGCACCTGAATGACGGTTTTCTGTCGTGGTTTCTGATGCAGCCTGTGCTGAGTTTGGCGTAACTGTTTGTTTTTCCTTATTACAGGCCAAAATGATGCTCAGTAATGCTAATGTGATGGCAATTTTGCGTTTCATAACTTTTGTTTTAAATGTTTAGAATGAGTGCAAAATATATATTCACCTAAGCCCTGTTTAAGTTTAAAAGCTCCTATCTGCTAGCTTTTTAGACGAAAAAGCTGAAACAAACCAGCTAAAAGGTTGCGGTTTGTCAGCTAAAAAGACCAAACAGGGGAGCTTAAACGACTTTTCCATAACAAATATTAATATGAGATTTACAAACCTTTAATTTGAAGCATGAAATGAAAAAATTATTAATAATATATTTTAACATTAAAAATAAATAAATAAATAATGTTAAAAAAAATATTTTATGAAAAATAACTTATATAAAACAGTAATGATTATAGATGATAGTCATTGGGACCGTTTTATCTCCAAAAAGTTATTGAAAAGAATCAATTTGCTGAAAATATTCTCGTATTCTCTGCTGCAGATGCGGCTATTGAAAGCTTGAGACAGCTTGAAACATCGCCAGCGGAAAGGCCTGATATCATTTTCCTTGACATAAATATGCCTGTAATGGATGGTTTCGATTTCGTAGAGAGCTATATGAAATTACCCTCCCTATTACGCGATAACTGCAAAATAGTGATGATCTCCAGCACTAACTCGCCCGAAGACTTCGCCCGCATTAGTACCTACCCTGCAATAGCCCTTTTCTTTAGTAAGCCGCTCTCTGAAAAAATACTAGACAATATTCGCGAGAATTTTGGCTTGCACACAAGTAAGCTAAGCAACCTGCTTGCTTAACTTACTATGTTTATATCCATAAACAAAATACAATATCAACCCTATTACCAGCCACACCAGGAAACGCTCCCAGTTAGTACTGCCCGACTCTGAAAGGAGATAGGTGCAGCAGAGAAAGCCCATCACAGGAATAATAGAATACTTCCTGATAAAAGACAATATGGCCGTGATGAGGAATGTAATACCAAACAGGAAAAAAGGCACTTTGTTGCGTATCACCTCCCAGGTTATGTTCCCGGTTTTATCTGCGAAGTTCAAATAGCTTTTAAAGCCACCCGGATAGAACTTTTCAAATAAAACTATTGACCCGATAAACATAGCGGGCACTATCCACTTACCGTTAAGGTAGGGTGTTTTGAATTTACTCTGGAGGCGGTTATCATCGTTCTGGAGCTTGAGTATACCACCGCAAACAAGTACGAAAGCAAAGAGTGTTCCTACGCTTGTGAGATCTACGACTACCGTAAGGTTCATAAACAAAGCAGGCACGCCTACGATAACCCCCGTGAGTATAGTAGAGAAGGAAGGTGTTTTGTACTTAGGATGGATACGGGCAAAAATGGGCGGCAACAAGCCATCCCGGCTCATGCTCATCCATATACGTGGCTGGCCCAGCTGGAATACAAGGAGCACGCTGGCTGTAGCTATTACTGCACTTATTGATATTATAATGGATATCTTTTGTGCAAAAGGGCTGTTCATGGTACTGAATACATAGGCAAGCGGATCACCAACATTCAGGTGAGTATAGCTCGTCATACCGGTAAGTACGAGCGCAACAAGTATGTAGACCACAGTGCAGATAATAAGCGAGTAGAACATGGCTTTGGGCAGGTCGCGCTGGGGGTTCTTGCACTCTTCTGCTGTGGTAGAAATGGCATCGAAACCAATGTAGGAGAAGAACACGGCTGACGTACCAGTGAGTACTCCTCCTATGCCATTCGGCAGAAATGGCGTCCAGTTGTCGGTATTTACGTAGAAGCAGCCTCCTATCATTACCAGTAATATGATTGCCATCTTGAGGATCACCATGGCATTAGTGCTTCGTTTAGACTCCTTGATACCCACATATATTATCCAGGTGATAATGACAGTAATAAGAAATGCCGGGAGGTTACATATAATACGTGTACCGCCAATAACGGGAGCATTGGCCCACGCCAGCTTTGCTGCATCAGTCAGCTGGTCCTTAGCTGTCCAGTAGTCGGTTGCAAAATATTCCGGGATGTGCAGCTGCAGGTTACCTATTCTTATATGGTTTACCAGAGATGTGAAATAGTCGCTCCACGATATGGCCACTGCTATATTGCCTATGGCATACTCCATCAGCAGGTCCCACCCTATTATCCACGCTATTACCTCGCCGAAAGCAACATACGAATACGTATACGCGCTGCCCGATACCGGCACCATGCTGGCAAACTCGGCATAGCATATTGCCGAAAACCCACAGGCTATTGATACAAAAAGGAACAATAGGATAATGCCCGGACCGCCGTCGAAACTAGCCTTACCTATAGTAGAGAAGATACCCGCGCCCACTATGGCAGCAATACCCATAAACGTGAGGTCGCGAACAGTGAGCACTTTACTCATGTTGTTGCTGTGGCCGTCAATAAGCCCATTGGCCAACTCCTCGTTAATATGCGCAAGTGTCTTTTTGCGGAACAGATCTTGTTTCATACAGATACCAAAAGTAACATTCTATGCGAGGATTTTACTAAATACGGAAAATCCTATCACCTTGTTAATAGAGCATATTATATGGTATTTTGTTTAATAATATTGTACATTTGACATCCTTAAACAAATGACCATGAAAAAACATTACATTAAATTTCTTTTTGCATCGGCAGTATTATCGCTGCCGTTGTTTGCACAAGCACAGTGCGTGACCGCAACTAACATATCCACTTTTGCCGGCAGCCATGTGGATGGCAATACCGGCGATGGCGGAATAGCCAGCGCAGCTACTATGGGCAGTCCTTATGGTGTAGCAGCAGATCCAGCAGGCAACGTATTCATCGCTGACTATTTCAATAGTGTGATACGCAAGGTGGATGCATCAGGTATTATCACTACAATAGCAGGCACAGGCACTGCCGGATTCAGCGGAGACGGCGGACCAGCAACTGCGGCTCAGCTAAACGGACCGAGAGGAATAACCCTTGACGGTGCCGGCAACATGTACATAGCCGACAAATACAATGAGCGAATACGCAAAATAGATGCCGCAGGTAACATTACTACCATTGCAGGCAATGGCCTTCATGGCGGCCTTATGGGCCAGCCCTTTGGCGATGATGGCCCCGCTACCGCAGCAAGCCTCACATACCCCGCTTCTGTAGCCCTTGATTGCAGCGGCAATATGTATATAGCCGACCTCGGCAGCGAGACCGTAAGAAAGATCGATGCCACCGGCACGATAACACTGTTTGCGGGCACACATGCCGGCGGGTATAACGGCGACAACATAGCTGCTACCACTGCGCAACTGAATGAACCAACCTGTGTGCTTGCCGACTGTGCAGGCAATGTATATATAGCCGACTCATGGAACAACCGCATACGTATGATAGATGGAACAGGAACCATCACGACAATAGCTGGTAATGGCGATTCTACCTATGGTGGCGACGGCGGAGCCGCAACGGCGGCATCGCTGTGGATACCGATGAGCATAACACTGGATGCCTGCGGCAACCTATACATTTGCGACTGGCAGAACAATGTAGTGCGTAAAGTGGTTTCAGGTACTATCTCCACATTTGCAGGCACCAAGTACATAGACTGGCATGGCTACGATGGCGATGGCGGCTCAGCAGACTCTTCTGAACTGTACCTGCCCAGCAGCCTTGCAATAGATGGCACCGGCAACATATACATCGCTGATTACGGAAACTTTGTGATCCGCGAAATAGGCGTGACTGCTCCAGACCCTCATCGCTTTGCCAATGGTACTATACAGGATATGACAATATATGCCGATGAAACGGTTTCTATCAATGCTCAGCTTACGGTACCGAACAGTGTTATCGGCAGAACGCAAACCTGGACTGTAAGCCGCATGCCCGAGAACGCCGTTGTTACCGGTTTTGGCGCATCCGCACCAGGCAGCGGCACAACAGTGGCTCCTACAGGATTGACCTACAGCCCGATACCCGGATTTACCGGCAGGGACGAATTCACAGTAGTGACAAGCGACGGCATTAATACTTCATCTACTACAATTAATGTGTTCATCATCCCCGCACCAACGGCGGTTGTTGCTACCAAACTGCAGCAGGCCAGTGCTGTGTGGTTCCCTAACCCAAGCAATGGCACATTCCAGTGCGAATTCACCAGCGAGAAGAACGAGCAACTAAACCTAGTAGCTACTGATGTTACAGGTCGCGTGGTGTACAAACAAAGTGTGCAGGCAATAACCGGAGCGAATGTGCTGAACGTGACACTGCCCGACAACATTGTAAAGCCATCAGTAATAATGATATCGCTGGGCCGTGAGTACACTAAGTACCCTGCCGCTAAAGTAACTGTTACTGAATAGGAACTAATTTCCTATTGACTTGTTAACGTATTATAAAATATTGAAACACTTAATCAGAAATCTTATTTTTGAATACAGATTAGAAACAATCTTTCTGAATGATATTAAATCCCCTGATTGACTCACTGCCCCGGCTTGTCCGGGGCTTTTTTTTGCCCGCTTTCTTGCAGTAAGAGGAAATCTTTCTTGCAATATGCGAAACCTTAGCTGCTCTTATTTGTATCCTAAAACCAGAATCGCGAGTAGTACGTGAGTGCATGCCCACTAGTGGGATCGTTTATTTTACGTGTTGAATACAAGCCGTGGCAAAATCCCGTATAAAGAGGTTCGCAACAACATATTGCGCATCTACCCACAATACCGTCGTGTGACAAAGCAAGGGCACGATTTTAACTTATCCTTTAACATTCAATTTAGTACGGGATGGAAAAGAGAATTTAATTGGCAGAATAGTGTATCCATTAAATTATTTAATTGAAAAATGAATGCAAAATAATTCATCATGCCAAACTTCTCCAAAAGCAATACAGTAACGCCAGATCCCCTAAGAATGGCCAATATAGAACTTGCCTTCCAAAATGAAGATCGCAGAAAACGGGCTGCTGAACTCGATATTGCCAATGAAGAGCTGGCTTATCAGAATGAAGAAAAAGAAAAACGCGCCGCCGAATTAATCATAGCAAACAAGGAACTGGCTTTTCAAAATGCGGAGAAAGAAAAACGAGCCTTAGAGCTGGTTATTGCGAATAGAGAGCTGATCTTTCAAAATGAAGAAAAAGAGAAACGCGCTGCAGAACTGATTATAGCCAACAGGGAACTTATATTTCAAAACGAAGAAAAAGAAAAACTCGCGGCAGAACTGATCATAGCAAACAAGGAATTGCTTTTCCAGAATGAAGAGAAAGAAAAAAGGGCAGTGGAATTAATTGTTGCTTATCAGAAACTCGTGTACCAGAATGAAGAGCGTGAAAAAAGGGCTGCGGAATTAGTAATAGCAAACAAAGAACTATTGTTTCAAAACCAAGAGAAAGAAAAAATGGCGGCAGCACTTGTTTTGGCTGAGGCTGAGCGCACCAAGATGGTTGCAGATATTGTGCAGCGCAATAAAGACCTTGAACAGTTTTCCTACATCATATCGCATAACCTGCGCGCACCGGTGGCTAATATAAGTGGGGTAACACAATTGCTGCAGATGCCCGGCATAGACAGATATGATGAAAAGAACTTTATGCAGGACCTGAGCTTATCGGTAAAGAAGCTCGATGATGTCATCATGGATCTCAACTATATATTACAGTTAAAAAACAGTGAGGACAAAAAGAGAGAACAGGTGAAATTTTCTGAACTGCTGAATGACATAACACTAAGTCTGAGTGACCTGATCACCAGCAACGACGTGGAAATCATCAGCGACTTTTCAATTATTGATGAGATACCAACCCTTAAAACCTACCTCTACAGCATATTTTTGAACCTGATAACAAACAGTGTAAAATACCGTCGGCAAGACGCGACACCTGTGATAGAAATAACAAGCCAGATGCTAAGAGACAAGATTCAGCTAAACTTTAAGGATAATGGACTGGGTATAGACCTTGGTACGCGCGGCGACCAGGTGTTTGGGCTCTATAAGCGATTTCACAACCATGTAGAAGGCAAAGGAATGGGATTGTTTATGGTGAAAACGCAGGTGGAATCGATGGGCGGAAAAATAAGCATAATGAGTGAGGTGAATAAGGGAACAGAATTCAAAATAGAATTTGAGCTTAACTAAACACGTATAGAATGGAACAAGAATTACTTCCCGATTTTCTGGTCATTGATGACGACCCCATTAACAATATGATCTGTAACAGAATGATACAGCTATCTCTGGCGGTGTCGTCTGTTCAAACGTTCACCGATCCTGGTGAAGGGCTGGCGCACATACAGGTAAAATATGCTGCCGGCAAAGCAAAAAAAACAATTCTGTTCCTGGACATAAATATGCCCTCTATGACGGGCTGGGAAGTGCTGGATAAATTCAGCGGTTTCGCCAGCGAGGTGCAGGATAAGGTGAAAATATTCATGCTTTCATCGTCTGTAGACCCCCACGATATTGAGCGGGCAAGTAGCAATACCCTGGTGGCTGGGTACATTACAAAATCACTCTCACAAGCGAAATTACATTCTACGTTTTCGGACTACGTGAGGAACTAATTTTTCTGAATAAGGAGGCCGCCTTTATGGTATGTAGGGATATCTGGAAAGAACCTGTCTCTATATATAAAGCCTCACTGCTCGAGCAACGAGGCTTTATAATACAGGACACTAACTGTTTACAGGCTTAGCTAATGAACGAAATAAGATCGCCGTTCAGCTGTTCTTTATCGGTATAGTAGAGGCCGTGCGGGTGGCCGGTATATATTTTATAGATGCAGTCCGGAAGCAACTTGCAGGCCTCTTCGGCGCTGGCGTCTTTGGGCACTGTTTTATCTGCATCACCATGAATGAGGAGTACGGGCACAGTAACCGAGGCCATCTCATTTCTGAAATCGGTATGGGAAAAAGATACCGCACATTTCATGGTGGCTATTGGGGATGCCTCGGCAGCAACATTTCTGTCGTTTTGCAGGTATGGGTCGATTACAGGGCTGCTGAGCATGCCTACGCCATAAAAGTCCTTGCCAAAACCATCAAGGAACGCGATACGGTCTTCTTTCATCTTCTTCATCATATCGTCAAATACACTACCATCCACGCCATTGGGGTTGTCATCAGTTTTCAGCATAAACGGTGTTACTGAAGATATAAGCACAGCCTTGGTAACCCCTGTGCCCTGGTGACTGGTAAAGTAGCGCACCACCTCGCCGCCGCCCATAGAGAAGCCCACGAGGGTAATATCAGTGAGGCCCAGGCCATCTATAATGGCTTTCAGGTCATCGGCCAGCGTATCATAGTCATAACCATTGAGCGGCCGTGATGACTTGCCAAATCCCCGGCGGTCGTAGCTAATGCAGCGGAAGCCGGCGTTAACCAGCTCGCTTACCTGGTATTCCCACATTACATGGCTCAGCGGCCAGCCGTGAATAAGCACCACGGGCTTACCTGCGCCCAGGTCTTCATAATAAAGATTTACTTCTTCCCCGTTTTTGTCGGAAGCATTGATGTAGTTCATGTTATTAGTTTGAACAAGGGAAGGAATAAAAACTATACCATGTGTAGATCTACCTTGGCAGGATTCATTCCGGTTAGTGCCACGGGCGCAATATGATGAACGGCTGATTGTAATGCGTTCCCAATAACTTAACTTCAGTTCTATAAATTCCGTTCAGAAAACGGGTGATTGTTCTGACTGTCTTATGACATTAGAAACATCAGAAACAACGCGCCAAGTAAGTACTTACTCGCGTATAGATACCTCCTTCGTCGGTATGACAAACACGATGATAGCTTTTTAATAAACTTTCCTCCCCCCACTATAAGTCCCCACAACCTTTACCCCAAGCAATTCTGCTTCCGGCGCCATCATCAGGTCTTTATCAAGAATAATAAAATCAGCTTTCTTCCCTGACTCTATACTCCCCACTTCCTTTTCCATAAAGTCAGCTTTAGCAGCCCATATGGTCATGCCTCTTATCGCCTGCTCGCGGGTCAGCGCATTCTCCATTTGGAAGCCAGCCGCAGGGGAACCTTTAGCGTCTTTGCGCACCACAGCAGCATAAAAAGTCTTGAACGGCGATATGTTTTCAACCGGAAAATCGGTGCCCAGTGGCAGCCAACCGTTTTGCTGCAGCAGTTGCTTATAGGCATACGCGCCCTTTAGCCGCTCAGCGCCGACGCGATCGCCAGCCCAGTACATATCGCTGGTGGCATGTGTAGGCTGCACCGAGGGTATCACCGATGTTTTACCAAACAGGTCGAAGTCCTGTTCATTCACTACCTGCGAATGCTCTATGCGCCAGCGCTTGTCGTTTTTGCCTTTCAGGTATTTATTGTACACATTCAGCACCATGCGGTTGCCGCTATCGCCTATAGCATGCGTGCATAGCTGAAATTCAGTATTCACAAGCATTGCGGCCAGTGAGTCGTAGTGGCTTTGCTTGCTCAGCAGGAAGCCGGTCCAGCCCGGCTTGTCGTTATAGGGCGCAAGCAGGCAGGCGCCGCGGCTGCCCAGTGCGCCGTCGGCATAGGCCTTTATTCCTTTCACAAAAAGCCTGTCTGTTTTATAAGGGCCTTTGGGAAGATAGCGGCTGAAGTTCGCGGTATCGTCGCTAAGCATTGCGTATACACGCATCTGCAGTTTGCCTTCCTTTTGCAGGCTATCTATAGCTGCCACTTCATAGTGCATCAGTCCGCAGTCGGTAATGGTAGTGAGCCCCTGCTCAAAGCAATTTTTCTGCGCTGCAAGCAGCCATTTTTCATAATCCGGCTTCGATGGCTTAGGAATGATGCGGGTGACGAGATCAACGGCGTTATCAATGAGGATACCGGTGAGCACATACTTTACAGTAGCCGGATGCGCATCGGTATTATAGGTGGGCGTTTTGTAAAGCATTTCCCCGCCTTCTATCTTTTGCCCGGTTTCTACACCTGCCATTTGCAGCGCCATGGCATTGGCTATTGCCGCATGGCCATCAATCCGCTCCAGCAATACCGGCTTACCGGGAAACAGCACATTCAACGAATCATTGACCGGGTATTCATGCCCCGGAAATTTGTTCTGATCCCAGCCCCGCCCCCGGATCCATGTTTCACCGGGATGCTGATCTGCAAAGGCTTTGACGCGTGAGAGTACTTCATTCCAGTTGTTGCAGTCGTACAGGTTAACTTCGAAAAGCGAACGGCCATAGCCTACAAAGTGCGCATGCGCATCTATAAAGCCCGGGTATACTGCCTTGCCATGAGCATCTACGATGTCTCCGGCTTTCCATTCATTCATTATTTCAGCCTCTTTGCCTACGGCTACGATCTTGCCATCTTTTACAGCCATAGCTTCCGCTATAGTAAAAGCGCTATCTACGGTATAAATCTTAGTATTGTGAATAATGAGATCGGCGGAGTGCCTTGAGTGGCAAGAAGAAAAAAAGATCACCGACAAAAGCAAGAATGATATATAACCAGGTAGCGTGCGCATAACGTAAATATAGTGGATGCCTGAAAGCGGAACAACAAATGCAGCGTTGTGGCATCATATTTTTAGTGGTAGTAAAAAAACAAGCTCCATGGAACAGCCAACACAACCACAACAGCCAACCACTATACCCGCACAACCCACTACCACCCCGGAGCAACCAACTCAGCCGCAACATCCGAACCTACAGCCGGAAGTACAACCAAACCAGCTACCACCGGAAATAAAACCTGTTCCTGTAGTAGAGCCACGTCCCGGCACACCACCGGAAGTAACGCCAAAAATTGATCCTACTCCGCAAATAAAACCTGTGGAAGTGCCCGCAACTCCCCGCAATCCTTATTGATACTGAATATAAATAGGCTTAGGATATAGCTTCAACACTTCCTGCGGTGTCATGGGCGCTTTGTTCCATGGAGCCGTCAGGATGTCGTTTTTGTAGAATAGTTTGAAGCCGGTAAACTGTACGGGATCGCCAAACACTGTTTGCCTGTAGGTAGTTACTTTTTTTGCGGGGAATCCCCATCCGTCCATATCCATTACCGTCTGTACTTCAGGGCGCAGTTTTATCTTCTCATAGTTGGTAACCATGCCAAAAGTGAAACGATGAACGCACAGTATTTTTGGGGGCAGCTTATAGTCTCTCACCAACTTGGCCAGGTACTCCGATACATAGTTTATGTCTTCAGCATCGAAAGTGCCGATGATACTGCCAGGTTTTTTGCCAGTCTTCATGGAGAACTCAGGGTCTATAGCCATGTGTACATTGGGCATCTTTAAATATTGCTCCAGCAGCGGTATCTCCTCTTTCAGCGTGCTCTGACCCGTCTGCACATCCAGGAAAACGACCGCATTTATCTGCTTCGCCAGTTCTATTGCTTTATCAATCTCCTTAAAAGGCATTCTCAGTATATATTTCCCAGCCTTGCCTGGCTGACCCTGCGCGGTAACACAGATGTAATGTATGGCAGGTATTACAGGGGTTGTACTGTCTGCCTCCTTCCATTTCTTTACTTCGCCCATTAGCTTCTTAAGCATTTCATCGGGCGGCAATTCGCCAAGAATACCCATGCGCTTAGAATAGAAGTTGCCGTAATAAGCCACTATCCTGTTGAACGGCAAGAGGGCACCGCCCAGCGGAAACACATCTTTTTTGACGGGCCATTTGGCACTCGCAGAATCGTGGCATAGACGCATTACTGCGGCCTTGTACCTATTGGTGTCCAGTATTACCGGTTTGGGGGTATCTATTTTTACCTGTGTGGTTTTAGCTGTTGTGTCTTCACTGGATTTCTGCGTCTTTTTAGCACTGCCGGTGTTGTTGCATGCGGTGAGCAAAAGGAATAAGGAGATATGAAATACGACAGCGATCCTCTGTTTCAAAAAATTCATTTTATATTTTTTGGAAATGTACGCCCATACCGCTGGCTGAACCACACTTTGTTATTCACATATTAACATAGGTAGTTGTAAGTAGCTGGATAGAATTGATTGACTGAACAGGCGCTCTAATAATTGCTGCTATTGTAGGGATTATTCTCCCTGCGGAAATCACCGCGTTTCCAGGCCTCGAAAAACTCTCCCCAGGCAAGCGGATTGAGGATATTCATAGGCTGCTGCTGGCCATAGTATACTGCCTCACGCGCCTGTTGCTGCTGCAGCCTGGCCTGCGATTCGCGGCCATCGCGGGGAATAGTATAGGCAAGTGTACGCATTACATATGCATTGGTATTCCTGCGGGCAAGCTCATAATAATCATTGGGAATGCGCCAGTGCTGAAACGCATAATCGAACTGCTCACGGGTAGGCAACGGGCGGATGATGGTTTCAGGCAGATAAAAGGTATCCTGCACCATCAGTTGTATCATAGAATAGTGATCGCCTTTCAGATCTTTTGCCACCACGAATTCCTTGGGGCGAAAACCTATGCAGCTAAATAACAGTGTATCCCCTTTGTAACAAACCAGTGAGAAAACCCCTGTATACTCTGACTCTACGCCGCGGTTTTTATTTTTTACCTGTATCGTCACATCGGGTACTGCCCGCAGGCTGTCGGCTGTCATGGTCACCCCATCTATTTCTATCACATTATCAGCGCTCCATTGAGCATTTGCGCGCAGCCCGAAAAAAAGGCAGGAAAATGAAACCAGGCAATATGATAAAAACTTCGGCCGCATGCTATACAAAGCTACATTCTTTAGGTAAAACCGGCGTTAATCTGCTGGCTAAGTTGTTACAAAGTAAGCGGGTTTGATGTACTTTTGCTGCGCAGTAAAAGCATTTTAACAAAGGTTTATATGATAACAAAAGAAGCGGTAATAGAAGCACTGAGCCAGGTGCAGGAGCCCGACCTGGGCAAAGACCTGGTGACGCTGAACATGATAAAGGATATAGCGATAGAAGGAAAAAACGTTTCTTTTACCGTTATCCTTACCACACCGGCATGCCCGCTAAAAGAGATGATAGAAAAGGCCTGTGTGAATGCTATACGCCTGCTGGTAGATAAAGAAGCGGTAGTAACGGTGCATATGACATCGAACGTGACCAATAACAGGAAAGACAATAAGTCTGTGCTGCCAGGGGTGAAGAACATAATAATGGTTGCCTCTGGTAAAGGTGGCGTAGGTAAGTCTACGGTAGCAGTGAACCTGGCAATAGGCCTGGCACAAGAAGGTGCAAGCGTGGGCCTGCTGGATGCGGATATCTACGGACCATCCATCCCTATTATGCTGGGTATACGCGATGAGCGGCCCAAAATGACCGAGGTAAATGGCAAGGGCATGATTGTGCCTATGGAAAGGTATGGCATTAAAGCAATGTCAATAGGGCTGCTGGTAGATGAAAAGCAGGCTGTGATATGGCGCGGACCCATGGCCAGCTCAGCGTTAAAACAATTTATCTCGGAAGTTTATTGGCAGGAGCTTGACTACCTGGTGATAGACCTGCCGCCAGGCACCGGTGATGTGCACCTGACCATGGTGCAAACGGTGCCGGTAACCGGCGTGGTTGTAGTATCTACCCCGCAGGCTGTAGCCGCGGCTGATGCAAGGAAAGCCATAATGATGTTCAAACAACCACAGATCAACGTGCCGATACTCGGAATTGTTGAAAATATGGCTTATTTTACGCCGCGGGAACTGCCTGATAATAAATATTATATTTTCGGGAAGGGAGGCGCTAGGAAGATGGCGGAGCAGTTTGACCTGCCATTCCTTGGAGAAATACCGCTGGTGCAGGGCATTCGTGAAGGTGGTGACAAAGGGGTACCTGCAGTAATAGACGACGAACCAGTGGCTAAGGAAGCGTTCACCACGCTGGCAAAAAAAGTGGCGCAGAATATTGCAATACGCAATGCCAGCCTGGAACCAACCAGGGTAGTACAAATGAGTTAAAAACTAAAACGTAAAAAATTAAAAGTAAAAAGTGGCATAAAATCAATCGTAAACTTTTTACTTTAGACTAAATACTGAAAATATGAAACAAACCTTTGCCTCCCTGCTCATGCTGATTGTAATGCAACCCGCAATGGCTCAGAGAAAGATCAACAGAACAAAAGATCCACTGCAGATAATAACTGTGAAGGTTGAGGGAGGAAAGTTTGACATGGGCAGCGACGAACATACTGAAGACCGCAAGCCTGCGCATACCGTGTCGCTGAAGAGCTACAACATAGGCGCTTACGAGATCACACAGGACCAGTGGGAAGAGGTGATGGGCAAAAACCCATCGATGTATGACTGCGGCCAGTGTGCGGTAACCAATGTAAGCTGGACAGATATACAGGAGTTTATTACCAAGCTGAACGGCAAAAGCGGCAAGCACTATCGCCTGCCCACAGAAGCAGAGTGGGAATATGCAGCACGTGGCGGACAAACCGAAAGGATATCATTTGACAAGAACCGAGACAACACTATTGTGGCTCGTGGTGGTGTAAATGAACTGCTGGTAAGCCAGGATAACCGTAAGATACCTGCCAAGGAGAAAACAGGAAAACCGTATGCCGGCAAAGTGCTCCCGGGCACAGTGGCCTGGTTCGACCGTAATTCTGAAGACCATGTGCACCCTATAGGCAGGAAAAAGCCAAATGCGCTGGGCATCTACGATATGTCTGGCAATGCAGAGGAGTGGTGCAGCGATTTCTATGCGGGCAACTATGGCAGCAATATGCCGCAGGATAATCCGCAGGGACCAACCGGCGGCAGGTCGCACGTGGTGCGTGGCGGCTCATTTGCCAGCAATGCAGATGAAGTAGGCGTAACCCGCCGCGCTGCTTACCTGCCAGAAACTAAGTCAAGCTCACTGGGTTTCAGGCTGGTGGAGGAAGGTAATTAAGAGATACGTTGATTTGTTGATAAGGCTTTTTATATATGCCCCGGTGCTTTCGCACCGGGGTTCTTTTTTGGGGCTTAAAGCCCAAAAGTTTGATGCCGTGCCGGTATCTCGATATCCGTGAACCCCTTTTTCAATAGCTTGTCCCGGAACGCCTGCTGTACTTCGTACTCACCATGTACGAGGAAGAGCTTCTGTACTTGCTTCGGATCCTGGCAGGATAGCCAGTGCATGAGGTCCTGGTAGTCGCCATGGGCGCTGAGGCCATCTATGGCTCCTACTTCTGCCGCTACATTGTGGAGCTCACCGTATATGGTCACTTGCTTTGCCCCGTGGCGCAGCAGGCCACCCAGCGAGTGTGGCTCGCAATACCCTACCATCAGTATAGTATTTCTTGCTTTGTCTATGTTGTGTGCAATATGGTGCTTCACCCTACCCGCTTCCGCCATTCCCGATGCCGAGATGATAACACAAGGCTCTTTGCGTTCGTTCAGCTTTATTGATTCCTGCGCACTGCGCACATACGTAAGACCAGGGAAATTAAATACATCGTCATCCTTACGCAGCAGGTCTTCTACCTCTTTATTAAAGCATTCAGGGTGGTGCTTTACTATCTCTGTGGCCGCTATAGACATGGGGCTATCTACAAAGTAGTCCAGCTTTGGCAGCCTGCCCTCTACATCCAGCCTGTTGAGCAGGTACAGTATTTCCTGTGTGCGGCCCACGCTGAAGGCCGGTATTATCAGGTTGCCCCTTCGCTTTTCGCAGGTATCTACGATAAACTCAAGCAGCTTGTCAGTAGCGGGCCTCAGGTGGTCGTGCAGCCTGTCGCCATAGGTGGATTCGATAAGTATATGATCGGCCTGCGGGAAAGGTGCCGGTTTCCGCAGTATGAGATCATTGTACCGGCCTACGTCTCCGCTAAAGGTGATGCGTACGGTTTTGCCATTCTCTTTTATCTTCAGGTTTACCGCAGCGCTGCCCAGTATATGGCCGCAATCGGTATAGAGCAGTTCTACCTGGTCGTCTATCTGCGTGGGCTGATCGTAAGGAATGGTTACGATCAACGGGAATACATTGTTGGCATCTTCCTCGGTATAAAGAGCCTCTATAGGCTCCTTTCCCTGCCGGCTGTGGCGGTTGTTTATGTGCCGCACATCTTCTTCCTGTATATGGGCTGAGTCCAGCAGCAACACCTTTGCCAGTTCTTCGGTTTGCGGTGTGCAGTATATTTTGCCATTATAGCCATCTTTCACCAGCTTGGGCAGCAGGCCTATATGGTCTATATGCGCGTGTGATATTATTACACAATCCACTTCCTTTGGCTCAAAGCCCCAGGTCCTGTTCAGCTGCAGCGTTTCTTTTCCCATCCCCTGAAACATGCCGCAGTCCAGCAGTATGTTTTTATTGGGGTTAATGTGTAGCAAATGTTTGGATCCGGTAACTGTTCGTGCTGCGCCGTGGAAGGTGATTTTCATGGAACTAAAGTACGAATAAAAATGGCCTCTCCCCGACACTCTCCAAGGCAGAGGGAGGGGTTACCTGAACTGCGTTACCTTACTTTTTCTTTGCTTCGCTCCCGATATGCATCGGGACAGGCAACAGAAAGTAACAAAAAGAAAGGCCCCTTCGACTACGCTCAGGATTGGCCAAAGGCTCCGCCGGCCAAGGAATAGCTCTACGCTGTTATTGTGGGGGAACTCGATTTAGCCCCGCAGCAGAGCGTGCGGCCAGATTGGGCTGGGGAATAAAGATTAGGGGTGTGCTGTCCGTTGTCCATAACGTTTTATTTAGGCCATATCCTATCTTTTCCTCGCAACAAACCTTATTACCGAACCTGTTCCGTTGTGAAACTGTCCTTCGTTCAGTTCTATTTCCATTTCGGCAATTTCCAGGAAGTCATAGTTGGCAAAGTCTGTTTTCAGTTCTTCAATTGAGAACAAACTATCGACGTCTTTGGGCCCGCCAACTTTCTCATTCCTTGCTATGTAGTCAATATGCTTTTTGCTGAATGCTTCAAATATGATGATACCATCCTTGCGCAGATATTTGTCAAGGGCTTTGTGGATCGACGATTTGATGGCTGCCGGAAAGTGTGCATAGATGAGGGCTATTGCATCAAATTGCCCGGGTTGATAATTGAGCTCCTGCAGTTCGCCGACCTGGTAGTTGATGGTGACATTATTGGTTTGTGCGAGCCGCATTGCTTTGTTCCTGCCCGCACCACTGATATCAAACGCAAAGGCCGTCCAGCCACGACAGGCGGCATATACTGCGTTGCGACCCTCCCCTTCTGCCGGAAACAGGATCTTGCCGGTGGGTAGTTTTTCTAATTGTTCCTTCAGATAGTTGTTGGGTTGCTTGCCATAGGCAAATTCTTCCGTGCTGTATCGGTCGTTCCAACGGTTTGTCCAGTTGTCGTTCATGTTTGGGGGGTTGTGTTTGCTAAAAATAGAGGTTTTATTTGCTGTTCCAGATGCGCAAAAACTAAACTCTGGAACACCTGGTTTCCGGTTTTCCGGAAAAATGGCCTTTCGTGGTGCTTTTAATGTTTTTGCATGATTATCAAATAGTTATAAAAAATGAGGTTGCGAGAAATTGCGGGATTTCTTCCGGTTTTTGCGGGAAACGGAAGTGGCGCGATTTCAAAAAAAATGCATCTTGTCTCTACAACTCGCCAAGATGTCCCACACCACCTGCACGAGGAAGATAGGTGTGGGACATCTGCTAACTTCCGGTTTCTGGAAAAAATTGCATTTCGCTGCGCTGCTGTTGGTTTTGCGTGATCAAGCCGGCATGACTAATACCGCAAATTGTGTACCAAACAGGTTCATGGCAGAGAAGAAGATATCCACAATTTTTTGAGCGCTTTTTGGTATGGGACCGCTAGACTTTTGGATATCATTTAGGTGCCTGCTCATTGGATACCCCTTCGACTACGCTCAGGGCAGGCTTTAGACCGGTATTATTCGCAGTTTTAGATGCGCAAAAGCTAACATCTGGAACAACTAGTGGAAAATAGGATCATGAAAGACGGAATATAAGCCGGTTTATTATTCTGTTTTATCAATCGGGGTTCAAATTATCGATCCATCCATTCACTATTATGGGAAGTCTATCCACTACTTCTTTGCCAAAAAGAACTTCTGTGATAAAGCCCATATGTAGAATATCACATAGCCTGCAAAGATACGACCGTCCCTTTACCCACCATGTAAAATGGTCGTCAACCATCAAATAATGCTTCACTGGCCTATCTAAATGATTCCTAATTTCCGAAAGTTCATAACCATCCAAAAGCGTTTCATAAACACCGTCTGCAACTCTACTACCAAAGGTTGTCGTATAATAATACTCTTTTATTTCCCAGACTTGTCCCTCTGCATGGCACTCAATTATCATATTGATAATACATGTAAAATAGGCAGGTCGTTTTTTCTCTCCTTTTTTTTTGTTCAGTGGCTGAGGTCAGCTAAGACTATACTTTTCATAAAGACCTGCATAGAGCTCAGATACCCTGTCTTTGTCAAGTAAATTAGGTAGCACACGCTGGTAAAGAAAATCTGCGCTTAATGCAAAAATTGTCCAAAATCGGTGAGTTCTTTCCCTTTAACTATCGAACTTGTATCTATACCAAAATTTCAAAAAATTGCTGCTCTACCAATGTCTCATATTGCTTTGTGAGCGTCTCATATTCTAAAAATTTTATTCTTTGTTGTATCTGTTTGAAAGAAGAGTATTTTATCTTAGTTTCATACTCAGCTCTTCTTATTTTGTCTGCAACAATAACCATACGGACAAAAAAATCTTGAAGATCATTGAATTTCAATAAAGAATTCTGAATATCAGTTGAATGTTCGACCTCGAAAAATGAGTGGGGCATATTTCTTTCATTAAGCCATATTACATCAATAGTAGAAGCTCGTTGGATAATTGATTCGTAAGAAAAAGGGGGCAGGTGGTTGATTGTTCTGATATTGCCTAAAGGCTGATTAAGAAAAAGTTTGTTTTTATCCTGATTAGGTACAAATGTGTTTAATTTTTTTAAATTCCCAAATTGAACCAAAATACCTTGATAGTAACTGTGGTTAAAATCAATCACTATCTTAGAATTTCTATTTTTTCGTGTTTCCTCAATAATACCATTGATTTCATTTTGCTTTTTCATTTTAACAAGACCATACAAACCCGGTTTGATTTTATAAATTTCCGGTCTTAGTTGCACAATCCTGCGTATACTCGCAAATGGAGTCCTTGTTTTCCAATTACAATCTTCTATTGTAAAAACTTCTTTATTCAATTGTCCCAAAGTTGCAATTCCACCCAAGTGTTCAATGGATTGAATTACTGCTTCATGTTGCTTCATGTATCTATTTCTTGAATTTCGTAAATAAATATTTCTTTTTGCCCATTTCCCTTTGCGACTCTATATCTATGGTTACCATCAATAATTTTACTATTTTCGACTACAATTGGAGGCATAGTTTCCACCGGTAATTTTTTATATAATTTTTCTTTTTTTCGTCCCTAATGTGATTATTTTCATTTTCAGAAATTAATGCGTCAATATCTACTTTTTTCAAGACAGCTTTACAATCGTAAAAATAGTCTCTAACTAACTCTACATCAATAAAACCAGTAGAAAATTCAATAATATAGTCGGTTATTTCATCAGTGCCTATTAGCATTCCCTTAAACATAAATCTACTTTATATGAAATTGGTTCATCCAAAGTAAATATACAAAAGAAGAAGTTTATTAGCTGACTCTTAAGTCTGATAACAAAATCGCTTAATGATGAGCATATAGCGGATCAATTGTTATTGATTTAGTGATTTGGTGTGAGACTACAAAATGATATTATCACATCATAACCGACCCCACAATTTCTATTTAAGAAGAGAAATAAATAGATTACTTTAGCGCATCGAAAAAGGCCTGAAATAAGGATATTCAATATATACAGCTAATAGAGAACCATGCATATAAGGATTGTGTTGCCGGCATATAATGAGGAGGAGTCTTTACCGCCCCTGCTCAACAGGATAAATGACGCTTACAATCTGTTTAAATGGGATGCAAGTGTGCTGGTAGTGAACGACGGCAGCAAAGACCGCACGCTGGAGATAGCAAGAAATTTTAAGGGTGATATAAAGGTAGATGTGCTGGACATTCAGCCCAATGGCGGCCTTGCGGGCGCTATAAACAAGGGCCTGCGCAAAGCGCAGGAGGGACTGAAAGACACGGATATAATAGTGACCATGGATGCGGATGACAGCCAGACGCCCTTCCTGATACAGCGTATGGCGCTGCAAATAGCCGAGGGCAGCGACCTGGTAATAGCCAGCCGCTACCAGCCGGGCGCAAGGATAAAGGGATTGAAAAAATCGCGCAAGTTCTTTAGCTGGGCTGCCGGTTTCCTGTTCCGGGTGCTGGTGGGCTTTGAGGGTATTAAAGATTACACCTGCGGTTTCAGGGCATACCGGGTAGATATGCTGCGGAAAACCATCAACTACTACGGTGATAAGTTCATTACTCAAAAGGGTTTTGGCTGCATGGTAGAGGTGCTGCTGAAGGTAGCCAGCCAGAGCGCCACCATGAACGAGGTGCCCATGATACTGCGCTACGACCTGAAGCAGGGCGAGAGCAAGATGAATGTGCAGAAGACCATGAAGCAAACGCTGAAGTTGCTGCTTGATTTTAAAATGGGGAAACTGAATCCGTAGGTAGGTGACAAGTTGACAAGTGATAAGTTGGTAGATGATAAGTTGATAAGTTAACGCGCTTTGTTTCCTGTTTCCTATTTTGCTTTTCTCTCCCCTATTTTTCTATTTTTGTTGTCGCAATACATTCCACATAAAGTATAATAGATGATCGATACAAGCACTTCGAAGAAGATAAATCTTTTTGTGCTGGTGGCATGTATGGTGCTGACGGTGGTGATGTGCCCGAGGGAAAAGCAGCTGTACTTTGATGAGCCTTTCCAGATCATGTGCAGCCACGGCATAACACTGGGCAATGTAGATAAGTTCACCGGCATGGGCACTTTTACTTCCGCCGACCTGAACAATGAGAACACCTTTCACAATGTATTTATGTTTGGGGCAGACAGCATACACTATGTAATGCTGCACTACCTGAACCTGGCCTTTGGTAACGACCTGAATGTGGCGGTTTACTTCTCGCTGTTCTGGGCCATACTTGTGCTTATCTCGCTCTATGCCTTGTGCCGGCTTATTTTCGGCGACAACATCTATACCTCCGTGGCGCTGGCGTTGTTCTTTACCGATATTCTTTTCCTCAACCAGGCTTACTCTATACGGCACTACATCATGAGCCTGTTTGTGACCAATATGTGCGGCATTTACTTTTTCAAATACTACTTCAGGGAACAAAGCTTTAAGAACCTGCTGTGGCTGGGCACCTGGTGTGCACTGGGTATACTGTCGCACTACTTTGCCATTTACATTATAATGGTCTTCCCCGTGGCTATACTGATGAAGGAAAAAGCGGGTTTCTTTACGAAGAAGAAAATACTGGCGCTGGCCATACCGGTGATGTTCCTGCTGGTGTATTTCCAGTTTCACTGGAACCCCTTCCAAAGCAATGAATACTACCAGCATTATATAAAGCGGAACCGGGTGGTGGTAGACCATAGCGTAAGTATATCGCAGGCGTTCTCTCTTTTCCTGAAAAGTGTTGCGGTAAACTTCCAGGTACTCTATCCCCTGTTTAAGGATAAAGCCCTTGTGCGCATAGGCTCGTTCCTGCTGGTGGTGGCCGCCTATTTGTTTGGTGTATGGAAACTGGTGCCGGAGCGCGAAGACCGGAGAAAGTATCACCTGCTGTTTGCGCTGGGCTTCCTGAGCAGCATATTTATGACGGTGATGGTGATAAAAACAAAGAACAGCATGCTGTTCAGCTACCGATATTTTTTGTTTAGCATACCCTATTGCGTTCTGTTCATGACATTATTTTTCAGGCAGCTATGCCTGCAGGGCAAATTAAATATAGTGCTTAGGGTTGCTGTAATTGCGGTGTTTGTTGCGCCGGGTATATTCAAGTTTGTGGCTACGCACCGTAGGCACTATGACAACGGACTTGAAGACAACCAACTGGTGGCAGTGCACGAGATCGTGAAGAAGAACATTCATAAAATGGAGACACCAAGACCGGAGGATGCGGTATTTATAAACTGCCTGCTGCCGCTAAACTATGAAATGACCTACACCCTGCAAACTAAAACGGACAGCGCTACCCTATATGACAATGAAGGTCACGCTGTAGAGCAGTTGCGGTTCCAGGATAACGGGCTTGTGGTGATGTTTTAGAAAAACGCTATCAAAACACTATTTTGCTGAAGAACAACATTTCAGCATCATGGTTCGGCTCCGCTCACCAAGACCTAAATTGAGCTTTTAATACAAATTGAAACATGATCAGTTCCGGGCTGTCTAAGAAAATAAATATCATCTGTCTGCTGCTGGCAATGGCGGTGGTATTGATATTGCCCCGCAATAAGGAAGTATGGTATGATGAGACGGTATCTATACTATGCAGCAAGGGAATAAGCCATGATACGCACACCTTGTTTGCAAATGATACATTGGTGAGCTCAACACGGCTGGAGCAACTGAACAACCTCAGCAATGTATACAAGGCGACGATACTGGACAACGGCAACAGCTTTGTGTATAATGTGAAGCTGCATTATTTCACGCTACTGTTTGGCAACACTATTGGCGTGTATATGCTTTTCTCAAAGCTATGCGCTATAGTGGCATTGCTGGCTTTCTCCTGGCTGTGCAGGCTTGTGCTTAAGGATAGTATTTTTACGGCAGTTGCCATAGCACTCCTCGCTACTGACCTTACATTCCTGGGTATGAGCCACGAGATACGGGCTTATGAGCTGGGCGCTTGTTTTGTAACGCTTGCCGCTGTCTTCTTTTACAAATTCATGTATGAGCAGGAAAAGCCAGCCTATTTATTTCTGCTTGGTATGTTCTCTGTAGGTGCTGTACTGTCTCACTTTCTGAGTGTGTATGTTATACTTGTCTTCCTTGGTTACCTGGTTGCAGGCAAAAAGGCAGGACTGCTAAAACCAAAAAACCTTGCAGCAATGGCAGTGCCGGTGCTACTGGCCGCAGTATATTTCTATGGAGCATACATGGGTCTCAAATACATGAGCGAGCAGAACCATAAATTTCATGATAAGGCTGCCGCTCTGCCCTTTAGCACCATGCATGTGCTGTACCGCAGCATGGCTATGGGCGCTATGGATTTTAAAGCTGTGTTCACGGCATTTGGTGAAAAGATGATAGCGGTAATTTTCTCGTTTCTACTGGTGGTGGGGCTGTACCTGATGGCCTGGCGCAGTGCAGCACAAAAGGATGAGAAAAAGCGGCTTAACCTGCTTTTCCTGCTGGGGATAAGCGGTACCGCCTTCCTTGCATTGTTGTGTTTCAAGTCGGGGCACTACACGGCTATGTACAACCGGTACCACTCATTTTGCGTGCCCTTTGCCAGCCTGGCCGTTGCTTATGCTCTTTACCTTATTGCAAAATCAGGCTATACTAACAAACTTGTGAAAGCCTGTGCTATTGTTGTGTTCCTGGTTCCCTCTGTGGCTTTATTCTTCATTGCTGCGAGGTCTAAAAACTTCGCGGTGGAATATAGCCACACCCATATAGCCGTACAAATAGTGCATGAGAACATATCTAAAATAGAGATACCCGACTGGGATGATGCACTGCTGCTGCATGCATTGCTGCCCACAGGATATAAAATAGATTATGTACTTAACGCCGCATCTCCTTATTTTGCACTCTATAAAAACGGAGCTGTGGAAAAGGTGCCATTGGAACGGAAGAAATAGTTTCCCGCAAAGGCGCTGAGGCGAAGTTCCCCTATTTTATTTTAAAGGTCGCTAAGCACGAGTTGAAATGCTTTGCAATGAAAAAGAGCGTTGATGAAAAAAGTAATTATTTTTTTGGGTACACGGCCGGAAGCTATAAAGCTGGCACCTGTGGTAGAGGCGCTGAAAGGCAACAGCAATTTTAATACAATGGTGTGCAGCACCGGTCAGCATAAAGAGATGCTGCAGCAGGTGGTAGACTTTTTTAAAATACCCGTTCACTTTACACTGGATGTGATGGAGCCCAACCAGCAGCTGGCGGGCCTCACTGCAAAACTACTTACCCGCATAAATGATCTGCTGGTAGCAGAAAAACCTGATTTCATCATTGTACAGGGTGATACAACCACTACTTTCGCTGCATCACTGGCGGCATTTTACAATAAAGTAAAGGTGCTCCATGTAGAGGCCGGACTCAGGACTTTCAATAAATTCTCCCCATTTCCGGAAGAAATAAACCGGGTGATGACCACACGTCTGGCCGACTTTCATTACCCGCCTACGGAGCAATCGAAAAGGAACTTGCTGGAAGATGGCATACCTGCTGATAAAATACTGGTGACCGGGAATACCGTGATAGATGCGCTGTTCCTGGGCCTTAAGAAAATAGAAAACAATACGCCGGCCGGCATCACCGCACTGGGGCTGGATAAAGTGAAGGATTTTATACTCGTCACTATTCACCGCAGGGAAAACCACGGCGTGGGGATAAAGAACATTTGCAACGCACTGAAAAAAGTGGCTGAAGATGCTAATGTACCTGTAATACTGCCTGTGCATCTGAACCCGAATGTAAAGGATGATGTGCACGAGATACTGGGCGGTCATCCGCTCATACACCTTACCCCACCCTTCGCTTACCCTGAATTTTTATGGCTGCTGGATAACGCCCGCCTAATAATGACAGACAGCGGCGGTGTGCAGGAAGAAGCACCATCACTTGGCAAGCCCGTGCTATTGCTGCGTGACACTACAGAGCGCCCCGAGGCAATGGAAGCGGGGACAGTGATAATGGTAGCCAGCGACCCTGATCTTATCTACAAAGAAGCGATGAACCTGCTCACCAACCAGGAAGCCTACGATGCCATGGCCATGAAGCTAAACCCCTATGGCGATGGACAGGCGGCGGCGAGGATAGTGGAGTCGATGATGAAGTTAAGTTAAAAGGCAAAAGTTAGAACCAAAAGGTTAGTTGCAGCTTAAGTATATGGGATGTCCTTGCTCTTTTCGGTATTTTTATTTAGTTCATTTAGAATTTCCTCGGTAGTTGCAAAATTCTCTTTATTGCCTTTTTGAATTATTTCATCTATTTCACCTGGAGCAACACCCTGATTTATCAACATTTTTTTCAGTAGCCTAACTTGAACTAAACTATATGAATTTTGTTTTTCAAGATTACTGATGATCCTTCCTATACCAAATACCCAACGTGTGATAAATACGCCGATAATAAAGAATATGCCCCATCCAATAATAAATGATAGCAATTCGGAACCATCGCTGTAAAGTAATAGGCTTTTCATAGACTGATTTTTCATAAACCTACAAATATTCGCAATAATTCACATTGTGTATAACTGAATAACGACCGTCAGTTACTATTCACATATTTTTTGCGACTCATGATATAATCTTCGAGTAAAATACTCTTTTCGTTTTTCGCCTTTACTTCGTCATATACCCGGATATCTTCAAGCTCTTCGAGCTTATCTAACATACTTTCATACTCTTTTACAGGCAACACAACCGACACCCGTTTGCCATTTCCGTCTACAATATATTGGGTATGCGTCATACAATACTAGTTTGTATAAAATTAAATAAAAAACGCAAACAGGTTACTCCATCCTAAGCTCCAGCAACGCCACGTTCTCTATATGGTGTGTATGTGGGAACATATCTACTGGTTGTAGTTTTGTGATCACATAGGCCTCGTCAAGCAGTTGCAGGTCGCGGGCCTGGGTGGCGGGGTTGCAGCTTACATATACCACTTTTGGGGCGCGCATTTTCAATAACTGAGCTATCAGTTTTGGTGTCATACCTGCCCGTGGCGGATCAGTGATGATCACATCGGGGCGGCCATGCTCGGCAAAGAAAGCATCTGTGCATATCTTTTCTACATCGCCTGCAAAGAATTTACAATGGTCCAGCCCGTTGATCGCGGCGTTTTCAGCAGCATCCTTTATCGCGTCTTCCACTACTTCTATGCCTATCACTTTTTTTGCACCCGCAGAGCAAAAGATGCCTATGCTACCTGTGCCACAATAAAGATCGTAGAGGGTTTCCTCTCCAGTAAGCCCCGCAAATTCACGCGTCACCCTGTACAGGGCTTCAGCCTGCCAGGTGTTGGTCTGGAAGAATGATTTAGGCGATATTTTGAAACGGAAGTTTTCCAGCTTCTCCTCTATATAGTTCTTACCTTGGTAGCAGATCACATCCTGGTCATAGATGGTATCATTCATCTTGCCATTTATCGTGTAGTTGAGCGATGTTACATCAGGTAGGTGCGCCTTTATGTGTTCCAGCATGCCTATCCTGTTCTCCTCATCTTCATGATGAACTACCAGGTTTATCAATGTTTCCCCGGTAGAGGCTACGCGTATTATCACATTGCGCAGCCAGCCGTATTGCGCTTTAAAATCGTAATAGGCAAGGTTATGCTTTTGGGTATATTCACGTAATATGGTAAGGAGTAAGTTTGTAGGCTCATTTTGCAGGTAGCAGGTATGTATTTCTACCACTTTGTCAAACAGACCAGGAGCATGGAAACCAAGTGCCGGCTGCTGGGTAATTTTCTCCGTGCGGTTCTCAATTTCTTCAAACGAAAGATAGCGGCTGGTTGAAAAAGTAAACTCCAGCTTGTTTCGATAATAGCGCTCGTACGGGCTGCCTATTATGGGTTGTAGCTCCGGAAGCGCTACCTGCCCTATACGCTGCAGTTGGTCGGCCACCTGTTGTTGCTTGTATATTAGCTGTTGCGAGTAAGGCAGCATCTGCCATTTGCACCCGCCACATACGCCAAAGTGCTGGCAAAAAGGCTCTACCCGCTGCGGCGAAGGCTGCACAACGCGTAGCACCCTACCCGCCATCCAGCTTGTTTTATCTTTAGTGATACCCACATCTACAATATCGCCCGGTATGGCATTGTCTACAAACAACACTTTGCCACCTTCCAGGCGGGCTATGCTCTTGCCTTCTGCAGCATACGATTCGATCAATACATTCTGGAGCGGGCCCTGTTTCTTCTTCTTTCGTGCCAAGTGGGGTGTTTTAGATAATAGTGCAAATTTAGGTGTAAGATATTCAAAAACAGGGGGCAAAATATTCTCCTGCAAATTGCGTGATCTGGATGGCTATTGGTTACTCGCCATACTAGTGAGATATGTATTACATACAACGTTTAGTTGCCTTGCGTGGCCGACCTAGCACACGCTAAGTCGATATTATCTTTAGATAGGATGGCGGCCGCTATCCTATCTTTTCAAAAAAAGTAAAAAAAATGTGAATTTTGACGCCTTCATGCAACCATTTCCACCTAATACGCATTTAATATTTTACTTTTGAGATTCTCAACCAACAGATATTTTTATCTCCCTGTCTTTATGGGAGAAAGAACTAAAAATTAATTACTTAGGTATGAAGCAACTGAAACTAATTGCACTATTACTCCTTATGCTTATAGCCGGTCCATCATTCGGAAAGGACGGCTACCACATTCACCTAAAAATGCCCGGAGTAAAGGACACTATGGTGTTCCTGGCGCATTATTATGGTGTTAACAGACCTAAAATATTCAAGACAGACTCTGCAAGGTTTAAGAATGGCGAAGCCGATCTGAAAAGCAATGACCCGGATTTCGTTGGTGGTATCTATATCCTTTTCCTGTCTGATTACAAGACAAACTTTGAGGTACTTATGAATAAAGGCGATGATATGACCATCACTGCTCCTATCAGCGATCTTCCTGACGGCCTTAAGTTCACTAACTCACCTGAGAATACCCGCTTTGAAGATTATGTGAAATACCTGAAAGGTTACGGTGCTAAGGAAGAAGGATTCAAGAAGGAATTGGCAGCTGCCAGGACTAAGGAAGACACGGCGGCTATCCGCAAGAGGGCTGTTGCTTCGTCTAAAGAGCTGGACAAATTCCGTATGGATTATGAGGCAAAATATCCAGGTACACTATTGTCCAAGATATTTAAAGCCATAAAAACACCTGAAATACCAGAAGGCGATCATTTCCTGGAAGATGGCAAAACAAAGGATTCTACCTTCAATTACAAGTTCTATAAGAAGCACTTCTGGGATGGTTTCGATTTCCAGGACGACAGGCTCATCTATACCCCACTCTATGATGCCAAGCTGGAAGAATACTTTAGTAAGCTGGTATTGCCATGGACGGATAGCCTGGAAAAAGAAGCAGATGTGCTGCTGAAGAAAGCTAAGGGCACGAAGGATGTGTTCCACTATACACTGTGGTGGATAACCAAGTATGTAGAGGATAGCAAGGTGATGGGCCTTGACGAGGTGTTTGTATACCTGGTGGAGAACTACTACATGAAGGGTGATGCGTTCTGGCTGAGCAATGATGAGCTATCCAAGTTTATAGACCGCGCTCAGAAGATAGCGCCAAACGTGATCGGCAACCTGGCACCTGAAGTAAAACTACCTAATGTAACTACGAAGAAAGAAGAAAGCATGCATGGTATGAAGGCCAAGTATACGCTGCTGGTATTCTACTCACCTAACTGTGGCCACTGCCAGCATGAGATCCCAAAACTGGACTCTGCTTACAAAGCCTCTCTGAAAGCTAAGGGTGTAAAGATATTTACCGTAGCTACAGAAACTACTGACACCGTGATCAACGATTTCATAAAGAAGAACCACATGGACGAGTGGACCAATACCTGGGATCCTCAGCATACCAGCGACTACCACAACAAATTCGATGTATACAGCACTCCTACTGTATACCTGATGGACGAAAAGAAGATCATAAAGGGCAAAAGGCTTGACCACAGCAACATAGGCGGCCTGATAGATATGATAGAGAAGAAGGAAAAAGCAGATAAGGAGAAAGGGAAAGGTACAGGAGCGAAATAGATAATTACTGAAAATACAAAAAGACAAAAGCCCCTTGTTGGGGCTTTTTTGTTAACGGGAAATATCTTAATATAATTGAGGTTTTCTGCTCGTATGGCGGACTCTTAACACACGAATGACATTTTCTTCAGCCCTGTAGGATACGCGGTAGTGATCTATTTCAAACGCCCGGTATGTGCTATCATTATCTGCCCTGTATTTATCTCGCGGATAGATTTCATGATCAAGAATCGCCTTGTCCAGCGCTTCGGTTATTCTATCTGTTACTTTCGCGGCGTTTTTAGGTGAGTCAATGCTGATATAGTCAAAGATTTGACGCATTTGCTTTTGAGAACGCTTTGTCCAAATCACGCTCAATGCCCCTTTTGCCACTGTTTTATCTGCTTTTTCATGTCCTCATGAGTTACATAGTCTCCATTTTTGTATTCCGCCTCCGCCTCATCAAGTTCCTTGTTGTATTCTTCAATATCGATATTCTCATGTTCTTTCTTTAAACTTAAAAAGGACCTGATAACGCTAATCAACGATTTCTTTTCCTCTGAACCCAATAATGGCAAATAGTCCTGTATCTGCTTATCTAATGCATGAGCCATAGTTACTCTTTTTACAAAATTATTGATTTTTAACTACAATCGGCTTTGCTTCCACCAGCTACTCGATCTTCACAAACCGCTCTGTATAATTCACGCCATCGCCCAATACGGAGACGATGTAAACACCCGCACCCAACGCAGATACATCCATCATATTCTCGCCGTCCATTATCTTGCTGCTCATGATTGTTTGTCCCAGCATACTGGTTATAGTGAGGTTTGCTTTTTTGCTGGTGGCAAGCCCCTCTATCTTTACATGTAACGTACCGTACATAGGGTTGGGAAAGATATTTATGTTCCGGTAACGGGTACTGTAGTATTTACCCGTACGGTAGATGAATATGTTTCATAGAAGTACCGATTCAGCTCATATGCAGTATCGGCGTACACGTGGCTGGACGGGCGAAACACAATATCACCAGATGACGTTATGTTACCAAAACCATCATAGATGATGTACTGCTTGGCTCCTGTGTCAAAGCTTAAACCAGAAGTGTTCCAGGAATAAGTATATACGGTATCCCACTGATTGGCACCATTGAAATGGTAAGCATAGGCCACATTTGGCACCCATACCCCAGATGTCCATAAAGCGTATGCAGTGTAAGAATACTTATTCCCGGGAACGGCATAATAAAAAGAATCTTTCCGATAATTGTTCCATGTTGATGATGAATAACTCTGTCTCAGACTGTTGGTGAGGCGGTTTGAGCCATCGTAGGTGTTTAGCGTTCTTGAAGCAGCAACCCATGTGCCGGCGCTCCATACATATCCTGTGGAGCTGAGTACCGCCCCGGCTGCGTTATTGACATATTCGGTTTTGCCGGTAGGCAGAAGAGTTGCTGGATTTGTTATACTGTCACGCACAAGAAAACCGGAAAAATCATAAAAATAGTACCTGTTAAAACTGTATGTAGTTGCCCACTGGCTGTCCGCTGATATGAAGCCAGATGCACAGGTATAGCCGCTATACCTGTGCGGCATCAGGGTGCCAGTACCACTGCCGGTTGTATCGTCATATTTATAGGTAACCGCATCGCCTGAGGTATTATACGTATAAATACCCCGTACAAAACCACCTATTTTCAAAATATACGAATCACACTTAATTGTTTGATGGTTAGGCGCGATGACCTGGGGAGTCAGGTAGAAGTTAGGGCCTACAGTATCCGAACCATTTTCACCGGAATAGTAATAAATTACCGTATCCGTAGCAACCGGATTGGACGGCGGAATATGAAAACTGTATCCTATCAGCCGCTCACGGGTAACCGAAGTAGTCCTTGACTCCCCATTAGGGCTATGCTGTGCGAAAACGGCGAACTGACATACTAATGCTAAGAGTAAAAATGCGTATTTCATAAAAGGGGTTTTAAATATTAAAACAATATGAAAATATATAAAATTATTAAAATACTAACGAGGTATCCTTAAACGAAAGTGAAATGTACCTGTAAAAAAAAACGTTATAATACAAATAAACCATTGCCGCATTGGGATACACCAATTATATACTTTATTTTTGACCATAGCCCTGTTGGCAGCTACCAGCGCGGCTATTTCCCTTTTAGGGAAGCTTATCTCAATTAAATGAACCGGATCATAATTACTGCCGTGCTGCTACTGGGCATGGCAAACCCATCTGTTGCCCGCGAGGGGTATCACATCCGACTGAAAATGCCGGATGTGAAAGATTCAATGGTATACCTGGTTCACTATTACGGAAAAGCGTTACCAGCCATCTACAAGCGGGATTCTGCCCGTATAGATAAGAAAGGAGTAGCCGAGTTCAACAGCAACGATCCTGAATTCATAGGTGGCATCTACATGCTTTTGCTTTCTGACCGCAGCTCCTACTTCGAATTCCTGATAAGTAAAGGCGATGATCTGTCTATAACGGCAGATATGAAAAAACTGCCCGAAGGCGTAAAATTTGCCAATTCGCCTGAAAACGAGCGCTTCCAGGAGTATGTTTCTTTTCTCAAGACTTTTGGCGCCACACAGGAAAAATTCAAGAGAGAGCTTGGCGAAGCAAAAACCGCAGCAGATACATCAAATATACGCGCCCGTGCTGCTGCATCTGCTAAAGACCTGAGCATCTACCGCCGCAGCTACTCTGACAAATACCCCAATACCCTGCTGGCAAACATTTTTAATGCATTGCAGTCTCCACAAATTCCTGAGGGCGTGCATTACCCGGCAGATGTTGTTACGACAGACTCCAATTTTGTATATTCCTATTATAAAACACATTTCTGGGACGATTTCAATTTCCAGGACGACAGGCTTATTCATACACCCATTTTCGATGCAAAACTGCAGGAATATGTGAGCAAATGGGTTTATCCGTATCCTGATAGCCTGGAGAAAGAAGCAGATTTCTTATTACAGAAAGCGCGCGGCACAAAAGAGCTTTTTAAATACACGCTTTGGTGGTTCACCCGGTACGTAGAGAACAGCAAGATAATGGGCATGGATGAAGTGTTCGTGTACCTGGTGGAGAATCATTACATGAAGGGAGACGGATTTTGGTTAACCAACGATGACCTCAACAAGTACATTGATCGGGCTATGAAGATAGCGCCCAATGTAATCGGCAATATTGCTCCGGAAATAAAGGTGCCTAACCTGGCGACTAAAAATGAAGAGCACCTGCTGAACCAAAAGGCCAGGTACACGATGCTTGTTTTCTACTCCCCCACCTGCGGCCACTGCCAGCATGAGCTGCCGGCTCTGGACTCGGTATATAGAGCTGAGCTTAAGAATAAGGGTGTAAAAGTATTTACTGTAGCCACCGAGGGTTCAGAGCAATCAATAAAGGACTTCATTAGCAAGAACAAACTTGAGGAATGGACAAATACATGGGATCCTGACCATTCGGGAGACTGGAGAGGAAAATATGATGTTTATAGCACTCCTACCATATATTTGCTCAACGAAAAGAAAATAATAAAAGGGAAAAGACTAGACCATACCACGGTGGCAGGCCTGGTAGATATGCTGGACAGAATTGCCAGCAGTAAAACAGAAAAACAAAAATCATAATAATAAAAACACACACAATGCGAAAGTTGGTTTTAACATGTATTGCTTCGGGAGCCTTTATGATAACCGGGCATGCACAGGCGTTATTTACTTACGGCCCTAACTCTGTATCTAAAGAAGAATTCCTGAGGGTGTACAAAAAGAACAGTATCAATAAAAAGCCCGACATGAGCGATACTGCGCTGAAGAGCTACCTGGACCTCTATGCGCTTTTCCGCATGAAGGTGGCTGAAGCTGACAAACAAAAGCTGGATACCGTGCCAAACATTGACCATGAGCTGGACACCTACCGCAAGCAACTGGCTAAGAACTATCTTACAGACGACCAGGTGGCGAACAAGATGATACGTGAGGCATATGACCGCATGAAGGAAGACGTGCATGTAGAGCATATACTTGTGAGCTGCACACCGGGCGCCGACACCACAGCCGCATACCGGAAAATAGACAGCCTGTATCACCTGGTTATAAGCAAGAAGGCTGATTTTGAAACGCTGGCAAAACAGTTTTCTGACGACAAGGGCTCAAAAGAAAATGGCGGAGACCTTGGCTACTTTACTGCTTTGCAAACGGTATATCCTGTTGAAAACGCTGCTTACTCAACACCAGTAGGCAAAGTATCTGCACCGTTCAAAACACAGTTCGGCTACCATATTCTTAAAGTGCTGGACAAACATCCTGACCGCGGCCAGGTGAAAGTAGCGCAGATCATGATCGGCGTGTCTAAATCGAAAGGCGAAGAGGGAGTTACTGCAGGCCGCAAGCGCGCAGACAGCGTGGTAGCTATGCTAAAGAAAGGTGTTTCGTTTGACACACTGGTAAAGAAGTACTCTGACGATAAATTCACCGTTAATGATGGCGGCGTTATGAAACCTTTTGGAACCGGCCACATGGTAATGGCTTTCGAAAATGCTGCATTCGCACTTAAAAAACCGGGAGATATCTCTGAGCCAATTAAGACAGACTACGGCTGGCACGTCATAAAGCTGATAGCTAAAATGCCATTGCCTCCTTACGACACCCTGTACCCTACTCTGAAACATAAAGTGGAAAATGACTCACGCGCGCAAACGGCAAGAGATCATTTCTTCGCAAAGATCAAGGAGAAGAACGGCTTTAAGGAATACCCTGAAGCTGTAATGGAAGTTAGTGCTAAACTAATGGCAGTACCCGACACCGGCAAGAATGCAAAAACATTCAAAGCTTCCGATTTCAAAAACATGACTAAGCCGGTGTTTACGCTGGCCGGTAAGAACTACCTGCAAAACGATTTTGTGCAATATGCCGAAACGCTGATGCATGGCAAGGTAAATGGTCCAAAGAACGCTGCAGTACGTGATGCCTACAATATGTATGTGAATACAGTGGTCAACGATTTTGAAGAGCACAAACTTGTTGATGAAAACCCTGAATTCAAGAACCTGATGGAAGAATATCGTGATGGCATCATGCTGTTTGAGCTGATGGATCGCAATGTATGGAGCAAGGCAGCTAAAGATTCGACAGGTTTAAAAGCATTTTACGAATCACACAACAGCAAGTACAACTGGGAACCGGGCTTTGAAGGCGCAGTGTATAAATTCAAGAACAAAGCAGCTTTCGACACCGGCATCATGATGCTGAGGGGCGGCAAGGTTACCGACGAGCAAATGGTTAAAGCCATCAATACACAGGCGGTACCTGATGCGGTAAATATTCAGCGCGGCCGTTATGAATTTTCGCGCTTTAAGGACGCTACACAGGCAGAACTGCAGAAGGACAATATGAAAATAATCACCTCAGCCAGCGGAGTGTACACCGTAATTGTAGCACGCCAGATCTACAGCACGCCTTCAAAGAAATCGCTTGATGAAGCCCGCGGCTACGTAGTGGCTGAATACCAGGACTACTTGGAAAAGCAATGGAATGAAAAAATGCGTCGTGAGTACCCTGTTAAGGTAAATGAGACCGTATTCAAGAGCATGGTTGGTAAAAAATAATGTGCTGGTTTATTCAGCGAATATTTCTAATAGGGTTTGTGTTCGCACAAACCCTATTTGTTTCAGGGCAGTTAGATCACACTATATATTCCAACCCTTTGCCCACAAATAACCGTCTATTAATACAAGACCTTATTACTTGCGAAAAAATGAACCTTATGAAAAAACTATTCTTCTCTATAATCGCTGTCATTTTATTTGCACATGTATGCCACGCGCAATCTTCTGCCACATGGAGCTGGGGCAAGGCTGATGCAGCGGATGTTACCGCAGGCAATCTTGCCGTAAGTCAGCATGTAGCCGCGGCCTCAGGTAATAAAGTATTATGGGGCATGTTGCAGAACCTGGGCCTCAACTTCTCTTCCTTCTACTTCGGGAATTATAAACTTACTGAGTACGACAACTTTGGTAATGCCGGCAGCTCCGCTACCATAACCGGCAAGCTCTATCTGAGTGCAGCGCAGGCTGATGCCGCTGGCAATTGGTACGTGCTCGGGCAGTACTTCGACACCGTCAATTTTCGGGGCGGGCCTACTTTTATAAATACGATGTCTTCATCAACCACGCCATCGTTTCTTTTTAAATTAAACCGTGGCACCCTAAGCCTTGCTTGGGCCAGGCAGATAACCCAGGAAGCTTCTGTAACAGCCTTTAGCGTGTGTGGCAGCGGAGTGTATGTGGCTGTAGATTCAGAGTGGACGACTATCTGCAAATATGACCTGGCCACAGGTAACAGAACAGACCTTTTTTCACAGCAATTCAGAAGCTCTACATCCTCACTGGCGGTAGATAGTACCGGCAATATTTACATTGCGGGCTCATGCGCATTCTCGGGTTTGAATTTTAACGGCCATGTGGTTACAACTTCCATTGCGTATCCGGTGTATATTGTAAAGTATAAACCAGATGGCACTTATAGTTGGCATCACTTGCTGGCCGATGTCACCTGCACAGGTCGCCAGCTAACCGTGGCAAATAACAACTCAATATACTACTCAGGCAGGATCTTCGACACATTCACCTTTGGCGGCTTTACACTACACCACCCTGCCTGGGTTTACGACTACCTCGTTTCCCGCCTCGATAGCTCAGGTAATGTATTGTGGGTGAAACAACAAAAAGACACACTGGCCGGCGATGCTAATGTTGAGAATATAAACCATGCTGTTGCTATGTCAGACGGCTCCCTGAGCGTATTCGCTACATTGCGCGGCTATTTAGACTGGGGCAACGGTCTTACCACCAATGAGGGTATTAATGACAATGTAGCTATTGTCAACTACGCGGCATCAGGCGAGGTAAACTGGATAAAGCCGGTGAGTGCCTTGCAGACAAATGCCGCAAACATTGCCGGCAATGGGACAGACATCTGGGTTACCGGAAATGTTTATGACAGCTCAGAATATACGATTGGATCTATAACTATACCAGTAGCACCAGTCACCTATACACCATTTATGGCAAAGCTGCATACAGCACCTGTCACCAGCAGCGTTGCAGATGTGGAGGAGAGCAATGGCGTGCAGGTAATGCCAGTGCCTGCCACAAATCTCCTGACTGTAAAATTGCCACCGGAGACCCACGACACAGTACACATTCAGCTAACAGATATTGCCGGCCGCAAGGTAGCAGAAAAGACCGCTGACGGTAACAATCTTCTGCATCAGCTGGACGTAAGCATGTATAGCCGGGGGCTGTATTTCATTGAAATATCGGGCAATGGTTTCCACACCGTTAAAAAAATCGTGTTGCAATAGCAACCGAAACCCTCTGTTTACGCGCGAGTGATTGGGATGTAATGCGTTTGTATAGACCCAATGCCATAACCTACATAGAGTGTGCTATTTCACCGGATCATATAAATACTATAAGCCATTGGTCGCAATGGCACGGTATTACTTTAGTTTATCGCGGAGGGCTTTTTCCTACCAATAAACAAAACACCCAATATGAAGGTTGAAGCAAATTTTATCGATTACGGAATTTACATTGATGGCAAACAAGCGTTTATAATATCGCTGAACCATGTTATCCATGAAGAACTAATGGATACCGAAGTAGAGGAAAACCCGGCTGGCTCCGGCAGCACCGGTGGCAGCAAAGATGTAAATCAGCAGTCCCATATTCAGAATAGCAGAAACGAAAACCTTAAAAAATATTGCAAAGCAATAATCGCCAAACTCGAACACGCCCACCGGATACTGATATTTGGCCCATCGATGTCAAAATTCGAATTGCAAAAAGAAATCAGGGAACACAAACAGTTAAAACACGTAACGGAAGCACTGCTGGTTACTGACGTGCTCGACAAAAATGCAGCCATACGCTTTGTGGCAGATCACTACACGCATGTAACAGCAGGACCACAGGTATTTACCGGAATCAAATCGGAATAACGCAAAAGCTGAGGATAAGTTAATGACAAAGAAATTAGCGATAATTATACTAATTGTATGCGCTCTTGCGGTTGCCTGCAAAAACCGCAAACGCCGGAATGTAACAGGCTTGTGGAAGCCCGGCCAGACCGAGCCGTTCAGAGACAGATCAATAAACAAGGCAAATGCCTACAATGATATTTTCCTGGATAGTAACGACGTTGAAGCATTTATTGTTTCCGAAAAATTGAACGATACTCTGTCAGAAGCAGTACGCGAGTTCTACGATGCCCGCAATTATGAATTCGCATGGTTTGCCAGCACCGGCCTCATTGAGCAGGCCTATAGCTTCCATAGCTTATACCGCACAGACAATAACAATAATGCATTCGACAAATCGCTGGAAAAACAACTTGACAGAATACGGTTGGAGCGCGACACCACGATCAATTCGAAAGAAAAAGGCATTATAAAAACGGAGCTCCAGATCACCCGGAAATTCATAGAGTACGCTATCGAAAACAACCTTTGTGCCGACGTCTCACCGGCTAACCTGGCCACTTATATACCTGCAAAGAAGTACCCGGCAAACGATCTTGCAGACTCTATGCTGGCTGTAAACGATGATAATAAACGATATGAATCACTAAGCAGTGCATATCGCCTGCTGAAGGTACAGTTGAAGAAATATTACGACATTACAAAGCGAGGTGGCTGGCAGCCCATAACCGGCGATGCGAAGAAATATACCGTGGGGATGACCGCACCTGCAATTGTGCTCATAAAGAAAAGATTACAGGCAACCGGAGAACTACCGGGTGCCGATACCAGTGCCGTATTTACACCTGAACTTGAAAATGCCGTGAAGACCTACCAGGTAAACCATGGTGAAGCGGCAACCGGTGTAGTAAATGCGGCATGGATTGCCAATATGAATGTATCAGCCGCAGCCAGGATGCAGCTGATACTGATAAATATGCAGCGCATGCGGTGGATGCCAAGCCAACCGGAAGGAAAACTCATTATTGTAAATATTCCTGAGTTTGAGTTGTACGTAGACAGCGCGAAAACACATTTGTTTCATATGGCGGTAGTGGTAGGCGCTGAAGGGCATAATACCACTATGTTCTCAGGCAAAATGAACCAGATCGTCTTCAGCCCGTATTGGGATATACCTCCAAGCATTGTAAAGAAAGAAATATTACCGGCAATATCAAAAGATAAACACTACCTGGATAAGAAAGACATGGAAATAACCGGTAACGAAGGTGGGTTGCCCGTGATACGCCAACGACCCGGAGAGAAAAACGCACTCGGCAGAGTAAAATTCCTGTTTCCTAACAGCTTCAATATTTACCTGCATGATAGTCCTGAAAAAGCACTGTTTAGCCGCAGTGAGCGCAACCTAAGTCATGGCTGCATACGCCTTAGTGACCCGGTAAAAATGGCCCACTACCTGCTGGCTGGCTCAAAAACGTGGCCACCGGAAAAGATAGACAGCGCTATGGACAGCGGAGTAGAACAAACGGCGCGCCTCAAGCCCACCGTACCTGTGGTCATAACCTACTATACAGCCTGGGTTGACGAAAACGGTGCACTCCACTTTGTAGATGACATATACGGCCACGATAAAAATATGGCTGCAAAGATGTTTACTAAATAGGAACAGACCACCCCGACCATAGTGTTGGGAACCTGGCCGGTTTCATTTTAGAATTTGAATATTCCTATCTTTGTAAAAAGTTATAAATATGGCAGTAACTGATTTTAATACAATAGTAGAAAGTGTCTACAATCTGCCTCTTGAATTTAAAGAAGAACTCAAAAGCCTACTGGAGCATAATATTGCAGATACACGCCGAAGTGAGCTCTCTGGTAACTATAAAGCTGCACAAAAAGAACAAAAAGCGGGGAAATTAAAATTTTCAAGCTCAATTGAAGATTTAAAAAAACAGCTTTAATGGAAATTTCATTCAGCAATTCTTTTAAAAAAGCTTTCAATAAGAAAATTAAAGGAACAAATACGGATGGTGTTTTTTGGAAAAAGGTTGAACTGTTTATTGAAGATCCATACCACCAGCAATTAAAAACGCATAAATTGTCGGGCAAGCTCAAAGACCTCTGGAGCTTTTCTATCGAGTATGACGTAAGAGTAGTATTCTACTTCACCAAAGATAAGCCGCCAAGAGCCGTGTTTGTAGATCTGGGCACGCACGACGAAGTTTACTAGCCATTAAATTTTGCAAACAGTAAGTTTCGTATTTCCAAGTGAGATGTGCAGCCCCGATAAAAATATGGCCGCAAAGATTTTTTCCAAATAGAAATAACGCCTTTTTAACGGGGTTTGGCTCTACCTTTGCGCGTAAATACTACATCACTTTGGATATTAAAGCCAGGCAGCGGAAAATAATGGAGAAATGGGCAACCAACATTACAAAATGGGTGGGCTCTACCACATCCGTGTTGCTCCATACACTGTTGTTTATAATTTCGTTTGCACTGCCCTACCTGGAAATAGTAAGCTTTGAGCGTATGCTACTGGTGCTTACCACCATAGTGTCGCTGGAGGCCATTTATTTGTCAATATTCATACAGATGTCCCTCAATCTTAATAACCAGAATATAGAGATACTGCAGGAAGACATTGAAGAAATAGGCGAAGACCTGGAGGAGATAGGAGAAGACATTGAAGAGATAGGGGAAGACATTGAGGAGATGCAAAAGGACGTAGACGAAATACAGGAAGACGTAGTAGAAATACAGGAAGACACCAACGAAGAACAATCCAACGACAAGAAAGAGGCCGAAATACTGCTATCCATCCAGGCCACATTACTTCATCTCCAGAAAGAGATAGAACAACTGAAAATTACAGGCAAATAAATGGCAGTTTTTAAATTGATTTTCCACTACCAGATTACTATGTTCGGCCAATCTTATTGCGCTGAATATGCTTTCATCCGTTGAGTACAGGCAACGTAATCTACTTTGTGAAAGGTTCTCCAGACCGAAAGGATCACTAAGATCTGACCTTAAAAAGGCAGAAAAATAGCCTTGCTACAGCAAATAGCGCCACTCTAAACAAGAAGCATCAACAAATCAACAAACTACCCTCTAACTAACCCGGCCGGTTCATTGAGTTCGTCAAACCCGATCATCTTGTTCTGGTCTGCATCCCATACTTTCAGGCGCAGGCAGGCAACAATGTCCTTAGGCCTCAGCGTAGTTACCTTAGCCTCCTGCAGTTCTGGAATCGCTGCCATAGCCTCAGGCAGGCGGTAGAACGGTATCTTTGAATTCAGATGGTGCACGTGGTGGAAACCGATATTTGCTGTTACCCACTGAGTAAACGGATCCAGCTTCATGTAACTGCTCGACTCCAACGCAGCATTGGTGTAGCTCCACTCCGCATTCTTGCGGAACACAACGCCAGGGAAATTATGCTGCGCATAAAACAGGTAAGATCCCAGCATTTGTGAAAGAAAAAACGGCAGGAAAAACGTGAGGAACCAGGTAAGCCAGCCATAATGTATAAATAAGAATACGGCTATACCCACATGCACTATCAACACCACCAGTGAATCCCAGTGCCTGCGGAAACTGCTCAGGAACGACTGTATGCACATGCCGAACATAAACGTGGTAAAGTATGCAAAGAACATATTAATAGGGTGCCTTATAGCCAGGTACACCATCCGTTCATTTTTCGAAGCCTCCATAAATTTCTGGCGGGTCATGATCGGGAATGAACCAATGCTGGCGCTAAACAACTTTGCGTTATGGTTGTGATGGTGATCGTGCGAACGCTTCCAGATGTTTGGCGGCGTTATCATGTACGCACCGAAGATCGTAAAAAGCACATCGGCGATCGGGGCCTTGCGAAGTATGGTATGGTGCTGATAGTCATGAAAAATGATGAACACCCGCGAAAGCATCATGGCGGCAAACACGCTGCTGGCAACCCTTACCACTACACCCACCCATCCCGGCATAGCGAAATTGGCCTTGCAATAATCAACCCAAACGGGCATAGTAAAGTAGATGGCACCAATAAGTAAAATAAATGAAGTAATAGTATGATACCAACTCTTCCACCGTATCTCCTTAGCAAACGGTTTTGTAGCTAAGATCAGTTCTTTCCCTGTAAGCATTTACAAATTTAAGGAACATTCAGAAAAAACAATAGTAATCACTAAAGGATATGTGTTAAAACGTGGATTACAGGTACGTAGCATAGAAAAAGAAACATTATAGTTTCTGTTTTTTAAAGCCGTTTACCAGTCTTTCCGTAGCAGTAATAAACGGCCTAAAACGTAGTAAAGTGCGCACCAGCCAATGGTTACAGCCAGGTATATGTTCAGCGAAAAATCCTGGTTTATGCCCATCATCGTCTTTGCCATCTGCTGTAGCGGAAAAGGAAGCAATTCATCGCTTGACTGGAGCATGAGAAAATTTCCGTAGGGTTTGTTTGCATAATGATTGATTAGAGCCTTACCTATCGTCTCTATGAACATGGAATAAAGCAAAAACAGACCAATAGCCAACCCGCTCCTGCGTATCCATATAGCTATAAATAGCGCAAAGCCTAAATAATCCAGCGAAAGAACAAAAAAGTAAGCCACATCTCGCAGGTGATGAAACAAGTCTGTGAACGAGCCGGAATTTATTCGCCCGAAAACAGCCCCTACCACGAAAATATAGGCGGTCGTTATTATGCTCAGAACCAATACCAGCAACACTTTGGCATGATAGAACTGCATCCTGTTCCATCCATCCAGCACATTCTGCCTGTTCGTCCGGTATCCGTATTCGTTAGTGGTAAGAATGATCACAAGTATGGAAATGAACATGATCATTACACTGGCCCAATAGCATACACTGGCCCACACCTCGGGAAATTTATAGCCTGTGGCAAACGGATTTATGTTACCTCCCTTTTTGCCTCCGCCCGGGCTAATAAAGCCAGTAGACACTCCATATATCCAGAGCGGCAACAACAACATAAACAGGGCAGCAAGTATCCAGAATGTACGGTAACGCTTTATTTTAAGCCATTCTATGGCCAGTAGATCTATCATGCTGGTTTCTGTTCGTTTGTAAGCTCCATAAACTTAGTTTCAAGGCTCTTTTTTCTGAGGAGCAAGTGAGATAATATGATCCCCTTGCTTATGCAATATTCGTTCACTTGCGAGGTGCCGGTATACTCATCGCAGGATAGCTGTAGCGTCTGCTCTGCCAATCTTACTTTTTTCACTCCGGCCAAACCTTTTAACACCTCCTGTAGCAAGTTCATATCTGCTGCCCTTACCTCCACCTGGTCTTCGCTCACCAGCACCTCATCTACATGGCCGCTCAGCAACAGGTCTCCTCTTTTCAGTATGGCCACGTGCGTGCATACCTTTTCTATTTCATCCAGCAGGTGGCTGGCTATAATTATCGTTATGCCCTCTCTGTTCAGGCTGCGTATCAGCTCCCTTATTTCTGCTATCCCGGCTGGGTCAAGTCCGTTCGTTGGCTCATCGAGCACCAGCACTTTTGGCCGGCCCAGCAGGGCAGCACCAATGGCCAGCCGCTGCTTCATACCCAGAGAGAATGTCTGAAACTTAGAATCTTTTCGTTCAAAAAGTCCCACTTGCTTTAGCACCCGTATCCGGTCGTCTTCTCCCTTCCCTCTCAGTGCGGCAGTGATCTCCAGGTTGTTATAAGCAGATAGATAATGATAAAAATTCGGCGTCTCCAGCAGAGAGCCGATTTCCTTCCGCGCCTGGTCGTGAGGCATACCGCCAAACCAGCTGAAAGTGCCACCTTTGGCAAGCAGCACATCGAGTATTATGCCCAGCAGCGTAGTCTTGCCACTGCCATTGGGGCCCAGCACGCCAAACACACTGCCTTCAGGCACATCAAACGATACGCCCTTAAGCGCTGCTATAGGGCCGTATGATTTTGAAATATTTTGAATGGAAAGAACGGAAGTCAAGAAGATAAGTTTAAGTAAATGTAATGGTTTGCAAATAGATTTTCAGGACGATCGCAACTCTGACTAATTACCCCTGTGCTACATAAAGATCGCGTTGCAGTGGCCCGCCCGGCTTCATGGCATACTGGTCAAGATCAGTTATCCCCTCGGCCTTCAGTACATCCTCATCAAGAAATAAATGGCCGGTACATTCTTTAGATGATTGTTGCAGAATATACGCAGCGCAATCTGCAAGTATCTCCGGCTTACGACTCCTGTCCATCAGGTAATCACCGCCCAGCAGGTTCTTTACAGCCGCCGTAGCTATAGTAGTCACCGGCCATAGCGAATTTGCGGCAATGCCATATTTTTTAAACTCCAGCGCCCAGCCGAGCGTCATCATACTCATGTTATACTTGCTTATGGTGTAAGCCACATAAGGTTCCATCCAGCGAGGGTCCAGGTCTATAGGGGGAGACATAGTAAGTATATGTCCGTTGGTTGATTTTTTCAAAAAAGGAACGCAATGCTTGGTTACCACATAAGTGCCCCGTACATTAATATCATGCATCAGGTCAAAACGCTTCATTTCTGTTTCCTCAGTAGTGCTTAGCGATATGGCCGATGCATTGTTCACCAGCATATCAATACCGCCAAAGATGGTTACGGCCTGCTGTACCGCAGCCAGCACCTGTTCTTCATCGCGTATATCGCATTGCACGGCAAGTCCTTTGCCACCGGCCGCATTCACTTTTTCAACAGTTGAGTGTATAGTTCCGCCCAGTCGGGGATCTTCTTTTGTAGATTTTGCTACTACCACAATGTTTGCACCTTCTTTTGCAAGGCGTATTGCAATAGCCTCGCCTATTCCCCGGCTAGCACCGGTAATAAACGCTGTTTTTCCCCTGAATAGCATAGCTGTGTTGATTTGTGCTACCGAAGATACTCCGTTACGTTGGAATTAGAAATTGGAATCTTATTAGAACCATTAAACTGAAAGCTATAAACCGAAAAACACCAACTGAGAACAGTAAACCGCAACTACCCATTTACCATGGCAAAGTGCATGGGCTGTTTATTGCCCGTCCAGCACTGGCCGCAACAGATGCCGTTTCGCTCCATCACCGTTATAAACTCTGTACTCCAGCCCCCGGTAGTGCCGCTCGGGTTATCACGGGCATTCAGGTCTATAGCCGCCCCCCAGCTATGAACCGAAAGTACAGGGCTTTCATGCAGCGTACTCTGATCATGACAACCGTCAAAGCTAATAATTTCCTGGTGCAGGCGTAACTTTTCCAATTCCAGAAATGCTGATTGCAATAAAGGCCAGAAATGCTTGTGAATTCTTACCTGTTTTTGAGGAAACCATGGATGCAACTGCTCTACATGCCAAAGTGTTAGCCACTTTTGTTCCCACCCGGTAGCTCGAGGATCGCCATACCGTGTAAATAACACCAGTTGTCCCGGACCCGAAAATGCCGGTGGTAGTTTCAAATTACTCGCCCCATCATACATACATCCACAAATTTAGCTACCGTATAAAATCCTCTCGAAATGCATAATTATCGCACCATGCAAGCCCATTTAACAATACTTTACTGCCACTAACACGTTAACTTTAGACGACATTATTTAGCCAGCAATCGTTGGCGGCACGCTTCGTACAGTATCATACCTGCGGCCACAGATACGTTCAGAGAATCAAAGCTGGTAACCATGGGTATTCTTATAAGTTGGTCTGCGCGCTTCAGCACATCCTTACTTATCCCTGTATCCTCACCTCCCATTACTATGGCAGATGGTATAGTCAGGTCACTCTCATACACCGGCACACTACCCTTCATTTGTGTGCCCAAAACCTGAATCCCGTTCAGCCTCAGCACATCCATTGCCTGTTGCACAGATGGCGTGCGGCATAACAATATTTTTCTCAGTGCCCCTGCCGAAGTTTTCACCGCGTCTTCTGTGAGTGATGCAGCGTGCGAAGTTGGCAAAATAACCCCCTGTGCACCACAGCAGAGCGCACTGCGGGCTATAGCGCCTACATTGCGCACATCGGTCACCCCATCCAGCATTAAGAATAAAGGCGTATCTCCTTTTTCCACTACGTAGGATATAGCTGCCTGCAGATCTGTATATTGTAGCAGTGATGTCCACGCTACTACCCCCTGGTGCTGCACCTTGGTCATAAAGTCCAGCTTCTCTACCGGCACTTGGCTCATTGGAATATTATATTCCCGCGCACGCTGCTTTATGCGGTTTATATCCTCGCCGGTGGCTGTGCGCAGTAAAAATATTTTTTCAATAGTCACGCCTTGCTCCAGCGCTTCCAGCACGGGTTTACGGCCCACAAGCAATGGCAATGACGGTCTTGCAGATTTCATGGGCTAAACCTACGATAAAAAAGCGAGAGGATTACTCCCGCATCTGCTATCATGTCTGCAAGACCTTACCGCTACTTAAATTCAACCCTGAATCATTACACACTACGTGAAAATAGTTTTACCTTTCGTGCACAATCCGGTAGCCATGAAAAGAGCCCTGTTTATTTTATTGCCGTTAAGCCTGTCTTTCTGCTCCTGTAAACACATGGTGGCCGAAATGAAGGAAATGCGGGCGCTAAACCACATACTTGACAGCCAGTTCCAGTTTAAGAATACAGGCATCAAGATAGCCAACAGTGAAATTCTGCAGATACAGGTTATCAATTCCCGCTTCAACGACGCGCCAGACGCGGTAAAACAAGCTATAGCAGACTCCATTGGCGCCATTGGCGTGCGCAGCATACACACCACTAAAATAACCGGCGGCACCGTGCTTTTTGTGCATCAGAATAATGGCGGCATCCTCACAATGGCTAAAAGTGATGGCTACCAGATGCACCTGGCAAAGCAGTGAGAAGGAATGATTTGAATATTTTCAATACCAGACTCAGCATTATATATTCCTATCCATAAAAAATATAGCACTATGAATCTGCATCATTTGGCAATTAAAACGCTCGTCTATCTAACTATCATCTCTTGCATCACATGCCCTTCCTCAACCGCTTTTGCACAAAGTAAGAACGCAAAAAAAACGTCAATAGTGCGTTTTGGTGATGTGGACTCATCTATGCATATCAGTCGATCTAAATTGATGGCAAAACCAGAATTACTGTGCACCCTACCTCATTGCAAGGTTACTACGTTTGCGTTTGCAATATTACCTGAAGGAGGCGAATTTCTAGGGCCGCACACTATTACCGGATCCGGGCTGGATGTGACCGCTAAAAATATGATAAACAAACTTGAGCGGGCCCGCAAAACAACAATATTTATCGATGCCATTCACGTAAATATAAATGGGCGCGACAGCTCACTGAGGAAAGCGGCGTACGTTTTTAAATGCCAGCAGTAAGGAAAGTGGCACCTGGAATCGTGGCGTAGAGATAATACCCCAGCCGCTCCCCAACAATCATCGGTATGATTTTGCTATACATCCTCATAATTAATAATGAAATTATGAAAACGTCATATCGAATTTTAAGCATCCTGGGCCTGCTGGCCGTTGTTATCACATTGTACTCATGTCATAAAAACGCCAACGGCCGCAATACGCTAAATCTCGTAGATGATGCAACAGTGCTTTCGCTATCCAGTCAGCAATACAATGAGTTTATCACCACCAACCCACCTATCACCGGCACACCGGCCGCTGACATGGTAAAAAGAGTAGGTACAAGACTCACCGCAGCGGTACAGCAATACCTGGCAGACAAAGGACAGTCAAACCTCGTCAATAATTACCTGTGGGAGTTTAACCTGGTGAATAACAGTGAAGTAAACGCATGGTGCCTGCCCGGCGGTAAAATAGTGGTGTATAGCGGCATAGTGCCGCTTGCTGTCACTGATTCAGACCTTGCAGTAGTAATGGGGCATGAGATAGCTCATGCTGTTCTGAAACACGGTAATGAGCGTATGAGTGAGCAACTATTACTTCAGTATGGAGGAGAAGCGCTATCGGTATTATTATCCTCAAAACCGGCTGAAACCCAGCAACTGTTTAATGCCGCTTATGGCATCAGCAGTACACTTGGCACATTGGCGTTCTCACGTAAGCAGGAAAGCGAGGCTGATGAAATGGGGCTTTATTTTATGGCCACAGCCGGTTACAACCCTAACACAGCTATAACTTTCTGGCAGCGTATGCAGGCTCAGGGCGGTGACAAACCACCCGTATTCCTCAGCACACACCCTAGCGACGAGCAACGCATTCAGCATATCAAAGATCTGATGCCTGGTGCCCTGAATTATTATAAACCCTGATCCCCGGTATTTATATCGGAGTCAGTTTTTTCTTTAGTTCTGTATAAGAAATTCTATTCTAAATTCAGTGCCCGTGTTCACTTCGCTGGCTATTGTTATTTTTCCGCCCAGGGTTTCCACCTGTGTCTTTACCATATAGAGGCCAATCCCTTTGCCTTCCACATGATTGTGAAATCGTTTATATAAACCAAACACCACACTGCTTTCTTTTTTAAGATCTATCCCCAGCCCATTATCTTTAAACACTAATAGCAACTTATTTTGATCACTGCTGCTGGTAATGTCAATCACGGGCTGCACTCCAGGTCTGCGGTACTTTATACTATTTGAGATCAGGTTGAAGAATATACTGTAAAGATAGCTTTTGATGGTCAGCATCTCTTCCACGCAGGAAAAATCACTAATGATCTCTACTGCCTGGTCCTTGATCATGTTTTCTATGCTCACCTTTATTTCTTCCAGCAAGTCTGGGAACCGAACCAACTCCCGATTCTTGCTTACTTTATGTTTTAGCTCCAGTATATGATTTATATCAGTGATTACGCTATCCAGGTTTTTGGCTGCAGTGGTAAGGTAGTCGGCTGCTAAGTTCTCTTCATTTTTGTCCAGGCCTATAGTCTGCATTATATTTACCAGGCCAAGTATGTTGGCCACCGGAGCTCTTAGATTGTGTGATACTATGTAGGAGAATTGTTCCAGGTCTTTGTTCCGCTGCACGAGGTCAGCAATCATTTTTGTTCGTTCTTCTTCTGCCTGCTTTTGTGCAGTTACGTCGGTAGTAATTCCAAGTACCGCCTTTTCGTTTGTACCAGCTATTGTAAATGGAACTTTTACGGTATGAAACAACCGCGCATTGCCATGGCGGTCTGTATAAGAATGTTCAGGTATCGTTTTCGTTTTGCCCGATGAAATCACTTCCTGGTCCTGTTTCAGGTAGAAATCTGAATCGCTTTTTACTTCCTGTATCTCCCGTTCCGATTTATTGACGATCTCATTCTGGGTAACTCCGTAAAACTCGGCAAAATAATTATTAACAAATATATATTTACCATTATAGTCCTTGACAAAAATGGACTGCGGCATCAGGTCCATTATCAGGCGCAGGTTTGCCTCAGATTGTGCCAGAGCTTCCTCGGCTTTTTTAGATTCTGTAATATCATGAATTACGCCGTAGAGGCTTTCCGGGGTGCCATCTTTACTTAGATCAAAATAAGCTTCAGAAAAAAGATATCGCACTGCTTTGTCCGGTCTGATTATCCTGTACTGGTACGAATAGCTGCTTAAACGCTTCATGCCATTCCGTAACGCTTCTGTCACCGTCAGGATATCATCCGGATGAATATAAGACAACCACGACTCCTGTGACTGGGCTTCGCCTCCAGGCAACAAACCGAATATCCGGCAGGTCTCTTCAGACCAAGCCAGCATACCTGTTTCAAGGTCCTGCTCCCAACTACCTATATGAGCTATCGACTGCGCCCGCCCTACTCTCAATTTGCCATGTCGTATTTTTTTCTCTACCTCCTCCCGCAATGCTTCTTTTTCAAAATTCTCAAGAGCAAAACATAGGTCCCCAGCTATTTCATCCAATACGTCTATCTCCTGCTGGTCAAATAAATTCTTCTGTCTGGAAAAAAGGCAATAGATGCCAATAGTGTCACCTGATTTTTTTATGGGCAATATAATAGCAGAATTAAATCCCTGCGCGAGGGCATATTGCTTTTCCACACCATCAGGCTCACTATCAAGGTCATTGGTAATATATTGGCAGCCGCTTTCCATTACGTTCTGCACCGCTGCCATTTCATTATGCGCAAAAGAACCTATTACTTCAGAATCTTCCGAACCAGCTGCGCACTGCGCCACAATGCCTATTTTTTTGCTTTCGCTGTTTGCTATCCCTATATACGCCAGTGAGTACTTACCGATATGCACACCTATCCGGCAAGCCTCATTGTAAAGCGTCTGCGCATCCCTAACGTGCATTATTGTCTGATTAATGGCACTTACGAAGGCAAAAATCCGGTTGGATTTCATCATTTTTTCCTCCTGCACCTTTCGCTCAGTAATATCGGTAATTGCGGCAAGCACTATTATGCCGTTGGTCACTTCTATTTGATTTAACGTTATTTCAGCAGGAAATTCCGCACCACTTTTTCGCTGGGCAGTAACCTCCCTCGCTTTAACAGAATCAATCAGCTGCGGCGTTGGAAGAAAGACATTTTTGTATTGTGGATTTCTTTCGCGGTAGCCCGGAGATAGTATCACTTCTATTTTTCGGTCGGTCAACTCCTCAATACTGTATCCAAACAATTCTTCGGCCTTGTCATTTATAAAAATAATATTACCCGATCTATCGAGTAGAATGACTGCATTCGGCACAGACTTACCGATCAGTTGAAATGTTATTTCCGGATGGCGCACTAGTTCTTTCAGCATCGCTAATTTTGCTTGGCCTACGTATTATAGTGCCGAATTTAGTTTAATTTCTTATCGCTGATTGTGAATAAATTATCAATTCTTTCTATTGTGCCCGGGTGGATTAAAAAGAATAGTCCTCGTCGGACTGATTTTCCGACTACCGATCGGCACCTTACACATTAGTCTGACTATCAAATCAATATACCTTTCTGCACCCAGAAAAAACCATCGCAATAATAAGAAATCAACCCGAGAAAACCAGCAACGCAAGCGAACTATTAGCCGTTAATGATTCTGTGCCAGTTCGATCTAAATCAAGTCGAAATGAGGGCGAAGTGGAACCGAAGAAAAACACAAAAAAGCCCCGGCTCCAAAAGAACCGGGGCAAAAACAACTTATCAATAATTACTTAATGCTTATTCGTCAAACGCTCAGACTTACGACTTATAGTTTACCGCAAATTTTACCCCATGTTATGAAACACGTGCTGCACATCATCATCCTGCTCGAGGCGCTCTATTAGCTTAAACACATCTTCCGACTGCTCATCTGTTACGGCCACAGTCGTTTGTGGTATCCACTCCAGTTCTGATGATATTGGTGTTATACCCTTTTCTTCCAATGCTTTCTGCATGCTTCCAAAGTCAGTAAAGCCGCAACGTACTATAATATTTCCTTCGCTGTCTTCGCCAACTTCTTCCAGTCCAAAATCTATAAGCTCCAGTTCCAGGTCATCCATATTTAGCCCGTCTGCTTTCAGCTTGAAAACACCCAGGTGTTTAAACAGGAATACTACTGATCCGCTATTACCCAGTGTACCGCCACCTTTATTAAAATGGGAGCGTACATTCGCTACCGTACGTGTTGTATTATCGGTAGCCGTTACCACCAGCATGGCTACACCATGGGGTGCATAGCCTTCATATATTACCTCATCATAGTTGCTGGTATCCTTGCCCATAGCGTTCTTTATGGCGGCTTCTATGCGGTCCTTAGGCATATTGAACGACTTGGCATTCTGCATTACCCGGCGCAACATAGGGTTGGTGTCCGGCTCCGGACCACCCTTCTTTACAGCTATAGCTATTTCCTTACCTACACGGCTGAATTGTTTCGCCATGCGGTCATAGCGAGCAAACATCGAGGATTTACGTACTTCAAATATCCTACCCATATGATCAGTTGGTTGTATTTATTTTCTGGCAGTTTGCCATACCGCACCTTTTCCGTACGGGCTGGCAAAAGTAAAGAATTGTTTCTGTAGTATCAATAACAAAATAACCCCAAAACGGCAGTAAGAAAACCGGTATTCAAATGAAAAATCATCGGCAGAATTAAAACCTGCGGATAATATTAAACGCCAAGGGAAATTAAACGTTCCCTGCGACACATTAGGCTTTGCTACAGTTTCGATCGTCTTTATTATAGGAAAAACGCCATTACCCTAAACTATGCAAAATATTTTTACGAGTATTTCTAGATCAGCTTCGGTACATAGATCACGAACTTTTCATCGAAAGCCGGCTCCGGAAAAATATCCGGTATACGCCATGCCTGCACTATCTTTTTAAGGTTCGATTCTGCTATTTCCTTCGTCAGGTCACCACCCTTAAGGCATATCAATCCATTGGGGAATTCATCGCTCCGCTGCCCCATACGTATCAGCGGGCTTATCCACTTCCACAGCTCACCAAGCGGCGCCACAGCGCGGGATACAGCAAAATCAAATGTTTGCCCCTTTATCTCCTCTACCCTGCCGTGTATCGCCGTCACATTTTTCAGACCTATAGCTTCCGCCACTTCCTGCACCACCTTTATCTTTTTGCCTATGCTATCCACCAGCACAAACTTCACCTTCGGGAAGAAAATAGCCAGCGGAATACCGGGAAAACCACCACCCGTGCCAATATCTACCACATGGGCACCATCGTCAAATGTGCAGAGCGCCGCTATGGCCAGGGAATGCAGCACATGCTTTTCATACAAAGAATCAATGTCTTTACGCGAAATGACGTTGATCTTTTCATTCCACTCCGTATACAATCCCTCAAGCTGGCGAAACTGGGCCAATTGTGGTTCGGTAAAGTCGGCGAAGTATTTTAAAACTATTTCCAATTTTGTTTGTCTTTCCAGGTTATGTATGGAAAGAATACAAAGTTATAAACCATCCACGCTATATCGAAGAGTGGGAAGAAATAAATCAGCTTCTTTTCACGTAGCCTTACTGCCGTAGCCACCCATATGCACCAATACAGCATACAACGCAAGGCCATTACTTTCATAGCCATTATGCAGTAAGGCGAAAACAATAAAACAAAAAAGCTAAGCCACATCGCTGCATGGGTGGCAGCATAAAACCCTAGGAGTAATTTTGTTTCCTTTTTGTAATACTTACCAGTAGAAAGGTGGCGCTGCTTCTGCGCTACCCACTCCTTCCAGCTGGCTTTTGTACTGGTAAAGGTAAAGGCCGCCGCATCGCACACTACGGCTGTATTATTCGAATTTCCGGATAGACTAACGAGCAGGTCGTCATCGCCTGATGGTAATGCACCCCATAACGGTGAGTTTTGAGCCTTCAATAGCGCATCTTTTGTGCAGGCCAGGTTGCGCCCCACGGCCATATAGGGTTTACCGGCAAGTGCATAGGTACCGTACTGCATAAAGGTATGCAATGTCTCCCACCGTATAAAGGCGTTAAGAAGCCCGTTTCCTTTAGTATATCCACCATATCCGGCAACTATCTCGTTTCCTTTAGCAAGCGGCGCAACCATTTTTCCCAGCCATTCGTCACCTGCCGGGGCGCAGTCAGCGTCTGTAAGCAATAGCCAGTTGTGTTGAGCCACCTCCAGTGCCTTGCTCAGTGCAAATTTCTTTCCCGGCAAATTCCGTTCAGCATTCTTAGAGATACTGATATCCCAGAGGTTATCGTACCGCAGCTCCAGGTCCATCAGCACCTGTACGGTATCATCTTCTGATGCGTCATTTACCACTATTACTTCATATTGCGGCAAGCCGCTATCGGGATTGCTATATCTTTGCGCCAGGATTGAGGGTAGATTCTTCTTTAGATTCGCAGCTTCGTTTTTTGCACAAATGACGATGCTTACGGGCTGTTGAAGAAACGTTGTATTAGGGTTACTACCAGGCAGCGAGAATATGCGTATAAAAAAAAACAACGCATACGCCAACTGCACAGCAACAAAAAAATATAGAAGTACAATACCCAACGATCAAAAATACTACATTGATACCTTTTACTTTATAACATTAAATACTAAAGCTTGACATTCGACTTACAACATACCGATCCTAACTCCAAAGCCCGTGCCGGTGCTTTAACCACCGGGCATGGGGTTATAGAAACACCTATTTTCATGCCGGTTGGCACTGTAGGCAGCGTAAAAGCGGTGTCTCAGCGCCAGCTTAAGGAGGATGTAAAGGCTCAGATAATTTTGGGCAATACCTACCATCTTTATTTAAGGCCCGGCACTGGCATACTGGAGCAGGCGGGCGGGCTTCACAAGTTCAACGGATGGGACCGGCCCATACTTACCGATAGCGGCGGCTACCAGGTATTTTCGCTGGCTGCAAACAGGAAGATAAAGGAAGAAGGCGTTGTATTCCAGTCGCACATAGACGGATCAAGGCATCTGTTTACCCCGGAGAATGTGATAGATACCCAGCGCAGCATAGGCGCTGATATAATAATGGCTTTTGACGAATGTCCACCCTACCCCTCCGACTATGCATATGCTCAAAAATCGATGGAGCTGACGCACCGGTGGTTGGCAAGGTGTGTGGCACAAATGAATAATACAGCACCGAAGTATGGCTACGAACAATCGCTGTTTCCCATAGTACAGGGAAGCACCTACAAAGATCTCAGGCAGGTATCTTCAGAATTTGCCGCCAGCATGGATTGTGATGGTAACGCCATAGGCGGACTGTCGGTAGGAGAGCCGGAAGAAATGATGTACGAATTTTCAGCACTGTGCTGCGAATACCTGCCGGCAAACAAGCCCCGCTACCTGATGGGCGTAGGCACACCATGGAACATACTCGAGAATATCTCTCTCGGCATTGACATGTTCGACTGTGTTATGCCTACCCGCAACGGAAGGAACGGCATGCTGTTCACCACAAATGGAGTAGTAAACATAAAGAACAAAAAATGGGAAAATGATTTCAGCCCGATAGACGATGGCCTTGACTGCGAGACAAGCCAATACTATACACGCGCCTATCTGCGGCATCTGTTCGTAGCATCTGAGATACTTGCCCTGGAGCTTGCCAGCATACACAACCTGGCATTTTACCTACACCTCGTAAAGCAGGCACGGCAGCACATTATAGCAGGCGACTACAACGCGTGGAAAAACGAAATGATACCTATTTTGAAACAGAGGCTTTAAATTCACGGAATATTGTACTACCTCGTTTGGCAACTGGCATTTGGGGGGTATAACACACTTTTAGCTTTTGACTTTATACTTTTGACTTGAAATGAGTTTGATCAAAAAACTGGATTGGTACATTATTAAGAAGTTATTGAGCACATTTTTCTTCGCCATCATGGTGCTGGCGCTGATTTCGTGTGTTATTGACTATTCTGAAAAGGTAGATAATATAGTATCCAAGAAGGTACCATTTATAGAGGTAGCAAACTATTACAAGAATTTCATCCCCCATATTACAGCTCTACTTTTCCCGCTGTTCATCTTTATTGCGACTATTTTCTTCACTTCTAAGCTGGCTTACAAGTCAGAGATCATTGCAATCCTGTCTTCCGGTGTTTCATTCCACCGTTTTATCAGGCCCTATATGATCGGGGGCGGTTTTTTGTGCCTGGTATCACTGCTGGCTAATCACTGGATAATACCTATTGCCAATAAGCAGCGCATAGGTTTTGAGGATAAATATATAAACGAGGACAACTTCAAGTATTTCGCGGATAATCTGCACCTCGGCATATCAAAAGACACCTACATATACCTGCAGAATTTCAACTACAGCAACCTTACCGGAAACCGGTTCACCTGCGAAAAAATGAGCGGCACAGTGCTGAAGGAGAAGCTGATGGCAGATAACATCTCTTATGACTCCGTAAAAAAGATCTGGCACCTACACAATGTACTGATTCGCACAAATGATAGCCTGTCTGAAAAGCTGCGAAGAATACCCGAAATGGATATTAAGTATCCCTTTGCTCCAATAGACCTGAACCGCACAGATGCCATCAAAGAGGCGCTGACAACCCCGCAGCTCGACCGCTACATAGACCGCGAGCAGCTACGCGGGCGTGAGAATCTGAACATATACTATATTGAAAAAGACCGTCGCTCTGCTCAACCCTTTGCTGGCTTCATACTCACAATAATAGGCGCCAGCATAGCCAGCCGCAAGATACGCGGAGGCAGTGGCCTGCACCTCGCCATCGGCATTATTATCAGTGCTGTCTATATTATGTTCATGCAGCTGTCCACCACATTTTCTACCAAGGCAAACCTGAGCCCCATGCTCGCAGTGTGGATCCCTAATCTCATATTTACAGGCGTAGCCATTTACCTGTATAGGCGGCAGATAAGGTAAGTTACTTGGATTCGAGAGTACCTCTTAGCAATAATTCAATACGCCCTTTTCCTTGTCCAGGCTTGGCAGTATATTCATTGTCGCGTTTTAACATATCAACATATCAACTTTTTAACCTATTCACTTACCTTTGCAGCCATGAAAAATTTGCGTGAGATAACCCTGCCGGAACTGGAAGTGATGATGGCAGGCATGGGAGAACCTAAATTCAGGGCTAAACAGGTACACGAATGGGTGTGGCAAAAATTTGCCGCAGACATCAATGATATGACCAACCTGCCCAAGGCGCTCCGTGAAAAGCTCTCGCTGGAATTTTCTATACCTAAAGTAAAAATGCATCACAGCCAGTACAGCAGTGATGGTACTATTAAGAACCGCTTGCAGCTACATGATGGTTTCTACGTGGAAAGTGTACTTATCCCCACAGAAAAACGCATGACCGCCTGCGTATCATCGCAGGTAGGCTGCTCGCTCTCTTGCAAGTTTTGCGCTACCGGCTATATGGCCCGTAAGAGAAATCTGGATTTTGATGAAATTGTTGATGAGGTAACCTTACTAAACGAACTGGCACAGAAACACTATAACAAACACCTTTCGAACATCGTATTCATGGGTATGGGTGAGCCTTTGCTCAACTATAAGAATATGATGAAGGCCATAGAGCGCATTACCTCCCCCGAAGGATTGGGCATGAGCCCAAGACGCATAACTGTGTCCACAGCAGGGGTAGCCAAAATGATAAAGCAGATGGCCGATGATAAAGTTCGCTTTAAACTTGCCTTATCACTGCATGCGGCTACAGACAGGAAAAGAAACGAGATCATGCCCATCAACGAGACCAATAATCTCGCAGTCCTCATCGATGCGCTTAACTATTTCTACAAGGCTACCGGCAGCGAGATCACCTTTGAGTACATCCTCTTTAAAGACTTCAACGACAGCCAGAAAGATGCGGACGACCTGATAAAGATATACAGGCAGGTACCGGCTGACCTTATAAACATAATAGAGTATAACCCCATAGAAAATGCCAAATTCGAAAAACCCGAAGAAGAGCGGGTAGACGAATTCATGGAGTATCTGAAGGTAAATAAAGTGAATGCAAGGCTAAGAAGGAGCAGGGGCAAGGATATAGATGCTGCCTGCGGACAACTAGCCAATGTAGACCACGCCAATATCTAGGTACAAACCCTGCTGCGAATTACTTATCCTCGTTGAACTTCTTGGTTGTGTTTGTATGCCTGCGCCTGAGCTTTATAGCGTGCTCACGTGCATACATAACAATTGGCTTCTCAAGGTCGAAATTCTCATCGCCATATACATACACTACATTACCGGTGAGCTTGGTAAACATTTTGTGTACCAGCGTATCCTTGTCTTTCTGATATTGGAAATCCACCGGATCAACTTTACCAGCCAGTTTACCATCAATAATATTGAAGTAACCAATATACTTATTGCCGCTTGGCGCCTTCAGCGTGGTAATAAATGACCGCTTAGCCACTACCGGATCATCTACGTAGGTAAACTTCTTAAGGAAATCGTTATAAAAACTAACGATAGCCTTGTAATCCTCGGGATCCCTTACCGTGCCATTCTCAACCAGGAAATAGTTTTTGAGCATCACATCATAATCCCTCTCGTTGTAAAGATTATTGTAGTACTCTACCATAGTAAATGACTTTGATGCCAGGTCATTGGTAATAGATTCGTAGCGCACAATAGGAATTTCCGGGCCCTCACCATCCATTTTCACCATTTTGGAGGTAATCGGTCCCTTAGGATTATTGGTTTCCCTTGCCCACCATGTAGCCTGTGCGCCAGATTTTGTCTTATTCAGAATATAGCTTGCAGTTATTGGCTCTCCCCAGTTCAGCTCTCCCTTTTTCGTTCCTGTTTTGTTCACCGAAGGCACATTGGCAGCGCGCAGCTGCAGATAACCCCACATGTTGTCAGACGCTTCAATTACTTTGCTCCCTTTTGTATTCAGGTCTCTCTTATTGCTAATGATAAAACCCTTCAGGTCATTGCCATTGTTGTCACGTACAGCACACTCAGCACATGGATACTGATTGTGTTGCAACTGGGCGTTCACGTTGCCGCTAAAAGCACACAACAAAAAAGTAGTTATTTTGAGGGTATTTATATTTTTCATTAAATACATATTCACGAGTTTGTTAGCAGCACAAGGGATGCACCTGCATGATAAGCAGCCAAATTAATAAAAAACTATTGAATTAGGAACCGTATATTTTTAATTGGTCGTTTCTTTTTACACCACCGTAGCACTATTTACGCTACCAGTTCAGTAAAGCCCCGATCCGTACTGCAACCTTCTCCGCACTTGGCAGCATTGCCGCCTCCAATGCCATGTTCATAGGCACCGCGGGCAGATCAAGTGCACCAATAGTCTGCACCGGCGCATCCAGCTGCTGGAAACAGTTTTGCGCGATACGGCCCGCCAGCGCCTCGCAGAAGGAATTGCGGAGCTGCTCCTCAGTAAGCACTATACATTTGCCATGCTTTTTTACTGTTTTGTATATGAGCGCTTCATCAAGCGGGTAAATGGTACGAATGTCGATCACCTCCACATTTCCTGGATACTGTTTTGCAGCATTCTTTGCCCAATACACACCCATGCCATAGGTAATGATACAGATGGACTCGCCACCATCAATAGCCTCTTGTGACGCTTCCAGTGCCACTGCCCCTTTGCCAAACGGCAGCACATAGTCGCGGTCTGGCTCCACTGTTTTTGCCTCCTCCGTGCCCGGCACCTTGCTCCAGTAAAGTCCCTTATGCTCCAGCATCACCACAGGGTTACCGTCCAGGTAGGCCGCTTTTATCAGGCCTTTTATGTCCGCAGCATTGCTCGGGTAAGCTATTTTTATCCCTTTAATGGTCGCCAGTGTGCTTTCCACGCTACCGCTATGATAGGGTCCGCCACCGCCATATGCTCCTATCGGCACCCGTAGTATCATGGATACCGGGAATTTACCGCAACTGAGATAGCACGATTTGCTTATTTCTGTAACCAACTGGTTCAACCCCGGATAGATGTAGTCCGCAAACTGCACCTCCACAATGGGCTTTAACCCCACAGCGTTCATACCCACGGTAGACCCTACAATATAGGCCTCCTGTATCGCCATGTTGAATACCCGGTTATCGCCAAACTTATCAGCAAGTGTCGCCGCCTCGCGAAACACGCCTCCCAGGCGTTTGCCCACATCCTGCCCATAAAAAAGCGCCTCCGGATTATCCTGGAGAATCTCCTCAACTGCGTGGAGCGCTGCATCTACCATTACCACTTTCTCCCGGCCTTCAGGGCAGCGGTTACCCTTTTCATGGGTCACCGGCGATGGTGTATATACATGATCTGCCACAGTTGCAGGGTCAGGTTCTGGCGCGAAAACCGCTGCGTCAAACTCTGCCTGCACAAATATTCGTTGATCGTCTTCTATTTTATCCAGTTCAGAGGCCTTAACTCCTTTTTGCAGCAATACTACCCTGAGCTTTGGCCCCGGATCATTTGCTCCATGTTTTATCAGGTCCTCAGGCGTACGGTACCATTCTTTTCTCACACCTGAAGTGTGATGACCAAGCAGCGGCACCTTTGCATGCACCAATACAGGCCGCCTTTCTTTACGCACCTTATCTATTACCTGCTCCATAGCCAGGTAGGATTCCGTAAAATCACTGCCGTTCACCCGCACACGGTCCATACCTTTAAACCCTGCCGCAAACTCGTACGCATCCATTGTCCGCGCTTCATCACTGCTCACCGATATGCCCCAGTCATTGTCCTGAACAAGATAAATTATGGGTAACTGGTGCAAAACCGCAAACTGGAATGCTTCCCCCACCTCACCTTCCGTCACGCTACCATCGCCAAGAGAGCAAATAGTAACTGGCGGAACAGGATAATCAGACAGTTTTTGCTTTTCCCTGTATTGTATGCCCTGCGCTACGCCAGTGGTAGGTATTGCCTGCATACCAGTGGCACTGCTCTGGTGTATAATAGTAGGAAAACCTTCCCTCCGTATATTAGGGTGATTATAATATTCACGTCCGCCGGTAAATGGGTCATCTGCCTTTGCCAGCAACTGCAGCATCATCTCATATGGCCTGTACCCCATGCCCAGCATCATACTCTCATCCCTGTAATATGGGCTCACAAAATCACATGGCTTTAAGAGGAAAGAGGTTGCCAGCTGTATGGCCTCGTGGCCGCGCGATGTGCTGTGTACATACTTGCACACCTGCCTGTTCGCATCATAGGTTTCCGCCATTGCTTTTGCGGTCATCATGAGGCGATATGCCTTAAGTAAGAGTTCTTTGGATAGCATGGAGCGCAAAAGTAGTTAAAAACCTCAAACCCTTAAATGCTCGTTATCGTTGGAGACAATCATTCAAATAGTTTATGCCCCTTTCATCCTTCACTATTTTTTATACTTCCTTTTCGGATTTCTTTTATGATGATAGATGGAAGTGATTGATACTATTTTCGCTTTCTCATCAATCAGATAAACTATTGAATATGGGAATCTGCTTAATGTAGCTTCCCTATATTTCCTGTATCTATTTCTGTAAAGTGTTGGTGCGATGCAAATATCGTCAATCTTACTATTTACAGACTTGATGAAATTATTCATTGCAGAAACGCTGTGCGCTCCATACCAAATAATAGCTTCCTCATACTCTTCAATTGCAGAAGTGTCAAAAACGAAGGTAAAGGTCATTTATACCTTATTTTCGTCGCCAGTTCATTTATTCGTTTGTTGGCATCTTCAGCGCTCACGGTTATGCCTCCACTGATAAAATGCTCATACCTCCGGTCCAATTCTTCCTTAAATTCATCGGTATATTCCCATTCTTCCTCTTCTATTTCTTTCTCAAACAGCGTATAAATCGCTTTCATCCGCTTTTCTTCAACAGTTTCGATAAAACGATGCAGTTTTTCTTTCATCACTACCGACTTCATACTCTCTTTCATTAGTCAGATATTTAATTCTAAAGATACAGAAAAATCGAGTTTTCATCCTTTAACCATTATTAACCACCGAAATACCCCAGCATTATAATACGTCATTACTTTTACCGTTGTTATAGGAAAATAGCGTGCTACTTTCTACTTTTGGCTTTCTACTAAATAACCGGTATGCAATTAGATTTTAAGAAGATGAGGATTGACATCCTCGCTATAGTTTGTTTCGCTGCTTTGTCCCTGGCTTACTGCTACCCCCAGTTACAAGGCAAAAAGCTGAGGCAGCATGATAATATCAGCTGGCAGGGCATGGCGCGCGAAGCAATGGCGTTTCACGATTCCACCGGGAAAGACGTATTATGGTCTAACAGCATGTTTGGTGGTATGCCTACTTACACTACATACGTGGGCGCTACCAGCACCAACTATGTAGCATATGTGCAAAATGTACTGCAAACAATAGGAAAACCGGCTTACTTCTTCTTTATAGCCATGTTGTGCTTTTATGTGCTGCTCAGGGTACTTAAGGTAAACCGGTGGCTGGGCATCGCGGGTGCAATAGCTTATGCATTCTCGTCTTACAACGCTATAATTATAGGCGTTGGCCATGATACTAAAATGATGACACTGGCCTACCTGCCGGCAGCATTAGCGGGGCTATACCTTGTTTTCAAGGAAAGATGGCTTACCGGGGCCGCATTACTAGGTGTTTCCATGTCACTGATTTTTGACAACAACCACTTCCAGGTTATCTATTACGCGTTTATCATGTTCTTCTGCTTTGGGGTAGGCATGCTTTACATAGCTATAAAAGAAGGCCGGATAAAACAGTTTTTAATTGCCTGTGCTGTTGCCGCGGCAGCTACTGCTATTGGTGTAGGCCCCAGCATGACATCCATAATGACCACCCAGGAATATGCCAAAGAAACCATGAGGGGTGGCGGCAGCGAGCTTTCCGGCCATGATAAAGGCAAAACAAATGGGGGACTTGATAAAGATTATGCATTCAGGTGGAGCAACGGTATCGGGGAAACTTTTTGCCTGATGATTCCCTACCTCTATGGCGGATCATCGGGAGAGCCGGTGGACAAAGCACCTAAAACCGCAGAGGCCGTGGGTAGTAATGCTGATCAGCTTCCACTTTACTGGGGCCCTCAGCCATTTTTGGGCGGCCCGGTTTATTTTGGCGCTGTCATCTGCTTCCTGTTTATACTCGGCCTCATGGTGGTGCGCTCTCCACATAAGTGGTGGATCGCCGCTGCTTCGTTTATATGTATCGCGCTCTCTTGGGGTAAAAATTTTGAAGCCCTCAACTACTTCCTGTTTGACCATCTTCCTTACCTGAACAAGTTCCGTACCCCATCAATGGCGCTGGTCATACCTGAGTTCCTCTTCCCGCTACTTGGCATCTGGGCCGTGCAGGAGATCATTGACCGGAAATCTGATTCGGGAAAGATGTGGAACGACGTAAAGATAGCCGCAGGCATCACCGCCGGGCTGTGCGTGCTCCTGGGTGTGGGAGGCAGTATTTTCTTCAATTTCAGTGGCGCAGAAGATGCAAGACTTCCCGGTGAAATAGTAAAATTATTGAAAGAGGATCGCGCTTCCCTGGCTATGTTGAGCGGTTTGAAGAGCGCAATATTCATTCTTATTGCAACCGGCCTGCTGTGGGCATTTATTAAAGATAAAGTGAAGGTGGGTGTGCTTATTGGCGGCCTTGGAGCGCTGTTTGTTATTGACCTCCTCCCCGTTTCTTACAGCTACCTAAACGAAAAAAACTACCTCGATGCGTCAGAATATGAGTCTGAATTCACACCGAGAGATGTAGACAAGCAGATCCTTCGCGACCCGGACCCATATTATCGTGTGCTGGATATTTCCAGGGACACCTACAATGACGCTGTGCAGGCTTACTTCCATAAATGTGTGGGCGGATACCACCCGGCGAAGATGGAAATATACCAGGACCTTATAGAGCGCCAGATGAGCCGGGGATTTAACGCCCAGGTACTGAACATGCTCAATACAAAGTACATTATCGTTGGCGGCCAGAAAAGGGAACCGCACGTAATACCTAACCCAACTGCCTGCGGCAATGCATGGTTTGTGGATGAAGTAAAGTGGGCTGCAAACGCCGACCAGGAAATGGATGGGCTGAATGCCCCGGCGATCGGTGATACCACGGTAGTGCCAAATGCATTTGACCCAAGGAAAACAGCGGTCATCCGGGAAACATTTAAAAATGATGTTGGCAGTGCTTCATTTGGTAAAGACAGCAGCGCTTATGTGAAGCTGGCTCGTTATGGCCTTGATGACCTGGCGTTCACATCCAATAATTCAAAAGAAGGTCTCGCGGTGTTCTCAGACATTTACTATGCAAAGGGCTGGAGAGCTTTTGTAGATGGTAAAGAGACACCAATAGTGCGTGCGAACTATGTACTAAGGGCGATAAAGATACCCGCAAGGGCACATAATATTGAGTTCCACTTCAGGCCAGACAGCTTTTACAAAGGCAAGACCATTGCACTCGTCAGCAGCATTTTGCTGATATTGCTTTGCATCGCCGCTTTTTATCCGTTGTTTAAAAAAGATTCACTACCAGCATCTGCATAAGCATGAGTAAAGGCCCCGCATATCATATAAAAAATCTTTTTGGAATGAAAAAAGAGTTGAGTGTGGGGTTCTATCTTACAGATTTTCTTTTCAGGAAAATACTCCGGCAGAATTCGGGAGTTCGCTGGCCTGTTCATCACACGTCCACCATTCACTGTGCAGGCAATATCGTGAAGGGCAAAGGTGTTTATCCCGGAGACTCACCTGGTGTATACATAAATGCGGTTAACGGGGTAAATATCGGAGATTACGCCAATATCGGCCCAAATGTCGGTATTGTATCTTCTAACCACGACTTCATAAACAATGATAATCACACTGCCGCCGCTCCTATAATTATCGGGAGATTTTGCTGGTTAGGTATGGGCGCCGTTGTTTTACCAGCGGTCACCCTTGGTGAGTTCACTATTGTAGGCGCCGGTGCTATAGTCACTAAAAGTTTTCCGGATGGATATTGCGTCATAGCCGGCAATCCTGCTAAGATCATAAAATACTTAAACAAGGACGAATGTAATGCCTTTGCCAAAACCAGGGAATAAAGCTTTATTCAGTAATTCTTTACTCATATTCATTACCAGGTTCTTCCCCGCTTTGGCAAACCTGGCGGTGGTAATCTGGTATTCAAGACAGCTGTCCCAGGCACTTTATGGCAATTATCAGCATTTCTGGATACAACTGAATGTCCTTTGCCCCCTTGCCTGCCTTGGCATTCATGTGCTCATCATCACCTACCCTCCCGCCTTCGTAATATCGCTGCTCCGCAACATTAAGCGGAAGCATTATACCCTGTATGTACTATGGCTCTTTGTAATAGCGGGCATATTTGCGTTCCTGCAGTTCCAGGTGCTGAATATTTCGCTTCTCATCCCTTTTCTGTTTATTATATGCTATACGCTTGCTGCTATATTAGAATCCCTGCTTATCGTTTTTAGCAATTATAATGTGCTCGTCACTATAAATGTTATCTATTCCCTGGCATTTTTCGGTATACACTGGTTTGTGCTGAATAGCCGTTTCTCTTTGCAAACTATTTTCTCTTACTTGCTGACACTTACCATCTTGCGACTATGTGTCTACGCAGGCTTAGCCATCAGCAACTGGCAGCACTACAATAATAAAAACCAGGAGGATGAATATGAAATATCTAAAGTCCGCTCCCTTTGGCTCCATCTTGGGTTGTATGATATAACGCAGGTGCTATCCAATTTTGTGGACAAGTTTGCAATATCGCTGGTGCTGTCAGCGCAACTTTCCGCAATCTATTTCAACGGGTCGCAGAATATCCCTTTCCTCCCACTGCTGCTGGGCGCCGCAGGCAGTGCCGCGCTTATACAGTTGGCGCGGGGAAAAAACGAAAACGGTTCTACAGATATCATTGAGCTCATGAACCAGATGGGGCGTGCCCTTTCCTGTATTGTTTTTCCTATTTTTCTTTTCTTACTCTTCTTCAGGGAGCCGCTCCTTATTACCATATTTGGCATTAGGTACGCGCCGGCTATTCCGGTATTTGCTGCTGCTATCCTGATATTGCCAGTGCGGGCTTATCATTTCACCACTGTACTCCAGCGTATGCATAAGGGGCATATCATAAACATTGGCGCCGTAAGTGAATTTATACTGGGCTGCCTCCTCATGTACCCGCTGTATTTATTACTGGGCCTCCCCGGCGTGGCGCTAAGCTTTGTTATCTCTACCTGGCTGCAGGCATTATTCTACCTGCTGCATTCTGCCCGGCTGTTGCACACAAGCCCGCTTACGCTTATTCCTTATGCTAACTGGATCGCCAAACTCATTGTTTTTTCCATTCTGTTCATAGGCATTCGTTATGTGTCCAATGTGTACTTTACAGGTAGGATTCCATTACTTTTGGGCAGTGTCGCCATGGTCATAATGATCGGAGGCTCACTATACACCGAATACAAAAAACAAGGAAAACATGGCTGGAGCTAATTACAAACAGCGTTTAAGGGATATTGACAACACCGGCTTTGGCCCCAATAGCAGTATTGAGGGGGGCAGGCTTGTAAACCCCGATGGCTCCAATAACCTGCGTAAAAGAGGCATTCCTATATGGGAGCGCACAAGCATATACCACACCTTGCTGCGCATGAGCAGGCCAATGTTCTTTCTGGCCATTTTTCTTTTTTATACCACTGCTAATTTTTTCTATGCCACTATGTACTTATTAGCGGGCATGGAGAACCTGACCGGCGTAGATAGTGGACGGGGTTGGTTCAATAATTTTATGGAAGCGTTCTTTTTTAGCTGCCAGACACTCACCACTGTGGGTTATGGTCGTGTGGCTCCAACGGGCCTCCTCGCCAACATTATAGCATCCTCCGAATCTTTACTGGGAATTCTCTCTTTCGCCCTTGCTACTGGTCTCATCTATGGTCGCTTTTCGCGTCCCCGGGCCTATCTTGTTTTCAGTCCTAATATACTTGTTTCACCCTTCCGGGATGGAAAAGCACTAATGCTCCGCGTGGCCACCTATAAAAACAACCACCTTACCGATGTAGAGGCACAGATGACACTGGCCCTCCACGTTAAGGAAAACGACAAAGTAGTAACCAAATTTTATCCCTTGCCGCTCGATATCAGTAAGATCAACTCTCTTGCACTTAGCTGGACGATTGTGCACAAGATCGATGAAGATAGCCCGCTATTCCATTATACCCGAGCCTTGGTTGCCGAAACTAAAATGGAAGTAATCGTAAATATAAAAGCATTTGACGACCATTTTTCCAACATTGTGCAGCAAAGAACTTCCTATAGCTGGACGCAGGTGATTTATGGTGCTAAATTCCTGCCTATGTTCGAACGAGCAGAAAGCGGGGCCTATACCATACTTGCGCTGGACAAGATCAACGAACATATTCTGGTACCTATGCCGGAAGAAGTATAACGCGTCAGTTAGCTCGCTCCGTCTGGTATCACTCTCTAATTTATAATTTGCCTTTAAAGATGTAATTTTGCCCTATGCAAGCCACAACACATTTAACCTCCAAGACACAATATTTTCTTGAGAAAGAAGAACTATACGGCGCTCACAATTACCATCCCTTGCCGGTAGTGCTTTCCAAAGGAGCAGGTGTTTTTGTATGGGATGTGGACGACAAGCGCTACTACGACTTTTTATCAGGCTATTCGGCCATAAACCAGGGCCATTGCCATCCACGCATTATAGAGACCTTTATCGAGCAGGCTCAGCGCCTCACACTTACATCGCGTGCTTTTCACAACGATGTCCTTGGCGAGTACGAAGAATTCATCACTAAATTCTTTGGCTACGATAAAGTGCTGCCAATGAATACAGGCGTGGAAGCAGTGGAAACGGGACTGAAACTTGCCCGGCGCTGGGGCTACGAAGTAAAAGGCGTACCGCACAATAAAGGCAAGATCATTGTTTGCGAAAACAACTTCCATGGCCGCACCATTAGCGTTATTTCATTCAGCAGCGATGAAAGCTCTAAAAAAGATTTCGGTCCTTTTACCCCGGGTTTCGAGGCTATTCCTTACAACGACATTCCTGCACTGCAGGCCGCATTGCAGGACAAAAATGTCATTGGCTTCATGGTTGAGCCCATACAGGGTGAGGCCGGTGTTGTGGTGCCGGATGAAGGGTATCTTGCAAAAGCCGCAGCCATGTGCAAGGAAGCCAATGTGCTTTTGATTGCAGATGAGATACAAACAGGTCTCGCGCGCACAGGCAAAATGCTGGCCTGCGATCACGAAGACGTTCGCCCCGATATTGTATTGCTTGGCAAGGCGCTTTCAGGTGGCACTATGCCGGTATCAGCGGTTTTAGCGGATGATGAAATAATGCTTACAATTAAGCCCGGCGATCATGGCTCTACCTATGGCGGCAATCCTATTGCCTGCAAAGTGGCCATGACGTCATTGCAGGTATTGGTAGACGAGAAAATGGCGCACAACTCTGCAGTACTTGGCGCGCATTTCCGCAAAGAGTTGTTAGCGCTCAATAATCCGCATATTTCTATTGTACGGGGCAAAGGCCTGTTCAACGCCATTGTCATTAACCATCCGGATAAGGACACAGCATGGGACATATGTGTGGCAATGAAGCAGAATGGCCTGTTAGCAAAGCCTACTCATGGCGATAGGATCCGTTTTGCACCGCCATTGCTCATTACCCGCGAGCAGATCGATGAATGCATTGGCATCATTAAGAAAAGCATGGAAAGTCTGTAAGTTTCAGAACATAACTGGCCTCTGATTACGAGAATCCACCTGCAGGTAGCTGGTGGATTTTTGTTGGCGCACGTCAGCGCCACAATACTTTCTTTCAAAAATGTTAGATCCATTAATGCAAGCTTCAGACTTGCGATGGAATTCCAATTTCGCTGCAACTCCCACAATAAAATATTTTTTTAAATAATCTTAAACGACACTGCTTAGCAATGATTACTTTAGCAGTCCAAAATCAACAACATGAAACTGCTCGAAAATAAGGTGGCGCTTGTTACTGGTGCCAGCAGGGGAATAGGTGAAGCCATTGCAGTAAAATTTGCCGAGCATGGCGCTAATTTAGCATTCACTTACCTCTCTTCTGAAGAGCGTGCGAAGGCACTGGAAGAGCGCCTTGCAGGTATGGGCGTAAAAGCAAAAGGATATAAAAGCGATGCCGGCGATTTTAAAGCCGCAGAGCAGCTGGCTGCTGACGTAGTAAAGGAGTTCGGGACAATAGACATTTGCGTAAACAATGCAGGCATCAGCAAAGACAATCTGTTGCTGCGTCTCACACCCGAGCAGTGGGATGACGTAATGCAGGCCAACCTTAAGAGTGTATTTAATCTCACCAAGCAGGTAATGCGCCCCATGATGAAAGCCCGTTCCGGCAGTATCATCAACCTTAGTTCCATTGTGGGTGTAAAAGGCAATGCCGGCCAGAGTGCTTATGCAGCCAGTAAGGCGGGCATCATAGGTTTTACAAAGAGTATAGCCCAGGAAATAGGCAGCCGTAATATCCGCTGCAATGTAATAGCCCCCGGATTTATAGAAACAGACATGACGCACTACCTGAAAGATGGCGGTGCAGAAAAATGGTTTGAGAAAATACCGCTCGGTCGTTTCGGCAAGCCGGAAGAAGTGGCTGACACGGCTCTCTTCCTCGCCTGCGATATGAGTAAGTACATGACCGGCCAGGTACTGAGTATATGTGGCGGCATGAGCACTTAGCAAGCTTTTATGCGTCGTCGTACACAACAAAAGCACTTACCACACCCTTCCTCAAATTTGAAATTTAATATTTAACTAACTTTACGCACTAAATAAAAATAAATGCAGAAAATTCATGCTGCTATAACAGCTGTTGGCGGCTATGTACCCGAATACCGGCTCACTAATGCGGAGCTCGAAAAAATGATGGACACTACCGATGAATGGATACAATCCCGCACCGGTATTAAGGAAAGAAGGATTCTGAAGGGAGAAGGCAAAGGCAGTAGCGATATTGCAGTGGAGGCGGTAAAAAATCTGCTGGAAAAGAAAGGGATAGATCCCAAAGAAATAGAAATGGTCGTTTGCGCCACCACGACCCCGGATATGCAATTTCCGGCTACAGCGAACGTGATCTGCGACAAAGCAGGCATGACCAACGCATGGGGTTACGACGTAAACGCAGCCTGCAGCGGTTTCATATATGCGCTCACCATAGGTTCGCAGTTCATAGAAACAGGGAGGCACAAAAAGGTACTGGTAATAGGTGTAGATAAAATGAGCTCAATCATGAATTATGAAGACCGTAAAACGTCTATCATTTTTGGTGATGGTGGCGGTTGTGTGCTGCTGGAGCCTGATACTGAAGGTTATGGTATTATTGACTCTATTTTAAAGACAGATGGTAGTGGCCGCATATACCTCCACCAGAAAGCAGGAGGATCAGTGAAGCCAGCCACCATGGAGACAGTAATGAATAAGGAACATTTTGTTTACCAGGAAGGTCAGGCAGTGTTCAAATTCGCAGTAAAGAACATGGCTGATGTTGCTGCCGACATTATGGCCCGCAACAACTTAACAGCAGAAAACGTTGCCTGGCTGGTACCGCACCAGGCAAATAAGCGAATCATAACTGCCACCGCAGATCGCATGAACCTGCCTGCTGAAAAGGTAATGATGAACATTGAGCGCTACGGCAATACCACCAATGGCACCTTGCCATTATGCCTGTGGGAGTGGGAAATCAAGCTGAAGAAGGGAGACAACATCGTACTCGCAGCCTTCGGCGGAGGTTTCACATGGGGCGCCACCTATATCAGGTGGGCATATTAATCTTTTACTACATTTACAGCGAGCCCGTATAATTGTATTGTACGGGCTTATTTTTTTATCTTCACCCGAAAATAATAAACACCGCACCAATGACAAGACATCTCCGCCAATATGCGACTGCAATAGCCATTTTCTGCTGTTCTGCTTTGGGTACCACATCTTCGTTTGCGCAGCAATTTCACATCGAAAAAAGTGCTGCTTTCGACGAACCCGATTATGGATGGAATAAACTGATACAGCTTAAGAACGGCAACACATTTCTCTTTCACGCCGAAAGTAAAGAAGGAATAGAGGTTGTAGTATATGATAAGGCCCGCAAGGAAATTTCCCGCAAAATGCTCACTAGCGAACTGTGGGATGTAAAAAAACTAAAGATCTCAAAGATTGCCGGATTATACGAGATCAACGGCGAACCAGTCATATTTCTCGCACAACAGTCTGAACACCAGCCTACCCTTTACCGCCTGAGGATAAATGCAACAACTGGAGAAATGGTAAAAGAAGAAGTATTGGGTAGCCTGCCAAAAGACGTGCCCTTCGGTGGCTGGGCAATTGTTTATGGTCATGCTGATCCTAATGATATCATCGTGGAAAAAGATCCCGAATCAGATTGCTACGCGGCCATCTTTTTTAATGGTTTTGCCCATGATCGCAGCGAGCGTATAAGGGTAGTTCATTACGATGGCACCCATAAGATCCTAAACGATGCTTTTTATGAATCACCAAACGAAGCCTTTAAATACCTGCGCTATATAGGTGCGGTAGTAGACGGCAGCAAGCGTATCTACGTAGCGACTTATGGCCACAACGGAAAATCTGGCGCCGATGACTCAGCAGCACGGGTAATTGTTTCCAGAATGGACGTAGGGCAAAAAGAATTCGGCCACAAGTTGCTCGATTTTTCAGAGGACTTTGATGATACCAAGTCTATTATGCTTTACAATCACGCGGCTAATAAAATACAGTTGCTCACATTGTCGCTCACGGGAAAAAAACACGGCTTTTTTTCTGGAAAAACCACCAGCTATTATGCTACCCTCCTCTCCTTTATAGACCCGGAAACACTGCAGGTTACTGCAGTAAAGCCCCTGGCAGCTCAGCAGGTAGTAGACTACGTACATAAAAACATTGATGCAGACTACGACTACTCCGGTATTGTACAACAAATGGTGATCAATAAAGACAACACCACCACTGTGCTCATGGAAGAAAACACTACGGAAACAACTACCAACCAGTATGGCGCCATTGTTTCGCAAAAGACTTATGTTGGTGGTATAGGTGTTTCGGAGCTGTCAGATGATGGTACTGAAATGCATGGTTACGCTATCAACAAAAAGCAGATGATGCAGGGCATACTTCCTAAATTATATGTAAATGGTCGCGCTAAAGGCGTATACCAGTCAGCACCCCAATATGGCCTTATAAAGGGAAATGTAAACCAATTTATGTCGTTCGACTATATCAACGCGTCAAAAGGCCGTTATGTAATATTTAATGACCCTCCTTCCAATTATGAAAAAGGAGAAGACGAGCCCAAGCGTAAGACCATGAGTTCTGTCTCTGAGTCAAACACCATTTGTTTTAAACTGGGGAATACTAGTATCGAGAAATTCTTCCTGTTTGGCGACCCGGGAGAAAAACAATCAACCTTCTGCTATATAGCCGCATCTGATTTCAATAAGGATATGAGCACCTACGCTACGATGATCGTAGAACGTACGGGCAGGGATAAGCAAACGCGCATTGCCTGGATCACCTTTGAGTAATGTATAAAATCTGCAGGCAGCCTAATCAGGCAGTTCTATTTCAGCGTGCATATAGGTAACTGCATGTCCGCTTATGTATACCCGGCTTCCATTATACTTGCACCAAAGATGCCCTTTTCGGTCCGACAGCTGCATGGCAGTAAGGTCATTCTTACCTAGCGTCTTAGCCCAGTATGGTGTCAGGGTTGTATGTGCCGACCCAGTAACAGGGTCTTCATTTACGCCCGACTGAGGCCCAAAGAAGCGGGAGACGAAATCCACATCCGTGCCTTCTGCCGTAACAATTATTCCACGGCAATCCGTAAGCGTATTGAGTACTGCGAAATCCGGCTTCAGTCCAGCCACGGCCTGCTCAGAGGGTAATATGGCCATATAGTCGGTCTTACCCTTGTAGGTTTCCATTGGTTCTATCCCAAGGCCCTGCTTCAGGGCCGCCGGTGCAGGCACCTTTTCAAATCTATCTGACGGAAAATCCAATGTTAGCCGTTTTCCTTCCTTATTCACTTTCAGCATGCCACTGAGGCGCGAGGAAAAGAGGATTTCGCCCTCCATATGGCCCAGGTAATTAAAGATAACATGTGCTGATGCCAATGTTGCATGCCCGCACAGCTCCACCTCCACTGTTGGCGTAAACCATCTTATCTCGTACCCTCCGTCTGCCGGAATAATAAACGCCGTTTCCGCAAGATTGTTTTCAGCAGCTATGGCCTGCATCTGGGTTTCGGTCAGCCACTTGTCCAGCTGGCATACCGCAGCCGGGTTACCACCAAAAAGCTTCTCTGTAAATGCATCAACCTGGAACATTGTTATTTTCATATCTTCAGAACTATAGGACGCAAATATAGGCGGGAAAACATTGACTTCGCTACATGACAAAACAGTAAAGGATACACAATGTGTATCCTTTACTAAATAGTATATTTTATTACTAAGCCTTAACTGCTTTCGCGGCCTTACCCGGCTTTGCAGAAGCGTGTATTTGTTTCTTTTCCTTGATACGTGCAGATTTACCCTGACGCTCACGGAGATAGAACAGCTTAGCACGGCGTACACGGCCCGACTTGTTCAGTATTATAGACTCGATGTTTGGCGAGAATAGCGGGAACAGACGCTCCACACCAACTCCGTCAGACATTTTACGAACAGTAAAAGTCTGCGTAGCTCCTGTACCCTGGCGCTTTAAAACATCGCCTTTGAATGACTGGATACGCTCTTTATTACCCTCGACAATTTTATAGTTAACCGTGACGTTATCTCCAGCTTTAAACTTGGGATAATCTTTCTTTCCGGTAAGTTGTTCGTGTATAAACGCTACTGCTTCCATTTGTTATTATTTTTCGGACTGCAAAGGTAACATAAATTTTATCTTTTACGCAAAAATTTTATCTTTTATTCCTGCACATCGTCATTTAATAATCCTGGCCTGCGTTCCGCCGTTCTTTTCAGCGATTCTTCATGCCGCCAGGCATCCACTTTCTTTGGGTCGCCGCTTATAAGTATCTCCGGTACCTTCCATCCCCTGAAGTCGGCCGGGCGGGTATATACCGGCGGTGCCAGCATTCCGTCCTGGAACGAGTCAAACAATGCCGAGGTCTCATCATTGAGTACACCAGGTATCAGTCGCCCCACAGAGTCTACCACTACCGCAGCGGCCAACTCCCCACCACTCAGCACATAATCGCCTATAGATATTTCCATAGTCACAAAATGCTGTCGTATCCGGTCATCTATTCCTTTGTAGTGTCCGCATATAATGATCACATTTTCCTTCAGGGAGAGTGTGTTTGACGTTTTCTGGTCATACAACTTTCCATCGGGCGTCATGAAAATAATTTCATCATACCTTCGCTCCTTCTGTAGTAGCTCTATCAATATGGCCAGCGGCTCAGGCATCATCACCATCCCTGCCCCACCCCCAAACTGGTAGTCGTCTACCTGGCCCTGCTTATATGGCGTATGGTCGCGCAGGTTATGCAGGTGCACTTCCAGCAAGCCCTTAGCTTTAGCCCTCTTCATTATAGAATGATTAAAAGGGCTTTCCAATAACTCGGGCAACACCGTTATAATATCGATCCGCATTTGTAAAATAAAATTCAAAAGTAAAAAATCAATTAAACCCGGCTTGCCACTACCTGGCAAGCCATAAGTGCCTAACTACCAAGGTATACTTCAAGCAGCCCATCAGGTAAGTTCACATTTATTGTCCTTGTTTTTATGTCTACCTTTTCTATGAACTGATCAATAAGTGGTATTAGTACCTCTGCACCACTGTAAGTAATTTTGGCCAGCCACTGAAAACCAGTGCGTGAAACATCTTCAACATTTCCCAGTATCCCTTTGCTTTTATCTACTATAGAAAAGCCGATCCACAGCAGTGGTGACTGCTTCGCATAATCAGCCAATATCGCCTCATCTACATACACATGCCTCGTTACCAGCTTTTTAGCCACCTCTATTCTGTCTACATCCTCTACATTTATTATGTATTCAGCGTCATTATTTGCCTTGCACTGAGAAACAAAATACGGAATATGACTACCCTTCTGCATTTCCACCAGCAGCACCTGCTCCGGTTTCAGCCATTTAGAATTGCCTACTATATGTGTGAGTATAAGGGCACCATTAAGACCATGGGTCGCCACAATTTTTCCTACGCGTATCATTTGCGGCAAAGGTATAACACCACAGGCATAACCCCTCACTTTGCCTAAGACAGGGAAAAGCCAGGAAAAGCAGCATTTATTCCGAAACCGTCAGCAGATCCCAGTTCGAGAAAACAGGATTGATCTTTACGCTTCCCGGGGTGAACCGGTTGGCTGCCGGGTCATAAACCCACCTGAGTTTATACTTTCCGGGCCGGAAATAATAAGCCGAGGAATTGATCTTCTGCACGATCTTATTTACATTTTTCGTGTTATCATCCGGCGGATCGTAGGTAAACTCATTGTCATCCTCTCCATCTATATCTACACGATTCCCCTCCATATCCACAGCTTCCAGGTAAAAGTCGTGGCTATGAAATTTCTTATACCCATAATCTATCGCATATCCAAAATCAACCGGTTGATTGCCATGGTTTACAACGGTTACCGTAAATATGATATTACTGTTCTCACCCGTCAGATTTATTTCGGGTCGCAGCATCTTAAACTCAATGGTATAGTTGGCTTCCTTTACAACAGCGGTTCTCGCCTGCGGTGTGGCTTGCGCGAACGCAGAGTTACGAGAAGCCATAGTGCAGAAAAGCGTGATGGCAGCTACTTTGAAGGAAATCTTTAGCATGTGTACAACAAATATAATAATAAAGACAAACCTTGGGTAATTTTAAACAAATAATTTATTTTCAAAAACACGTAAATAGCTGATAAAAAAAGAGAAGGCCGCTAAGCCTTCTCTTTTTGACAATTATACACAAGTAGTTATGCTACCTGGCTACCAGGAATTGTTGTACAATGTTCCCCGTTACCCCGCTGAATCTCATGAAATAATTACCTGTAGGAAGATTAAGCGGTACATCGTCATAATAAGAGGCTGTTGCAGGCACCTCCCACTTATCAATGATAATACCCTGCACATTGTATATCCATACCGTGAAAGGCTGTATTTGTCCCCACTGCAGATCTATATGTATCCTGTCGGTCGCAGGCACAGGATAAAGAATCAGGGAGTTCTCATTGTTAGCCAGGTTATTTACCCCGGTAGTGTAGGGTTCGTAGTAAAACCTGCTCTCCCGGTCAGCTGTTGAGTTCTGCCAGAAGCCGCCTATGTTCCACGTCTGGCTTACCTGGTTGGTAAGCTGGTTCGCGTCGTTATAGGTGTAGGTATACTTGGTCGCATTATCAAAACCCAATGTGGTTGTATTCCACATCTGGTATATTTCCGTTTGCGGCAGTTGCGTTACAAAACTGCTGTAGGTCGAAAGAGAGTAGTTCTGCCATGTACCTGCGGTCCACTCCTGGATCAGGGCCGTGAGCTTGTTGTTGGATGCATCGTATGTATTCACCTTCTTACCCGTGACATCCCAGCTGCTGGTACCGGAGTTCCAGCTATGATATATCTCGGTCAGCACAAAATTGTTAGTCGCGTCATAAGTATAGGTCGTTTGCGTTTGGTTCAGCCATGCACCCGCACTCCATGTTTGGTCTGCCTCCATGGTCACTTTGTTATTTACGTTATAGGTGTAGTTATACTGGTAATCATTATCCCATGCACTTGTCGCAGTGTTCCACACCTGGTGCACCTCTGATATAATATTATCAGCTCCGTCATAACTATACAGGTATTTATCTCTGTTCACCCATGCACTACTTGCTGAGTCCCACTGCTGGTACACATAAAACTGCAGATTTGCGCCAGCCCAGTTATATAGGTTCTCGGCCGAATTTACATAGGTACTTGTAGACGAATGCCATGTTTGGGAAACTGTCGCTATCTGCCTGTCCGATGCATCAAAGGTCTGGAATTAATAAAGATTCAAATCCCAGCTGCTCGTTCCACTGTTGTAGGCATAAACATAACCGCTGTCAAACTTCAACTGCAGCCCGAGGTGATTGAGATCGCCCCCATGAGTGCCTACGTAGCTAAGTTTTATAGAGTCTGTATACACAAATGACGCACCATTATTACTCAGATCGGCCTGAGCAATTATTCTCGATGCAGTTGCCGCAGATGTGCGCATATGCATCGACATATTTCTGTGTACGTCATTAAGGCTAAGCCCCCGCATATCGCTTATGTTGCTCAGGTCAGCATTATGACAAAACACAGAGCACTGTGCAGCGGCATCAGCGGCAAACAACGAAGACAGTATCGTAGTAAATAGTAAATTTATCGTTTTCATAGTTTAGGTTTTAGATTGTTACACATATCGCCTTCCGAAAAATATTAAAAACCGTGCCGTAGACCCTGCCCGCGTGCGCATGGGCTAAGAATCGGTTTTACATACCCTAAATGTGTATACTTTATCGCCTGATGAACAGGGTTAGTGAGTTATAGGGGGAATTTTAGGAAAAAAGCCGCTGATATGCCCTCAATTGCTACTTTTGCACAAAATTTTACTAGTTTATGAAGCGAAACGCTTTTATGGGTATGCTCCTTGGCGCCTCAATGTTGACTTTGAGCGCTAAACAGGCCGCTGCCACCATCACGTTCACAGAATACACGCTGCCTAACGGCTTGCATGTAATTCTGCAGGAAGACCATTCTACTCCCATAGTGGCGGTTTCCGTTATGTATCATGTAGGTTCTAAAAACGAAGATCCGCAGCGCACCGGCTTTGCACACTTCTTTGAACACCTCCTTTTCGAAGGCAGTGAGAACATTAAGCGCGGCGAATACATGAAGTTTATCCAGAGCGCAGGTGGTCAGCTAAACGCAAACACCACGCAGGACCGTACTTTTTATTACGAAGTATTACCAAGCAACCAGCTGGAACTGGGCCTGTGGATGGAAAGTGAGCGTATGCTGCATGCCAAGATTGACACAGTAGGTGTGGAAACACAGCGTAGTGTAGTAAAAGAGGAAAAGAAACAAAGCTTTGACAACCGTCCTTACGGCCAGCTCATTAACGTTATCTACGAAAATGCGTACACTAAGTACCCATATCGCTGGAGCCCTATAGGCAAAGAACAGTACATAGATAAGGCAACGCTTGCCGAGTTTATGAACTTTTACAAAACATTCTATGTGCCAAACAATGCCGTTCTGGTAATAGCAGGCGACATAAATGTGGCGCAAACTAAAGACCTGATTTCTAAATATTACGGCAATATTCCCAAGGGAACTAAGGCTATACCACGCCCTACCGAAGCTGAGCCGGTGCAAAAAGCAGAAAAACGTGTTAACTTCTATGACAATGTGCAACTGCCAGCTGTTATCATTGGTTATCATATACCAAAACAAGGCACGCCCGACTACTATGCAATACAGATGCTGACGCAGTTGTTGTCGCAGGGGAAGAGCTCTCGTTTTGAGAAAGAGATCACAGACAAGAAACAACAGGCAGTACAAACCGCTTCTTTCGACCTTGGCAATGAAGAACCAGGATTGGCTATCATGCTGGGCATCGCCAATATGGGCGTGAAACCAGCCGAGCTCGAAAAGTCAATGGAAGATGAGATTGAAAAAGTGAAGAAAGAAGGCATTACTGAAGATGAGTATAAGAAATTGCAGAACCAGGCCGAAAGTGATTTCGTAGAGCAGAACCAGAAAGATCTGGGAGTGGCTACAAACCTGGCTACTTATTACACATTCCAGGGCAATGCAAACCTGATAAATACAGAGCTGGAGCGCTACAAGAAAGTAACCCGCGACGACATTAAGCGTGTGGCCAATAAATACCTGACCAAAGAGAACCGCCTCGTTGTGTTCTATATGCCTAAGAGTGAAGAGAACAAAGGCAAAGACAAGGAAGCGCCTAAATCAATGAAAAAAAACATGGCAAATCCAGGTGCAAAACCACAGCCTAAACACTAATCACAACATTTAATCGTGGCGTGCATTTGTTGCCGCAATAAAAATATTCAAAAATGAAAAAGATAACATTATCCATTATAGCTATAGCGCTGGCAGGCGCTACGTGGGCCCAGACAGTGGACCGCTCCGTAAAACCAAAACCAGGACCTGCCCCGGAAATAAAACTAGGCAAGAACGAAAGCTTCACTTTGCCTAACGGCCTGCAGGTGTTTGTAGTAGAAAATCACAAACTGCCAACTATTGCTGCCAGCATCGAATTTTCAATAAAGCCAGAACTGCAGGGAGACATGACCGGTTACCGCGACATGATGTCTGAGCTATTGCTTTCCGGCACTACTACCCGTTCTAAAGACAAGCTGAACGAAGAAATAGACCAGATGGGCGCTAACATCAACGTTTCAGATGAAGGCATTTCAGGTGGTGGCCTCAAAAAGTATACGGAGAAGATACTTGATCTGATGGCCGACATAACAATGAACACTGTTATCAGCCAGGACGAGCTTGACAAAACAAAGAAGAAAACACTCTCCGGCCTCGAAACACAGAAGAGCGACCCGGATGCAATGGTGCGCAACGTAAGCGCTATTGTAAACTTTGGAACTAATCACCCTAATGGTGAAGTAGCTTCTGAAGAAAGCGTAAAGAAGATCACGCTTGATCGTTGCAACAAATACTATAAGACATACTTCCGCCCCAATGTTGCCTACATGGCCATAGTGGGAGATGTTACAGTTGCAGAGATCAAACCGCTGATTGAGAAGTATTTCAGCAAATGGCAGCGTGCAGACGTGCCGGAAGCTACCTACACAATACCTGCGCTCACTGCAAACAAGCTTACCAAAGTAGCTTTCGCACCCAGAACAGGTTCTGTACAGAGCGTAGTTAGCGTTACTTATCCTGTTGACCTGGTACCAGGCGCTCCGGATGTTATCAAGGCGCGTGTGGCTAATACCATCCTCGGTGGTGGCTCGCAAGGTCGCCTGTTCACAGGTATCCGTGAAAAACATGGCTGGGGCTATGGTGCGTACTCCGGCCTGCAGGAGGATATCCTCGGTGGCTATTTCAATGCGTCAGGTAAGTTCCGCAACGTAGTTTCTGACAGCGCGCTTGGTGCAATTCTCGACGAAATGCGTCTGATGCAGACCGACAAGGTTAGCGATACCACACTCCAGAATACGATCACTTATTTGTCCGGTGGTTTTGCCATTGGTCTCGAAGATCCAAAACGTGTTGCACAGTACGCAATAAACATAGAGCGCTACCACATGCCTAAGGATTTCTATCAGAATTATCTGAAAAATCTCGCAGCAGTTACCGGCGATGATGTTATGGAAATGTCGAAAAAATACATTCGCCCTGACCATGCTAACATAGTTGTAGCAGGCAGCAAAGAAGAGGTAGCAAACAAGCTGGCCCTGTTCTCTGCAGATGGTAAAATTGATTATTACGACTACAGCGGAAAATCAATTCAGCCTTCAGAAGCAAAGACAGTTCCTGCTGGCATGACAGCTGATGCAGTTTACAAAAACTACGTAGCTGCCATAGGCGGCGAAAAGGCAATGAATAGCCTCAAGAGCATCAAAATGGTGTGCAATACAGAAATACAAGACATGGCACTTGCAATCACTATCATCAAAACAAGCGCTGGTCAGTTCAAGGAAGCTGTTGAGATGAATAAAATGGTGTTACAAAAGCAAGTATTCGATGGTAAAAAAGGATACCAGGAAGCTCAGGGTCAGAAGAAAGAAATGACCGCTGAAGAGATCGCAGAAACAAAAGAACAGACTGACTTACAGTCTGATCTGCACCCTGAAAAATATGGCATCAAGCGCACACTAACCGGCATCGAAACCATTGAAGGTGCTGACGCTTATGTTGTTGATGCTGTTGACGGAAAAGGCAAGAAAACTACAGAATATTACGACGTAAAATCCAGCCTGAAAGTTAGAGACGTGAAATTTGAAAAAGGCGAAGATGGAACCGTATCTGGTAAGTCATCTGATTATTCAGACTATCGCGACGTACCAGGTGGTAATGGTTACAAGATCCCTTACTTCTTTAGCATTCCAGGCCCGGGCGTAAACCTGAACCTGAAAGTTCAGTCGGTAGAGCTTAACAAAGAAATACCTGCAAGTGAATTCAATTAATAGTTTTCACTGAAAATTTAATACACGTAGGGGCTGAAAATTTCAGCCCCTACTCTTTTTATAACACCCGCCATCGCTACCTATGCTTGGCATCGAATCATTAACTACCCACCAATTCTAAAAACCCCTGTTCCGTAAGTATATTCACAGTACCCAGTTTCTTCGCTTTCTCCAGCTTAGACCCTGCCTCTTCACCCACTACCAGGTAATTCAGCTTGGCACTCACGCCACCCAAAATAGAGCCGCCCCTGTCCTCAACGATCTTCTCCGCATCACTGCGTTTGAACTGGCTTAGCGTACCTGTAAACAGGAAAGTTTTACCCGCGAGCACTCCGTCAGCTACGCTTTCGCCCTTATGCTCGTTCAGTAGGTTCACTCCTGACTCGTCCAGCTTCTGGATCACTGCCCGGTTCTCCTCCCGTGCAAAAAAGTCTACCACTGAAGATGCCACCTTAGGCCCTATATCCTCTAGCGTAGAAAACCGGTCAGCATCCCAGGTATAAAACTCTCTGATATCAGATGTCGCATTGGCAAGTGTCTTCGCCGTAGTCTCACCCACAAAGCGGATACCCAGGCCGAAGATCAGCCGGTTTAGCGGCTGCTTCTTCGATTGCTCTATGGCAAGTTTCAGATTGGTCATCGATTTCTCACCAAACCCTTCCAGTCCTTTCAGCTTACTCCAGTCTATATGGTATATACCCGGCACATCCTTTAGAATATCCAGGTCATAAAACTTCTGAATGTTAGCCGCGCCCAGCCCTCGTATATCCATAGCATCCTTGCTCACATAGTGTATTATGTGCTCCACCAACTGCACCGGGCAGTTCATGTTTATGCATCGCCATGCGGCCTCCTCGGGCTGGCGTTCCAGCTGGCTCTGGCAGGCCGGGCAGTGCGTCGGAAACTTAATATCCCGCTCACTGCCATCCCTGAGCTCAGCCATTGGCTTTACTATATAGGGTATCACATCTCCTGCCCGCTCCACCAGCACAGTGTCCCCTATTTTCAGATCCTTTTCACGTATCACATCTTCGTTAAAAAGAGAAACCGAAGTTACCGTCACCCCGCCTATATGCACCGGCTCTATCTTAGCCACAGGCGTTATCGCCCCCGTACGCCCTACCTGGAACTCTACATCCACAAGTTTACTGGTTGCCTGCCTCGCCTTAAACTTATATGCCACAGCCCACCTTGGGTGGTGCGATGTAGCACCCATCTGCGCCTGCATGGCAAAGTCATTCACCTTTATCACCAACCCGTCTACCTCATACGGCAGATCATCCCGCCTTGCTTCAAACTCATGGCAATATTTAATTACACCGTCAATATGCTTAAACACCGTCATATCCGGTGCCGGCGTAGGAAATCCCATGCTATATAACCACTTTAGCGCATCATAATGTGTGCCTAGTTCGCCCGGTCGGCTGGCTCCTGGCAGCAGCGTATAGTCACTGATATGATACAGCAATGAATTTAGCCCCCGCTTACGTACCTCCGATGGGTCCAGTATCCGCAACGTGCCAGACGCTGCGTTTCGCGGATTTGCCAGTGGCGAAAGCCCCTCGCCCACCCGCTGTTTATTATAGGCGTCAAACACCTTTTTGTGTATCACTATCTCACCGCGTATTTCCACCTGCTTCACACCATATCTCGCAAATGTTGCAGACAGCGGTATCGCCTTTATCTGGCGTATGTTCACGGTTACATCCTCCCCCATTACCCCATCGCCACGTGTCGCCCCCCTGGCCAGCTTATCATCATCATATATCAGCGATATGCCCGCACCATCATACTTGGGTTCCACGCAGTATTCTATCTCATCTGTTCCTGCTAGTTCCCGGCACCGGCGGTCCCAGTCAGTCAGGTCGTCTGCATTATACGTATTATCCAGGCTCAGCATAGGCACCAGGTGGCTCACCGTCGGGAAACGCTCACTTAGCCCCTGTGCCACACGCTGTGTAGGAGAATCAGCAGTGACAAGCTCCGGATGAGCGGCCTCAATGTCTTTCAGCTGCTTGTACAGCGCGTCATACTCCGCATCCGACAGTGTCGGCTCGTTCTGCACATAATATTTCCAGTCGGCATAAACAATGCCTTCGCGCAGTCTTTCTACTACATCTGCCGCCTTACCAAAATTGTCCTTAAGCAGTTGCTTTGCTTGCTCATACAAGCGCCTTTCATCTTGTGGGGTGTACATACTGCAAAGTAAAATGAAAAGGGGTAATTAGAAAACTAATGCCCGTCCTAAACTGCGCCCTGTATGATAATACTATTAACAAATTCCGGAGCGGTAATAAGGTATGAATTTGAATACGCCACTAATCCCATAAATCAGTTTATTTGTAAATTTGTATCTTTAACTGGATTATTTTTAAGCAAAATAAAAGTGAGATTATGACCGTAGCGGCAATTAGAAAAAAATTAAAAACTTATGTTGATGATTTAGATGACAAAAAAGCAACAGCGCTTTATACTTTATTAGCTGATGACATTGAAGCATCCGGGGCGTTTACGTTATCGACCGAGGAGATAGCTATACTGGATAAGGAATATCAATTGCACATTGAGGGTAAGTCCAAATCCTATAGCTGGGAGGAAGCGAAGGAAATCATCAGGGGTAAAAAACATTTATAATGTACCTGCTTGTTTTAAAATTACGTGCCATCCGGATGCAGAAAGAAGCATACGATTGGTACGAATCGCAGAAAGAAAACCTTGGTGAGCTGTTTCTACAGGAACTCGATGAACACTACAAAAGACTACAACTGATTCCTACCGCCTACAGCCCGCGCAAAGGAAAATACAGGCAACTCCAGTTGAAAAAATTTCCTTACGTAATTATTTACAAGATTGTCAAAAAACAGGTAGTCGTTTTTGCTGTAATTCATACCAGCCGCAACCCAAAAGATAGAATAACCAATGGGTAGAACTCCCGTATTTAGCATGAAAAAGCTGCTTTCCTCTTTTGGCTCCTTTACCCGCACCGAACGATTAGGCCTCATTGCCTTGTGCGCTATACTCATTATCGTCATAGCCATCCGGGCGAGCATGCATTTATGGGCAACACCTGTTACCGACGATGCCCGGCAACAAAAACTGGTAGCTTCCTGGGAGGCTTTCAAGCGCAGCCAGCCCACATCAAAGGCAGACACGGCCACAACAGAGAAAAGCGAATACGTTGATGCATCCGACGATAACGAAACGCCCATTCCCACTATTATAAACATCAACATCGCCGACTCCGCCACATTGGTACGCCTGAAAGGAATAGGCCCTGTATCTGCACAAAAAATTGTAGCCCGAAGAACAAACAAAGGTTCGTTTACCACAGTTGACCAACTAAAAGAAGTTTGTTCTATGCCGGAAACAACGTTTCAGCTATTAAAAAAACATCTGTCTGTGCAGTAACAAATGAACATTTTTCACTTTTAATTGCAGGGCCCGTTTCTCTTTTCACTTTTTACTTTTGCCTTAATAATATTTCTCCCTTCAAAAAAATGTTGTAAAATTGCCCCCAAAGTAATACCTACTCAACAATGATGGATTTTAGCTACTCCGATTCGCAGCGTTCGATTGCGGAAATGATTAAGGATTTTGCAAATAAGCACATTCGCCCTGATATGATGGAATGGGACGAAACGCAAAAATTCCCGGTTGATCTGTTTCGCAAATTAGGTGAGCTTGGCCTCATGGGCGTGCTCGTACCTGCCGAATATGGCGGCTCTGGCCTTGGCTACTTTGAGTATGTTACTGTTGTTAGCGAAATTGCAAAAGTTTGTGGCTCTATCGGGCTATCCGTAGCTGCTCATAACTCCCTCTGCACGGGTCATATATTATACTTCGGCACTGAAGAGCAGAAGAAAAAATACCTCCCCAAGCTGGCCACTGCAGAATGGATAGGCGCATGGGCACTCACCGAAGCCAACACGGGCAGCGATTCAGGCAATATGCGCTGCACCGCGGTTAAAGACGGCGATGAATGGGTACTTAATGGCACAAAAAACTGGATCACTCACGGTATTACAGGCAATGTAGCCGTGGTACTTGCCCGCACAGGCGAGCCACGTGCTAAGGATAACGTTACCGCATTTATCATTGAGCGTGGCACACCGGGTTTTGCCGCAGGCAAAAAGGAAAATAAACTAGGCATGCGCGCCAGCGAAACAGCTGAGCTGGTTTTCGACAACTGCCGCATATCTGATGCACAGAGAATGGGCCCTGTAGGAGACGGATTCAAGCAGGCTATGAAAGTGCTCGACGGAGGTCGTATCTCCATTGCCGCCCTTTCCCTTGGCATCGCAAAAGGCGCCTACGAAGCATCACTTAAATATTCAAAAGAGCGTCAGCAGTTCGATCAGCCAATATCCAACTTCCAGGCCATTGCCTTCAAACTGGCAGACATGGCTACCCAAATAGAAGCTTCTGAATTACTTATTTACCAGGCTGCAGACATGAAGAACCGCGGTGTGAAAATGACCAAAGAGTCGGCTATGGCAAAATACTATGCATCAGAAGTATCTGTTCGTGTTGCTACCGATGCAGTGCAGATCTTCGGCGGCTACGGCTACACCAAAGACTTCCCTGTTGAGAAGTACTACCGTGATAGCAAGCTGTGTACCATCGGTGAGGGCACATCTGAAATTCAGAAGCTCGTTATTTCGCGCGATATTCTCAAAAGCTAATCGCTAATTATCAATAAGACAGTAACGGGATCGCATTCGATCCCGTTTTTTTATGGCCGGGTGGGTCGTATTTTCATTTAGCTTTGCTTAATAATTTATTCCATGCGGGTAAAGATCACCTTAATTATAGTCCTCTTTTTTATCGCGGCCACAGCCGGGCATGCGCAGGTAGTGTCATTTAAAGATACACTGGCCAAATACAACAATGCCCGTATGTATATCAACAAAACCGGCATGAAAGTGCTTGGTGCATGGGGCATCGCCAGCATTGCAGAAGGTGGTATAGGCTACTTTACTGCCAAAAAAGACGAATGGAAATATTTCCATGAAATGAACGCTGCATGGGGTGTGGTGAACACCGGCATAGCCGTGCTCAGCTTATCCCGGGCCAGGAAAGAGGCCGCAGCCCGGATAAACGCAGAAGATGCCTATGCACGCTACAAGTCCGATAAGAAGTTATACCTTATAAATGCCGGGCTCGATGTAGTTTATATTGCCGCAGGTGTAGGGCTTGCAAAGTATTCAGAGAATGCGAAAAACAACCCGGAAATGTGGAGTGGCTTCGGGAAGTCTATTGTCATCCAGGGCGTTTTCCTGCTAATTTTCGACAATGTTATGTACACAACCCACTCCCGCTATAACAGCCTTTGGTTCCGCCTCATGAACGAGATACACGTAAGCAATACCGGCATCGGGGTAAACCATTCTTTTTAGCTACCCCTGAGAACTAAGCCAAAAGCATATTATCTATCAGCCGTATGTCCCCAATTTTGGCAGCTATCAAAGCCACCATTGGGGTGTCCTGCTTATACTCGCTCAATAGTGTCAGGCTGTTCGCATCGGCAAGGGCCACATATTCTGGCGCAAAGCCCTTGGCCTTAAGTATGTCCTCGCACTCCTTTCGCACTATCTCAAAACTGCCACTCACCTGCTTGGTTTGTATAGATATCAGGCACTGATAGATGAGGCTGGCAATTACCCTTTGTGGTTCGGTTAGCCTCCTGTTGCGCGAGCTCATCGCCAGTCCGTCCGCTTCGCGCACAGTTTGGCAAATAACTACTTTCACTTGGCTCATACCCATCATTTCCACCAGTTTCTTTATTACCATACACTGCTGGTAGTCTTTCTGGCCCAGGTATAGATGGTCCGGCTCTACTATCTCCAGCAGCCTGCCTACTACCTGCCCCACCCCGCGAAAATGACCCGGCCTTTTTGCACCTTCCAGCACCGTATCCAGGTAGCCAAAATCATAGGCTTTTATATTGCTTTCTCCACCCGGGTATATCTCCTCCACATCAGGCAAAAACAGCACATCGCAACCCGCACTTATCAGCAGCTCTATATCGGCATCTATGGACACCGGGTACTTCTCCAGGTCCTTTTTATCGTTGAATTGTGTTGGATTTACAAAAATACTGCACACCGAAACAGCCCCATTTTCACGCGCTTTCTCCACCAGCGACAGGTGCCCGCTGTGCAGCGCGCCCATAGTGGGAACAAAGCCTACACTAGCTCCTGCCACTTTCTTAGCCGATAAATATCCCTTAATATCTTTGATCTTCTTAAAAATAACCATATGACTATTTTATGCTAGCGGGCCACAAAGTACGGTTGGAATTCAATATTTTCGTAATTTTGCAGACTGTTTTATTTTATTTAGTCTAATAATCAATTCTTCCGCATGTCTGCAGACACAAAGAAACGTGTTTTAATTATTGCCAACGAATTATCCCCTTATACCGAGTTTACGGACTTCGCACAGATACTTAACAAACTGGCTATCAAGACTTTTGATTCCGGCCTCGAAGTTCGTGTTATCATGCCACGCTTCGGAGTTATCAACGAGCGCCGCCACCGTCTCCACGAAGTAGTGCGCTTATCAGGTATCAATGTAATTATTGACAAAGACGACTACCCCCTGATCATAAAAGTAGCTTCTCTGCCTAATGCCCGTCTGCAGGTTTATTTTATGGACAACGAAGACTATTTCAAGCGTAAAGCAGTTTTCCGCGATGACCAGGATAACTTCTTCGACGACAATGCAGAACGCATGATATTTTTCTGCAAAAGCGCCCTTGAAACCGTTAAGAAATTCGGCTGGCCTCCACACGTTATTCACTGCCATGGGTGGATGACCTCTTTGGTTCCGCTTTATCTTAAGACCACCTACAAAAAAGAGCCGGTTTTTGGCTACTCCAAGATCATATATACTGCTCAGGCAAACCAGTTTAAGGAGAAGCTGAACCCTAATTTCATGAAGAAAGCGCTGATCAGCAATGAAATAAAGGAAAAGGACCTGGAACCATTTAAGGATGGTACTAATGCAGCCCTGACTATGGGTGCAGGCAAAAGTGCAGATGTAGTTGTATTTGGTTCAGAGAAAGTAGACAAGAAGATTTCTGACGAATTGAAACCAAGCCGCTATAAGAAAGTACTGAAGTATGAAGCCAGTTGGAAGGAAGATGTCACTCCGCTTTTAGAGCTTTATAAAAGCTTAACAGAGTCTTAGTATTTCTTTTGTCATCTTAGCCGTTAAATTATCCGGTTTGAAACGTCATTTATATAGCCTCTCCATAGTTATGGCCCTGGTGGCCGCTGTTCTTTTGCAAAGCGGTTGCAGGGAAAACACCAAAATCAGGTCAAAAGTGCTGCCAGCCAACGATACCGTAGGCGTGAGCTCTTATGTATTGCCTTGTATTACACATACTTACTACGATGGCTTTGCTATCACCAGCACAGACATAGGCGGTATTCCTATCTACCAGGGTGTAGGTGTTTACGAAGATCCTTTTTTCGGCACTATGACCGGGTCTACCTTTTTCCAGGTAACAACCACCAGCTATTCCAATCCTTTTTCTGATATGAAGGTCGATTCGGCGATACTGGTACTGCCCTACAGTGGTTTCACCTTTGGCGATACGGGCAATACGTCTATAACCCAAACATACCAGGTATTTTACATGCAGGATTCGCTCAGCGATCCAAGCACTGTAAACTACTATGCAAATACAACAAAACCTATCGACCTCGCTAATCCGCTCAGCGATCCTACTACGGTCAACCTCAGCAAATTAAGAGACTCCTTCGGCTACAATACGCTTGCTTCGACTACTCCGGGCCTGCGCATAAAGCTGCGCTTACCGGCTTTGTTCAGGTATCTCGCTCCTGCCGTTAATATTCTTGCAGCCAGCACAGATCCTATACAGGATTTTTTCAACGCCTTCCATGGTATATGTGTAATGCCGTCTAATACCCGCCAAGGTGCTGCGGCCATCCCGTATTTCCAGCTCGATGGTTCAAATGCCTACAACAGGGCCGGCATCCTCGTTTATTATCACGACCCTGCTGCAACTCCCGTTCCGGATACCGACTACGTGGAGCAGTATTTTTTCACTACCAGTCTTTGTTCTCACTTTAATAATATTACCCGTTCCTATAGCAGGTACCCCGTAAACCAATTGCTGCACTCTAATCAAAGTAATGACAGCATCATCACCCTTCAAAATCAGCCTGGTACCAGCCTGGATATTGTAATACCCGGTATCAAGTCATTACCCGAAGGTGTTATCAATAATGCCCAGCTCCAGTTGCGCTTAATACCTGCCTACAATCCAGATTCTACGCTCCTGCCCGAGCGTCTCTACCCTGTAGGTGTTGGCAGCGCCAGCTACCCCAGCGGCATTGGCACCGGGTTGGAATACAACCTGGCAGATCGCTACCCTGTTACAAGTCTGTCTCCCCTTGCCTACATGGACGGCTACTATCATACCGTAAATGTAAACGGTACCAATGTGCGCACCTATACGCTCAACCTGCCACGTGAAGTAATGAATTCGATCGCCGCCAAAAACGACACCCTGCACATACATATAAACGGCACCCAGGATTACTATGGCGCATTTAAAATGATAGCCGGCGGTGGCAGCTATCGCGATACTATGTATCAGCCTAAATTAATAGTTGTATATTCAAAGCTGTAAACTTTTTGTTGTAAATTCAAGAATTAAAACTAACTCCATTAATTTTTATGTGCGGGATCGTTGGATATATTGGTAAAAAAGAAGCTTATCCTATTCTTATTAAAGGACTAAAACGCCTTGAATACAGGGGCTATGACAGCGCCGGAATAGCCCTCCTCAATGGCGGCATGACCTTGTTTAAGAAAGCCGGGAAAGTGAGCGATCTGGAAAAGATCGTAAACCGCGACCATACCACCGCCAACATAGGAATCGGCCACACCCGCTGGGCAACCCACGGCGAGCCAAACGACGTTAACGCACATCCACATCTATCCCAGTCGGGAGATATCGCTATTATACACAACGGCATTATTGAAAATTATTCTGCCATTAAGTCTGAGCTAAAGAAAAGAGGCTACACCTTCCATTCAGATACCGATACCGAAGTATTGGTGAACCTGATAGAAGAAGTACAAAAGACAGAAAAAACCACACTGGATAATGCAGTAAGGATTGCATTAAATGAAGTGGTAGGCGCATATGCAATTGTAGTACTGAACAAGAACAACCCCGACCAGCTTATCGCCGCCCGCAAAGGTAGCCCGCTGGTTATAGGCATTGGCGAAGATGAGTTCTACATAGCATCAGATGCCTCTCCTATTATAGAATATACACAAAACGTAGTATACCTCGATGAGCAGGAATATGCTGTGATCAACCGTAACGGACAATACTCCATACGTACCCTTGGCAATGTGGAAAAATCACATGAAATTAAGAAACTGGAATTCTCCCTCGAAATGATCGAGAAGGGCGGTTTCGAACATTTTATGCTCAAGGAAATATACGAGCAGCCTAAAGCTATAGAAGACTCACTGCGCGGCCGCATGAATGCCCATCAGGGCTGGATAAAGCTGGGTGGACTTAACGAGTATCAGAGCCGCATAGATAAAGCCGAGCGGTTCATCATTACTGCATGTGGCACATCCTGGCACTCAGGCCTCATAGGCGAATACCTTATCGAAGACCTTGCCCGCGTACCCGTGGAAGTGGAATATGCATCTGAGTTCCGCTATCGCAACCCCATCATTTCAGACAAAGATGTGGTTATCGCCATATCTCAGTCAGGCGAAACTGCGGATACCCTCGCGGCTATTGATATTGCTAAAGAAAGGCAGGCGCTCATATACGGTGTGTGCAACGTTATTGGTTCATCTATTGCCCGTGCATCTCATGCCGGCTCCTACACCCATGCAGGGCCTGAAATTGGCGTAGCATCAACCAAAGCATTCTCTACACAGATATCGCTCATCACCCTTGTTGCATTGCAGCTGGCTATGGTGAAGGGCACTATACCCACATCAAAGCTGCGCGAAATACTCTATGAGCTGGAAAACATTCCACGCAAAATAGAGGAAACGCTGCTGCTTGATGCACAGATAAAAGAAATAGCGGCCATCTATAAAGATGCCACAAACTTCCTTTACCTGGGCAGGGGCTATAACTTCCCTGTGGCGCTGGAAGGAGCCCTGAAGCTCAAAGAAATATCTTACATACACGCAGAAGGCTACCCTGCAGCAGAAATGAAGCACGGCCCTATAGCACTGATAGATGAGAATATGCCGGTCGTATTCCTCGCTACCAATAAGAGTGCTTATGAAAAGATCGTCTCCAACGTGCAGGAAGTGAAAGCACGTAAAGGCAAGATCATAGCTGTTGTAACCAAGGGCGACACCCAGATACGCGAACTGGCAGACCACATCATAGAAGTACCGGAAACAGAGGAGATACTCTCTCCATTGATCACCATTGTACCGCTGCAGCTGCTCGCCTACCACATAGCCATTATGCGCGGCTGCAACGTAGACCAGCCAAGAAACCTGGCCAAATCAGTAACCGTAGAATAAGAAGCAGAAAATAAACTTGCAAAAAATGGAAGGAGGCCCTCATGGTCTCCTTTTCTATTTACCAGCCCATAGGTCAGATGCACGCCACTTCCACCACCCAAAATACATACAGGTGTCTCAACCATATTTTTCCAAAGGACACAAAACTCTTATTTCGGGCTGCAGTATGTAGGGGTTGAAAATTTTCAATCCCCACATATCGAACATACCCACTGGTCTGAAGCGCCCCGCTTCGACCCAACTAATGAAGCGTCCCGCTTCCCGCGAAAACACATTGGGTTTGGATAGATATACCACACCTTTTTCCGGTGTGGGACACCTACATGAGACAAACCACCACACGCCAAAATCTCCAAACCGCTATGGCACGATTTTATCTACCCTCAACTTACTGAGTACTAGGCTAATACCCACATGCACCAAATCACACAAAGAATTAAAAAGTATAATGCAGAGCTGTTGCCGGACATCGTTCAGATAAAGTACAAGCTGATGACCGAAAACAGTTATCGCTTCTTCCGTGGCACTAATCACATTTAGTACGAAGATCTGGCTGCGGCAAACGTGCTGCCCCCATCTCCCATTGCCTGGATATGCGGCGACCTGCACCTTGAAAATTTCGGCAGCTTCAAAGCCACAAACATGCTTGTCCATTTTGATCTCAACGATTTCGACGAGGCTATTATGGCCCCCGCTGCCTGGGAAATTGTAAGGATGGTAACCAGTATTTTCATTGCATTCCAAACACTGAAGATCGAAAAAGCGCGGGCGCATAACATGGCAAAACTCTTTCTGAAAACCTATTCGGAAACACTGACCAAGGGTAAGGCTTACTATATAGAAAGTAAGACTGCAAAAGGCATCGTCCGCTCGTTTCTCGGAGCCGTTAGCAAGCGTAAGAAGAAGCACCTGTTGCAAAAAAGGACAGAAAAGAAAAAGGACAGAATTACGATAATGATGGATGATCCCCGTCACTTTGAAATTGAGAAAAATCTGAAAAGAGAATTAGCCCATCACATCACCGATTGGTTAATAAATAATAGGGATGGCCCGTACAATTACGAAGTCCTTGATGCAGCCTTTAGGCTGGCAGGCACGGGTAGCCTGGGTTTAAAACGTTACGCCTTTCTGCTTGGCAGTGTTAATTTTCCCGCAAATATTTGCTGGTCGACATGAAGCAATCCCGCCCTTCTTCGCTGCAGCCCTATGTCACTATTCCGCAGCCGCAATGGGCTTCTGAAGCAGAGCGTGTGGTTGCGGTTCAGCAGCGCATGCAAAATATTCCACCGGCCTTGCTTAGCCACAGCATGTTTCACGGGGAGCCCTACCTCATACAGGAAATGCAGCCCGTAAAAGATAGTATTGACTTCAAGCTAATTCAAAAGCGCTACCGCGACATATACCAGGTAATCGACGATATGGCCATGCTTACAGCTTCGGCGCAGCTGCGCTCATCTGGCAGGCAGGGTGCGGCAACTGCTGATGAGCTTATCGCCTTTGGCCAAAACGACCAGTGGCAGAACCTGGTGCTTGACTATGCTATAAACTACGCCGCAAAAATAAAGGCAGACCATAAAAATTATGTAGCTGATTTCAGGAAAGGTGCCTTCTCAAAATAGTTGGTGGCGCAATTTTTGAAAGCAAATCATCAATAAACTAGAGCTAAACCAATTATAAACAATTCAAATTCAAAACCATGAAAAAAACAAGCTTTCTGACCGGTGCCGTATTAGGCTTGGTTGCAGGGTTGCTGCTGGCTCCCAAAAAAGGTGAAGACCTAAGAGAAGAAATTGCCGATAACGCCATAAAGCTGAAAGGCAAACTGTACAAAATAGCCGGTAAAGCAGATAACGAGCTGGCTGACCTTAAAGAAATGCTCGAGGATAAAGTAGATGGGCTTAGCGAAGACATGCGCCATCGCCTGCTTACAGTGCTGAGCGAGGCTGTATAAATGAATTACATAAACATTTAAAACCGGCGTTAGGTTACACTAACGTCGGTTTTAATGTTGCAGTTAGTAAGCGGTCTTTGCTTGCATTTTAATTATCCAAATTTGATAGCAATCTATTTTACCTGTTGAATGTAAACAGTTCCCTATCTGCATTTTTCCTCCCGCACAATTCATCCCTCAAGATATCTGCGGCAATAACACTGAAGGTGATGCCATTGCCACCAAACCCTAATGCAAAATAAGTGTTTCGTATTCCGGGTACCTGGCCTATATAAGGAAGTCCGTCCTTGGTAACAGCAAATGCACCACTCCAGCTAAAATCAGCTTTCAAGGGTATATGCCTCATTCGCTTGCCAAATGCCGTCTCCAGCATAGCAGTCTTATTCCTTATAACAGAGGGCAGCATATTAGGATGATGATAATTATCGTCTTTACCGCCCACTAATATCCGGTCTCCGTTCACCCTTCTGAAATACAGATAGGGAGTAGCTGTTTCCCATACAAGGCTGCTCTTGTACCACCCTTTAATATCTGCTAATGGTTCCGATACAAGTGCATAGGTAGTATGTATATCAGCTATTTTTTTCGGTACATACTTCAGGCTTTCATAGCCGCAGGCAACAATCAGTTTTTTCGCTTTCACTTTATACCCGGCCTCAGTGTGCAGTACTACGCCGCGCTCCCGCTGCTCAGTGTTTACTATGTTGGTGTTGTTGTGCACGGTATGACCTTGTTTATGCACTGCAGCTATCAGGGCATGAGCAAGAATATAAGCATCAACTTCGCCCCCATCCTCCGATAAAATGGCACCGGGCGCTGTGATCCCGAATTTGTCCTGGATGTCGGCAGGGGCCAGCCACGCTACATCGAAGCCATGTTTTTTCCGAAGCTCATATTCCTTTTGCAGGTCGTTCATGTGCTTTTGGTACGTCGCGTATTGGAGGCTGGGCCGTATATGAAAATCAAAATCCGGCTTTAATAATTTACATATATTTTCAATGATATAAATGGCCTGCCGGCATAGCTCATAGCTCCTTACTGCGTTTTCTTCACCTACATAGCCACATAGTTTATGTAGTGGTGTATCTATCTCATATTGCAGAAAAGCCGTGCTGGCTGCCGTGCTGCCCATACCCACATGCCGCCTGTCCAGTACGGTAACACTAAATCCGGAATTTCGAAGATAATAGGCCACCAGCGCGCCGCTTATGCCAGCACCCATTATAGCTACGTCTGTGGATATGTCCCGAGTAAGAGATGGATAAGAGTTGATAATTCCATCCTTCATTAACCAGTAAGGCTGCTGTGAAAATAAATGCATGTTATTGAACCATAGAAAATTATGCCATTAAATTACAACCGGAATTGAACGGATAATAAGCGCGGTATAAAAGAAATCCCCCCATATCCGCCAGATATTTATTGAGCCCGTGGCTGGGCAATCAAGGTCTTTAGGCACATAAATACATCCTCAGATACGCTCCTCCGCGTTGGCAGCGAACAGTTACGATACGCACCAAATGTTAATATATCCGACATAAAGTTGTAATCCACTTAAACTATTCCTAAATTGCAGCCCAATTGAAAAAAGTCCGAAATTATATTCCAAACAAGAAAATCTCTTTATTCTAACAATGTCGTATCTATTTACATCAGAATCAGTATCAGAAGGGCATCCTGATAAGGTTGCCGACCAAATATCGGACGCGCTCGTTGATAACTTCCTGGCGTGGGACCCACAGGCTAAAATAGCCTGCGAAACGCTGGTAACAACCGGCCAGGTAGTACTGGCAGGCGAGGTAAAGTGCAAAACTTATATTGATGTGCAAACCATTGCACGTGAAGTAATTGCAAAGATCGGCTATACCAAGAGCGAGTATATGTTTGAAGCGCATTCCTGCGGCGTGCTATCTGCTATTCACGAGCAGAGTGCGGATATCAATCAGGGCGTTGAAAAACAGAATAAAGAAGATCAGGGCGCTGGCGACCAGGGCATGATGTTCGGGTATGCAACCAATGAGACGGACAACTACATGCCGCTCGCACTCGACCTTGCACACAACCTGTTGCTTACTCTTGCCGAGATCCGCAAGGAAGGCAAAGACATGAAGTACCTCCGTCCGGACGCAAAAAGCCAGGTAACACTGGAATACAGCGACGATAACAAACCGGTACGTATTGATGCCATAGTTATCTCTACTCAGCACGATGACTTTGCTGAAGAGAAAAAAATGCAGTCAAGGATCATGAAGGATGTAAAAGAGATTCTTATACCACGCGTATTGAAGAGCTATCCTCAGCATGAGCATCTGTTCAACAACAAAATAAAATACCACATCAACCCTACGGGTAAGTTCGTAATAGGCGGCCCGCACGGCGATACAGGCCTCACTGGCCGCAAGATCATCGTAGATACTTACGGTGGTAAGGGCGCACACGGTGGCGGTGCTTTCTCTGGTAAAGATCCAAGCAAGGTTGACCGCTCTGCGGCATATGCTACAAGGCATATTGCCAAGAACCTGGTAGCAGCCGGTGTTTGCGACGAAGTGCTGGTACAGGTGTCTTACGCTATAGGCGTAGCACAGCCTATGGGCATCTACGTTCAGACTTACGGAACAGGCAAGGTGGACATGAGCGATGGCCAGATAGCAAAAGTAGTAGGCGAAATATTTGATATGCGCCCTTACTTCATAGAGCAGCGCCTGAAACTTCGCTCTCCTATGTACAGCGAAGCTGCAGCCTACGGCCACATGGGCCGCAAACCGGAGACAGTAACTAAAACCTTCAAAAGCGCTGATGGCAAAACCAAGACAATGAAGGTGGATCTCTTTACGTGGGAAAAACTCGACTACGTAGCAAAAGTGAAAAAAGCCTTCGGCTTGAAATAAGCAAATTGAATTACGCACATAATTAAAGCTGCCCTCGTTTTCGGGGGCAGTTTTAATTATGTGGGGTGTCATCAGTCCACATTTTCCACAACTGCGCATCTCCGCTAAAATCGGGCAAAACCAACACTCATTTTAAAAATCAACAGGTTATCAGTTCCGTGAAAAACTAACCAGGCATCCTCCTTCGTCGGCATACTTTTTTTAGCAAAAGGAAGCAAACTTATTTCTTCATTTCAAAAAAAAGCCAATCTACGATGGAAAACAATCGCAAGTACCAGAACACCTCTAATTCTGAACGCGACTACAATGACACAGACCGCTCGTCGCAGAACGAAAGCAGCAACTACGTTCAGCGCACTACAAACCAGAACGACGAAGATAGCGGCAGCTTCGGTGGATCACGCGATCAGCAGCGCAGGAACCGCACCAGCAACCAGTATGAAAGCTACAACGGCAGCGAAGATTATAACCAGGGCAGCAACTATGCAGGCCGCAACTATGGTAGCGGAGCAAACCGTGAATGGGACGAGCCAACACGCGACACAAACCGCAACCAGGGCTCATCTTACGGTCGTGGCCATGGCAGCGAAGGCCGCGAATTTGGCGCAGGCCAGCAGTGGAACAGTGGCTATGGTGGCCAACAATATGGCGGCCGCAGTAACGATGGCCAGTTTGGTGGCGGTCGTGGATACCAGGGTGGTGATTACAACAGTGAATCTCAGTATGGCGGCCGTAATGAAAGGAATGACTGGCAAAACCAGGAGCGTGGCGGAAAGTACGGATCTCAGTCTGGAAACAGCAATTATGGTCAGAGCGGATCGCGCTATAGCAGCAACGAAAACCGTGGCGGCTCACAGGGTCAGGGCGGCTCGCAGTGGGGCAGCAACTATGGTCAGGGTGGTAACCAATGGGGCGGCAACATGGGCCAGGGACGCAGCGAGTGGGGCAACCAGGGCCGCAACGGCAGAACAAGCGGATCTCAGTGGGGTGACCGCAACAGCAACAGCGGAAACGACACACAATATGGCGAACATAAAGGCAAAGGCCCAAAAGGCTACAAGCGCTCTGATGAACGCATAAAAGATGACATTAACGATCGCCTCACAGACGATCACCAACTGGATGCATCTGATATAGAAGTGACGGTAACTAATGGCGAAGTAAAGCTGAGCGGCACAGTTGAGAGCCGTGAAGCAAAGCGCCGTGCCGAAGACATAGCGGAGGCGATCTCCGGTGTATCAAACGTGGAGAACAGCATTCGCGTAAAGCAGGGAAGCTCAAGGACAGGCGCAGAATCTGCTACGTCTGCAGGCAGCACATCCCGCTCATCTTCAACTCCTTCTTCAGCTTCAAAAACAGCGTCGCAAAGCCAGGACCACGCTAACAACGGAAGCGATAAGAACAAACGTAACTCAATGGCCTAATTGAAAGGTATTTCATTGCCTTTTTACAATTGCCTATAACAGAAATGCCCCGCGGTTGCGGGGCATTTCCTGCTTTTTGATCCAATTTATTAAAGACTGAATGCCAGTGTTTCCAGCACTTTATTCATGCTGCTAACGGCCTCAGCTGACTTGTTGAAAGCAGCCTGCTCTTCTTCGTTCAGCTTGTAGTCTATTATCTTCTCCCAGCCGTTCTTGCCTATTACTACAGGTACACCCAGGCATATATCGTTCTGTCCATACTCCCCTTCCAGGTACACACAGCAAGGGAATACTTTACGCTCGTTACGTATGATAGATTCTACCAGCGCAGCTCCGGCCGCACCTGGTGCATACCATGCTGATGTGCCAAGATATTTAGTAAGCGTTGCACCACCAACCATTGTATCAGCAGCTACCTGCTTCAGCTTTTCAGCACTCAGCATATTAGATACTGGCGTACTGTTTATGGTAGCGAGGCGTGTAAGAGGTATCATAGTTGTATCACCATGACCACCAATAACGGTTGCATGCAGGTCGTTCTGAGAGCAATTCAGTTCCTTTTGCAGGTAAGTTTTAAACCTTGCGCTGTCCAGTATACCGCCCATGCCTATTACGCGGTTCTTAGGTAAGCCTGTAGATTTAAGAGCGAGGTAAGTCATAGTGTCCATAGGGTTAGATATAACCACTATGATCGTGTTGGGTGAGTACTGTAACAGGTTCTTACACACTTCATCTACAATGCGTGCATTTGTGCCTATCAGCTCTTCACGTGTCATACCTGGCTTGCGTGGTATACCAGATGTGATCACACAAACATCTGAATTGGCAGTCTTGGTATAATCATTGGTTACGCCAATCACATTTGTATCAAAGCCCAGCAGCGATGCCGTCTGTGTGATATCAAGCGCCTTGCCTTCAGCAAAGCCTTCTTTGATGTCCAATAATACCAGTTCTTCAGCCAGTTCTTTGCGGGCTATGTTGTCGGCACATGTTGCGCCTACTGCTCCTGCACCCACTACGGTTACTTTCATCTATCTATATTTTTGTTGGTTAAGTAATTATAATTGGCGCAAATATAAGGCAAGATGATAAAAAGATGTTCTTTAACTGACAACAATCATTAAACTGTTTGTGCAGCAAAACATATAACCGATTTCATATGCATCTTACTTTATAGATCCAGCCGGTTAGTTATGCGCTTTAGCTGTATCTCGGAAGCCTTAGCTGCGTACTCAATATTAATGAGCTGGTTAGCGGCATTCTCAAAGCTTTGCTGAGCATTCTCCACATCCAGTATTGTATTCTGCCTTAGCTGAAACCGCTGCATTACCAGATCAAGGAGCTTTGTTGCTATGTCAAAATTTTGCTTTGCCGTCTCCAGCTGGTGCAGGTTGCTGGTGTAGGCCTGCCAGTTCTTTACTATGCTTGCGGTATAGTTAAGTACCAGCGTATCCCTTACCAGTCGCGCAGTATTGGTATTTATGCCCGCTATCTGCTGTTGCCTTTTGTAAATGGTTCCATTGAAGATAGGTACGTTTAGTCCAAGCCCTGCATACGGTCCTACCTGCTGATTCAGCAACGTAAAACCTGCCGCGTACTGCGACCGCCCTATGTTGTATCCACCATTTAAGTTAAGCGAAGGATAGCGTTGGGCCGCCGTTTCCCGCTGCAGAAACCTGTTTATTTCCACCTGGTAATCGGCAGCTACAATATCCGGATTGTTATTAATGCTGTTTAGCAAAGTATCCAGCCTCACTTCCCTGTCAACGAGTATGGTATCTTCTATGGCTACTGTTGAGTCAGGATTGAGGGTGAGCAACGTAAGTAAGTCAGCCTTACCTTGATCAATCACGAGTTGCTGCGTCTGCAGCGCCAGCACTTGTGTATTCAGGTCTACCTGGGCCTGGAAGAGGTCCGCATTGTTTGCCATCCCTACGCTTTGCTGGGCTTTGATGATGTCCAGCTTCCTTTGTGACACTTCTATCGACTTTGTCAACGTTTTACCATAGCTCTGCTGGCGTATTATATCATAGTATTTGAGCATTACATTAGCCGCTACAAGCATAGTGCGGGATACCAGGTACTGCTCAGATTGCTGGTGGGTTAAGTCCAGTCTTCCCTTTGCATTTACTACCCTGCTGCCGTTAAACAGGAGTATGGTGCCCGCCAGCGAACCCTGCAAATTGTTTGATACCGCATTGTTGCGCTGTGTATTTCGCGTCACATCCGCATACTGCTGGTCAATGTTGGTGAGCTGCTCATAGTCCGTGGCTGAGGCAACCACCAGCGGTAGCCCACCGGCAATACCGTAACTATTATTTATGGCCGCGATCTTTTCGCTGTTCTTCGCGATCCGAACATTCAGGCTATTCTTAAGCGCTATACTTACAGCATCATTGAGTTTCAGCTGCTGCGCATCAGCAGTCATTGTCAACGATAAGAGAAATAAGAAAATCAGCTGTCTCATGTAGTAGTATTTTTCGATTCAGAATCAATGATATTTTCACTGGCAGGCCCCACAGCCTTTTTATGTTCTCCGGATAAATAAGTGTAGATAGCAGGGATAACAAGGAGCGTAAGAATTAAGGAAAACAGCACGCCACCAACTACGACTATACCCATAGGGATGCGACTGGTTGAAGCCGCGCCAAGGCTCAATGCAATTGGCAGCGCGCCAAGCGAAGTAGCAAGACTGGTCATTAATATTGGTCTCAGCCTTTGTGTTGCACCTTCAATTACCCCATCCACTTTCGACAGGCCTTCCGTCTCCCGCTTTTTGTTGGCAAATTCCACGATGAGTATACCGTTTTTTGTCACCAGCCCTACCAGCATGATCATGCCAATCTCTGAGAATATATTCAGGGTCTGATTAAAAATGTAGAGACTCAATAAGGCACCGGCCAGTGCCAGCGGCACCGTAAGCATTATAGTAAAAGGGTCTTTAAAGCTCTCGAACTGCGCCGCAAGAACAAGGTATATGAGTATGAGTGCAAGGCTAAAGGCGAAAATTGTATTGGACGAACTTTCTGTAAAGTCGCGGGACGCTCCGTAAAGTGATTTCTGAAAACCACCTGGCAGCACACGTTTGCCAATCTCCTGCATTGATTTTACTCCATCGCCTATCGTTTTACCGGGCGCCAGCGATGCTGAGATCGTAGCTGACTTATAGCGGTTGAAATGGTACAATATGGATGGGCTGCTACTTTCCACAAGGTGTACCTCCTCACTGAGTGGAATAGGTACGCCCTTATTGTTATTTACATACAACTTGGTTATATCGGCCGGCTTATTCCTGTCTGCGCGCTCTACCTGGGTTATTACCGAATACTGTTCGCCATTCATGATAAAATAGTCAAGCCGCCCGCCGCTGTATGCCGATTGCACTGCTGTCATCACTTCCTTTGCTGTCAGTCCCAGGTCCTTGGTCTTAATCCGGTCTACCGAAAGTTGTATTTCCGGCTTATTGAATTTAAGGTTCACATCAACGTTGGCAAATGTTTTATCCTTCCTGGCTTCCTCCAAAAACCTGGGTATATAAGCCTTCAGCGTGTCAAAATCGAGATTCTGCATGACAAACTGCACAGGCAGCCCAGACCGCGAACTCGATCCCACCGCAATCGTCTGCTCCCGTATCACGAATATCCTCGTATCGTTAAACCTGTTGATCTTCTTTGTGATATCGGCTGCTATTTCGCTTTGGCTGCGGCTCCTTTCATCCGCATCAATAAGCCCCAGCCGCCCCGACGCTACGTTTACAATATTACCCCCACCGCCACCACCACCCGGGGCAGAAAGAAACGTAAACTGGCGCTCAGGAATGGAGTCGTACAGGAAGTTTACAAACTTATCAGCATAGCCCAGCATATTGGTATAGCTGGTACCCTCCGGCCCGGTAAGATTGAAACGCATATTGTTCCTGTCTTCCAGCGGGGCTATCTCACTTTGCAACCGCGAACCTGTAAACCATATTACCAGACCACAAACCACAATGATCACCCATGCTATCCATCGCTGTTTAATAAAGCTGGTGAGCAGCCGCTTATAACCATCCTCCATACCTTTGAAAAAAGGTTCGGTGCGCTCGTAAAACTTACCATGGCCGGAGTCCTTCTTCGTAAGATATACATTGAGCACAGGTGTAATGGTGAGCGAAACAAAGGCTGATATAAGCACTGCAGAGCCCACAACAATACCAAACTCGCGAAACAAGCTGCCTACAAACCCCTGTAAGAATATAACCGGCAGAATACGATAGCCAATGTAATGGAGGTAGAGATCACCGCAAAGAAAATCTCCTTGCTCCCCTCCAGCGCCGCTTTACGTATATCCATGCCTTCCTCCAGCTTGCGGAATATGTTTTCTGTCACCACGATACCATCATCTACCACCAGCCCGGTTGCCAGCACTATGCCCAGTAAGGTGAGCACATTAATGGTAAAACCGGCAATGTACATGATAAAGAATGTGGCGACCAGCGATATAGGTATATCTATAAGCGGGCGTAGCGCTATGAGCCAATTGCGGAAAAAGAAGAAGATAACAAGCACCACCAGCACAAAGGCGATCAGCAAAGTTTCTTTTACCTCATTAAGTGAATTGCGAATGTTCCTTGTGTTGTCAATAAGCAGCGTAAGCTGAATATCAGACGTTGCTACAGATTGCTGCAGTTCCTTTACACGCCTCTTAAACTCATCGGCGATGGCTATGTTATTGGCACCCGGTTGCGGTATCACGGCCAAACCTATACCGTACCCTCCGTTAAGCTTCCAGCTTTGTTCTTCATTTTGCGGGCCCAGCTCTACGCGCGCCACATCTCTGAGGCGAACGATACCAGTACTGTCCTGCCTGACGATGACATTCCGGAATTCGTCTTCGGTACTCAGGCGCGCCATACTACGGATAATGATCTCGGTATTATTGCCATAGATCTTACCTGGCGGCACGTCGACGTTCTCATTATTTATTGCAGTGCTGATATCAGAGAAAGAAACATTGTAAACGTTCATCTTATCCGTATTCAGCCATATACGCATGGCGTACATTTTATCGCCGAATATATTGATGGCACTAACATCGTTTATAGTCTGCAGTCTTTGTTGCAATACATTCTCGGCATAGTTGCTCAGTTCCAATATGCTTTTGGTGTGACTCTGAACAGCCAGCAGCAAAATAAAATCGCTATTCGCATCTGCCTTAGATACAATTGGTGGGGCATCAATGTCGGCAGGTAGCGACCTGTTTGCCTGGCTTACTTTGTCACGCACATCGCTTGCTGCGGCCTCCAGGTTCACTCCCACATTAAACTCAATCGTTATTGTGCTGCTGCCCAGTGCACTCGATGAAGAGATTGTCCTGATACCCGGTACACCGTTTATCTGTTTTTCCAGCGGCTCAGTGATCTGGTTTTCCATTACATCGGCATTAGCGCCGGCATAGGAGGTGCTCACCGTTATTACCGGCGGATCAATACTGGGATAGTCGCGTACGGCAAGAAAGGAATACCCTACCACGCCAAACAGCACTATCATTATATTCATCACTATAGCCAGTACCAGGCGCTTAAGTGAGAGTTCAGAAATATTCATTTTCGCGTTCGCTGAATGTTAGAAAAAATTATTTCACCTGTGGCATTTCATCTTGTTGCTTTACCCCTCTTACTTTCACCGCACCGTTAGCCCGGGTAAACATAATACCGCTTACCACTACTGAGTCGCCCTCCCTCAGCCCGCTGGTTATCTCTATATTGCTTGCCTGCCTTATCCCCGTTTTCACATCTGTATATACCGATTTGCCGCTCCTTACCACAATCACTTTGTTACTTTTATCATCCGGAATGATACAGTTGGCGGGCACTACGATCGCACTTGCGTTGGTCCCCACATCTACATATACCTTGGCAAATGCGCCAATATTACCGCCACCGCCACTCAGCAGCGCCCGCACCTTTATGCTTCGCGTATTTGTGTTTACCTGTGGTTCTATTGCCAATACCGTTGCCTTCTGCTTCTTTTTATCCGCCCCATCTGGCAACACAGAAATAGTATCGCCTTTTTTTAGCGACTGGCTATACTGGTCGGGCAGCGTAAAATCTATCTTCAAACTGTCCAGCTGCTGCAGGGAGGCAATAAGGTCTGTAGTGGACACAAATGCGCCGAGACTCACATTACGAAGCCCTAGAGTGCCTGAAAATGGCGCTCGGACCATAGTTTTATCTATCAATGCCGAATAATATTTCATGTCCGCCTTAGTAGTGTTTATCTGGCTTACCATGGCGTCATAGTCTGCCTGGTTTACACCGTTTATATCCAGCAGTTTCTTTAACCGGGTCTCCGTTTTTACAGCAAGGTCCAGTTGCACACGTGCTTTATTTAGCTGAGCCTCAAGGTCTTCAGCGTTGATACGCGCTACAAGGGCGCCTTTTGCGATCTTCTGCCCTTCGTGCACATTGAGGTACGTGATACGGCCCGCAACTTCCGGATGCAGCTCCTACGTACTGGTTTGCTATTATTGACCCGTTAACCTCTATTAAATTGCTGACCGGCCTCGGTTTTACAACCATCACGTCCACCACGGGCACCGGGCTGCTTGCTTTGGGCTGCTTATCAGAATGGCAGGCCACGATGCCAAGCGGCACACACGCAGCTATTGCTACATTTATAAAATTCAAAACTCGCATTGAAGAATTTTTAGTCAGATATGTAATATTCAGTTAGGTGGCACCTTACTATCGTGCCAAAAAAACAGGAGGGATATTAAATCAACCAGTTACCTTACTACAGCAACCGCCGATATTAAAAATTTCCCAAAAAGAAAAGGTATCAGACCTGCAATCTATGATGCCTGAGGAATAAACCAGGCAATTGCAGGGAGCCAGACCGCTCACTTTGAAATTTTGAGGGAGCTTTACCGCGGGAATATAACACCAGCGACAACACAACAGTGAAGAGTAATGCAAAATTTACCAGATCTGCAGATTGCAGATCAACGAACTGCGTAATGTTCGTTAGATACTCCCGCCTCTCCCTGCTGCCGTCTTTAATTTTTTTATCGAGCGTGGATGTGGAATAATACGCAGCCGGATCAGTTTTTTGCTGAATAAGCTTTTTTGAAGCACTTGAAAAAACAATGCAAATAACCGCAAGCAGCAACCAGAAAAGGCCCCGCAAGTGATGATTCTTTGAATTGATCGCTGATGCCATACTCAATAATGCAAAAAAGCTAAAGCTATTAAAACGAATGCGGTAGTGCCATGCTACGATTTTTTTCTTAATACTATCATAAAATCAACGGCCATTTAAGCCATGACAACAAGTTATGAGACCCATAGCAGAGGATCGAAACGCTGCGAATGAAGCGATTATAGCATGACACTTATCTAATTACCCGAATTGGCTTCGGTCACTTTTGGCCTTGTCTTCTCAATCTTTATAATTTCCCTTGCTTTGGTGCCATTATCAGCAATGATTTTGCTGAAACTCGCTTCGCCTTTTTTCAGATCCTCATCCAGCACAGCTATTCTCCCCTGCTGCAGGTTTGATGGCCGGCACTCCTGGTTGCAAACTGAGCCATAGACTTCAGTTATATACTCCCTCAGCTTTTTCTCGTCAGCAAATATTGACTTGTGTTTGGTAGCCAGCAGCGTGCTGCGCAGTGTTTCCAGCTTGTCGTTATAGTCCTTAAGATGCTTTTTGTCCGCTGCCTTTTTCACCTGCGTCATGTATTCCTGCACCACCTTTTGCTCATTATTAATGCTATCCACTAGTGTGCGCAAGCGCTCGTGCATGTGGTATAGCTGCATTGCCGCATCATACTGCAGCTTCCTGTCTTCTTCTGAAAACAGTTTATTGCCGGTATTATGAACCATTTGCAACGGGCTGCTGTATTCCTTATCGCCTACTTTCAGTTTCACAGTATACGTTCCCGGCATTACCATTGGTGCAATAAATGATCCATAATCCACCTTAGTACCACCGGTAGCTGTTTTGGGTGGGGTCCACCGGAGGTTCCAGTATACCTTATTCACCCCCTTGCGCTTAGAGCCGGGTATAGATTGTACCAGCTTACCGGCAGCATCATAAATCTCTACCTTTACGTCTCTGGTAGCCCGGTCCTTAAGAAAATATTCTATTGGCTGAATATCGTCAGGATTACCTCCCCACCAGCCACCGCTTACCGGCGACCCGCCTCCACCATACATACCCGTAGATATTACAAGCGGCTTGTTGGGGAACATTACCACGTCCTGCTCTACCATCTCTTTCGTTAGGGAGCGCATAGGTGATATGTCATTAATTACCATTATACCCCTACCATGCGTAGCCAATAACAGGTCGTTTGTTTGAGGTTGTATCTGGATGTCACGGACCATGGAATAGTCCGGTATGTGGTTCTTCATCCTGAACCATATCTCACCCCCATCGATCGTCGCAAACAGCCCACGCTCAGTGCCAAGGAAAAGCAGATTCTTATTTACAAGGTCTTCCTTTATCTTATGTGCAAAGCCGGTAAACTCAGGGCTGGTGATGCGTTTCCACGTTTTACCTGCATCGGTAGACTTAGCCAGGTAGGTGTTCATGTCGCCATACATATGGTTGTCAAACGTAGCATACACTGTATTTTTGTCAAAGCGCGATGGCTCTATACTACTTACCCAGGTTTGTGCAGGTATGCCAGTCGCCGCATAGTTGGCGGCTACATTGGTCCACGATTTGCCTCCATCAGTCACTAACTGTAGGTTTCCGTCATCCGTGCCTGCCCAGATCATATTTTCATCGAGTGGCGACTCCGCTATTGTAAATATTGTACAGTGATTTTCTGCCGAAGTGTTGTCTTCACTGAGCCCACCAGACTCTTCCTGCTGCTGCTTCTTTTTATCGTTGGTCGTAAGATCAGGCGATATGCGCTGCCAGTTGCGGCCCTGATTGGAAGATTTATAAAGATATTGAGCTGCAGTGTAAAGGTTATGGTGATTTGCCTGCCCCGTTACTATAGGCGTATTCCAGTTCCAGCGCAGCTTTTCTTCATCCTTGCCAGCTTGCGGAGTTATATCCAGCGACTTGAACGTAGTAAGGTCAATGCGTCCCATATTACCGCCCTGCGATTCCGCATAGGCAATGTTGTTGTCTGTAAGATCGGGCTGTACCCAAAAACCGTCACCGCCGTACATATCCTGCCAGCTCGAATTATTTACCCCTCCGGGCGCTGACGATGGAGCCATCCAGCTGCCATTGTCCTGCAGGCCACCGTACATGCGGTAGGGCGTATTATTATCGCAGGCTACGTGGTAAAACTGCCCCACAGGCAGGTTATAAACAAACATCCACGTGGCACCACGGTCAAGGCTGAAATATACACCACCGTCTGTACCCAGGTACATCTGGTTGGTGTAGTTCGGATTTATCCACAAAGCGTGGTGGTCGCTATGCACCCAGCCGCCATCATAAGATGCATCAGCAAAGGAATAGCCACCGTCATCGGAATAAGAAAATCCGAAACCCGGACGATAAACCCTTTTGGGGTCTTTCGGATCTATAACAAGACAACTGAAATAAAATGGACGCGAAATAACATTCATGGTAGCACTCTGTGATTTCCATGATTCTCCACCGTCTGATGAAATATAAAGGCCTGTCTCTTTAGCCTCTACAATGGCTATCATGTTCTGCGGAGCGCTGGGTGCCAGTGTCAAAGCTATACGACCAAACGGCTTTGCAGGCAGACCATTTTTGAGCTCTTTCCAGGTTTTACCGCCATCTATACTTTTGAACATTCCGCTGCTGGTACCGCCTGAGTTAAAGGCGTAAGGAAAGCGACGAAACTCCCACATAGTAGCATATACAGTGTTCGGATTTGTGGGATCAAGTGCAATATCGGCGCAACCTGTTTTCTCGTTTACATAAAATATCTTACTCCAGGTTTCACCGCCATCTGTAGATCTGTAAACTCCCCTGTGCTTACTATCGCTCCATAGCGGCCCGGGCACCGCTACGTAAATGTTCTTTGAGTTTTTCGGGTCTATGATTATCTTGGCAATATGCTCTGTGCTATCAAGACCCACCTTCACCCAGTTATCTCCGGCATCTTTAGACTTATACAGGCCATCACCTATTGATACCGTATTGCGCATATTACTCTCTCCGCTTCCCACAAATACAACCGAAGGATTTGACTGGTCAACAGCTATAGCGCCAATGCTCATGCAGTACTTATCAAAAACCGGTTTAAAGGAAGCCCCCGCATTTGTACTTTTCCAAACCCCGCCACCTGCACTACCTACATACAGCGTTTTGCTATCTGCATTTACACCTTCAATGGCTGTTATACGGCCACTCATAGTACCCGGGCCCAGCCAGCGGGCTTCCATAGCACCAAAAGTATACGAGTTGATCTTTGTTTGGGCAGTAGTTAGGCTAGCTACGGCTAGTGAGCAAAGGAAGAAAAAGCACTTTTTCATAACCATTGAAGTTTTACTGTAAAGGCATAGTATGTTTCCTACCAGTCCTTTCTGATAACAATGAATAATTGCAAGAGATACTTAAGAGTAATTTTATTTGCTGGCTGTAGGCTTAAATATCTTATCGTCAACCGGCTTATTTATCTCAACAGTCTTAAAGTTGATCGGCCCGTTTCCACTTTCCATTGACATAGGGAATACAATACCTTCCGGCAGCTTCTGGAAATTGCTCAGATTTGAAGTTGCTTCTATTTCTTTACCATCAACTTTGGCCTTTGCTACGGTGCGAATGTGGTAGTACGTAGCTGCATCAATAAATACATTTTCTTCCTTGCCGCTGGCCATGGTCACCTTTAATTTAAAGCATTCCGTACCATCAACATCATCCTTGCCGAGATACTCTACTTTATTGCCCTTTGCCTTATAATCCATTAATTCGCCCTGCACATCCAACTGATCCTGCTGATCTTTCACTACTTCTGCAGTCAGCGCCTCTGGCTTGCTTTGACCCTGAAAGGGGCTATATGACCACCCTTCCGTTGTCGTCAATATCTGGTAACCGGTCATTCCGTTTACAGTGAATTCAACTTTCATGGCCTTGCCATTAACAGTAATGATGGAAACAGGAATTTCCATACCGCCGGAGTTTATGCTACCAACCATATTCACGGTTTTCACTTTCTTCCAGTTGTCCGCACCCCCAATTGCTGCAATGTGTTTGTTGATTATCTCATCGGCTGTCTGAGCCTTTACGGTGATAGCACCGGCAAATAACAGCGCTGCGGCTACTATTGAAATTTTAATATGCTTCATTGTGTGTGATTTTTACAAACACAAGATATAAAAAAAACGTTGTTTTTGGATGCAAAACACAAGCAAACTCCTGTTTGGTCAATCCTAAGTCTATTTTCAATAAGTTATATTTGCAATAACAATCCTGAAATATGAAAATAAAAGCGTTGCCGGTTATAGCAATACTCCTAAGCTCAACACCTGCTTTTGCCCAAAATAATCAACAAGATGCAAAACCCGCAGTGTACAATTATGTTATTGACGATCCTATGGACCATTTTTCCACGGTCGTAGATACAACTGTCCAGCTAAAATACTTTCCTGAATTCTACTCGCCCACACCCCGAAAACACAAAGACACAACGTTTACATTTGAATGCTATGATGCCCGGGATAGTATACTCCACAGAGTAAAAGAAAATAGTCAGATCCGCTTTATCTCTTTGTTTAAAAGTTACAAAGACCCCATACACACCTATACTGACGACAAAGGCATAAAGAAGCCCTTACCTGTTTCTAGTATCGTTAAGCGCTACGATCGCGTGGGAGACGACAAATGGCTTACTGTAGACTATTCAAACAACAAAGTCTCTGAACTAAAGGAATACCGCAACCAGATAGTAGGGTCAGACTCAGTAATAGTGGTGGACCCCACAACCAGTAAAAACCTGGTTACCATATATAGCTACTACAAGGTGGAAAAAGTAAAATAATAATTACCTGCCCGACAATTGAATTTCTGACCTGGCTACGTTGGGCCTTAGTTTAAATCTCCCATTTTTCTTTAATCACTGTAGCTGCCTGCTCATTGCCGGTGATTACCGAAAGGCGCTCCATCACCCTTTCTACGAGGGCATCAGGGCAGCTGGCACCAGAGGTGATCATAATACGAAGCTGCTCACGGGCAGGCAAGTAGTATCCTGTAACTTTCTCGGTATGACTATGCAGATCAAAATGCCTTATCTCATCCGCAGAGATCAGGCAGTGCTCATCCTTGATAAAATAAGTGGGCAGTTTCAATTCACAAAGCTCTGCAAGGTGCGATGTATTAGAACTGTTGTAGCCACCTATCACTATTGCCAGGTCTGCTTCCTTTTCCAGCATGCCCTGCACTGCACTTTGGTTATCATTTGTGGCATAGCACAGCGTATCGCGGGTTTCAGCAAAGCGCTCGTTGGTGCGGTCAGCCGGAGTTTGAAAATGACTGGTGATTACTTGCTTCAGATGATCTGCTATGGCCTGCGTCTCGCTGGCGAGCATTGTAGTCTGGTTCACCACGCCTATCTTTTGCAGGTCTTTTGCTGCATCAAACCCATCAGAAAACTGCCCTGCAAAATCTTCATAAAACCGCGGAGGTGGCAACAGGCCTGCTATATAATGACCCAGGTGCTCAGCCTGCTCCATATCTTTCACCACCACAGTCGGTGTGCGCGCCTTACTGTGGGAGAAGGTAGCGCGTGTTTCTTCATGTCCCGGCTTTCCATGAACCACTACAGTGTATCCCTCATCGCCAATCTTTTCAGCGCGGTTCCATACTTTTTCTACAAACGGGCAAGTAGTCTCGTAGTGTGTTGGATCAATTCCTTTATCACGTAGTATTTTTTCCAGCTCCAGCGTTGTACCAAATGCGGGAATTATTACCACATCATTACTGTTGAGCTCATCCCAGCTTATCAGCATGTTGCCCCGGGTATCCATTATGAACTTTATCCCAAGGGCCTGCAGATCGGCATTCACCCCGGGATTATGTATCATCTCGCTAAGCAGGAAAATACGCTTACCGGGGTTTTCTTCCACGGCTCGAAACGCAATTTCTATTGCATTTTCAACACCGTAACAAAAGCCAAAATGACGTGCAAGAAGTATCTGCAATGAGCCGAGTTCAAGCACCGTGGGTGAGAAATCCCTTTTCATTTTGTCATCCGCCTTGCGCTTCAGCTTTATTGCAGTCACAAGCGGACTGCGATAATGTATGGGAACATTAAAGGACTTCATGGAAATGCAAAATTACTCATTTGCCAACAACGGCATCAAAAATCCACAGAAAGAAACGTTAAAGGAGTTTACTTTTTCGCCAGCGTCAGCCCAAGCACTTCTGCTACATCAGACACATAATGAAAATTAAGCCCCTTTATGTATTCCTTGTTTATCTCATCCACGTCCTTCTCATTTTGTTTTGGGAGAACGATATCACGTATACCGGCACGCTTGGCTGCCAGCATTTTTTCCTTTATGCCACCTACCGGCAACACCTGTCCACGCAGTGTTATTTCGCCGGTCATGGCAAGGTATGGTTTTACCTTTCTGCCGGTGAATGCGGAGGCAAGCGATGTAAGCATGGTTATGCCTGCACTCGGGCCGTCTTTAGGTGTTGCACCTTCCGGCACGTGCACATGAATATTGGTGGTCTCAAATTTTTCTATTGGTATACCATACTCTGCCGCATGTGCCTGCAGATAAGATAAGGCGGTGCTGGTGCTTTCCTTCATCACGGTACCAAGATTACCGGTAAGAGTAAGATTGCCCTTACCCCTGGAAAGCGAAGTTTCTATAAACAGTATATCGCCACCCGCAGCAGTCCAGGCGAGCCCTACTACCACACCAGTTGGATGGCCCTTAGTATAAATATCATTGCTGAACCTCGGCTTGCCAAGTGCCCGCTCCACCAGTTCGGGTGTCACCTGCGGAGCTACCTTTTCATCCATCGCTACATTCTTAGCTACAGACCGCATTATACTTGCCAACAGCCTGTCCAGCTCGCGCACGCCACTTTCACGCGTATACTCCTGTATTATTTTTCCTACAATTTTATCCGGGAAACGCAATGTCACCTTGCTCAATCCATGCAATTCCTTCTGCTTCGGCAGCAGGTGTCGCTTGGCAATCTCTATTTTCTCTTCCGGCGAATAGCCTGAAAGCTGTATGATCTCTAACCGGTCACGGAGTGCCGGCTGTATATCACTGAGGCTATTGGCGGTTGCTATAAACAGTACCTTCGATAGGTCAAATTCAAGCTCCAGGTAGTTATCGTAAAATGAATTGTTCTGTTCAGGATCCAGTATTTCAAGCAGAGCCGAACTCGGATCTCCGCGAAAATCCTTACCCAGCTTATCTATCTCATCCAGTATAAAAACAGGATTCGATGATTTTATCTTCCTTAAAGACTGAATAATGCGGCCCGGCATAGCGCCTATATATGTTTTACGATGCCCACGCAGTTCGCTTTCGTCATGCAGTCCGCCAAGACTCAGCCGCACATATTTGCGACTTATTGCATTGGCAATGCTTCTGCCAAGCGAAGTTTTACCTATACCAGGAGGGCCTACGAAGCATAATATCGGCGACTTCATATCCCCTTTCAGCTTTAGTACGGCCAGATATTCTACAATACGGTCCTTGATCTTATCCATGCCGTAGTGGTCATCGTCCAGTACTTTTTGTGCCTTCTTCAGGTCGTAGCTATCCTCTGTATACACACCCCACGGCAGATCCAGCATCAGGTCCAGGTGGTTATAGATCACGGAGTAGTCAGGAGTGCTGGGGTGCATGCGCTCCAGCTTTTCTATATTTTTCTTAAACAGTTCCTTCGCCGAATCTGTCCACTTCATTTCTTCAGCACGCTTCTGCAGATCCTTTATCTCACGTTCATTTGGGTCTCCTCCCAGTTCATCGCGAATCGATTTCAGCTGTTGCTGCAGAAAATATTCGCGTTGTTGTCTATCTATATCTGCCCGGGTCTTGTTGGTGATCTCGTTCTTTAATTCTACCAGTTGCAACTCCGTCTGCAACAGGTTTAGCAGTTTTTCAGCACGAGTGCGTACATCATCTTCTTCCAGCATTGCCTGCTTGTCCTGCAGTTTTGCCGAGATATTTGATGCTACAAAGTGCATGAGAAACGATTGCTGCTCTATGTTGCGCAGCACTATGCTGGCCTCATTCGGCATATTCATTGACTGCTGGGCAATGCGCTCTGAGTAGTCTTTTATCGACGACATCAGCGCATCAAAAGAATCATCTTTTTGTGGGTATACATCCTCCAGGTATCTTACCTGCGCCGTAAAGTACGGATCTACCTGGTTATAGTGCTCAATCTTAAATCGCATACGCCCCATGATGAATATGGTAATATTACCATCGGGCATTTTTATTTGCTTCACCACCTTAGCCAGCGTTCCTACACTATATATGTCATCCGGCATCGGGTCTTCGTTACTGCTGTCTTTCTGTGCTATAACACCTATCCATTTATCCCCTTTTTGAGCAGCTGCAATAGCCTTTACAGACTTTTCGCGGGCGACAGTTATAGGTAAAACCACGTTTGGAAAGAGTACAGTATTCTTTAAAGCTATTATAGGCAACTCCATTGGAAGTGAGCCCTTCTCCTGCTCATCCATTTCATCTTCACCCAAGGGCACAATGGGCATAAATTCCATTTCCTGTTCAGTTTGACCTAAAAACATATTTAGCATTGATCTGATTTCAGACATTAGTCTATATTTTCACCCGGTACTTATTAGGGGGGTGTAAAGATAAGGGGCAATACCTATGCCAAAGCAATTTATCGGCAATTTTTGCAGTTGAAACAATCTAATATATTTGAATATCTGACGGTTTTGCTTCAAAATTTTTATCTTTGGACAAATACGTTCCATGAAAAAAGCGGTATGTCTGGCGGTTTTCTTCCTTTCTTTCCTGGTCACTTACGTGGCTGTTGCGAAAGAGCCGGCAGATGATAAGTCTAAAAAGAAAACAGTAAAAAAACATAAGAAGAAAAAGAAGAGAACACGTACCGCCCGCATTTTTTACGTTGGCACCGGTGGCGACTGCGCCATGTTCTCCACGGCCTTTATACACCACGAGTATCCCTCCCCTACCCGGCAGCTGCCTACCAACACCTTAGCTACCACCAGGTTTTCCGGATTTTTGAATATTGGCGCACAGTTCAATTTCAATATTAACGACCGCTTTGGCATCTATACCGGCATAGACCTTAAAAACCTTGGCTTTATCGACTTCACTTACGGCGACAGCACTGTGAAACGACGTTCTTATAACATAGGCATCCCCCTGGGCATTAAGATCGGAAACATGAATGACAAAAAGGCTTACGGCTTTTTTGGCGGCGGTATAGATAAGCCGTTCAATTACAAGCAAAAACAGTACCTCGTAAGGCCACACAAAACGGTAAATTTCAATGAATGGTATAGCGAGGCTACGCCAGCCATTATGCCTTACGTCTTTATAGGTGCCGCTATAAACCAGGGCGCTGTGTTCAAATTCCAATATTATCCGGGCAACTTCCTGAACCCAAATTACAGAAATGAAGATGGACGGCAGATAAACTACGGTTACAACGTGCATATCCTCATGTTCAGTATCGGCTATTGGATTCCTATAAGCAAGCGCCACCATGCCCCGCCCGGAACCACCGTTATTATCAATAACAAAAGAACAGTCAGGTAACGCATAAAAACTGGAATTGCATTGCTCAGCCAGGCGGGTATTGGCTGCATAGTTCCTTACCTTTGTTAAAATAACACCCATGAAAAAACATCTGTTACTAAAGGCTTTGCTGGCAGCAACGTTCATTACATCTTCGGCCTCTGCTAAATCACCATTCCCTCTTTCTAAAGACACTATTGTAATAAAGCAGCATCCTCATGTCCGCAAATTTTTTATTGGTACAGCATTGGATGCGGGCATTTTTTCAAGTGCATCTATTGAGCATACTTATTATAATATTCTTGGCGAACCTATAGGCACAAAAAACAGTATGGGAACCTTACGGTTTACATACGTTATCAATTTTGGCGTCACATTCAATTATAATCCCAGCCGTTTTTTCGGACTCTACACCGGGCTCGATCTTAAAAATGTAGGCTATATTGAAAAGAACGACTTCACTGGTCAGCGCACGTACAAGCGGCGTACCTATAACCTAGGTATTCCCGTAGGTATAAAGATCGGCAACATGGCAGACCGCAAGAGTTATGGATTCCTGGGAGCGGGTATAGATGCACCTTTCAACTACCGGGAAAAAACTTTTACGGTGCGCAACCAGAAGACTAAATATAACGAATGGTTCAGCGATGCTACGCCGAATTTGATGCCTTACGTATTCGCAGGTGTGGCCATCAGGCGTGGCATATCCATCAAAGCGCAGTATTATCTGAACAACTATCTCAATCCTGACTACGTGAGGAACGGGTACAAGCCCAATGAAGGCACTACGGTTCATTTGATGTTGCTCAGCCTGGGCTTTACCTCTCCGTTTGGCAAAAATCCCGACATGATAAAAAAGCGCGTGACCGACCTTAACACGTCTTCCATGTAAGCTTGCAGTGATAAACAAAACAATGGAAACTGCACCCGGTTACTGCCACACTTTTAGAGAATGCGGTTGCTACCCTACCTTAAGACAAGCAGGTTTGAAAGCACCTTTTACCCCCAATTACCTCACACTATGATTCAAAGAAAAACAATGGAAGAACTGGGCCGTCTAAGCCCGGAAGAAATGCAGGCTGCAAAAAAACATACAGTAATTGTGATACTGGACGATGTGCGCAGCATGCACAATGTTGGCGCCATCTTCCGTACCTGTGATGCATTTGCCGTTGAAACACTGTATCTCTGTGGCTATACCCCTGCGCCTCCCCACCGCGACATACATAAAACTGCATTGGGAGCAGAAGAAACAGTAACGTGGCGCAATTTCGATACTACCATAGACGCGGTAAACAATGCCCGCGAAGCCGGCTACAAGATTCTTGCTGTGGAGCAGGCACATAACAGCACGCCACTGAATGAACTGAACTGGAAAGATGAAAAAGTCGCCCTGGTATTTGGTAATGAGGTAACAGGTGTAAATGATGAAGTGCTCGCCGCCGCCGACAGCTGCATAGAAATACCTCAGTGGGGCTCAAAGCACTCTTTGAATATATCAGTAAGTGTAGGTGTTGTGCTCTGGGAAATGGTAAGGGCTTAACCTCGCGCTTTTTCAATTGACGGCCTACCTGTAAATATATTTCCGGGTAATCGCCTGCCACCCGAGACTTGGAAAAAACTCTTTTTCAGCCCTTACTCTTTTATCAGGATAGTACATATATGTGATCTCTTGTACATATCGGAGGCGAATCAAGTCTGAAAGTTCATTGCTATACGTTTTGATTTGTTCACTCAAAACAGAATGGAACACAAAAATAAAGTCTGGCAGAAAAACCAGCAGCTGAAAATATATTCACAAGCACTCCCCTTTAGGGGCAGGGGGTTAATCCACCACCCTCTTCAAATTATAATCCGGAATAGCCGAAACGATTATTGGATATTTTTCCAGCGTCACGTCTGATGAGTCCAGCCCGAAACCACGTTCTTCTGACAGGCTGATCTTTTTGAGTAGGAAATAACCTCGCATCATCAGGCGCTCCCACATAGGCAGCGAGTTGTCTCGCGAAAGAAATTTCTCCATTACAATGAAGCGGAAGTCACCGACAACGTTGTTCTTACTCAGCGACTCATAACGGCTTACCACATTCACCTCTTTATTCTGCACCATTTCCTCCACTACCTTCCTGAACATATACTGTATCCTGTGGTCCATACGGAAGCCTAACCTGAACTCTACCCTTATGATCTCGTTGGGCACTATGGTCTGCACAGAGTATTCGGTAGTATACGGGTCATCCACTACATCCACATGCACAAACCAATACAGGTCGGCGCGTTTGGGCTTACGATAGAGTATGGAGTAAATAACCTTATGTTCTATTTCTTTAGGGTTGTTCGCGCTGGTCAGGTATACTAGGTGCGTAGCGTACTTGGTAATAGTTGTGTCGTTGCTCAGCTCTTGTATTATAGGCACATAATTATCAAGACGCACAAATTCCACGTAGCGATTCTTGATCTTGCGCGACTTGTACCACACTATCATGGTCATAAACAGGCCGCCCGCCACTATCAGTGTCACTACCCCGCCCTCTATGAACTTCTCTATCAGGTTGGCCCATAAGAACGAAAACTCAATAGTAAGGTACACGATAAGATAAGTGGCTATCCACACAATGGGCACCCGCCTCACAAACATATAGTAGGAGAACAGGCAGGATGTCATGATCATGCAAATCGTAATGGAAAGACCATAGGCGGCTTCCATGTTAGATGACTTTTTAAAGTAGAGCGTTATGGCTGTACACCCTACAAAAAGCAACAGGTTTATGCCCGGTATGAATGACTGTCCCCTTTCCACCGTAGGATAGTTGATCTTCATTTTAGGCCACAGGTTGAGCTTCATAGCCTCGCTGATAAGCGTAAACGAGCCGGATATCAACGCCTGGCTCGCAATGATAGCGGCAATAGTTGCTATTATAATCCCCGGCAGCAGGAAGCCATGTGGCATGAGCTCATAAAAAGGATTTTTGAACTGGGAATTCCATACTACTCCGCTTTTAATACTCAGCAAATAAGCGCCTTGTCCCAGGTAATTGAGTATAAGTGCCGTCTTTACAAATATCCAGGAATATCTGATATTGGCCCGCCCGCAATGCCCAAGGTCGGAGTAAAGAGCCTCGGCACCCGTTGTACATAGAAAGACGGCTCCAAGTATCCAGAAACCCTTGGGATATTGTGTCAGCACCTTTATAGCGTAGTAAGGATTCAGCGCCCTGAAAATACGCCAGTCATTAGCAAGATAAAGCTGACGTAAGCCAAGGACTGCGAGCATGAGGAACCAAATGAGCATAATGGGACCCAGCGCCTTACCAATAGAGCTGGTACCAAACTGCTGAAAGAAGAAAAGTATAGCCAGGATAGAGATAACAATGTACACAATGGTCATAGTGCCGATCTGCTCCAGGTGAGGGGTAAAGCGTAGCCCTTCAATTGCCGACGTGACCGAGATAGGGGGCGTAATCATACCGTCTGCCAGCAGGGCCGCTCCTCCTATCATTGCCGGAAACACAGTCCATTTGCCATGCCGTCGCACAAGTGCAAACAACGAGAATATACCACCCTCTCCTTTATTGTCTGCCCGCAGCGTGAGCATCACATACTTAACGGTAGTTTGCAGGGTTAATGTCCAGATAATGCAGGATAGCGCGCCGGTGATCAGGAATTCGTTGATCTCTTTCCCATTGCAGATGGCGTTCATTACGTATAAAGGCGAGGTACCTATATCTCCATAAATAATACCAAGAGCAATTAATATACCGGCTACAGACGTCTTATTCAGGTTCTTTGACAAAGCAAAAGATTGTGGTTATTGTGCAAGCAGGATGCAAAGTTAGTCATAAAGAAAAGTAAAAATCAAATTCTATGATTTATTACCCAATTGCAAAGTATATTCGCAAAAAAGAACGGGCCATGAGATTATTACAAACTCTAATACTTATCTGCTTTTCTATATTTGCCAATGCGCAGGATGTTACCTTTACCCTTGCTCACACAAAAGAAAAAAAATGGATAGGTGTAGATAAAGTAAACACACTTAATGGACTCAAAAGCACAAACCTTGTATTCTACGCCAACCACAAAGCAGAGATCGTACCGGTAAATTCACACAAGAACAAGGTAGCTACAACCTGGCAACTGATAACCGGAAACTCTACCCACGATGATAATATCGTTATCAAAATTGCAGACATTGAATATTCTGTGATATTTTCAAAGACGTCAAACGGTGCTGACTTTATGACACTTATCTGGAATAAGAATGACCAGGTAATGACGAGGTCTTATTTTTCGGAGTAGATTTTCTACTTTGTAAACATGAAGCTACCCTTTCTTTTCGTTGCACTTGTTTACTCCCTTTTTGGTTTTAGCCAGGGTAATAAGGATATTTTTATCGTAAAGCATGACACAAGCTGGCCGTGCCAATCTAAATATCCCAATGTAGTCACCACCATGGGCGGAGATACAGTTCTTAGGCTAGACTCGTCAAAGTACTATCATTGCTTTACTGATACGTTTAGCAATTTTGCCGTTGTAGGTATTACCCATAAACATGGATGGTGGGCAATTGACATTCACGAGCACCTTTTGTTTGAAGTCTTTAACGCTGGATATACAGAGCTGGATCCTGATCGAGTTAAAGACGGGATGATTCGAATTTTAGACAAAAATGGTAAAGTTGGTTTTGCCAACAATATTGGTCACGTGGTCATTAAACCACAATTTGATGATGCGTCTGTTTTCTACAAAGGGCGTGCTTTGGTTTATATAAGATGTGAAAAAATCAGTATCGACGATGAACATTACCACGAAGGATGTACTGAAAACGGTTACATCGACAAACTCGGTGTTGTAAAATGGCTCCCTAACTATTCAAACGCACAAATGAGGAAAAAACTAAAATGGCCTGATGGGCTATAACCTAGAATCTTCTTTAACACAAAAACTCAAATTGTAATACTACTTTTACAGCTCACAACAACGCCTCGTTAGAGGTTTGGGTCTTATGTCTACAGCACAAGGAGAAATAAAGAGGGTTACCACGCACACCCTTCAGTCGATGAAGCAGCACGGAGAAAAGATAAGTATGCTTACCGCATACGACTTCTCCCTTGCCCGTATACTTGACGATGCCGGCATCGATGTAATTCTCGTTGGCGATTCCGCCTCCAATGTTATGGCCGGGCACGAGACAACATTGCCCATCACGCTGGACCAGATGATCTATCACGCCCAGAGTGTGGTTAGAGCCTGCCAGCGCTGCCTTGTTATTGTGGACTTACCTTTCGGCTCCTACCAGGGCAACAGTAAGGAAGCCCTCAACTCCGCAATCCGTATAATGAAAGAAGCCGGCGCGCACGGCATAAAGCTGGAAGGCGGTGAAGAAGTGAGCGAGTCCATAAAGCGTATAGTGGGTGCTGGTGTGCCGGTAATGGGCCATCTTGGACTCACACCACAGTCCATCTATAAGTTTGGCACCTATACGGTACGTGCCAAAGAAGAAGAAGAGGCCGAAATACTGCTTAAAAATGCCCAGATACTGCAGGATTCCGGCTGCTTCTCCCTTGTGCTTGAAAAGATACCCGCATCGCTTGGCGGTGAGGTGTCCAAACTGCTGAAGATACCGGTGATAGGCATAGGTGCAGGCGGAGCAGTTGATGGGCAAGTATTGGTTATGCACGACATGCTGGGTATCACCAAAAACTTCTCCCCCCGGTTCCTCAGGCGTTACCTCAATCTTTACGAAGAGATATCCGGCGCTACCAAGCAGTACATCAAGGATGTAAAGGACAAAGATTTCCCTAACGAAAAAGAACAATACTAAGCCTCTGAAGGAGGAATTCTCATTTCGGTAAGCTATTGTTATAAGTGCAAATCAGTCTATGAACAGAGCAGTATGGGAAGAACTGAATAAGGAACTGACCGCCAGAAAGGTTACCCTCATAGCAGTTTCCAAAACAAAACCGGCAACCGACATTAAAGGTCTTTACGACCTTGGCCAGCGCGACTTTGGTGAAAACTACGTGCAGGAACTCACAGCCAAACAGCCGGAACTGCCCACAGACATCCGCTGGCATTTCATCGGACACCTGCAGAGCAATAAGGTAAAAGAGATAGCTCCATTCGTTCACCTGATCCATGCAGTGGACAGCTTTAAGCTGCTAAAAGAAATAAACAAAGAAGCCCTGAAAAACAACCGTACGATAGACGTACTCCTCCAGATGCACATAGCCGAAGAAGAGACCAAATTCGGTATGGATGAAAAAGAGATCATCGTATTTCTTGAATACTATGAGGCGCAGAAAGACACACTTAAAAATGTTCGCATATGCGGACTTATGGGGATGGCCACAAATACGGACGATGAACAACAGTTGCATACCGAATATTCGCGCCTGCACAATTTCTTCAAATTCATCTCCGGCACCTCATTTTTTGGCAAAGACTATTTTAGCATCTGCTCTATGGGTATGAGCGCCGACTACAAGGTAGCAGTAGATGAAGGCAGCAATATGGTACGCATTGGCAGCATGCTCTTTGGTGCCCGTTCCTATCCGGTTTGAGCGGATTTTTAAAGGCGCAAGTTCAGTTACAATTTTCTTCAGTCGCAAACTTTTATTTCGCTACGGATATCGTGCGCCGTTCCTGGCCCTGCAACCACTTGAAGCCTAATGCACCAAGTATGCTAATGCCGCCGATTGTCCACCAGAGTGCCACAAAGCCATAGTGCTCTGCTATCTGCGAGCCAGCCAGAGGTCCTAACACCTGGGCTATAGACCATGCGGCAGTATAAAGACCTGCATACTGCCCCCTGTTGCTATTATCCGTTCTGCTTATCCAAAAAGAGTTCATGAATGGCATGGCGAGCATTTCTCCCGCTGTGACAATGAAAGTAGATAGAATAGCTAACGACTTTGTACCCGGAACAATATTGAACACTACATAGGACAGCCCCACCAGCAGTGTGCCAAGAATGATGTACCGCATGTTCCTTTTTCTACGCTCCAATGTAAAGACGATCGCCATCTCAAATACTGTAATGATCAGGCCGTTAAGTGTCATGATACAGCCGATAAAAAACGGGGATAGTAATAAGCGCTGCTTAAAGAACACCGGTATGGTAGCAAACAACTGGAAAAAGCAAAACCCGAAAAGAACCGTCAGTACTATAAAGACCATGTACAACCGGTCAGTAAAGGCCGAGTGCGACTTTACGGGCTTGACTCTGTCTTTATGAGCCGGAGTCTGCTTATTCTTTGATGGGTGCAGAACTATAAGCAGCAGCAATGCAGCTCCTATATTGGTAAGCCCATCTATCCAGAAAAGCAGATGATAGTTACGGGAGGCTATAAAGCCCCCTACTGCTCCACCTACTGCCCACCCCAGGTTCACCGAAAGCCTGTTAAGTGAAAACGAGCGGGTACGATTCTCTTCATTGCTGTATTGAGCAACGGCAGTTGCATTTGCCGGCCTGAAGGAATCGTTGAGTGTGGCTAAAAGAAAGGCACAACTACATATTGCCACGTAATTATCCAGCTGGCCTAAGATGATGAACATGATACCACCACAGACGAGCGCAGCTAGCTGAATATTGTAAAAGCCAAACTTATCTGTGAGCTTGCCACCCAGCATTCCTCCGCATATAGCACCCAGCCCTACTACTGACATCACCAGGCCTGCTTTGCCAATAGAATAGTGCTTGGACTCAGTAAGATAGAGTGTCATGAAGGGCACCACCATAGTTCCGGCCCTGTTCACCAGCATAACCAGCGACAGCCACCACGTAGCCGGCGAAAGTCCGCTGTACGCACTCCTGTATATATGTCCAACCCTCTTTATCAAAATCCCAAAATCAAAACCTCAAAAATAGCAAGAAATAATAAGGTAACTTATAAAACAAGTGTCCCGCACTTCATAGTGCAGGACACTGTAAATTATTTACACCTGATTTAACGAAGGAATAAAACAAAATTGCCTGATCCTTTGACATCGCCGAAGTCATAATCCTCAGCCCAATGCCAGGTTCCCCGGAACAAGGTCCCGATGCCTATCGGGGGGGTCAGGGGTTATACAACACCGGCATCATATGCCTGCTCACCGTGTATAGCATCATCCAGTCCCTTGGCTTCCTCTGCTTCGTTCACCTTCACCTTAGTTACAAGATTGATTATAGCCAGCATGCCATAGGTGAACACATAAGCGTAAATGCATGTGCCGACAACGGCTATCAGCTGATGCATAAAGAAGGTAGTACCACCGTATTTAAGACCATTATCAGTACCAGCATTGATAGAATGCGCTGCGAACACGCCGAGTAAAACAGTACCTATACAACCGCCTATACCGTGCACACCCCATACATCAAGGGCATCGTCCCATCCCATTTTGTTCTTAAGGTGCACTGCAAGGTAACAGACAGCGCCTGCTGCTATACCTATGATCACTGCAGAGTTGAGCGTAACAAACCCCGCTGCCGGTGTGATTGTGGCGAGGCCAGCTACAGCGCCGGTAAGGAGCCCTACAAACTTCGGCTTCTTTACGAGGCTCCACTCTATGATGAGCCAGGTAACGGCTGCAAACGAAGCTGCCACATCTGTATTGATAAATGCCTGGGCGGTAATGCCATCCACATCCAGTTCGCTGCCGGCATTGAAACCGTACCAGCCAAACCAAAGCAGACCTGTACCTATGGCTATAAGCGGAATGCTATTGGGAGGAGACTCCCTGTCGCGGCGCTTGCCAACGTATATAACCGATGCAAGCGCAGCAAAGCCTGCTGTGGCATGCACCACAATACCGCCGGCAAAGTCGCGAACGCCCCACTGGGCCAACAGGCCGCCGCCCCACACCATGTGTACAAAGGGATAATAAACAAACACCTGCCACACGACGAGGAAAATAAGGTATGCCTTAAACGTAACCCGGTTTATGAAGGCCCCGGTGATAAGTGCGGGAGTAATGATGGCAAACATCATCTGGTAAGCAAAGAACACAAACTCCGGAATATTGCGCCCATTGGGTGTGGCAAAAACAGAATTGAGATTAACGCCATTCATAAACGCTTTATGAAAATCGCCAAAAACGCCGCCCATAGTGTTGCCGCTAAAACATAACGAATAGCCGAATGCATACCACAGGATAGTTGTGATACCCATGGATACAAAACTCTGGATCATAATACCCAGTATATTTCGCTTGCCTGCCAGGCCACCATAAAAGAACGCGAGGCCAGGGGTCATTAACATTACCAGGCTGGTGGCAAGGAGCATAAAGCCCGTGGAGCCGGTGTCGAAATTTGCCATTGTTTTTAAAATTAGAGGTTAACAATAAAAATCGTGAGCGAAAACTATTCTTAGGTGTTTACTTATCTCCGTAGTGGGCTAGTATTATGTGGCCGGTATTATGAAAAGACGCAAAATTTTGAGTCTCTACCGGGTTACCTGGTACCGAACCTTTTAAGCAGCTCGAATGTAACACCCGCGTTCACCATTATTTCAAAGCGTGCATTCATGGCCTCGTTGTCAGTCATAAATATGTACTGGTCCTGTTGCATTTTCAGCACTCTGCCCTCAACCCTTACATATGATTCATCAGTGGGCTTGTACTCTGCACCGAGGGTTAAGCCCCATACCTTGTAGCCTGTAAACTTACCTGTTGCATCCTGTATAACACCGGACATACATCCATTCGGATCATGGAAAATCTCTCCGCGGCCATAAATGGCAAAGCGCTGTAACAGCTGATACCGAAGCGTAGCCAATGCGCTAAACATACTGGCGGTTTTGGTGCCGGTGGCCAGGTCTGAGTTTTTCTGCAGGCAGAAATCACCGCCAACCTGGAGCTTGATTTTATTCTTTTGGTAATTGAGGAACACATTTTCATGGAATCTGAGATGCGATGCCGAAGTTCCATCCGGACTATCGTCTCCAATATAATTTGTATACCCAATACCTGCCTTATCACTGATGGCATACGTAACACCCATACCAAATGATTTCTTGCTGTTATTGTCTATATATATACCATAGCCATTAAGCAGGAACAGGTTGATCTCCAGTTTCGGCGTGGGATCAAAATTCAGGCGAAGACCGCTTTCGTAGTAAGGCTCATAATAGGTGCCCACAGAAACAGAGTTGGTAATGTTCTCAGAAGGGAGCAGATATTCAGTGCCAAAGTGCGTACGAAAAAAGCCTGCATCTATCCAAAGCTTGCTGTAGATCTTGATGCCTACGTGTGCTTCCTGGATATTGTGAAATGGTGCGGCGGCCCATGTGGCTGCTGCAATATCACCAAAATGAAAGGCAGCCATTCCTCTTACCTTTTCGCCTGTATACTGCACAGCCAGCTGCGCAGTGTTGAGCGACGGAGCATTGCTGCGCGGTGATACCGTGGGGAATTTCTGGAAGTTGCCAGGCCCTACCGAATCAGTATAGTATGCATAATAAGCATCTAAATAGCCCGTTATCGAAAATGTGGAGATGGTATCGATCTTCTGCGCCCGGCTTTGCAAGGCAAACAAAAAAGATAACATTATGGTTAACCGAAAAACTCTGTTGCTTGCTGTTGCCATCGCTGAAGTTTAGCCTATGTAACAAACATATAAAGAAAAGGCTTAAAAGTCAAGCGTTTGCATACTGATTTTCAATTTTGTATGCATCCAAATGAACTTTCAGCCAATCATCTTATTCCCCGCTTACCCAGCTCCACAACCTCACATTGTTTCATGTCTTTGCCATCAATTACAAAGCGGATAAGCGTGCGCACCTTGTGCCAGCCATGGTTACCGGCTGCTCCGGGATTCATGTGCAGGCACTTCAGCTTATCGTCAAACATGACCTTGAGTATGTGTGAGTGGCCACTGATAAATAATTGTGGCGGATGAGCCTGCAGCTCTGGCCGGATAGCTGGTGAATAGTGGCCGGGATACCCGCCTATGTGCGTCATGAGCACTTCTACTTCCTCACATTTAAACCGCAATTTTTCAGGAAACTCTCCCCTGATATCATAGCCATCTATATTGCCATAAACCCCTTTCAGCGGCTTAAAGGCTTTGAGCTTGTCAGATACTCCGGCTGTACCAAAATCGCCTGCATGCCATATTTCATCACAGTTTTCAAAGTGCTTGAATACCGCCTCATCGAGGTAGTTGTGGGTGTCTGATATGAGGCCGATTCTTGTCATTATTCGGAAAGATTGAACGGCTAAGAAGCAAAGAAAACATGGACTTAGCGTCTTCGCGGTAAAAAAACTAGGCTAACTGCAGTTCTATATTGCTATAATGATCCTCCACCTCACCCAGTATACCATTGATCTCCGAAAGAACATCAGTGGTTACAAGCCTTGTGCGATATTCCTTCACATGCGATAGCCCTTTCAGGTAGCTTGCGTAGTGGCGGCGCATTTCGAGAATGCCTACTTTCTCGCCCTTCCAGCTAACTGAGCCTTGGAGATGCTTGCGGCATGCCTGCAGGCGCTCTGCAATAGTAGGTGGCGCCAGTATCTCACCGGTAGCCATGTAGTGCTTTATCTCGCGGAATATCCACGGATAACCTATGGCAGCACGGCCTATCATTATGCCATCTACTCCGTACCTGTTCTTGTACTCAAGGGCCTTTTGCGGTGTATCTATATCGCCATTGCCAAAGATGGGTATATGTATGCGCGGGTTGTTCTTTATTTTTCCTATCAGTGTCCAGTCGGCTTCGCCTTTGTATAGTTGCATGCGTGTGCGGCCATGTATGGACAGCGCTTTTACACCTATATCCTGCAGGCGCTCGGCAACTTCTTCTATGTTCTTTGTCTTTTCGTCCCAACCAAGGCGGGTCTTAACCGTTACCGGAAGGTTCGTAGATCTGATACATGCCTTGGTGAGGCGCACCATAAGGTCTATATCCTTAAGCACAGCAGCACCTGCCCCTTTGCATACCACCTTCTTTACCGGGCAGCCAAAGTTTATATCCAGCAAATCAGGATTGGTAGCGTCTACGATCTTTGCACTCATGGCCATCGCCTCCTCATCACCACCGAATATCTGGATACCTATCGGCTTTTCATAATCGAAAACATCCAGCTTCTGCCTGCTCTTTATCGCATCGCGTATGAGCCCCTCTGACGAGATGAACTCTGTGTACATCAGGTCTGCACCATTCTCCTTGCATACGGCACGGAAAGGCGGATCGCTCACGTCCTCCATGGGTGCCAGCAGCAATGGGAACTCCCCTATCTCTATGTTTGCAATACGTACCATAAAATCCTGCCCCCTAAGGGCTTTCCTCATTTTTAATTGGAGGTGCAAAATTAAGTCAAACCAGTGAACATTGGATAGTTGAGTTACGGCCAGCGCGGCCCAGAAAAAATCTGATCTATTAGAATCAAAGCATCGGCGCCGGTAAGTGCTTGAGACGCCGCACCCTGAATTGAACACTAATTTTAGAAAAGACTGACGAACGTCATGTTTTCAAAAACAACGCCTGATACATATCATATTTATCGAAACCACAATGCGATACGTTTGTAAATATCAGCTACACTAATGAAAAAATTAAACCTGCTATTACTGGAGGATAACGCATGCGATGCGGGCCTTATAAAGAAGACACTCGAACGATCTGGCCTGAAGTTTGACACCAAAGTGGTAACAGATGAGGATAGCTTTGAAGAAGCGCTGAAAAAGCATCACTACGATACGATCCTTTCTGACAATTCACTGCCACAGTTTACTGCATCTGAAGCGCTGAAGATGCTAAAGAGGATGAACGTAAGCACCCCTTGCATAATCGTATCCGGAACAGTATCAGACGAAATGGCCTGCGACCTGCTCCAAAAAGGTGCCAGCGACTATGTACTGAAAAACAGCCTGCACCGGCTGCCAAATTCCGTGACAAACGCCGCAAATAACTACAAGTTGCAGAAGGAGTATACAGAGAATAAAGCTGAAATACTGAGGCGGGAGGAAACGATACGCGAGGCAGAGCAACTGTCTCATTTAGGTAGCTGGGAGAATGATTTCATAAACAAAAAAGCAAGGTGGTCTGATGAGTATTACCGCATACTGGGGTATGCGCCACGCGAAGTTAAACCGTCGAAAGAGCATTTGCTGGCGCGGATACATCCGGATGACCGTGACTATGCAGAACAAAGTATGGCACATGCAAAGAAACACCTTAATCATCTAAGGTTCGCCTTCCGTGTAATAGAAGATAAAAACGGGCCAACCAGGCATGTAGAAAGCGAAGTATTTATAACAAAGGATGAACACGGCATTATTACCAGGATAAATGGATTTTTGAAAGACGTTACAGATAGGAAGCTCATAGAAGACCGGATCGCAAAAAGCGAGCATAAATACCGGAATCTGTTTGACCACAATCCCCTACCAATGTGGGTGATAGACGCCGAAACTCTTCGTTTTTATGATGTGAACATGGCGGCCATCAGGCATTATGGATATAGCCTGGAGGAGTTCCAGGCCATGACGGCAAGAGAAATAAGGCCCGAAGCGGAAAAGAAGCGATTTACAGACCTGGACCGTGAAAAGCGTTACTTCGGGAGCATAGGCATGTGGAAACACAAAAAGAAGGACGGCTCAATAATAACTGTAGAAGTGACTATAGACAGTATTGTTTACGAAGGCAAAAAATGCGTGCTGGTGCTGGCCCACGACGTAACAGAAAAAAAGGATGCGGAAAACAAATTAAAACATTCGGCACAACGGCTGAAACAGGCCCAGGCGATAGCTCACATTGGCAGCTGGGAACTTGACTTTGCTACCGGTATGTCGCTGTGGTCAGAGGAAGAGTGCCGGATACATGGCCTCTCTCCGCACGACAATATCCAGTCTTTTGAAGTTTGGAAGTCCTTTGTCCATCCAAACGACCTGGATTACGTCATGATTGTTTTTAATCATGCGAAGGCAACGGCTTCCGGTGCAGCATATCATTACCGTATCATTTTGAAGGATGGTAGTATACGGCACGTACACACACAATTTGAGTTCGAAACCAATGACCAGGAAGATGCTACAGGACTATATGGAATAACGCATGATATTACAGAAACAAAGAGCGCGGAGCTACAGCTAAGGCATACTTCAGAAAGACTGAAACAAGCCCAGGCAATAGCCCATGTGGGCAGCTGGGAGCTTGACCTGATCAACGGTTTGTGCGTATTGTCAGACGAAACATGCCGGATCCTGGACATTCCTATAGAAGAAAATGTGCTCACATTTGAGAAATGGAAATCATTTATTCATCCCGATGATACGAAACTTGCAATGACAAATCTGGAGGCAACAAATTCCAGCTCGTCAGATACTAATTACTGCTGCCGCATAGTAAGAAATGATGGCACGATAAGGCACATAAATGTAAATTTTGAACTTGAAAAAGATGAGTTTGACACTGTTACTGGTATATACGGATCAGTACATGATATAACCGAAGCACAGGAAGCAGAGAACAAGCGAAGGGAAACAACCGAACGGCTGAAACAAGCCCAGAAGATAGCGCATGTAGGTAGCTGGGACCTTAATTTTGCAACAGGGGTGGCTTTATGGTCCGACGAGGCCTGCAAGATGTACGGGTTATCTCCTGATGACAATATCCAATCATACGATTCTTGGCTCTCATTTGTGCACCCAGGCGACATGGACCGCGTGATAAAAAAAATAGGCGAGTCGGAAGCCACACTTAAAAATGCGGCATTCCAACACAGGATAATACGCAGAGATGGCAGCGTTCGTCACATTTACTCGCAGAGCGAATTTGAGATAAATGATGCGGGAATACCCGTTGGATTGCATGGCGTAGCCCACGATATTACCGAGACCCGGGAAGCGGAGCTGGCCCATATGCAGTCAGAAGCCAATTCTCGATTGATAATGGATATGCTGCCACAATCGATCTCGGTGCGCGATGATAAAGGAGACTTCATATTCGTGAACAAAAGCTTTGCCAACATGTACGGAATGCAACCAGGTGACCTTGTGGGCAAATCTTTACGATCAACTATACCAGATCAAAATGTGGCAGAAGACTTTATAAAGCGTGACAGGGATGTGATACGCTCCGGGAAAACCCTCGTAGTTCCCGAATTAGTTTTTACCGGAGGTGATGGTGCAACCAAAATCTTCAATCTTACAAAAGTACCTTATTTGCCAGCCGGCAGATCAGAAACGGCTATCCTTGGCATTGCCTATGATATTACCGAACAGCGAAAGGCATAGCAGGAGCGCATAAGAATGACCGAAGATATTTTCAGGCGCAACAGCGATCTTGAAGAGTTCTCCTATATTGTTTCACACAGCTTACGCGCACCGGTGGCGAACATCCTTGGGCTTGCCAACCTGATAGAAATGGAGGGCATTACCGATGCTGAGAAGAGCTATATAGTCAGCGGGGTGACCGCCTCAGTAAAGAAACTGGATGAAGTGATACAGGACCTGAACCATGTGACCCAGATAAGGCATTCTGCTTCGGCAGATAAGCAGATTGTTACCTTCACAACACTCGCCAACCACATTATAAAAGACCACACAAACGAAAAAGACATTCATATAACCACGGACTTCAGTGAAATAGATTCTTTTGAAACCGTGGGCAGCCATATGCATAGTATCTTTTATAACCTCATAACGAACTGCCTTAAAGTTAAGCGAACGGGAGTGCCGCTCACCTGTGCTATCAGCAGCAAAAAAAACGACGATAGTTTCCAACTTTCGTTTAAAGATAACGGCATGGGAATGGATCTGAAGAAAGCAGGCAACCAGGTGTTTGATTTGTACAAAAAATTTCACAAAGGCGCAGGCGAAGACAGGGGCATAGGGCTATTTATGGTAAAGGCGCATGTGGAAACCCTGGGGGGCAAAATACATGTGCACAGCGAGCTAAATAAAGGCACAGAATTTACCATTGAATTTCCGCTGCACGCGCAGGACAGCCCGCAACGCGTACCAGCAGTATAACACCGGTTGAACTTTAAATCTACACTAATAAACCGCGTCATTGCGCGCCACGAAGTTTAGCCATGTGCGCTGGCCGTGGCAAAGCAATCTCACGAACCTCAATTTCGCTATTAGTATACTTTAACAGTCTAATCGGTATAAGACATCAGATAAATATTCTGCCGGCCATTTCCCATGCTTCGGCGAAAGCCGCCTTGTTGAGCTGTAGCGGTATGTTGTTGCGATCGCACCAGTCGATGATGTTTTCTGTGGCTATGTTGCCTACCAGTACATCTTCTGCCATGGGGCAGCCGCCAATACCTTTAATGGCGCTATCATAGCGCAGGCAGCCTGCATTATACGCAGCCTGTATCTTCTCCTCCCATTTATCCGGGGCAGAATGAAAGTGCGCGCCAATACTGATATCTTTAAACTCAGGGATAAGGTGGTTATAGATATAGGTGATGTTTGCGGGCTCTGCAACGCCCACTGTATCGGCCATAGCAATGGTCTTAATGCCTAGCTGGCTTAGCTTGCGCACCCAGCTTATAGCTACTTCCGCATTGTAGTCGTCGCCATAGGGGTTACCAAAACCCATGGATATGTAGATAACCAGCTGTTTGTTTGCGCGCACACAAAGGTTCTGCATCTCCTCTACCTGTGCCAGTGATTGCGCGATTGTTTTATTGGTATTGCGGAGCTGAAATGTTTCTGAAATGGAGAAAGGAAAGCCAAGATAGGTGATCTCATCATACTGCACCGCTTCCTCTGCCCCACGTGTATTGGCAATAATGGCTAGCAGTTTGCTGCGCGTATTGGTCATATCCAGCTTTGGAATTACGTCCTTTGTATCCGCCAGCTGTGGTATGGCTTTTGCCGAAACAAACGATCCAAAATCAAGGACATCGAAGCCGACCTTCAGGAGGGCATTGAGGTAGTCAATTTTATCAGCTGTAGGAATAAAATGGGACCATCCCTGCATTGCATCCCGCGGACATTCTACTAATTCAAAAGCCAAAATTCAAAATTCAAAAAGCCAGAAATAAGAGTTATGAATTGCAAAAATACAACAATAGAACGATCAAACTTTTTGATGAAGGCTGCAGATGATGCGGCCCAACGAGCTAAGCAAGCAAAACAGCCAGGTTGTTGCTGGTAAGTGGCTTGTTCAGAAACTGCTTTACCGTGGCGTAGTTGTGCACCCTGCTGAGGTCATTCTCGTTGATAGACGATGAGATGATGTAGATGGTATAATTACGCGTAATCTCATCGGGCAATTTTTCGAAAGCCTCTACAAATTCAAACCCATTCATCACTGGCATCTGTATATCCACAAGCATTATTGTGCGAATGCTGTCATCACCAGGGAGTGATTTGATGTACTCAAGCGCTTCCGGCGCATGAAGGAACGACTTGATCGACTCACTTATGCCCGTGTTCTTGATGATCTTCTCAGCAATGAAGCAATCGAGCTTACTGTCATCAACGACTATAAAATTAAGTTTAGTTTGTACCATTTGCCTTGCCGGGGATCATTACGTTAAAAGTTGTGCCCTCATTTACTACCGAGGCTACCTCAATTTCACCGCTCAGTTTAGCGAGCGCGTCTTTTACATTATATAGTCCTAATCCAGACCCCGTTTCTTCAGATGTGGCCCTGTAAAACATGGTAAAGATATTGTTTATATGGCTTTCATGTATGCCTATGCCGTTGTCTTTCACCTTTATTGTTGCCACATTGTCTGCCACAACTATTTCTACGCTTACATACTTCTCCGCAGCATCTTTCCGCTGATAGTTGAATGCATTAGAGAGCAGGTTGTTGAGGATCATCTTTATAGATATCTCATCAGAGAGAAACTCATCGTTTTGCACAACATTTGAAATGAACTTTATATTGTCCATCCTGCCGGCAATACGGAAGAGCGCTGCTATATCTTTGACAACATTGTTGAAGTCGATCACTTCAAACTGCAGCAGTCCCCTTTTTAGCTTGTAGTACTCGTGCGTATTTTTTATGTATTCATCCAGCTTGTGGATGGCGTCTTCCATCATCTCCAGTATATCCCTGAGCTCAGCGGGGTCTTCCATATTCTTTGCGAGATCAAGTGCACCAAGAATGCTCAGCAGCGGCCCCCTGACATCATGAGTGACACTATAAGCAAACTTACCCAGCTCATCATATGCCGACTGCAGCTCTTTGTTCTTCGCTACCAGCATGGTATTGGTGAGATAAAACTTGTTTGCTTCCTCTATAGCAGAACGGATATCTGCGTCCGTCCACGGTTTCTTGATGTACCTGAAAATATGCCCCCTGTTTACTGCGTCAATAACTGACTCAATATCGGTGTAGCCAGTGATGAGCATTCGTACCGGCTCCGGAAACGAATCACGCATTTCTTCAAAAAACTGGACACCCGTTTTCTCCGGCATTCTCTGGTCACAAAGTATTACACTGATATCAGGGTGGCTATTCAGGTGAGCATAAGCCTGGGTAACATTAGCCGCGATCAACACTGTATAGTCAAACCTGAACGTAGCTTTGAATCCATTCAGATTGTTCTGTTCATCATCGATGTATAGAACCTTTATTTTCTTTGGTGTATCCAAGTGTGTGTTTATTTCTGAATTAGAGGCAATATAAGTATAAATTCCGTCCCTTTTCCAATTTCGGAATTCACCTGTATCTGCCCATTATGTTTATTAATAGTGTTGTACGCAATAGACAATCCCAAACCGGTTCCCTCACCTACATCCTTTGTGGTAAAGAAGGGTTCGAACAGCTTCTTTTTCGTGTTCTCATCCATGCCTATACCATTATCTGCAAGTTTAATGAAAACATTAGTATCGTCAAAGCTCGTTGAGATTATAAGTTTACCACCCTCGGCCTCACCAAACTGCTTCTTCACGGCATAGACGCCATTGGAAATGATATTCAGGAACACCTGGTTGAGCTTCCCGGGATAGCACTCAATAAGCGGCAGGTCGGCATAGTTCTTTTCAATTTTTACTGTATTGCCCAGCAAGTTGTTGGTGATAACCAATGTTGACTCCAGACCCTCGTTAATATTGGCTTTTTTGAGGTCATCCTCATCGAGACGGGAGAAAATACGCAGCCCCTTTACGATCTCGGCGGTGCGCGACGCACCCTCCCCTATTCCACTCAGCAACTGGTCTATTTCCTCCTTCAGGTAGTCGAAATCCAATTCCTCCATGAACTCAGCGATCTTCTTCTTTTTATCAGAAACAGGTCCTTCTGTCGTTGCTATTTCAGTCATTGTTCCTATTGCATCGAGCAATATACGCACGTCCCTGTTGAGCGGCTTTACGTTAGAGGTAACGAAGTTGATCGGGTTATTGATCTCATGGGCTATGCCTGCTGTAAGCTGACCGAGGGATGCCATCTTCTCTGATTCTACCAGCTGCGTTTCCGCATCTTTAAGCTCCTTCATTGCCTTATTAAGGCCATCGTTTGAAAGCTGCAGCTCATAGGTGCGCTCCTCTACTTTCGATTCCAGTATCACATTCTGCTCACGTATAATGCGCTCATTCTCCTGCAACGCCAAAAGCGCCTGCTCCTGCGAATGTTCCTTTTCCCTGCGGTAGATGTTTATTTTATCTGCAAGGGCGAAAGACAGCAGGGTAACCTCTGCAGCGGACCCGAACAGGAGTGAATAAACCGTGAAGTTATTGTAAGGTATAGCACCAAAGTCTTTAGAAACATATACTATGATACCAAGCATCAGCGAAGACCAGCCTATAAGGTAGTACTTCGCCTCCTGGAAGCCCTGCCTGTATAAGTAAACCGATATGCCCAGGATAACCAATGCTATAGTGGACTGTGTAGGTAATATGGCTTTATAGGTGAAGGAGTAAAAGCCCATAAGGCTTGTGATCATGTAAATGAGGTAGATCGATTGAAACACCTTGAGCACCATAAATAACCGGGGAGAGGTCTTCCGGAGACGCATGAACTCAATAAGGAACTGCACACCTACTATGCTTACCAGTGATGTAAAAAGGAAGATACTATAGTTAGCAAACCACGGCGAATTGGGCCAGAGATATTTGAAAGTAAAACCGGTTAATGAAGCCTGCGTGAGCCCCACAAACAGCGTATGCAGCACGTAGTAGATGTAACTTTTCTCCCTGATGCTTATGTACACAAATACATTGTACAGGAACATGACGAGGATAATACCGCAATAGATACCGAACCATATATTGCGGTTGGTAGCATCGGTGTAGTAAGAGTCCTGGTCTACAATGCGAACTGGCGCCAGTACCTGCTCTTTGCCCCTAATGAGCATGTAGTATGTCTTTTCCTCTCCGGGCTTCAGATTGAGATCGAACAGGAAGTTTGTACTGGAATATTTGCGCTGACCGAACGGGTATTTGAGGCCAGAATGAACTACCTGGTATGTGTTGCTACTATCGGGATAATAGAGGTCTACTTCTTCCAGTATGGGCTGCACCACCTCTATGTAGTTCTTCCGGGCATTGTTGATATTGTTTACTGTAAACTTCAGCCAGAATGATGACTCTGTAACCTGGAAATTAGCGATCTGCTGCGTGTTTTGCTTAAAATCAGTACGGCCAACGATGTCCTTAAACTGGAGCTGGTTAGTCTTGTCTTCAATAACAGAAATATTTTCCCCAATAAGTCGAGGCGCGAATTTTTCATCTATAACTACTTTGTCAATTGCACTCGCAAAATGGGAAAGGCATAATAACAGGTAAAGGCAGAAGTATTTCTTCATTTTCAGCTAAAGATTTTATTTAAGCTACTACTGATTTATTATTACGGCTAAAGTCCAGGCTATAGGTCATTTCCAGGCTCCCTTTAGGCCCATACTCCATCCTTTTGATCTGGGGATTATCGCGCAATTCAAAAATGAGCCTCTTTTCTTCCGGCTGGGCATAAGGTAAATGAAGCGTGTCTTTAACGATGATGCTCGTAGCTACGAGGTCAAGTTTGGGATAAATGAATGTGCCTTCATTGCCTATAGAGGTTTCCTTTTCAAAGCCTTTTTCAACACTGATCTGTAGCGTATGCGGCGCACAGAGCGCGAACAGTGTAGGCAACTTAAGCTGTTGGGTGACACTGATACCCACCCTCATAAGAAAGTAGCTGCCAAGGCCGTAACCTGCCACTGACTTGGCATTCCAAAGGCCACACAGCTCACCGGTACCTATGGGAATGTACTTTGCAATAAGATCGTAAACACGGGTATCTACTATAGCAATGGCATCCTCCATTGGGAGGCGGGTAATACCATCTGCAATATGTATCCTGATGCCGCCAACGGTTTCACCGGTTTCGGTGTTTTCGGCGATCATAACATAAGCAGAGGGATTGTAAAACCAATCATTGCTTGATGAGGTAACCTTACTCACTCCGTAGTCTCGCAAGACATTAGCATGTCCTTCCGCGAACGATTTGCAGGAATCTATATCTTCAATTGCTCTGAATGCTCGTATACTTATCATTTATCTGGCAAAAGTTTTGCAAAAAATCTTTTATGCAAATGATCCCCCCGTTTATAACTAAAGCTAATTTACAAATAATACTTTATCAATAGGCCTTCTCAGCGACCTTTCTTTAGGCACTTCGCCATGAAACAGCCTGAAAATAAATATAGGGTACCGACCCGCTTCAAGATTAAGCAGACCCGACAATACATTATGTATTGCTTTCAGCTGCTCTTTCTCGTAATTATTAAAGTCTGCCGCGCCCTTACCCAGGTAGCGCTCCAGCATAAACACAGCCTGCGACACGGGCTGGCAGGATATATTCCTGTGCGTAGCCTCCAGCCATACACGCTGCACAGCGCGGCCACCCGCAAGAAAATGCTCCGCCTCATGCCCGTTCATGCTCACAACAGCTATAGCCGATGCGCTGACAACCGCTTTTCGCGAAATCTTTTTGAAGCCTTCGCCCTTTGCCAGCTTATGGAGAAAATTAATTGCAGAAGGATCGCGTGCTATGCGCAATGCAGCTTTGTCGCTCTCGCTCATATTAAGCGTAGCAATATCAAGGCCGTCGGCAGTGCTTAAAATCTCTTCCTGTGTAAACCTTAGCTCTTTGACAAATGTGTCGTAGTGCCCACGGGGATGCAGGAAGCGTATCCGCTCCGTATTCGTAAGTATCTCGGCAAAAGTGTGGATAGTCTCCTCGCCTTCAAACAGCTGCAACCGGGCGCTGGGCACTGTGGCAGCAATACTGATCAAATCTGCTTTATCCTTTTCAGGTAATAACTTTCTGTCTCCTTCATTCCTGTTGGTAAGCCTTAACGGTATGGAAGATGAAAGATATTTCAACGCACTATGCGCAACCAGCTCTTTAAATGTAACAACTGCAATAAGCCGTTTATCCTCTTTTAGCGGAAAAACATTTGCTGCTGCAGAAAGCCCAAGGGACGAAGCCGTTATCTCTATGTTCTCCAGCATAGCCCCAAAGCCAAGGTAGGAGCCTGAATGCTCATAGTCGAGCAGAGAAAAAGAATAGTGCTCGTCGTGGAAAATATAAAGACTGCCGCCTCTATATAGAAATTTCCAGGGCTGAGCGTTACCGCCCGATGGTGCCAGGCTGGCTGCCTTTACAATTGTTTCTATTTTATCCTGCGGAATAGTGTGGAAGCCAGCTGTTGGCTTGCTCGTCTCTGAAATAGCCTGCATCACATCTTCTGTGAGCTCAGGAGGCCCATCGAACGACGAAGTATCTATACCCGCGTTATTCTCGTACTTTATTATCTCATCAAAATCGAGGTAAAACCTGCCGGATACCGAATTTTGGCCTAAAAGTATTTTCCGGCAAACATCGGTAGTGAGCGCGCCACCTAAAACAACTGACGATGCCAGCTGTGGCCAGGTGTTAACTGACTGCTCCACCTCCATCATAGATGCCTTTAATCGGGTAGAGATCGTTTCTGCCCCTATCATTTTGAGTATGTAGGGAATCTTTTGCTCGTTAGTAAGGCCTTTTATTTTACTTGGATCAAGATCACCCGCCAGCCCGTGCAAAATGGGCCTGGCAGGCTCGAGGTCGAACCGCTCAATGTCCAGCATGCCTTTGTCGTTAGTATCCATAACTACGGGTATACCCAACTCACGGGCTTTAAAGCGGCTGGTTATTTTGATATCCAGGCCATCACAAACTTCTACCAGCAGATCCAGCTTACCATCCCCCGTGAAAAAATCATTCATGTTGGCATCCGTAATTCCGTCGTTGAATATTTTCACATCTAGGTAGGGATCGATCTCTACGATCTCCCGGGCAGCGATAACCGTTTTCCGCAGGCCAAGATTATGTATGCCGGTGCGCAGCCTGTTGAGGTTGCTTAACTCTGCCGTATCAAAATCGGCGAGCCGAAGCTGGCCGCATACGCGCTCCATAGCAATGGTAAGCGCAATGGATTGACCAACCGATAAACCAATAACGCCTATTATCTTTTCCGACAACTCGGCCTGCTCGGCACCTGTAATTTTGTATTTGTTCCTGTTAGTGCGTACTTCGATAAATTCTTCCTTATCCAGCATATGTACTACCCTGCGCGACCATGGATAATAGACCCAAACCCCGTAGTCTTCCATTTTTATTTCACCAATATGTTCCGGTATCAGCCTTTCATAATCGGCATCTTTTAATTTCTTTGCAGGATGTTTACTTTTTACCAGCTCTTTGAGATGATCATAAATTTCGTCATATACGAATAAATTATTTTCCGTCATCAGCTTTTCGAACGCGGATTTATCATCAATATTACCTATACGATAAAAATATGGCAGAAAAACGTCATTTAATTTCTTCATCTGATTTACTTTTTCGCTTAACATAACATTAAGTATTTTTACTGTAAAACAACGTGTTTTTCCTAAACAGGTGGTTAAATGTACTGCAATTACCAGTTATTTTCTCAATATTTTTACTACCTTGCAAATAATATTAATCATAGTAATGTTATCTGAGTTATGGCGAAACAGGATGGAATCAATATATTATATGTTGATGATGAATCAAACAATCTTGTTTCGTTCAAGGCCGTATTCAGGGTAAAATATAAAGTATATACCGCTATAAGCGGCGAAGAGGCCATTAAGATACTGCGTAACAATGATGTAAATATTATTATTACTGACCAGAGAATGCCCCATATGACCGGGGTTGAATTTCTGGAGTCTATACTTGACGAATTTCCTGATCCTATAAGAATTCTGCTTACCGGCTATGCCGATATGAATGCCGTGATAGACGCCGTTAACAAAGGCAAAATATTTCACTACCTGAGTAAACCATGGAATGAAGAAGAACTGGATATGACCATAACCAGGGCTTTTGATGTTTATAAGCAGAAAATGGATGAAAAGGAAATGACTTACAAACTGAGTCTTTCTAATGACCAGCTTGAATTCCTGCTCAGGCAAAAATTGCTGTCGTAATCAACACGGTGCACAAACCGGGGAGTGGACACTTCCTCCGGCCTTAAAAACACCCTACGGAAAACTGTGCCTTTGCGGGCGGCCTTTTCGCTCACTTAGCCCGTGCGCCTCCACCCCAACTGATAATCTCACCATTAGTCTTTACTTTTGCGTGCTTTTTAAGTCAATTACCAATCGTATTAATGGTCCGTCTCAGTGTTGTTATTATTACTTTTAATGAAGGAAGAAACCTTGCGAGGTGTCTTGACTCAGTAAAGGGCCTCGCAGATGAAATACTGGTTATTGACAGTTATTCAGTTGATAATACTGTAGCTATAGCAGAAAGCTACAATGCGCGGGTAATACAGCACGAATTTATTGGCTACGGCGAACAGAAGAACTTTGCAACAGAGCATGCGGCAAACAACTGGATTTTATCGCTGGATGCAGACGAAGCACTTACACCCGAACTGAAAAAAAGCATACAGGAAATTAAGAATAATCCCGCACTGGATGTGTATGAAATGCACCGCATAACCAACTACTGCGGTAAATGGATAAAATACTGTGGCTGGTACCCGGACTCGCAAACAAGGCTGTATAACCGCACTAAGGGAAAATGGGAGGAAAAGAAGGTACACGAATACTGGCGGCTGGACAATGAAACTCATCAAAAAGGTGTACTTAAGGGCGACCTGCTCCATTACAGCTTTACCTCTGTAAGCGAACACCTGAAGAAAATAGAAAAATATAGTGAGCTGGGTGCTGAAGAGGCTGCACAAGCCGGAAAAGAGGCCAGTATGCTGAAGGTGATACTATACCCTAAGTGGCGTTTCTTCAACGACTACATTATCCAGCTAGGTTTTCTCGACGGATTTTATGGGTTTGTGATATGCAGGTTGTCTGCCTATTCTGCGTTCATAAAGTACTCTAAGATAAGGCAGTATAATAAGAATGCCGCGAAGCTTGCTGCAAAACACGCTCCGAATACCTGACGTACCTGCAAGTCAGAAAGAGAACACTTCATTAAATTAAGGACCAACGAAAAATACAAATAGCTCTGAAGGAGCGTAATATATTAGCCGTCGGTGTAGCCCACGGTAAAAAATACACACAACACACAGCCCTGTAAGGGCGCTATAACTTCCCAGTAGTTAGCGGCATCTCTAAGCCCTTTGAGCAAATCTATAAGTTAAGGGCCATGCCCAAAAAATGGTCGTATATCTATAGCAAAAAATAGCCGAAATTAAATGCAATGCATAAAATATCGAACGATTTATCGACAAAATGTTGCTGCACTAAATGTCAACTTCGTAACTCGCATAGAAATTTTAAATCGAGCTGATTAGAGGGTGTCATAGTGAGCCCCGCTGAACTATGACATGATACGTTTTATTCCGAAGCTTAGTGACTAAAAGTGATTTTTTTGAACAACACCTTGTCCTCGCAGAGTCTCCGCTTTTTCAGCGGGACTCTGCGATACTCGCGCAGGGCAAAAACAATCTTACGCACTAAACCAAACCTCGCTTAGTCAAGGTTATGCAGACCTCCGCTTGCCAATTACGCAACACCTCACCTCTCTGGTCGAAGCGTCTCGCTTAGTCCTGATTTCAACAAGCGTCCCGTTTGCATATACTTTCATCTATTCAGAAAATTCATAACACACCCATTTTCCACCCGTTTCCTTGTCCTCGCAGAGTCTCCGCTTTTTCAGCGGGACTCTGCGATACTCGCGCAGGGCAAAAACAATATTACGCACTAAACCAAACCTCGCTTCGTCAAAGTTATGCAGGCCTCCGCTTGCCAATTACGCAACACCTCCCCTCTCTGGTCGAAGCGTCTCGCTTCGTCCTAATTTCAACAAGCGTCCCGCTTGCATATACTTTCACCTATTCAGAAAATTCATAACACACCCATTTTCCACCCGTTTTCACCCCCAAAAACCCACTTCCCAAAATCTTCAGGTACATCTAACATATAACCCTCCACTAGCTCAATCACTTACAGCGAAAAAAAGTTACATGATAATCACGTACGTGAATATGATAGAGCAAAAAGTGCGCTATCATAAAAGCTCGTTTTGCAAAAACCATTTCCTCACCTCAACTTTGTGCCGTGTATAATCACATTGTCTCGCGCGTACGTAACACTTCCCCGGAGCCTGCCCTGAGTGACAGTCGAAGGGGAGAGGGGCTAGGGGTGTGTCTCTTACGCGCATTTTGTAACCCTTAAAAATCCTATCCGCATGGACAAAGAAAAATTATCCAAACTCGCCGAAGAATTTGGCTTACCCGAAGAAATGATAGCCAGCCTGCTAAGCAAAGGATTATCAGAAGAAGCCATGAGAAAAGCATGTTGAGAACCCGATGACGAAGAAAACACCAACGAAGCCGCAATGAAACGGTGGGAAAAGCACAAGAAAAAAATCTACGACGCAACGGGAGGTATGTAAACAAAAAACAGGATTAGCTAACCAACATGTAAAACTATTTCAGGACGAGGCAGTGGGGTATGAATGAGGCATAAGCGGGGCATGAATGGGGCATAATGGGGCATTTCCAAAACAACACAACCAACTGATTATCAGACAAATTAGCTTTTAAAATGCCCCAAAAACTGCACATTTTTTTTCACGGGGTAAAAAGTAGATTCCTGTAATGTGCAGCTTTCTATTTTGCTACGGATAAATGCTCAGCGATCGTCCTTCGGCAGATAAAAAATTCAAATCAGCCGATTAGAGGTTGTCATAGTGAGCCCCGCCGAACTATGACGCGATGAGTTTTATTGTGAAGTTGAATTACCAAACGTGGGCAATATTATAACCCTTAACAAAAAAAATGGCCGCCTCACAGCAGCCATTTTCTATCAGTAACATTTGCGGAAAAACTAAGCCTTAAGCAATTTCCTTGTATAGACGCCGGTGGGTGTAACCACCTGCATTATATAAGTGCCTGTAGGCAGATCGAGGCCGGAGCAATCTACAGTGAATTTATGGTTGCCACGAGTCAGATCATTTACCACAGTATAAACAGCACGGCCGGTAACATCATAAAGCCTGATGGTTGCCGTCATGTTTGCAGGCACGCTATAGCTTACGTATATGTTGTCGTGGAAAGGATTGTTTTCTATCCTGATGGTGTTTTCTTCGTTTGCTACGTTTGCAACAGCAGTCAGTGGAGCATCGGTTAAGAAGAAACGTGAGAAGCCCGTAAAGTTAGCAGCGAAGCCCGTATAATTTTCACCAACAACCAATGTAGGTGTGATGTACATAGAATTTGACGGCGTAATATCTGCATCGGTAGCAGCATCGGTTTTGAAGATGTAGAGCGTGGCAGGATCTACTCCGGCGAGCTCTGTATTAGTAAAATACAATGTTGCTTTATAGTTAGTAGTAGAACCATTGATAGTAGGCGTCATAGCGAATTCCTTTATTGACCTGTTTACACCCGGAGAATAGCTGAAAGGTCCAAAACCATTACCCTCTGACCTCAACGTAGTATTTACGCAGCCGAGATCTGCCGAAGGATTCTTCAGCCCCATGATCACTCCGGTATCGGCAAGACCATAGAAGTATACTTCCTGGCCGGCTTTCACATCCCACGAACGATTTACTGTGGCAGTAGTTTCTACATTGGTAGGCTGTACTGACTGCTGAAAACGCATAACAGGCTTAGCCGCAGAAACCTGGGTGGGGCTGTAAGGAAGCGCGCAACCGGTACCCGAAGAAGCAGAGGATTTGGTATAAGCACATACATCATTGCCCCCCCCATCGAAATGACCAACAACGCGATCATTTGACGTGCCCAAAGCCGTGTTAGTATAACAAACATCCATTACAACATTACTTGCCCCGTCCCAGGTAAAGGATGTAGAAAACGGTATGGTATCCATTCCGAGGTGTGTAGTGTACTCCCCTGTGAAAACAGTAGTGAATCCGGTGGTAACAAAACCGCCATCCATATCTGCGATCGTTGTATGCGCAAGACTCATGTTATAGTTAGAGAAAGGCACAGTCGAATTCTTGGTAGCCACCTTAAATGCCACCTGGGTAATAGGAATATTGGGAACAACACCTGCTGCTGTTAACTCGCTGGCATAAATAAGGAACTGGGAATGTGCCATTCTGCCGTTGGAATAGAAAGGCGAAGTATTGTTTGAAAGTGCAGATGAATCGCCAACGGTGTGATAAGCAGCACCACCTGCAACAGGAGCAAAATCATCGTTAACAATAGTTACGAGATCAGTACCCGCAACCGGAGAAGTAATAGTACTGGTGCCTGCGCTATCCAGTATGAAACTTAGGGTGAAGGTTTTATTAGCGCCTAAAGCACCATTGTCGTAAATAGTAACCGGAATAAACTTTGTGCTGGTGTCGCCGGGCGCAAATGAAAATGTGGTCGCAGGCACCATGTAGTTTACCCCGCTGATTGCGGTTCCGTTTGTCGCAACGATGGTAACAGTAGGTACGCCGCCTATTACCGGAGTTCCGGTTTCCTTAATAGGTATCATAACGATGTGGCTGCCAGTACAAGAGTTGGCATTCGCATTTTCCGTAACCATTGAAGCCGTATTTACAAAAGCGATCTTTGGTACACAGGGATCGAATACAGTACCTACACCCACAGCGTACCAGGCACTAGCCACCGCCTCGGCCTCTGGTGAACACGGACCATAAAGCGTATTGACAACATTAATAGATGCGGCACGCGTAGCCGGATAGTCTGCATTGCTGGGCATCACCAGCTCAGTCTGGTAAAGAATATTTTCTGCTTCAGCAAAACCAATACCCGTAACCGAGTAGGCGTTGCCAAGGTCATTTGTTCCGGAGCCACCTACAGTAAGCAAGTAATACCATTTCGTAATAATGCCCAGGTTGGTATGCACGCCGCATTCATCATTAAAAGGAGATGGGGTGCAGCCTGTAGTATTTACCCAGTTTGTACCGTGATAAGTATCCGGGAGACCTTGCAGCTTAGGAAAATCGAGGCTGCGCAGCGGAGTGCCGCAGCCGAGCTCTTCACCCATTTTCCAGATCTGCTTTGGAACTGCATCTGTTTCATGAGGATTGGCAAAGTTTTCTACCGATGCCCCCCAGCAGTCGCTGAGGCCTTCGTTAAGCGCGCCCGGCTCACCGCCTGAAATAAGATTAGCTGTGGCCTGGCATACGCCGTGGCCTATTTCGTGGGCTGTAACATCAAGACTAACCAGGGCGGTAAAACCACCGGCACCACAGCCGGAGCCATCGCCATAGGTCATTTCAGAACCATCCCAAAAGGCATTGTCGTAGGCCGTATTATAATGTACGTACTGAACGAGTATTCCATTCAGATTGTCCCAGCTAAGGCGGCCCTGCACAGAGTCCCAGTAGTCATACACCTTTGTACCTGCCCACTGAGCATCAATCGACTGCGAGTCCGCAGCTGACGTAGGCCAGGTGTTTGTGGCACTGCTGAATTCGGTAGCAGCTCCATAGTCCGTACCGTTGTGCATGTTCAGGGTATGAACACCATCGCCACGCGATGAGTCGAACAAAATATAGTTAGCACCAATATGAGAAGTACCAAAAGCAACATCACCGCTATACATTGAATTACCGTGAGCGGCCGTATGCTTTATCAGCGAATTTGACAATAATACAGCACCGGTTGCAGCATCTATATACACCACCTGGCGGCTAAGCGGCGCCCTTGCATAAATATCGAAACTGTATGCAAGGTGTAAAGTACGGTCATCAGTGTTGTCATTAAAGTTCTCGATCCATGTAAGCTGGCCCTTGGGCATGTAGCTGGTATCCGGATTATGATATTTAGCTTTTATCTGCTGTTCTGCAGCAGCATCCTGCCACATGTACTTTTTAGCACCTACATAATCAAGTGCTTTATTAAACGCATCCCTTTCGGAAAGGCAAGGAGTAGTAGATGCGGCGCTGTTCGTTTTGTAGACATTACCGGTCATAAAATGCACAATATTGTCTTTGGATGTAAGGGTATAGCTGGCGAAAGACACTTTCAACCCTTTGAACCATTGATCATACTTATAATGCGCAAGCTTGGTTTTCGTTTTTGTAGTACTTGCGAGCACCATTTTGTTTTCGCTACCCTTAATGCCCAGGTATTTGCTGAACAGCATGGGTGCATCATCAGGATGATAGGAAGCGGAGGCGGAAAACACCACTGATTTCGGCGTATTATCGCGCTTATTTTTCTCGATAGAGCTTATTTTGCTATCAGCTTTTTGTTGCGCCAGGAGGGTTTTACCCGGCAAACAGGCTAAAAGCGATGCAACCAGAAAGGCTTTCCCCGCCATTCTGCCGAAAGAAATAGACATAATATAATTTTTAACAGTGAAAGAAAAATGAGCATCGAAGATATATAAGTTTGATCAAAACATGATATTAAATCAATTTAACAGGCGTAAGCGAAATAAAATAGTTTAAAAAAGATGCAATTACTTTTTGCAATTCATTAATTCATAACTACATTTGCAAAAAAATCACACAAAATGAAAAAAATCATTACTTCAGTAGTTGCCCTTATGGTTATGGGTTCAGTAAGTTTCGCTCAGGATGCTAAGAAAACTGAGACTAAGAAAACTAAGAAGAAAACAGAAACTACAACAGAATCAAAAGACGGTAGCGCTAAAACTACCAAAAAAGAAGAAACTACCAAAATGTCTTCAAAAGACGGCGGTGCTAAAACTAAGTCTACTAAGAAGACTGAAACTAAAACAGAAACTAAAGCGAAATAATTATTTCACTTCGGTTCAAAAAAGTAAGTCCTGCCACGCGGGACTTATTTTTTTGTGCTTAAAAGCACCTTCCAAACACTTTTGCAGGCCAGGTAACTTGCTACGCCCCCCTAGCATTGCAATGTAAGGAAGCCTTCCCTAACCACTTCCCCCGTCACGCGGCACCCGTACATCGTACAGAAGCGGTCTTCTTTTATTATTTTGGTATCTTTGCTACAGGATATCTACATTCTTTTTCTCCCCCAGGAGATCAGCTGAAATGTAGTGCCCAAGACGGTATTTCAATTTTGTACCTTACTAGCAAGCTACCTGTAGTGAAAGGAAAATTTATCAACCTGTAATTCATTCCTTAATCTACTTTTTGGGCGAGCTGCAGGTAGTGGAAAAGCCGACAACTAAGGATACATAAAAGGGCAAGAATTCAGGCATGGATAAACTTAGGAAAAGGCGGGGCAAATACAGATCAAAAACAGCTCTTTGCGTTATTTTCGTCATTGCACTTACCATAGTAGCGTGTACGGGCAACACCCCAACCAGCACAGAGGCAAACAAAACGGCGGCCAAGGATACCGTCGGCGTATTTGTGCCCCCCGATACCAGCACCATACCACATGATCCATTCGGCGATATGGTGCGCTACGGGAGAGAACTTGTAGTGAATACGGCTTACTATATAGGACCTGAAGGAACTGTAGGTAAATACCTGGGCAATAAAATGAACTGCGCGCATTGCCATGTAGACGCTGGCACTCGCCCATTCGCCTTTAATTATTTTAGCGCACATGCCCGCTATCCTCAATACCGTGGCCGCGAGAATAAGATATTGACGCTTTCGGAGCGGGTAAACAACTGTATAGAGCGCCCGCACAGCGGCACGCCAATGCCACTGGACTGCAAGGAGATGGTGGCCATAGTATCATATATCAAATGGCTTGGGGCCAATGTACCCGTGAACCAACATGTGAAGGGTGATGAAAGCCTGGAGATCGAATACCCCAACAGGGCAGCCGATCCGGAGAAAGGTGCTTTGGTCTATGCCGAAAATTGTGTGAGCTGCCATGGCAAAGATGGCGAGGGGCAATGGACGCCAGACTCAGCCACATACATATATCCTCCGCTATGGGGCAAGTGGGCCTACCAGCATGGATCAAGCCCATCGAGAGTGGTGAAACTGGCGAGGTTTATAAAAGCAAATATGCCCGATAAAAAAGCGACGTGGCATAAACCTTTCCTTACTGATGAGCAGGCACTTGACGTGGCGGCATACATTAACGATGACCGGATACACCCTAGGCCGGAAAAGAAAAACAGGAAGATCCCTGATTACCCTAATGTGGCCACGAAAGCTATAGACTATGATCGTGGGCCGTATTCAGATACATTTTCAGAACTACAGCATAAATTCGGGCCATACAAACCGATAGTAGATTACCACAAGGAACATAAGCTGCCAATAATCTGGTAGGATAGGTGATAAGTGATAGGTGACAAGTCGTGGGATGCCAAACAGGGATTGGCTTCTGACGTTCAACACGCGATTAACAGCGCCATAGTGCGTCCATAAACCACTGCCGGGTATCGTAGTACTTCCTTACCGGTCTAAAGCCGGCATTAGCAGCGATCTCATCTGTTTGAGGGACGGTATATTTTTGAGATACTTCCATACGAATGCGCTCCCCTGCTTTAAATGAAACATCCCCTTTTGCTTCAATGTGCACCTGCTGTTCGTTTAGACTTTCGAGGTAGCTTTCGCAGGAACCGGTTTGCTCATTGTAGGCAGGCTTGTGTGCAAACTGAGTAATATCAAAATCAGCCCCCAGTTCCCTGTTAATGCGGGTGAGGAGGTTTAGGTTGAAACGCCTGGTAATGCCTGCCTTGTCGTTGTAGGCGGCAAGTATGATAGCCGGTTCTTTTTTCAGGTCAAAGCCAGTAAGTACGAGATCGCCGGGGGCAAGGTATTCCTTCATCTTTTTATAAAAACCGGGAGCATCGGCTATGGGCAGATTGCCTATACTTGAGCCCAGGAACAATACTAGCTTAGGCTTCTGCGATATTTTCCGCAGCTTCTCGAGCATCTCAAAATGATCGCCATTAAGCCCCTGCATCCCCAGGCCAGGTAATTTCGCGGGCAGATCTATGCTCAACTGTGAAATGACATGCGCAGATATATCTATGGGGTAATAGGTGAAGAGCGCCTTACGTTCTAATAACGCACGTAGGAGATAAATGGACTTTGTGCAATCGCCGGCACCCAGCTCTACTACATCGAAGTCATGAAGATCTGCCAGCAGATCTTCAGCCAGTTTACCAGACTGATCAGAAAATATTTCGAGCTCACAATTGGTGAGGTAATATTCAGGGCAGGCCATTATCTCCTGGAATATCTCATCACCTGTTTCGTCGTAAAAATAGCGGGAATCAAGCTGTTTGGGAGATGTGCTCAGGCCGCGCCATACATCGTCAAGAAAGTTACTCATAGTGTTGGTTGAAAAATTAGCTGACCAGGCGAATACCTGTGTATTGCCAGCGGAGATGAGGATGAAAAAAATTGCGGTAGGTGGCTCTGCTGTGGCCCTGCGGTGTGGCTTCAGAGCCACCGCGCAGCGCCATCTGGTTCACCATGAACTTACCATTATACTCCCCTATTGCCCCTTCGGCCTTTTTGAAACCGGGATATGGCAGGTATGCGCTGTTTGTCCATTCCCAACGCTTGCCCCACTGAAAACGTGCAGATGCTACCTCCCATTCAAATTCTGTTGGTAGTCTCATACCCCGCCATTCTGCAAATGCAGCAGCCTCATAAAAGCTTATGTGGCAAAGCGCCTCATCCATATCAATTTCTTTTAGACCGTGCATAGTGTAGTTGTGCCACACTCCATTAATATTATGCCAGTACATGGGGGCGTTAATATGGTTTGTCCGCACCCAATCCAAGCCTTCGGCGTGCCAGAGTTTATGATTGTGGTATCCGCCCTCGTTTATGAAATCAAGATACTCCTGGTTAGTAACAAGGTCATGAGCAATTTTAAAGGAGCCAAGGTATACTTTATGCCGACCTAGTTCATTGTCGAAACAAAACCCATCGCCCGTATGACCGATCTCGTAAATGCCTTCTTCTATTGCGAGCATCTGCCGATCAGGAGTTTTATAATTGCGGTGCTCCACTTTTCCGGATTCGTGGTAAGCAGGGAAAAGCGGGTTGTGGCCCAGTATATATTTTATATCCGTGAGCAGCAGCTCCTGGTGCTGCTGCTCATGGTTTAGCCCGAGCAGAATAGTTTCCTGCAGAGATGCGGATCCTCCTCTGCCAAGCAAGGCATTCATGGCATCATCAACATACCAGCGGTAAGCATAGATATCTTCTACCGAGGGCCGACTGAGATTACCACGATCTGTGCGGATAACCCGGGCACCGATAGTTTCATAATAACTATTGAATACGAAATTATAATTAGGGTCAAACTCCAAGTAATTTTCCACAAATGGCTTGAGCACAAAGGTTTCAAAAAACCATGTGGTATGCCCTATGTGCCACTTAGGAGGGCTCACATCTACAACAGGCTGTACGACATAATCTTCTGTTTTCAGCGGCCTGCAGATCTCCTCCGTATGGCTGCGTACCTCTTTGTATTTTTTTGCCAGGTTCATTTTTTACGGGTATTGCAACTCTATTTTGAAACCTATTGGCCCTGAAAATGCCAACCAGTGAGTGTACAAAAATACTGTCTTTTATATTCCTCCCCGGCTATGGCTTCATTGCCAATATCTATTCCCAAAAGCTATGAAATCAATATTAGTAGCACGTACGCCATCACAGCGGAGCGCTTATCTTTCCTTAATTATTTTCTTTGTACACAACAGACGGTCACTTTCGTCGAAAAGCTGTACAAAATACATACCACCAGGTATCTGGCTGATGTCTATCTGGCCTATCAATAGCCCATGGAGCACAGTATGGCCGTCCATAGCTAACAAAGCGTATGTGACATTTTCAGGCGCATCTATATACAAAACGGTGCTGGCAGGATTAGGATAAACCCTGAAGGAATAGCTGGCTACTCCGGTAACAGGAACAGCATCTCCTATGCAATTTAAGATAGTAACTACATGAATTGAACTTGCAGCGCCGCAAAAGTTAGTAACCGTATATAAGATAGTATCGACTCCCAACGAAATACCGGTGACTAATCCACTGGCGCTAACACTGGCAAGGCCGCTGACACTACTCCATGTACCACCGGGAGCTGTGCTGGTTAGCGAGATCACAGAATCACTACATACCGACGACGCGCCGATAATAACGCCAGCGGAAGCGGGCGGATTCACAGTAACTACTACGGAAGCTATGCAGCCACCGGCAGATGTATAATCGATGGTTGACGTGCCGGATGATATTGCGGAAACAAGCCCGGATGCTGAACCGATAGTGGCTATGGCGGTATTAGCACTTAGCCATGTACCTCCTGCTAACAAGTCGGATAACGATGTAGTAAGCCCCAGGCAGATAAGTGCGGTACCGCTTATAGCCGCGGGCGATGGTATAATGGTTACAGCCTGCGTGGTAAAACAGGAGGTGCTGACCGTATAGGTAATAGTAGCTGAACCTGCGGAGATACCGGTATAGATCCCGCTACCAGAGCCTATTTCAGCTACTGTGGCATCGGAACTGGACCAAGAGCCGCCGGCAGAGGCATCAGAAAGTGATGTAGATTGCCCCTGGCACACAGACAGTGTACCTGTGATAGCTGCGGGATTTGAATTCACCGTAACGATGCTGGCTGTTAGAGACGTGCCGATGGCGTAGGTAATATAGGCTGTACCTATGGAAACGCCACTGACAATACCTGTTACCGAATCTACAACGGCTACAGACGGGTGTGAGCTATACCAAAAGCCACCGGGAGTAGCATCTGTAAGGGCTGTAGTGGTACCCTGGCATACACGAAGGAGCCCGCCTATGGGTGTGGGTGTAGATACAACAGATACAATCACGGCAGCTATACAACCGGAGCCAAGCGCATAAGTAATGGCAGTGGTGCCAGCGGCCAGCCCTGTAACCAAACCAACGCCGTCAACCGAGGCAACTGAGGGATCAGAACCAGACCAGGTACCGCCAGAGGTAAGATCGGCTAATGAGGTGGTATTTCCTATGTGGACGACCAGGCCTCCTGTAATCGGAGATGGCAGTGGATTGACCGTAAGCAGAGCAGAAACGAAACAGGCGGGTGTGGCGTATGTGATAACAGCAGTACCCCCGGAAATGGCACTTACCAGACCGCCTACTGAGTCGATTGTGGCGATAGTTATATCAGAGCTTGTCCATGTACCTCCGGGCAATGCATCGGAGAGGTTGGTACCAGAGCCTGCACACAACATGAGGTCGCCATCTATTGGCGTAGGCGAAACCTGAACGGAAACGATGGTGGTGGTAAGGCAACCATCAGGCAGAGTATAGGTAATTGTGGTAGTGCCCAAGGCGTTTCCAAAATAGACGCCGGTAAATGTGTCCACACTTGCAATGGACGTATCGAAGCTGGTCCAGCGGCCACCCAGTGGGGTATCAATCAGTGTATTTGTCAAGCCCTTACACACACTAAGATGTCCGCCTATGCCCCCCGGTGCAGCATCAACGGTAACTGTAGCCACTGTGCTGCAGCCGCTGGCATATATAGTATAGGTGATATTGGCAGTGCCTGAAGAGTGCCCGGTGACAATACCGGTGCCCAGACCGACTGTAGCAACAGCAATATCTGAACTGCCCCATGTGCCGCCTACGGTAGTATCTGTGATGGAAGTGGTAAAGCCAGGGCACATGTGCATGGTGCCGTAAATAGCGGATGGCAGCGGATTTACTGTGACATGCACGGTAGTGGTGTCTGCCCCAAAGCTATTTGACACCCTGACTTTGAAGGAATCACTTCCGATATAGCCCACTGCGGGCGAATACGAGAGCCCAGAGGGAGTAAGCAAGCCGCCGGCGGCAGTAGTGGTATAACTGGCTGCAGCTATACCGTGTAAGGGGTCTGCAATAATACTCCAGGTATCCGTGACACCGGTGGCAGAATCAATGACCGACATAAGGGCATTAATTGACACGGCACCGGAGTTTTCACATACACCAAGGGCCTGGCTGTGCCCGCCACTGAATATTGGTATGTGAACACTAGCGCTGGCAAATGATGTAACAAGGACGAAGGAAACGAACAACTGTATTTTCCTGAACATTGAACTGATATTAGGGTTGAAATTGAAAAGATTAGGCTGTTTATATTGTAGCAAAAACTATACCATAACACGACTTAGGAGGAAGGCAAGTAAGTCAATATTTACCTGTTCTATAGGGTGTGACGTAGCTGGCAAGATGCACAGTTCGGCAGCAGGCAATGCTTTATACACATTAACCGTTTCTTCGAGACTTACCATTTTATCCCGGTCACCAAGCATAATTAATGAGGGTGTATTAATCCCTGCGAAATCGGATGAGCTTAGCGGATTGTTATTTCCCATGGCGATCATCATTTCAACTGTCTTAGCTAAAACTGCTTTCCAGTCGGCAGGGGCATGCCGTTGCTTTAGCGTTTCTGCAAACGCGGGAAGCTTTTGTTCGATTTTTTCCGGGTTAAGCATCTGGATTTCGCGGGCCGCAATCGCGGGGTCCCAATGATACTTTGTGGCCAGTGTGGCCAGCCGCTCTACCCTTTCAGGATGATGTTTCGCCAGATACATGCCCACATAGCCGCCCATGCTATAGCCAAAGATGGATACTTTATCTAAACCTTTCGAGTCCATGTATGTAAGCACATCAGCAGCAAAAAGCTCAATAGAAAAAGCATCAGCCGACGATGAATTACCACCATGACCACTAATATCAAGCAAATGAATCTGATAGCTATTGGCGAGCTTACCAGCAAGTGGTTGCAGCTGGTTTGATGATCCAATCGCGCCGTGAAGGAGTAATAAAGGTTTCATAATGATGATAAATTTAGGCAAGTAGCTCCGGCAAAAATGCAATGAGCATATTTTTCTTTATTTTCGGAGCCTTATTTTACCTTATGAGCACACAATTAGGCATAGGATCGCGGGTAGACCACCCCAGCTTTGGCAAAGGAGTAATAGTAGATACAGCGCTGGAGTCATATATAATCTGGTTCAAGTCTCAGCAAGGGACGAGAAGCATAAGCAAAGAATATGCGGACCTGAAAACGCTGGAAGAAGTAGAAAGCACACCAGGGAACGACAACATAAGCCTGGCGGATATAGAGCAGGCACTAAGCAATGTGCTGGACCTGCGCCTGCACGATACGCAAATGGTGCCGATAGGGCCACGCTGGAGACGGGGAAATATGATACTAAAACCGGGGGATGCCACACTAGCCAGCAAAGAAGTGCCTATAGAAACATTCTTCCACAAAATAGTGATGGTGCGTGACCGCATACGCGTAATGGAGCAAAAGATAAACGCCCATAAAGTAATGACAGACGATGAAAAGGTGGACCTGCAGCAGTATATCACTGCTATTTATGGTTCGCTAACTACTTTCAATGTGTTGTTTAAGGAACCTATCCACCAGTTTAAGGGTGCGAGCGGGAAGGACTGATCTGTAAGGCTATCATTATGACAAGCGTAAATATGAAGCACCACGTCTCTGCAACATACAATTCATAGCTGCGTTAGCGACGATCTTCCAAGCGCCTTGCGCTGAAGAAAAACAACGAAGTAAACACCGAATAAAACAATACACCTTCCTGCCGGGACAGCAATGTTTCGGTAGAGAAGGTTATGTACAAAATGATGAGCATATAGAGATACAGGTAGTGGCGCATACGGATGGCCCGAACAAAATGAACGGTGAGCATAGTAACGAATACGGCAATTCCCAACAGCCCGAACGAAAGCCATTCAGAAAAATATTCGTTGTGTGGGTCGAAATAGCCTACAGGGAAATGATTGGCTATAGAATAGAAAAAGTAGCGCTCACGAAGGATGTGCAGCAGCCGGCCGGCGCCTACACCTGTTAGCCAATATTGCTTGATGAGATCAGTATCTACAGTCCACAACAGCTTTCTTACATACACTGAATTATCTGCCACATTGCCGGACTTACCTATACCGGCGAACTGCAATACCTCTCGCAGACGCTGGCCAATAAATGGAATGAAAAAACAGGCTGCGATCACAGATGCAAAAAAGCCAGCCAATGCCATTTTATAACGCAGCAAGGCCTGGCGGCGCCTGTATGCATAGTGGCCCCCGATAAATATTAAAGCGATAATGGGAGACTTTGCCAATAGTGCCAGAAGTAGCACTAGCAAGACATATACAATGGCATACTGCATCACCTGCCCACGCCGCCCAACAAAGGCGGTGGACAATAATGTAATACAAATAGAGAAGCCCAGGAAAACGCCCATATAGGTGGGATGAATGCCGGTACAGGACTCGAAAATAATGCGGTAACGCACATGAGAGAGCGCATGGATGCTATCGTGGGCCAGCCAGGAATGATAAACAAAGTCGGCATTGCCTACCATGCAGCTGACAAGACAGCCGTAAACGAAAAAACGCAGCTCATTTATGATCGCCAGCCGGAACGGCTGCCCGGTGAGCGCAAACACTAAAGGCAAAAGCAGCAGCGAAAGCTTGCGCTCGCAGAGCAGCGATAAAAAATGCTTGTATTCGGGGGGCGTAAATGGTATGGAGAACAGATAAAGAAAGTAAAGGCTACCCAGCAATGCTGCCCACAAATAGTTGCTGCGGGGAACAGAGAATTTTGCCCTGAAGGAACGAAAAACAAAGTATACACCCACAAGTATGGTGACGAATGACTGCAATTTTTCGGGAAGAAAAAAAGAGAACATCAGCAGGCGGGCAGCATAGACATCAAGCACCGAAACCCTTTGGAAGGCTTCGCTGTTCGTACGATCATATTTATCCAGGGTATCCAATAGCTAATTATCTGCGGGGCTAAATTAGTGATTCCCTTTGTGGAGGATGGTGCATTTTTCTACAAAAGCATTGAATTCATCTTTAAACCGCTCTTCGGAAAAACGAAGGGCATTTTCACGGATCGCAGAATGGTCAGTGAGCGGCTGGTGTTCAAACCGTGCTACCGCTTCTATGACACTCTGCTCTGTTTGCTCGGGGAACAGGTATCCGGTCTTACCATCTACAACTGTCTCTTGGTAGCCACCATAGTCGAGCGCAAGCACCGGGGTGCCACATGCCTGCGCCTCCACACACATGATACCAAAATCTTCCTTTGCAGCGAAAATGCATGCTTTGGCCTCCTGCATGTGCCTTATCAGCGATTCATCATTTTGATAGCCCAGCCACTCTATATTGGTATGATGCCTAAGCATTTCCTGAAACTCCGCAGTACCCCACCCTTCGCCTATCAGTATCAATTTTTTATCAGGCATTTGCTGAAACGCCTTGATAACCATATCTATCTTTTTGTAGGGTACAAACCGTCCCATGCACAAATAGTAGTCCTTCCGCGACGAATCATTCAATGCAAACTTACCCACGCGAACAGGAGGGTAAATAACAATAGAAGACCTGCCGTAACTACTTTGGATGCGCTGCTGAATATGTTTTGAATTGGCAATAAAGTAGTGCACGTTTTTCGAGGTCGCTACATCCCACTTGCGCAGCCACGCCACAAAGCGCCTGTACAAAAACAACTTACCCAACTTATGACCAGATGCGTAATCATCATACATATCCCATATCGGCCGCAGGGGGGTGTGGCAGTAACATACATTAAGCGTGTTTGGGTCGCTGCGAAACCCTTTTGCTACAGCATGGGAAGTAGAAAGGATCAAATCATATCCACGGAGATTGAAACGCCGCATAAGCCAAGGCATTACCGGCAGAAAATAGCGGTATGTCTTTGAAATGAACGGAACGTGCTGAAGTATGGAAGTTCTTACCGGTCGATTATTCAGAATCTCCTGCTTTGCTGACGGCGAAAATTTATTGAAAAGCGCATATATATTGACGTCCTCACCTTCATAGATATCTAGTATGCTACCTGCAACCTTTTCTGCCCCGCCATTAGCATTAAACCAGTCTTGTACGAAAGCTACTTTCATTGCAGGCACAATTTATTGGTTTTTCGTGTGAAAATTAATTTCCCGCAGAGGCCCTGAGGTGCAATTATACTTGTGACGTAATTAAGATCGCAAATTGTACGTCCCATCGTAATCTACAACACTTCTTTCTCCCTCATTTGCTCTACCGCTGTATAGAGATCGTAGTAAGCTCCCCTGTCCGCAATAAGCGATTTGTGGTTACCCCGCTCAACAATATTTCCATGATCCATTACAATGATCTCATCAGCCTTGCGAATGGTGGATAAACGGTGGGCGATAACTATTGAGGTTCTGCCTTTGATTAATGTATCAATAGCGTGCTGGATCAGCTGTTCGCTTTCGCTATCGACGGAGGAGGTTGCCTCGTCTAGTATGAGTATACGTGGGTTGTAGAGTAAGGCTCTTGCAAACGATAACAGCTGGCGCTGACCCTGCGACAAGGTATTACCTCGCTCCATTACATCGAAGTCGTAGCCGCCGGGCAGGCGCATAATAAACTCGTGAATGCCCAGCATTTCTGCAACCTCTTTTACCTTAGCAATAGGTATATCAGGATTGCGCAAAGTGATGTTATCCGCTATGGTACCAGAGAAAAGGAAAACATCCTGCAGTACAATACCAATGTGAGTACGTAGACTATAAATATCGTATTCGTGCAGTTCCCTGCCGTCAATTAATATTCTGCCACTTTCAATTTCGTACAATCTGTTCAGGATACTTATGAGCGAGGTTTTACCTGCGCCTGTGTGCCCCACTACCGCCATGGTTTTCCCTGCTTCCAGCTTAAAAGATATACCCTTCAGTACTGGCACACCGGGCTTGTAGCTGAAATGCACATCCTTAAATTCGACATCGCCACTTATAATATCAGCTTGAACGATGCCGTTATCGTCGAGAAATTCAGCACTGTCCAGCACGGCAAAAACTCGATCGGCGGCAATTATGCCCATTTGTAGCACATTGAACTTATCGGCCATCATCCTAAGCGGACGGAACAACAGGTTCAGATACATGTAAAACGAGATGATAACGCCTATAGAACAGTCGTAATGAAGAATACGGGTGACACCATACCATACAAGCAGGCCGAGCGATGATGCCAGTATTATCTCAACTATGGGGAAGAAAACAGAATAAGCGAAGATGCCCTTAATGTTAGCATCGCGGTGTTCGGTATTGATCTCGTTAAACTTACCGGCCTCGCGCTTTTCGGCGGCGAAGGCCTGAACTATGTACATACCGGTAAGATGCTCCTGTGCATACGCATTCAGGGCCGCAACAGCATTTCTTACCCGCTGAAAGGATTTGTTCACGGCCTCCTTGAACCACCAGGTGGCCAGCATGAGCAGAGGAAATGTGGCAAGACAAACCAGGGTGAGATGCCAATCGGTTACAGCCATGACTATTATGATAGAAACAATGGTGAGCACATCAGCCACTATAGATATGATACCTTCAGAGAATACATCATTGATAGCCTCAATATCGTTTATGGTTCGGGTGGTGAGGGTGCCTATAGGTGTGCGATCGTAAAACGAGATGTTTTGAAAAAGTACTTTTTTGAAAACGGTATTGCGCACATCATTCACTACTGTTTGGCCCAGCCAGTTGGTACGATAGGTAAACCAAAAGCGTAACAAGCTTTCTATGATGAGCATGCCCAACTGGATGATGCTTATCATGATGAGCCCATGAATTGATTTGCTGACAACGTATTTGTCTACAGACCTCATCATAAGGAACGGACGAACGGGAGAAATAACCGCTAACACGATAGCCAGCGACATGGCCAGGTATAGTGTGCGCTTATACAGCCCTGTAAAGGAAAATATACGCCGCAGCAGCTTAAGGTCAAATACCTTCTTTATCGTTTTGTCTTTTGCCAATTTTTACTGCTCGTCTTTTATGCTCATCAGGTAAGCCTTAATAAAGTCGTCCAGCTCACCATCCATTACGGGCTGCACATTGCCTACTTCATGGTCGGTGCGGTGGTCTTTTATCATTTTATAAGGGTGGAATACATACGACCGTATCTGTGAGCCCCACTCTATCTTCTTTTTATTGGAGTTAGTAGCATTCAATACCTCCTGCCGTTTGCGCAGTTCCTCTTCGTAGAGCCGGCTTTTAAGCATGGTCAGTGCTTTCTCCCGGTTCTCTCCCTGTGTACGCGCTATCTGACACTCTACTATTATACCTGAGGGTATGTGTTTCAGCCGTACTGCTGTTTCTACCTTGTTCACATTCTGCCCGCCTGAGCCACCTGACCTGAAGAATGCCCACTCCACATCGGAAGGGCTAACCTGTATATCTATAGTATCATCAATAAGGGGGTAAACAAATACGGACGCAAAAGAAGTATGCCTGCGGGCATTGGAGTCGAACGGAGATATACGCACCAGGCGGTGCACCCCACTCTCCGCCTTTAAGAGACCGTATGCAAATTCCCCATCGAACTCAAGCGTTGCCTGCTTTATGCCTGCACCGTCGCCATACTGCACATCTATCTCGCTTACCTTCCAGCCCTGCTTCTCGCCATACATGCGATACATTCTCAGCAGCATTTCTGCCCAGTCCTGGCTTTCTGTGCCACCTGCGCCGCTGTTTATAACCAGCATTGCCGGCATTTCATCTTCCGGCTCATTAAGGGTTGACTTAAATTCAAGCTCATCTAGCTCCTTTATGGCTTTATCATACGCTTCTTTTACTTCTTCCTCATTAGCCTCTCCTTCCTTCCAGAAATCGTGGAGGATCGCAAAGTCCTCTACTGACGACTTTACGCGGTCATAAAAATCAACCCAGTATTTATCAATTTTAATTTGCTTCAGTATGCCTGTGGCACGGGCATTATCATCCCAAAAACCGGGTGAAAGGGTTAGCTGACGATCGTTGTCCAGTTTAGCAGACCGGTCATCTATACGAAGAAAGCGATGCAGGTGAGTGACGCGCTCCCGCATTTCTTTCAGGTGTTCCTGTGTCATAGCGGGCAAAGGTAAACCAAATTGCTCAATGGCTTGATTGCTCAATGACTGAAGGGAGAAGACGAAATTAACGCCGAAAAAAGGCAGGTATCGAATGAAGTAACGGCGAAATCAGCAGATATAACAATTTCGCCTTAGTTATTCGATTTTTTGAATGACTGCGAATATGTATATTGTATCTCCAATAAGATTTGCACCCTATATGCGCGAAGGCCAGTTCATAAAACAAAATATTGACCGCTGGGAAAAATACCAGCAGCCTACTGAAGACCCCGATGAAGTAGCAAAAAGATTTACCTACCTGGTGGATGATCTATCTTATGCACAGACCTTTTTCCCTTACGGCAATACTTCCCGTTACATAAATGGCCTGGCTGCCAATATCTATCTCTCCATTTATAAAAACAAGAAGGAGAAAAAAAACAGGCTTACCACATTCTGGACAACCGAGCTGCCACTGGTAATACGGAAATGGCATAAGCTGCTGCTGTTTACCTTCCTGTTTTTTATATCTTTTGTTATTATTGGCGCATTCTCCGCTTACATGGATCCCACCTTCGTGCGCTCTGTTTTAGGAGATAGTTATGTAGACATGACCGAGCGCAATATTGCAGAAGGCGACCCATTTGGCGTATATAAGCAAGGGAATGAGTTGGCCATGTTCCTATATATTGCGTTCAATAATATCAGGGTCGCATTTATCTGTTATTCCACAGGGATCTTTGCGGGCATTGGCACATTGTACTTCCTGTTCCAAAATGCATTGATGGTGGGAGTATTTGAGTTTATGTTCTTCCACCACAATATGGGTTTCCAATCGCTGCTGGTAATAATGGTGCATGGCACACTGGAACTTTCGGCAATTGTAATCGCGGGATTTGCCGGGCTCACCATTGGCAGCTCCATGTTGTTTCCCGGCACCTATACGCGTATACAGTCACTTAAATCTGCAACAAAGGACAGTATAAAGATCATAGTGAGCCTGGTGCCTATATTTATTGTTGCCGCCTTTTTTGAAGGTTTTGTTACCCGCCACACGGGCATGCCGTTGTGGCTAAGCCTCACTATCCTGGCATGCTCGGCATTCTTTATTGTGTGGTACTTTATTGTATACCCTATCAGGGTGAGCCGTAAGCATGGTGGCAAGGTGACAGAATAACAAGCAAGCAAAATGCGTAGATGCGAGCAGTATAAATGAGTTAAAACAGATATGCCCCTTTTTATAAAAAGAAGTTTGCTGATCATTATTTGCCTGTTTGTAACAGGTACGAAACTTGCCGGATGCTACCTGGCGGCAGCAGAGACTGTGACACAGGCACAGTGGCATAAACTTACTAATGACAAGGCATTCAATTATGTGGATGATCTAGAAAGCGCAACCCGGCCCGTAGAAAATACCGATTCTGGCCTTTTACTGCGGGTGCTCCAGGCCATCTATAGCTTTTTCATGGGGGCTAAATTCCTGCTTTGGCCAATAGTAATCTGCGGAATCCTGTTTGTGATCTATAAGATCTTTGTGAACAGCGGCAGCTTCATGTTTAGTAAAAACAAGAAGGTGATGGGGGAAAGCGAACCCATGCAAGCCGGGGAAGAAGCTATTGACGCCACTAACTGGGAGGCTTTGCTACAAAAGGCGCTAAGCAGTCAAGATCTTCGCTTGGCAGTACGCTACAGGTATATGTGGCTACTGCAGATACTGCAACGCAACGAACAAATACAGTACAGTAGCGACAAAACCAATTGCGAGTACTATACAGAGTTAAAAGAGGCAAAATACAAGCAGACGTTCCGGCAACTATCCCGCCAATACGAGTACGTATGGTACGGTAACTTTTCGATGTCGCCTGATGCGTTTGCAGAATATGGCCAGGTGTTTGATAACATAAGAAAACAACTTGGAGCATGAGCAGGAGACACTATTTTTTTCTGGCCATGCTCTTGCTTATTCTATTCGGATGTTCGAACAAAAAAGCAGATGAAAGGGCCAAATGGCAGATAACGCTTGACCCCGGGGATAAGCGGCCATATGGCGCATACCTGGCATCGAATCTTATCAGGCAGTCATTTCCAAATGCGGCGCTGGAACCATTATCCAAGGGCTTCAGATATGATCAGATAGACAGCAAACTGAAGCGCGAGGAAAGCGATGGACCAGCACTGATCGTGTTTTGCGGGCTTGATTTCAAACTGTCGGACGAGGAATGGACCAATCTAAAGCAGTTTGCAAATGATGGAAATGAGCTCCTTATTTTTTGCAGCAGCCTGGATGAAAAAATAGAAAAAGACCTGGCCTGCTCCAAAGAACCGGGCGATGAAATGCAAACCGGGTTTGGAAACACATCGCCTGATCTCAACAATATGAATGTGCTGAGCATTCAAAGCACACCAATATTTGGAAAAAGATATGGCTATCACGGCCGTTCACTGAAAGGATATTTTTCTGTAGATATAGACACGTCGAATATTTCTTCTGCGGCAAACAGCGAAGGAAACCGTGATTATAACGAGTCGAATATTTTCGCGCCGGACACGCTTGGGTATGCCTACCAAATGCCCAACCTGCTGAGATATCGCGTTGGTGAGGGCCACATTACGCTGCATGCAGCCCCTCTTGTACTCAGCAACTATTTCCTGCTGCAGCCGGGCAACCTGGAATACGTGACGGCGGTGCTGCAATCGCTCCCCCGCAACATTCATAAAATCTACACACACAACTACTATAAAAGGAGCGCATCAAAATCAGGTTTGTCCGTACTATGGAAATACCCGGCTACAAAATGGGCGCTGCTGCTGGCCATATTCGCACTGCTGATGTATGTGTTGTTTGAAGGCAAGCGGAAGCAGCGCGTAATACCCATAATAGCACCACTGAAGAACGAGTCGGTATCGTTTGTAGAAACGGTGGGGCGGTTGTATTACAACAAAGGCGACCATGCAAACCTCGCCGACAAAATGACACAGCAATTCCTGCAGTGGGTACGCACCCATTATTTCCTCAATACCAACCTGCTTAATGACACGTTCATACACCAGCTCACGATCAAGTCAGGCCAGCCTGAAAATGCGGTGCGCGAATTACTGGAAATGATCCATGAGACCAGGCTGCGGTCAGTAAAAATTGATGACCCTTATCTTTACAAACTTTACAACACTATTCAGCTATTCTATAAAAACCACGGTAAATAATGGAAACAACAGAGCAGGAATACATACCACAAAATGATGCCCACCCGCTGACCCAGCTGGTGGAGCAGGTGCAGGAGCGCATACACACGGTGATAGTAGGCCAGGCAGGCATGGTAGATCAGCTGCTTGCAGGGCTACTGGCCGATGGACATATACTTATAGAAGGAGTACCTGGCGTGGCAAAGACACTTACCGCGAAGCTTTTATCAAAGCTGATAAATACCCGGTTCTCCCGCATACAGTTCACGCCGGACCTAATGCCAAGTGATGTATTAGGCACCAGTGTCTTTAACCCTCAAACTTCCAGTTTCCAATTTAAGGCCGGACCGGTGTTCAGCAATATTGTTCTTATTGACGAGATAAACCGGGCACCGGCTAAAACACAGGCAGCACTTTTTGAAGTAATGGAGGAGCGCCAGGTAACTGTAGATGGTCTTACGCATAAAATGCAATCGCCATTTATGGTCATTGCCACACAGAACCCCATAGAGCATGAGGGCACTTATAGGCTGCCGGAGGCACAGCTGGACCGCTTTCTACTGAAGATAACAGTGGGCTACCCTACCCTGGAAGAAGAAATAAAAATATTGGAGCGGCATAACCAGCAGGCGATTACGGATCTGCTAAACAATATTGAGCCTGTAATAACACCAGAGGCACTACAAAATGCCCGTATGCTGGTGCGTGAAACGCATATAGAACCCAAGCTACTGGAATTTGTGGCCAAAATAGTGTGGGAAACCCGCAACAACCGTTCACTCTATCTCGGCGCATCTCCACGTGCTTCTATAGCCTTGCTACAGATAGCCAAGGCATATAGTGTGCTGCGTGGCAGAAACTTTGTGATACCTGAAGATATACTGCAGGCTGCACCTGCCGTGCTACGCCACAGAATAGGGCTAACACCCGAACGGGAAATGGAAGGGGCCACAGCAGATGATGTAATAAAAGAGATAATAGCCAAGATGGAAATACCAAGGTAGTTTTGGTGGAGTAGCTGATTGATTTATTTGTTGAGTAGCTTATTGGTTAAATGGTTTGTTTGGTGATTAGTTTATTTTGTTGATAGGTTGTAATAAATGATGGCTGGTAAAAAAGGATACATACGCGCACTATATATCAACAGGAGATGGTTTTTCCTGCTGGGTGGCTGTGTCATTTTGTTGCTGCTGGCGTTTTATTTCAAGCTGCTGCTGGCACCTGCGGCAGCCATTATCGGGGTTATTTTTCTGCTTACGTTCATTGATTATACGTTACTTTTTTTCACTAAAGAATCGGTTACAGCCATTCGCGAGATGTCGGCGAGGTTCAGTATTGGTGATGAAAACCTCGTAAAAATTACGATCACCAATTCCTATCCTTTTAAGATTAACGGGGTCCTTATAGATGAACTTCCATTCCAGTTCCAGGTAAGAGATTTTCAAAGGAAAATTGTCGTTGGCTATCAATCAGCCAGTACTGTTACGTACAATCTGAGGCCACTTTCGCGTGGCGAATTTTCTTTCGGCCATGTAGTTTGCTATGTATCCAGCCCCATAGGGTTGCTGCGCAGGCGTTTCAATCTTGCGGCGCCCGCCACAATTAAAGTATACCCCTCTTACCAGCAGCTAAGAAAATACCAACTGCTGGCGATAAGTGGCAATACCGCAGTCGGCGCGCGGAAGGTGCGCAGGCTTGGCCATAGTCTTGAATTTGAGAAAATAAAGGACTATGTGCTGGGTGATGATGTGCGAACCATAAACTGGAAAGCAACAGCACGTAGCAGCAACCTGATGGTAAACACATTTAGCGATGCGCGCCAGCAGCAGATATACTGTATAATTGATAAAGGGCGCAATATGAAAATGCCTTTTGAAGGCATGACACTACTCGACCACTCCATAAACGCCTGCCTGGCCTTGCTGAATGTGACCCTTATAAAACAGGATAGGGCCGGGCTGATAACATTTTCAAATAAGGTAGGCGATATAATAGCCGCTGACCGACGCAGCGACCAGCTGCTGCGTATTCTTGAAACTTTATACAAGCAACAGACCGAGTTTAAAGAGAGTGATTATGAAGCCGTTTGGAGTGTGGTACAACGCAGCATTACCCAGCGCAGCCTGCTATTGCTGTTCACGAATTTTGAAACTTACTCTTCCCTCGAGCGGCAGTTGCCGTTCCTTAAAAGATTAACCCAGCGACACCTGGTGTGTGTGGTTTTCTTTCAGAACACCCTGCTGAAAGAGTTGCATGAAACCAGCCCGGACAATATTGAAGGTATCTACATAAAGACCATCGCCGACCAGTTTGATCTGGAGAAACGACTGATTGTTAAGGAGCTCCGCCGACATGGAGTATTATCCATTCTCACCACCCCACAAAACCTATCAGTGGATGTGATTAATAAGTACCTGGAGCTTAAGGCCCGGCAGATGGTGTAGGCTGCTCGAAAATTATTTTTTCAAAAGATTCTGCCGTTACCCAAGATTCGCGAAAAAATATACGTCGTTATAATTAACCAATGTGAACCCCATGCCTAAACCATACCTTTTCATTTTATTATTTTGCTTCATTGCAGACAAATCATTTGCGCAATCCCCTTTCTCAACCAGCGACTCTGTTGATATCAACAATATCAATGCAAGAATATTAGTTCATGGTGACATGTCATGGGACCCTGTGTCTCAAATAGCCGCATGTGAATTCCCAAAAGGCTCAGGAAAGCATATCAATTTTGCTAGCTCTTTGTGGATGTCGGGTTACGATGCTGGTGGACAACTCCATATAGCGGCTCAGACCTATCGCCAACACGGCAATGATTACTGGCCTGGTCCTCTTGGAGTAAGCGATACACTTTCCTATGCCACTTCGCAAGACTGGGCTAAAATATGGAAAGTAAGCAGAAACGATATTTCCAATTTCCTGTCGTTATCAACACATACGATTGCAAATACGCCGCAGACAATTCTCAATTGGCCCGCTAAAGGCAATACACATGCTGCGGGCAACTCGGGGGCGTCATTGACCATAACAACGGATATGGCACCTTTTATAGACCTTAATGGGAACGGCACTTATGAACCGCTGGCAGGTGAATATCCTGATATAAAAGGCGACCAGGCGCTTTGGTGGGTATTCAGCGACAAAGGATCAACACATAATGAAACCAATGGGAGGCCATTGGGTGTAGAAGTTCAATCAATGGCCTATGCGTACAACAGGGGCACCCTCATTGATAACGTTGTCTACTACGACTATAAAATAATTAACCGCTCAACTAATTCATATTCCGGTATGAGAATCGGTCTATGGGACGACGTGGACCTGGGATACTATAACGATGATTACATTGGTTATGATTCGACACATAGAATGGGAGTGGCGTACAACGGCACAAGTGATGACGGCTTACTGGCATCCCCATCACATCCTCACAATTCTTACGGGAAAAATATCCCTGTTGTAGGAATGACGATGATTGTGGCGCCTGGAGACGTAGGGACAAGTTATGCTCCGGCTGGAAGTTTCATTAACTACACGAACGGCTATGATCCACCTACAGTTGACACGGAATACAATAACTATTTGCATGCAAAGTCTAAAGATGGAAGACATTACATTCATGATACAACAGACATTGACTTCATGGGCATTCCCTCTGGTCCCGATGTGGATTTTGTCTTTACCGGTGACCCCGGAGATACTAACCAATGGTCTGAATGCAGCAAAAGGGACAACCCCGGTGACCGGAGATTTATACTAACAACCGGAGATTTCAGTCTCAGCGCAGGTGGCAGCCAGCATTTTGTATTGGCCCTCGTCACCACTGATCCAGATACGATGAACGGATGTGGAAGTGTAACTTTTGACAGCATCAAAATCGTCGCCGACACAGCATGGGCTGTGTATCATAATCCGCCGCCACCAAATTCGGTTAATAACATTGAACTGGCTGCGGCAATAAGCATCTACCCTAACCCCGCTCACGACCTGCCATATATAGAGCATGTATACGAACCGCAAAATGAGGCCTTTATCACTGTGTACAATTCGATCGGGCAAACGATAGCCGTCGCGATAGACAAAGCACAGACAAAAGACAAGATTGACATCAGTAAACTAGTGCCGGGTGCGTATTACCTACTTTACAGGAGTGGAAATATTCAAAGAGGAATGTCGTTTATTAAGAATTAGGTACTACAAACGCACCTTAGCTAAGCCTGTATTTTAAAAATACAGGCTTTTTTATGTGTCATTTGCTTTACTTATTTAAATTGCGATGTAATGCACAGGAAACGCAAAATGGGAAGGCCATATATTATTATACTGTCAGCAGTGCTTTTTCTTAGCGCCTGTAAGAAAGACATGCTCAATTTCCAAAGAGTACAAAAAATAAATAGCTACTCAGACTCAGATCGCCTCAATAAAATATTGTTCGTTGACGGTAGTTCCGGCTTTATAGTTGGTGGGCAGAGGTTTTACGATGCAACAATACTTGTGACCCACGATGGTGGCTACTCGTGGCAAAAACAGTCTCACCCTGTTGCGGGAAAAGCGCTTTACGATCTAGTGGTATCGCCAGCAGGAACCGTTTATACATGCGGTTTTGATGGAAAATTGCTCCGCTCATATGACACCGGTAGCACCTGGCTTTTTACTCAAATGCAATTCTCAGCTTTTAGCGGCATTGCGTTTACTGATGCATCCCATGCAATTGTATTAGGGGGTGTAAGTTTCAATAATGGTACACGCCAGACGATAGATAGTAGCGGAAATGTTATTGCAAGTGATTCACTTGGCTTTCAACCCAATAAAATAGTAATGACCTCAGCATTGGTTGGTTATATATGCGGCTACGGGGCTGTGCAAAAAACAATTGACGGAGGAAATACATGGAATTTTCAAAATGTAGTTGGCGACAACTTCACCTGTATGGATATTCACGGAGAAGAAATATGGATGTGCGGATATAATGGCAGCGTATTCTATACTTCAAACGGTGGCGCCTCATGGACAAGATATCGTAATGGCAACGATGTAACACAAGCCAGGTATCACCTGTACAGCATACTGTTTACCGATGAACAAAATGGATGGGCTGTGGGTGAAGATGGAAAGGTAATCCACTCAGACGATGGGGGCCAGCACTGGGCGGAGTACAAACAATTTACCACTAGCACGCTCCGCAGCATAGCACTTTGTCCGAATGGAGACCTGATGGTAGCCGGCGACCAGGGTGCACTTTACCGTATCACACCCTAGCCAGATCTTAGTGCATCCTGTCTCCTCGCGGCACTAATAGCTGCAATACCTGCGTCTCTATCTCCAGCCATTGCCGCCATGCCTGGCGCACCTGCTCTTCAGAATAGTACTCAGTAGCAAGATCCATGAACAGGCGGTAGTGCCCGGCCTCCGAAACCATGAATTTATAATAAAAACTGCGCAGCGCTTCTTCCCCCAGCTCCTCTGAGAGTATACGGAAGCGCTCACAGCTTCGCGCTTCTATCAGCGCACAGAGCATCAGTTTATGAAGTAGTTTTTCCTCAACAGGAACATGCTTGGGGGCATGTTGTATCAGCAGGTTCACATAACCATCCTTACGCTGGCGGCCCAGGCTGTAGCCGCGCTTTTTGAGCTCTGCCCACACCATCCTGAAATGCCCCCACTCTTCAGTAACTATGGGAGCGAGTGCATTTACCAATTCTGTTTTTGCGGGATATGCCTGTATCAGCGATATACATTGAGTAGCAGCTTTCTGTTCGCAAAAAGCATGGTCAGTCAGTATCTCTTCCAGTGAGACAGATGCGAGGTCGGCCCAGCGCGGATCTGTGGGTAGCTTTAAGCCCAGTATTGTATTTTCAGATGTGCTCATTTTTGAAAATCAAAGGTCAAAAATAGAGTAATAATGAAGATTACATAGCACACTCCGCTAATTGAAATCTTATTGCGCCTGCATAAATCTGCCCTATAAAAAAAGCCCCGATAAGGGGCTGGGATAACGTTAAATAATCCGGCTTATGCTTTTCTCTTTATACTGCAGCCAATCGATTTAGTAGTTTTAGGGTTCACTTCTTTCCCTGCTACCACCGCATCCATGGCATCGTTAACGTACATTTTCTTATATCCTGTAGGGTCAGACGGATTGTCGTTCATAGCGCCCATATAGACCAGCTTATGCTTATTGTTGAACAGGAATACCTCGGGAGTATGGTTTGCACCAAACATATCGGCGAGCTTTGAGTTTTCATCTACTACGTAAGGCACGGTGTACCCCTGCTCTTTCGCAAATTTTTTCATTGCATCATAGGAGTCGTCGTCACCACGCTTAGCTTCATTCGAATTTATGATCATCATACCTATTTTATGGGCTGTGGCATATTCCATAGCCTTCTTCGTAATGGCCTCATTCTTTACTACAAACGGGCAAGTGTTGCAGGAGAACATTATCAGGAGACCGTTTTCCTTTTCTGCACCTTTCAAAGTGGTGTTGCTGCCATTTGCGTTTCGCAATGTTGTTTCCAATGCAGGTAAGGCATCTCCCGGTTTCATTTTATCCTGCGCAAAGGAAGAAACTGGCATTAATGCTACTGAAGCAAGCAGCGTTGCCGCAGATAATAGGAATGTTTTCATGTTTGGTGTTTTTGTAAAAATAGAACTTTCGGTATAAAATCAATATTCTAACTCTGTGGCTAAGCTAATATTAACTTGACCTCAACAATTGCAGCTACTTGCGTTCAAGGCTCACGTGTTCATCTCCTGGCTGGTATGGCAGGTAGGTAACGATAAACTGGAACATCTCGTCTGTAGCCTTCATGCTGCCATTGTTGTCGCGCACCAGCCGTGGCGGACTAAAAGGGTTATTCAGATTTTGCTTCGTATTGTCATAAACGCCCTCGGCTACGATGGTGCTTCCCTTGGGTATTTTCACCATTGTCTTAAAGGTGTAAAAGTATTGCCAGTTAAAATCCCAACGCGGTATAGACACAAGCCGTATGGTATCGCCATTAGGCTTAAGCGCATAGGCTTTAAAGCTTTTGCCCAGCAGGTGCATATGCGGGTTCACTGTTAGTATGGAAATATCATCCGGTACGGTATACTTACTATACACCTGCTTCACCGTATTAGGCTGTATGATAAGATCTGGCAGCACAGGTGCATTGCCAAAGGAACTTAATGTGCCGAGCTGAAATTCCTGAACCGGGCGCTTAGGAGGTGTCTTTGAAAAAAAAATATTGATGTAGGAACTATCAGAAATATCCTCACTCTTTGTAAATCCGTAGTGCAGATCATTTAACAGAAAGACGCCTTTTCGTGTTAGTTTGTACCCCCCAATGCCATCAGAATAATTCTGCCCCATTGCTCCGGGCAGGTAGTTTACCACCGACTTTTGCAGCACCGGGTATGACCCGTCATCATTAGGTAATCCCAGCCGCCGATACGCCTCCAGTAATTTCGAGGTATCATTTTGCATATCCAGCGCACGCTCGCCTGCATTTACGTCCCCCTTTTTATCATAGTCATAGGAGATCATGTCTCCGTTCACGTGGTGGACCACATTGTGCCTGCCGGGGATAAACTCTATGAGGCTGGCAAATGTATCCTGCGGAAGCTGGAAGGGCACCTTTACGAGCAGGAACTGGTCGCTGCTGTTTGCTTTCAAAAGATATGGTGATACAGCTATTCTCATATCCGGTGTGCGCACATCAGACCCATCAGGATAGGCAGGCAACTTTGGTAGCTTTTCTGCCGGGCCTTGCGGCGCTCCCTCCGCCTGCCATTTTTCTAATATTTTTATTTCCCTGTCGCTCAATACCCGCTGGCCGATAAAGGAAGTGTAATGCGGGTCGGCAGGCCATGGCGGCATCATGCGCTCTTTTGTAACAAAGGCCGATGCGCCAGCATTTTTGCGGGCATCTTCATAAGTAACCAGCGAAAAATGCGCGTTGCCCCCTGGCCTATGGCAAATAGTACAGTTGCCGAACAATATAGGAGCCACATGTTCTGTAAAAGTTACTGTTTCCGGGATGCTGTCTTTATTTTTACACGAGTGCAGTAGCGCAGATAAAACGACCAGCGGAGCCAAACTTCTGAGGCTTGACAAAACTGTACGCGCTTTACGCAAAAGTGAGTGCGCCTTATTCTTCCTCATCATTTTCCTCCCGCGAAAGTTTACCAAGTAGTATGCTCACATTCAGCTCATAGCCCAGCAAAATAATAATAGTGTTGAGCCATACCCAAGCCATAAAGGCTATCAAAGAGCCTATGGAGCCATATACCTTGTTATAGTTAAGAAAATTATTGACCAGGAAAAAGAAAATAGACGTAGCAACGACAGATGCTACTGTTGCGAACACAGAACCGGCAGAAACAAATTTGACACGCACAGTTAATGATGAGCCATAGAAGTAAATGAGCGATATGGCAATGAACACCAAAAACATAAGAATGACAAAACTGACGAATTTAAGCAGCGTAATACTGTGAAAAGTCTTTAAAATAATGGGATTGAGATTCTTGCTCTGGAAAACCAATATTGTAAGCGCCATTATACTCACGCCTATAAGCATAATGGTAAGCTTTATGGCCGTCCATCTGCGCTGTAGCCCGTTTCTCTTCTTGTAGAGCGACCTGCTTTTGTCAAAGCTGCGCATAAGGCCCATAACCCCGTTCGAAGAAAAGAAAAGCACCAATATGATACCAAAAGACAAGACATTATGATGTGGCTTAGCCATAAAGTCTTTGATCACATCCCGCACGCTTACGTAAATATTATGGTTAGGCGTTATCAGCTTTATCGTGTTTAGTATAGCCTGCTCCACATTCTTCACCGGCAGATAGGGAAGCAATGAAAACAGGAACAGGAACGTAGGCGGCAATGCCATTAGAAAGTTATAGGTAACTGCGGCTGCCCGTTCCTGCAGTTTCAGCGTTCGTATTTCCCACACAAAAAACCGCCCTACATCGTACAAAGAAGCCCCCTTAAGCCCGGGCATTATAACCCCTTGCGCCTTTCTGAAAAAGTAGCGTGCAGGTTGCTTTTTGTAGGCATTTACTTCTATTTTATTCATTAATACTATCTGGTGCTGGCAAAGGTACTATTCTGCGGCTGAAGCCGTTCGGCCGCGTAATGCCGGAAACTTAAAGGTTCTTTAAAATAAAATTGGTCATACGTTTATAAAGCTGGTGCCGGGTATTCCCACCAGATATGCCATGAGCCTTATCCGGGTAATATTCGCTTTCAAAATCTTTATCCGCTCTAATAAGTGCAGATGTGAGCATTACGGCATTCTGAAAATGCACATTATCATCTGCTGTGCCATGTATCAGCAGAAAATTGCCCTTAAGCTTATCTGCCATTTTCTCGGGAGCATTTTCGTCATAGCCCGATGGGTTTTCCTGTGGGGTTCGCATGTATCGCTCGGTGTAAATGTTGTCGTAGTAGCGCCAGTTGGTCACCGGGGCCACGGCTATTGCAGTTTTGAAAACATCATTACCCTTCATTATGCAGGTGCTGCTCATGAATCCGCCATAGCTCCACCCCCATATGCCAATCCGGGCTTTATCTACATAAGACAGCTTTCCCAGTTCTTTCGCTACGGCTATCTGGTCATCACTTTCGGCTTTACCCAGTTGCAGATAAGTCTTCTTCCTGAACTCTTCCCCTCTGAAACCTGTGCCAGTGCCATCCGCGCAGACTACTATATATCCTTTCTGCGCCAGCATCTGGTGCCAGAAATAGTTGCCCAACGGAAACCGATCTGCTACCTCCTGCGATCCAGGCCCGCTATACTGGTACATGAGTACCGGGTATTTCTTGCTACTATCAAAACCGGGAGGTGTTATCATCCATGCGTTAAGCATTTCATCAGCGCCCTTTATCTTCATTATACGAATATCTCCGAGCGCATATTCTTTCAGCTTATTATCAAGCGCCTTATTGTCTTCCAGCGTCCGTATTATTTTTCCGTTTGCATTGCGCAGGTAATACACCGGCACTTTATTTATTTGCGAGTACTTATCTATAAAGAAATTGTTGCCTTCGCAAGGTGTAATGGCATGTGTACCTCGCTCAGGTGTGAGGCACCTATCTTTTTTACCCTTAAAGTTTACCACATAAAGATTTCGCTCCAGCGGCGAATTTTCCGCAGCAGTATAGTATACCAGCTCACGCTTTACATCTACCGCCACCAATGCATCTACGTCAAACAGGCCTTCGGTGAGGTCTATGAGCTTAGGTATCTTCCAATCCCAGTGAAATAAATGGCTGTATGCTGCCTTTTCATTCCTAATTATCATGGAGTGACCATCAGGCAAAAAGGTTATCTCATCATCAATGGTTATGTACGACTTGTTGTTGTCAGAGTAAATCGTAGTAGTGCTTCCATCGGCTGCGCTGGTCAGCAGCAGCTCCAGGTTATTCTGTAGCCTGTTCATCCTGTATACGCACAGTTTTGAAGGATCTTCGGTCCACTTTATGCGTGGTATGTACTGATCGGTTTCAGTGCCTGTATTTGCATTTATCGTACTGCCATTTCTCACATCATAGATCTTTATTTGAACTACTGAATTGCGCTCCCCTGTTTTTGGATATTTGTAAGTGTACTGCTCAGGGTAAAGCCCAGTGTACTTTGCGATCGTATATTCAGGCACCGCACTTTCGTCAAAGCGGTAATATGACAGGTAGTTCCCGTCTTTCGACCAATCGAAAGCCCGAGAAAATCCAAACTCCTCTTCGTACACCCAGTCGCAGTTGCCGTTTATTATTTTATTTTTTTCACCGTCTGTTGTCACCTGCACCACTTTATCAGTGGCCAGGTCTTTATAATACAGGTTGTTGTTTTTCACGAAGGCCACTTTTTTACCATCAGGTGAAAAGGTAGCATGCAGCACTTTATCATTGTCAAGCGGCTTTACTACACCCGATTCAATACCGTAAACGTATACATGGTGAAGCACAGACCGGCGGTAGATATTTTCCGCGTCTGAGAGCAGCAGCATCTTTTGTTCATCTCTACTAAGTATGTATTCGTCAATGTTCACAATAGCGCTGCCGGCCTTTTGCGTGCTGTTGTCAAACAGGGTCTGTTCCTGTTTGCCGGTCTCCAGGTTGTATACGCGTATAAGCTGGCGCCCCTCCTCGTTATCGATCTGGGTATAATAATCGCCGTCCCGCATTGCGTTAAAGCCGGGTACATTCTTTACAGAAAATGTATTGTTTTTATAGAGGTCGTCTATGGTTATCTGCTTTGTGCCTTGTGCTAGGACCAGCTGTGTTGAAAATAGGGCTACCGTGAGCCAGAAATTTTTGCGCATGTGAGAATTGTATACTGCTTATATAAACTATCAGTACTTATGGCCTGATGTTTCAATTAAGTGCTTATTTAAAAAAATGTGGGACAAACTTACTCGTATTACCGGTTATTAATCCGGTAGACTCTCGTATTCCCATTCCCGCCGGCACGCCACCTATAAGCCAGCTGCCAATAACGGGGTGGTTGCCATCAAAGTCCGGCAATTCAGTGTAATCCTGTATCACGTAGCCTTCTTCGCCATACTCGCCACCTGTCTGCTCCAGCACCTGTCCTGCATTACTCACGATTTTCACGTTCGCACCTTCGCGGGAGTAAACCGGCTTTTGTACATATTTCCCTGGCCGGTACAGTACTTCTGTCGCGCTGTATTCGGCTGGCAGTATGTATTTGCAATCCGGGAACAGCTTGTGCAGGTACACTAGTAGCATTTTGTTGCTCCACAGGGCTTTATATGCCGGCTCTATCCACATAGTGGTGTTGCGGGTAGCGGGCAGGTACTTCCCAAACTCCTCGTGAAGCAACCACTCGTATGGATAAAGCTTAAAAACATTGCTTAGAGGCGTGCCGTCTGCCTTATAAAATTCATTTCTATCATCCATCCCTATCTCATCCATGTATAGGAAATCTGTTTTTATGCCTGCCTGGTCGGCTACATCCTGCAGGTACTTGGTGGTCATCAGGTCTTCAAGATTATCCTCAGCGCAGGCAAATGTGAGCACCTGCGGATCATAGAGATATGGAGCGCACACCTGCATATGCGCCATCAGTTTTTCGTGTATGGAATTGAACTGGTCCAGCGTGCTGTCATAATCCTGCAGCCAGTACCATTGGATCACACTGGCTTCAAGCAGCGATGTGGGTGTGTCTGCATTAAACTCCAGCAATTTTATTTCTCCATCATTGAAGGCGAGATCCATGCGGCCATAAAAGCTGGGCATATCTTCCTGCCACGACCATTTTATGAGATCTGCATATTCCTTTGGAATAAAAAACTCATCCCATAGATCATCCTTTATTACATAGTCCACAACAGCCATACATTTTTCAAAAATATCAGCCGTGGCTGCTTCTATCTGGTCTACTTCTGCCGCCGTAAATTCATAAGCGGCAGTTTCAGTATAATACGATTCGGTTTTATAGAACAAAAAACCTTGTTCCTTCACTTTTTCCTCCCAGTCCTTCCTTGGCGCGATTATATGTCTTTTCAAAAGTTGAGCATTTAATATTCAGAAACTAAACCTGGTGCGTAACCTCTATTCTCCTCCTGATGATCCGTGCGCGGAGCTTCCAAAACCACCGGTCCGGACACTGCCCGAGGTAGTCCGCGATGAAAAGACACCCCTGGATATTTGAGCTGATGTGACCGGCACATAAGATGTAGTGTTTATCATATTATTGCGCATCAGTGGATACCAGCCCCCTCCATAGTAGCGATAGTAATGATAGCCTCCATCCTGGTACACTGACGTGTCGCGCGTACGCCCGCCCGAATCCTTGCCGTAAGTCCATTCATCCTTGTGATTATTGCAGGACGATATTGCACCAAGCAATACTGCGGACAGAACAACTTTTTGAGACTTTTTCATAATCGAAATCTAAATCGCCTTTCATCAAAAAACAGTAACTTTAGCTACAATGCACAGAAAACAGTTGTAAAAAAAAGTTGGCATAAAATTAGTAACTAATAGGGTATGAAGAAAGTATTGTTTTTACTGTTTGTTTTATCGCTTTCTGCCGGCATTCGCTGCCTTGGGATAGACCATTCTGAAAAACTGTTGTCGCTCGTCAACCTTTCTACTGAAGCTACCACCCGGCAAAAAGTAACCGATATGCTGGGCCAACCTGAAAAAGTGGAAGAGAATAAAAAAAGGATATGGTGGCACTATACACTTGGGAACACCAACCTTATTGTTTGCTGGAACAAAAAATCTGACGCATTCGAAAATTTCTCATTCTCCTCCATACAAGCCGAAAAAAGTGTATTCGACAGCAAGCTATCCCACAAGCTCCGCTCAGGCGCCACAGATATTAAACAGGCACTTACACTATTGGGCACTCCGCTGGATATGAAAATAAAGGGAGCTACACAGGAAATGCATTACGCTTACCAGAATAGTGTACTACGCCTGTTCTTCCGCGATCGCGTACTTGTAGACTACACCCTGCTTGGCCAGGTGAAATAAATTAAACTGGCAAGCTAGATTTTCTTACCCCAATCAGATCGATAAGAGTCAATGAAGATCAATAATCTATTGTTGCCTGTATGCCCCTGTCTATAAGGCCTTCTGCCTGCGGACGCAGATCGTCGAAACTACCCTTCTTAACTCCGCATTTTCCTTTGTGATGAATAATAAGTGCGCACTGCTCTGCCTGCAAAGTTTCGTGGCCACAAATATCAACAAGTGATTCTATCACCCAGTCAAACGTATTCACATCATCGTTCCACACAATAAGATTGTGCAGTTCCTCTTCTATCACATCTGTTTCAAAGCTTTCCTCGGTTTGCCATTGTATACCAGGACGATGTTCTAATGCACTGTTCATATAGCAAAAATAAGGAAGAAGTTTGGAAATGAAAAACTGAACCGTCTATTCGCCTATAGCGACCTCAGGCCTGTTTAATTCATGCTTTTGGAATAAAAGGAAAAACAGGAATACAAAAATCCCCAGCTGGCCTTCAAGGTGCGGCTCTATCATTAGCTCAAAAAGTCCGGTAAACCAGATCATGAAGAAAAAGAAACTTTGACGATTTCGCTTCAGTTTAGCAAGGGGCATAAAGAGCCAGAATACAAACAGCAGCATTGCCGGGATGCCACAACCAAGCGCATTTACCAGGAACTGGTTGTGCGGATATAGCCTGTCTACCTGCTGCACTTCTGGATACACCCGAGCATAAGATGTGTCCATCTGGTCTTTTATATCGCCGGCACCTACACCAAGCAGCGGATGCTTTTTGATCAGGTCTATTGCCAGGGAATAGGACATTAGCCGTGAGATATCTCCGTACTTACCTGAATGGTCGCCGGTTTTGAACATGATATAGCTATAAAAAGTATACGCAACACGCTCCCTCAGCGTAGGCACATACCTGCCAACCAGGAAAAATACCAGCGGCAGCGATAACAAGATGAGCACCCCTACGGCCCTTCTCCCGGAAAATAGTGAATAAATGCTCCATCCTATTACAAATATGTAGAAGGCTATGAGCCCGCTTTTCACCGCTATAATGTGCAGGTGAATGACCAGTATGGCAAGACAAATACCTATAACCCACTTTGCGGCCCTGGATAGTAGTAAGGGCCAGACATAAACAGCCAACATAATAAATACCGCCACGCCCATGCTGGCGCTTATGTGATCCCCTTTGGGCAGCGTAGGTAATATGTGCGACTGCTTATACTCCCGTATTGCATGCACAGGATCCCGAAGGAGGAAGGATAGACTGTAAAAAGCGCTGCCGGCGAGCATTATTGCTACTACCAGCGTGAGCAACTGCACCTGCCTGCGCGAGAACTGTGGTAAAAATGTAAAAGCCAGCGGCAGGATTAAGAAAGGCAGCTTCAGCTGAAAACGAACCTCCCAGTCCCCTTTGTTCACGCTCCAGAACCAGGTAACTGCAAAGATCAGCACCCAGGCCACACCTACCAGCCACCATTTGTCTTTGAACCAAAGCCGTGGATTCACGTCCCACAATGCATTTACACCAAACAGGATCATGGAAATGGAGAGCACTGCAGGCGGAAACAGGTAACCAACGAACATACCCAATATGCATAATATTGCAATATTGGATTTGTCTAAAATCTTATTGTTTAGAAAACTACTTTTGCTCATCAGAAGTGAACCGCCACGGCGGATAATTTTTACTGGTTTTTATAACGGACAAACGGTTTTTTTAGTGCAGCGCGATATTAAACTACTTCATCAACAGGTAAAAGCAGGTGAGTTTCTCGCCATTGCCCGGGGCATAACCATTGTAGAAAATGAGCTGCCCGGCTACGCCACTCTGCTGCAAAACCTGCATGAAGGACACCATGCGCGTGTGATAGGTATTACCGGCCCTCCGGGCGCGGGCAAAAGTACGCTGGTGAGTGCATTGTTGCACTACTGGCTTAAAGAAAATAAAAAGATAGCGGTAATAGCGGTAGATCCGTCTTCGCCATTCAATTATGGAGCTCTGCTGGGTGATCGTATAAGAATGAGCGAATATTATACCAATCCCAATATCTTCATTCGCTCGCTGGCTACGCGTGGTGCTCTGGGTGGCCTCAGCGCCAAGATCATAGAGATCACCGACCTTGTAAAGGAAGCGCCGTTCGACTATATACTGGTGGAGACGGTGGGCGTAGGACAGAGCGAAGTGGAAATAGCGGGCCTGGCCGACTGCACAATAGTAGCGCTGGTGCCAGAAGCCGGCGACGAAGTGCAGACACTGAAAGCGGGCATTATGGAAATTGCCAATATATTTATTGTAAACAAAGCCGACCGCGCCGATGCCGAAGGCCTGTACCGAAACCTGCGCATTCTGGCCCACGAAAAAGCCACGGAAGATGGCGAAACGCCGGTAATAAAAACAGTGGCCACCGCCAACACGGGCATAGAAGAACTGGCTAACGCGATCACCAGTTTTCTTAGTCACCAAAACGAGCTGCCGGAAAAGCGGCTGCACCTGATGACTGAAAAATGCTGGCAACTAATAATATCCCAACGAATGAGCAACATAGATCATAACCGCCTAAAAGAGGAGCTGACCGCTGCTATGCAGCAGGATAATTTTAATTTGTACGCATTCACAAAAGATTTCCTGCAAAGAAGTGACAGAGAGCAGAAATAAAACAACAACGAGCACGTTAAAGCGCCAATGATCCACTCCATACCTACATATGTCTACTACCTTGGCGCCATAGTATTGTCTGCGGTTATAAGCGCATATTCCATTAAAAAGATCATATTCATCGCCCGCAATCATAAAATATATGATGTGCCGGATGATACGCGAAAAATACATGGTGCTGAAATACCTACGCTGGGTGGCATAGGAATTTTTATTGGCTATGTCCTTGTATCAGCATTCCTCTGGCCAAAACAGCTTTCCTACATGCCGTATGTGCTCATTTCGTCTGTAATCCTTTTTTTTACTGGTATCTACGATGATATTATGAATATGCGCCCATCGAAAAAACTGGCCGCCCAACTTGTAGCTTCCTTTATTGCCATATATTTCATCGATAATAAACTTGAGTCGCAACATGGTCTTTTCGATATAGAGGTTATACCATTTTGGCCGGGTATCATAGTTGCAACCCTTTGTTGTACCTTTTTCATCAATGTATTCAACTTTGTTGATGGCATCGACGGGCTTGCGGCCGTCCTTGCTATTCTATACCTTGGTATCTTGGGGCTAATGTTTGCGGCCACCTTTCATTTTGCCCTAGCAGGTATTTCTTTTTCACTCATGGGTGCAACGTTTGGCCTGCTATGTTACAACATTTCACCAGCCAAAATTTACATGGGCGATACCGGTTCCATGGTCCTTGGCTTTACAATTTTCATTCTTTCCTTACTATTCATATGCATTATAACAAATCCAGGGTTTGGACTTTTGCGAAACTATTTTTACGGCATTCAAGAAGCGGATATCATGTTGGCCGCAATGCTTTATCTACCAGTTTTTGATGCAATAAGGGTGTTTATTTTGAGGGCATCGCGCGGTATTTCCCCACTCAAAGCAGACCGTACCCATCTGCACTACTACCTGCTTGATGCAGGCTTCACACATACCCGGTCCGTTACAATAATCGTTGGAATCAATATACTTCTCATGGCCGCCGCTTTTCTCCTGCAGGATATGAGCCCCTACATTGTACTGTTAACGATCACAGTGATTTCCCTGGCAGCACTCTATATTATTTACCGGCTCAGAAGTAAGCATATGAAGAAAACGGCCAGTTAAATATTATTTCTCTTGCCTTGTGGTACTATTTTGCCTTTGTTTTTACTGTAATTTTGAAGGGCAAATTCTAAAAGAAATCCATGAAAAAAAGGAAACCCACTAACGGCAAGGTTTTAGGCGTAAAATTTACTGTGAATAAAGAAAATGACGACAACGACCTGAAAGCAGCCAAAGCCCGCGCGCTGAAAGAGCTGGAAGAAAAGGAGAAGAACAGCAAAGAGTGGTACGATAAAGAAATAGAAAAAAACCTAAAGAGTCAAAAGTAGCGAGTACATTGTTCGCCACCGGTTTTCGGTGCTATCCTCAAATAATACCAGGCTCTGCGTTTCGATTTCGCCTCTATCCCTACGCAATATTTCAATGCAGGCAGCGTTTTTGCACTATGGCTAAAGTACTTTAGCGTTGAGTAAAATGCTAACGTTTTATTTTTATAACCGGTTCAGATCAATGAGAATCACCCCACTCATTAAAATTGCTATTCCGGTGATCCTCACTTGCTTTGCACTTTTCTCGTTAGATGATGACGTAAACAACATATACGACCTCATTGATTGGGAGATCATTCCCGTTTAGCTCATTTATTGCACGCCTACCATTGCACTTTGCTATATTATATATAATAAATTTACACTAAGTCATTTCACCTTTGGACGTATTGCCGTTGCGCTGATCGTTGGAATACCTATAGGTTTTGCCTCAATCATTGCCATACTTGAGTCGCTAAAGCATTTCAGGGTTGTATAATATAAAAAATCCGCAACTTATTTTTCGCTCTCTAAAGCCACGTTCCTCTCCGCTCCCATCGCCTTGGTCAACTTAAGTTTGCGGATATACGCTTCAAAACTGTATTTTTGCGTTGCGACTTTAAAAACTTCTTTTGATGAAAATATCTTTTGGCCGGCTTTATCTTTCCCTTTTTGTTGCTCTTTTCCTTTTCGGCGCTACCGGCACCACATTTGCGCAGACCGCCGATGGAACAGGCCAAAGCACAATAAATATTAAAAATTCTTTTTTCGGCCATTGGAAAAGCGATCGCGACCCCAATAGCTTCCTGGATATATATAAAGACGGCGAACTGATCATCGTTCAGCGCGGCTCACTACTGAAACAGGCTGGTGATCGCAACAGGTTTGTGGTAACCTACGAAAAAGGCAACCGGATAACTGTGGACCTGGGAACCGGCCTCAGCCCGCTTACCCTCAGCGACGACGGCGCTAAGGTTTCTTTTCTTGGTGACACATACAATAAGAAATAATCCTCCTAGAAGACCCATTATACCAGGCCGAAACAAATTAAATCACAAATATTCAAAACAAGACCTGCTTGGCATCGTATTTGTTACTTGTATTGATAGAAAGGCGAGAAAAAGAATAAATAATTTTCTCAAATTTTGTTAACACAATATTAATGATGAGGTTTATTTGTTTAGCTTTCCTAAATTTGTAACTTGTAGAGTTACTTTATACTTGTTTTTTTGTAAATGAAGCATTTTTTTTATTTTCTACTTTCCATTTTCTCCTTGAGCGCTAGCCATGCCTATGCCCAAAAGCGAATGGTAGAAAATGCGATCAAAGAAGTAACTCTGGTTCCTGCAAAAGGAGATACCACAAACAGTAAGCGCCCCTGCGCCGTGCTTAACAAATCTTTGCGCACCATTACGGTACGCATTGAGGAATTGGTTGAAGTGGATAACTACCTCCAGAAGAGAACAATGGTATTTCGCAATCTCGGACCGCATGAACGTCGCTATGTAGGTACTGCCGGCTGCGATCATATGCTGATGCACGAAACCTGCAGGGCATACAAAGTGATCTTGTCTTATTTTGAAGATGCCCCACCAAAGGTTATGGTATCTACCAAGGCCGCCGCGCCGCCTGCTGAAACAGAAAGCGGTGCCGCAGCTGCTGCGTCAGCTAAATAGTTACACCTTTATTCCAATTCGTTCCTTAGTGGCTATCTTTTTAGTTTCGTAATTTTTTCGACTCCTCACGCATAGGTCCTGTTCATTATTTACCTTTATCAGGCAATTGTCCCTATGCGTTTCTTTTCCATTTATATCCTGGCAATTATATTAATCTTGTCCGCATACGGCTGTAATTGGTCGCCGTACAATGCAACGAACAAGATATACAGGAAACAGGCCAGAAATTATGCTGCGCGGCTAAAGGAACAGCCCGATGTTGAAGCAAACGACAGTATTAAGGCACCGGACCATTTTGTTGGCACCACCAACTTTACCATGCGAAAGCCGAATTTCATAGTCATTCACCATACATCGCAGGAAAACAGCGACCAGACACTTACCACATTCACCCTGCCGCGCACGGAAGTAAGCTCTCACTACCTGATCAGTAAAGACGGAACAATATACCACCTGCTCAGCGACTACCTGAGGGCGCACCATGCCGGGGCTGGCAAGTGGGGCAATGTAACCGACATGAACTCTTGCTCACTGGGGATAGAACTGGACAATAATGGCAAAGAACCGTTCACAGAGCCCCAGATCGCGAGCCTGCTGAGCCTGCTCGCCAGGCTGAAACAAACCTACAATATACCAACAGCGAACTTTATAGGGCATGCAGACTTTGCCCCAACCCGAAAGGTAGATCCGAGCATATATTTTCCATGGAAAATGCTGGCTGAAAAAGGATTTGGATTGTGGTATTCAGATACGCTAAAGGCGGCACCTGAGGGCTTTAACCCTCGCCTTGCCCTTCGCTTGATTGGCTACGATACCCACGACACCACTGCTGTGATACGGGCCTTTAAGCGGCACTATATGCAGGATACCGGCCACCAACTGTCGCCTATGGATATGGATGTACTCAATGACCTGATGTACAAAAACTAAACTCACACCCGGAGGCAGCCACGAAACCCGCGGGCCGCATAGTAGGACTCGGCACCATTATTATAGAGGAAAACGGTGTCGTACCGGCGGTCGCAAAAAAGAGCGCCTCCCAGCTTCCTGATATCAGCCGGAGTTTTTACCCAGCTGGATGTTTTCAAATCAAATTCACCTAACTGCTGTAGCTCCCTGTATTGCGGCTCAGTCAACAGATCAATGCCCATAGCCGCCGCTGCCCCCATGGCACTATCGGCTGGCTTATTTTCTTTTCTTGAGTCCAGCGCAGCTTCGTCATAGCAAAAGCTTCTGCGTCCTTTTGGGCTCTCTGTTGAGCAATCATAAAAAATATACGTTCCGGTCGTTTTATCATAGCCAACCACATCTGGCTCACCTACGGTAACGTCCATTTCATTAAGCGACCATACCTTAGCAGGATTATCCTCTAGTTTACCTGCCACACTCGCCCACTCTATTCCCTTATGGCGAGCCATGTTTCTCTCAAAACGCTCTTTTAATGTATTGAGCAATGTTTCGCGTTGTTTCACTGACAAATTCTTCTTCATGCTGTTTATTTATAGGCCATAATGAACCTGTAACAAGCCACGCCGCCAGCCAAAACGAATATCGCACCTAGCAAGGGCAGCATGTTATACTCTCCCTTCCGGCAATGGACTACAGCACCCGCCACCATAACCATGCAAAAACACGCAGCTGACAACGGAGTAAGTATCGGTAAAACCCCAATAGCCCACGGCAGTAAGATCCCTACACAACCTAACAGTTCCAGCACACCAAGAATACGTATGGGCAAAACGCTTTGTCCGGGCTGCAAGTGGCCGTCATCAAGGTGCTGCTGCACTGTATTCCGGACTTTGTTAAACCCCGTCATGCCAAAAAAAGCTGCCAGTAGTATTTGTATCACCCAAAGGGCCGTATTCATTTGCGTTTTTAGCTAAATATCGATGAAAACTGTACTAATCGTCTATCCCCTTACCATCCAGTATTTGCGGTATGTATTTGTCTATCCTTGCCTCGCGGGTCTTAGACTGCTTTGCGCCAGAAAAATGAAAGAGGTAGGCCCGTTGCCTGCCCGGTGTCAATGCTTTAAAAGCTGCTTTCAGGTCAGGGTCTTTAACCAGTCGCTGCTGAAATTCTTCAGGCACTTCGTATTCTGCAGTCTTCTTCAATTCTACAGACAGGCCTGCCTTTTCCACTTCAATGGCCTCTTTAATATAAGCTTTGAGCGTGGCCTTCAGCTTTACTATCTCCTTTACCTCTGCAAACCTGACCTGGCGGGCCGACTGCACATTTTCGGTTTGCTGTATAAGTATCCCCTTCGGATCCTTGAGCAATGCACCTTTCATAAAGAGTAAGGCGCAATACTCCTTAAACCCATGTATAAGCACCACATTTTTCTTATTGCAGGTATAGCAGGGACAGCCCCACTTCAGGTCTTCTTCCAGCACAGAATCCAGCAGTATCTCCCGTAGCTGCGCATATTCCCCCTGCCATGCAGAGGCTTTTTCGAAGAACCAATCAACCTTAGGATTCTTTTTATCCATTGAGTAAATACTTTAAATAAAGTTATTAAGGACTATCGAACTCCGGCAACTATTTTTCTATCCGCCGGCCTGAAATACCACGATAATAAGATGAAAACGATCTGGAAAAATGGCCCGGCAAGTCCCTTTATACTATGATCGCCGCTAGCGAGGTGAGAAGCAAGGGCACCCGTCATAGCGAAAAAGAAACCTGCGTAAGCCCATTCTTTCAAGAGTGGAAACCGCGGTATCAGAATAGCTATCACCCCAAGGATTTTCCAGATGCCAAGGATGGTTAAAAAGTAGACAGGGTAACCCAATGAGGTTACAAGGTCTATCCATTGTTTTGTTTTGAGTACTGCGAATATGCCGCTCTGCAACATGCCAAAACCCAGCAGGCTCGTGGCTATCCAGTAAATGATCTTATTTCTCTTTTCCATAGTTATTTCCGGTTACCAAGTATTTCTTCAATGCGGTTGTGCGCCATATTTATGCCTTGGGCAAAAGGCAGCTTCAACACCTGGTCACGTTGCGCTGCCGACTCATAGATCACGTGCATAGTGAGCTTGCTCGTATCCTCGTTTACGTATTCAAACTCGTAGACTTCAAGCTGCACACCATATGGAGTACCTTCCATTTCAAATGTCCTGGTGATCTTTTGATTGGTTATGAATTCGTGCATCACACCGTTTGCCCGGAATACTACCTGCCCCTTCGCATCAGCCGACTGCAATTTGTAACTTCCATGTTTCTTACCTTCAAACTTCAATAGTTTTGTCGTGGAGTAAGGGTTCGACATCCATTGCTCTACGAGCTCAGGCTCTGCATACGCTCTGAAAAGTAATTCCAGTGGCAGATCGAATTCCCTGGTGATCGTCAGATCCTGCTTGCCTTCGTCGGCGCCGATATTCGTTTTCTGTTTCATGCGCTACTTTTTTGATTTGTATTGTTTCATTATCGTTTCAAGTTTATTAAATCGCTCATCCCACATCTGGCGGAACGGCTCTATAAAATCTCCTATGTCTTTCATTTTCTGCGGATTTAAATGATAATATATCTCTCGTCCACTCTGCTCCTGGTTTAGCAGCTCGCACTCCGTAAGTATTTGCAGATGTTTTGAAACGGTGGGCCTGGCCGTATCAAAGTTTGCGGCTATTGCCCCCGCAGTCATTGCCTGTGATGCCACCAGCATTAGTATTGCCCTTCTTGTAGGGTCTGCTATGGCCTGAAACACGTCTCTTCTTAGATTCATTATGTAGCTATTCGACTACAAATATACATGTAGTCATTTAACTACACAAATTTCTTATTTTTTTTCGCACTAATAGCGGGAAGAGTGATGCAGAAGGATTGTGCAAAGAATATTATCTTTATGCCATCAATTCTATTTCCTCCTGAAGAAAACTGGCAATATATTTTTACTGTTGTTGATCGTGCTGCAATCCGGTGGATTGTGGCTGGTATGCGAAATACAAAAAAGCCTGCAGGAATATAAAATGGAGCAGGTGGTCCGCAACAAGGAATCAGGCTTCATTGACCTTGAAATTCCACTCTCGGCATTTAATCAAAGTAAAACATCAGAGATTTCGTATCAGGGCAAAATGTATGATATCAAATCATACACCATCAAAGGCAATACTGTTTATTTGAAGGTAGTGAATGACACGGAAGAAGATCATATAAATACACAGATAAAGCGATTAGCACAAAATAACGATACAGACCAGGATAACCTGATCCAACACTTACTCGATTTGCTTACCCAACTATATATCTGCCCGGTAAGTGAACCATTTATAGCGTTAATAGATGTGCGTGAAGTAAAACACACATCCTTTCATCCCCGGCTCATTTCACATCAGCCTGACATTGTCTCTCCTCCGCCGAAGGCCTGATCATTTTTATCTTTTTTAAAATTTTCAGATCATGCTATCTGCTGCACTCGTGTATGCAGATAACTATGTAATTATTTAATTTTTCAAAACTCAACAATGAAGAAGATCTTCCTATATATAGCAACAATTGCAGCATCACTTAATGCCCAGGCACAGGCAGGAAAAATAACCGGTAAAGTATCAGACGCAGACAACCACCCGCTGGCAGGCGCCAGCATAAGCCTCGCCGGTAATAAAGCAACAACAGACAAAGACGGAAATTTTTCCATCGATTGTGAAGCAGCTAAAAACATCACAGTGTCCTTTGTTGGCTATGAGTCGGTTCATAAAAAAATTACAGAGTGCGGCCAGGCACTTGAGATAAAACTGGCACCGGCTAACGGCACCCTCGATGAAGTAGAGATCACCGCAAGCTCTAATTCAAACAAAAAATTATTATACCAGCCACAGTCTATAGATAAGCTGGGTAATACCGAACTTAAAAGAGGAACCGGACTGTACCTGGCAGATGCGATAAACACCAACGTACCCGGCGTAACGATGGAAAGCCGGACGGTAGCTGCAGGCCAGCAATTCAACATAAGAGGATATGGTAATGGTACGCGTGGCACAAATGGCGTAAACAGCAACTTTGATGGTCAGGGATACAAAGTATACTTAAATGGCATTCCAATTACAGATGCAGAAGGAGTGACACTGATGGATGATATAGATTTCGGATCGGTAGACAATGTAGAGGTCGTAAAAGGTCCTGCAGGCTCACTTTATGGCCTGGCAGTTGCTGGTGTGGTAAATCTGAAAACCATGAAAGCAGAGAAAGGCAAAATATCAATAGGAGAAGATATAATGGCTGGCAGCTACGGCCTGCAACGCTATACTACGCGTGTGCAGATAGGTGGCGAAAAGTCTTCGGTGCTTGTGAACTACGGCAAGCAACTGTACGATGGATTTATGACGCACACTGCATCGCACAAAGATTTCGCGAGCGTAATAGCAGATTTTCAGCCAAGTGAGAAACAATCTATAACTGCGTACGCAAGCTATAGCAATAGCTATGACCAGCGCAACGGTGAGTTAACCATAGGTCAGTATGACACATTTAACTACTCCGGCAACCCTGCTTATATTGCCAACGATGCGCACTCTAACATCATCAGCTATCGTGCGGGTATAGGCCATACTTATAAATTTGACCAGCACATCTCTAACACCACTTCCATATTCGGAACAGGCATCAGCAACAACTCAAGTTCAGCAGGTGGCTGGACAGACAAACTTCCGCTTAACTATGGCTTCCGTACTACAGTGGACATGAACTATGCACTTAATAAAAAGTTCAGCCTCTCCGGTATCACAGGAGGCGAAGGACAGATACAGAATGCGCAGACGTTAGGATACGGGATGGTAAAAGACAGCGCTAATCTTGCCGGCTACAACATTGTGGGTGCCATGAGAAGCAACCAGTACACCATCTCTAAAACTTATTCTGTATTTACTGAGTGGACGCTTTCTATGCCTTATGATATCAGCCTAACAGCAGGTGCAGGGCTTAGCGCAATGGCTATAGAGCTGAACGACCGTTTCTACGTAGCTACAAACAACAACCCTAGCAACCCGAACGGCACGCATAACCCAAGGCAGTATAAAGCCAATTACAGAGATATGGTGTCTCCTCACTTTGCTTTGAATAAGGTAATCAACAAGGAAATTTCAGTATATGCATCTTACAGCACCGGGTACAAAGCACCGGTAAGCTCATACTTCTACATCCCGCTTACCGGCCAGGTAAATACAGGCCTGAAACCGGAAATGGGCACACAAATAGAAGTAGGCTCAAAAGGCAGCCTGCTGAAAGAAAAACTCTTCTACCAGGTAGCCGTGTTTAATGCGGTTTACGCTAACAAAATGACGGTGGTAGCGGTACCAAACGCTGCAAATACAGCCACATCCTACACCTATGTTGCCAATGGTGGCAACCAGACCAATATGGGACTTGAATTGCTGGTGAAATATAATGTCTACAGGTCATCCACAGGCTTCTTCTCATCTGTGGCTCCGTTCGCTAATTTCACTTACTCTGATTTCAAATACAACGATTTCAAATTTCAGCAGTTGAGCACAGACAAAAAGAGCGCTGTAGTGACTTACTACAGCGGTAAAGTAGTTGCCGGCGTGCCGCCAATTACTGCAAATGCAGGTGTGGATGTGCTTACGAAAGTAGGACTGTATGCAAATGCTACATACTCCTATAGAGACGCTATGTACTTTACATCTGACAACCTGAATAAGACAGCCAGTTATAGCCTTGTAAATGGCAAACTGGGCTTCAGGCACACCTTCTTCAAGCACCTGGGGCTTGATGCTTATTTCGGTGCGGTTAACATTACAGGCACACAATATCCAGCTATGGTATTCCTCAACCAGCTACCAGATGCTTACCTACCTGCACCAAAGGAGATTAACTTCTTCGGCGGTATCAATCTGAAATATACTTTCTAAATACAAGGAGAGGCAGTCGTTACCGGCTGCCTCTCCTTTTTTCAAACACTACTTTATGAAAACACTAATTACACTTGCTTGTATAGTCATTTGCTTTGGCAGCTGTTCCCGCTTCGGGAACGAGGACGAAAAAAAAGATCACAAAGAACGCATTGTCTGTATCGCTAAGCAATACAGTGAGATCATATATTCGCTAGGTGCCGAGCAGGACATTGTTGCCGTGGATATTTCCAGTACTTATCCACCCCAGATAAAGAAATTACCAACAGTGGGCTACCATCGTGCGCTAAGCGCAGAAGGCATTCTCGCGGCAAAGCCCACACTTATACTACACGATAGCAACATAGGGCCTGAGCATGTGGTAAAGCAATTATCAGACCTCAAAATACCCATGAAGGTATTCAAGAGATATAACGGAGATATCGCAGGCACAGACTCACTCATCCGCGAAATGGGTGCATACTTCAAACGCGAAAAACAAGCTGATTCGATATGCAGGAAACTGGACAGTGAAATAGGCCAGGCACTTGAAAACGGGAAGAAATATAAAGACACAGTAAAGGTACTGGTGATCCATTACGGGCAAGCATCAAATGTATTTCTGCTGATGACAAAGAAAAGCACGGCCGCGAAAATGATAGAATGGGCCGGTGGAAAAATAGCCATTGATGACGAAAAAGGAATGAAACAATGGTCGGCAGAAGCCATAGCGGCATCCGACCCAGATGTTATTTTGCTTACAGACTTCGGGTATGATAAACTCGGTAGCAATGAAAAAATAAAGGAATTGCCCGGCATAGCCGGCACCAGGGCGGCAAAAAGCAATCGCATATACAGGGTTGAGGAACACGACATGGTGTATATAGGCCCGCGTACCGGAGAGAACACACTAAAGCTGCAGGAACTTATTCACCGCGATGCACCAGTAAAATAAAAAATGAGAACCGGAATATATTTCATATTAGTGGCAGCACTTGCCATTGCCCTGCTACTATCCATCAGGTTTGGCGGCGTGAGCATCAGCACCGGTGAAATTGTGTCTGCCCTGCAAAAGAATTTTTCGGCACCCGATACCATGACGCTGAATGAGCGAATATTTATGACCATACGGCTGCCTCGTGCTATCCTTTGTGTGCTGGTAGGCGCATCACTCGCTGTGGGCGGCACACTGATGCAGGCGCTGTTCCGTAACCCTATAGTAGAACCTGGCTTGATCGGCACATCTAGCGGGGCCGCATTTGGGGCTGCATTATACTTTGTACTCGGAGCTTCATTGCACCTTACTGCAAGCGAGTGGACACTGCCTATTGCTGCAGGAGCAGGCGCGGTACTGTCTACCACCTTGGTCTTTCTTTTTTCCCAATCCGGCGATACAGGCAAAAGTTCTGTCGTTTCATTGCTACTAACAGGCATGGCAGTGAACGCACTTTTTATGAGCGGTGTAGGGTTCTTGTCTTACATAGCCCGCGACCCGCAGGCCAGATCAATAACTTTTTGGGGCATGGGCAATCTCTCCGGTGCCAATTGGCATTCCGTAAGGGTTATATCTGTTTCTACTACATTATGCCTGTTCGCTTCGCTGCGTTACGCGAAGCAACTTAATGCATTGATGCTGGGTGAAGACGAAGCCCGTTTCCTTGGCGTTAATGTCCGTAACCTGAAACTCGTTGTGCTGCTGATAAATGTAATACTGATTGCAACAGCAACGGCCTTCGTAGGTGTCATCAGTTTCATCGGGCTTATCAGCCCTCACTTACTAAGAATTATGAAGGGTGCTGACAACCGTTTCCTCCTGCTAGCCAGCGCCATACTTGGCGGCACATTGCTAAGCATTGCCGATATTTTAGCACGCGTGCTTTTGCGTCCCGCAGAATTACCTATTGGCATTGTAACCTCCTTTGTAGGGGTACCTGTTTTTATTTACCTGCTGCGCCGTAAAAACTATTTCTTCTGATGCTTACTGCAGAACATATCACTTTTAGAGCCGGCAACAAAATGCTGCTGGACGATGTCTCTGTTGTATTTGCACCGGGTAAGCTCAACCTTATCATAGGTCCCAATGGCGCAGGAAAATCCACACTCATAAAAGTATTGTGCAGCCAATTTCGCCCTCATAGCGGGTCGGTCTTATATTCCGGTAAAAATATAACCGCGATTTCTATCTCAGAACTGGCGCGTTTTCGTTCCGTGCTTTCACAGTCCGTAGATATAACTTTTCCGCTCAAGGCCAGGGAAGTTGTGATGATGGGCCGTTATCCGCATTTTACCGGCACTGCTACAAAAAAAGACCAGGCAGCCTGCGATGAAGCGATGCAGTTTTTCGATGTATCAGAACTTGCCGACAGGGATTTTCTAACGCTGAGCGGAGGTGAAAAACAGCGGGTGCATTTCGCCCGCGTGGCAGCACAAATATGGATACCATACCACACTGGTTGCAGATACCTGTTTCTTGACGAACCGCTTACCTTTCTCGATGTGCACTACCAGTTTGACTTTATGCACAAAATGGTGAAATTATTATCGCAGCAGGACATCGTGATCGTAGGCGTCGTACACGATCTTAATCTTGCCGCCCGGTTCGCAGATCAGATAACTTTGCTGCATCACGGGCGCGTACTAGCCAGTGGCACCAGGGACCATGTGCTTATCCCGCAAAATATAAGTACAGCCTACCAGCTTACCCCCGTAATTCATAGAGACAACGGAGCCATGCATATCTTTTTCGATTAATCTATCCAATCCAACTTACGGTTTTTTAAGGACTCGAATGCCGCTACACGGCTGACTTTCAAGCGTTCGGCTTTGTAAAAATATTGTCATCCCGGTCCATCCGGAGCTGGCATGATTTTACCTGCTAACCAGTGAACAAAAAATCAAAAAACTAAAAAAAGAAAAACATGAACCAGATCAACTTGTGGCTCAGGAAATTGAGATTAATTGCACTTTACTTCGCATTTTTATGTGTAGCTGGTAAGGCCAATGCAACACTTTACACCGCTGTATTATCAGGCAGTTTCAGCTCTGCAGCAACGTGGGGAGGTATTATTCCCGGTTCTTTATTATCCAGCGACATTATTATTATACCAGCTGGCATTAATGTATCACTCACTGGTATTGAAGAGTTTTCCGGCAGTTCTTCGCTTACCGTAGATGGTATGCTCACAGGCGGAACACTTATAATGACATCCGGCACACTGGCGGGCATCGGCTCTATTGACGTAGATAGCGCCGCACTCGGGCTTACGACAGGTTTCTCTTTTACGGGCGACTTAACAGCGCGTGCGCTCACATCTACGGGTACCACTATATCCGGTGGTGCTAACATTCTGGCAACGCAAAGCCTGCACCTTGTATCAGGCACGATGAATGTGGCTTCAGGCGACCTCACATTGGGAAACAATTCTACAATTATGCGCTCCGGCGGAGACCTTTCTACCAGTGGCTCCGGCGCATTGGACCTAGACAGTGTTTACAACGTTATGTATGTGTCATCTTCAGCTACTACCGGCGCTGAGCTCGGTGGCAGCATGCTGAACAACATAATGATTAACGTATCAGGTACAGTAACAATGGCTGGCAACGCTTCTCTGAACGGCATGCTGACGCTAACAAACGGAACGCTGGCGTTGAATGGCCATACGTTTACGTTCAATGGTTCTTCTGACCTGTCTGCATCAGGCGCCGGTGTTTTCTCCGGTTCTTCATCTTCTGACATCGTTATCAACAGTACATCTGGCCTTACCGGCGCATTACGTTTCGCTACCGGCTCTTCAGACATGCTCAATAACCTTACGGTGAACACAACAAGTGGCAACGCTATGTTGGGCACAGATCTTAGCATCAATAGCGTGCTCAACCTTTCTTCCGGAGCGCTTTCTCTTAACGGGCACACACTTACCATCGCATCATCAGGCGATATCACAGGCAGCGGCACACTTAGCGGCAGCTCAATGTCTAACCTGGTAATCAACGCTACTGGTGGCGTTACCGGCATGCTGAAATTTTCATCAGGAAGCTCTTTACTCAACAACCTTACAATAAACACCACAAGTGGAGGCGCTACAATAGGATCAAACCTGAACCTAAACGGTATGCTTTCTCTTACATCAGGCTCACTCACGCTTGGCAGCCATACGCTTACTCTTAGCGGCAGCGCTGATATAGCCGTATCTGGTACAGGCTCACTCATGGGTAGCGCTACTTCTAACCTGGTATTGAATACAACAGGCAGCATCACAGGCGCACTGAATTTCGCTTCCGTTGGCAACATGCAAAATAACTTAACTGTAAACATGGGTAGCGGCAGTACTTTATCATTAGGCTCAAATCTTATGATAGACGGCGCGCTTAATCTTATGTCAGGCAGAATTAAATTAGGCAGCAACAACCTTAGCCTTGGTGCAACAGGCACAGTTACTGGTGGTTCTCTTAATAGCTATGTGGTAACAGATGGCACAGGAACGCTTACTTTGAGTCTCGCTGCAAGCACCACTGATTCTTTCATGGTAGGCACAATGTCAAGCTTTGCTCCTTTAGCTTTGTCTGCAAACGCAAGTGCCACTACAGGTGATGCAAGCGTTAATGTAGGCTCAGGCGTAATGGCAAATGGCACTACAGGCACATTGCTCTCCGGCAGTGAGTCTATGGTAAATGCTACATGGTATGTATCGAGCATAGCAAGCACAGTGAACTATAATATGACCGCTATGTGGACCGCAGCCCTGGAAGTAAATGGCTTCGATCGCGGCCACGCATTTATATCACACTATACTAGTGGCGCATGGGATGCTTACATGCCATCTGCAGCAGGTACATCAGGCAGCTTGTATAATATGACAAGGACAGGCATTACTTCACTGAGCCCATTCATGGTTACGGATCACGCTATTGGCACTACATCGGTAGCTTCAGTTGCGGGTAATGACGGCAAGGTATCTTTCTATCCTAACCCAGCTACTTCTACCCTGCACCTGTCAAATGCAGCCGATGTACACAACATTCACATCATGGATGTTACCGGCAACAGAGTATTCACATCCGCAGCTAGCGATAATATCAACGTTTCTTCACTGCCTGCAGGTGCATACGAAATACAGTTTATTGGTAAAAACCTGAACGTAGTTCAGAAGTTCATCAAGCTATAATCAACTTAATAAGCATAATAAAAAGAGGCGCTCCTGGCGCCTCTTTTCTTTTGTAGTAAAGTGTTTTAGCAATTTACAAAGGATATGGCTGATTGCCAACCATGCATGCTACTTTTTGATCCCTACACTGTTTGTGTCTTTACCATCTTTACTGTTTTCAAGCCGCTCAACACGCTTTTCCAGGTCCTGCTCATCACCCATTGGCTTTTGCTGGCTCGATGGCTTATCTTCCTGTACAGGCTTACTGTCATTGGTCTTGTTTTTAGGCAATGTCTTTTTGTCGTCTTTCATATTGTTTGTTTTTACCGCAGTGGTACTCTTTGCCCGTTGCGAGATTAGAATAAATAAAAAATGGGAACACATTTCTGCGTTCCCATTTCCTGTTGACTTGTACTATTTCTTGCTGGTCTTGTCTGCTGACTTCTCAGATGACTTGTCGCTTGACTTGTCAGCTGCATCAGAATGCTTTCTAGATGCATCCCTGGCGTGTTCCCTTGCCTGTGTTGCGTGTCCACGTGCTGCATGCGCATGAGATGCTGCCTTCTCGTCATTTCCTTCCTGGTGGCTCTTGTGCGCCTCTGTGTGATGCTTTGCAGCTGCAGTATGATGCTTTGCTGCTTCTTCGTGATGATTGTGTTTCATAAACTGTTTTGGTTTAGCCCGAAATGGCTAAATAACCATGCCAGCCTTGGCACAGTTATCATACCCCAAAGGCAAAAGAATAAATACTATGAAAAACAATTCGAAATATGCCCTCATCACAGGTGCCACGAGTGGCATTGGCCGCGAACTTGCCAGGCTCTTTGCAAAAGATGGCTTTAACCTTGTTATTGTAGGCTCGACAGGGGAAATGTCGAACCAAATATGGGATGATTTGGTGAAAATCTATAATGTAGCGAAGAAGCTATCATTGTGAATTTTAAAGAAGAAACGATTTGCTTGTGTAGAGTCAATCAACACCTCGCTTAAGCTTATTTGAAT
>CANFHA010000001.1 GCA_947446645.1 Chitinophagaceae bacterium | reverse complement strand
GCTACTTATATATTAGATGGGCTTTGTGTACAGTATCCAAGTTTGTTTATTTATGCAAAAATTCAGGACGCATACAGTGAAGATGTACATATATATAAAGCACTAGGCCCGTGTTCTACAGAGGAATCTTTTCAATGCGATTCAATTGATGACGAGTTTCTAAAAAACTGTCGGTATATGGGGCCTTTAAAACGTCACAAGGAAAACTGCGCCTTTGCGCCTCACCTATGCCTGCGCGTGGGCCGTCAACAATTATATTATTGGGTAGATTATCACCATAAAATTCACTTGCTTCAACATGAGTAGAAAGTATATTAGTTACTTGTAAAATTGCCACTAACTTACAATGTTGAAAACCCCTCATCAAAATTTCATACAAATGGTAAGACATCAAAAACTGAGTGAAGATTTAGGCATTGAATAAATGGGGATATTTATTAAGTTAAACGCCACCAAATTTGGTGGCGTTTTCACATTTATTGAATTTCAAATCCAGTTGCTGATATTTTTCTTGCTTATTCCCAATCTTGCATTGTTTTTCCGAAAAACTTTGCGTTTTTATTGCATAAAAAAAGGGTTTCAGAGATTGAATCTTCTGAAACCCTTGTCTGTATTGTGGTCCCACCAGGACTTGAACCTGGGACCCCCTGATTATGAGTCAGGTGCTGCTAACCAACTGAGCTATAGGACCAAGACGTTGCCGTCAAATCCGACGATTAATCGGGCTGCAAATGTAGTGGATTTTCTGAAAAAAGGAAAATGAATTTATTTTTCGTGCAAACTAATATGTATTTCCCTGAGAAAAAGCACATGGCATAGTATTTATAAACAATTGTAAAAACTGAAAACCATGGCTACAACGAAAAAAACAATTGTGCCGGTAAAAAAACAGGCGATGTCGAATGCAAAGGCTAGTGTGCCGGCTAAAAAAGTGGCAACACCGGCTACTAAGAAGACGGTAACCCCAGCGAAAAAAGCTGTAGTACCTGCGAAAAAGGCTGCGATTAAAAAAGCTGTAGCTAAGCCTGCTACACCCCAACAATCAAGCGGTGCGCTGCTCGAGGAGTTCTTTTGTGAAGAGCTGAAGGACATATACTGGGCGGAGAAGCACCTGCTGAAAGTACTGCCTAAAATGGCGAAGAATGCTACTGAAGCCAAGCTGAAAGACGCATTTGAAGCACACAGGAAGGAGACCGAAGGCCATGTAACACGCCTGGAAAGCGTGTTTGAGCTGATGGGCAAAAAGGCGCAGGCAAAGAAATGTGAGGCTATGGCCGGCATAACCAAGGAAGGGGATGACATAATAGAAGAGACTAAAAAGGGTACAGAAACGCGTGATGTAGGCCTGATACTGGCCGCGCAGAAAGTGGAGCACTACGAAATAGCCACTTACGGCGGACTGGCCGAGCTGGCCCGGACTATAGGGAAGCCGAAGGTGGCTGCCATACTGGAGCAGACACTGGCTGAAGAAAAGAAGGCCGACGAATCGCTGACTGTGCTGGCTAAAAGGAATATAAACGAGGAAGCCAGCGGGGAAACGAAGGACGGCAATGGCTTCTTTAATAAGGTAATGGAAGTTTTTAGCTGATAAGCGTTCATAGTTATTAAGGATTTTAAACAGGGAGCCACATAGATGTGGCTCCTTTCTTTTGCGTTTTGTTGTGTTATTTTGCAGCATGATAGAAGGCATCAGGCATATCATCTTTGACCTGGGAGGGGTGATACTGAATATAGATTATAAACTGACTGAACAGGCCTTTGTGGAAGCCGGGATAGCTGATTTTCCGGCGCTGTACTCGCAGCTGCGGCAGACGGACCTGTTTGACAAGTTTGAGACGGGTGGCATTGGAAAGGCTGAATTTATAAGTGAACTGCAAAAGGTAGGCCCGGCGGGTATTACAGAGGCGCAGGTGCTGGCTGCGTGGAATGCCATGCTGCTGGACTTTCCGGTGAGGAGGCTACAGATACTGCAGCAACTGCGGCTTTACTACGACCTGTTCCTGCTGAGCAATACGAATGAGATACATGAAGAAACGTTTAATGATATACTGATGCGTGAGCGTGGTATACCTAACCTGGGTGTGTTTTTTGACAAGGTATACCTCTCTCACAGGGTGGGTATGCGTAAGCCCAACAAAGAGATCTTTCAGCGGGTGCTGGATGATAACGGGCTGAAACCTGAGCATACGCTGTTTATAGATGACAGTCCGCAACACATAGCTGCGGCGAAGGAACTGGGTATACAAACGATCTTCCTGGATAAGGGGATGACAATAGAGGAGACGGTGTTCAGGGCGAAGGCCTAGCCGGAGGATAAGTTTTCGGCTGGAATTCCTATTTGGGCTTCCGATTAAGATTATTGAACAAGGCGAAATAAAACTATGAGGATGAAGGATGAGTTTTACTTTACTTCTTCGTAGTCGATGTAGTCGCCGTCTTTTTCTACTTTTTTCTTCTGCTGGGGATTTTGCTGGTTCATCTTGCCTTCCATTTCCTGCATGCGGGCCATCTGCTCCTGCATGGTGCGCATGTGGCTGCTGGCCGCGGAACTGATACGGAATATGGGCAATAAGAAGCGTAGTATACGGGAAACGATATAGGCTACCAGGAGGAATATGATAATCTCTTTCAGCAACATAGTCTGCAAAGGTAGGGGGTTTTGGATTATCAGGTTTTCGGAATTTGGTGAGTGGGGGTTTATGGAAGGTTAAGTGGGTGAGCAGTCGGCGAAGGCTCTTAAAGCGCGGACCTGCGTTACCTTACTTTTCTTTTCTTTTCTTTTGCTTCGCTCCCGATAGGCATCGGGACAGGCAACAGAAAGTAACAAAAGAAAAGGCGATTTTTTTCCAAAGGCTCCGCCGGAAAAAAAGTGGCTCTACTCTGTTGTTGTGGGGAATACAATTTAGCCCCGCAGCACGTGCGGCCGGATGTGGCAGCAGTACATTGATTGGGGGCGTGTTATTATTGATGTTTGGTGGCATGCTGGTCTTAATTTCCGGTTGCATAGAAAAAGGGTTTTGCACACTTTTTGTTTGATAATCAATTACTTAGTTTTCAAAATTTTCCGATTTTTTCCGGTGCCGGAAAGGGTGATGCAGCAACGAAATGCCGGAAATTGTAACCTGCTTATCAAAAATGCCCCATTTTCATTCAAATAAAATATTGGGTGATATGGGGCATTTTGTTTTGGGCTATTTTGAGGTTAATTAGTTGAAATTCAATTAATTAATGGCACATATATCGTTTTTACAAAATTCCCCAAAATGCCACACTTTTTCCCTTGTGGGGTATTTGTCTGAACTATGATTTATGTGATTAGTTTGATTAACATGATTGCAGGTTTCGGGTAATTTTGTGTCCCGTTTTATGCCCCATGCTTTGGCAGGCTCCGTACAGGCTATGTCACATAATGTGCCCGGTATTAGTTTTCAGTTGGCACTCCTAAAAAATAAAATCGTCAAAATCAGTGAGAATAATCTGTAGGTCTGCCAGGATGAAAAAAAAATTCGTCTAAATCGTCGAGAATGTTTGCCTCGAGTTAAACCAGAGGCAGAAAATCTGCCGTTTCTACGCTTGAATAATGCAGCAATTACTATACCAAACAGGGGGTGGAAGAGAAAAAGATATCCACATTTTTTGATGCGCGGTAAAGCGCTAACGGCAGGTTGTCACCCCTTTTGGTAAGTTCAGGGCAGGCTTATGCGGGCGCAACCTGTGCGTGAAGGAATGGCTCGCGCACAGGTGTGGCACATTGGTAAAATGTGCCACACCACCGAAGGGCTACCTGCTATGAAAGAATTTATAACCACCAACATAAGTTTATTCTTACTTTTACGACAAACAAATATTAATTATGACATAAGAGGAAACTGGTATACTACATATAATTAGCGTTGCTTAACGTTTCTTTCCCGATAAAACCTCGACAATTTTTTAGGGCAGAAAGAAACAGTGTAAGGGATGCGCCTGCAAAGGCGTGTCCTCGGCTGTTTTCAATTCTGTCCAGGCTCGTCGAGTGCCTTTCGGGAAAAGAAGATTATGCAGAGGTACACGCCCCTTTTTTTTGTTTCACGCCGGAAGTACCTCAAGGCTTTTATAGTGCTTTGAAGGAATGCCCACTCTACACTGGATAGGAAAAAACAAGGTTATCAATCATCATATGGATGTGCCATTTAAGGTGCTTAAGCATTCGTATGGTTTTGACAATGGTAATCAGACTAATGAAGAAACCAACAGTGGGAATAAAATAATACATGGCGATAATCTGGAGGCTTTAAAAGCACTCCTGCCGGAATATGAAGGGCGAATAAAATGCATCTATATAGACCCGCCCTACAATACCGGCAATGAGGGCTGGGTGTACAACGACAATGTAAATGATCCAAAAATTAATAAGTGGCTGCATAGTGTTGTTGGTAAAGAGGGCGAAGATCTAAGCCGCCATGATAAGTGGCTATGTATGATGTACCCGCGCTTAAAATTGCTGCATAAATTACTTGCAGATGATGGGGCAATATTTATTTCGTGCGATGACAATGAGCAAGCCAATTTGAAGATAGTTTGCGATGAGATATTTGGTTTAGGCAACTTTATAAGAAATGTTATTTGGCATAAAAGATACGCTGCGTCAAATGATTCAAAAGGCATTCCCGATGTCCATGACTTTATTCTATGCTATCAAAAAACCAAGTTATTCAGTATCAAATTGCTACCTAGAACAGACAAGCAAAACTCGCTTTATAAATATGACAGTAGTGACGGAATGGGTTTATGGCGACCGGATAATCTATCTGTCAAAACTTACAGTAAGGGTTATGACTACCCGATAATTAATCCATCAACAGGCACTTCCTATAATCCGCCTAATGGTCGTTCTTGGATGTCTAACGAAACACAGATATTAAAGTGGATAAGTGAGAATAGGATATTTTTTGGAAAAAACGGTTTAGGTGCTCCGCAATTAAAGAGATATCTAAAAGAGGTTCAAAATGGCGTAGTACCAATCTCTTATTGGTCGTATGATGAAGTAAACCATACTGATGGTGCTAAAAAGGAGCTCAAAATTATTTTCGCAGGAGATAAGGCCCCATTCCAAACCCCCAAGCCAACCAGACTAGTAGAAAGAATACTTGAGCTATCAACAGAAACAGACTCAATAATTTTGGATTCTTTTGCTGGAAGCGGGACAACTGCCCATGCTGTATTAAACTTAAATAATGTAGACGGTGGAAATAGAAAGGTAATTATTATAGAGATGGAAGATTATGCCGAAACCATAACCGCAGAAAGGGTAAAGAGGGTGATCAAGGGCTATAGCGATGTAGCAGGCACAGGTGGAGCTTTCGATTATTACGAGCTCGGCGCCCCCATATTTTTAGAAGATGGTATGCTCAATGAACTGGTGGGTACGGAAAAGATACGGCAGTATGTATACTATACCGAAACCAAAACGCCGCTGATAGCCGAAGCACATAAAGACAATGAGTATTTCCTAGGCAAGCACAATGATACAGCCTACTACCTGTATTACGAGCAGGATGGGCCTACTACGCTGGACCATGACTTCCTGGCCACCATAAAGACCAACGCCGAGCAGTACGTGATCTATGCCGATACCTGCCTGCCCGCAAAAGAATACCTCACAGGCCGCAACATAATTTTCAAGAAAATTCCCAGAGATATCACCCGCTTTTAAGCTATGGAATTAAAACCTTACCAGCAGCACGTAATTAATGACCTGGCTTTGTTTCTGGATCACATACAGAAGACAAAGGACATAAAAGAAGCCTTTTACGATTTCTGGGCGCAGCACCCCACTACGCCACTGCTGCCATACCCCGGCAATGCTATAGAGCCGTATAAGAACAATGTGCCACGGGTGCCGCATATATGCCTTAAAGTGCCAACGGCAGGCGGCAAAACATTTATCGCCTGCAATGCGCTCAAGACCGTGTTTGATGCATTTGACTACGACCGGCCAAAAGCTGTGGTATGGCTTGTGCCTTCTATAACTATACTAGACCAGACGATAAAAAACCTGAAAGACCCGGCACACCCTTACCGGCAAAAGATAAATTCGCACTTCGGCAATAAAGTGGAGGTATTTGATAAAGCTGCGCTGCTGCAGGGCAGCAGCTTCAATGCTACTACGGTAAAAGAGCAGTTATGCATTATGGTGTTCAGCTTCGATAGCTTGAGGGCTAAGAACAAGGAGGACAGAAAGGTTTTTCAGGAGAACGGGAATTTGCAGTCGTTTGAAAGTTTCCTTGACAAGTATGCAGAGATAACCCTGGGCGCAGTAATAAAGCAGCTGAACCCGCTGGTGATAGTAGATGAGAGCCACAATGCCGAAAGCGACCTGAGTGTAGATATGCTCAGGGAGCTAAACCCCAGCTTTATACTGGACCTCACAGCCACGCCGCGCAAGAACAGCAACATTATCAGCTTTATTGATGCCATGGAGCTGAAGAAGGAAAACATGGTAAAGCTGCCGGTGATCGTATATAACCACCAGGACAAAACAGAGGTGATAAACTCATCGCTGCAACTGCAGCGAAAACTGGAGCTGCAGGCAAAGGAAGAAGAAAAGAATGGCGGCAGGTATATACGGCCCATAGTATTGTTCCAGGCACAGCCGCGCAACGGTAAGGATTTTGCAAATGAGGAGGAAGAAAAGTCGAACGTGCAGCGGCTGAAGGAAAAGCTAATAGAGCTGAAAATACCCGAGGAGCAAATAAAAATAAAGATCGCCAGCATAAATGAGCTCAGGAATATAGACCTGATGAGCCGGGGCTGTGAGGTAAGGTATATCATCACCATAAATGCGCTTAAAGAGGGCTGGGACTGCCCATTTGCCTACATACTGGCATCGCTGGCAGATAAGAGCTCTGCGGTGGATGTAGAGCAGATACTGGGCCGGGTACTGAGGCAGCCCTATGTAATGAAGCATAATGCGCAAATGCTCAATATGTGCTATGTGCTGACCGCCTCATCAAAATTTATGGATACGCTGCAAAACATAGTAAAGGGCCTGAACAAAGCAGGCTTTAGCGAGCGCGACTATAAACTGGCAGACCCGGCGGCGCTGGAAGAAGCCAAGAAGCAGGACCTGGCCAATCAGATGGCGATCTTCACCACCCCTCCCGACTCACAGTCACAGGGAGATATACTCGACGACATAGACGACACAAGAATAGTAATGCCTGATGATGGCAGCCCGGATAGCCTTGTACTCTCCGCTATAGAACAAACGGCCATACAGCAGAACGAAAACTATGAAAAGGTGGTGGCTGAAATGACTAGAAACAATGCGCCTGTAATCCCTAACGAAATACAACAGCATGTGAAAAAATACGAAATTAAGGAGGTGTTCAGGGAGAAGGCTGCGCAGATAATACTGCCCCAATTCTATCTCAAAGTACCGGCCTCTATGTTCAACGAAGATGAAAAGCTGCTAGACAAGGATGAGTTGCTCACCAATTTCCCCCTGAGCAAGGGCGACACCAATATAGCGTTCGACAACATTACCTCTGAGCTATACCGGGTAGACCTTGACGACACAAAGAAAGACTACACACCATCTTTCTTCAGGATAGATGGTGTGCTGAAAGAAAGTATGATGGGCTACATGCTGGACCCAGCAAGAAAGGAAAGCAGGGTAAAGAACTTCACTAAAAGGATAATGGATATAATAGGCAATATGTACCCCATTACCGATGGCGAGATAAGAAAGTACATAACGCGCATCTTAGAAGATTTCAGTGATGAGCAGTTCAACGACCTTTCAAGCAACGAGTATACCTATGTCCGCAAAATAAAGGATAAGATACAATCGCTCTCGGCAGATTTTGCCGAAAAGAAATTCAGCGAATACCTTGACACCGATAAGGTATACAGCAAGGACGCTTATACCCTGCCCGAAAGCATTAATCCGGCGCTTACCGCAAAGAGCATTAGTAAATCGCTATATGAAAAGGAAGGGGACATGAATGGGTATGAAGAGGGTGTAATAAACCAGGTGGGTAATATGGAAAATATTGCCTTCTGGACAAGGAACATAGACAGAAAGGGATTCCGCATAAATGGATTTATTAATCACTACCCTGATTTTATTATCCATACAAAAAGCGGCAAAATAATAATACTGGAAACCAAGGGGGACCACCTGGATGCTGAGCAGAAAATAAGGCTGGGCGAGCTGTGGGCTAGAAAAGCGGGAAACAATTATCGCTACTTTATGGTGTATGATAAGAGAAATGTATCGGGAGCTTATAAACTTGATGATTTTATAAATATTATCAAAGCGCTGTAGGCCGGCTGATGGTTGTGCCATGTTATTTAATTCTTCGCGAATAGGTTGCGCCCCCCGCAAGTGTGCGGGGCAGGCGCTACGGGGCGCTGTGTGGTGGGGATGTTCTTTTACCACCGGTTTGCACCCCCGCAGAAAGTGCGGGGCAGGCTTTGGCTACAAAGCTTTCACTCCCGCAAACCGCGGGACAGGTGCCTACGGGGTGATAACATGTTTTGTGTGTTTTATCACCCCGCCTAAGCGCTGCGCTCGCTCCCTGGCGTGAGCCCCTCATGAAGGAAAGATGGGAGTGCGAGGCAACCACCCCAGCCAGAAAATCCCGGCTTCGCCGAATTTTCCGGCATCTCCTCCTTGATGGTTCGTGGTTCGACTACGCTCACCATGACTGATCACTATGGGCGGGGAGTGTGTGGTGTACCTGGTGTGTGCAGGCTTCCTTGGGCATGCTGAGCATTGGACTAAGGTACAAGCGTGCCCCTTCGGCAAGCTCAGGAGGTTCAGTAGGAATACTTAGATGAATGGTGCCAACCCTTCGACTACGCTCAGGGCAGGCTCAGTAAAGGACTACAGTACAAGCGTGCTATGGCCACTGGTGATGATAGTAGCGGGGAGGTTTGGACCCAAATTTTATTTTAAAACACACCCCTAACCCCTCTCCCCTTCGACTATCGCTCAGGGCAGGCTCCGGGGAAGTGTTGCGTATGCGCGAGTATAGATACCTCCCCTTCGACTACGCTCAGGGCAGGCTCGGTTGGCAAGAAATGTTGTCTTTTTTCAAATTTTGCCATAATATAAATTTGCTGTACATTTGCATCGGATTCAAAAAAAGAGAGGGGACACATTTAGTGTCCCCCTCGTTTTTTAAGTTATGCCGGAAATCATAGAAAAAGTTTATGCTATAGTGGAACCGTTGCTTGAGGGCACGGACATATTTATTGTGAACGTGAAGGTGAAGCCGGTAAATAATATAAAGGTGTACCTGGATGCGGATAGTGGCCTCTCGATAGAGAAATGCACGATGGTGAACCGCAAGCTGTATGCGCAGATAGAGGAGACCCAGATGTTTCCGGACGGTGATTTTTCGCTGGAGGTATCTAGCCCAGGCGTAGATGAGCCGCTGCTGCAGCCACGGCAGTATAAGAAAAACATAGGCCGCAAGGTGCTGGTGACTGATAAAGAGGGAAAGGAAAGTACGGGGCTGATGATGGATGTAACGGATGAGCATATAGTACTGGAGATGAAGGGCGCCAAGACGAAAGACCCTAAAGTAGTAGCTGAAATACCATTTACAAACATAAAGACAACTGTAGTACAGGTTATTTTTTAATTACCCGGCCGGTAGCATCCGGCCAGGCGAAAACTGAAACATATGCCAAGCATTAATCTCATTGACTCCTTCCAGGAGTTTAAAGAAGCGGAAAACATTGACAGGCCTACCCTCATGAAGGTGCTGGAGGACGTGTTCAAGACGTTGCTGCGCAAGAAGTATATAACGGATGAGAACTTTGACGTAATTGTGAACGACCAGACGGGTGACCTTGAAATCTTCAGGCGCCGTGTGATAGTGGAGGATGGCATGGTAGAAGATGACAACCTGCAGATACCCTACTCGGACGCAATAAAGATAGAGCCTGACTACAGTGTGGGTGAAGAGGTGTATGAGGAAGTGGATGTGCGCAACTTTGGCCGCAGGGCTATACTGGCCGCCAAGCAAACGCTGGCTGCACGTATAGGTGACCTGAAAAAGAACAACCTGCTGAAAAAATATGCTGACCGGATAGGTGATATAATAGGCGGTGAGGTATACCAGATATGGAAAAAGGAAATACTGCTGCTGGATGATGAGGGCAACGAGCTGATAATGCCGAAGAGCGAGCAGATACCTACTGACTTCTTTAAGAAAGGGGAAACTGTACGTGCGGTGGTGAAGAAGGTGGAAATGCGTAATAACTCGCCGATCATCATACTGAGCCGTACGCATCCATCGTTCCTGGAGAAGCTGCTGGAAATAGAGGTGCCCGAAATAATGGATGGCCTGATAGTGGTAAGGAAGATAGTAAGGGAACCGGGCGAGCGCGCGAAGGTGGCTGTAGAAAGCTATGACGACCGCATAGACCCGGTAGGCGCATGTGTAGGTATGAAGGGAAGCCGCATACATGGCATAGTGCGTGAACTGCGCAATGAGAATATAGACATCATTAACTATACGAATAATGTGCAACTGCTGCTGCAGCGCTCACTGACACCAGCCCGTATAAACAAGATGGAGCTGAACAATGAGGACCACAGTGCAGATGTGTACCTGGACCCGGACCAGGTGTCGCTGGCGATAGGCAAGAAGGGTGTGAACATAAAACTGGCGCAGGAACTTACCGGCTACAGCATAGATGTGTATCGCGATGTGAAGGAAGAGGTAGAATATGATATCGACCTTGATGAATTTGCAGATGAGATAGAACCATGGGTGATAGACGAGTTTAAGCGGATAGGCTGCGACACGGCACTGAGCGTGCTGGAACTGAGCGCTGAAGAGCTGGTGCGCCGTACGGACCTGGAAGAAGAAACAGTGAGAGATGTACGCAAGGTGCTGGAGGCAGAGTTTAAGGAAGAGGCGTAGTTTGGTTGATTAGTAATAAGTTGATAGGTTAAAAAGTTATAAGTGAATGCCAAAGGGTGGAACGATAATTCATTAGAACCAAAAATTGATTATATGAGATAGGTGATTGTTTCGTGGTTCCTTTGGTTTTTTGATCCTGCTGCAAGGCAGGTAAGTTCATAACTTTTAGCAGGCCGGCAAGTGGTACGCCGGTGATGATAAATTAATGAATATTTTGAAGTAAATAGGTTAGAATAGAGGCGATTGGCCGCCATTTTCAGCTAAAATGGCGTAGGTTTGTATACAAGGCGGGTAAAACCGGTCAAATACCAGAGGAACAAATAAGAATGACGACACCAACAAAAACACCCAGGTTACTGGAGGCCGCAAAGGAATTTAATATTGGTAAGGATACCCTTGTGGCATTTCTTACTGATAAAGGCTTTACTGTATCCAGCAGCCCAAGCACCAAGTTGACGGAGCAAATGTATAATTCCCTTGAGGTTGCATTTGCCCCGGATAAGGCAGCTAAACGCAGAAGCGAGGAGATAGCCCTGCCAAAGGGCTCCCTGTTGGACGGTATCAGGAAAACGAAGGATGACCTGGATATTACTGCCAAAGACAGGAAGGAAGAAACCACTGTAGCAGCTGAAAAAGCAAAGGCGAAGGAAGAAAAGCCAGTGATGTCACCACCCGCACCCGTAGCTGAAAAGCCAAAGGTGGCAGAGGTAAAGGCTGAGCCTGCACCTGCACCCAAAGCAGTGGCACCACCGGTGAAAGAAGAGCCGGTTGCGGCACCTGCACCCAAACCAGAGCCTGTAAAGAAAGAAGAGCCAGCAAAAGAACAGGCGCCTGTAGCCAAAAAAGCAGCCGCCAAAGCGGAGAAAGCGCCGGAACCTGAAGCTGCTGAGCCTGAGCACCTGGATGTAAAAGCACCAAAAATAGAAGGCCCGAACATACTGGGCAAAATAAATCTTGACGATCTGAACCTGAGCTCGCGGCCTAAGAAGGGCGCAGCCAAGAAGAAAGAAGCAGAGAAGAATGTAGTAGCGAAGAAGGACACGAAAGAAGAAGCACCGAATATAGAGGAGACAGAAGAGGAAGCACCTGCAATAGCAGCAGTAGCCGCGCCACCTGCGCCTGCACCTGTGACTGTGGAGCCGGTAGCAGCACCCGCCGCGCCAGCTGAAGAAGAAGAAACGGGCAAGCCAGAACATATAGAAATGAGGGCCCCCCGACTGGAAGGCCCGAAAATAATAGGAAGAATAGAACTGCCGGTATCGCAGCCGGGTGGTGGCAACAGGCCGGACAGCAGGGAAAAGCGTAAACGTAAGCGCATACCTGTAGAAAAGAAACCTGAAACCCACAAGCCGGATCCGAATAACCGCAGCCTGCCTCCGGGCCAGGGCATGGGCCAGAGAGGCCCTTCAACACCGTTTAACCGCGACCGCAGGCCCCCGGGTCAGCAGGGACCGGGACAAGGTGGCGGCGACCGTGGCACCTTCAGGCCGGGTGGCGCACCAGGCGGCGACCGCCGTGGCGCACCACGCAATGCACCGCTGAATGCACAGCAGCAGGAAATAGATACAAAAGCAATACAGGATAAGATACGCGAAACACAGGCGAAGCTTACGGGATCGACCCGCAGCAAGAACCTAAAGGCCAAATACCGCCGTAACAAGCGTGATGAAATGGCCGAAAAACGCGCCAGCGCTGAGAATGCTGAACAGGACAACCTGATACAGGTAACTGAATTTATATCAGTGAGCGAGCTTGCCAACCTGCTTAACGTAAGTTTTGCGGACGTTATCAGCAAGTGTATGAGCCTGGGTATAATGGTGTCTATAAACCAGCGCCTAGATGCGGAGGTTATAGAGCTTGTATCGAGCGAGTTCGGCTTTGATGTGGAATTCATAAACCTGGAGCAGGAAGCCGAAGAAATAATTGAAATAGTAGATGATCCGGAAGATCTGTTGCCCCGTGCGCCTATTGTGACCATAATGGGTCACGTGGATCACGGTAAGACATCTCTGCTTGACTATGTGCGCAGTGCGAACGTGGTGGCTGGTGAGGCCGGTGGTATCACCCAGCACATAGGTGCATACCAGGTAACAACTGCAACGGGTAAGAAGATCACCTTCCTGGATACACCGGGTCACGAAGCGTTTACCGCGATGCGTGCCCGTGGTGCCAAGGTGGCGGATATAGCTGTGATAGTGATAGCTGCGGATGATGCTATAATGCCGCAAACGAAGGAGGCGATATCGCATGCGCAGGCTGCGAACCTGCCAATGATCTTTGCAATAAACAAGATAGATAAGGAAGGGGCTAACCCGGAAAAGATAAAAGAGCAGCTGGCACAGCTGAACATACTGGTAGAAGACTGGGGTGGTAAATTTCAGAGCCAGGAAATAAGCGCCAAGAAGGGACTTAATGTGGACCTGCTGCTGGAAAAAATAGGACTGGAAGCGGAGCTGCTGGAACTGAAAGCTAACCCGGACCGCAGTGCAAATGGTAGTGTGATAGAGGCATCGCTGGACAAGGGCCGTGGTTACCAAAGCACTGTGCTGGTACAAAACGGTACACTGAACCAGGGTGATATGATAGCGTGCGGACAGCACTATGGTAAGATCAAGGCCATGTTTAACGAACGTGGACAAAGAGTGAAAGTAGCGGGCCCATCGGCACCGGTGCAGATACTGGGTCTTAACGGAGCGCCGCAGGCAGGAGAGAAATTCAGGGTGTTTGAGAACGAGGATGAAGCAAAAGATCTTGCTAATCACCGTGCGCAGATCATGCGTGAGCAGGGTATACGTGCACGCAAGCATATAACACTTGATGAAATAGGCCGCCGTCTTGCACTGGGCAGCTTTAAGGAACTTGGTATCATCATCAAGGGTGACTTTGATGGTTCGGTAGAAGCACTGAGCGATTCGCTGCAGAAACTGTCGACCGAGGAAGTAGCGGTGAATGTAGTACATAAGGGTGTGGGCCAGATAACGGAGAGCGATGTGTTGCTGGCAACTGCATCAGACGCTATCATTATCGGCTTCCAGGTAAGGCCATCTATACAGGCGGCAAGACTGGCAGAACAGGAGAATATAGAAATACGCACTTATTCTATTATCTACGACGCGATAGAAGAGATAAAGAGCGCTATGGAAGGCCTGCTGGAACCAAAGGTGGAAAAGAAGACGGTGAGCAATATAGAGGTGCGCGAGATATACAAGATCAATGGTATAGGTACGATAGCTGGCTGTTACGTGCTTGATGGCAAGATGACCCGCCAGACCAAGCTAAACCTGATACGTGACGGTATTGTGGTGTATAATGGTGAGCTTGGATCACTGAAACGCTTCAAGGATGATGTGAAAGAGGTGAACGCAGGCTACGAGTGCGGCTTGTCTGTGAAGAACTACAATGATGTGCGTGTAGGTGATATCATAGAAGGGTACGATGAAGTGGAAGTGAAGCGGACGCTTTAATTTGAAAATTTGAAAATGTGCTAATTTGAAAATGTGCGCATATTCGAAATATAGTTCTGAAAAAGCTCACTGGAAGGTGGGCTTTTTTTATGAAATGCTCATGAAGCGTTTTAACGCTAAATTTGTACTCAAGCAGTGAAGGGCCGTTTTCAAATTTTCAAATCCTCTCATTTTCAAATCGAACTGTGATCATCACGCTATTATCGGATATGGGGACACGGGATGTGTCTGCGGCATCGGCGAAAGCAGTGCTGATGCGGCATGCCCCATCGGCAACGATAGTAGATGTGTCTCATAATGTGGTGCAATATGATCTGCAGCAGGCGGCTTATATTTTGTTGTCGGCCTATAAGCATTTTGCAAAAGGGACGGTGCACATAGTAATGGCTGACATTTTCCTGGGGGATGACGCACGCATGCTGCTGGCCGAGAAAGACGGGTACTATTTTATAGCGCCGGATAATGGTGTGCTGTCGCTGGCATTTGATGAAATGGAGACAACAAGAATGTGCTTTGAATTCAGCAAGCCTTACTCGTTTGACAAGTGGATGGAGCGAGCAGGCAATGTGGTGGCGGTGCTGGCTGAGAACAGGCTATCGGAATTTGGACAATGCGATGTAAAGATGGCGCGCAGACTGCTGCAGCCACAACCCACACCGAGCGGAATAGACTGCAACATATTGTATGTAGACCGCTATGAAAACGTGGTACTGGATATTACAATGGCGCAGTTTGAAAGGTATGTAAACGACCAGCCGTTCAAGATAAAGATCATAGGGATGGATGATATAACCACCGTAAGCAATAACTACAATGATGTGACCGAAGGCAAGCCTCTGTGTCGCTTCAATGATGCCGGATACCTGGAAGTGGCGCTGAACCATGCTAATGCGGCATCGCTGCTGGGCTTAGGATCGTACCACTCCGGGAATTTGCGCTACCAGACAGTGCGGATATTTTTCTGATAGTTGGCATTAGGGAGTCCCGGCTCCAAAGGCATTTAAATTGAGTCTGAAAATATTTCACATTCGGCAAATCTACTTCAGCATAAAACTCATCATGTAATAGTTCGGCGGGGCTCACTATGACAAATCTTTTTTGAGCTGTTTGTGAAATTTAATATTGAACTCATGCAGTTGAAATTTCGTGTTCTCTGCATCATGCCACTCCTTCGGAGTTTGACCGCGTTATGGGGCACTATTTTCTATAATAATGTCATCCCTTCGGGATTTTTGTTTCTTAGAAAAACAAAAAGCGCTTCTTCTTTTTGAGGAGTTTGAGGTGGATTATCTGGATGTCTTTGTTTGGGCGGTCGTTGGCATCGCGGGGCTGGGCGGCTATTTTGTCTACCACGTCCATGCCTTCCAATACTTCGCCGTATACGGTGTAGTTGCCATCGAGGTGTGGAGTGCCGCCTATGGTCTTGTATACTTCGCGCTGCGATGGTGAAAACTTGCGGCCGGTGCGCTGCGTGATGTTATCGAGCTCGGCATCAGTGCACTTCTTGCCCTGCACTATGTAGAACTGGCAGGCAGAGCCCGACTTATCGGGTGTGTTTTCGCGGGCTACACCCAGTGCGCCACGCTTGTGAAAAAAGGAGTCGTTTATTTCGGCAGGTACTTTGTAGCCCAGGTCGCCATTGCCGAGCATTTCCCCAGGTTTGGCGTGCTTTGATTGAGGATCACCGCCCTGTATCATAAAGTTGGTGATGATGCGGTGAAACAGCGTACTATCATAATAGTGTTCTTTGGCCAGCTTTACCATGTTATTTGTGTTCTGCGGGGTGCCATCGTAGAGCATAATAACGATCTTGCCATATTCGGTTTCGAGGGAAACTTTATGTTTTTGGGCGAACGCACTCACTGATATGAGCGTGGCAGCAAAGAAGAAGAATATCCGTTTCATTTTAAGGAACAACTGATTTAAGGATACAATATAAAGAATTACAGAAATGAAAACGAGGTGGGTGTGGATATTTTTCATGCAAAACGCAATGGGTTGTGATTATGGCTTGCTACTGCGGGCATCTTTGTTTGATCCGTCGAAGTATGTGCGACATATTTTGCGAAAAGTGTCTTTCTTTTGTGGATTGATAGAACGTGAGTTAAACGCCATAAATGAGATACTTTTTTCTAACACTGTTATTTTCAATTCAAGCTTTTCTCTGTGCTGCACAAGCTAATGTGCTATATGGTGAGCGTAACCTGCAGCGGGATATACCGGCAGTATTTTTTGACAGGGATGGGAATATTTATCCCGATTATTTTATTGCCGATTCATCACTGGCCAAATCGAAAGCATCGTTAGGCAACTGGTATGCGGAACATCCGGCGGACTTTGTAAAGATATGCAGTGCTTATGGCTGTGCGATTTCTGTTTATTCTGACGAAGCCTTGCGGATACTGAATGACTCTATTACTGCTTCGGTAAAGCGTGTGATAAATGCCAGGAGCGGCGTGGCAAACTCAGTGACGTTTATGGTGCATGGGTACAGGAAGACATTCTTCAGCCAGAACGGTGACTCGCCCTCGCCGCGCGACTATAGCATGCTGCAGGCAACGCTGAACAATTTTGATAGCTGGCGAACCAACTATGTAGCGGTATACTGGGATGGGATGTACGGCACTTTCTCCAGGAATTTGCGGCATAACAAGGAGCTCATTAAACTGTTTGTGATAGCACGCGGAAGTGCCGCGAACGTCGGCGGCGGGTTAAGGCGATTGATGGCCGGACTGTCTTTTGATACGCTGAATGTAATAACACACAGCCTGGGTGCAGAGGTGGCCTGTAGTGCTCTTTTTGATACCAGCAAATTCAAATCTGTGACGCCTGCAAACAAAGTAGTGAACATATGCCTGGTGGCTCCGGCTGTGGCCGGTATAGACCGGTTCAAATTTTATCTGGCACGCAATCCGCCAATTGATACTGCGGCTGATAACTACCGGCTTGCCATAGTTTACAACTCAAAAGATTTTGTGCTGAAAAAGAGGGTGGGGATCTTTGGTCCGGGGCCATACAGGTACGGCAATACTACGCTTGGGTGCAACTACCATGGGGCAGCGACAAAACTGCGCGACTACTTTTCAGCGAACTACAGGAACTCGGAGATATACCTGCTGGATCTGACAGGAAAGGCGGCTTGTCACCACATGAGCTGCTATGATGCAGGGGATAATTTTAAGCCGTTGGTGGAGTTTATTAAAAATATTCCTTGAAAGGCGGATGGGATGCGCGATGATTTCTTTCATGCATAATAATGGCAAAATGTACCGATATCAAAATGCAATTTAGCAACTAACAAACTCTCAGCTAGTCATGGTTCGGCGGGGCTCACCATGACATTTACTATTCGACTTTTTAATAATATTCATATCGGCTTATTATCAGCTATCACGAAGGTGTGTTTTGTGTAATGCTAAGGCACGCCCTGACGCAGGTCTGGTCCCCAGACATATTACGCATACTATAGCTGTTACCTGATCTATTTCTTCTCCTGGCACAACTCTATTAAAACGCCATTTGTCGTTTTTGGGTGCAGGAAACAAACCAGCTTGTTATCAGCGCCATTTTTTGGTGTTTCGTTTAGCAATTCGAAGCCAAGCGCCTGTAGCCGTTTCATTTCCGCCTCAATATTCTCCACTTCAAATGCAATGTGATGGATGCCTTCGCCTTTCTTTGCTATGAATTTTGAGATAGGACTAGTATCGGCAGTGGCCTCGAGCAGTTCTATTTTGGCCTCGCCGGTTTGGAAAAAAGCAGTGCTAACTCCCTCAGAAGCAACGATTTCGGTTTTATAGCAGGGAGAATTGAGTAGTTGTTCAAACAAGGGGATGGACTTACTTAGCTCTTTTACTGCGATTCCTAAATGTTCTATTTTTAACATATTACTATAGTTTTTGACAATGGGGTTATATACTAAACTGTCGGTGTGCGGTATTCAAAATAGCACTTTTAGCGTAACTTTGTAGTTGATCTCCAATGAAAGTGTAAAGTTATGAATTTAGAATTGCCAATATACCTTGATAATAATGCGACGACGCCAATGGACCCGCGTGTGCTGGAAGCAATGTTGCCCTATTTCGTTGAAAAATTCGGAAATGCTGCGAGCCGTAACCACTCCTTTGGCTGGGTAGCTGAAGAAGCGGTAGACTATGCGCGCGAGCAGGTGGCCAAGCTGATAAACGCTGACCCTAAAGAAATAATATTGACCTCGGGAGCTACTGAAGCTGACAACCTTGCGATAAAAGGTGTGTTTGAAATGTATGCTACAAAGGGTGACCATGTAATTACCTGCACCACAGAACATAAGGCTGTGCTGGATACCTGCAAGCACATAGAAAAGCTGGGTGGCCATGTAACTTACCTGGATGTGAAAGAGGATGGTCTTATAGATCTTGAGGAGCTTAAAAACGCAATAACTGACAAAACCATACTGATTAGTATAATGTATGGTAATAATGAAACAGGTGTAATACAGCCTGTACGTGAGATAAGCGCTATTGCACGCAAGCATGGTATATTGTTTTTTACAGATGCTACGCAGGCTGTGGGTAAAATACCGGTGGATGTAAATGCCGATGGTATAGATCTGATGGCCTTTAGCGCGCATAAAATGTATGGCCCGAAGGGTGTAGGTGCGCTTTATGTGCGCCGCAAGAACCCAAGGGTGAAAGTGACGGCGCAGATGGACGGCGGTGGCCACGAGCGCGGTATGCGCAGTGGTACGCTGAATGTGCCTGCAATAGTAGGATTTGGCAAGGCTTGTGAACTGTGCATGAACGAAATGGAGAGCGAAGCAAAACGCCTGAGCGTGATGCGGGACAGGCTGGAAACATCGCTTATGGAGCTGGAAGAAACCTATGTGAACGGCACGCGTGAGCACCGCCTGCCACATACGGCTAACATTTCTTTTAAATATGTAGAGGGTGAAGGGCTGATGATGGGCTTTAATAAAAATATAGCTCTATCCAGCGGTTCGGCTTGTACATCGGCATCATTAGAGCCATCTTATGTACTTAAGGCGCTGGGGCTGGGTGATGACCTCGCACACAGCTCGCTCCGTTTCGGACTGGGACGCTTTACTACTGATGAGCAGATAGATTTTACCATAACAGCTATAAAGGACACAGTTATAAAACTGCGTGAAATGAGCCCGCTATGGGAAATGTTTAAAGAAGGGGTAGATATAAATGCTATTGAGTGGGCGCACCACTAATTAATTTGAAAATTCGGGAATTTGAAAATTTGAAAATGTTCATATTTCGTTTCCGGAGTTTCAAAATAAAAAGGGATATATAAAGAGCAATTTGAGTGCATTTTCAAATTGCCAAATTTTCAAATTTTCAAATTACAATCATGGCATATTCGGAAAAAGTTATAGATCATTATTCAAACCCTAAGAATGTAGGGACGCTGGATAAGGCAAAAGTGAATGTAGGAACCGGGCTTGTGGGCGCACCCGAGTGTGGCGATGTAATGCGCCTGCAGATAGAGGTGGACGAAGAAAGTGGCCTGATAAGCGATGCAAAGTTCAAAACCTTTGGTTGCGGATCGGCAATAGCCTCTTCTTCGCTGGCTACCGAATGGCTGAAGGGCAAGACCGTAGACCAGGCACTGGCTATAGACAACATGGACATAGTGGAAGAGCTGAACCTGCCACCGGTGAAAATACACTGCTCGGTGCTGGCTGAAGACGCTATAAAAGCTGCAATAAACGATTACCGTGTGAAAAACGGACTACCTGAACTGGTGGCTGAGAAGAAGGCACATTAAGAATGGCTTAATGGCTTAATTACTCAATGGCTTAATTGAGCAGTGAAGCTGTAGGCGAAAAAGTGAAAAACAATGATTTACGTAAGTGATAAGGCGAAGGAAAAAGTCATGAAACTCAAGCAGGATTCCGGCTTGGGTGATGACTATTTCCTTCGTGTGAGCGTGGTAGGGGGCGGATGCTCCGGCTTGTCGTACAAGCTTGATTTTGATAATGAGGCCCAGCCTAAGGACCAGGTATTTGAGGATCAGGGCGTGAAACTGGTGACCGATCTTAAGAGTTTTCTGTATCTCTGTGATACAACCCTCGATTTTTCTGACGGGCTTAATGGCAAGGGTTTCCATTTCAGCAACCCGAATGCCAGCCGCAGCTGCGGTTGCGGGGAGAGTTTTGCGGTGTAACCTTTTAAGTCAAAAGGCAAAAGTCAAAACCTAAAAGTAAAGCGCTTGATTTTTTATCCGGGTTGACTTTTTCCTCTCTTCTTTCTTTTTACAGATAATGTATGTATTGTTTAAATTTGTGTTGTCGCAAATTAATGATCCGCTATGGCTGGTAAGAAGGTGAATCCAAGGCTGAAGACCAACAATGATACCGGCTTTGGGACGAATGCCAACAACTATGGCGGGCGCTTCATCAACAAAGATGGCACTTTTAACCTGAGGAGGGAGGGATCTACATTCTTCAACAGGTTCAGCGTATACCAGCGGATGCTCAATTTGCCGCTCTGGAAATTCATCTCGGTCATTCTTATTTTTTATTTTCTCATCAATTTACTTTTTGCATGCACCTACCTGCTCATAGGCAATGAACAGCTACAGGGATTAGTGTCTGCAACAGAGTGGGCGAGGTTTAAGGAGGTATTCTATTTCAGTACACAGACGTTTACTACCGTGGGCTATGGGCGTATAAATCCTATGGGTGACGGTGCTAACCTTGTGGCTTCGTTGGAGGCGCTTACCGGTTTTTTGTCATTTGCCATAGCTACCGGTCTGATTTACGGACGGTTTGCGAAGCCTAAATCGTACCTGGCATTCAGCGAGCTGGCGCTTATAAGTCCTTACAGGGGCATATCAGGCCTCATGTTCCGGTTTGTAACCTATAAGGATAATCATACCCTTACCAATGTAGAGATAAAGGTGAATATAGCCTTGCAGGCTGAGGAGAACGGGCAAAGCAGCTACAAATTTTATGACCTGACACTGGAGCGGTACAAGGTGGAAAACCTGCCTATGAACTGGACGGTGGTGCATGCGATAGACGAAAATAGTCCACTAAATGGGTTTACCGAGACCGACCTGGCGGCGGCCGATGTGGAGCTGTATGTGCTGGTGACGGCATTTGACGAAGTATACAGCTGCCAGGTGCTGCAGCGCACATCTTACACCTACGGGGAGATGAAATTTAATGCCAAATTTGTGCCTATGTACCGCGAAAGCGAAGACGGTATGACTACCGTGCTGGAGTTGCACAAGCTGAATGATATAAGGGAGTTGTAGGTTGGTGCATGCTACTATGAGAGAATAATATTAACCCTTGATTAATATTAATTCTTGTAATGTGGAGCAGATCATCCAATTTCATTTGATGTTTATCGTGAAAAATCAATTAACAACTGAAAAAGATAATTGATTGTTTGTGTACAAGCATTGCGAATTGGCATTATATTTGCTGTAACGTATTTTAACAGTTTTTTCGCTAAATATTTTCTTAATGTTGCAGCTATCAATTGCAATAGTTAATTAATATATTTAATCAACTGTTTGAAATACCTTTGCGCTTTATTTTTATTATCGGATATTAGTCTATAAATTTAGTTTTACTTAAGTACATACACTAAGCTTATGCAGCAATTACTACACGCCCGAAACCGCGGAACAGGCACACAGAATACTAAAATGGCAAAGCCTTTTTCAAGGTTTTTCCGTTCTTTTGTTTTGCCGGCGCTGGTACTATTCAGCTTACCTGCGGCTGCCCAGCCTGTTGTTTCAGCAGTGAGTCCGTTAGTAGCCCCCGGGCTCACTACGGGCGTTACCATATCAGGTAGCGGCTTCAATGCAACTCCGGCGAATAACATTGTTTATTTCGGCGCTTCAAGAGCTACGGTGACAGGTGGAACAACTACCTCACTGACAGTGACTGTGCCAATAGGCACTACGTATATGCCGGTAAGTGTGACTAACGGTACTACAAACCTGACGGGATTTTCGCCGCAGGCGTTTCTTGAAAATTATGTGTCACCAGCCTGCGCCAGTGCAACAAATGTTATCAATTTTGACCCGCACGTAGACTACCTGGCTAACAGCCCGTCGAACGGTGCCTCAGGGGTGAGAATAGCAGATATAGATGGTGATGGCAAGCCGGATGTGATAGTAGGGGCATCTGGCACCAGCCCGGGCCTTTACGTATACAGGAACACAACTGTGGCTCCAGGTACCTTTACTGCGGCAACATTTGCTCCTGTTGTTTACATTCCTACCACTGGTTATAACGCATACATCGTTGCTGTGACTGACGTGGACGGTGACGGCAAGCTGGATGTGGCAGTAGGCGCCCAGGGTGGTGCATTCGTAAACGTGCTGAGGAATACTTCAACTATTGGTTCTATAAGTTTCACAGGCCCTACCGCATGCACATCTCCTGTAGGTGGCGTATCGTTGCCATACGCGGTGACCTTTGGCGATATGGATAATGACGGTAAACCAGACCTGCTTGTAGCCTACAATACCGGCAACATATTTGTAATGTTCCGTAACACGTCTACTGTAGGTGCTGTGAGCTTTGCTGCCGGTGTTTCTTATGCTACCGGCGCTAACCCGAACGACATACAAGTGGCGGACCTGGATGGTGATGGTAAAAGAGAAGTTGTAGTAGCGTGCTTTACAGCAGGTACTGTGCAGGTTTTCCGTAACCTGATAGCTGCACCCGGTGCATTTGGTGCAGGATCTTTAAGTGCGGCTGTAACCTTTGGTGCCGTGCAGGGAGTAGGATCAGGGCCGCAATGCGTTTTGCTGGGTGATATGGATGGCGATGGTAAGATAGATATAGTAGCCGGCACGAAAAATATACCTTCCCGTGTACAGATCTTTCATAACAACATAGCCGCTCCCGGCGCTTTTACTGTTGCTAACTTTACGACTCCGCCTGTAAGCCTGAACGCATGGAATATAGAAGGAATGGATGTTGGTGATTTCGATGGGGATGGCAAGCCGGATATAGTAGTAACCAACCTGGCGGACAGTACTGTTTCCGTATTCAGAAATACCTCTACTGCAGGCACTACGAGTTTTAATTCGCAGATACGCTTCTTTTTGAATACTGTTACGGCAAATGCTGGTGCTGCCTATGTGGCTGCCGGTGATATCGATGGTGATGGACTCTCTGACCTGGCAGTAACCTTGTATAACGTAGGTAAACTGGCGATGCTGAGAAATGACCCACTCCGCTGCATAGCCAACCACCAGGTATGCCAGGGTGACTCTGTGCAGTTTACCGAGCAGGCACTTGGCGGAACATGGACCAGTAGTGCGCCGGGAATTGGACGTGCAGATACTCTTACCGGATTTGTTACCGGTATTACAGCGGGTACAGCTACAATTTCCTATAATGTACCCGGTGGCTATGCGACAGCTACTGTGACTGTAAACGCTAAACCAACTGCTATAACGGGATTACCAAACGGGCTTGAAGTATGTATAGGAACGATAACAACACTTAACGGTACACCGGCAGGTGGTACCTGGACCGTGCAAAACGCAAATGCAACTGTGTTGTCGTCAATTTTGGGGACCATTCAGGGAAACATACCAGGAACAGACTCGGCCTGTTACCAGGTAGTGCCGGGAGCTTCGTCGTGTAAATTATGTGCTCAGCTTACCATAAACGCAACACCGGCGCCCATAACGGGAACGCTAAGCGTGTGTGCGGGAGGATCAACAACACAACTAACGGATGCCTCTGCGCCGGGATTCTGGGTGTCGAGCAATGCGGCGGCAGGTACGATCAATTCATCCAACGGCCTCTTTACCAGCGGATCTGTGGGCAGCCTTACAACAACGGTTACCTTTAGTGTGACGGCGACGACTTGTATGGCTGCGCCGGTAATAGTGACCGTAAACCCATTACCTGGAACTATAACGGGTACACTGAGTATGTGCCAGGGCCAGTGCTCGCAACTTACGGATGCCGGAGGTGGCACATGGGCCAGCGGTAATACCGGCGTGGCTACTGTGACAGCAGGCGGGTTAGTGTGCGGTGTTAATACGGGGTCCCTTTCTGCGGCTACGGCTACTATTACTTATACATTGCCGACAACGGGTTGCTTTACAGTAACTACTGTAACGGTGAATCCGAACCCGGCGCCGATAACCGGCACACTAACAGTTTGCGTGGGCTCAACCACTGCACTTACCGACGCCACGGGCGGCGGTACATGGAGCAGCAGCAACACTGCGAATGCAACAATAGGTTCACTCACCGGTATTGCCCAGGGTGTAGCAGGACCAAGCTTCCCAACGATAACTTATGCACTTAGTGCACCTACCAGCTGCTATACTACAGCTATACTTACAGTAAACCCGCTGCCGGGTAATATAAATGGTACGCTTAGTGTGTGCCAGGGGCTAACTACCCAGCTGACTGATGCGACGGCAGGCGGTACATGGAGCAGCAGCAACCCGCTTGTTGGTTCGGTGAGCACCACGGGTCTTGTGCAGGGCCTGATAACCGTCGTTACTATAGCGCAAACAACTACGATCACCTATACCTTACCTACCGGCTGTTTTGTAACAGCGATAGTAACGGTGAACCCGCTGCCAAGTGTGACCACTGGTAACGGCCCGGTATGTGTGGGTGCAAACATAACTTTATGCGCTACCCCAACTACCGGTGCATGGACAAGCAGCAGCATAGGTGTGGCCAGCGTAACTGCGGCCGGCGCGGGCTGCGGCACTGTAACCGGTGTAGCACCGGGCACAGCCAACTTGACTTATACATTACCAGGTACAGGTTGCTTTAACCCTGCAGTAGCAGTGGTAACGGTGAACCCTAACCCTAACCCGATAACAGGCCCAACCAGTGTTTGTGTGACCTTTACCACTACACTGAACTCGACCACAGGAGGCGGAACATGGACCAGCAGCAACACAGCTGTGGGTACTGTGGACGCTGTGACGGGTGTGGTATATGGCGTGAGCGGTGGTACTACTACTTTATCTTATACACTTAATACCAGCTGCTACGTAACTAAGGTGGTAACTGTAAACGCATTGCCTACTGCTATCTTCGGCGCGTCATTCGCGGTGTGCCAGGGCTCGACAAAAACATTGTCGGACGGAACGGCAGGCGGCACATGGAGCAGCAGCTCTGTTGGCACGGCTACAGTAAGTGCAGGCCCAAGTGCTACAACTACACTGGGTGGTGTGCTTACCGGTTTAGCTACCGGAGCAACTTCTACTATAACTTACACTGCAGGCGCAGGCTGTTATGTAACACAGGAAATAACAGTAAATCCGCTTCCTGCTGCAATAACTGCGGTGACCGGCACATTTACGGTATATAACCAGGTGTGTGTGGGATTGACAACTCAACTCTCTGACGTGACAGCAGGTGGTACCTGGGGCGTGTCTAATGCTAACGCTACTATTAATTCCGGCACAGGTCTCGTAACAGGTGTGGCCGCAGGTACTGATATTGTAACGTACCAGTTGGCGACAGGCTGTTTTGACACTGCTATAATTACAGTAAATCCGCTACCTTCTCCAACTACCGGCGGCCCGCTGAATCTTTGCGTAGGCCAGACCGCAACATTAACTGCAACTCCTGCGATAGGCGGAGTGTGGAGCACCTGTAATACAGCAATAGGAACTATAGGTTCTACCAGCGGTATTTTCACGGGTATTTCTGCAGGCACCACCTGTGTGAGCTATACGTTGCTGCCAACAGGCTGCGTTTATTCTGTAACTGCAGTGGCAACGGTGAACCCGCTGCCGGGTGTCATTACCGGTACCTTTACCGTGTGCCAGGGACTGAGCACACAGCTGACAGATGCCGGTGGCGGCACATGGGGCAGCAGTAATACAGGTATAGCTACGGTGAACGCAAGCGGCGTTGTGACTGGTGTTATTACCGGATCTACGGCTGCGGCCACTGTAATTATTACTTACACATTACCAACAGGCTGTTCCGCAACAGCTATAGTAACGGTGAACCCACTGCCGGGAACAATAAACGGTACGAAGACTGTATGTGAGGGCTTAACCACCCAGCTGACCGATGCTACTGCTGGCGGCACGTGGCTAAGTAGTACACCTGCGAACGGCTCCATAAGTACGACCGGTCTTGTGACTGGTATCTCAGGTGGCGGCGGTTTCTCAACAACTAACATAACTTATACATTGCCTACAGGCTGTATCAGCTCAGCTATTGTAACGATCAATGCTAACCCGACAGCAATAAACGGCGGCCTTATAGTATGCCAGGGACTATGTACCACACTTACGGACGGAACCGGCGGTGGTACATGGAGCAGCAGTAATCCTGGTGTTGGCTCAATAAACGCAGGCGGTGTAGCGTGCGGTATAATAACCGGCTCTGCAGTACAGGGTACTACCACAATAACTTATACGGTAGGCACAGGTTGTATCATAACTGCAGTGCTTAGCGTGAATCCGCTGCCAACACCAATAAACGGAACACTGACTGTGTGCCAGGGATTGTGCACATCGCTTACCGATGGCACCCTGGGTGGTGTATGGAGCAGCAGCAATCCTGCTATAGGCACTATAAGCGGCGGCGGCCTTGCATGTGGCCTGATCACCGGCAGCTCAACACAAGGAACAACAACTATAACTTATACACTGGGCTCCGGCTGTATCGTAACTGCGGTACTGTCGGTGAATCCATTGCCTACATCAACAACCGCTTCTCCGTCATTGCTGATATGTTCAACCGGCACAACTACGCTGAGCGCTACCCCTACGGGTGGTACCTGGAGTAGCGGAAACATTCCTGTAGCTTCTGTAGTTTCTGGTACAGGGGTAGTAACAGGTGGTGTAGCCGGAACTGCATCTATGACTTATACCTTACCTGTGACTGGCTGTTACAATCCTTCACTGGCGGTGGTTACCGTTAATGCTAACCCTACCCCGATAACAGGCTCACTTGCAGTATGTGTGGGATTAAGCACAACGCTGAACTCAACACCGGCAGGTGGCGTTTGGTCGCTTGCTAACGGTAATGCAACAAATGTTGGTAATGTAATAACCGGCGTTAACGGCAGTACTACTGATGTAGTTACTTACTCAATAACCGCAACCGGTTGCTATACCGTAGCAACGGTAAGCATCAATCCGAACCCGGCTGCGATAAATGGTACGCTTGCGGTATGCCAGGGCCTGACAACGGCGCTGAGCGACGGCACAACAGGTGGCGTATGGACAACAAGCAATCCGGGTATAGCATCTGTGAGCGGCGGCGGTGTGGTAACAGGTAATACCTGCGCCAACACAGCAACTATAACGTATACTATACCTGCTACAGGCTGTCTCAACAGTGCTGTGGTAACGGTGAACTGTAATCCATCGAACATACTGGGTAACCTGACCGTTTGTTACGGATCAACAACAACATTAAGTGACGCAACTGCTGGCGGTACCTGGTTAAGTGGCAATACAGGTGTTGCTACAATCAGCGCCGGTGGCGTGGTTACTCCGGGTAATCCGGCTGGTGGCACTACTACTATTACTTATACACTTACCAGCACCGGCTGTATCATAACAGCTATTGTAACGGTTAATCCATTGCCATCTGCAATACTGGGCAATGCCGCAGTATGCCAGGGATCACTGACTCAGCTGAGCGATGTGACACCATTTGGTACCTGGAGCAGCAGCACACCAGCAAACGGCTCTGTAAACACTACAGGTGGTGTTACCGGTGTTATCTGCGCTACTACAACAACCATTACTTATACACTGCCTACTACCTGCTATGTAACAAGGCCGGTAACTATCAATTGTAACCCGGCTGTAATTACCGGTACTATGAATGCCTGCGTAGGCCTTTGCTCACAGCTTAGCGATGCTACTGCGGGTGGTTCATGGACAAGCGATAACCTGTCTGTAGCTACTATTGGCTCCGGTACAGGATTGTTCTGCGGAGTAAATGGTACCTCTACGGCTACCATAAGCTATACCCTGCCAACGACCTGCTACACTACAACAGTAATAACCATAAATGCACTGCCGACACCGATAAACGGAACGCTGACCGTATGCCAGGGACAAACAACCCAGCTTACTGATGCTACGCCGGGCGGCTCATGGAGCAGCAGCAATCCAGGCATAGGCACAATAAGTACGACAGGTATTGTAACCGGTATTGTAACAGGATCTCTTGCACCTGCAACAACAACAATAACTTATACGCTGGGTACGGGCTGTATCATAACTACGGTAGTAACGGTGAATCCAAATCCGCTGCCGATAGGTGGTACACTCACCGTATGTTACGGACTGACCACTACACTTAATGACGCTACCTTCGGCGGCACCTGGAGCAGCAGCAATACATTTGTTGCGACAATAGTACCGGGTACCGGCGTTGCAACCGGTCAGGCTTCATCAGGAGGTACATCAACAATTACTTACCAACTTTCGCCATCAGGTTGTTACACAACGGCGATATTAACTGTGAACCCACTACCAAACCCAATAACAGGTCCTAACTCGGTGTGCGTAGGCTCTACCATTTCTCTTACCGATCTTACGGTGGGTGGCACCTGGAGCAGCAGCAACACCTTTGCTGCAGTTATTGACGGTTCAGGAAACGTAACAGGTGCGGGTGTGCTTTCAGCAACTACAGTAACCATTACTTATACACTGCCAACTACTTGTATCTCTACCTATGTGATCACGGTGAACCCACTGCCACTGGCTATCAATGGCAATGTGCCCGTATGTATCGGCGCTACTATTACCCTTACGGATGCCACCCTTGGTGGTACATGGCTGAGCGGCTCTACCGGTGTTGCAACCGTGGGCCTTGGCTCAGGTGTGGTGACCGGTGTGGCACCAGGCACAACTATTATAACTTATACATTACCTACCAGCTGCTCAATAAATACGATTGTAACAGTGAATCCGAATCCGGGAGCTATTACAGGTATACCACAGGTATGCGTGAATGCAACTACACAGTTGAGCGATCCTGATGCGGGCGGTATATGGTCCAGCAGCAATGTAGCTATCGGTACAGTAGGTGTTGGAACCGGTGTAGTATTCGGAGTGAGCACAGGAGCCGGAACATCTGGCATCACCACCATCACCTACACCCTTGGTACCGGTTGTTCTACAACGATCAACGTTACTGTTAACCGAATACCAGCAATTCCGAGTGGTAACTTCTCTATATGCCAGGGAACCTGCACAACGCTTACCGATGCTACCGCTGGTGGTACCTGGAGCAGCAGCAATGTGACCAATGCCACTATAGGCTCGGCCAGTGGCTTTGCGTGTGGTGTGCTCGGACCGACAACAGCAACTATTACTTATACATTATTGACTACAGGCTGCTTTAACACGGCTACTATAACAATCAATCCTCTGCCAGGCGTTATAAACGGTAACCTTACCGTCTGCGTTAACTCTACCACCTCGCTCTCTGATGCGACAGCGGGTGGTGTGTGGACCAGCAGCAATACGGCAGTGGGCACTGTAACTCCAAGCACAGGAGTTGTGACAGGTGTATTAGCAGGCACTACTATAATCAGCTACTCACTACCAACCGGCTGTATAATTACCTCAATAGTGACGGTGAACCCAGTACCTGCGGCTATAACCGGCTCGCTGAATGTATGTGTAGGACTGACGACAGCCCTGGCAGACCCTACGCCAGGTGGTACCTGGAGCAGCTCAAACTCATCAGTGGGTAGTGATCTGGGCAGCGGTTTGATACTGGGCAATAGTGCTGGCACCACCACGATCAGCTATACATTAGCAACCGGTTGTGCAGCCAGGGTAGATGTGACCGTGAATCCTATACCAGGACCAATAACCGGTAATACGGGATTATGCCTGTGCACTACCAGCCTGCTTGCAAATGGTGTAGGTGGCGGCACATGGAGCAGCGTATCATCGGGTATTGCTACCATCAGCACAGGCGGCCTTGTAACGGCCAGCTGTACATTATCAGGTACTTCAACTATTTCTTATACATTATCAACAGGCTGTACGTCTACCACAGTAGTAACGGTGAGCCCAACACCTCCTCCGATCACCGGTACATTTAATATCTGTACCAGTACCTGTGTGAACCTTACGGACCTGAGCGCAGGCGGCACATGGAGCAGCGGCAATACGGGTGTGGCTACAGTGGATGCACTGGGCCAGGCGTGTGGCGTATTCCCTGGTACTGCAACAATAACTTATACTCCGCCGACGGGTTGTGTAACTACCGCTACAGTAACGGTATACCCAACACCTGCAGCTATAACACCAAGCCCGCTTGAAATTTGCCAGGGCCTTACAATATCAGTAAGCGACATTACCGCAGGCGGTACATGGGGCAGCAGTGATCCTTCGATTGCAGTGATCAGCGCATCTGGCGTTATCACCGGTATAGCAGCAGGTACAGCACTTATATCTTACACAGTGCCTTCATACTGCTATGCATTTGAGGTGGTAACTGTAGATGCGCTTCCTGAGGCGATCACTGGCAACCTGAATGTATGCCAGGGACTGACCAGCGCACTTACTGACGCTACAGCAGGCGGCACATGGAGCAGCGGAAATCCGCTGATAGCGACAGTAGATGCCGCAGGTGTAGTGACCGGTCTGCAAATAGGTACAAGTGTCATAACTTACACATCGTTAACAGGTAGCTGTATCACTACGGCAATTGTAACTGTGAATCCTGTACCATCATCGATCAATGGTACGACTTCCGTATGTGTGGGAGCAACAACGTCTCTCAGCGATGCAAGCATCGGTGGTACATGGCTTAGCGGTGATGTGACTGTTGCAACAATAGGTACTACAGGTATCGTGACCGCAATAGCTGCTGGCACATCGATCATCACTTATACTACCGCGGGTGGTTGCATAACAACTACCGTGGTAACGGTGTTCCCGGTACCTGCTGCAATAACAGGTACACTTGTAGTTTGCCAGGGACTTACTACTGCCCTGACCGATGCAACTGCAGGTGGCACCTGGAGCAGCAGTAACGGATCGGCAACTGTAAATGCTTCCGGTGTTGTTACCGGTGTAACAGGTGGTAACACGGCTACTATTACTTATACTACAGCAGGCGGTTGTTTCGTAACAGCTGATGTAACGATCAATGCGCTGCCTGCCAGCATCAACGGTACACTGGTATTGTGCGCAGGCACAACCACTGCACTTACTGATGCAACACCAGGCGGCACATGGAGCAGCAGCCCATCTGCTACAGGAACTATTAACGCCACAACAGGTGTGTTCAGCGGCATAGCTGCGGGCACAGCAAATGTGACCTACACTGTGTCTACAGGCTGTATCACTGCAGCGGTAGTTACTGTGAACCCGCTGCCAGCACCAATAAATGGTACGCTTGCGGTATGTGTGAACAGCACTACGCAGCTCAGCGATGCAACAATAGGCGGCACATGGACCAGCACCAACACCATAATAGCTACCATAAGCACAGGCGGCTTAGTAACCGGCGCTGCACAGGGCACGTCTACAATATCTTATACTTCGGGCCTCGGCTGTTCTATATCAGCTGTGGTAACCGTTAATCCATTACCTGCTCCGATAACAGGTACGCTTGCAGTTTGTGCTGGTTCTACCACACAGCTCAGCGATGTCACAACAGGCGGTACATGGATTGTAACTAACTCAAATGCTTCAATAACCTCTGGTACAGGGCTGGTTAGCGGTATCACTGCCGGTGTAGATACGGTACGCTACACTATTACGGCTACCGGCTGCAGCACATTTGCATCTGTAACTATTAATCCATTGCCAGCTACTATTACCGGCACACTGTCTGTATGCGTAGGCCTGACAACAACGCTTAGCGATGCAGCTACAGGCGGTACATGGACCAGTGCCTCTACCGGTATTGCAACAATAGGATCGGCATCAGGTGTGGTAACCGGCATTGCAACCGGCACCAGCGTTATCACTTATACATTGCCTACCGGCTGTACGATAACAGGTGTGGTAACGGTGAACCCGAACCCAACGGCTGTGAACGGCGCACTGGTATTATGTGCAGGTGCGAGCGCGGTACTGGCAGATGGCACTCTGGGCGGCACATGGAGCTCTTCAAATCTATCTGTAGCTACAGTAGATGCAATAACGGGTATTTATACCGGTGTTTCAGGTGGTACATCAACACTTACTTATACGTTGCCAACCGGCTGTATAGCTACTGCTGTTGTCACTGTTAACCCAGTACCTGGCACCATTATCGGTGCGCTTACTGTATGCGAAGGCACTACGTCATTACTTACAGATGCTACACCAGGCGGCATGTGGTACAGCAGCATACCGCCACTGGCTTCGATCGGCTCAACATCGGGTATCGTTACCGGTATATCGGCAGGTACTGTGTTCATCACTTATATATTGCCTACCGGATGCTTAACAACATCTGTGCTCACCATAAACCCTGTGCCTTCTCCAATACTGGGCAACTTGCAGGTATGTGTGGGTCTGACTACTTCACTCAGTGATGTAACACCGGGTGGTACCTGGAGCACTGTAGGTGGTGGTAACATTGCCGTATCGCCAACAGGTGTGGTAACAGGGCTCAGCGCTGGAACAGGCGTGGTAACTTATATGCTCTCAGCTACAGGCTGTATTGCAACCGCTACCATTACGGTGAACCCGAACCCGGCATTGATAACCGGTACACAAACTGTGTGTCCTGGCCTCACTACACAATTGTCTGATGCGACGCCTCTTGGCCACTGGATAAGCAGCAACCCGTTTGTTGCGTCTGTAGGCTTCGCTACAGGCCTGGTATCCGGCTCAAACGCAGGCACATCTATTATATCTTATATATTGCCTACGGGCTGCCTCACGGCAATAGTGCTGACAGTGAATCCACTGCCAACGGCTATACTGGGCTCGCCAGTAGTGTGCGTAGGTACTACAACTACATTGAGTGATGCTACCGCGGGTGGCTCATGGAGCAGCAGCAATGCCTCTGTGGGTACTGTAGATGCTGTAACCGGCGTGGTAACAGGTATAGCACTCGGTACAACAACCATAACGTACACAGTAAACGCTACGGGATGCTACAATACAACAACAGTAACGGTGAAGGCATTCCCTACTCCGATAACTGGTAACCTGAACGTATGTGTTGGACTTACTACTGCTTTGAGCGACGGAATTGCTGGCGGAACCTGGAGCAGCAGTGCAACAGCTATTGGTACGATTGGTTCTACCAGCGGTGTGGCTACTGGCCTGAATGGTGGAACTACCGTGATCACTTATGCTATCGCCAACAACTGTGAGGTAACTGCAGTGCTGACTGTAAATCCAAACCCAACAGCAATACTCGGTTTTGCCAGTGTGTGCGTTGGCACATGTACTTCGTTGTCTGATCTGACTCCGGGTGGTACATGGAGCAGCAGCGATCCGACTGTAGCTACTGCAACCGTGGGTACGGGCGTTGTATGTGGTGTGTCTCAGGGTGTTGCAACGATCACCTATATGCTCAATACCGGTTGTATAGCTACTGTAGCTGTAACAGTGAATCCGGTACTGGCTGCAATAACTGGTGATTCTACAGTTTGTGTGGGCTCTACGATCTCTTTGAGCGATGTTAGTGCGGGTGGCAGCTGGAGCAGTAGTAACCCGGGTGTGGGTACTATCAGCGCCACTGGTATAGTAGGTGGTGTTTCTGCAGGAATTACTACTATCAGCTACACGATCGGCTCTGGCTGTTATCAACTGCGCACAGTAACTGTTAATGCGCTTCCGAACCAGTTTACTGTATTCGGTGGCGGTACATATTGCCAGGGTGGTGCAGGTGTTCCTGTTTACCTTGACGGATCTAGCGTAGGCGTAAGCTATTTGCTTATGTATGACTCAGCTTCTACAGGATTTGTGGCAGCTACAGGCTACATAGCCGGCACAGGTGATACCATCAACTTTGGTAACATGACGGTTGCCAGTACTTATACGGTATTAGCTACCGGTACTACCAGCGGCTGCGCGATAGGTATGTTTGGCAGCGCAACTGTTACCATAACACCTACTACTAACCCAACTGTTAGCTTGACAACAGGTGTGGGAGATACGGTATGCCCAGGTACAAGCGTAACGCTGACACCGGTAACAGTAGGTGGCGGCGCTTCTCCGACTTACCTGTGGTTTGTAAATGGCACAGCAGTAAGCACCAGCAACACCTACACCTTTATACCAGCAGATGGTGATGTGGTGAGCGTAGTGATGACCGGCAACGGTACCTGCGTATTCCCGCTTACGGCTTCAGATACACTGACATTGCGCGTCCTTCAGCAGGGTGTGCCACTTGTAAATGTTTCCGTGGATCCGGGAGATACAGTGTGCCAGTTCGCTGCAGCAACGTTTACAGCTACACCTACCTTTGGCGGAACAACGCCACAGTATATATGGCTGGTAAACAATACAGTGGTGGGTACAGGTCATATCTACACTTATGTACCTGCAACCGGCGATGTGGTAACTGTGAAAATGATCAGCAACTACCAGTGCCGCACAGCGGATACTGCGTATGGCAACGTGGTAACTATGTCAGTAGTTCCTCTGCTGCTGCCACATATCGATATCGTACCGATACCAGGCTTCAGTGTTCATGAAGATTCACTTGAAATGCTGACAACTGTTGTGCACAATGCAGGACCTAACCCTACCTACCAGTGGGAGATAAACGGAGTACCTGTACCAGGCGCAACCAACGATTCCTTCTGGAGCAACAGCTTCCATGATGGCGACTCGATAACCTGCCTGCTTACCAGCAGTGGTTTCTGCGATGGTATCACCACATTTGACTGGATCTACGTAACGGTAATACCAACAGGTATAGGCAACGTTCAGTATGTAGGTGTAGGCGACATAAGGCTGATGCCTAACCCGAACACCGGTAGCTTTGCACTGAAGGGCACCTTATCTAATACCAATGACGAAGAACTGGCAATAGAGGTTACAGACATGCTGGGTCAGGTGGTACTGAGGAAGAAGACAAGGGCCGACCATGGTAAGATAAACGAGCAGATAGAGCTCAGCAGCTCAATAGCAAACGGTATGTATATACTGAATGTAAGCAGCGGCAGCGATAACAAATCGTTCCACTTCGTGGTAGAGCGCTAATAAATAATGAAACAAAAGGTAAAGGGCTGGTGGGAACACCGGCCCTTTGTTTGTTAAATGTGGCGCGCAATGGCAGGGCTATGCGCGCACTGAAGGGAAATTTGTTATTTTACACTATAATCTTAATCAATGATCAGTATTCGCCACATTGTAAAGCAATACGCCAACCACCGGGCGCTGGACGATGTAAGTATAGAAATAGAACAGGGAAAAGTGTTTGGACTGCTGGGGCCAAATGGCGCAGGCAAAACATCGCTGATCCGCATTATCAACCAGATAACTGCGCCAGACTCGGGAGAGGTGTTATTTAATGGCGAGCCGCTGAACCAGGTGCATATAAACCGCATAGGCTATCTGCCGGAAGAGCGCGGGCTCTATAAGAAGATGGAGATAGGTGAGCAGATACTATACCTGGCACGCCTGAAGGGACTAAGCAAAGCGGAGGCGCAAAAACGCGCCAAATACTGGTTTGAAAAGCTGGAGATACAGGGCTGGTGGAATAAGAAGATAGAAGAACTCTCGAAAGGGATGCAGCAAAAAGCCCAGTTTGTGGCCACCGTGCTGCATGAACCGGAACTGCTGATACTGGATGAACCGTTTTCAGGCTTTGACCCGGTGAATGCAGAGACGATAAAGAATGAAATACTGGAACTAAATAAGAAAGGGGCTACTATTATCTTCTCCACGCACCGCATGGAAAGCGTAGAAGAGCTGTGTGATTCGATAGCCCTGCTGAACCTGTCGCACAAAATACTGGATGGGAAGGTGAAGACGATACGAAACTCTTACCGCAATGGCACCTATGTGCTGGAGTACGAAGGCGAACAGGTGCGTATGCCCGGCGCTGCTCCATTTGCCATACTCAAGGAAACAAGCCATGATACACACCAGCAAATGATACTGAAAATAAATGCAGGCAGCAAGGTGAACGATGTGCTGCAATATATGTTGCCGCTGGCCAGCATAAATAAGCTGGAAGAAGTGGTGCCGACGATGAATGAAATATTTATTCAAAAAGTAGGGGGTGCAACTTCCTCAAATCAATAATCCATGGACAAGATATTACTGATCATACAGAGGGAGTATTTTTCGCGGGTAAAGAAAAAGTCGTTCCTGGTGCTCACCTTCCTGGTGCCTGTATTGTTTATAGGCATGATAGGGCTGATAGCCTTTATCACTGCATCTCAGAATGAATTCGGAGACCTGAAGAAAGTGGCGGTGATAGATGAAAGCGGGCGCTTTGTGAACAAGATGAAGAACGGCAACAACATGTCGTTCACTTATGTAACCAAGCCGTTTGAAACTACGAAGAAAGCTTTCATAAAGGACGGTTACGACTACCTGTTGTATATCCCATCATCACTAACCGGGGTGCAGCTGCTGGGCGAAAAAAAGCCAAGCCCGCTTACCAGTGGAAAAATAGAAGATGATCTGAGTAACCTGATACGGTCGCAAAGGCTGGTGGAAGCAGGTATAGACACTGTAGTGCTTGCAAAGGCACAGAAACACATCAGTATATCGCCGCAGCAGGTGAAGGCAAATGGTGCAATAGAAGACGCCCATGTAGTGGCTTCGCTGGCGGTGGGATTTATATGTGCCTTTCTTATTTACCTGTCCCTGTTCCTGTATGGGGCACAGGTAATGCGCGGGGTTATTGAAGAGAAAGTAAGCCGTATCATAGAGGTGATCATATCATCGGTAAAGCCTTTTCAGCTGATGCTGGGCAAAATACTGGGGATAGGTTTAGTAGGCCTTACACAGTTTATTTTATGGATAGCGCTTACACTGGTGTTGTCAACTGTGGCAGGTACTGTGCTGGTAAAAAATGTAAAGGCAAAAACTGAGCAAGTATCAGCAGCCCAACATATGATGGCTCAGGATACCCAAGGCACCCAAGTTGATAGCCCCGCCGCAGAAAGCGGCAATAAAATGGAAAACGTACTGAAAGAGCTGCAAAGTATCCCGGTTACTAAAACCATCTCCTGCTTCCTGTTCTACTTCCTTTTCGGATACCTGCTTTACAGCTCTCTATTCGCGGCTGTGGGCTCGGCGGTAGACAATGAAACGGAGACGCAGCAGTTTATGTTTCCTATTACCTTGCCGCTCATCTTTACGTTTGCGCTTGCCCAATCGGTTATTATCAATAATCCGGACAGCCCGCTGGCGATATGGTTGTCTATGATACCATTTACCTCACCGATAGCTATGATGATACGTATACCGTTTGGTGGTGTTACCAATCTACAGTTAGCGGCATCTATGCTGTTTATGGTGCTGGGCTTCCTGTTTACTACCTGGGTTGCATCCCGCATATATCGTGTGGGCATCCTTATGTATGGCAAGAAGGCAAGCTATAAGGAGCTGGCAAAATGGTTTATGTATAAGGATTGATTAAGTCGTAAGTTGTAAGAAATCAGTCGGAAGTCATAATTAGGTGAGCAATAAATCACGAATAGTGATGGCAACAAAATTTTAGTAAAAACGTTTGAATTGAGGATGAGAAAATGTCTACGGTGGCTTGCTGGTATAGTGTGCCTGTTGCTTTTGGCAATAAGCGGCAATGCGCAAATAGAGCTGTCATCCGGATTTGACTTTAGCTATCCCGAGTTGATCAATAGCAATAATGCAAAGATGGTTTACGGGCAGCAGAGCTTTGGTGTGCGCGTGGGCGTAGCGTACAAGCCCGCTGAAACACAGTTCTTTCCTATACTCAATGTGTCATTTGGAAGAACGAGGCTACCACTGAAGCAGTTTGGCAAAAACATTGCAGTGCTGAATTTTAACTACGTGAACGTGATGCTCAACGAGAACTATATTGTTACAATGCCCAAGTGCCAGCTGTTTATATATGGTGGTGTAGGCTTCTCCTATCTTATGAACAAAGGGATAAAAGTGGCAGGAGCAGGTGGCGAAACGATGCAGGCATCCATAGATTCCACTAAAAATGTCAACAACGTTTTTCCGGCCATGAACATAGGGTTTGAGTATAACTATGGCGAATCGGCAGGTAAGGACCTGTACCTGACCATGGGACTGAATTTTCAATACATACTGCTGCTTTCAGAACGTAATACCTATAACATAAGCATAGCCGCACCGGGCAATAATTACTATCACTACCAGGCAAGCCTAACGGGCAATGTGATAAGCCCGGGTTTTTATATTGCTATACACTATATACTGCATAGAAAGAAGAGCAACAATTTTTACCTGTGATGACGGGGATCATGCTTTAATTGGAGACGATATGACTAATTTTGTTTTCAATCATTCTACCATAACTAAATAAATCTGAGTACGATGCAATTATTCCAGAATCCAGCATTTTTAAAGACGATCGTGTACTCGCCTTCTGAAGATTTTGCAGCACAGTTCAAGGCTGCGCTTATTGCCAATAAGATCGTTCACCTCACCGGCCTGCCGGCAGGCATAAATCATAAGGAGTTTTACCAGTCGCTGGTAGATAAAATAGGAGAAATAGTGAATGTAGATGAGGATATTAAAACAGGCAATGCCAAGAGCGCTGAGCGGTGGACAGATATCCGTTATGACAAAGAAAATGACTTTACCTTCAGGCACGCCAATACGCGCCAGCCATTGCATACAGATGCTGCATACGTGAATTTTGATCTTGATGTGAATTTCTTCTTTTGCATAGAAACTGCGGAAGTAGGCGGTGCAACAACTTTTATAGACTCTGACGACGTGATAAAAGTGCTGGAGAAATATGAACCAGCCCTGTACGAAAAGCTGAAAACTGTAGAGGTGGATTTTGGCAAGGGTGAAGATCAGAGAAAAAAGCGCAGGATCATTGACACCGATAAGAGAGGCGTGAAGCTGAACTGGAATTATTTTCGTGTAATGCCGGATAATCCGAAGGACGTGCTGGAGCTATGTGAAGAGTTTCACAGGTTCCTGGAAAATAAAATTGTGGCCGGCGGTCTGCTAACGGGATTGGTGCTGCAACCGGGGGAGGGTGTTTTCTTCCAGGATGACCGTATACTGCATGGCCGCAACTCTTTTTACGGTGCGCGTACACTGATAAAGGGCGGATTCAATTTTAATTAAAACCTACTTTCAGCTTGGGCAATACGTTATCGTTTCACGGGAATACAGTTGCCCGTATAGGCTTCGGCTGCTGGCAACTGGCCGGTGATTACAGCTTAAATGGCCGCCCGAACGGCTACGGGGATATAGATAAGGAAGAGGCGGTGCGTGCCATACATCTTGCACTGGATAATGGTATCAACTTTTTTGATACGGCAGCAGGGTATGGCTATGGCAGTTCGGAAGAAATGCTGGGCCAGGCGCTAAAGACCTATGCAGGGGATGCTTCAAATGCTGTTATCTGCACGAAGTATGCAATGGTGCCGGGCGCTGAAGCCAGCGCTCCGGATGATTTTTCTGAAAAGAATTTCGCGGTAAATGTAGAAGGCAGCCTGAAGCGGCTACAGGTGGACCGGCTGGGCGCTATGCTGCTGCACAATCCGCCAGACGATTTTGATTTCTCTTCGCTTGACATAGCTGCATTTGACAAAATGGTGCAGGATGGTAAGATACAGAGCTATGGGGTGAGCTGCAGAAGCCAGAAGGGTGTAGCCAATGTACTTCGCCACAATTTCGGATCGGTAATAGAGGCGGTGTATAACCCCCTGGACCGGCGATACGAACAGTACTTTACAGATGCAGCGTATAAGGACAAGTATACGTTTATCTGCCGTGTGCCGCTGGCATCCGGCTTCATTAGTCCGCGTACGTTACTGGCTGATCCTGTATTTGCGGGCAATGACATACGGCACAATATAAATGCTGAGCAGGCTGAGTGGGTGACCGGATCGGTAAGAAAGCTGGGGTTTCTTGATGAACTGGAGGGAGGCATATCAGTAAGCGCGCTCCGTTTCCAGCTTTCCAATAATTACGACACACTCACCATACCGGGTATAAAAAATACAAAGCAGGCCAGTGATGTAATACTTGCCATGAAGCTGGGACCATTGCCAGCAGATGTTGTAAATAAAATAGTGGAAGCGGTACCCGAGGTTTTTTACAAATGGCGTTGAGTTGCGGTTACATTTTTATGCCACAGGCCAAGTGATGCTACCCGCCAGGGAATAGTGGAAAATGGCTCTTTACCGGTCATAACAGCGGCTACATAATCTTTCAGCTCCGCTGCGTTGATGATATCGGGGAACGCCTTGCAGGCATAATCTATTGCGTTTAGAAACCATTCTTTTCCCTCGCCCTTCAGCCACACTTCTTCAGGCGTTACAAAGCCCATTTTATCTTTGCGGTTCTCTATTGATGCAGGTATTATGTTGTGCATAGCCTTGCGCAATATAGTTTTTCTCACCCCATCGCGATATACGAAGCGCTCCGGCAGGCCGAGGTTAAACTCCATCAGGCGGTAATCCATAAACGGCGTGCGGGACTCTACGCTCCATGCCATGGAGTTGTGATCTTCGTAGCGAAGCAGTGCTGGCAGCGGCTGGTTATAGATCTGGCGGAATAAGTTCTTTTGCAATGATTTTGCCGGTGCATCAAAAATGGAAATTGGCTCGCTGCCATGCAGCCAGCTTATGGTAGCTGGCAGTGGGTGCTTGCCCATATTCAGTTTCATGGCGCCAAGCAGGAAGCCCTTGGGCCATGTACCATGTTCACTTTTGTAAGAGCGGGCTTCGGCCATCAGTGCGCTGAAGTCGCGTTTCTGTACAAGTCCTGCATAAAGCGGCAGGTCGTTGCCTCCATATCCTGCCAGCTGCTCGTCTGCGCCCTGGCCATCTATCATTACTGTGAGCCCGGCCTCGCGCGCTGCTTTAAATACGGCCCACTGGCTGAAGACGGATGTACTGGCCACCGGTTCATCCTGGTGCCATGCAAATGCGTCCATTTCCTCGTGCATCTTCGCAAATGAAGGGAACACACGATGAGGTACCGCATTGGTCTTTTTGATCACCTCTTCCGCAAAATTCCATTCGTCATATTTGGCCTCGGCAAAGCAGGCGGTTACGGTCTCCTGCCCGGCGAAATCGCCACGGGCTTTGAGCAGATCGGCCGCAATGCATACGATGCTCGACGAGTCCAGCCCGCCAGACAGGGCCGTGCCTACCTTTACATCGGAGCGCAGGCGCAGGCGCACGGCATCTGTGAGCAGCTCCCTGAACTCATCTGCTGCTGCTTCAAAACTGCCTTTCCATTGCCGGGGCTTTAGTGTGTACCACTTTATTATTTCAGCTTCACCATTTTCTTTGGTGAGGTCCATTTTCAGGTAGTGGCCACACTGCAGGTGTTTTATGTTTTTGTCAAATGTGTTTTCAGAATGGTCTACCGCGCCTGCAGCCAGGAACTGCCGTACTACAGCCGTGTCCATATCGAACCGGTAGTCAGGCGATGTGCGGATCTGTTTAATTTCTGAAGCAAGGTATGTTGCGTTTTCGCCTTTGTAATAGTATATGGGCTTCACTCCAAAGCGGTCGCGGATAGCATACAATTCGTTTTTGTGATAGTCCAGCATCACTATAGCAAACATGCCATTGAATTTCTGCAGGCAATCTACGCCCCATTGTTCCCATGCATGCAGTATGACCTCTGTATCTGACTTTGTGCGGAACAGGTGCCCCAGTGTTTCCAGCTCTGCTTTTATTTCTATGTAGTTATAAACCTCGCCATTGAACACCAGCGAGAGCCCGGCCTTCTCATACACCATAGGCTGGTGGCCCGCAGGCGAGAGATCGAGTATGGATAACCGCCTGTGCCCCAGGCCTACCTTAAACGGCAGATCGGTGGGCATATCTTTGTATTTCCAATGTTCTTTTGTGGAGGTCGCCGTGTCGTTACCTGCCCATACCTGCAGATCTTCACCAGGCTGCCAGGTAAGAAAGCCTTCGTCATCAGGGCCGCGATGGCGGATTATAGCCGATGCGGTATGAAGCTGCTTTGAATTTAACGACCTTTTATTATTGATTATGGCTAAGATCCCACACATGAAAGAGGCTGAAATTGGAGACTGTAAAAGTACGAAAAAAGCATGTATTTAGGAGACTAAAAATGTGTTCGTATGCGCATAATATTAAAAAGTGTGTATCTTTGATACATGAAAGCGCGTTTGAATCTTACAATTGATGAGCCGTTGCTGTTGAGCGTAAAAAAGATGGCTGAAAAAAATGGTACCAGTGTTTCAGAACTGGTGGAAGATTTTTTTAAAAAGCTAACTAAGTCTGCAAGGCAAAAGAATATTATTGATATTATTGAAAGATTGGACAAGCCGTCAATTGGTGCAGAGATTAACCTGAAGGAACTCTATTATAAGGAGCAAAGCACGAAGTATGGCTTTTAAAGTGCTGGCAGATGCAAATATTGTACTGGATTTTACGTTGAAACGTGATCAATATGAAGTTTCGAAAAAAATCTTCGAGTTGGCAATAAGTGGAGATGTTCATGTATTTATCACCCCATCTATTGTTCACATTACCGCATATTGGCTCACAAAGGCTTACGGCAAACAAAAAGCTAAAGAGATAATTCTTTCCTTGTTGGTGGACATAAAAGTGCTTGATGCGACTCACGAGGTGGTACTCAACGCTGTGTATTCCAAGATTGAGGATATTGAAGATGCATTACAGTACTTTACGGCGTTGCACCATAACCTTGATTATGTGCTTACAAGAGATAAGGTTTTTAAGAAAATGGCTATGCCAGCATTGCCGGTATATAGCCCGGAAGATTTTTTAAAAGAAGTATACCGCCCATAATTGATACATGGGTATCAGCCATACCCGATTATTTTTTACCTTGTGTAGCGGTTGGTAGCCCGGCCTGTTTCGTCAATTTTCAAGGTCTAAAAAGTGTAATAATGTATAGATTTTCATTTACAGATATAGAAGAAATACTCAGCGCTACATGCAGGTTTGAGGGTAATAGATCACTGGTTTATGATGGTTTCAGGCCGGTAATGGAATGCACGAAGAACCATATATCCTGGATAAGGCCCAAAGTGAAAAAAGCGGCATCGTACATTAATGATACGCAGGCGGGCTGCATAATATGTGACGAGGCCACATTTGAATTATTTACAGGAAATCCTGCTGAGACACTTTTTATAATAACTCCCAATCCCCTGCTCGCCTTTGTGAAGATACTGCATAAAGCAGAAGAGCAGGTGAGCCACGCTGATGAGCCGCTTATACACCCCACAGCCATAATATATACCGGCAGCAAGCTGGGGCATGGTGTAAAGGTGGGCGCATACAGTATAATAGAAGAATGTACTATAGGCGACAATACCATAATAGATGAGCACGTAAAGGTGCATAGAGGAGCTATAATAGGGCAGAACTGCCACATACGTGAGTTTTGCTCCATAGGCGGCGCAGGCTTTGGTATAGCGAAAGACGAAGAAGGCAATAACATTCATGTGCCGCATGTAGGCAAAGCTGTAATAGGCGATAATGTGCTGATGTTGCCGTTTTGCAATGTAGACAAGGGTATGCTGGGCGATACTATAGTAGAAGACAATGTAGTGATGGACCACCATTGTCACATATCGCATAATTCGTTTGTGGGCAGAAATACCACCATAACAGCCGGTGTGATAATGTCGGGCGGCAGCAGGATAGGCAGTAATTGCTTTATAGGTGTGCAGACCTCGCTAAAGGAAAAAGCCGAAGTAGGCTCAAATGTGACCACCGGTATAGGCACTATTGTGACCAGCAATATACCAGACAATACCACCTACGTAGGTAACCCGGCCACAGAGCTGAGCGTTTTTTTGGCGCAACGGGCTTTTGTGAAGAAGGGGAGTGCAATTTGATGTTATTCCGTATAGGAGCAAAATAATAAAGCGGCTGTCCCATCAGGAGCAGCCGCTTCACTTTTTTTATCATATTCTACCTGTTGATAGAAAAGCGTATGATTTTACTTGATTTATCATTGCTGATCCTGATAAGATAGATGCCGTTAGGGATATTATTTCCTAAGGTGATTTCTTTATTGATTCCTCCGTTTTCTATGATAGCTGCATCACGGTAAACAATTTTACCCAGCATATCTTCCACTGCGATCTTTACATCTTTTGAATCCGTTGTGCCAGCAAAAGCGCCTTGTACAGTAAAGGTCCCGCCGTTAGGGTTTGGAACTACTGATAAAGCACCGTTCAATATGACTGTATTGACTCCCGTGCTGCCAGGTGCTAAGCGGAAACCACCCGAGCATGATTTTGCCCACGTACAACCATTATAGGTAACTGAGACCAGATGAGACTCATAAATTGACCACGGAGGCGCAGTATATGAACCCGTAAGATCAGCAATAGTAATACTACTGCTGTGAGTAAAAGCGCCCGAAGGTATAGACAATGCCGAAGAAACAGGAACAGCATTTACTGATGCCATTGTTGTGGCATTGGTGATGTCTGCAGTGTATAAAACCGTTATGCCGCTATAGCCATTAACATCATTTTCAAAGGCGAAATCCCCTGAGCCATCTGAATAACAGCCAATATTGGGCCTTGTTGTGCTTCCCACCGTTACTGTTGCGGTTACATAACACCCTCCGCTTGTAGTATAGCTGATGACAGTAGTACCCGCTGTAAGGCCGGTAACTAAACCTGTGGCATCAACTGTACCTACTGCAGTATTGCTGCTGCTCCATGTGCCACCAGCAGTAGCATCGGATAATTGTGTTTTGGAGAGGATGCATATTGTAGTGTTGCCTAAGATTGCAGATATACTGGATACAGTTACAGTAGCCGTAACTGATCCGCAGTAATTAGCATAGGTTATTATGGATGTACCATTGCTTATGCCTGTCACGACTCCTGTGCCAGAAACCGTTGCGACACCAGTACTACCACTGGTCCATGTTCCGGTCCCTGCTGCATTGGTCAGGTTTGTTGTAGCGCCTGTACAAACGGTTAGTGTTCCCGTGATTGCACTGGGGGTGGCGTAAACGGTTACTGTGGCTGTTGAGAAACAACCACTGCTTAGGGTATAGCTGATGGTAGATGTACCGGTAGAGACTGCAGTTACCACGCCACTGGTGTTCACCGTAGCCACGCCCGTATTACTACTGCTCCATGCGCCACCGGAAGGCGAAGTTGAGCTTGAGAGCGCTGTTGTGCCGGGATAACATATTGAGCGAGTACCGGTTATAGCTGTTGTGTTTGAAATAATGTTCAGTGTCGCAGTTTTGTAACAGCCAGTACCCATGCTTGTTATGGCACACTTTATTATGCTTGATGGTGCTGCTATTGCTGTAGTAGATCCAGACGAAGCATCGATCGTTACATTACCATTACTGGCGCTCCAAACTGTTGTACCGCCACTAGTACTCACATCTGTGAGTATACGTGTTGCTCCCACGCAGAGGGACGTAACAGTGCCATTAATAGGCCTTAAAGGATCAACGCTAACTACAGTTGTGGCTTTACAGCCATGTCCTGATATATAGGTAACTGTGTAAGTTGAACCGCAAGTGCCGTTACATGAAACATTGCCTCCGGTAGTTACCGTGAATGGCGTTATAGTTCCCGAAAATGCCCCGCCGGCTGGATAGCCAACAAGGTCAATATTGCAGAGTGGTGTGCCTTCTCCTCCAGACCATAGCACATAATCATTAGAGGCATTTAACACTGCAGTACTGCTTATTGCAGCATCATTTGCAACAACCGTTATTACCGCCCAATCGCCGTTAGAGCAAGTTATTGTAGCGGTACCTACAGAAACGGCTGAAACGTTTCCTGTTGTGGGACCAGACTGGGAAACTGTAGCAACGGCTGTATTGCTACTTACCATCGAACTGACAGAAACTGTTTCTGTAATTGGAAGTTTAGGTGAGCCGGACAAACATACGTATCCGCTTCCCACGTTTAGTGTTGCATTAGAAGACTTATGTAGACCTAGGAAAAATAATATAAACAATAAAAATAATTTGTTTTTCATAATTGTGTTTTTGATTTGTTTGGATTTTTTTAAATTTTCAGCAGTGAGGACAAGTTTGTGTGCATATGCATAGCTATTGCAATGCAATGAATGCCTAAAAAGTCCCTGACTTTTTAGCTGGTATTTTAGGCCGGATTTCTATTGATGACTTTTTTGGGTTTTTTATAGGTGAACAATTAAATTATTAATAAACGTACCATTCTACATTTATAATTACAAGTATTTAAAGTTATATTTATTACAAAATCTATAAAGTTAATCAAATAAAATAATTAAGAAAATATAAACTTTTAATTTAAATATATTTTTATTCATGGATATTTTTTTTGGAATTAGGAATTTTTAAAAAGTGCGCATTGTTCTAAGGAAGACATCATAAATTGATATAAAAGGCTGAACAATACGAAAACTACTCTCATTGGGGATAAAACTTTACTTTTGCAGCTTATTAGTGCTTTCCGTAAAATAAAGTAATGAAAATAAAATTATGTATTGTAGTAGGCGCACGGCCCAACTTCATAAAGGCGGCACCGATAATTACCGCCATAAAAAAATACAGGAAAGAATATAAAGAACTCACTTTCTTTTTAATCCATACCGGGCAACACTATGACGAGAATATGTCTGATGTGTTCTTCAAGGAAATGGGTATACCTAAGCCGGATTTTCAACTGAGCATAGGCTCCGGAAATCATGGCAAGCAGACGGGTGAAATGATAGAGAAGATAGAGGAGATATTGCTGAAGGAAAAACCTGACCTGCTGGTATCTATAGGCGATACTAATTCAACTCTTTCCGGTGCGCTGGCGGCCGCTAAGCTTCACATACCAATAGCGCACGTAGAGGCGGGTTTGCGCCTGTTCAATAAGAACATACCTGAAGAAGTAAACCGCCTGCTCACAGATCATTTATCTGCATTGCTGTTTGTGCCTACGAAACTGGGCAAAGATAACCTGCTGAAAGAAGGGATGAAAAACAATACGGTATTTCAGTATGGTGATATAATGTACGATGCTACACTACAGTTTGACAAAGTGGCGGAGAAAAAGAGCAAAGTGCTGAAAACGCTTGGACTGAAAAAAGATGAGTTCATACTCGTTACTGTGCACAGGGCGGAGAATACAGCGCATATAGATCAGCTTAAAACTATCCTTGATAGTTTCGTGGAAGTATCAGCAAACCACAAAATAGTGATGCCTATACATCCACGCACGAAAAACCTGCTGAAGGAACATAACCTGCTCGATCATTACTCGGCGCACATACAGGTAACTGATCCGCTGGGGTATATGGATATGCTGGTGATGGAAAAGAACGCACGACTGATAGTTACAGACTCAGGAGGTGTACAGAAAGAAGCCTTCTTCCAGCAAACACCATGTGTTACGCTATTTGAGAACACAGCGTGGGTAGAGCTGGTGGACCTGGGTTGGAACAATATTGTACCACCGAAGTCTACTAAATTCATCACAAAGAATATAATGGATGTGCTGAAAAAGAAGAAAGGTAAAGCCGGCAGCCCATATGGTAAAGGCAACGCTGCGGAGCTGATGGTGGAGCGGATAATAACTTTCTTAACAGCAAAGCATAAAAGCTAGATGATGAATAAGCGTTTTAAAAAAGTGCTGGTGCTTGCACCACATACGGATGACGGAGAATTTGGATGCGGCGGCACCATCAACAGGTTTGTTGAAGAAGGGTGCGAGGTTTATTATGCTGCCTTCTCATCTTGCAGGCAATCTGTGCCTAAGCAGTTTCCGGAGGACATACTGATAACCGAGGTAAAGGCTGCAACGAAGGTACTTGGTATACCGCCGGAAAACCTGATGATATTTGACTACGATGTAAGAACATTCAACTATAAAAGGCAGGAGATACTGGATGATATGCTTGGGCTGAAGAAGCTGATAAATCCTGACCTGGTTTTCATACCTTCGCTCAGCGATGTGCACCAGGACCATGCAACAATAGCTAACGAAGGACTGCGTGCATTTAAATGGTGCTCTATCTTCTGCTACGAATTGCCTTGGAACACAACGCACTTCAATACCCAATGTTTTATATCACTTAGTGAGAGCAATGTAGATACTAAGCTAGATGCTATAAGTGAGTATGCATCACAGGGCCACAGGCCATATGCGAGTGCCGAATTTATAAAGGGACTGGCAAAAGTAAGAGGCGTACAGTCGGGCAATAATTATGCTGAGGCGTTTGAGATCATCCGGCTGGCTATGTAACGTGTAGCTCAAATAAAAAGAACAGAATTATCAATGGGCAAATACAACCTGGTACATATAATAGCAGGAGGTGAATATAAAACACCTTTGGTTGCGAGCCAGGTATTTGACAGGGCAGAGGCGCAAGCCACAACAGAAGGCGTAAACAAACCTGTTTCCGTTTCTGTATGGATAATGGCACCCATGCGCGAAGTGTTTGATAAAAGCAGCAAGAAGCAGATAGAAGGACTTAAAAAGCGCTGCCCCCATTCAAATATTGAGATCATTGGCGGCATCAGCCGGTTTCATAACTGGCCTGCTGTACCTACATTGAAAAGTCTGAGAAAAAAGCTTGCGGGAGACACCGTATTCTGTTTCAGAGGTGAGGCCAGCTTTGAGTGGGCATATGTGCTGAAAAAGATATTTCCTGCAGATGCTTACATACTCGATGTGCGTGGCTTCTGGCCACTGGAGCGGCTGGTAAATGAGAACATAGTTGAGGAGAAAGATATGTTGCCTGCGCAGTTGGAAATGTATCATAAAGACCTGGCGCGGCTGAAGGATGCCATACAGACAGCAAACAAGGTGTGCACGGTAAGTGAACCGTTGCTGGATATGCTGATAGAAAAGGCTGGCGCGCCGAAAGATGCTGTGGTGATACCCTGCTGCGTAAAAGATGTTATTCCTGCTGACAGCCGTGAGCGGGTAAGAAAGGAACTGAACATTGAAGGATCAACAGCCATCCTTTACCTAGGTGGCACCCAGAAGTATCAGCACCTTGATGATCTTGTAATACCGTTTCTGAAGTCAGCCATCTCCCTTTCTGAGAAAAATGTTGCAGTGATCATTACCCAGAACAGGGATAAAATGATGGAGCTGCTAACAAAGTATGAAGTAAACAAAGAAAGGGTGAGAATGCTGAGTGTGCCACAGGATAAGGTGGCTGATTACCTGGCCGGTATGGATATAGGGTTGTTGTTGCGTGCTCCGTCTGTGCTGATAAATACATCGCAGCCCGTAAAATTCGGTGAATACCTGAGTGCAGGAATTCCTGTAGTTTTGGAGGAGGGAATGAAGAAAGCTGCTGATATTCTTGACGAACACCAGATAGGATGTGTTGTGAAAATATCGGGCAAAGAACAGCAATGGGAAATAGATAATGAAGTAAAAAAAGCACTCGACTGGTTCGGGCTAAACAAATCGACCCTCCAGGTGAATACCAGGAGATTTGTTGAGCACCAGTATACCTGGAAAGCAAATGTGCAGAAGGAAAGAACAATGTATATTCAGGCCTTGGAAGACAGCAAGGCAATAAACAAATAGTACAGTAAGCGTATGAAAAATTTTGCAGTAATAGGCGCGGCGGGATATATAGCACCACGGCATTTGATGGCGATAAGGGACACAGGAAATGACCTGCTGGCTGCGCTGGACCGGTTTGATAGTGTGGGGATACTGGATAGTTATTTTCCACAGGCGCATTTTTTTACTGAGTTCGAGCGTTTTGACCGCCATATAGATAAGCTGAAACGTAAGGGTACCAAGATCGATTACGTTAGCATCTGCACGCCCAACTACCTGCACGATTCACACATACGTTTCGCACTGCGCACACAGGCCGATGCTATTTGTGAAAAACCGCTGGTGCTCAATCCGTGGAACCTGGAAGCACTGATGGAAATAGAGAAGGAAACTGGCAATAAAGTAAACAACATACTTCAGCTGCGCCTGCACCCGAGCATAATGGCGCTGAAGGAAAAGATAGCAAATAGCAAGGATGATCGCATACATGATGTGGACCTAACCTACCTTACCTCCCGCGGCAACTGGTATTTTAATAGCTGGAAGGGTGATACAGGAAAATCGGGCGGCATAGCAAGCAATATTGGTATTCACTTCTTTGATATGCTGATATGGATATTCGGGGCCGTGAAGGAAAATATCGTTCACCTGTTGCAGGAAGACAGGGCTGCCGGCATGCTGCACCTGGAGAAAGCGAGAGTGAGGTGGTATCTCAGCGTTAATTATAACGACATACCCGAAGCTGTAAAGAAGGAAAACAAAAGAACGTTCCGAGCCATAACGGTTGACGGGGAAGAAGTGGAGTTCAGTGAGGGGTTTGGCAACCTGCATACGCGCAGCTATGAAGAAATACTAAAAGGAAACGGCTTTGGGCTGGACGCCGCATTGCCAAGCATACAGGTAACGCACGATATCCGCGAGGCTGCTATAGCAGCGCCAAAGGGCGATTACCATCCATTTATCAAGTTATAACACAACATTCTATGGATTATTTTGCACACCCCACAGCAGTAATTGACGAGGGCTGCGACATTGCAGACAATGTGAAGATCTGGCATTTTGCACACATCATGCCTAATTGTGTGATTGGCGAGGGATGCAATATTGGCCAGAACTGCGTTATTTTTCCTGAGGTAACCCTTGGCAGGAATGTGAAGATCCAGAACAATGTTTCTGTGTATACCGGTGTTACCTGCGATGATGATGTATTCCTTGGCCCATCCTGCGTTTTTACCAATGTTATCAATCCCCGCAGTGCCGTAAACAGAAGGGGCCAGTATAGCCGCACCCATGTGGGCCGTGGCGCTACTATAGGTGCCAACGCTACCATTGTGTGCGGGCATGATATAGGTGCCTTTGCTTTTATAGGTGCGGGAGCAGTAGTAACGAAATCCGTACCTGACTATGCGCTCGTAATAGGAAATCCTGCCAGGCAAGCTGGCTGGATGAGCGAGTACGGCCACAGGCTTATCTTTAAAAACGGAACAGCAAAATGCCCGGAGAGTGGGCAGGACTATTTGCTGGAGACTGGTAAGGTGAGGAGAGGTTACGAAGATTAAAACTCAAGGAAATTCTTGTCCTTAAGCTTGAACGTCTTTTCCGATATCTTCATCAGAGGTTCGAAATTTCTTTTCTTTAACGCATAGTAAAGGAACGGATTTACCAGGCCGAAGTAATATGACTTTACATCTTTTTCCGTCCGTAGTTTAAAGCTTTTCCGGCTAAGTTTATCTATGCTTTCTACGAGCACATCCCTTGCCAGAAGATAGTTGTCCACTTCAATGTCAACAAATGTTTTAGAATTCGTATTAAGGGCCTTTTGCGTTACCACTGCGCCTGTATCCAGGTGTTCATCTATCAGGTGGCAGGTAACACCCACCTTCTCTTTTATTCCGTAGAACAGGCACCAAAAAGTAGAAAATATACCACGTATATCAGGAGACAAACCATGATGCACATTGATGGTAGCGATATTTGAAAGACTAAAGATGTTTGATTTCAGAATGCCCGCATCGGATTGAATTATGATATTGGGTCTTATTTTCTGCAGAAACGCTACACTCTTTTCATCATTTACCTCGTCTGCATACCCGTTCTGAAATTTTTTCCTGTCAACAGGATTTACCAAGGCTTTTATTCTTTTGTCTATAATTTCCAGATCTCTTTGCAATTCATATCTTCCGTCATCAAACCTTAGTTCACTGTATACCTTTTTTAGTCGCGTTACCAGGTCTGGTTTTGGCTGGTGGCGCACGATGGTAAGAAATGAATAATTATGATCAGGCCGCTGTTGAATAAGATAATTGATATTTACCAAACTCGCCATTGAAGCCCGATCAGAAGTATAAATGCAAATGTTCATTGATTCAATATTTTGTACAGTATCCTGTGATTATTTCCCGTGCTTGGATATAGCCCATACCTGTCGTGTGTGTACTTCCTTTTGCTGTTATCATTATATCTGAAATCGACCAGGAACTGTTTCTTAAAGCCTGCTGTGTTCAGCGAATCATTTAGTTGTTCTGTATAAGATCCATCCGGGAAACCAATGCTGTTAACCTCTTTCTGAATTATATTTTCAAGATACTTTTTAGACAGGTCTACCTCATGCAGTGCATCCGAATTAGAAAGGGAACCCAGGTTATTGTGATAGAAACCATGTGAGCCAATAGTAATATTTTTACTCATTGAGGCGTTCCGAATCTGGTCATCCGTCATTAGCTGCCAGTAATCGTCATTTTCTTTATCTTTTGTAAAATCGTAAATTTTCAGCAGTTGAGTCACCAGATTTTCTTTTTCCACATAGCCTGTTTTTTTACTGGCCTGTACATAGGCAGCAAGCTCCATCTGCAACTCTTCGCATACAAATTTCATGCCATTAAAGTGAAATTTTGCATCGTTTAGCGTTACCGAGCTTTTCTTGTCTGCGTGCCGCGTTACTATATCCATCGCATCGGCCCAGAGTATTTTTTTATTCAAAGTTCCGACCCCGGTCACGAAAAAAAGCGCATGTGCGTTGTACTTGTCAAGCACAGGCAGAGCATAATTTACATTATTTGCATAGCCATCGTCAAAGGTTATCAGCACATTTGTTTTTTCACTTGAGTACCGCTCATTGAGAAAATCATCGTAGGTAAGCAAATTGGAGTGTTTTTTAAAACCCGCTATTTGCTTCTCGAAATTATCGACGCTGAAAAAGCGCTCGTTAAAGTCGGTTTTTTGTTTTCTATCCACCCCGTGATACATAACGATCACGAATTTATTGGCCTTCCCCTTGGCATAAAGGCCGTTGTTGATCAGGTTGTTGGAAACAACTTTTTTTATTGTCGTTATCTTATGTATTATGCGAGACTTCATTTTTTTAGCCAGTTTAATAGAGTTCGTAGTGTGTGAGGCGTATTGCTATAAAGATAGTGAAATCAATTTTGAGGACACTAATATGTTGCGCTGTTAAGACAAAGTTGCTTATAAAGCTTTTGCGAGGTTATTGCATTGGTACCCCACTGCTCCACTATAAATTTGCGGGCTGCGTTTCCCAGGCTTTTTCTATGGGTTTTATTGGTGAGCAGTTCAAGTATTTTTTCTTCCAGTATTTTGGAATTAAATGGTGCTATCAGCATGCCGTTCACTTCATCAGTCACCAGCTCGCGGTGTCCGCCCACGTCTGTGGTTATAACTGGCAGGCCCGATGACATTGCTTCAATCACCACATTGGCCATACCTTCAGAGTGGGATGGCAGACAAAAAATATCAGCAATGTTATAGATCTTATTGAGCGATGCAGGGGGCACTCCATCCAGGCCAAGGAAAGATGACGACAGGCCTCGTTGTTCTACTTCGCCGTACAGGTCAAATTCCAGCGGGCCGGTATGCACACCTACAAGAAAAAAATCAGTCCCTTTTTTGTTTATCTCTTGCAGCGCATCTAACAATTCTATCCAGCCTTTTCTTTTGCTAGCCGTGCCTATGGTCAGTATTACCGGCTTATCGGTGGGTATTTTGTATTCGTTCTTTGTCTGTAGTGTTTCGTCTGCAGTGCCTGGCTTAAAGTATTGATGGTCCACTCCCATATAAACAACATCGTAAGGCAGGTTAGTGCCTGCCACTTTGTTTGCCGCCCTGCCAAGATAATCTGCTACTACAAACCGGAGGTCGGCTTCTATCCATGTTTTTTTAAATAGCTCCAGCGTTGCTGGTTTCTCATGCGGATATAATACTACGTCGTCACCAATACACAATATGGCCGACCGGAGCCCCAGTTTGTGCGCAGCCTTTTGAACAATAACAGAATTGGGTGTCCACTGGGAATAGATAATATCTGTTGCAGGGTCAGGCTTTATATTATTATCTCTGAAAAAATTTATGATAGCATCTATTGTGCGCTCTTCAAAAGACTTTTTTACAAAGCGGTTGGGGCGCATATTTGCTATTCGCGGGTAGTAAATGGTTACGCCATCAAACTCTTTCTGCTTTGGGTAATTTAGTTGGGCATACTGTGTCCATTCGGGATGCAATTTTGAGAAGGGGAAGGGCGGGTGCCACGGCACAGGAATAACCACTTTCAGGTCAGCACCGTTTTCAATAAGGCCCTTGTATTGCCGGTGCGCAAAAATACCACTCCATTTCATTCCCGGCCTGTCGAACGGGTAAATGGATGGGAACGCCCATATTCTCATACTCGCTGGCAAGTTAAACTTTGATATACTTTGCCCGCCAGGGTTCGTTCTGCGGCGTATGACCAATAAAAGGTTTGTCTGCCGGATTAATTGCCTTTTTTACCGCTCTTACGTAGAGTTCAGTGTCCTTCACAGTCCTGGTTACATCGGTAAAGCCATTGTCTTCAAGGAGTTTCTTTATGTAGCTATACTCAAACCGCCTGTTCAGCAACGGAGAAAACAAGTCGTGGTTCTGGTGTACTTTGGTCTTATCACCACCTGACTTTTCTATCAGGAATTGCTCTTTCTCCTGCCAGCTGCCAAGTGTGTTATAACGCACCCTATTCTTAAACACTTCTATATCCTGCTCGTAATTAAGTGTCTCGCGGCCATAAATATTCACATAGATAAAGCCTCCGTCTTTCACACAGTCCATCACCTGTTTAAAGGCTTTAGTGAAGCTGCCCACAAACGGAAGCACGCCCCAGGACCATGCGAGATCAAATTTCTTACCTGCCGGGAGGTTCTGTATAAGGTTTTCGAGCGGTGTTACTACGAAGTTCTTCTCAACGTTTATATCCTTCAGCTCCTCTTTTGTAGCGTTTATAGCTGACTGGTTAATGTCTACGGCAGTGACATTAGCACCAAGCTTAGCGAGGCCGTAGGACCATCGTCCGCCACCACATCCGCAGTCAATAACGTCTTTGCCTTTAAACCAGTCTTTGTTTATCAGAATTTCGTAATCGGTTATTATGCTCGTTATGTTCTCTTTGAACATGCGGTCACTAAGCATTGCTTCACCCTCTCTCAGCTCTTTCCACTGAAAGCCAAATGCGTCCACTGTTTGAGCAAAAGCCAGGGGCAATGCATTGTCCACGTCATGTATCTGGTTATAGAGTAGCTTATAAAGCGCGTCAATATCCTGTTTGTTTCGCTCTATTCTTACATCATAAGATTTGAGTATCGGAGACAATATCTGCTTAAGTAACTTTTTCATTTTCGTCTTTTAAAAGAGATGGACCCTGGCGGTCTATTATTTAATAACCTTTATTTCTTTAGTTTCAGTAGGGAGGGAAAAAAGAGTAGTGTTGCGTAGTATACCATTTCTTTAATATTCCTTCGGTCTGCATATTTGAAGTAGTCCGAAGCATTCTGCCTCACGTATTTTAATTTCTCTAATCCTTTTAGGTCCTTTGAGCCAAAAATAAGTTTAATTTTTGACATCTGCAATAACCGTTCTCTTATCACTTTATCGTGCCGGAAGTCAAAATATTCGTTCACTTTCGCATATAATTTGAACAGCTCACGGTAACTTTCTTTTTTCGCCTTTTCTGTTTTGGTAATGCCCCCGGGATGTTCCCTGTATATGCCCGTTTTTCCTGGCAGACATTTCAGTTTCCCCTTGTCGCTCAGCAATAAATGCATAGCAATATCGCCGCTCATAGCATTCACATAAAACTCAGGGAGGGGCCGTGGAAGTATGTTCCTGAAGAACATAGTAGGTGTGGGAATGAAGCACTTTTCCGCCCGTACAATATCGTCAAATGAAAAATCTTCACGGGTAAATTCAGGGTACGGGTCCGTTGCCGGATCTCCATTCTCGTCTATAACAGCTACCCTCGTAAAGCACATAATATAATCCGGGTTTGCCTCCAGGAAGTCGAATTGGCGCTGTAGTTTGGTAGGGTCGGTCCAGTAATCATCCCCTTCGAGAAATGCTATGTATTTTCCACGGCAGTTCATGAGACTATTTGTAGCATTCGCCTTAGCGCCCTGGTTCTTTTCCGCAAAGAGTGGTACAATAATATCCGGGTATTTGGCCGCATACTCTTCTATTATGGCTCTTGTTTTGTCTTTAGAACCATCTTCACCTATCACCATCTCGAACCTGAAATTACATTTCTGGTTTATCACGCCTTCTATTGCCTGCGCAATATAGCGCTCGTGGTTATACGTAATGGTGCAAACACTAACTAACGGTAGCTCACTGCTCATGCCAGTAATTGTTTTTATTGACCAGATCAAAATATTGCTCGCGGGTAATGCCCACAATATGCCTGTCCCAATATTTGTTTTGTCTGAAATACCACCTTTTTTGGGTGCCTTCTATATTCCAACCGCATTTTTTGGTGTATACACCCAGAGAGCTGGCATTGTATTCGATAATCGTTGTGTCCAGCCTGTTAAGGCCCAGTTCCTCAAAGGCAAATCTCATGATCGCCATGATCGTGTCTACAGCATAGCCCTTTCCCCTTGCATCCCTGTTACCTAGTGTCATTCCATGATGGGCGTTTTTATCTTTCCAGTTTATTTCTACAAGATTTGCTGTTCCCACCAATCCAAAATCAGGCACATCTATAGCATACCTTTGATTCAGGGAGTTCAAATTGAGCGTCTCGAACCATTTTTGCTGATCATTCATGCCGGAAGGGAAATGCCACCCACCTATCATAGCATTTATCTCATTATCATTGGCCCATTTATGCAATAGCGGGAGGTCTTCCCTTTCTATGGCCCTGAGCGTAACAACTCTTCCTTTTATACTCATGATCAGATAAATTTTAAAATATTTTCTATAATCCGGGCCATGTCTTTTTCATTGTATCGTTGGTCTATAGGCAATGCCAGGAGGTTTTCAGACAAAAAATACTCGTAGCTGTCCTTTGAAGCCCAGGTACGCACCCCGGGCCAGAAATCGCCGATAAATATTTTTTCTCCTATCAGTAATCTTCGCAGATCCGGGTTTGATATGAGCAAAGGATAGTTAAGCGGCCCGTCTACGGAACTAAAATTAAGCTTTAGTTCATTAATATCTGCCAGCCGGGAATGCAGATACAGGAAATTCTCATTTCGCTGGTGCCGTGAGCTGGAGTAGGGGGCGGCCTCCATCATTTTTCGGGTAAGGGCAGACATTTGCCTGATGTCCTGGCCTACCAACCGTGTTTCATTTGCTTTGAATGCGGGAAAACCGGATTCTATACCCGTGTCAACGCATTGAAGCAAATGCGTACAATGGTCATACGAGACATCTGCCGGAAAACGTGCAGTTGCATTTCCTATATTCAGATAGGCTCCGTCTGGTACGCCAAAGAATTTGCGGCAGGAGTAAAACGTATCAATGTTCAGATCTGGCCGTGTAAAAAACGATTGAGAGTTATCAACAACAAGGCTGGGGATTTGCTTCGCAAGCTTGGCTGCTGTGTCATTTTTTACGCCAAAATAGTTCACATACAGCAGGCATTCATCTTCCTTCACCGGGAAGTCTATTACCGGTTCCAGCTTATCATTTGTGTGATAAAATACCTGCTCAATGCCTGTTTTTTTTATCGGCTCCAGCAGCACATCGCAGCAATAGTAAGGAAAGTAGACCTTCTTATATTTCCTGGTGCGTAAAATGTATTCAAAAGCATTCCTACCCGTATTCAATCTCAATAACTGGTCATGATACTCCTGTCCTTTCGGGAATTCCCATCCTAAATAGCCTCCGATACTGCTCATAATTCCTTTAATTCATTTACAGTAAATGCAACCGTGTTATAAAACGCGGGCCGCAAAATTACAATTTAAATCGGGTGTATGGATTACGGTTGGAAAACCAAGGTGTCATTTTTTTTGATCAAAGCATAATTGATTGCCCATCTTTTTTTGATAATGTAATCTCCCGGTTCAATTATGTCGTAGATTTTCTTATTCGATATGTCGTGTAAAACTACTTCGTTACTATTTTGTTTTACACTTACTGATGGATTTCTTCCCAAGCTTATTTCTTTGCTGAAAATTACTCCTTCAAAACACTGTACCCTAGATAATAAGTTTTCAACCTTATCAATATTGTATCTGTACAGAATGAAAACGATTACGAAGACCAATACTCTTTTGCTATTTTTTGTCAGCATTTTGGCAATGTAATAAACTGCGGTCTACTTAGTTGTTTATTGCACGCAGCACAATACGTGCTACCATATCTATCACTTCTTCCGACATATCGTGAAATGATGGCAGGCAAAGTATGCGGCTGGCAATGTCTGAGGATATAGGTGTATCGTAATGTTTCACATAGTTGAGGGTGGAAAGGCAAGGATAAAAGTAGCGGCGCGGTGATATTTTGTGTCCTTCCAGCTCTTTGATCACCTTTAGCAGTACTTCTTCGCTTTCGAAGATTACCGGGTAATAGGAATAGTTAATTACGACATCTGTATCGATCTGTATACTACCCAGTCTGGCGTGCGAAAGACGTTTTGTGTATGTATCCCAGATCAGTTTTCTTTTTGCCAGTATCTCAGTTATATACTTAAGGTTACAGAGGCCCATAGCGGCATGAAACTCTGAATTCTTACCGTTGATGCCAACGGTGCTGAATGTCTCCGGCCCGTTGTGGCCAAAATTCCGTAGAAAAGACATTTCCTTTAGCAGTGAGGCGTCTTTGGTTACTACGGCTCCTCCTTCTATAGAATGGAAAACCTTTGTAGCGTGAAAGCTGGTAGTGCAGATATCACCAAATTCAAAAACCGAACGGCCTTTATAGGTAGTGCCAAACGCGTGCGCACCATCGTATATCACTTTCAGGCCATGCTTTTGTGCGATAATCTCTATTGCCTCTATGTCGCACGGATTACCAAATACGTGTGTGGCAAGTATTGCAGAGGTTTTTTCAGTTATTGCCGCTTCTATCTTCTTAGGATCAATATTCAGCGTATGCGGGTCAATGTCTACGAACACAGGTTCACAGCCTTCCCATACTATGGATGATGTAGTAGCTACATAACTAAAGGGTGTAGTTATTATTTCTCCTCGTATACCCAGGGCCTTTATTGCGATCTGGAGTGCAATTGTCCCGTTCGTAAGAAATAACAGGTGGTCCAAACTAAGATATTCTTTCAGTTTTATCTCCAGTTCGTTCACCAGCGGTCCGTTGTTGGTAAGCCATACGCGGTCCCATATTCCTTCAATGTACTTTTCATATTCACCAATTGGCGGCAGAAAAGGTTTTGTAACGTAGATCATGTTCTGTTATGTTAGCGTAAACGGCAAAGCCGGTCTTACAGCGCCGGGCCATTTACCAAACCAGCTGCCGGTTCTGGCTTCATCAACGACTTCAAAAGTAAGTATATCTTCAATATCAAATATCACAGCGCCCATGTCCTTTACAAAGTAAAGCCGTATGGTGTAAATGTCATCATTGAGCAGCCGTGCGGGTATTGTCAGCTTGCTGCGGTGCATACCTGCTTCCAATGCTACTGATGGGGTAGCAACATTGAAAATGATCAGTCCACCGGGTGTGCTTAAGAAAAAGCTGATATTGAGGTTGCAGGCCTTATGCAGGTAAAATTCAAAGACAACATCAATTTCGGTTGCAACACTCATCACATCCATATCTTTCAGCAGCTTAGGATCTATGCGCGCGCTCACCATGCGTATATATTCATTACCAGGTGCCGTGGCTTCATTCTCCCATTCTATAGAAATCCGGTTTGTTACTTCCCTGCTCAGGTAGTTGTTTATTACTTTATCGGTGGGCCCGATATCAGTAATCTGCCCGGCTTTAAGATAAATGGCGGTTTTACACAGGCTTTGCACGGCCTGCATATTATGGCTCACAAATATGATAGTACGCCCGTGACTGGCTACATCGCTCATTTTTCCCAGGCATTTCTTCTGAAATTCAGCATCACCTACTGCCAGCACTTCGTCTACTATAAGTATTTCAGGTTCCAGGTGCGCCGCCACTCCAAAAGCCAGCCGCACATACATGCCGGATGAATATCTTTTTACCGGTGTATCTATGTACATCTGCACACCGGCGAAATCTACGATCTCATCAAATTTGCGCAAGATCTCTTTGCGCGTCATGCCCAATATCGCGCCATTCAGAAAAATATTCTCTCTACCAGTAAGCTCCGGATGAAAGCCTGTTCCTACTTCCAGCAGCGAAGCTATACGACCTCTTACTTTTATCTGGCCGGTAGTAGGGCTGGTAACTCTCGAAAGGAGTTTCAGCAGTGTAGATTTACCGGCTCCGTTTTTGCCTATTATACCCAGGGTATCGCCCTGGTTTATTTCAAAATTAATATCGCGCAGCGCCCATGCATAGTCGCTTTTGGCTACCTGAGTGCGATCGTTTTCTGATCCTACTTTAAGGTAAGGGTCTTCCTTGCCGCGCACCAGCGCCCACCAGCGCTTCAGGTCATGACTCAGCGTGCCCGTGCCTACCTGGCCCAGCCGGTATTGCTTGGAAACATGCTCTGCCCTGATCACAACTTTACTCATCTTTCTCCTTTATACGGTATCTATAAAGCGCTTTTCCACCTTATTGAAAATAATGAAACCCAGTGTTATTGTTACCAGGGTAAATACAACGCTGTAAGTAAGCCATTTAATATCGAACACCCCCTGACCGAAAAAGCCATATTTAAATGCTTCAAACAGGGAGGTCAGCGGATTGAGCAGGAACAGTAGTTTTTTCTTTCCCTGTATTTCTGACAGCGGAATGATGACCGGTGTTACATACATGGCCAGTTGCACACCGAAACCAACAAGGAATATAAGGTCGCGGTATTTTGTAGTGAGCGAGGTGATAATAATTCCAAACCCGAAGCTGAGCAACACCACAAAGCATAACCACACCGGTGCCAGCAGCACATACCAGTTAGGAGTTACCTGCTTTGACACAAATACGTAATACAGCCAGACCGCGGCAAAGAGGCTGAACTGTATAAGAAATTTCACGAGGCCGGAAACCACCTTGGAAAGCGGTAGTATGATACGAGGAAAATAGACCTTGCCAAAGACTGTAGCATTGTCCGTAAATGTTTTAGAGGTAACATTCATCGTATCTGAAAAATAACCCCACAACGTGGTGCCAATAAGATAAAAAAGCACAGCCGGCACTGCACCGGTAGAAATATGCGCCACCCTGCTGAAAATGACAAAGAACATAATAGACGTTAGCAACGGCTGCACAACAAACCAGATAGGCCCCAGTATCGTCTGCTTATAAACAGTGATGATGTCTTTTTTTACGAACATTATCAGCAGGTCGCGGTAGTGCCATAGCTCGTCAAAATGAAAATCAAGGTACCCCGAACCAGAAGTAATATTGATATCCCACTTATCAGTATCATTACTTTTAGCGTCTGTCATATTTATGCCTGCAACTGCAATTATTCATTGCGGTTATTTTTTATCTTTCTTGTCTTTTTTTCCAGACTTGAACCAGTTTCTTATGCCTTTGTTCTTCTTTTCATCCTCCAGGTAATAGCCATTGCCGTAGGAGCCATAGCCGTACCCGTAGCCGTAACCATAGCCGTATCCATAACCGTAACCATAGCCATAGCCATAACCGTATCCATAACCGTATCCGTAACCATAGCCTTCTTCGTAGCCATAGCCATACGCAAAGCCCCTGTTAGAGATCACGTCATTAAGTATAAAGTTCAGCCTTGGTATCCTGCCACCATAGAACAGCTCGTTTGGTATATTAAGCTGTTGCTTATAGGTGTATCCCTGCCTCAGGATGTACAATGTTGTATCTGCAAATTTATTAAGCAGCTGTGCATCTGTTACAAGTCCCACAGGCGATGTATCCACAATAACATAGTCAAAGTTATCCCTTAGATATTGGAATAATTCCTCTACGCGTTTTAGCAGTATCAGCTCAGATGGGTTTGGCGGTACAGGTCCTGAAGGAAGTACAAACAGTGAATCCTCAACGCCGGAAGGAATGATGATCTCATCAATCTCAGCCTTGCCAATAGCATAGTTAGAGAAACCGATATTGTTATCTACGCCCAGGATCCTTGAAATCTTAGGTTTACGAAGGTCAAGCTCTACAAGTACTACCCGCTTGCCCGACATGGCTAGTGTCACCGAAAGGTTAACGGCGATAAAGGACTTACCCTCACCGCTCATGCTCGAAGTGATCATGATCACCTTATCCTTTTTGTCAGTAAGGAGGTATTGTAGGTTGGTACGAAGCGCGCGGAACTGCTCAGATATGATGGTGCGGCTGTTCTTAACTATAGCCACCGTATCACCGCTTTGATTATTACCGATCTCACCAATGATAGGGATGGTTGTCACCTTCATGATGTCGGTTTTGCTGATGATCTTGATGTTCAATGCCCTGCGCAGTACTATGATGCCAAAAGGTATCAATGCGCCAAACATGAAGGCCAGCATAAGTATGCGATTGCGGTTAGGCGAAACAACACCACCAGGCAACGCAGGGTCTACCACAAGTGCGTCAGCAACAGTAGATGATTTTTCTATGTAGGTTTCTTCCCTTTTCTTGAGCAGGAACAGGTAAAGCTCCTGAAGCACCGACTGCCTGCGCGAATACTCAAGATACAATCTCTCCGTAGTAGGTACTTCTTTCAGCTTATCATGCAGCTGCTTCCTCTTATCTCTTATCCTTTCCACTTTCAACTGCAGTTCATCGATAGATGAATTGAGCGCTGCAAGTATCTGTGCTTTTGTATCGTCTTTTTGTTTTGTAAGATTTTTCGTCTTCGGGTTCATGACCGTATTGGTCATCAAGCTTGTTTGTATCAGTGTAGTAAGACGGTTATAGTTGGTCATCAGCTCAGCCAGGCCTGCGTTCAGCAGCAGCGAGGCGGGTAGCGTCATGGCCTGGTCGCCATGTTTGGTCAGGTAGTCTTTTATTGATTTTGTTACGTCAAGTTCGGTCTCTACGGATGTGGCTTTCTCCTCCAGCGATGAAGATGCCCCGATGAGCTCGGCAGACTGGGCTTTCAGGTCGGCTACCTGGTATTCCTGTTTAAATTCCTCAATTTGCCTTTCCAGGTCGTTGAGGTCTCCGCTCAACCTTAGTATCCTGTCGTCAATAAACTTTATCGTGTTATCTGCTATGCGGGTACGGTCGGCAATATTCTTAGCCTTGTATACTTCCATCATAGCATTGATCATATCTACCGCACGCTCCGGCAAATTGTCTACCCTGGTAAGGAAAAGGCAGCTGGTTGCTTTATTTGCGCTCGAGAGATCAATGGAATTCAGGTTGTTAATTGCAGCCGTGAGGAATGACGTGATGTATATAGAGAACTGCGCTTTTCCGGGGTCGAACTGGTCTGTCTTTTTTACGATAAATTTCCGCCCTGTAATGGATGTTATTGTATCATCATACCTGGCGGTAAGCAATTTCGCCCCCGGCTCCTGCAGCTGATAAGTGTTTTGACCGTTAATTAACACCTTACAGCCATAGTCATCATCTACGCTATCAGCTATAACCAGCTCAAAAGGCCTGTTTTTATAGATTTCTGTGGTCTTGAATCTGCCCTCTACAGAGTAGTTAATGTTGAGGTGCAACCTCTTACAGATGAGCACCATTGTTGACCGGCTCTTCAGGATTTCTATCTCGTTATCTACGTTTATTTTATTACTGTTCAGTTTCAGCGCTTCCAGTACCTCATCCCCTGTAGATGACCCTCCCTTACGGGAGTCATTGATAAGGAATTCGCCTTTTGAAACATACCTTGGAACGGTATAGCGTAAGTAGAGGTTACCTATGATAAGTGCAATAATGATACTGCCGAGCAACCATGGCCAGATGGCAAGTATCGTTGTCAACAACCACTTTATGTTGAAATTACCACCGCTTCCGCCAAGCCCTGGAGGTCCGCCTGCGGCGTTATCCATTTTAGGCTTGTTGTCATTTACTACTGGTGGTTTGTTACCTTCCATTCAAGACTCCGATTTTATTACTTACTTAATGATCCTAAACGCAAACATTACTGATACCAAAGAGACAAGGGTGGTAAAATAGGTGGTATAGCGCCCGAAGGTACCATCACTACTCTGCACCTTATCGCGCCTTGGTTCTACATAGATGATATCCCGCTGTTTCAGATAAAAATAGGGCGATTTAAAAATTTGAGCGCTGCGTATGTCAAAGCGTACAAATTTTTTCACATCTCCCTCAGACCTGATAAGCAATATATTGTCCCGCCGAGCTGTTATCTGCAGATCCCCGGCCAGCGCTATCGCATCTACAATACTTATTTTCTCACTTGCTGAGTTTATCGTTCCGCCTCTGCCTACGTCTCCCAGCAGGTAAATGTCAAAGTTTGCTATGCGAACATTCACAACCGGTTCTATCCAGAATTCTTTGGCACGTTGCTTGATCACTTCCCGCGCTTCCGTAGTGGTTAGTCCTTCCACTTTTATAAAGCCGATCAGCGACAATTCTATATAACCGTTCTTGTCAACAAGAAAACCATTGAGTGCACTAAAGTTACCGGTAGAACTGGTAGTAATAGGCGTATTAGATTCGTTCTGGCTATTGGTTTGTATCGTTATCGCCAGTACATCGTTCTTTTCAATTTTCGGATCTACGAACGGTGTTATTGAATCCATCACTATAGGACCCGGGCCTGGATACAGCGAATCTTTCTTGAGGTCATTAAAATATATTGATTTTTTATTTGTAATACAAGAGGTCATGAATGTATATGCTACAAAAAGCAAAAAAAGGACAAAGCTGAGGCAGCTTTGCCTGGTCTGTTTATACATCTCAGAAAATTTTACCAAAAATAGCTTAAAATAAGGTAAAAATAAAAAATAAGGGTTGCCATACAGGCATTAATATAGCGGTAACTTTAATAAATAGGCAAGCCCGTTACAGGCGGGCATCTACAGCATTTTTGTTCAGGCAGCCCTTTACGTCATATATTATGCCTCCTGGTTTTATCTTCTTACGCCAATCTGTTTTTAAGAAATCTGTATGCGCCACGGCCAGTACCATGGAGTCAAACGACCGGTCTTCCGGCAGCTCAGTAAGTATATCGATCCCGTACTCATGGGCCACATCGGCCGGATTTGCCCATGGGTCATATATGGTCAGTTTTATCTCGTACGATTCCAGTTCGCGCACTATATCTACTACCCGTGTATTGCGTACATCAGGGCAGTTCTCTTTAAAGGTAATGCCCAGTAACAATACATTTGCACCCTTTACAGTCAGGTCTTTCTTAATCATCAGCTTCACTATCTCGCCCGCTATGTATACACCCATACCATCATTAAGCCTGCGCCCTGCCAGTATTATTTCGGGGTGGTAGCCAGCCTGTTGGGCCTTTTGCGCCAGGTAATAAGGATCTACACCTATACAGTGACCGCCTACAAGCCCTGGTTTGAATGGCAGAAAGTTCCATTTTGTAGCTGAAGCTTCCAGTACCTGGTGGGTATCTATACCCAGCCGGTTAAATATTTTAGCCAGTTCGTTTACAAAAGCAATATTGATATCGCGCTGTGAGTTTTCTATCACCTTAGCCGCCTCAGCTACCTTTATGCTGGCCGCTTTGTGAGTGCCGGCCGTAATAATAGAGCGGTACAGGCTGTCCACCTGCTCAGCTACTTCGGGCGTGGAGCCAGATGTGATCTTCTTTATCTTGGATACGGTATGCAGCTTATCACCCGGGTTAATGCGCTCAGGCGAGTAACCGCAAAAGAAATCTACGTTGAATTTCAATCCCGACACTCTCTCCAGCACGGGTACACATTCATCTTCTGTAGCTCCCGGAAACACAGTGGACTCATATATAACAATATCGCCCTTTTTTAATGTTTTGCCTACTGTCTCGCTTGCCTTGTACAGGGGGGTGAGGTCGGGGTGATTGTTGCGGTCTACCGGCGTAGGCACGGTAATAATAAATACGTTACACTTACTGATGTCCTCTAATTGGTTGCTGCAAAAAAGCCCTTTTTCACCTGCGGCCGGAGCCTTGCCGAGGCCCACTTGCTTCAGCAAACTTTCCTCTACCTCCAGCGTGAAGTCGTGTCCTTGCTGTAGTTCGCTTACCCGCTTTTTATTAATATCAAACCCCACTACCGGGTAATACTTGCTGAACTCTGTTGCAAGCGGCAAGCCCACATACCCCAGTCCGATAACCCCAATATAATAAGATGTATTCTCCATGAAATCGTTAAGTCTTTGATCCGGCCAGGGCACGCCGGAAGTTTAGTAAGGGGGCAAAAGTATAAAAAAAAAGGCGCAATGGCTCAATAGCTCAATGGCTCAATTAAATGTGGCAACTATATTCCAGTTGGGATAAGGACTAAACGGACCCCATTACTTGGGTGATTGAGTATTTTTTTGCATTGAGCCATAAAGCCATTTAGTAATTGAGCAATTTAAAACACCAGTCTTGAGTTCAGAAAAGGATAGCCTGCAATCTTGCTATAGTCGCGGGTGCCGGCCATCATGCGCAGCACGCCCGCATGTTTTTCATGGTGCATATCGCTGCCGCAGTAGTCATAAAGGCCTTTCTGCATCAGCTGATCTGCTATTAATTTTATATTATGCCCGTAGTAGCCGGCTATCGACAGCATATTCATCTGCAGCATACAGCCCCTGTCTTTCAGCTCACGGAAGCGGTGGATATCCCGGTGAAAGAAGAGGTAACGCTCCGGGTGGGCTATAATAGGCCGGTAGCCCGAGCCAAGCAACTTAAAAATAACCTCGTTGAGCATGGGCGGCTCGTACAGCATGGAGAACTCTACCAATACTTCTTTGTCATAAATGGTGAGCAGCGGCTCGTTATTATCCAGCAGTGATATGAAATGCTCATCAATATAGTACTCCGCTGCCGCCTTTATACTCAGCTCTATGTTGTTTTCTATAAGGGCAGCCTTAACCGTTTCCAGTCCGGCCAGTATTTTCTCTGTGGTATTCGGGTAGTAGTCTATCATTACGTGCGGAGTGGTAATGATGGTTTTGTAGCCCATATCCTTCATGGCCCTCAGCAGTACAAGGCTGTCTTCTATTGTTTTTGCCCCGTCGTCTATACCCGGAATAAAATGGGAGTGCATATCTGCCCCCAGAAAACCCCAGTTAGCATTCACAGGTGCCGGCAGATCATATTCTGCGTCCCGCTCCTGTTTTTTACGGTTAAAGAATCTTGAAAACATAGAGCAAGTTAAGGAAAAATGGATAACCCTCTGGTCATCTTCATGGTGAAAAGCGCTAGTCCATTATTTAAAATACCCCCAAAGACAACCCGGCAAAATAATTGATAGGTGCAGCAGCATTGTAATACCTGCCATTTACGGCATTGATATCATTACCGAGGCTATATTTCTGGTTAAGCATATTGTTGGCTCCTGCAAAAATAGCTAAGCTATACTTGTGGCGCTCCAGCTTGTAGCCAATCCTGCTGCCGAGCAGGTGGTAGGCATTGCTGAATGCCGTGTTAGCATCGTTAAGGGCGATCCTATCGCAGAAATAATAATTCACATCCAGGTAAAGGCCAAACTTACTGGCGAGGTATGCGCCTGCGGAAATGGTATTGGCGGGTGTGCCGGGCATTTTTTTTCCTGAATAGTCGGCCGCCAGCTGCACGAAATGATCGTATTGGAATGAATAGCCGGAATACCCAACCCGGAAAAAGGAATTAGGCAGCATAGCCGATGAAAGCATGTATTTCAGTAATACCTCAGCGCCTGCCTGCCGCGTACTGCCCGAATTGAGATAATGATCCCCACCCGAAGAATCCCTCCGCTGCACTATTGTCTGCTGCAGGCTGAAATAGAAGATATTTACATCGTAGTATAGTCTGTTTTTTAAAAAATATCCGCGAAAGCCTGCCTCATAATTCCATCCCTGCTCAGGATTTAATTCCAGGTTAGCGGCACTGCCCGTGGGTGCCAGTTCACTAATGGTAGGGGGAGAAAAGCCTTTTTCAGCTGTGATGTACACAGATGCATAATCAGTAAGCCGGTACAGTGCAGCAATCCTGGGCGCGACCTGGTTATTATACTTTCTGGCTGCATCTGTGGGTACAGCGCCGGACAACGTTTTTAAATCAACACTCAGCCTGTTTATACTTGCACCACCTGTAAATACCCATTTTGATATGCGCCATGTGAGCTGGGTAAATCCCATTACCTGCCCGTTCGTTATTTCCTGGTCCGCCTGTAGCAGCTGTGGATTGCCATTTACATTGTTGTAGGTTTTGTTCTGTGCATATTCCTGCTGTGCTTCGGCTCCGGTGACCCATTGTAGTGCAGATCTGCGTGTATAGAGCTCATAAGAAAACACCGTTCTGCCGCCAAAGTTGGGCTCGGAAGTGCGGGAGTAATTGCGAAGGTTAGGGTTCAATTGTCTTGAATAGTCGCCATAGAGTGTGGTAGTATTTGTCCAGTGCGGCGTGAGCTGCTGCCTGTTGCTAAATCCTGCAAGGAAAGTTTGCTGGTATATCGTTGCTTTAGCCTGTATGGCGCCCGGAGTTGCAGCCGTGCCAGGTCTTGCCTGCCGTGCATCGGCATTATATTCAGAAAGGGTTAGTCCGCCGGGAGTTTGATACTGAAGATCTCCATAGAAAAAGTGTGCGCTAAGCTTACCCTTACTACCCTGGCGCATAACGGCATCCCACGAAATAATATCATTCCGCATTGCCGACTGTTGCCTGTATCCATCGGCAGCCAGGTGCTGGTAGCGTACCACATTTCTGCTGCTATCTCCAAACCTGATTTCGCCCTCAGTGTTCATAAGTCCATAGCTGCCTGCAGTAAAGTTTATTTCCGCACCTGCCCTCCACTGGTCAGGTATGCTGTTTATAAGCAATACACCGCCTGTGCCGGCACCATATAAGCTACTGCCCGGGCCCTTTATTATTTCCAGCGACTGCATGTTATAAAACCCAAGCTGGTTAAGATAAGTACCGCCGCTGGGATCAGTAAACGGTATGCCATTATAATATACCTTGATGTTGCGCACACCGAACGGCGACTCCAGCGCACTACCTCTTATACCAAACCGGTAGCTGCCCGGCGAGCGCTCTTCCATGCGTACGCCGGGTATTGTATTCACCGCAGGGAGTATACTTGTGTGGTCATACCTGCTTAGGTGAGCGGAGTTGACCGTGCTGACGGCAGCGGCAGTGGTAAGAATTGATCCATGTTGCTCGTAGGCATGCACGGTTACCAGCGGTAAGGCCTTAGCGCTGTCTGCTGCGCCCGATGAAGGGATTGAATCACTTTGCCCCAGGAGCCTTGTGACAAATAATATGCTAAACAGAGCAGTGAGGCAACATTTGTTCATGAGCTGTTTGGAAGGATGGAGGAATTATTTGGTGGCAGTAACCCTCCAGATGATGTTGGTGACATCATCTGATACCAGCATAGAGCCATCGGCAAGTTGCACTACGTCCACGGGGCGGCCATGCACTTCTATTCCATTAGGGTCGGCTATAAACCCGGTGAGGAAATCCTCAGGCTTGCCCGGTTCGCCATTGCTGAAGGGTACAAAAACTACCTTGTATCCCTGTAGCTTGGAGCTGTTCCACGATCCGTGTTCTGCAATGAAAGCGCCATTGTGATATTTTGCGGGGAAAGTGCTCTTAGTATAAAACGCCATACCTAGTGGTGCTACATGGTTGCCCAGGCTCAGATCAGGCACTACGGCCTTCTTTACCAGCTCAGGCTTCTGGTCTTTTACACGGGTATCTACATGCTGCCCCCAGTAGCTATAAGGCCAGCCATAAAAGCCACCCGGCTTCACTTTAGTAAAGTAATCCGGTACCAGGTTGTCGCCCAGCTCATCACGCTCATTTACCGTAGCCCATAGCGTATGCGTGCCGGGGTACCATGCCATACCTACCGGATTGCGCAGGCCGCTGGCAAATACTTTCAGTCCGGAACCGTCCCTGTTTATCTCTAGTATATTGGCCCTCATCTTTTCCTTGTCCATACCATGCTCAGCAATATTGCTGCTGGAGCCTACTGCTATGTATATCTTCTTACCGTCTTCACTCGCCAGCAGGTTCCTGGTCCAGTGGCGGCCGTTGCCATTCAGGTCCAGTATTTTTTCACCTTTAGCCGTCATCTTTGTTTGTCCTGTTTTGTAAGGATAGCGTATGAGCGAGTTAGTGTTGGCTACATAAAGCCATCCATCCAGCAGCAACATACCAAATGGCTGCTCCAGGTTTTCAAGAAATATTTCTTTTACGTCTGCCATGCCTGTGCCCTTAGTGTAGCGCAGCAGGGTAATTCTTTTCACACTCACATGCTGGTTTTCAGACTTAGCAGCGCCTACTATCACCGCGCCGGCTTTTTTAATACCACTGTTTATTGTTGCTGCTTCCGCCACCAACACATCACCGTTTGGCAGCACATACATCTTCCGCGGATTTTCCAGACCGCCGCTATATTTTGTAACTGAGAAACCTGCCGGTGCCAGTGGTGTCTCACCGTCTTTCCAGCCAACTACTTTACTGAAATTCTTTACTGATTTTCCTGATTTTTCCAGCGAAAGTGTATCGGCACGCGGGCCACTCTTCAAGCTTGTCTGGCTATAAACAGCATTACACAACAGCAATGTGGCTGCAAGAGAGAATACATTATATTTCATAGTTTTCGGATTTAAACACCTAAACCCGAAATTGTAAAAAATCATGCCATATCACAGTGCCCTTCGTTCATCCATATAACAATTCAAGGCCACCGGGCTGCGGTCTGCTGAGCTAATTTCTAATGAACGCTGCCAGGGAACCAGAATGCTGATTTTAATTTTGTTTAGATTATTGGTAAGTTTTTTAAACAAAAATATACTTACCTTCGTTCAACATTCGAAACCTGTAGATTTTGCATGGATAAACTGAACGGTATAGGTCCCGATTAAAAAAATCCATACAATTCGTAAAAGGCGAATGCAAAGGTTACCGATAGGAATCACTACATATGAGAGAGAGAAATACACTGGCCCGGGTGGGTAATAATGGAGAAGTGCCTGGAATAAACGAAGCAGCCATAGAGGAGGCAGGAGACGACCATATTTTTACCGGGCATGATACCCCGATGCGGCCTGATGCCTTCGATCTTACAGACTCGGAAAAAATAAAGAAGATAGAGTACCACTTCAGGGAAATAATGGAAACGCTGGGACTGGATTTACAGGATGACAGCCTGGATGGCACGCCACTGCGTGTAGCCAAGATGTATGTAAATGAAACTTTCTCAGGTCTTGATCCGGCAGCAAAGCCAAGTATAACACTGTTTGAGAACAGCTACAAATATGGGCAGATGCTGGTGGAAAAGGATATTACCCTTTTCAGCAACTGTGAGCATCATTTTGTCCCATTTTATGGAAGGGCGCATATTGCTTACATCTCTGATGGTAAGATAATCGGGCTCTCTAAACTGAATAGGATAGTACAATACTTTTCAAAAAGGCCACAGGTGCAGGAGCGGCTCACAATGCAAATAGGCAGCGAACTGCAGCAGATACTTGGCACAAAGGATATTGCCGTGGTCATCTATGCGCGGCATTTGTGCGTATGTGCAAGAGGTATAAAAGACACCCGGTCATCTACGGTCACTTCGTTTTATGGTGGCAGGTTTTTGATGGAGGAAACGAAAAATGAATTTCTTAATTATTTAAATCTTTAACCCCGGGGAAATAATAATGGAGTCGTATCAAATTCACGAGCTGGAACGGATGACAGGGATAAAAGCGCATACTATAAGAATATGGGAGAAGAGGTATGCGCTTATAGTGCCTGACCGCACAGATACCAACAGGCGCAGCTATAACGATGCCCAGGTGAAGAAGTTGCTCAATGTAAGCACGCTGCTGGCCCGGGGCGAGAAGATATCAAAGATCGCTGCGCTTACAGAGGAGGAACTGAATGGCATGATAGAGCTGCAGGCCCCAGATGTGGCCACAGACAGCATGTGCGCCGGCTATATAAATGATCTTGTAAAGTCTATGCTTGCTTTTGACGAGCAGGCATTTGAAAAAATATTTTCTGCAGCGGTAACACGCTTCGGGATATATGATACCATTGTAAACGTTGTATACCCCTTCCTAAGTAAAGTGGGTATACTATGGAATATCAGCAAGTCGGCCCCTATACAGGAGCATTTTGCCTCCAGCATTATAAAGCGAAAGCTGATGGCTGCGACCGACGGTCTGATGCCACCAACAAAGAAGAGTAAAACGTTCCTGCTTTTCCTGCCGCCCGATGAGTGGCACGAAATCGGACTGTTGTTTGCCAACTACATCATCCGCTCAAAGGGTTATGCAACAGTATACCTGGGCCAGAATGTACCACTGGAAAATATTGAGCAGATAGTACCTGCGGTAAATCCTAAATACCTGCTGCTGTTTTATGTGCATATACGGCCAGTAGAGGAAGTGGAGGCACAGCTGAAAAAATTATCGAAAATGGGAGATAAGGCCTCATTGTTCGTAGCGGGCAATGCAGAGCTGTTTCCTGAGAACAAACATAAACTAAAGAACATCATTTACTTAACAGGGGCGGGCAGCCTGCTTAATTTTTTATGAGCAAAGTAGCAGTGATAGGGGGCGGATTTGCCGGCTTATCGGCCGCGAGCTTTTTGGCAAAGCAGCAGCGTGGTATCACGCTTTTTGAGAAGAACAGCAGTGCAGGCGGCAGGGCCCGGGCATTCTCAGAGCACGGTTTCACATTTGATATGGGGCCTAGCTGGTACTGGATGCCGGACATATTCGAGCGCTTCTTTGCCGAGTTTAAAATGCATACCACTGACTACTACAAGCTTGTGCGTTTAGACCCCGGCTTCCAGATGATATTTGGAAAGAACGATGTGATGAGAGTGCCGGCAGAGCTGGATGATATTTACGAACTATTTGAACAAACCGAAAAGGGGGGCGCTGACAAACTAAAGAAATTTCTTGCTGAGGGAAAATTCAAGTACGATATTGGTATGAAACGCCTGGTATACAAGCCGGCTTTTTCATGGCTGGAATTTGCTACTCCCGAGGTGCTGAGTGGAGCATTGAAACTACAGCTGTTCAAGTCAGTGAGTGCGCATGTGCGCAGCTATTTCAAAGACCCCAGGCTTATAGCGCTTATGGAGTTCCCGGTGCTGTTTCTGGGTGCTACAGCCAAACAAATGCCTGCCCTCTATAGTCTCATGAACTATGCGGCCCTGTCGCTGGGTACCTGGTACCCTATGGGCGGAATGGTACAGATCACTAAGGCTATGGAAACATTGGCCGAAAGCCTGGGTGTAGAAATGGTGAAGGATTGCCCGGTGACTGGTATTCGGGTGCAGGAGGACAAGTCGTTAAAAATAAGTACCGGCAAGGGTGAATTTTCTTTCGATGGCCTTATAGCCACCGGCGATTACCATCACATAGAGCAGGATCTGCTGGAAAAGCCCTACCGCAACTACAGCCCTGCATACTGGAGCAAAAAGACCATGGCTCCGTCATGCCTCATATTTTATGTTGGGGTAAATAAAAGAATAGGCAAACTGATTCACCACAACCTGTTTTTCGATGCCAGCCTGGATAACCATTCTCTGGAGATATATACTACACCCAAGTGGCCTTCTGATCCATTATTTTATGCCTGCTGCCCGTCAAAAACGGATAAGACCGTAGCACCCGCAGGTATGGAAAACCTGTTTTTACTGATACCAATAGCCCCTGGGCTTGAAGATACGGAGGAGATACGTGAACACTACTTTAAGATGATCGTTGCGCGTATGGAGCAATTCTCCGGAGAAGACATATTGCCACACATCGTTTACAAAAAGAGCTATTGCATTAATGACTTTGTAAGTGACTACCATGCCTATCGGGGCAATGCCTACGGTCTGGCAAATACCTTGCGGCAGACAGCAGTGCTGAAACCTTCAATGAAAAACAAAAAGGCTGCAAATATCTTTTACGCGGGCCAGCTTACGGTGCCTGGCCCTGGCATGCCGCCTGCCATTATTTCTGGCCAGATAGCCGCCGAACAATTGCTAAATCACCTAAAAAAACACCATGAAACAGTTATTTGACTATGTATCTTACTCGTGCAGTAAGATAACGACAAACGCCTATAGTACCAGCTTTTCGCTAGGTATACGCTTCCTGGGGCGGCACCTGCATAAGTCTGTATATGCTATCTATGGTTTTGTGCGTTTTGCTGATGAAATTGTAGATTCCTTTCATGCTTACGATAAAGCCGTATTGCTCGCTGAGTTTAAGGAAGAGACCTGGAAAGCGATTAAAAATGGCATAAGCATCAACCCGATCCTTAACAGTTTTCAGCACGTAGTAAGGGCTTATGGGATAGAACTTGAGCTGATAGAGCGTTTTTTCGAAAGCATGGAAGCTGACCTGGAACACACTAAACATACAACTGCATCTTACGAACAGTACATATTAGGATCAGCAGAAGTAGTAGGCCTTATGTGCCTGCACGTATTCACGGAAAACAATGACCAGCTTTACCGGCAGTTGAAACCGGCGGCCATGAAGCTGGGTGCCGCTTTTCAAAAGGTAAACTTCCTGCGTGATATTAATGCAGACTACGAGGTGCTGGGAAGAACCTACTTCCCGGGCGTAAATTTCACCAGCTTCTCAGAGCGGGAGAAAGAGCAGATACAGAAAGATATAGAGTCCGATTTTGAGCAGGCGCTAGCCGGCATCAGGCAGTTGCCGGTATCATCACGGAAAGGGGTCTACCTTGCCTACTTCTACTACAGGAAGCTCTTTCTGATGATAAAGAACATACCTGCAGAAAAGGCCCTGCAGGCAAGGATAAGAATACCCAATCACAAAAAAATAGGTCTTATGCTGCAGTCAATGATCAGGCATCAATTGAATTTATTATGAAAGTATACACACTATACAGGGAGCAGTACTTACCTATATCTATAGAAAAAGCCTGGGATTTTTTCAGTTCGGCAAAGAACCTGGATAAGATAACGCCACCGGAAATGGGGTTCAGCATAATTTCTGAACTCGGAGATGAACCGGTACACTCCGGCATGCTCATAAAGTACACGGTGAAGCCACTCTGGAATATCAAGATGAAATGGGTAACCCAGATAGTGGATGTCTCTGCTCCCCATTCATTTACCGACAGGCAGATCAAAGGACCATACAAGTTGTGGGAGCATACCCATCACTTTCATAGCGTTGCAGGCGGTGTAAAAATGACAGACGAAGTGAAATACGGCTTACCTTTAGGCTGGCTGGGCATCCTGGCGCATTCGCTGGTGGTGAAGAGCAAGCTGGAGCAGATTTTTGATTTCCGGGCGGTGACTTTAAAAAATTTCTTCGGACAACTAAACGAACGTGGACATGTGGCCGGTTAATACCCTGGTAGTTATCCTTACTTTCTTTGGCATGGAGGCTGTGGCATGGCTGGCCCATAAGTACATCATGCATGGCCTGCTGTGGCAGTTGCATGAGGACCATCATCGCAAAAATCCTACCTCGTTTTTTGAGAAGAACGATTACTTCTTCGTCATCTTTGCCATACCGGGAATCATAAGCCTTGCGCTCGGCATTTATACCAGTCATACATTGTTTCTCTACATTGGCCTTGGCATTTGCATCTATGGTTTCGCATATTTTATAGTGCACGATATATTTATACACCAGCGGTTTAAAATTTTGCGCAACGCAGACAATTTCTACTTTAAAGCTATCCGTCGTGCGCATAAAATGCACCATAAGCACCTGGGCAAGGAAGATGGGGAGTGCTTTGGTATGCTCCTTGTTCCGTTAGGCTATTTTTTAGATGCACTGAGATCGCAGCGTAAGAGCGACGGTGTAAAAAGATCTGCTGATGCCTGATAGATACACATACCTGCTGGTAGATATTGTCTGTATCATCTTCCCGTTTGCCTGCTCCTTCCACCCTAAAATAAATTTTCACAGGCAGTGGCGTTTTTTTGCTCTGCCATGCGTGGTCACCGCGCTTTTTTTCCTGGTGTGGGATGCGTTGTTTGCCCGTGCAGGTATCTGGAGCTTTAATCCGCGCTACGTTGTAGGCCTGCGCCTGGCGGGTTTACCACTGGAGGAGTACCTGTTCTTTTTTTGCATACCGTATGCATGTGTTTTTACTTATTACTGTGTTGCTAAGTTTATTGATCTCTCGCGGTTTCAGCGAACGACTACGATCTTTAGCTATTCGTTGGTTGCAGCACTGCTGATTTTAGCGCTTCTTTTCCCGTCCCTCCTTTATACCTCCATTACTTTTCTTCTCCTGTCTGTTTTTCTCTATTTCACGGTGATGCGAAAGCATACTTTTTTGCCATCTTTTTTTGCAGCTTTCCTTATCATACTGCTGCCATTTTTTATTTCGAATGGTATACTCACAGGTACAGGCCTGCCGGAGCCGGTAGTAATGTATAATAACCACTATAACTCAGGTATACGTTTACTCACCATTCCGGTAGAAGACACCTTCTACGGTATGCTGCTGATGCTGATGAATGTAATAGGTTTTAACTACCTCAGCGGCAGAGCCAGCCAATAGTTTGTAGGGGTTCATTAATTGCCGGTTATTAATTGACATTTCATCTGCATAGTTGCATTTTTTATTATAACTTGCGCCTTAGTTTATAAGCCTTAGTCAACTAATTGATATGAAAAAACAGTTATTCTTTCTTCTTTATTTTATAGCCGGTTTCGGCACTGCACGGGCGCAGTTTTCAGCCACGCTTAGCGGCTATCCCCTGGTAACTACGGGCTGGAACGTGGGCGGTAATGCCAGCGTTGTAGACAGCGCTATACAGCTTACGCCGCCGGCCGCGGGCCAGAGCGGATATGTGTATTACAATACACCCATAAACCTTACCGGCTGCGGACAGTTTACCGTGAAGTTTGACTTCAGGATCAGGCAGGCTTTGTTTACCAGCGTTGCCGATGGTATAGCGTTCTGGTACATCAGCAATCCGCCAAGCGGCTTTGCCAGCGGTGGTGGCGTAGGCCTGCCAGCAAACCCGAACGGGCTGATTATGATAATGGATACTTACGACAATACGGCACCGGTGAATGTGCCACTGGAAACCCTGCTCGGCTATGATGGCACAATACCCGGATACATAGAAGGATCGTCGGCTGGCTTGCTTACCCCCGTAAACCCGTTCCAGAATTTTATTGATGATGGCAACTGGCATCACTGCCAGATTGATTATAGCCTTGGCAATGTAAATGTCTACTTCAACTATAGCAGCACTCCATCACAAACAGGCTATTACCCCATGAGTATACCCGGTTATTTTGGATTTAGCTCCAGCACTGGCTCGGCATACAGCACGCAGAGTGTAAAGCGCATTTCTATCACCGCACTTGGTTCATTACCTGCGCCTGCGGTTACCTCCCCTGTTTATTACTGCGTAGGCGCTACGGCTGTGCCGGTAAGCGCTACACCTACTCCCGGCGGCACATTGCACTGGTACACTACTGACACTGCTACTGTTGTGTCTCTGCCGGGCGCACCCACGCCATCCACTGCTACTGCCGGTACTTATACATGGTATGTGCGCCAGACTTCTGGTACCTGCATTAGCCCACCCGATTCGGTAAAAGTAGTGGTGAATGCACCCCCTGCACCACCCACAGTTACTGACCCAAGTCCTTACTGCCAGGGCGATGCTTTCGTTCCATTCACCGTTACTCCTGCAGCAGGCGCTACGGTTTATTGGTATCCCACTGCGGCTGGTACAGGTGGTAGCACTACGGCACCAGTGGTAAGCACGGCAACGCCGGGTACGTACACTTATTATTTTAACCAGGCTATTGCTTCGTGCAACAGCGTAGTAGATTCTATAAAAATAGTGGTAAATCCTGTGCCCGCAGCCATTGCAGGCCCGGTAGACGTATGCCAGTATTTATCCATTGCACTGAGCGATGGTACCACTGGTGGCACCTGGAGCAGCAGCAATACCGGCGTAGCCACCGTAGGTAGCAGCGGTGTTGTAAATGGTGTATCGGCGGGAACAGCCGTGATAAAGTATCAGCTGCCCACAGCCTGCAAAGTAACAAAGACAGTAACCGTGCATCCAAAGCCTGCGAAGCCTGTTGTTACACCCCCGTCTTATTGCCAGTTTTCTTTGGCCAGTCCGCTCTCCGCTACACCCACTACAGGGTTGCTTTGGTATGGACCCGGTGTTACAAGCGCAATGGTATCAGCGCCCACACCCATTACCCTGGTGGCAGGCACAACAAATTATTATGTTACCGAAACATCGTCATTTGGTTGTGTAAGCGATAGTGCTGTAGATGCTGTTACCATTAAACCACAACCTGCAGGGCCGCTGGTGAGGGATAGCTCAATTTGTCAATACTCAACTACGCCGCCACTGAATTTTTTGGTGGACAGTGCAGTAGGATCTCATCTTAGCTGGTTTAATACATTAGCCGGCGGCGGACCAATAGCTGTTCCAGTTCCACCATCCACATTGGTAACATACCCAACTGGTACTACGTGGTATGTATCGCAGACGGTGAATGGCTGTGAGAGCGGCCGCGTACCGGTGAAGGTAAAAATCGTGTACCTGCCTAGATTTAATATTATTGCCAGCAGCCAGACGGTATGTATAGAAGATACGCTGAGCTTTTTATACAGTAACACTACACCGCTTACTCACGGCTCTTTTTACTGGACGCTGCCGCTTGGCGCCACTACCGTAGATGGCACCAACATTACTGACTCCGCGATAAGTGTATTATTCAACATGACAACAGGGCAGCATACCATATACCTCACTACAGGCGAGCTGTATAACAAATGTACCAGCACTGACACGTTGGATATAACCGTTCAACCATTGCCAACGGCCCACGCCCATATGACGCCTGATATTTGCCAGGGCGATACTGTAACCCTTTCTCTCTCCGAAAGGTCTGATGATGCTTACGAATTCAGCTGGCTTATTGATGGTACACCGCTCGCAGTTTCCTCAGCGCTCGATATTGTTTCCTCCAATTCAAACAGTGGCGGTCCTTTCAGCGTTAGCTGGAATGATACCGGCAATCATATTATTACCGTATCCAGTGTTACAAGCGTGGGTTGTAAATCAGAACCTACCCGTGACTCAGTATTTGTACATGCCCTGCCAGATGCATTATTTACAGTGCAGCCTAAAGCTACCGGTGCATTGTGCCTGGAAGACAGCATCCTGTTTAGCGCGCGTACCCGCAATGCCAACTACTCGTATTTATGGCAGCCCGAACACTGCTTTAATAACAATAACAAGCCGGAAATATGGGGTAAGGCCGAGCAGGGCAGAACGGATATAGTGCTGACCGTTACCAATCCGTTTGGCTGCAAAGCCAGCTCTGATGTGCAGCTAAGCCCCGATGCCTGCTGCACCGTATTGTTCCCATCAGCTTTCAGTCCTAATGGTGATAATAAGAACGACAGGTTCCGTCCTATATTCACCGGCTACCACAACTTCCACCATTTCCGCGTAGTGAACCGCTGGGGCCAGGTAGTTTTTGAAAGCGCAAATTCTACTCCTGAGTGGGACGGCAATTTCAACGGAGTGCCACAGGATATGGGCGTTTACTACTTCTACATAAAGTATGACTGCGGTGGTAACACTGTGGAGCAAAAGGGTGACATTACATTAGTGAGGTAGCGCCGCGCCAACAATACTGAGGATGTGATTTCCTCTGCAAAAACAATAATAAAACGGCTGGGCGCAAATCATCTGCGCCCAGCCGTTTTTGCAATACTAGATATAGCTTTCCACCGATGCCCATTCTATAGTTGGGTACCGGTCATTATCCAGTTTGGTATGGTGTGCATAGAACATAGAGTGTAGGTACTGTGCCTGCTGCCATTTAGAGTACAGGTTTGTTTCCCCTTCCGGGTCTGATGCCCGCCACGCTTTTAAGCTTGCTGAAAAATCTGCGAGCGATCCCTTATTCACCAGCTCATACTTTTCTCCTTTGTATTGCTCGCTTAGCTGCTCCAGGTCTTGCGGGCTTACGCTAAAGCTGGCTATATACAGGTTCCGGGGTGCATCATCATCCAGCGCTGCCATAGCGGTGAACATAGCCGCATTATCCTTTGTAGTAAACTCTACTTTCCAATCTTTTTTACCATCGTAATAAACGATAGTTTTATTCTTTGTGTCGAATATTGGTGTGTTATATCTAAGTATGTCTGCAAAGGCACCATTGAAGATGGACGTTGCTTTAATGGGGCTTTTATCCAGGTGCTCCCTGAATTCCTTTCTCAGGTCAAAGTTCCTGTTTTCGCCTACAGGTATCTGTGTAAAATCGGTGGCAAAATCAGAAGGAATAAACCGGGGTACACCGGCTTCCACAGCACCTTTTAAAATGTTCAGCTGGGTGTCTACGATCACATCTCTGAGACCCGCCAGTGCCGAGACCACGCAGGATACATCCTTACAGGCAGCTGCTATTTCAGCGATATTTGACAGGTCTGCCTGGTACACTGTGGCACCTGCCTGCTCCAGGTCGGCTATCTTTTTTGGGTCACTGCCCTTTCTTACCAATGCTGTTACATCAGCCTTCCGGGCCAGTAATGCTTTTACTATACGGCCACCCATGTCGCCTGTTGCCCCTGCTACTAATACTTTTTGGCTCATTTTGTTTTGTGATTGTAATGTTTAGTAAATAGTTGATGTAGTTAACGGTGCCGTGCTATTGCAAGGTGATGGATGGTTGGTGTTTAATTTTTCACGCTGCTGATGCCGCCATCTATCTTTATTATCTGGCCGGTGATGAAGGATGCTTCTTCACCCAGGAGGAAACAAGCCATAGCAGCTACATGGGCACTATTGCCTACTTGCTTCAGGGGATGCCTGTCGGCAGAGGCCTGCCGCTTGGCATCGCTGTCCAGCAGCTTTGCCGCCAGTGGTGTATCTGTGAGCGATGGTGCTATGCAGTTCACTCTTATTTTCGGTGCCCACTCCGCCGCCAGTGATCGGGTAATGCCCTCTACAGCCCCTTTGGCCGCTGCTACAGATGCGTGGTAGGGCATACCGGTTTGCACAGCTACTGTGCTGAAGAGCACTACCGCTGGGCCATTGCCGCGTTGCAGGTTGGGCAGATACTGCTGCAGCGTTCTTACAGCGCCTACAGTGTTTATCTCAAAGTCATTGCGGAAGTCATCGGCTTTCAGAGCCCGGAATGGCCTCAGGTTTATGCTGCCGGGGCAGTAAACAATACCGTCTATTGTTTCTTCTATTGCAGGCAGTTCGCCGTTTAGAATATCCGTGTTATGGTGTACAGTGTCCGCTTCACCTGCAGTGCGGCTAAGCCCTATAACCCTGTGTCTTGCTGCCGTCAGCTGTTGCGCCACCTGCAGGCCTATGCCGCGGGAAGACCCAACTATGAGTATCGTTTTCATTATTGCGTGTTTTTATTTTTTTTCTGGCTTGGAGAAGAAACTATCACTTATGCCTGTATTAATGTTGTATTTGAGATAGGTGATCTTTATAGTGCCCTTCTGGTTCTTTTTGTCGGTAGTCTTTGGCGGGGCGGGTTGGTCATTATAGTCCATGGTCACGCCTTTGGGCAGCTTGTAGTCTTTGAGGTCCATGTATATGGTTACCTTGTCCGGCAGGCAGTAGGCAGTGTAGGTGGCATACTCCAGGTCCATGGTTACGGTGCCATCATTGCGGGTAGTCGTCTCTGTGCGAAGCGCTACGAGGTCCTTTTCGTCTACCCATATTTTGGTGAGTATTATATCGCTCTTTTCGTCTTCGGGTATCACCTTTAGCACACGTACTTTTTTATTGCCTATTGTGGCTTCGCCTACTTCTATTACGGTGACATTACCGCCAGGTATAAGATTGCTGAGCGTCAGGTTTATGTTCTTTTTTGGCAGTATGGAAAGACCACCATGGCGTTCCAGCCTCATCTTGTCAGGGGCCTTGTAGTAGAGGGTGCCACCGAGCTGCGGTATGCGCATGTAGGTCACATTTATATTCATCTTCACCTCGGCGGTATAGTCGTGTACCGACAACACCTTGCGGCGCAGCGACTCAAACAGCACAGATGCCTCCGCAGCCCGCACGCCATTTACGGCACAGCAGGCTATCACCAAAACAAACACGCAAAATCTTCTCATGATCTTATATCTTTCTTATTGAAATAAACAATGGTGGCGGAAATAAACACAACGGTATACACCACCAATATAATAGACGAACGGGCAATGGCAGCATAGGGCACAGGATCGTCGAAAAAGCCTTTCCACCCTATCATATGTGTAGTAAACAGGTAGGGCTTTATAAGGTTGAACAGTGGCAGCTCAAGATTGGAAAGTATAGTCAGTACCACCACAATACCCATGGTAGATATGATAGGACCAATGGAATTATCTGCAAATGCAGAAAGCAGCAGAGACATGGCAGCGATAGTGGTCATGGCCAGTATCGCAAACAGGAAGGCGGCGGCATAGCGCCACATTACATCGCCCTGCAGCAGCATTACAAAGGCATCGCTCTTCAGGTTTATCATATCTCCCTTGCCAAAGAGCAGTAGCGAGAGGAATAAGGCCACAACGGCCAGCCAGATAATAAGTAGCACAGTATACAGGAAGCTGGCAAAAAACTTGACCAGCACCAGTTGCGACCGGCTCACTGGCCGCGTCAGCAGCAGACGCAACGTGCCAAGGTTGGCCTCTCCGGCAAGCATATCGCCCGCCACCAGGGCCACCAGCAGCGGTATATGTATCAGCAGCGACTGCAGTATTATGTAGGCCACCAGGTACCCATTCAGGATATTACCATGAATATCGAACTGCTCGTTGATACCCTGCAGGGCAAAGCCGAGGAACGACTTGCCATCGCTGAGCATAGCCACCTGTATTACCGTAGTAATAGCAGTAACGATACCGAAGCTAATATAGGTTCGTGGCCGCTTGAATATCTTATATAGCTCTATGCGCAGCAGTTGTATCACTGGTTATATTTAAGAAGTAGGTTTCAAAAGAATGTTTTGAGCTGATGCTTTGCACCTGTGCGCCTGCGTCTACCAGCCACTTATTCAGTGCCGGTGTGTGCGCCGGGTTCATACGGAAAACGAGCAGGCCTGGGCCCGTGCGCTCAACGTACTTCGCCCATGCCGATACGGTAAGTTGTGCTGTTATACTATCGTCCGGCACAATGGCGACTTCGGTCAGCGTATCATCCGGGTTAAGCAATTGCTGCACAGGGCCTTCGCTTATTTTTTTGCCCTTGTGTATTATCAGCATATTAGTAGCTACCTGCTCTATCTCGTACAGCAGGTGCGACGATATCATAATGGTCTTGCCGTGGTCTTTACTCAGCGATATGATAAGGGCGCGCATCTCTGCTATGCCCTGCGGGTCCAGCCCGTTGGTAGGCTCGTCCAGTATCAGCAGGTCGGGCTGGTGAGCCATGGCTATGGCAATACCCAGGCGCTGCTTCATGCCCTGCGAGTAGGCGCTCACCCTGTCTTTTTCCCGACCCTTCAGCCCCACAATGTCCAGTACCTCGTGCAGGCGTGCGGCAGGTATGCTGCTGCCACTGAGCGCCGCAAATATCTTCAGGTTTTCCCAGCCGGATAGGTAGCCATACATATCCGGTCGCTCTATAATGGCGCCTATGCTGCGCAGCAGGTGCCGGCGGCTGTTATTGAATTCGCTGCCGTTGATACAGATGCGCCCGCTATCCGGGAAAATGAGGCCGAGCGCCATGCGCATGGTTGTGCTTTTGCCCGCGCCATTCTGCCCAAGGAAGCCATATACCTCCCCCCTGCGGATGGCAAAGGAAAGATCGTCAACAGCCTTGAATGTTTTGAATGATTTGGAAAGGTGCTCTACTTCCAGGATTGGTGCCACAGTAAGTGCTTAAGATATGTAAAATTCCCACTTTTAGTTGTGATAATGAGGTCCGCTAACATAATTTAACGTTATGGCAGAAATTTGTCTGTTTAACATTTGTTATAAAAAGTATTAACAAAATAATCTTGCCTGTTAGCATCAAAAATAGCGTAGAGGAAATAAAAAAACCATCTCATGACGAGATGGCTTTTTCCACTTTATTACCCCTTCTCTTATTTTTTGGTTATTTTTTGTGTGCTCACTGCGCCGCTTTCAGTTACTACTTTCACTATGTAAACACCCGGTGCCAGCTGGCTGATGTTTGTTTTCTCCTGTGTATTTGCGCTTTGCTCAGACAAAATACGGCCTGCTACATCCATTACGCTGATCTTAGCTATAGGCTCAGAAGATACTACGTTAATATAATCACCGGCAGGATTTGGGAAGATGCTGATATTGCTATTCGCGTTAATGCTGCTAACAGCTGTAGGCAGTGCTAATGAAGGCAAAGGTATCAGGTTTCCACCCTGTGGCAGTGCTACCCACAATCCGAATGGCTTACCATTGCTGTTCATAGTGGAATCCAGGAATCCTGAAGCTACAACTGTAATTGCAGAATCACCAAGGTTAAGCGTAGACAGCGGAGCTGAATACCTTTTTACAATTGTTGCACCGCTCATATCTGTTACGTCAAGTGTATAGTTTGCAACTGGTACACTCAGGTAGCCTGTGCTGCAGAAATTGCCAAAGGAAATGTTATCTACCAGGGTTGTTGAGCCAGCCTTTACATCTACTGTTGGAGCATCTGTGCTGCCATGTGCTACAAGGATATCGGTATTGCCGGCAGTAGCCGCTGTAAGACGCGCCATATCATATACACTCAGGCGGAAAGGCACTGCAGAGGCAGCAGGGCTATATCCAGTTGGGCTTACAAGTCCGTTAGCTACAAGTACGTATTTTTTAGCCGCATCCAGGGTCACGGTTACACTGTAGATAGTGTCCATAACACTTGTGCTGGTTTTCGGTGCTACGCCCAGTGTCAGTGGTATACCGGTTGGAGCATCTATGAACGGTGTTGCCGTACGGAATGCGAAATTGTCAAGCAGTTTAGTCGATCCCAGGTAAACGTCTACTGAGTCGGCTATAGCATCTGCGCAATTGTGGATCACCTGAAGTTTTGTAGTCTGGGCGTTCGCGGCTACCTGTGCAGCCAGCATCAACGATAATGTAATTAGTTTTTTCATTTGGTTTGAGATATTGTTTTGTTTATAATTTTCATCAAAAGTATAAACAAAAACCGGATAAACAATTAAATCAATGTTAAATTACAATTGTCTCCTTATAGCTGAAATTGAGTAGCTCATTTCTTGATGTTGAGGGTACACCAATACAGGTAACTGCTCCTGGCATTTGCCAGGTAATAGCCCGACAATAGCTTGCATAAAAAAGCGCAGGACCAGTATCTGGTCCTGCGCTTTTCTAAATGTTTAAGTTACCGCTTAGTTGTATCAGTACTCACTGTGCTGGTAGCAGAGTCCGTCTGGTTTTGCTTTATCACCATTGTGTCGTTGTTGTGCGTCACATTATCCTGCTGGCTGGCAGCGCCGGTCTGCCCGCAAGATGTGATGCCCGCCATCAACGCGATAATGCATACTATCTTTATCTTTTTCATAAGGTTGTGTTTTCTGATGATGATTAGCGATGCAGTTCTACCGCGTTGTTAGTACGCCAGTTGTTTTCAAAATACTCGGCATCTTCTGCGTTGTTCGCATGTACGCCCAGTACTATATTACCATCCTTCACACCCTGCTCATATACTACAGCACGCTCCTTAGGTATGCCTGAGCCTACCAGTGCACCTATTATGCCACCTGTAAGGCCACCTGCGCCTGCACCCGCAGCCGCTGCTGCAATAGGGCCGGCAATTACTATACCCAGACCCGGAATAAGCAGTGTAGTACCTATTGCCGCTACTGCGCCTGCTATAGCACCTAAGGTGCCGCCTATTGCGCTGCCTGTGCCCGCACCTTCTGCTGCTTTGTTACCAAGGTCGGTTTTCACCACTTCGTGGTCAAAATGCCTCTTCCTCGTGTCGTCAGACATGATCAGGTGGATGTTTTTGTCATCATAACCACGCTCGCGGAGGTTAGTGTATGCGCGGTCTGCGCTGTCTTTGTCGGTGAACATTCCCGTTACGAGATGTTGGTTTGTGTTTTCCATGTTTTGTTGATATGTTTTCCCTTCAGTGAATAAACATCGTGCCGCGTTTTTTTCAACACTATTTTCCCCAATTTTTTCTACACGCGCAAAATTTCGCTAACGTCATAGCCCACTTGTGGCGCATCTTCGCCTTACATCGCTCCGTTGCACTATATTCGCTCAACAGACGAACTATACGGAATGCACACACTGGCGCAATTAAGAAACGGGGGGCTTAAAGGAGTAGCATCGCTGAAGCTCTCCGAAGGCCTCAGCACATTTCCTCCGGAGATATTTGACCTCGCAGACACACTGGAGGTCCTCGATCTTTCGCGCAACGATCTCTCTGAGCTGCCACCCGATTTTGGCCGCCTTAAAAAACTGAGAATACTCTTCTGTTCCGAAAATCAGTTCACCGTATTGCCCGAAGTATTGGGGGATTGTCCGGTGTTGGAAATGGTTGGTTTCAAAGCCAATAAGATAGAAACGGTACCTGCACGCGCCCTCAACACGCATTTACGCTGGCTCATCCTCACTGACAATTCTATCGCGTCCCTGCCCATGGAGATAGGCAACTGCTCCCGCATGCAGAAGCTGATGCTTGCTGGCAATCAGCTCACAGAATTGCCAGTAGCTATGGCCAATTGCCGCAACCTCGCGTTGCTGCGCATCTCTGCCAACAGGCTACAGGCCTTGCCTGCATGGCTGCTCTCTATGCCGAAGCTGTCCTGGTTGGCATTTTCAGGTAATCCGTTCAGCATCAGTGCCAATGCCGCAGGCTTACCCGTTATCAATTGGCATCAGCTGCATGTGCACCATATATTAGGCGAGGGTGCATCAGGTATTATATACAAGGCGTTGATGCACAGTGATAATAAAGAGAAGGAAGTTGCGGTAAAAGTCTTCAAAGGCGCTGTAACCAGCGATGGCCTGCCCGAAGATGAGATGAATACTTTTATCGCCGCAGGTTCACATCCTGGGCTGGTCCAGGTTATTGGAAGAATTGCAGAGCACCCTGCCGGGAAAGCGGGTGTAGTTATGGAGCTGATACATGGCCACTTTCACAACCTCGGCCTGCCGCCTACGTTTGAAACTTGTACCCGCGATGTTTTTAAACAGGGCCTCACATTGTCCTTGCCGCAGGTTTTAAATATCGCGCGCACCATTGCTTCAGTAGCGGCCCAGCTCCACAGCCGGGGCATAATGCACGGCGATCTCTACGCCCACAATATCCTGGTCGACGAATACGGCAACACGCTCTTTGGCGATTTCGGCGCAGCCTGCATGTACCCTCTGTCTGATATGCATACAGCGGCGTCCCTGGAACAGCTGGAAGTCAGCGCCTTCGGACACCTCTTAGATGATCTGTTATCGTTGTGCCACCAATCGGCCAATTCCACCCTTGCCACACTGCACCAGTTGCGCAATAACTGTATCGCAGATGATGTGCTCCAACGACCCGGTTTCGCACAGTTGTCCGATCAGTTAGCGAACCTGGGGAACGATTATCCCGGTAAATAAACAGGTGCCGAAAGCCGGTCTGCTAACAGCTATATTTCCACTGCGCCCAGTTTTTTCATCGCCTTCTTCAGGTCTATTCCCTTACCCAGCACAGGCTTGAAAATATCACCCTGTTGCTTTATCCGGTCGATAGCGTTAAAGACGGTGAAGTCTTTCATTTTCATGCCCGGCTTTACCTCGTCCCAGTGCAGGGGCATAGATACCGTGGCACCCGGCTTAGGCCGCAATGAGTAGGGCGCTGCCAGCGTAGCCTGTGGCCGGTTTTGCAGAAAGTCTATATACATCTTACCACCCCGGGCAGACACTTTTCTTTCTATGCTGGTAAATTTTGGTAGCTGTGACTGCACTATTGTTGCCAGTGCTCTCCCAAATTCTTTAGAGTCTTCATAAGTATATTTCGCACCCAGCGGTATGTATATATGAATACCGGTAGAGCCCGATGTTTTGCAATATGCCGTCACCTCCAGTAGGTCAAGCAATTCATGTGTTACCTGTGCTGCCTGTATCACCTGGTTAAACGGCGTTTTATCTGCCGGGTCAAGGTCTATGATACACCAGTTAGGGTTATCTGGTTTTTGCACAGTGCTGCTCCACGGGTTCATTTCTATGCAGCCCAGCGATGCCATATACAGTAGTGTGGCCTCATCATTGCACACCAGGAATTCCCGGTCCTGCCCATCTGCCTCGCTATGATAAGGAAAGGTCTGCATCCACTCGGGCACTTTGCCCTTCACATTTTTCTGGTAAAAGCTCTCCCCATCTATACCATTCGGGTGCCTATTCAGCGACTGCGGCCTGTCCTTTAGATAGGGTAGTATATAGGGCGCTACCTGGTAGTAGTAGTTTAGCATGTCCCGCTTCGTCACTTTCTCCTTAGGCCAGTATACTTTACTCAGGTTGCTGAACTTAAGTTCATGACCACCCACTTCCCGCACCTGTGTTTCATCGGTAGGGTTCAGCAGTGTTTTGCGCTCCTTTCCTTTGGATGGTGTTATTATCTTCTTTGCGGTAAGCTCTTTATGTTCCTTCGTTAGTGCTGCGGTAGGTGCTGCTGTTTCCAGCACCACATCAGCCGCTTTCTTATCTATTCTCATTCCTTCAAACGATGGGTGCCGCATCACGCCATCGCTTGTCATTTCAGTAAAGCTTACCTCGCAAATAAGCTGCGGCTTCAGCCAGGTAGCAGTAGCATGCGGCGGATCTGGCCTGAAACGCGATGGCTTATTAATATCCGGCTCGGCAGTAAAGGGTATCTTATCAGTAATGAGTGGGGCAAACTGCGCCATCATTTCTTTTTGCGTTTTTATATTAAAACCCGTTCCTATTTTTCCGGTATATACCAGCTTCTTGCCTTCATATACGCCTACCAGCAGCGAGCTGAAAGGTTTGTCTGTTCCATCGTTCTTTGTGAAGCCGCCTATTACTACTTCCTGCCGCTTGTTTGCTTTTATCTTCAACCATTCCTTGCTTCTTGCTCCGGGGTGGTACTGGCTGTCATTCTTCTTGGCCATTATTCCCTCCAGCCCCATTTTCACCGCAGCACTGAAAAACTCAGTACCTGTTGCATCAAATGGTTCGCTTTGGCGTATTATTTCGTTCTCCGGCAGGGCAGACTTTAAAATAGCCCTACGCTGGGTGAGCGACAGCTCGGTAAGGTCTTTTCCGTTGAGCCAGAGTATATCAAATACATAGAAGATAAGTGTTCCGTCTGCCTCGCTTCTCCAGTTTTGCAGCGCCCCGAAGTCTGATATACCATCGTCATTCATCACCACTATTTCCCCGTCCAGTACCGCCTCAATACCCAGTTCGCTTACAGCCTGGTATACCGGGTAAAATTTCTCGTTAAAAGATTTGTCGTTGCGCGATTTCAGCTCCACTTCTTTTTTATTCACAAACGCCAGCGCCCTGTATCCATCCCATTTCACTTCGTAGCTCCAGTTGGCATCGTCAAACGGCTTGTCTACCAGTGTTGCAAGCATAGGTTGCAATAAGGTGGGGTAGGGTGTTGTGGGAGCCAGCTCCAGGAATGCCGCAACGTCTCCAGGCTCTTTTTTCTTTTCCACACTTTTCTTAGCCGGTGCCTTCTTTCCGGCTATAGCCGCTTTTTTTTGGGTCGCCTTCTTCACCGGCTTTTTTGTAGTAGCTGTAGCCATAATACATGTATTATGCCCCAGGCTAATAAATTCGTACCAATACCGGCTTTTATGCCTTGGTGTAATTTACCGATACAACTACTTTATGAAAAGTAACATAAGAGATCACCAGCACCAGCAGGCAGACAAGCGGCGCCACCTGGTTAAACGCAGGATCACCGCTTTCATAATGCGCCACGAAGGCGGAAAAGAAATTGATAAAAAATCCGGTATACGCCCATTCCTTTACCCGGGCCGGTATAGCCGGTATACCCAGTGCAAGCGCGCCAAGTAGTTTGGCAATTCCCAGCTCTACCCGAAACCAATCCGGAAATCCCAGGTGAGCGTAGCCCACCTTAAGAGCCGGATTAAAAAAGTAATTGTAAACCGAGAGTAGCATACCCACTACCACGAATCCGGTAGTTATCCAATAAATAATCTTCAGTGCTTTCATTTTTTTAAGTTTAGAATGCAAACCTGTGGCCGGCTTACTTTACTTTTGTAATGAGTTTACTTTTAGAAACTGGTTTCCTAAAGGAAACCTACACCGGTTATGGCAGAGAAAGAGAACCTTGATAAGGCAGTATGTTCCGTCCATCACATGGCCGTGCGAGACACTATGGACATCCTGAATGGCAAGTGGAAAATAAGGATCATCGCTTCCCTCAGCTTTCACAAAAAGCGCTTTATGGAGCTAATAGCGGATATAGACGGCATTGCCGCAAAAATGCTCTCCAAAGAGCTACAGGAACTGGAAATGAATGGGCTGGTAACCCGGTCAGTGCTCAATACCAAACCCATTACAGTAGAGTATGAGCTTACTCCTTACGGGCATACGCTCAAGCCTGTAATCAATGAGATGGCCGCATGGGGAATGAAGCACCGGAAAAAGGTGATGAAAGGATCGGCATTAAAGTAGATAACTCTTTTGGAGATCAAGGCTCATTGAGATCGCATTACTCAATAACTACCTATCCTTCACCTCTATCCACACCGGTGCATGATCACTGGTTTTTTCCCAGCTGCGCACCTCGCGGTCTACACCACCTGCTACAAGGCGTTTGTCAAAGTGGTGACTGAGCAAAAAGTGATCTATCCGTATACCCGAGTCGCGCGCAAAGGCATTGCGGAAATAGTCCCAGAAGGTGTAGATTTTCTCATCAGGATAGAGTTTGCGCAGGGCGTCTGTCCACCCTTTTGCTACTAGTTTTTTATAGGCATCCCTGCTCTCGGGGAAGAACAATGCATCTCTTACCCAGTTCTCCGGCTTCTTAGCATCCTGTTCAGTAGGTATCACGTTAAAGTCGCCGGTAAGAATAACGGGAATATCTTTCTTCAGCAGTTTTGATGAGTAGGCCGTCAGCCGCTTGAACCAGGCCAGCTTGTAGTCAAATTTCGGTCCCGGCGCGGGGTTGCCATTTGGCAGGTACAGGCAGCCTATCACCATGCCGTTTATTGCTGCTTCTATATACCGGCTATGCAGGTCTTCCGGGTCGCCTGGTAGTCCGCGCCTGGTCTCGTGTATCTCCATGCCCTTTGCCAGTATGGCCACGCCATTCCAGCTCTTCTGCCCATACCATATAGCATTATAGCCAGCATCGGTAATGGCCTGTAGCGGAAATTTCTCCTGCGGTGCTTTCAGCTCCTGCAGGCATACTACATCGGGCGCACTTTCCTTCAGCCAGCGCAGCAGCACAGGCAGGCGGCCATTCACACCGTTTACATTATAAGTTGCTATTTTCATACAGCCGGCTTTAACGCGGTTTCACCATATCAACAGCTACCAGCTGCCCGGCGCTCCACCGCGACAATTTAGGTATATTTCTGCCGCTATTGCATTCATCTTCACAATAGGCTTTTCTTATTCGCTTGCTATCGGCACTTTTATTCCATTCCTTCCATTACAGAAAGTATATTGCCTGCCGGGTCTTTAAACCAGGCTATTGCTCCCCGGTCGCTCCTGCATATGCCTTTAGCGTCGGTTTTTATATCGCCTCCATATTGCTCAAATTGCACACCTTGGGCAGTCGGGCTATCTACGGCTTTCTCTATATCGTCTACAGAAAAATTAAGCACCGTAAAAGTAGCGGCAACATGGTCCGGTTTCGGATATAGCACTACTCGGTTGTCACCGGCAGTCATTTCTATGGCTTCCTCTTTGTCAGCTACCTCCAGCCCTATGATCTTGCTATAAAAGTCTTTTGCCTTCTGAATATCATTTACTGAAAAGCTGCTGAATGTTTTGTTGTACTGAAGCATAGCGGGTGTTTTGAAGGAAATATTAAATCGATAGCGCCTATTCGCATAAAAACTATACCGCATATTTTATACTTGCGATTTTGCAGTTACTATTTTAATCGGGCAAATCTTTACTCAAGATCATTTCCATTGTGGTGCAAAACTTGCGGCAGCTATCACACAGCTATCAATTCCCTGTATGGAACAGATTTTATGAGTTTACGGGTAAACACATAAAATTATGGATACAACTACAAGCGGAACAATGACCGCGAAAGGATATGGTGCCACGGGCGACCTTATAGGCGGCAAAAAGCTGGTACCAATGGATATAGAGCGCAGCACACCACAGGCAGGTGAGGTGCTCATAGAGGTACTATACTGCGGCGTATGCCATTCCGACATTCACCAGGTGGCAAATGACTGGAAAAATACAATATACCCCTGCGTACCCGGCCACGAGATCATAGGCAAGGTAACGGTCGCTGGCAGCGGGGTTACAAAATTCAGCGTCGGGGATATCGTAGGCGTAGGTTGCATGATAGATTCCTGTCGCCACTGCCAGCCATGTCAGCAGGGTGAGGAGCAGTTTTGCCAGGGGCCGCACGGTGCCACATTCACTTACAATGGCTACTTGGTGCCGGATGAAAGCAAGTACAATACCTTTGGCGGTTATTCTACCCATATTGTTGTAAGCGAAGACTTTGTGCTCACCATACCGGCAAGCCTGGATATAGCCAAAGCATCGCCCATACTCTGTGCCGGCGTCACCACCTACTCGCCTTTGCGCCATTGGAACGTGAAAGCGGGCGATAAAGTAGGCGTGGTAGGCATAGGTGGCCTTGGCCACATGGCCGTGATGCTGGCAAAAGCTATGGGCGCAAATGTAGTCGCTATTACCACTAAGGAAGTAAAACGAAAAGCTGCAATGGCGCTAGGTGCAGATGCGGTTATAGTGTCCGAGAATGAGAGCGAAATGAAGGCGCACGAAGTCACTTTCGACTTTATACTCGTTACCATACCAACCTCGTTTGATGTGAACCCATATATAAACCTGCTCAAATGGCGTGGCAACCTGGTAACTGTAGGCCTGCTGGGGCCCTACAAAGCCCCTACCAACAACATGGAGGTAGCTATGAAGGGTCGCAGTGTAGGCGGCTCCCTTATAGGTGGTGTAGCAGAAACACAGGAAGTGCTCAACTTCTGTGCGGCACACGGCATACTGCCCCACGTAGAAATGATAGACATCAAGGACATAAACGAGGCCTTCAAAAAAGTGAAGGATGAGGAAGTCCGTTTCCGCTATGTAATAGACATGGCCTCTCTCAAAGGTGCACCATCAGCAGAATAAAAAAATAGAGACACTTATTTTCCTATTCAAAAGCAGCTATATAAGTAGTTGCTTTTTTTATGCTGTAGATTTCCTCAATCGCTCTTCTTAAATACCATGGCAAGCCCTCAGCTGAGCTGTATTTCTTGCACGCATCATATATAAAATGCAACCTGTTATTCTTCATCCTCCCCTTTGGGAGGGCGGGAAGGAGGCCTTTCCCTTACGTCTCCGGCCTATACCTGCTCCTTCAGCAGCATGCCCCCACACGCGCCTATTCTGACCAGTTAAGATCTCAAGAGGTGTTTCATTAAAAAACAGATGGATCCCCTGCACAAAAAAGAAACCCACAATTGCCCCATAAATAAATCGTCTTGGAGCGAATCCATATGCTCGGTAAATTTGTGCCGAATTTGATGCTATCGTTACCTGATCGGAGATAGCGTTTTCCGCATATATCGCATAAGATCCCGGTTTTTCGATAGCCCGGCTTTTAATAAAAGGATGTGAAACTCAAATAATGCCCCACCCGGCTACTTGTGGGGTAAAATGGGAAATTTGCTTAAAAGATAATATGACCCTTAGATCACTGTAAAGCAATTGTTTACAATGGGATCTCCTCAAACAAAATGCCCCATATGAGGCATCTCTTTATTTGATCGTAAATGGGGCATTTCCTCTTTGCCTGTAATCGCAAAAACTATTGCATCAGTCAATAACCCGATTGCGGGAACCGAAATTTTCCCGCAAAAACCGGAAATCATCAGGAATTAATCGATTGATTATCAATCTCAAGTTGTGCAAAAAGCTATTTTTTCAGCAACCTGAAACTTGCCGGTCCAGCTAAGCAGCCTCAGTTAGGGGCATAAAAAAAGAGACCGTAAACAGTCTCTTTTTTTAAGATCGCTAAAATCATTATTTCTTTTTAGCGGCTGCCTTCGTAGGGCCAGCATTCTTTTTAGCTACAGCTTTTTTAGGAGCTGCGGCTTTTTTAGGAGCTGCGGCTTTCTTAGGAGCTGCGGCTTTCTTTGCAGGTGCTGCCTTCTTTGCAGGTGCTGCCTTTTTAGCAGGTGCAGCTTTTTTAGCTGGTGCTGCCTTCTTTACTGGTGCTGCCTTCTTAGGGGCTGCTTTCTTTGCAGGTGCTGCTTTTTTCGCAGGAGCTGCCTTCTTTGCTGTTGCCATAACTGTGAATTTAAGGGTTAAACAAAAACCTTTAATATGGCAAAATCGCCGTGGGGGTTAGGCCTCGGCGATTGCTGTATTGACTGTCTTAACTGAGATCAATGTCTTTGTGCGTGTTTTCCGGAATTCAACTATCCCGTCGGCAATAGCATAGATCGTGAAATCTTTACCAAGGCCTACATTATTACCAGGATGGTATACTGTACCGCGCTGACGTACTATAATATTACCGTTGATAGCTGGTTGACCACCAAATATCTTTACGCCTAATCTTTTACTATGTGAGTCCCGGCCGTTCCGTACACTGCCTTCACCTTTTTTATGTGCCATTGTTAACTATATAATTACTTATTACTAAAATGCTATTAGCTAAATTACTGATTATTATCCGAAAATTAAGCGATCGCGTTGATCTTTATTTTCGTCAGGCTCTGGCGATGACCATTTTTCTTCTGGTAGCCCTTCCTGCGATTCTTCTTGAAGATGATAACCTTATCACCCTTCAAATGATCCATGATCTCAGCCTGAATTTTTTTGCTATGCTTACCTACAGTAATGCCACCTTCGTTGCTTACCATAAGGATATCAGAAAATTCAACCTTGTCACCGGCATTGCCCTCGAGGCGATGCACAAACAATTCGTCGTTCTGTTTCACTTTGAATTGTTGCCCTGCTATTGTTACTATTGCAAACATGATGTACCGAAAATATTTTCGCAAAGGTAATACACTTTTTACTTCCAACCAACAGAAATCATTATTATTTGATTTTTTTTATTGTTGTAAGTCGTCTGTTCGCTGAAATTTACCCCAGTAATAAGCCGCAATAATAATAGCATTAGTGGCCGGAAGCACCCAGAATACACGATTCTGGAACCTCGGTACCACAGTAGAAAAAGTTGCTGTTACAAATGCATTCAGCACTAAAAATAAAAAAATACCTGCATAAATAAACAATAACTCTTTACCAAATACCTGCTTATGAAACAACAGCCACACCGCCGAGAGCACAAAAAAGAGATAATAAATATAGTTGTTCCCCGTGGCGGAGAGCCCGTCAGTATACAGCTTCGAATTACAGTATTCATTTAGCTCGTCACAAAAATATGTACCTATACGCTGCCATGGCGATGACCACTTGCCCTGGAAAGTCGTATGGTCCGGAGCCTGCACATCAAAGAGCTGGCGAAGGGTGGACGTGGCGCAGCTGCGTGCAAATAGGTTCACGTACCGTGGCCTTGTAAACACATCATTTATAATGGCGCTATATTCTGTTTTGCTGCTGTCCCAGCCTCCGGTTTTGTAAAGTGGTCCTTGCAGGTCCCAGAGAAAGTCCCAGGAGTACATGGGTATCTGGTCTTTGTAATTACAAAGCTTCAGATTTTTGGTCGCGCAGTTATCATCAAGATAGGTCTTCAGTAGGCCCGTTTCCACAAACTTGCCCATCATAAACACATGGCTGCCACGTGAGTAGGTGAATCCATATCCATTGGCCGCGTTCACGGTACACATTAGAGCCCAGCTGAGCGCAGACAGGGATAAAAGAACAATGCTGCGCTTTAGAACCACTGTATACTTTTTTACCAATGACCACACTATCAGCAGTATTGCGAAAGGCCCCAGGATAAGGAAATGCGAATTGTGAACAATGATGGACAGGAAAATGATAAGCACATAGATAAGCAGCTGCATCGCCTTGCCGGTTTTTTCTGTAAGAAAGAGTAGGGCACCCAGCAATAGTATACCCGCAAATACATCGGGCATAAGATAGCTTACCACCCAGGAGACGCAGGTAAAGGAAACTATCGTAATAACAGTGAAGAGTTTAAAACGAAACTGTTGGGGTGCACTATCGCCTACATCGGTAATTGCCGGTCCTGCATTTGGGCTTTTGACGTCTGAATGTTGAATTCGGTCAACGTACTTAAGCAGCACATAAGCAAGCAGCAGGCTCTGCGCAAATAGTGAATACCAAAGCGATGACCACATGCTCGTATACCTGATAAACCAGCCATAAAAAGGTGACCGGTCATTAGGGATTATATTAAGAATGCCCTTTTCGATATAGGCGCCTGTATCGCTCTCTGCCAGTCCGTAGCCGCAATACAGCGCCACCACCATTAGTGCCAGGGAGGTGAGGAGTAGCAGCGATATGGAGGCTTTTAGCTTCATTCTGATAGAGCGTCTGCGGTTTGAGGGGTAGTGCTTGATGAATGGAGTTTTAGGTAGTAGTACCTGAGTATAACTATAGCATTAGTGGCGGGCAATACCCACGCCACCCGGTACTGAAATTTGTAGGTAATAGCTGACAGGGATGCGGTAACGAATGCATTTACCACCAGGAAAAGGAACAGGCAGTAATAAGTAAAGGCAAGCTCCTTGCTCATCACTTTTTGATAGCAGATAAGCATCCAAAGCGATGAGCAAACAAGGAATAGATAGTAAATGAAGTTGCTTGCCGCCCCGCTCAGTGAATTATTGTTTTGCATAGATGTTGTGTAGGCGGGCAGTTCTGCGGCAAAGTACTTTTTTACTTTCCCCCAGGTTTCGCTCCCGTAGCCCTGCGCGCTGGCCTTATCAGCGACATGTACCTGGGTCAGTTGCTTCAGCGTGCCCACTACCGATTTCTGTGCCACCATCGATAAGTATTTAGGAGTCGTGAGCACATCGTGCACTATGGTCTTATACTCCACACGGTTGCTATCCCAGCCGCCCATTTTGTATACGGGCCCTTCGCCTGATGTGAGGAACTCTGTGATGTTACCGGGTATACGGCCCTTGTAGTTGCATAGCCGGAGGGGTTGCCTGCCGCAGTTATCGCTCAGGTAAAGGTCCAGAATGCCTTCTTCAGCAAATTTGGCTGTGAGCATAATGTCTTTACCCCGGGAGAAAGTGAAGCCGTGTTTCTTTATCGCATTCATGCTGCACATAACACCCCATACGCTGCCGCACACCAACAGCAGCGCCAGGCTTCTGTTGCACATATTTGCCTGCTTTTTTATAAGTGCAGGCACCAGTAGTGCTAGTGAGAACAGCACAACTATAGGGAAATGCGAATTATGCATGAGCATGGCCACGAATACAAACAGCAGATATACACCCAGTATAAGCGGTTTTTCATTTGCCGCTGTTACAAAGAGAATGCTGGAAAGTAGCAGGATACCGGCAAACACATCGGGCATAAGGCAAGAGGTAACCCACGACACACAGGTAAAGGTGATAATAGCAATAACGGCAACCAGGCCGAAGTTAAAGTCAACGGAATTTTGTTTGTCATCCCGGTTGCTCGCGCTTGACTTCTGAATTTCAAATATGAACTTAAGAAGTAAGTAGGCCAGCATAAAGCACTGTGCCATTACGGTAAACCAAAGGGAAGCACACATGCTGCTTACCCGCATGAACATACCATAGAACGGCGTACGCTCTGGTGTAAAGTGAGGGAAGATCGCCTGCTCTATATAGGCAGCACTATCATTTTCCACCAGGGGATAGCCGTTATATAGCGACAACGCCATCAGCGAAATTGACGTGATGATGAAAAGCGCTAAAAACTTCCTGGAGTGCATAGAGGACTATAAAATCTTTACTCTGTAATATCTGTAAATAAAACTACAATAATAAGGATGTAATTAGTATTAACTTTGGATTTGAATAAAATTAGGGAATGAAGATAAAATCCTTTCTTGCACGGCCTTACGCGTCTATCGTTCACGCAAAGGTGCGCAAGGGCATGGTCACTGCGGTTGCAGACCAGCAGGCGGTGTTGCAGCATTTGTTGAAGCAAGGTAGCCGTACGGCATTTGGAAGAGATCACGGCCTGCACGCAGTAAAGACTTATGAAGAGTTCAGGGAGGCTGTTCCTATCCGCGACTACGAGGCCTTTACGCCATATATAGATAGAATAAAAAGCGGCGAGCAGGGCGTGCTTTGGAAGGGGAAGCCGATCTATTTTGCTAAGACATCAGGCACAACAAGCGGTGCAAAGTATATACCAATCACCAGTGAGTCTATTTCCAACCATATAAATGGTGCACGCGATGCACTGCTTTGTTACATGGCTGAGAGCGGCAATGCCGACTTTGCTAATGGTAAGATGATCTTCCTCTCTGGCTCTCCTGAGCTGGAAAGGGTTGGCGGCATACCAACTGGCCGGCTTAGCGGTATCGTGAATCATTATATTCCCCGCTACCTGCGTGGAAACCAGCTGCCATCTTACGAGACCAACTGTATTGACGACTGGGAGGTGAAGCTGGATAGTATTGTCAATGAGACCATGAAGGAGAATATGACCCTTATCAGTGGCATACCTCCATGGATGCAGATGTATTTCGACTGGCTGAGCCAGCGCAATGAGGGGAAAAAGATAAAGGAACTGTTTCCTGAACTACAGGTGATCGTGCATGGTGGTGTGAACTTTGAGCCTTATAAAACCAAGCTGCTGGATAGCCTGGGCGGGCAGGTAGATATGATAGAGACCTTCCCGGCCTCCGAAGGCTTTTTCGCCTTCCAGGACCTGGTAGAGAGTGAAGGACTATTACTGAATACGAATGCCGGTATATTTTATGAATTCATACCTGCTGGTGAGATAGCCAATGAGAACCCTACCAGGCTCGCGCTGGGAGAAGTGAAGGTGGGTGAGAACTACGCACTTATTGTAAGCACCAATGCCGGACTGTGGGGATACAACATAGGCGATACAGTGCGCTTTGTAAGTACCAGCCCCTACCGGTTGGTAGTAACGGGCCGTATAAAACACTACATATCGGCTTTTGGTGAGCATGTAATAGGCGAGGAAGTAGAGCATGCTATTATGCATGCGTCAAAGGACTTTAACACGCACATAATAGAGTTTACCATAGCGCCTGCTATCCAGGTTACAGAGGGCCTGCCGTATCATGAGTGGTTCATAGAGTTTGAGACTCCGCCTGCAGATATGAATGCATTTGCAGATGCAGTGAACACCTATCTCAAGGAAAAGAACATTTACTACAACGACCTTATCAGCGGCAGTATACTGCAGACATTGAAGATAAGGACAATGAAGAAGAACGCCTTTATTGAGTATATGAAATCTATAGGCCGCCTGGGTGGGCAGAACAAGGTGCCGCGCCTCGGCAACGACAGGAAGATAGCAGATGCATTGCAGCCATGGATCGCCTAGTAGTTAAATTCGGTAACCGTCTCGTCTTTTAAGATGCGGTCTATGAATTCATGGTGGGCCTTTTCATTGCCGGTCACTGTCCATTCACCGGTAATGATATTGCCGGTCTTGGTGTGCGATCTGCTTTTAATATCCAGGCCCAGCTCTTTGATCTCGTCCTCATACTTATGCTCCTGGCTATATTCGTAAGGATAGGTAATCTTATATTCCCTCACCTGGTTTATGCGGTCTATATATCTATCCAAAAAGGAGAACAGGAAAAGTATGATAAGTACCAGTGCGCAACCGACGATAGATACGGTGTAGTATCCGCAGCCGATGCCCATGCCCAGCGCGGCCGAAAGCCAAATACTCGCAGCCGTGGTTATGCCATTCACACGGTTGTTATTCCGGAAGATGACTCCCGCACCCAGGAAGCCGATGCCGGTAACAATATTTGAAGCAATACGGTCTTGATTAGACGGCCAACCAATGACCTGTGAAAAAATGGTGAACATGGTAGCGCCGAGGCAGATGAGCATTATAGTGCGAAAGCCGGCCGATTTGCTCCTGATCTCCCGCTCTATACCTATCACGCTGCCCAGCAGCACAGACAAAAGTAATTTGGCAATTATGGTGTGAGGCAGGTGCATATCACCAAAAGTAGAGATTCTTTTTTTCTTTTGATAACCAGTCTATTGCGAGTTCAGCTGTACAAGATCCGGCTGGGTAATGTAGTTGCTTCGATACCGGTACCTGATGTTGGCATTGGTCACCACCTTAAAGCCCTTCATGTTATTTGGGGCTATAGGAAAGAAAAAGGCCCGTATTTCGATGGTCTCAAAAACGAGGTTCTCATTTCTCATCCTCAGGCCGCCACCAAGGCTGGTGTATAATGCCGACTTTGAGTAGGGGCCGTGCTCGGGCGTTATCAGGCTCAGGTCGCCCCATGGGAAAGGTGCAAACTGAAAGCCGAGAAGTTTGAATCTTAGGTAGAACGCAGTCTCCAGCTGCAGGCTAAGCCTTCGTGTACCATATGCCGAATCTGAGAGGAAGCCGCGGAGACCATAAAAGTTATCTATACGCAGCGGCGCATAGGTAACCCTGTTGTACAGATGCGTATAGCTAAGGTTCAGGTATTGACGTACCTTGGTACTGTTGAGGAAGACTATGCGGCTATAGGCTGTTGCGCCGATCAGGAAACTACCGTCCTGTACTTTGTTTTTATACAGGAAGCCACCGCTTCTCAGGTACAGCTGTATGAAGTCTCCGCGGCCTGAGGCAATGTAGTCTGAAGCATTTAATCCCGCATAGGGGCGCTGTATTCCCAGTTGCTCATGCCCGCCCAGCGTTACAGCTATATTGTAACCATAGGGCAGATCCTCGGTAGTGCCGAAACCATAGATGTACTGGGTTTTGTAGTAGTCTTGCCGGAAGAAAGTGAACTGCGCCAGCACTGCCTGCGAGCTGTTGAAAATAGGGTCAAACCTTGGGCCGGTTGGGGTCATTATTTGCGTTGGCAGTTGGGAGAAATCATGCCGGTAATATCTTATTGCCAGGAAACGTCGGTCGCGTATGGTATTATTGGTAGCGGTGAGCTGTTTTATGCCAATGCTATAACCTGCCCATCCATCAAGCACCCGGTACTTGTAGGGGAAAACTATGGAATCAGGCAAGTGGTATACGTTGAAAGCCTGGTTCTGGCTTATAGTAAGCCCGCCTGCAAACCTGGAGTATGGCGAAACCAGTTGGCGCGTAAGTGTTAAGAAGGTTGTTGATTCTTCTTCGTGCGTATAGGGGTTGTTGCTCATCACGCTGTAGCCTAGTGTTGCATCTATGAAAGAATGGGCCACATTGTCTTTCCGGTAGAGTACACCATATCCCCAGTTGGGGTTACGGTTGTAATCATAAAGGCCGCTTACCTCCAGGCGCTGGGCCATACCGGCAAGATTGTCTTCGTACAGATTTGCACTAATATGGTTAGCTCCCTGCGATGCGCCGCCGCCAGCTATACTGAACAGGTCCTTAGTATAAATGGTAATATCCACAGAGTCTGGATTGTTCGGGATATCTGTGATAATGATACGCGCATCATGTATATAGTCCAGCGAACGAAGGAAACGCTCATTATCGGCCATCATAAATGCGTTTATCGGCGTATTCTCTTTTATAAAGAGATTGTTCCTGATCACGAACTTTCGGGTGCTTTTGTGCAGCCGGTTACCTACCCTTGCGGCCAGGCTGTTGTCCGGCTTACTGGTGTCTTCCAGCGAGCGGTCGAAGTTGAATGTGTTGACAAAAATATGGCGTATGATCTTCCCCTGGTAGGGCAGGTAAGGATCTTCACTTTTTCCGCTCAGGTAGCTTTCATCCGGCCCTGCATCAGGTGTCCTTTTTACTGAGTTTACGGCCTGTTGAAAAATGTTGTTTACAAACTTGTTATGGGTAAAGTGCAGCTTTGTAATATCCACGCTATCCAGTTTACCTGGTTTTTGGGCATAGGCACTATAGGCTGGTAGCAACCAGCATAGCAAGAATATGAAAATATAGACACAGCGGTTCGGCAATATGCTCTTTTAGACAAGGATACACAAAACAAGTTTATCGGACAATATAAATATCGTATGCAAAAATCATGCGACGAACCACAATAGGATAATTTATAGTTCTGGATCGGCCTTTGGAAATTGTGGTATGATGTGGACTTATAATTACTTTTACATCTTCACAACATTGTCACATTATCTTATGTACCGTTCCTTCGTCGCATTCCTACTTCTTTTCGTAACAGCTGCCTCTGGGCAGTCTCCAAAGCGTGAGTTTCGCGCGGCGTGGGTAGCCTCAGTGGCCAATATCGACTGGCCGTCCAAACCCGGCCTTTCAGCCATTGAGCAGCAACAGCAGTTCATTCAACGGCTGGATCAGCTGAAAGCGCTTGGCTGCAATGCGGCTATAGTGCAGGTGCGCCCGGCGGCTGATGCACTATATGAATCTAAGCTGGAACCATGGAGCCATTACCTTACAGGCAGGCAGGGAGAACCCCCGTTCCCTTATTATGATCCTCTGCTTTTTATGATAGCGGAGACGCACAAGCGTAACATGGAGTTCCACGCATGGTTCAATCCATATCGTGCACTTATGGACAACACACGGCAGGCCCCGTCAAAAAAGCACATAACGCATACGCATCCCGAATGGATAGTGAATTATGGTGATAAGGCTATTATAAACCCGGGTATACCCGAGGCCCGCGAATATGTTGCGGACGTAATTGCAGATGTGGTAAAACGCTACGATATTGATGCGGTGCACCTTGACGACTATTTTTATCCTTACCGTATTGCCGGCAAGGAATTTAATGACGCAAAAATGTATGCGAAGTATGGTAATGGCATGAGCAAAGATGACTGGCGCCGCGACAATGTAACCAGGTTTATAACGCTGCTAAATACCCGGATAAAGGCTATTAAACCCTACATGAAGCTAGGGATAAGCCCGTTTGGTATCTGGCGCAATGCTGACAAAGACCCCGAGGGCTCTAATACAAAAGGAGGTCAGACCAACTATGACGACCTGTATGCTGATGTGCTGCTTTGGATGCAGAAGGGCTGGATAGACTACCTGGTACCCCAACTCTATTGGGAGCACTCCAGCAGGCCCGCGCCTTTTACCGTGCTTATGCCATGGTGGTATGGGCATTGCTATAAGCGGCATGTATACTATGGCCTTGCACCATACCGTATGGTAAATGCACATAGCGGTGTTTGGTCTGGTGTAAAAGAGCTGATGTGGCAGCTACGCGATATACGTGGCAACTGTCCTAATTCCGGTTATGCTTTCTTTAGTGCCGCAAGTTTCGACAAGATCACAGCGCCTATTAAAGACAGCCTGCAGCATGGCTTCAACAAATACCCGGCTCTAGTGCCGCCTATGCCCTGGCTGGACAGCATTCCTCCGGCTGCGCCTACCTTGGCAATAACTGTTACCGAAACCGGCGGAAAATTGAAATGGCAGGTTAATAACCCTAAAAAAGAGCCACTGCATTTCGTTGTATACCGCTTTGTAAATGATGAGCCAGTGAACATTGAAAGGAATGACAGGATCCTTTCGATACAGCAGGAGCTGGAGTACAATGATGCAGACGTAAAAAGGTATAAGAAATGCACCTACGTGGTTACTGCACTGGATAGGGTGTGGAATGAGAGTATAGCCAGTAATAAGGTGGAGGGTGCTGTAAAATAGCACCATAAGGTTTTTACCTCTTTTTCATTTGCTCTGTCTTTTTCTTGCGCAGCCGGGCTACAAAATCCGGGCTGGCCTTATAGCCAAGCCCCAGGGCCATATCCATATAGTACACAGCCATTGAGTCCTTATTCAGCGTATCATACACTACGCTAAGGTCATAGGCCGCCGACATTTTTACTTCTTTAGCGTCAAAAGATATCACCTTGGTCCAGTCCTCTATTGCCTTTGGCAGATTGCTCTTACTGAAATGAGCAACACCGCGGTAGAAGTAATAGTCAGGTACGCCAGGATTCATTTCTATCAGTACATCATACTGGTTTATGGCAGCATCAAATTTGCCGGATTGTACAAACTCGAAACCCTTTTGTGCAATTTTCCGTTGCATATCATTGCTTAGCTTCGGCCCCTGACCGTTGGCTGACACAGCATTGTGCGGGACTGGTGGTATGGGTTGCGGCCCGGCACTACTATTTTGCATGGCTGATGATTGTTCAAAGGCTTCAGCGGCTCCTTTGTAGTCTTTCATCATTGAGCGGGCTCTCCCTATATTCGAATATACTTTTGCATCTGCCGTGCGTAAGTTCACCAGCACATTGTAGTTTTCCAGTGCCTTCTCCGGCATTCCCTGGTCCAGGTAATAATTGCCAAGCCATTTGTATGATAGTAGCGCCTGGTAAGGATATTTCTCTATTGCGTCGCTCAGTAATGTTTCTGCATTGTGCCATACATAAGTGCGTTCATGGCATGCATAGGCCAATACTCCCGAAATCAATACGAGCAGCGTTACGAGTGCTGTTTTAAAAGTGGGTAACCGCCTGGTGGCCTCATTGAGGAAGTAAGCGATCATAAAGAACAGGCCGAAATATGCTACATAGGAATAGCGATCGGCCATGATGGCTGCACCAACTGATATGAACTGCAAAACAAAGATGACATTTGCCACGAAGAAGCCGAATCCAAATGCTACTATCCTGAAATAGGCACGGTTAATACGGTAGGTGATATAAAGCAGTAATGCAGGCAGTCCGATGGCAATAAATGGCGCCGCATAAAATATTCCCGGCAGGTTGCCACTGGGGTATATGCGGTATGGGTATGGGTAAAAGGTAGACAAATAGGACGGATTGAATAGCTTGGCGATATACATAACAAAGCCGTAGGAGGCATACATAATGCGCTCGCCTATAGTAAGTGTGCTGAATGATGATATCGCACCGGTCTTGTTCTGCGTATAAAATGCCATAGCTCCGCAGAGCAGGGACACGGCAAAAAATATGATCTTCTCTGTGATTAATTTTTTGGTAAGGTCGCGCTGCAACAGTAGGTCAAAACATAGTAATGACATGGGTAATACCACGGCCATAGGCTTAGACAAGCAGGATGCTATGAACAGGAGGAAAGTGCACCAGTACCACTTCTTTTCTCCATTGTCTCCATACCTTATGTAACAGAGCAATGCAGAGAAATAGAAGAATGCGTAGAGCACATCCTTCCGCTCCGCTATCCAGCATACCGACTCTACGTGCATGGGATGTATACCAAACCAGAGTGCACCGAAAGATGCAATGAACAGTTTCGCGTTTTCAACCATCTTAAGCCGTTTGCACAATGCCAGCAGCAGTATGAATACCAGTATTACATTGCCTGTATGTATCAGTATGTTGGTAACGTAATAAGTCATTGGGTTGAGACCTGCAAACAGGTAATTCACGGCAAGAGACAACATACAGACGGGGTGATAGTTGTTCTTTGTAATGTCTTCAGTGAAAATTACCTTGAGATTATGTGGAGTCAGCGCTTTTATGTAGGGATCGTTGGTTACATAAAAATCATCGTCCCAGTTGGTAAACTGGTTATGAAGTGCATAGGAAAAGCAAATAAAAGTAACCAGGCAGATGGTGGCTATGAATACAAGCTTTTTATCGCGCAGAAGGTTCATCATGGTTTAATGGGTGCGGCGATAAAAATAATATTTATTTCAATACCTTTTCAAGGTCGGTGAGGTACTGTTTGTTTTTTGTAAAGCCATTGTGGCCTTGCCCGTTCAAGGTGATGAGGGTATCGCCTGGTTTTAGTTCTTTTTTCAATTTTACGGAAGATCCGTAATAGATTACCTCGTCACCATCGCCATGAAAAATGACAATTGGCGCCTTTGTTTCCTTTATAAATCCATCTGTATTCAATGGGTAATTAAGCATAAATGTAGGCAGGAACGGGTAGGTATGCTCCATCATGTCCTTCATGCTGTAGTAGGGTGCCTGCAGTATCAGCATTTTCGGGTTATTGTGTGCGGCCAGCATTGCGGCCGGGCCAGTACCAATGGAGTAGCCTAGTATAACGATCTTATTTTCCGGGTATTGTTTTCGGAGTGAGTCGTAGGCAATCTGCACATCATCAAACAGTTGCACTTCGGATGTTATTTGGGCTTCGCTTTTCCCGTATCCCCTATAGTCCAGGATGAACAGATCATAGCCCAGGCTAGTATATATTCCAGCAATTTCTCCCCATGTGCTTAGCGCACCCGCATTACCATGCAGGTAAAATATAAGCCCCTTTGCCGAGTCTGTTTTAAAAAGCCCTCCGTCAAGCGTGAAGCCATCCCTGGTTTTTACGTTCAATTCTTTAAACTGTCCCGGAAAACTGAATTGATAATCAGCAGCCAGCTTAGTAGGTACGAAAAGTATCTCGTTCTGTTCGCTATAGAAGAAGGTACATACAGCCACATAAAGCACTGCAGTTACGCAAGCAATCCAGGTAAGGACTTTTTTGAACCGTCTCACTGTGATTGCATAGATTCAAGGAAATACTGGTCCAGTTTTTCTTTATCCAGTGGTTTCTCCATGAAGCAGGAAACATATTGGCTAGACCTGGCCCTAATGTGGTCATTTACATCGGCTGAAGATGAGATCATAGCAATAATGCAATTCCTCTTCACATTGTCAGGCAATGAGTTATAACTGTCCAGGAATCCGAAGCCATCCATCACGGGCATCCTTATGTCCAGGAAGATTACTTCCGGTAGTTCATCCACATTTTCCACCGCGGTTAGATATTCCAGGGCAGCTATTGCAGATTCCATCAGTATTACTTCCCGGGCAAAGCCGGAGCGTTTTATTATCCTGTCAGCTACAAACCGGTCTATACGGGAATCATCGATCACCATTGCTCTGTTATGCCTGTATGTTTCTTGGTCTTCCATATCCTTCGTTTCGTTTTGGGGCTTTTTGAAAATAACTAAAACAAGGTAAAATTTTTTTTCAGGATATGCAAGATAGCATTTAAAAGCTATAAATAAAAGATCGCTGATCAGTTGGGAATACTTTATATTATGATTGCCTGATTAGCGTAAAAGCTGCAATCAAAACACATTGTTAATAAAGTGTGCATTTTGACACTGTGGTAACATTGACGCGTATGTATGGCATATTATTTTCAGTAACTTTGGTAAAACCGGACGCATATGTTTGATGACGATTTTAATGACGACGAATGGGGCCCACTTGATGAAACCCTCAGCAAGTACGAAGAGGTGAAAAGAGGAGAATCAGTCAGTATATTGGATGAAGAGGAGTTTGAGCGGGTAATTGAATATTTTTTCCAGAACAGTAACGAAGAGCAGGCACTGCTGGCTTGCGATATAGCGAGAACGTATTATCCGTTCTCTGGCACCATTCTTTTGCTTAAAGCGGAGATACTTACCCAGGCACAGAAGTATGGCCAGGCGCTGAAGGCGCTTGATGAAATGGAACAGTACGACAATGCAAACCTTGATGCAGTGCTGTTACGGTCAGACATTCTGTTGGCCCAGTTTAAATACGACCAGGCTGCGCTGTGGCTGGAGCAGCGATCGGCAGAATATACTGGCAAGGAAAAGGCCGAGATATTGCTTGAACTATCTGATGTGTATGACGAGAGTGAAGAGTTTGATGCAGTCTTCGATACGTTGAAGAGGGTAATAAAAATAGACCGCAGAAATGAAGAAGCGCTGCAGAAATTGTGCTTCTGGGCGGAGTTTACAGAGCGGCTGGAGGAAAGTGTAACACTGCATCAGCAACTTACTGATGACGACCCATATAACGCACTGGCCTGGTTTAACCTGGGTGCAGCGTACCAGGGGCTGAAGATGTATGAGAAATCTATCGACTCCTACGAGTATTGTGTGGCTATAGATGATAAGTTTGAATTTGCTTACCGTAATATGGCTGACGCTTATATGCGACTGAAATGGTATGGCAAAGCGCTGGAAGTACTGGAAAAACACATTGAAATAGCTAAGGCCGAAGATGTGATATTTGAAGCCATGGGTTATTGCTGGGAGAAGCAAAAGGATTTTGCCCGTGCACGCCAGTTCTATCGCCAGGCCTCGCAGCTAAGCCCGCAGGACGATGGTATCTTCTACAAAATAGGAGAAACCTATGCCCGTGAAAAACAATGGGAAAAGGCTGTAAAGTCTTTCTCTGTAGCCCTGCACCTGGACAAAGACAACGCCGCTTACTGCATGGCTATCGGTAATTGCCTGATGGAAATGGACGTGAAGAGTGAAGCCCTCGTATGCTACCTTAATGCAGTGCGCCTGAAACCAGGTAATAAAACTACTTGGGTAGCGCTCATCCGTGGTTTGTACATGACTGGTTACTACGATGAGGCTTTGATTCAAATAGCAGTGGCGCGTGAGCATTGTGGCGAAAAGGGTGACTTCGCATATTATCATGCTGCTGCTTTATTTGAGCTGGGTAAGGCTAAGGAAGCGATGCTACAGCTTGAAAAAGCATTGAAACTGGCACCGGCAAAAGCTAAGATATTTACAGAGCTCAATCCTGAATATCTGCTGCGTTCCTCGGTTTCGGATCTGATCGCAAAGTATAAAAAATCAAAAAAATAGTGTGCTGACCTTTTTAGCCTGAAGGGTTTCCAGTGTATGGGAACCCTTCATTATTTTGGCCAGTATACATTTTGCTTAGCAATTGCACCTTTTATAAGTGCATGGTAATTATGGCTTTGTTTCATTTCTGCCCAGTAGCGACAAAAGCATTTTATTGAAGTCGCCCGTGTTAAGACGGGGCACAGTAAAAAAACGGGTGTCAAATGTCTCTACAGTTACTACAGCTTTCTTTATTACTTCTTTGCCCTTTTCAGTTAGTGCCACCGTTTTGGCACGGGTATCGGTTGCGTGTTCTTTTCGCACTACCAAACCTTTTTGCTGCAATGTGCGCAACACGGTGGAGGTGGTCATAGGATCTATGTCTGTATGATCAGACAGCAATACTTGTGTTACTTCTTTGCCCTGCAGCGCCAGCCAGTGTGCGCTTGCCATTAGCACGAACTGTGAGTGGGTAATACCATGCGGCACCAGAGCTTTTCGTATCTCCCGCTGCCACAGATTAGTGACCCGCCACAGCAGGAAGCCCGAGCTTTCTTCCGGTTGCTCCACGCTAAATGTATTGTCTCCTGACTTCATCGTCCCTTGATTTGCCGGCTTAAAACTACACCAAATTTGCAGCCATTTTTAACCTAAACAGTCTGGCACTAAAAGTCGGGAAGAGGCTGCTATTTGTATCTGCATATCTGAAGGCATATCTGCGGCAATTTTTCCTGCCACCAGTTTTATCCATAGGAAAGAAAGAAGTCCTTTTACCGAAACTGTATAGGTGATCTTCAAGCCCTCTGTCGTTTCTTCAAAAACATGGTCATCATACATCTTTGCCAATGGGAAGTTGGTTACATCCTGGAATCTTTTATTTTCCTCAGTTTCCAGCAGGACCACTTTTACATTTGGTCCTCCCTTAGGTCGCAGCGTAAAGAAATTTCCTTTTTCAAATTTGCCTTCCAGCTTTGCAAATTCCAATCCTTTTTCCCATTTGTGCCAGTTATTTACATCCGACATCAGTTGCCACATTTGTTCTGCTGTAGCCTGCTTTGTTACAATAGTGTGTGTGCGTGTCCACATAATACTTTGTTTTAGTAAGTGCAAAGATAATAAGTGTGATTATAAAAACAAAAATTACATTCTAGTTTAAAATGCGGCTAAAAATATTGTTGTAAAAGTTGTCAACATGTCGCAATTCGGGTTACATTTTACTCTCAGTGGCACGGTCTTGCTTACACTAGAGTAGCGGTACATACATAAAATTGCCGGCAGACTATGCAGCGATCAGGATTTAATTCAGATGAAATAATAAAAGGGATGGAAGTGCCGGAAGGCTGGGAACTGGAAGTGCACGTGGATACCTCAAAACCGCAGGAAGTAAAGCAGTTTGAAAATCTAAAAAGGAAAATTGGACTTTACTTACCATCCGTTACAAGCAGGCTTGAGATTTTCAAATCCAGGGCTTTGCGTAATTCACACATTGCTATACAGTCTACATTTATTTATGTAGACGCAGACGGTACTTTTGAAGTAGTAATGCATATAAACAAAAGCGACTTTCATTCTCCTGACATGGTGGGCTTACGGTTGGACGCTAAAGAGTATTTATATAATCTGGCAGATATGAATATGCGACTGAAATTTGCCATTACAGAAGAGCAAAACAGATTTAGCATGTCAAGACGTTCATTTATGATGCGTTATTCATTTGGTACACCATCATTTTTTCGTAAAGCCAGCTAATAAGGCTGGCGAACAGGATAACTAAAATTTACATAGGAAGAAGAGAAGGAGGCTATTCTTAAGAGTAGCCTTTCTTGTTGATAACCAATAACCTGCATTAAAACCACTATCTTATCACTAAATTAACTTTATATTGATTTATCTGGTGCTTTATTTCCGTACCTTTGCACCCTGAAAAAAAACGGGCCCTTCCTGTTTAACACACGGAAGGGTAATTTTTTTTAGATAAGTAAAGGGTTAACTAAGTGGTCGATTAGGATAAGGAATCAACATATGGTTAACTAAGTTAAGAAACAAAGTTAATAGATCAAACTAAAATATGGATATTCGTAACATTGCCATTATTGCGCACGTTGACCATGGTAAGACTACCTTGGTAGACAAAATACTACACACCACCAACGTATTTCGTGACAACCAGGAGACAGGTGATCTGATTATGGACAGCAACGACCTGGAGCGTGAGCGTGGTATCACCATTCTTGCCAAAAACGTTTCTGTTACTTACAAAGGAACCAAAATAAATGTAATTGATACTCCAGGTCACGCCGACTTTGGCGGTGAAGTGGAGCGCGTGCTGAAGATGGCAGATGGTGTACTGCTTCTGGTAGATGCCTTTGAAGGACCTATGCCTCAAACACGTTTTGTGCTGCAGAAGGCGCTGAACCTGAACCTGGTGCCAATTGTGGTTATCAACAAAGTAGATAAGCCAAACTGCCGCCCGGACGAAGTACATGATGCTGTTTTTGAACTTTTCTTCCAGCTGGACGCCACTGAAGAGCAGCTTAATTTCCCAACCATCTATGGTTCATCAAAGCAGGGCTGGTTTAACACTTCTATAGAGCCGACTACTGACATTACTGTTCTCCTCGACACTATACTTGAAAAAGTACCACCGCCAACAGTCGTTGACGGCCCGGTGCAGTTGCAGATAACTTCGCTTGATTATTCTTCTTTCCTTGGCCGTATAGCTATAGGAAAAATAACACGTGGTGTGCTGAAAGAAGGACAGACCGTGATGCTTTGCAAGGTAGATGGTACCATGCAGCGCAGTAAAGTAAAAGAGCTGTATGTGTTTGTGGACATGGGTAAGAAGAAGGTGACCGAAGTGCAGTGCGGCGATATTTGCGCCGTAGTGGGCATCGAAGGTTTCCAGATAGGCGAGACTATTGCCGATTTTGAAAATCCTGAGGCAGTAACGATCATACCGATCGATGAGCCTACTATGAACATGCAGTTCAGCATCAATAACTCTCCTTTCTTTGGTAAGGAAGGTAAGTTTGTTACCAGCCGTCACATTCGCGACAGGCTCATGAAAGAGCTGGAAAAGAACCTGGCGCTGCGTGTATCAGAAACAGATGATGCAGATAAATTCCTCGTTTATGGCCGTGGCATCCTTCACCTTAGCGTACTGGTAGAAACTATGCGTCGCGAAGGTTACGAGCTTACGGTGGGTCAGCCACAGGTAATTACCAAGGAGATCAATGGCAAGAAAAACGAGCCATTTGAAGTACTGGTGGTGGATGTGCCTGCTGAATTCAGCGGAAAGGTGATAGACCTTGTTACACAGCGTAAAGGCGAAATGCTGGTAATGGAGACAAAGGGCGAAATGCAGCACCTGGAATTTGATATCCCTTCACGCGGACTCATAGGCCTGCGCTCGCAGATGCTTACCAATACGCAGGGCGAAGCCGTAATGGCTCACCGCTTCTCAGAATATAAGCCATGGAAAGGGTTCATACCTGGCCGTAGCAATGGCGTTTTACTTGCAAAGACTGCAGGTAAGGCAACTGGCTATTCTATAGATAAGCTACAGGATCGTGGTGCATTCTTTATAGACCCAATGCAGGAGCTGTATGAAGGACAGATAATAGGTGAGCACATTAAGCCGGGAGACCTGGTAGTAAATGTGGCGGAAACCAAGAAGCTGACCAACATGCGCTCAAGCGGTACTGATGACTCGGTAAGGATAACACCAAAAATACAGATGACGCTTGAGGAATGTATGGAGTATATACAGCAGGATGAGTGCATTGAGGTAACACCTCAGAATATCCGTCTGCGTAAGATCATGCTAAACGAAGAAGATCGCAAGAAATACCAGAAGATAATGAAAGCAGATGCGTAAATAATTTTAAAATTTTATAATATGAAATGCCCCCGGTTTTGGGGGCATTTTGTTTTTATCAGTTCGGAAACCTGCGAAGTTGGTCAGTCTGCAAAATCTCGCAAATGGGATGCTCCTGAGTGAAAGAGATAACCCATAGGCACATAAATATTATTAGGTTTTAGTATTGCCGCTGCCGAAATTTTATTTTCATCCCTACCCATCCTTTTCTCACCCACACACTGTCTATTTACTTACATTATTATTTTCGCCTATTTTTATTATAATAATAAAAATGCGTATAGAGTTTTAATGGTGCTGAAAGAAAAAATAGTTATATTTAGGGGTAATATTAATTGCCCATAATTGGCAATTATTGATTTTTCGTTTTTTTATCCTGGTGTATGAAGGCAAAAGTACTCTTACTCATTATTGGTTGCTTGTTGTTTCTTAACGGAGCAGCGACTGCGCAATTGGCAGGCGACCAAATATTTTTGCAGGGTAAGTTTCTGGAAGTTGGCGTAGCGCCAAACGGGTCTTGGGGCAATACGATGCCTGTACCTGCAGCATACCATACTCATGGTTGTAGTTTCCCAAGTTATTCGGATCCGATTACAGGAACCAGCGCAACGGGAAATGGATTGGATTTTTCTTATGATCCGGGACATGATGGCTGGCCTACAGGCAGCCCCGGAGGGGCTGATCTGGGATTTTATGGTGCTTTTTTCTTACCGGGAACTCCGTTTGACGGCTGGGCAATACAGATGAATGGTGTGCGTAGCGACGCTTATTACACCACCGCGGGTTTTGCTCTGGGTGCAGGGGCCACTGCATTTACAGGAACCAACAATAGTTATTCAATGACGTTGGGTTCTCCCTGTGGCCCATACCTGGAAAGTAGTGCAGCTGGTTTTTGGTCTGGTACTTACACGGCAGGTGGCGGCACTTTGTCAATACGAGCAACTAACCGTGTAGATACCAATGCCTCGTGGGATAAAGTGAACATAGTATTTAAAAATACCGGTGCTACCACCATCACTGGTTTATATTATTTGGCGACTGCTGACCCTGATAATGATGTAACTATAGGTAGTTGCAGTGGAAGCTATCCCACAAACAATCACATAACTTACCAGAACGATGCGCAGCACCGTGTGGAAGTAAATGCACGTCCACCAGCTGAGCACCAGGATGCATTTTCCGGCCTTGCAACAAAGGACTGTCGTGCAAAGGCTATAATATACCAGACCTGGCCATCGTCAATTACCATTCCGCTTAGTGATTTTTGGGGAACTGTTGATCATTCCACCGTTTCCGACTTAACGTTGACGAAACTCGACACGACAACATTTGGTCAGGATATAGCATATGGGCTGGTTTTCAACTTGGGCAATCTTGCGCCTGGCGATAGCACGGGTATTGCATTTGCCTGGATATTCAGCGATACTTCAGCTGTAGATAGTGCTTACCAGCAGCCAAGGCTAGACGTGAATTGTGCACTTGTGCCTAATTCTTATACCCTCAGCCCTTGCCCGCAAACTTCGTTCCCGGTAAACATAGTTAATGGGCAGTGGGGTACTACTACATGGAAATGGGCGCCGGCAGTGGGTCTTTCCACCACCGTAGGTATCACTAATAGTGTGAATGTACTTGCTTTGAGTGGCACGACTGTTTATACTATTACTCCTTCTGATACAGCTTCCTGCGATCATTTTCCTCCTTTCTTTCTTACAGTGCTTGCTTGTTTTAATGCGAGTAGTAATTCACCCTGCATTGGCGATACGCTAAAGCTCGCTGCACACGGCGACTCTACCGGCGCCACTTATACCTGGTTTGGACCGGGTATCGGCGGTCCGGTGCTGGGTACTGGTCAGTACCTGAACATCTTCCCATCCACCTGGGCTGATACAGGTATCATCTACGTAATTAAAACTGTAGGTACAACATCAGATACTACCTCTACGCACGTTATCATCAGATCATTACCGGTGGTCGTGGCTACCAGCAATGCACCCATCTGTTCGCAGACGGCGCTCAACCTGTTTGCAACGCCTGCGTCTGTGGGTGAAACATTCAGCTGGATCGGGCCCAATGGCTTTACATCAACGCTGCAAAACCCCATCATTGGCAGCACGCCTGTTATTGATTCTGGAATATACTGGGTGCACACATCGCTCAATGGTTGTATCGACAGTGCTTCTGTACACGTAAAGGTGGATTCAACGCCTGCAGTGCCGGTAGCTGGTAATAATTCACCGGTTTGTTCGGGCACGTATACACTATCATTAAATGCCACAGACGTTACGCCGGGCGTAACGTACAGCTGGTCAGGCCCGGGCGGTTATGCGTCAACATTGCAGAATCCTAACATTTCGCCTGTTGGTACAGCCGCAGCCGGTATTTACACAGTTACCGTGAAACTGGGCAGCTGCCGCAACTCAGCTACTACTGCGGTTACTGTAAATCCGACGCCACCCGTACCCACATTAGGAAGCAACGTACCTGTATGTTCCGGCAACGCACTAAATCTTACTGCAACTACTACGGCAGGCTCTACTTACAGTTGGGCAGGCCCAAATGGGTTTGCGTCTACATTACAGAACCCGGTAATAAACCCCGCAACAACGCTTGCGTCGGGTACGTACTCGGTGATTGCTACGCTTAACGGATGTCCGTCCCCATTGGCATTGATGGCGATAGTGGTTGATTCCACACCGCTTGCGCCTACACCTGGCAGCAACACTCCTGTTTGTGCCGGGGGCACACTTAGCCTCACGGCCACTGATGCCACTGCAGGTGTTAGCTATAGCTGGGCCGGTCCAGGTGGGTATTTATCTACGTTGCAAAACCCATCTATAACACCGGTTACCACAAGTGCTTCCGGCACCTATACGGTTACCGCAATACTTGGAGGCTGCAGGTCATTTGCTACCACTTTTGTAACTATTAAACCTACGCCAACTGCTCCTACGCTTACCAGCAATTCCCCCATATGTTCAGGCACTGCATTAGTGTTCACCGCCACTACCAGTGCCGGGTCCACGTTTGTTTGGGTAGGTCCTAATGGGTTTAGCTCTACTTTGCAGAATCCTTCTATATCCCCGGCTACCACGTTGGCTACAGGCAACTATTCGGTTGTTGCTACGCTCAATGGCTGCCCGTCATCAATGGCCATTATTTTTGCTGAAGTGGACTCAACGCCTGCTGCGCCTGTGGCTGGCAGCAATTCGCCCGGCGTACCCAGTATTTGTGAGCGGGATACGCTGAAATTATTTGCAACTGATGCCACAGCTGGTGTTACTTTCAGCTGGGCCGGACCTAATTCGTTTACTTCTACACTGCAAAACCCGGTAATACCCAATGTGACAGCAGCAGCTACCGGGCTATACACGGTAACAGTTTCTAACGGAACCGGTTGTACCAACCTCGCGGTAATTTCGGTAAGCATCAGTGCTGTTCCACCACTCTCCGCCACCAGCAACAGCCCTGTATGTACGGGAGCTGCGGATACTTTATTCCTGCATGCCATAGCACCTGCCGGCGCTACTTTCAGCTGGACTGGTCCTTATGTATTCTCTTCCGGAAACTCTGATCCACGGCGCGATTCTGTGATATTTGAGTATGGCGGCATATACCAGGTTACTGCATTCCTCAATGGCTGTAAGAATACGGTTGATGATACCGTAATAGTTATCCGAACGCCTGCGCCACCATGGGTTACCGATCTTACCTATTGCCAGTATTATCTTGCAGCCCCCCTTATGGCGGGCGGTGAAAACATATTGTGGTATCCTACAGATACTGCTAACGGCATCGGCTCACCTGTACCTCCGCTTCCGCCTACCAGCAGCGATACAGTAATGTGGTTCTTCCTTACGCAGACTGTTGATGGATGTATCAGCGCACTGGACTCGATGAAGGTGACGGTGAATCCAAAGCCTGACGTATGGGTAACGCCCGCAGATACCGCTGTATGCCCACGCGACTCTGTGATATTAACTGCACATGACCTTGATGCGATAGCTTATTATTCATGGTCACCATCTATGTACCTGAATACTAACACCGGTGCATCAGTGACCGTGCATCCTGAAACTGATATTCATTATACAGTCGTGGCCAGCAACCAGTATAATTGTACAGATACTGCGATTGCAGTTATCTGGGTGCACCCGGATGCGGTTATCCACCTTGGTGACTCGGTAAGGCTCTATCCTGGAGAAACATTCCAGCTGAATCCGCAAACTAACTGTAGTGCATTTATGTGGACGCCTCCAGGCGGACTGAGCAATCCATACATAGCTAACCCGGTTGCTTCACCGTCTATCAGCACCAAGTATGTTCTTTATGGTGAAACTTCGTGGGGCTGTGAAACCCGTGATTCTATAAATATATATGTGGAGGTGGAATCTCTGATTGCACTACCAAACGCATTTACGCCAGGCACAGGTATCAACAAAGAATTTAAAATATTGTTGAAGGGTCTGGTGAATCTGAATTACTTCAGGATATGGAACCGTTGGGGACAGCTTGTATTTGAAACTACGGATATAAATAAGGGTTGGGACGGAACTTTTAATGGAGAGCCGCAGCCAGAAGGTGTATTCATATACCAGGTACAGGGCGTGACATCAACTGACCGTGTGCTGGAGAAGCATGGAAATGTAACATTGATCAGATAAAAACAATATAGGGATTAAACCCGGTGGGAATGATCTATAGTAAATCGGTAAATTTTATAACTTTGTAATTGCTTTTTTTATAAATATTCAGAGTAATTTTTTTAGTTTGGCATAATAGTTGGCGATATTTTTATAATTACTTAACAGTTAAGAAATGAAGAACCTTTATTTAGTATTCACGCTTTGCGTCCTTTTTCAAATAAGCCAAAAGGCAACTGCGCAATGTTCCATTACACCCAATAATGTGATATTGGATTGTTCAACACCGTGCGCTGTACTAACAGTCAATCCGATGCCGACAGACTATAACGCTACTACTAGTTATACGGTATCGTCTATTCCGTTTGCACCATATTCCTACACTACTGGTACTTTGTTACCTGCTCTTTCAGATGATATATATTCTGCGGTTATCCCGCTTCCTTTTCCGTTCTGTTATTTCGGTAATACTTATAACTCGGTGCTTATTGGCTCTAACGCCAACTTGTGTTTCGATCTCACCTTGGCTGGTGCTTACGATCCGTGGTCTATCTCAGGTCCGCTGCCAGGCAGCAATAGTACCGGATCTCAGAACTGTATTATGTTTTCCTGGATGGATTACCTCAATACTTCTGGTGGCGGTATCTACTATGCTACTTATGGCACTGCTCCATGCCGCGTTTTTGTAGTTTCCTACAACAATGTAGCCTTTTTTAGCTGTACAAGTACGCACGGCACTCAGCAAGTGGTGCTTTATGAGGGTACAAATGTTATAGAAATGAATACTCAGAATAAACCGGTTTGCAGTTCATGGAATAGCGGTTACGCGGTGACAGGGATTGAAAACGCTGCAGGTACGCTCTTCTATACCGCGCCTGGACAGAATGGCACGTCTTTCACCGCTAGCAATCAATCCTGGAGGTTTGCACCAGCCGGCGCTACCAGTCCGTGGACATATACATGGACAGGCCCAGGTGGTGCTGCAGTGGGAGTTGGTACATCTGTAACGGTTTGTCCTACCTCTACCACTAACTATACAGTAACTGCTACTACCACCGCCTGCACTGGAGGTATAGCAATAAAAGGTGTTTCCACAGTAACTAAAACAAGCAGCGCTACACCAATTCTCGGTACACCAACAATGTGCCTCGGATACACCACATCATTAAGCAATATTACAGCAGGTGGCGTATGGACGAGCGGTAATCCCGGCGTGGCCACAGTAGATGCTACAGGCTTGGTTTCAAGTGTTAGCGGTGGTACATCAACTATATCATATACAGTGGCTGGTTGTAGTTCTACGCTGATCGTTACAGTAAATACGGCACCGCCGATAACAGGCCTGACCTCGAACTGTGTGCAAAATGGAACAATATTGACTGATGCTGTACCGGGTGGTACCTGGATGAGCAGCAATACTGGTGTAGCTACCATAAGCCCTACCGGCGTTATTACAAATGTGTCCTCCGGCACCACTGTTATTATGTATACAACTCCAGCTGGCTGCACCACCACAGTGACCATAAATCCTGTAGCACCTGTCACAGGTGTGCTGCAAATGTGCCAGAAATTTACGACTACGTTAGCTGATGCTTTTTCTGGCGGTTCATGGTCTAGTACCAACACCAGCGTAGCTACGGTAAATGCCGCAAGTGGCGTTGTAAGCGGTCTCGCTGGCGGCACAGCAACTATTATTTACACATTACCCACTGGTTGTGCCGCTAATGCCGTGGTTACTGTTCATCCTACGCCTGCACCTCCAACACCTACAGCTCCATTCAGATATTGCCAGTTTGATCCGTCAAATCCTGTTGGCGCATCGGGCTCTAACCTTTTATGGTATGGTCCCGGAGTAACTGTTGGTAGCACAACTGCGCCAACACCAGGTACTTCAGTACCAGGGACAATAACTTATTACGTTACGCAGACTTCATCATTTGGTTGCGTCAGCGACAGCGCTACCGACGTTATCACCATATTCCCACAGCCTTCTGCACCGGTTACTCACGACACCACTTATTGCCAGTTCTATGGTGGATTCGTTTTGCCGCTTAACTATGAAGTGGACAGCGCAGCAGGCTCCAGGCTCAATTGGTTTGCGCCATCCGGTTCTCCACTTTCAGGGACGCCGGTGCCCACAGTGAATATAGCAGACTATCCGGCCGGTACGGTTTGGCATGTAAGCCAGACCATAAATGGCTGTACCGGTCCCCAGTCTCCAATTAAGGTTACTGTTATACCTACACCAAAATTTGACCTTGTTTATCGCAACTGGGTATGCCAGCATGACTCAGTAAATTTCGCATTCAATCTTACAGGTGGCTCGGTACTTGTTTCCCCGGTTTACTACTGGCAGCTGCCTTTCGGCGCCGCTCCGGCAACTGGTAATTCAATTTACAATCCGAATATTGATATTGTATTTGATACGGCACTTACCAGCCACAGTATTGGATATTTCACCATCAGCAATTTGAATGGTCAGTGTAGCACAACAGACACATTTAATGTGCATGTTGTTACACAGCCTCACGCACATTCTCACTGCAGGCCAGATATTTGTAAAGACGACACTGTAACTCTTGCTCTCTCTGACCAGTCGTCAAATGCTGAAGATTTCTTCTGGAAAATTGATGGTACTTCACTTGCAAATTCAACTGAAGTGGACATAGTTTCAGCTAACTCTAATAGCGGTGGCCCATACAGCTTAAGCTGGAATAATGCAGGCCAACACATCATTTCCTTGCAATGCGGCACACACGAAGGCTGTTTGTCACGCTTTACTTTCGATAGTATTTATGTGCACGGTCTGCCAGATGCGTTATTCTCTTTCAATCCTAAACGAAGCGGTGTATTATGTCTTGAGGATAGCCTGCTTTTTTCGGCTCATCTGCAGGACGCAAATGCAAATTACCTCTGGCAGCCGGAACATTGTTTCAACAATAACAACAAGTCAATGATATGGGGACGTGTAGAAAGAGGCCGTACTGATATTACCCTTACAGTTACCGACCCTTTTGGCTGTAAATCAACCACTAGCCAGCAACTGAGTCCTGATGCGTGCTGTACTGTATTGTTCCCGTCAGCTTTCAGCCCTAATGGCGATACAAAGAATGATAAGTTCCGCCCGATTTTCAACGGATACCACAACTTCCATACGTTCAAAGTTGTTAACCGTTGGGGACAAACTGTGTTTGAGAGCACAAACTCTACACCTGAGTGGGATGGTAATTTCAATGGTGCGCCACAGGATATAGGCGTGTATTACTACTATATAAAGTATGACTGTGGTGGAAATACCGTAGAGGAAAAGGGTGACTGCACCTTGGTAAGATAATTGATGGCTAATTAAACTTCAACCGGAATACCACTGCTTAATGCGGTGGTATTCTTTTTTTAAGGTTGGTCTTGGTGGGCATATCAAACATCCGTTTATGAATTTTTCAGATTATTTTCGTTACTTCAAAATAGGAAAGGAGATACTGATGCACAGGTTTTGTTTAGTTGCTTTAATAGGGTTAGTCCTTGCAGGGAACTGCTACGGACAGGAGCGGAGTGAGTTAAAAAGAAGAAAGCATGAACAGGCCAACGACACCCTGCCATACCAGAAATACCCAACATTGCCGGCATTTAATATCATGTTGCTTGATAGTGCTACCATATTCAACACTTATAACATTCCTGAAGACCGGCCGGTTGTCATACTGTTTTTTGATCCTGATTGCAAACATTGTAAGGCGGAAATAAAGGTATTGCTCGCGGGAATGGACTCACTGAAGGATACCCGCTTTTATATCATAACCTCCGTACATGATTTTCAGAGGATATGTGATTTCTATGCGGAATATCATTTGGGCGATTACAAAAATATTGAGGTAGTAGGCAGAGATTACGAATACTTTTTCATCACCTATTATGGTGTAAAGTTTGTTCCAGACCTGGTGCTGTATGACGAACGCAAAAACCTTGTGAAGTTCTTTGATGGACATGTGAGCATTGGCGATCTTTATAAGTTAACCCACCAGGAAACGCATTAATCGTCCAATAGGGACTACAACTATTTATATGATATACGCATTTAAGGGTTTTATACCAGTGGTGCATCCATCGGCTTTTGTGCATCCGCTGGCGGCCGTTACAGGCAACGTTATTATTGGCAGGGACGTGTACGTAGGTCCTGGTGCGGCTATTCGTGGTGACTGGGGAGGTATTGTGGTAGAAGATGGGTGTAACATACAGGAAAACTGTACTGTACACATGTTTCCTGGTGTGACACTGACCTTGAAAGAAGCGGCACACATTGGGCATGGCGCTATAGTGCATGGCGCTAATATAGGCCGCAATGTACTGATAGGTATGAACTCAGTGATAATGGATGAGGCAGAGATAGGAGATGAGTGCATAATAGGCGCTATGACGTTTATAGCCCCCAAGACCATAATACCGGCAAGATCATTGGTGGTTGGGAGCCCGGGGAAGGTGATAAAGCAGGTGAGCGATGAAATGATAGCCTGGAAAACCAAGGGTACGCGACTGTACCAGATGTTGCCTAACGACTGCCACGAGACGTTGGTGGCATGCCAGCCGCTAACCGAGATCCCTGCTACCTGGCCTGCGCAGGAAAGCCTTTATGATACCTGGGAGAAGATAAAAGGCGAGGTGAAAAGCTAGACCAATCAGCTTGGTTAATTGGGACTGATAAACTTATAAAAATAATAAAGCCACAGATGATCTGTGGCTTTATTATGTAGCTTTTGGCTTTTATTAGTTATTTGCTTCTTCAGAATGAACCAGCTCATTAACGAACTTAGCAACCGCTGCAATGCGGGCATGGTTCAGTGCATAGTGAATAAACTTGCCATCACGCTCAGTGATAACGATGTTTGCACGGCGCAGGATAGCAAGATGCTGCGATGCAACTGACTGCTCTAAACGTAATTTTACATAAATGTCTGTAACATTCATGCGCTTGTTCTCTTCAAGCAGCTTTACGATCTGCTGGCGGAGTTTGTGATTGATAGCCCTCAACGTCATAGCCGCATTCTTCACAGCTACATAATCCAGCTTAATGTGCTCGCTTGACCCTTCGTTTTTCCGAATTACCAGAGTGTTTGCCGATACTGTCGTTTCCATTAATTTAATTTTACGATTTGATTAAAAATGTTGTTTCTATACCCCTATGATATAACCTATATGAATATTTTGCAAACATACGCATTTAAAGCGATATGAGACACATGTTATTTGTTAAAAATGTTAAGTCAAAGTTAAATTGAGGTCTAAATGGTATCTATGTTTCTTTAACCTTTTTACTATCAATCACTTATGGGTATAAACTTGCTTAAGGTAAAAAGGTTCGGCGGCGGCTAAATTTACAAAGAGATTACAATTATATTTCTCAAATGAGTAAAAAGCCCAGGAATTTAAGTCGATTTCAGTGTTATTTTCCAGTTTTATATCACTGAGTTCTAAATTAATTATAGTATCTGCAGGTGCATCAGAAACCATGTATGTACGTGCAGTTTTATTTAATAATGGAGATAGAGCATCTTCTGTAATATGCTGTGGTGGCACGATACAGCTAAATGTATCGTCGTAAATGGTAACAAAAAATTCTTTTTCGCGGGCTACCAGTAAGGAGACATATTGATCGAGCGAAGGGTAAGCTTTGTGAGCAGTATAGGCTAATAATGTGAGTTTATTGTCAAGTATGAGTGGTTTATCGAGTGCATAGCATAGGCCCTTGGCCGTAGCCACACCTATGCGGAGGCCGGTATAGGAGCCCGGACCGGCGCATACGGCAACGGCACTTAGCTGGTGAAGCGTAATGCCTGCTTCTGCGGCCATTGCGGCAATCATATTGTTGATAGCGCTTGCATGGTTGCGTGTCTCCTGCGTGGATGTACTGCAGAGGATGGCGCCATCACCACTAATGGCTATGGTGCCAATATCGCCCGAAGTATCTATATGTAACAAGTAGGTCATAAATAGTGTGCAAATGTAAGCCGAGTATTACTTTTGTGAGCATGGAAAAGAAGATCATTCGTACAGACAACGCTCCCGCGCCTATAGGGCCTTATAACCAGGCCGTTCAATTTGGTAATATGCTGTTCATATCGGGCCAGATAGCACTGGACCCTAAAAGCGGCAACCTGGTGCTGGACGATATTAAAACCGAAACAACACTGGTAATGAAAAACCTGGAAGCTATACTGCGCGAAGCAGGTATGGACTTCACTAACATACTGAAGACCACTATCTTCCTGATGGATATGGGCCAGTTTGCGCAGGTGAACGAGGTATATGCAAGCTACTTTACCACTGATCCTCCGGCACGAGAAACAGTGCAGGTGGCAGGACTGCCAAAGGGAGTGAACGTGGAAATAAGCATGATAGCCGGAAAATAAAAAGGCTTGTTTAAGAGAGCGGATAATGTTACCAGGATAACATTATCCGCTCTCTTGTATTTAATTGTCTTACAGCACTTTCTTTTTCCGTTCGTCTTTTACAAACTGGTCGAACGTCATCATTTTTCTTTCCTTCTTTGCAAGGTCATTCTCCCTTAAAGAAGCAACGAACTCATCAAAGCTCAACACCTTTTTCTGCTCTTGTGCCCACTCGCTGTGCTGCATAGACTGCGCGTATTCATCAAAGGTCATAACGCGCCTCTGTTCCTTTGTCCATGCATCTTTCAGGTTTTTTTCATGTGCAGCGGCACTCATCTTTTTCTTTTGTGCATCGGCTGATTCTTTTTCTTTTAACGCCTGCAGGAAGGTGTCGAAAGTGATGGCTTTCCGCTGTTCCTTCAGCCAGTCATTGTCTTTGAAGGACTGGAAGAAATCGTCAAAACTGAGCAGCTCATTTTTTTCTTTTGCCCAGGCATCAACCAGGGTTACCGTGCGGTTAAAGACGATGTTAGCCGAGGTGCTATCTGTGTCGACACAGAAATATCCTTTGCGCATGAACTGCACGCGGTCGCCTGGCTTAGCAGTGGCCAGCGCGGGTTCTATATATACCGATGGCAATATGTGCATGGAGTCCGGGTTAATGTAATCTTTGAAGTTGCCTTCTTCGTTAGATGGATCTTCGACGCGGAACAAACGATCGTACATGCGCACTTCAGCAGTATGGGCGTGGGCCACGCTTACCCAGTGTATAGTGCCCTTTACGCTGAGTCCGCTGGTGTCGTTGCCGCTGCGGCTTTCGGGCAGGTAGGTGCAGAGCACTTCCGTAATATTGCCAGCAGCGTCTTTAGCACAGCCCTCGCACTTTACGATATAGGCGCCTTTTAACCGGACCATATTACCGGGTGTGAGGCGGAAGAATTTCTTAGCGGCTTCTTCCATAAAATCCTCGCGCTCTATCCATAGCTCGCGGCTGAATGGCACCTGCCTCGAACCGCTTGCAGGATCTTCGGGATTGTTTTCGAGTGTAAAAATATCTTCCTGGCCGGCAGGGTAGTTGGTGATGACGAGCTTAACGGGATCGAGCACAGCCATAACACGGTGTGTGATCTTGTTTAGGTGCTCACGCACGCAAAACTCCATCATGCTGATATCGGTAATGTTCTCGCGCTTTGCAATGCCTATGGTATCGCAGAACTGGCGCAGGGCCTCAGGGGTGTAGCCACGGCGACGCATGCCGCTGATGGTGGGCATGCGGGGATCGTCCCAGCCGGAAACATGCTTCTCGTTAACAAGCTGCAGCAGCTTGCGCTTGCTCATAACGGTATACGTAAGGTTGCGGCGGGCAAACTCATACTGGTGCGATGGGAAGATGCCGAGCTGCTCAATGAACCAGTAGTAGAGGGGACGGTGGTGAATGAACTCGAGCGTGCAGATAGAATGTGTGATCTGCTCAATGCTATCGCTCTGGCCATGCGCAAAATCGTACATGGGGTAGATGCACCACTTATCGCCTGTGCGGTGGTGATGCTCATGCTTGATACGGTACATAAGCGGATCGCGCATAAGCAGGTTAGGGTGCGCCATATCTATTTTGGCACGCAGTGTTTTTTCCCCATCCTTGAATTTGCCGGCGCGCATATCTGCAAACAGCTGCATGTTCTCCGCAACGGTCCTGTCCCGATAGGGGCTATTGATGCCGGGTGTAACGAGTGAGCCCTTGGTGGCTGCGATCTCTTCGGCGGTACTATCATCTACATAGGCAAGGCCTTTGGTGATGAGCGTTACCGCAAAATCATACATATTATCGAAATAATCGGATGCATAAAACTCATTGTCCCACTGGAAGCCGAGCCATTTTATGTCGTTTTTTATGCTTTCTACATATTCTGTCTCCTCGGTGACGGGGTTGGTGTCATCGAAACGGAGGTTGGTCTTGCCGTTGTATTTTTTTGCCAGACCGAAGTTGAGGCAGATAGATGTGGCATGACCGATATGCAGGTAGCCATTGGGCTCAGGCGGGAAACGGGTAAGTACACGACCGTTGTTTTTGCCTGCCGTGATATCGGCTTCAATTATTTCTTCCAGGAAATTAAGTGATCTTTCTTCGCTCATTGGTAATAAATATGTTGCAAATGTAAGGCAGCGAGGGCATAAGGGTATCTCTCGCAAAGGCGCAAAGGCGCAGTTTCCCGTATTTTGTTTTTAAGACCGCAGTTTAGCTATTTTGCGGGTTGCTGAGAAAAAATGTTTTTATGGATAGCGGTAGCTTTTTTGTTGTGACTCAGTGAATTGTGAAATAAGGGATTGCGGGTTTTCTTCTGGTTTTTGCGGGTGCCGGAAATGATGTCCGCATCAAAGATCTAACTGATTTCATAATACCACGGATTGTAATTTTTTATTCATTTCCGGAAACTGAGAATCTTTGAGTGCCGAAACTCAAGCCTTGTGATGCCTAATGCCCCATTTTCAATCAAATAAAAATACTGATGATATGGGGCATTTTATTTTGTTGGTTACTTTTCTAAACAGCCTGAAAGACAATGACTTCAGGGCTTATATTACTTTTAATCAAAATTTCCCATTTGTGCCGCACATTTACTCATGTGAGGCATTTGTTTGAACCCTGATTTACGTGCTTAATTGATTTTTTCCTGATGTAGGATGGGTGAAATTTATGCCCCATTTTTACCCACTGCGACTTTGGTTGTTCGTGCCGCTAACATTCTGTCTCTAGATCTTCAGCGTAAAAAATAATTCGTCGAAATCAGTAAGCATGTTTGCTGGTCTGCCAAAATGTAACACGGAGAATACCTTCTATCAGGCGACAATACTGCCGCAATTTTTGTGCCGGATGAGGTTTGATACTAAGAATGTGGATATCTTTCGCAACTGCTATTCATTTAGCTTTGGTTCGGTGAATGCCGTCGGAGACGGAGTTCTATTTTGCGTTCGGGATGCCCTTCGGAACATCCCGAACAACAGGGTCTTCAAAAACCTGATTCGACATTTCCCCCTTCCACTCTGGGAAAGGGGACACAGAAACTACTTGCAATAAGTGGGCTGTTGCACGTACAGGTGCCCTTTCCTGCGTGAGCGTTGTTGGTGAAGAACACCAACAACGGCAGAATCTTCTGATTGTAGTTTATAAACATCCATCGCGAGTAGGTTGCGCCCCTATGGGGCGCTGTATATTGGGGGCATCAAGCGTTTCTACAAAGCGGTTGCCACCTACGGGGCAATAACATTCTATTTCGCTAATTCTTAAGACCTTGTCCAGCAACTGATCGTAGCAAACGAGTGCGATTATCTTTATAGCAGTGCTTATGTTTATAGCGGTAAAAAAGGATAGTGAAAGTGACTGTTCTATAATCGCGCCAGAGATGCGGTACCAATACATCCTCATTTCAAACGAGCATGTATTGGGATTCGCGCCAAAAGAAAATAGACATCGGCTTATTAACGGGTATTAGCGTAATTTTATCAGGTATACATGAGTGAAAAACGAAGATTAGCCTTTTTATGCCATCCCTACCACCGTGGGGGTGTGACACGCTGGATGGCAGATGCTGCTGTGGCTGCTGCAGCGGGGGGCGCGGAGGTGTATTTTGTAACTGTGGAGCCTGCTACGGAGTTTGTATCTGCCGGTGGCAGGGAGCGGATGCTGAGCCTGCTGGCGGGTGGTAAGAGCGCGGTAAAGGTAGTGTCGGCTAAGGTGGGTTTTACCTTTGAGTTTGGCAGTGAGGACTACCGGGCGAGTGTATATAGCGACCTGGTGCTTGCGGGTGTGCCTCGGGGTGTGCCCATAATAGTATCTGACGACCCGGCTGTGTGGTGTGGTGCGGCCAGTATAGCCGACAAATACCCGATGATAGGGGTGCTGCATGGCGACCAGGATGTATACTACAACCTGGCCAAAAAATACATGAAGCAGCTGAGTGTATGCGTAGGCGTATCTCAAAGGATAAGGGCCACTACGGAGAAGCGCAACTATGATATGGAGGTGAAGAAGCTGCACACCATACCCTGTGGCATAAACCTGCCAGATTTTGCCCCGAATAAGAAAGAAGACGATAGCATACACATAACCTTTATCGGGCGGCTTACGGACTATGAGAAGCGGGCAGAGGACCTGGTGCTGATAGGAGCAATGCTGCATAAACAGGGTGTGAAATACCGGCTGGATATAGCAGGGAACAGCGAGGATTCGAAAGAGGATTTTACAAAGCGTTTTCGTGAGGCCGGTGTGGCCGAATATGTGGCTTTTCATGGATGGCAGGCGAAGGAAAGTATACAGACACTGCTAAATAAAACCGATGTGGTGCTGCTGACATCGAACTCAGAGGGTATGCCGCTGGTGATGATGGAAGCGCTGGCATCGGGCTGTGCGTTTGCGGGTACAAGGGTGAGTGGTGTGGACGACTATGAGCACAGAACGGACGCTAAAAACTGTGTAGGTGTATATAAAGTGGGCGATATAGCGGAAGGGGTGGAACAAATAAAAAGACTGGCTGCTGTGCCGGTGCGCGAACGGCAGGCAGCTGCGCGTAAACTGGCGGAAGCGGACTTTAGTATGCAGGTGTGCCTGGAACACTATTTTGCTGCACTGGAGGCTATGGGCAATAGTACGGCTACGGCAAGAAACCTGAGGCTATCTGCGATGGACAAAATGAAATCGAACGTGAGGGCTGTGGCGAGATATGTAAAGGCGAAGCTGGGCCGGTAGCTATTTGTAAACAGGCGGCGGAAGCGCGAGTTAACCACCCCAGACCGGTGCGGGCACCGCTAAAAACAGGAGGGGAGGTGTCATGCCAAATGGACTTTAATACTACATTGATAATTTCGGGTGTTGTAAAAGATTGCTTTGTCGCAGCCACGCACAAAGGCTAAGCTTTGCTCCGCGCAATGACGTGAGTCCTTATAGTGTGATTTCAATGTCTATCATGCCGTACCTGTTCTTTCGGAGTGTTTTTACGGTCATTCAAATCAAGGCAATATGTGGTGCAGGGACATAAAAAAACCGCTGCGAGGTGCAGCGGTCTGAGTATTTTAAAAGTAGAAATTTACATTTTCCACTCGTCTACACTGCCATGATCATTGAGGCTGGCAACTGCTGATACTTCAGGTATCTCAGCTACTTCTGATACTTCGGCTATTTCTGACATTTCTGAAATTTCCGAGGTTACCATGCCGCCTTCTTCATTTTCCTGGTCGTGGTTGAATGCGTCGAAATCAAAATCGGGCATAAGATCGGTCTTCACATAGTTGATGGTCTCCGTAAGACCAGCAAGGAATTTGTTGAAGTCTTCTTTGTACAAAAACATCTTGTGCCTGTCGTAACCATTATCATCAAAGCGCTTCTTGCTTTCGGTGATGGTTATGAAATAATCGTTGCCACGGGTGGCGCGCACGTCAAAAAAATAGGTCCTTCTCTTACCGGCTTTGATACGTTTGCTAAAAAGACTTTCGTTACGTGCTTCGCCACGGTTCTCGCCACGGTTCTCGCCAAAATTTTTGTTTTCGTACGCCACAATTCTGTGTTTTAAGTGAGTAATATGCTACAAAAATAATTAAAGAGTTGAAGTATCCAAATTAAATTGAATCAAGTTTTATGTAATGGCTCAATTGCTTTCCTTCGGCTACGCTCAGGATGACAAGCTCAATGGCTTACTGATGAATACCTGGACACAAAGCCGATCATGATACCACAAAGTGGTAACCTTTGCCTTTGAGGGTCACTATCTCTATGCCGTCTGCACCTTCGAGATAGCCACGGAGCTTGCGGATATAGACGTCAAGATTGCGGGAGTTGAAAAAGGAGTCGTCGCCCCACACGAGCTGCAGCAGCTCGCGGCGGTCTATGGCACTGTTGGTATGTGTGCAGAGGTGCGCCAATATCTGGGATTCGCGGTTAGAGAGCTTTATAATGCCCTTACCGGTGTGCAGCTCGAACCTGCCGGGATAAAACCGGCAGTTTTTGAGCACTACTTCCTCCGGCAATGACTGGAGCGGGGAGGTATCGCGGCTCATTATCTTCAACTGGTTCTCTGTACGCACGATCAGCTCTTCCATGCTAAACGGCTTTTTGAGATAGTCGGTGCCGCCAGAGGAAAAGCCCTTTACGATATCGTTTGGCTGCGTTTTTGAGGTGAGGAAGATGATGGGTAATTGGGGATTGAGGTTCCGGATATGGGTGGCAAGCGTAAAGCCGTCCACATTGGGCAGCATCACATCGAGCAGGCAGATATCGGGTGCAAATGCAGACACCTGTTCCATTATCTTATTGCCGTCTTTTTTATGCAGCACCTCGTAGCCACGCAGCTCCAGTGTGTCTTTTACTATGCGGGCCAGGTAGGGCTCGTCTTCTATGTACAGTATTTTTTTCACCAGAAGGGGTTAAAATGTCAAGGTAAACATACAGCCGCCGGCAGCCAGGTTATTTACTGCAATACTGCCTTTGTGCTGGCGCATAACCTGTGCGGCATAGCTAAGACCCAGTCCGTGGCCCTTGGTGTTGTGCCTGTCGCCTGTGGGTACGCGGAAGAATTTCTCGAACACTTTTTCTTTGTATTCTTCCGGTATACCGGGGCCATTGTCTGTTACCGCAAGCTGCACCGTGCTGTTTTGCAGGGTAAGATCAATATTGATGCAAACAGGTGCTTCTCCGTATTTGAGGCTATTGTCAATGAGATTTACCAGTACGCCCTGCATATGTAGTTTGTCCACATGCACTGGAAAATAGCCCGGGCCTGCGGCGAAAGATACCTGTGCATTGTGCTCGCGGAGGCGGGGCTGCAGGTTTTGCAGCACTTCTTCTACCAGTTCCTTCAGGTCGTGGCTTTCCTGCTGCAGGTATATTTTGCCGGAGTCGAGGAGGGAGGTATTGAGCACGCGGGTGGCCAGCAGCTCCAGGCGGTCCATTTCTGAAGTGGCCATGCCCAGGTATTCGCGGCTGAGCTTAGGATCATCAATAATGTTGTAGTTGTTGAGGGCTTCGAGGGCCACTTTTACTGTAGCGATAGGCGTTTTGAGCTCGTGCGACATATTGCTGATGAAGTCGTCTTTGAGGAGGCTGAGCCTGATCTGTGCGCTGAGGCTTTTGAAGGTAACTACAAAAGCGGTGGCCGTGAGCGATAACAGGATGAGCACAAAGAACATTTGTGGCAGCATTTTCCAGAAGATGAAATCGCGGTAGTTGCTGACTACGATACCATTGGCATCTGTAAAGAAGGGGCTGTTGATAAAAATGGTGTTGGCTGCTTTGTTGTTGCTGTCACTGTTGTTTATCCATTCTGAGCTAAAGTTCCAGCCGTTTTGCCTGAGTGTGCTGGCGAACATTTCATTGAACTTGATGGTGTCTATGCCGAACAGTCTTTTTTCTTCGGCAGTGGAAATGTGGGTGCCGCTAAGTACGCTGTGGATACCCTGCTGCGATAGGGCAAATTTTTTACCGGGGCTGCCTTTGAGGAACTTATCGTTTTGCGGGTCTTCGGTTTCTGCCTGGGCGCCGGAAGTAAAAACCGGGTCCATAACATTGGTGATGAGCAGGGAGTCGGAGATGCGCTGCTGCACATCTGTAAACACTTTCGTGAGGTTCTTTTTCAGTTGTTCCTGCTGATCGGTATACTGGCTATATAGCCACTGGGCGGTAAAGACCAGCAGCAGCACCTGGCTAAAGACCATGAGGGCTTTTATCCATTGAAGTTTTGATTTTTTTATGCCTGCCATGTTATAAAAGTAGTGAGTAAAGCTTTATATATATACAACGTTTAACCTTATTTAACATTGTCCTGAACCCAGATTCGCTTGATTAAAAGATTTTTCTGATATCCTTTAAGTGCATACACGCGTCATATTAAATATGTATAGTTTTAGATGCGGATTTAACGATTAAACAATCAAGTAAACGTTTAACTTTGCGCGGCTATGCATATAGAAGTATTAAAATCTAAGATCCATAGGGTAAAGATAACGGAGGCCAACCTGCATTATATAGGTAGCATAACTATAGATGAGGACCTGATGGAAGCCGCGAACCTGATTGAAAATGAGAAGGTAACTGTGCTGAACATAGACAACGGGGAACGCCTGGATACGTACGTAATAAAAGGTACCCGTGGCTCCGGTATGATCTGTATGAACGGCCCGGCCGCCCGCAGGATATCGGTAGGTGATACCGTGATAATTGTGTCCTACTGCTCTATGGAGTTTGAGGCGGCAAAGAAGCATAAGCCGACTATTATTTTCCCGAAGGAGGATAATAGCCTGTAATCAATACCTTTATACCAACTATGAAGAAGACCCTCCTGACCATATTACAATATGTAGTTTTTCTGGGACTGGGTATATGGATCGTCTATCACATGCTGCACCAGCTGCAGCCACAGGAGAAGGACGAGCTTATTGAGGCGATAAAAAGCATTCACCCCCTTTACCTGATACCCATCTGTTTTGTGGGTTTTCTATCTCATTTTTTCAGGGCGCTGCGATGGCGCTACCTGCTGGAAACAGTGGACATGAAGCCGACTGTGCTCAATACAACCTTTGCCGTGATGATAGGCTATATTACCAACCTGGCACTGCCAAGAGCAGGGGAGGTAGCCAAATGCACGGTGCTGGCGAAGTATGAAAAAATGCCGGCGCATAAAATGATAGGCACGATAGTGGCGGAGCGTGCGTTTGATATCGTTTGCCTGCTCATTATAGCACTTGCGGCCTTTGTGCTGCAGTTCAGCGTGATAGACGAGTATATAGGTGCACGAATGCATAGACTACAGGCAAGCATAAAGGCGCATGAACATGTGCTGATAGCCAGTGTGGTGGCCCTGGCTTTGTTTATAGTGGGCAGCATAGTGATATACCGCAAGAATAAGGAAACCAAGTTTGGCCGGTTTATGAAAGAAATGAACCGGGGTATACTGTCTATACTGCACATGAAAAAGAGGTGGCAGTTCATAGGCTATACCGTGCTGATATGGCTTATGTACGTGCTGCAGATATACATAGGGCTGAAGAGCCTGCCGGCTACGCAGCACCTGAGTCCGCTGGCAGCGCTAATGGTGCTGGTATATGGTAGTGTGGGGATGATAGTGACACCGGGCGGCATAGGTTTGTACCCCTTCCTGGTGAAGCAGATGCTGGGACTGTACCTGATAAACGAGGTGCCAGGGCAGGCGTTTGGCTGGATAGCGTGGGCGGTGCAGACAGGTCTTATTATTATACTTGGGGTAATCTCCCTTTTATTAATTCACCCGTATAACAAACGCAGAGATGAGCAAGCTGGATTGGATACAGCACAGAATATACAGCCGTGAGGATATGGTGCGTGAGTGCAATGTATGGCGGGCTACCGGCAAGAAGATTGTATTCACCAATGGCTGCTTTGACATACTTCACCATGGGCATCTGGACCTGCTGGCCCGCGCTGCTGACCAGGGAAATGTGCTGATAGTGGGTATAAATACGGACAGCTCGGTAAAGCGGCTGAAAGGGGCTGAGCGGCCAGTGACCAATGAACAGGACAGGGCGTTCCAGGTAGCGTCTCTGCTGTGTGTGGATGCGGTGTGCCTGTTTGATGAAGATACCCCCGGTGAGCTGATACAATTGCTGAATCCGGACGTGCTGGTGAAGGGGGGCGACTACACCATAGATAAAATAGTAGGTGCGGACTTTGTGCAGCAGAATGGCGGCAGGGTGGAGATCATACCTTTTGTGAATGGATATTCTACAACTTCTATTATTGATCGGATAAAGGGATTGTAGCGTTAAGTCAAAAGGTAAAAGCACAAGGGGGGTAGAGCAATTATTCAGTAATGAAATCTGCACTGAACGATACGTAATGCGTTGTCTTTAACCGCATATATTAACCTGTGTTCTTCTGTAATTCTACGACTCCAACAACCTGAATATTGTCCTTTTAGCGGTTCAGGTTTTCCAATGCCCTTGAAAGGTGAACGCGGCGTGTCCTTAATAAGTTCATTGATACGGAAAAGTGTCTTTTTATCCTGTTGCTGCCAGTAGAGATAGTCTTCCCAGGCATTTGTCTGCCAAACCAGATCCATAATTATTCTTCAATAAGATCGTGGCTAAAAGAAATCCCTTTGTTCATTTCTTCAATGGCTTCATCAATTCTTTTACGATTGGCGCTGGTACTTACCAAATGTAAAGTTTCCATTATGGAGTTATACTCATCCATATCAATAACCACTACATTCTTACCTTGAGCCCTTGCGACAATGACGATTTCCGTGTCTTCATTTACCACATTAAGGTTATGTGCAAGATTATTGCGAAACTCTGAATAACCGACAACTCTCATAGTTTGTATAGCTTATAAGGCAAATTTACAAACAATTACTGACTCTTATATCTAACGATACTTATTTCTCCAGCGAGTGTATTCCGCGCAGCAGGCGCTTCCAGCGCATGTCGGCAAGCATTCCGCCATCGCCGTAGCTGAGCCAGACGCACATTGCTTTGCCCACTATGTGATCTGCCGGAACAAAGCCCCAATAGCGTGAGTCGAGGGAATTGTGGCGGTTGTCGCCCATCATCCAGTAATAGTCCATTTTAAAGGTATAGGATGTAGTTTCCTTCCCGTTTATAATAAACTTCCCGTTTTGTTCTTCGAGGGTGTTTCCCTCATAGTTGCGGATGATACGGCGGTAGAGAGCTATATTTTGTGAGGTGAGGTTGACTGTAGTACCTTCCATAGGAACGGTGAGTGGGCCGTAATTGTCGCGGTTCCACTTGTAGTTGGTGGTATCAAGCGGAAATACCCATTCCCCGGGTGTAGCGGGTGATACACCTGCCGGGTATTGAATATAGGGTTCAGCGGATATGACATTGACTGCCTTCTTCATATTGGCCGCCTGGTCGCTTGCCAGGTTATAAATATATTCGCTGTTATTGATCTTTTGGGTCAATTCAATATTGTCATCGGTGGCCGGAGCTGTGCCGTTTGTGTGCACGATATAGTTGAGTTTGCAATGAGGAAACCGGACAGCAGCCTGGCCATTTACATATACGAGGGCATCTTTTATTTCCAGTTTGTCTCCGGGGAGGCCAACACATCTTTTGATCAGGTTTTCTTGTTTGTCCACCGGGTGGGTTACAATTTTATACCGGCTATAGGTCTCATCGCGGCCAAGTATACGACATACCTGGTAGTAGTCGAGGCTTTCATCTCCCAGCCCTGTTATTGCGGTATCGCCGTCAGGGGCATTAAAGACAACAACATCATTACGCTCAACACGGCCCAGGCCGGGTAGCCTGTGATATTTCCATTGTACTGCATCTGAATAGGATTTGTCGTCAGTGAATGGCATTGTATTATGAACCAGCGGAAGGGCGAGCGGTGTGATAGGTAATCGCGTGCCATAGGCAAGCTTGCTCACGAAAAGGTGGTCATTTATAAGCATAGTGCCTTCCATGGAACCAGATGGTATGGCGTAGGCTTCAAAGACAAAGGTGCGGATGAGCGTGGCTGCAATAATGGCGAATACGCCCGCATCAAGCCACTGGCGCAGTACCGATTTCTTATTTTCCACCAGAGAGTTCTGCGGGGTGCTCGTTTTTTTGCCGAATAACATATGTGTGCGTTTGTAACAGGAAGAAACGACCTGCAGCCACAGTTATTTTGCCGGTAAGCAACTTAAGTAAATATTTAACAAATGCCCGGGCAGAAAAAAGGCGTTACCGCAGATGCAGTAACGCCTTTTTCTTATTTATATACTATTTATTTTTCCAGCGAGTGGATGCCGCGGAACAGGCGCTTCCAGCGCATGTCTTTGAGCAGGCCACCTTCGCCGTAGCTGAGCCATACAAACCAGGCTTTGCCCACAACGTGGTCGGCGGGAACAAAGCCCCAGTAGCGGGAGTCTGCTGAATTGTGGCGGTTATCGCCCATCATCCAGTAGTAGTCCATCTTAAAGGTGTATGTAGTTGCTTCCTTGCCGTTGATGATATACTTACCATTTTGCTCTTCCAGGGTATTGCCCTCGTAATTGCGGATGATGCGGCGATAGACAGCAATATTTTGCGGAGTGAGTGTAACGGTAGTACCTTCTTTAGGAATGGTAAGCGGCCCGTAGTTATCACGATTCCATTTGTAGTTAACGGTATCGAAAGGGAAAACCCATTGCTCAGGGTCGGCAGGCGAGAGGCCGGCGGGGGTATTCAGGTAGAGGTCTACCGCTAGTACGTTTGGCGCTTTTTTCGCATCCGCTACCTGGTCGTTGGCCAGATTGCAGACGTAGGTATTAGGGTTGATCATCTGCGGCTGCTCTGCGGCCTCATCTATGGCGGGTGGGCGGCCATTGGTTTTAATAATATAGTTCAGCCGGGAGTGTGGGTACGATACGTTTGGCTGACCATTAATATATACCCGAGCATCCTTTATCTGCAGTACATCGCCGGGTACACCTATGCAACGCTTGATATAATTCTCTTCTTTATCTACAGGGCGGGTGATGATCTTACTGCGGCTCATCACATTTTCGCGGCCAATGCCGCGGCATGCCTGGTAATAATCCATTTCCGGATTTTCGGTGATGACCGTATCGCCGGCAGGGAAGTTGAACACCACCACGTCATTGCGCTCCACGTGGCCGAAACCAGGCATGCGATGGTATTTCCATTGTACCGCCTCGGTGTAAGACTTACCACCAAAGAACGGCATAGTATTGTGAACCAATGGGATAGCCAGCGGCGTCATAGGTACACGTGGGCCGTAGGCAAGTTTGCTTACAAACAGGTAATCGTTTATAAGCATAGTACCCTCCATAGAGCCGGTAGGTATGGTGTAAGCTTCGAAAAAGAATGTTCGTATGAGCGTAGCTGCCACTATGGCAAACAGGCCGGCGTCCAGCCACTCGCGCCAGACCGGCTTTTTCTTTTTTTCTTTCTTAGGGGCATTCTTATCTAAAGGAAAAGCCATGCGGGCATATTATTTGGTTTCAAAAGTAACAACTTCCTTTACAATTTTATGGCCTGCGAAAAACGGTGGTCAACATTTAACAAAACGGCACAAGCTGTTTTGGGATCGCAGCCGTGCTATGTGATAACGTACCAATAACTAACAATTGGCTTTTTTTGACTATTTTTCCGATATATTCAATTTTGTTATTTCACGCACTTATTTATAGTAATACATGAGCATTGGGACTTTTTATCTTGATTCACGAACGGGAAAGAAGAATTTAAGAGCGCGGGCGCTAACCAGTATTTATCTTATTGCCGGCCTGCTGCTGATTGGTTCGGCAGCGGTGGCACAGGTACCGGTAATCAGTTCGGTAAGTCCGCTGGTGGGGTACCCTGCCTCAGCGGTAACCATTACCGGCAGCAATTTTAATACGACAGCTACCAATAACATCGTTTATTTTGGTGCTACACAGGCTACCGTTACTACGGCCAGTGCAGGCTCGCTGGTGGTATCAGTGCCAGCGGGTGCTACCTACATGCAGGTGTCTGTGACCAACACGGCATCATCGCTTACCGGCTATTCGCAATATGCGTTTATGCCGAACTACGATAACTCAGCATACCTGGCGGGCATTGTGAACTTTGCGCCGCACGTAGATATTACCACAGGTACAAATCCCTGGGGCGTGGCTATTGGCGATATAGATGGCGACGGCAAGGCAGATATAGTGGTGGGTAATGACGGTGGCAACAGTGTATCTGTATTCAGAAATATAAGCACTACCGGCACTTTAACCGCCGGCTCATTTGCAGCACCGGTGACGCTGACGGCAGGAACAAATGCAGATAACATTGCCATAGCTGACCTGGATGGTGATGGCAAACTTGATGTAGCGGTTACCAATTTTGGGTCCGCCAGCGTATCCGTATTCCGGAATATCTCCTCTATAGGCACTATTGCCTTTACGCTTAAGGCAGACTTTACCACGGCCGGTGGACCGGAAGGCATCACTGCCGGCGATGTAGACGGGGATGGCAAGCCTGAAATAATAACTTCAAATACAGGTAGCGGCAGTATAGGTATATCAGTACTGCAAAATAACTGTACTCCGGGGACCATATCATTTGGCACGAAGGTTGACTTTGCGACCAGCAGCTTTTCATCTGGTGTGGTGATTGGTGACATAGACGGCGATGGTAAGGCAGACCTTGCGGCATCCAATTTTAACCTGAATTCGATATCCGTATTACGCAATACGGCAACTGCCGGTACCATAAATGCGGCAAGTTTTGCAGCAAAGGTTGATTTTGCAACCGGCAATGCACCCCATGGACTGGCGATAGGGGATATAGACGGGGATGGTAAACCGGAACTGATATCCAGCAATTTTAACGGGGAGTCTGTTTCCATATTGCGGAATACCAGCAGCAGCGGTGCGATAGATCTAACCTCGTTTGCCGGTAAAGTAGATTTCGGCACATTGGCAACCGGACCATTTTCTGTAGCACTGGGCGACGTCGATGGTGACGGTAAAGCAGATATAGCTGTGGGCTACAATACCAATACCCAGATATCTGTATACCGCAACACCTCTGTGCCCGGTACAATAAATGCCAGCTCTCTGGCTGTTGAAGTAGATTTCACAGCAAACAATAAGCCGCGCATACTTGTGATGGGTGACCTGGATGGAGATGGTAAAGCGGATATAGTAACGACCGATCAGAGTGTTGCGAAAATATCGGTGCTGAGAAATGAACCATTGATGCCAATAACGGGAGTGACAACGATATGCCAGGCTGGCCCTACCAGTACCCTGAGCGAAGTGGCACATGGCGGAACATGGGTGAGCGGCACACCGGGTTTAGCAACAGTTGGTGCATCAACCGGTATAGTTGCCGGAATAACAGCAGGTACTGCGGTTATATCTTACATAGTACCGGGTGGTTATGCGACAACTACGATAACGGTAAATCCTGCACCGGTAGCCACATTTACCGTTAACCCCAACCCGGTATGCTTTAATACAGCATCAGTGTTTACCGGTGGAACTACCGACATTACAGATTATGCCTGGAAGTTTGGCGATGCTACAACAGCTTCCGGGAACGGCGTAAGTCACTTGTATGCTTTAGCAGGCAGCTATACTGCCTCGCTTACCATTACCAATTCGTTTGGCTGCCTGGCAACTTCAAGCGTAATTGTTACGGTTAATGTTTTGCCTATCCCAACCTTTACGCTTATACCGGCAGCTAATCTATGTCCACGTACCAGCGCAAGCTATATTACCCAGCTGGGTGGCGGTATCAATAACTATATATGGAGTGTGCCGGGAACAGCGGGCATAGACTACACGGTAACCACAGGTGGCACCGGCACAGGCAGCTATTCGGTAACGCTCAACTGGATAAGCCCGGGTGCGAAAGCTGTAACCGTAAACTATAGGGATGCAAATGGGTGTACAGGCGCAGCGCCAGCAACAAATACGACGACTGTGCTGGCCCCGCCAACTGTGACCGCAGTGAGCCCGATAGTAGGTTTCCCTTCATCGTCAGTGACCATTACGGGCACTAACTTCAGCGCAACCAATACTAACAATATCGTTTTCTTTGGCGCTACACAAGCTTCGGTGACGACAGCCAATGCTACTTCACTCACAGTAAACGTACCATTAGGTGCTGTATACGGGCCTGTGAATGTGGAGACAAATACCTGCGGACTACAGGCTAATTCAGCATCAGCATTTCTTCATAACTACAACAATGCAGCATACGTAGCTAATACCATAAACTTTGATCCAAAGACAGATATAACGGTAGCTAACAACCCAACAGGGATGTATACAGGCGATATAGATGGCGATGGAAAGGCCGATATGGTTGTGGCCAATTCCGGCAGCAATACGGTGTCTGTATACCTGAACACCAGTACCAGTGGCTCATTGAGTGCGGCATCTTTTGGGCCGGTACAATTGTTTACTGTTGGTACAAGTCCTGCTGACGTGACGCTGGGCGACATTGATGGTGATGGCAAGCTGGATGTGGTGACTGCAAACAGCGGTACAGGCAATGTATCTGTGTTGCGCAATACTTCCATTACCGGAACTATATCGTTTGCGCCACAAGTAACCTTTACAACCGGAACGCTGCCATCAAGTGTAAGAACTGCAGACCTGGACGCCGATGGCAAACCTGAGATAGTAGTGAGCAACCGGACCAGCGACAATGTAGCAGTGTTGAAAAATACGTCAACCCCGGGTTCGATAAGTTTTGCGGCGCATGTAGACTTTAACGCCGGCGGAGCAGGAATATATAATACTGTAATAGCCGATATAGATGGAGACAGTAAGCCAGACCTTATAACAGCGGATGTAACGACGAGCAAGGTATCGGTATTCAGGAATACAACGACTACGGGAGTGATCAGCGGTTCATCTTTTGCAACCCATGTGGACTTTGCAGCAGGCAGTAATCCGGTGGTAGCTGTTGCCGACATAGACGGCGATGGCAAGCTGGATGTGCTTACCGCTAATAACGGCAGCAATACACTTTCGGTATTGCGCAACGCTTCGGGCATAGGTAGTGTAAGCTTCAGCGGGCAGGTAACCTTTGCAACCGGCACACAGCCCGCAGGGATAGCCCTGGCGGATGCTAATGGCGATGGTAAAAACGATGTATTCGTAGCTAATAATGGTTCTAATACAGTTTCTGTATTCCGCAATACTGCAACCAGTGGCGCTATCACTACATCTTCACTGGCTGCAAAGGCAGACTATAGCGCAGGCATAGGCGCTGCGTGGGTAGTGGCCGGTGACCTGGATGGAGATGGCAAGGCTGACATGGCAACCGCTAATACCACCGCAGGTTCCATATCTCTGTTTAGAAACGATCCGCTGCAGCCAATTACGGGCGCTGCTGCTATATGCCAGAACGGACCAACAACAACACTTAGCGAGGTGGCACCTGGTGGCACGTGGAGCAGCAATGCACCTGCTACAGCAAGTGTAGGGTCAACAACGGGTGTGGTAACAGGCTTACTGGCCGGTACTGCGGTAATATCTTACATAGCACCAGGTGGATTTACCACGAAGACAATAATTGTAAATCCTGCACCGGTGGCTACGTTTACCGCAACACCTAACCCGGTATGTATAGGTGTGGCAACCGTATTTTCAAACGCAGCAAGTGGCATAACCAGCTATACCTGGGACTTTGGGGATGCAGCTACAACAACTGGTAACAACGTATCACATACCTATGCTGCCTCCGGCAATTACACTGCAACATTAACCGTGGATAACTCATTTGGCTGCCTGGCTACAGCAACGAAAGTTGTAAGTGTGAACCCGGTGCCGGCACTCAGTAGTGGTCTTACACCTGCTGGTATATGCAACAATACCGTGTTTAACTATACACCGGTGAGCACGGTAGGCAGCACTACCTTTTTCTGGACAAGGGCTTCAGTAACAGACATTTCTAATACAGCAGGAAGCGGGACCGGGAACCCTGGCGAGAGACTTCACAATACCGGCATTAACCCGGTAGCGGTTGTTTACGTATACTCGCTGAGTGCGGGGGGATGCAGCCAGACACAAAATGTAACTGTTGCAGTAAATCCTACGCCTGCGCTGACGAACACGCTGACTCCTGCACCTATTTGTAACAATACGGTATTTGATTATCCGGCGGGCAGTGCGACCACAGGCGCAACATTTGAATGGAGCCGCGCGACCGTCGCAAATATCAGCAATGCCGCTGGTCATGGCTTCGGAAACCCGCTGGAAACATTGAATAATACAAGCGCTAACCCGGTTGCTGTTACCTATATATACAGCGTAGGGATAAATGCTTGTATCAATATTCAGAACGTATCGGTAGTAGTGAATCCTACACCGGTGCTGAGCACTACTCTAACACCGGCAGCAATTTGCAATAACACGGCATTCAGCTATCCGGCAGCAAGCGCCACCAGCGGTACTGCTTTTGCCTGGACGCGTGCGGTGGTTGCAAACATCAGCAATGGTGCTGCTGAAGGTACAGGCAACCCTGGTGAAACACTCGTAAATACAGGTAGCGAACCGGTAGTAGTAACTTATGTGTATACGCTTACTGCAAATAGCTGCACGAATACTCAGAATGTACTGGTATCTGTGAATCCTACACCGGTGCTGAGCAGCACGCTTACGCCTGCTCCGGTATGCAACAGCACGACATTTAACTATATCCCTGCCAGTGCTACCACCGACGCAACATTCCGCTGGAGCCGTGCTACGGTAGCTGATATCAGTAATGCAGCCGCAAACGGCACAGGCAATCCTGCGGAAACGCTGACGAACACAGGCATAAACCCGGTATTGGTTACTTATGTATACACAGTGACCGTGAACGGATGCAGTAATACACAGAATGTACAGGTATCAGTGAACCCGACTCCTTCGCTTAATACACCGCTTACTAATGGTGCAATATGCGACAATACGCTGTTTACCTACACACCAGGAAGCGCTACATCAGATATTCAGTTCCTGTGGTACCGCCCGGCAATAGCAGAAATCGCCAATCCTGCGACCAGCGGAGGATATGGAGTAAGCGAAGTACTGAATAATACCAGTGCAGATAATGTGGTAGTTACCTACCAGTATACCATGCGCCTGAACGGGTGCGACCGTGTGCAGCATGTAACGGTGACGGTAAACGCCGCACCGGTAATGACGAGCACACTTACCCCGGCATCTATATGCAATGGCTCGGTATTCCATTATAACCCTGAAAGCTCAGCAAGCTCAGCGACCTTTAAGTGGCGCAGGGCAGCTATAACAGGCATTACCAATGCGGCTGCAGCGGGCACGGATGATCCGGCAGAAACACTGACAAACGCCACAACAGGCGCTATAGGCGTGGTGTATGTATATACGGTAACAGTAGGCGCATGTGTGAACGCACAAAATGTGGTAGTAACAGTGAACCCTACACCGGTGCTGAGCAGCACCCTGACACCGGCGCCGGTGTGCAGCGGCTCCGTATTTGATTATACCCCTGCAAGCGAAACCGATGGTGCGACCTTCAGGTGGAGCCGTACGGCTGTGACAGGCCTGAGCAATGCTGCAAACAGTGGCACCGGTAACCCGATGGAAACGCTCACGGATACTAGTACACATGCGGTAGCAGTAGTGTACACTTATACCGTAACAATAGATGGCTGCAGCAACACCCAGGCAGTAAATGTAACTGTGAACCCGATGCCGGTGCTTACCAGCACGCTGACACCGGGTGCAATATGTAACCTTACAGAATTTAATTATACCCCGACCAGCGCAATTACAGGCATAACGTTTGCCTGGAGCCGGGCGGTCCTAACGGGCATCACAAACGCGGCTATGACCGGCGCTGATGATCCGGCAGAGACGCTCGAGAACATCAGCGCGGATCCTATAGAAGTTGTGTATACCTATGCGCTTACCGCTAACGGGTGCACCAATTTGCAAAATGTGGTGCTCACTGTGAATCCTACACCGGTGCTGGATATTGCCAGTCTGCCGCAGGCAACGCTTTGCGACAGCAGTAGATTTGACTATACGCCTGCCAGCCTTACTGCGGGCACAACGTTTACGTGGAGCCGCAGTGCTGTGACGGGGCTACTCAATGATTCGACCGGGGGAACCGGCAACCCGCTGGAGCAGCTGATAGATACTACAGCCGCGCCTGTAGTGGTGACCTATACCTATACGCTGACCGCCAACGGATGCAGCAACACAGAGCAGATAGTGGTAACTGTAAATCCGACGCCAATACTCACAGGTACGCTAACCGCTGCGCCCATCTGTAGCGGCGGTTTGTTCAGCTATGCGCCAGCCAGCAATACAGTGGGAACCACCTTTGCATGGCGCCGCGACAGCGTAGCCGGCATTGCCAATGATACAGCCAGCGGCCTGGGCGATCCGGCGGAAGTGCTGGTGAACACAACACCTGATCCGCTTGTTGTAACCTACAGGTATACACTTAGTGCGAATGGCTGCAGCCACCTGGAGAACGTAACTGTAGTGGTAAATCCAAACCCTGTGCTTGTTACCACTCCGGTATCGGCATCCATCTGCGACAATACTACATTCTTCTATGCTTCGTCCAGCCTCACGGCAGGCACTACATTCAACTGGAGCCGCGATGCTATTGCAGGTATAGATAATATAGCAGGCAGCGGCATAGATACTGTAAATGAGCTGCTTTCTAACACTACTACCGACCCGATAGCGGTAACTTATGTAAACATACTGAGTGCGAACGGATGTACTGATACTGTGAACATAGTGGTAACCGTGAACCCGCTGCCAGTGCTCAGCAGCACACTGACACCAACAGGTATATGCGACAGCACAGCATTCAACTACATGGGTACTGCTCTTATGCCGGGCAGCACGCTGGCATGGCACAGGCCGTTTATACCTGGCCTGAGCAATCTGGGTGGTTCAGGTATTGATACAGTAAGTGAGACGTTGTACAACACAACCAACAGCCCGATTGACGTAGTGTATATATACACGGTAACCGCCAATGGCTGCAGCAATATACAGGAGGTTACAGTTACTGTGTTCCCTTATCCTCTGCTTTCTACACCACTTTCCAGGAGCATATGTGATAGTGCCGCATTTAATTATGCGCCTGCCAGCAGTGTTTCCGGTTTTGAATATAGCTGGGTACGGCCTTTTGTAAGCGGCATAGATAAGCCTGCAGGCAGCGGCAGTGGCAGTATCAGCGACACGCTGATCAACACCACCAACTTTAACGTGGATGTTATCTATAGGTTCACAACCGGCGCTAACGGTTGCAGCGATTCGCAAAATGTAGTTGTGACCGTGCATCCTACACCGCTGCTTACTACACCACTAACAATACCTGCATTGTGCAGCGGAGGTAAGGTAGAATATGTACCCAACAGTGTAACGCCGGGTATAAGCTATAGCTGGAGCAGAGGAACGAACACTAATGTAGCCCCTGAAAGTGGTTCGGGTGTGGGTAATATATCTGAAGCGGTTATTAATACTTCTGCAGACATTCAACACCTCATATACGTGGTAACAATGCATATAGGGAGCTGTACCCATAGCGAAGATGTGCTGGTAGACCTGAAGACCAAAGGCGCAGGGCCGGTGATCACAACCGCAGCCCCTACCACGGTATGTAACAATACCATGAACCAAAACTTTGGCGCAGCGCTGCCACCGGCAGCCGGTGGCGCCTATGTGTGGAGCGCAACCGGGGCAAGCATAGTAGCTACCGGAGGTAACGGGCAGTTCTGCATAGTGGACTTTGATGCACCGGGCACCGCTGTAGTAACGCTTACTGCTACAGATAGCCTGGGCTGTACCACGGATACATCGTATACCGTATCGGTAGGCACATCATCGAGCGTACAACCTTATGTGGTTTATGCCGGGGGTGAATTTATCTGCCTGGAGAACGATGTTACCGGCTACCAGTGGGGCTATGACGTGAAGACGACGCTGGACTCAACAATACTTGCAGGGCAGATAAACCAGGCGTATGTAAATGCTGCACCAGATACGCTGAATAACTACTACTGGGTAATGACCACGCAGGGAAGCTGCATGAGTAAGGCGTATTACAACGCACCGGCAGGTACTACTGCGGTTGTCAACATCGACGGCACTACATCCGTAAGCGTTTATCCGAACCCGGGCACCGATCATGTGAATGTAGACATCAAGACTACAGCCATGGGTAAAGTATTGGTGACGATGGCAGACCTGCTGGGCAAGCAGATAAGCAATTCAACAGCTGTAAATAATAAGGCAACAATAGAAGTATCGAAACTGGCACCTGGCGTGTATGTGATAGAGTGCTACCGTGATGGGTTGAAGATAGGCGCAGCTAAATTCGTTAAAAACTAAAAAGAACTTCAGCAATAAAGATCGCAAAATGAGGAGACTATTTTTTTTGTTGATATCCGCAGGAGCATTATCAGCGACCGCGCAAACCACAGATAAAATGCCTGCAAAGATCAGCAGCAGTCATGACGACGGGCACCTGCCGCGGTGGGTGGTGGATGTGAATGTGCTGGGCGGTGCGCTGACTCAGAAGCTGGCTATGGAGAACAGCGCCGGCAACTATCTGAATGGCGTGAACGTGAACCAGGGATCGCTGAGAAGAGCCAATGGCAGTTCGTTTGGATTTGATGCACAGGGTGGTTATTTCTTTGGCAAAAAGCGGCATTGGGGAGTAGGCACCGGCGTTATGTACCTGGGCCAGGCTGCCACAGTGCAGCTGGATAATTTTCATGTAGAGTTCCGGGCTACGGATGCCAGCGGCAACATATACAGACAGGTGGTGACGCCTAACCAGCCAATACAGGAGAAACTGAAAATCTCCAATTTCAATATACCGCTGGTGCTGAAGTATAAGAACAGGTTGTCTGAGCAATGGGGCTTTACCGCTGATGCCGGAGTGCTTTGGAATTTCCAGATGAAGAACAGCTATACAGCAAATGCGTCGTTTGACTACGAGGCTATTTATAAGTACTCTGCTAACCCGGGTGGAGTGCCGACCGTATATGATAATTCACCAACGCCGAACACTACAGATTTCCTGATCACCAAGGCAGGTTACCTGGCTACAGACCACAATGGTAATGTGGGTGCATTCTTTACACAGCAGGCTGGCCTTGGCAGAAATGTGGGCCTCAATGTGAAGCCTAAAACGAATACAGGCACTGTTTCTTACAGAGCCGGTGGATCGGGCGGGTTGTTTTTACAGCCGTCGGTTAACTACTTTTTGTCGGATAACGTAGCGCTTAATTTCGGTGCATATTACCTGTACCAATGGCCGGGCAACAATGCAAAATCAGGATATACGCTCACTAAAAATATGGGCGAGTACAGCTCTGTGCTGAACAATGTATCCCGGTCGTGGGACCAGTCTTATGGTCTGAATGTGGGTGTGCGTGTATTTATTGGTAAAACCCGCAAGACACTAAGCATAACCCAGGAGGCAATAAACCCGACCAACTGCGGCCTTACTGACGGTGCAATAGTGCTGCATGGCCTGCCACCGGCTGAGCGCGTAATGGTAAGCTACAACCTGAACGGATCTGTGCGGCCAGCATACGGCAGCATGACGGATGCGAACGGCAACATAAGGCTTACAGAACTAGGGCCTGGCGACTATTCCGAGATACTGGTGATAGATGGCCGGGATAAGGCAATAGGTGCGCCCGTAACACTGGTGAACCCTGTGCTGACGATAGCATCTGTGCGCTCGCTGAATACCACCCACCACGATAAATGCGACGGTACGATAACACTTACGGGGCTGAACAAAAACAAGTATGTAACCCTGGACTATGACTTTAACGGTGTGCCACAGCCGCCTAACAATGAAATGGTGCAAATGGTAGGGGAAGATGGAACGGTGACAATAAGGCATCTGTGCCCTGGTGTGTATACGCACATAGCTGCAAAGATGAACAGCTGTATAGCCCACACTACGGATGTAACCATTACGGCACCTGCTGCGCCACCGCCGCCGCCATCGGTATATGAGACCATTGATACTTCTAAATTATCCAGTTCTATTTATTTTGACCCTGGTAAGAAAACTATCACCAAGGCTACACGGCCTACGGTGGAGTATGCGGCTCAAAAGATGATAGAACATAAGGAGGCATACATAGTAGTAAATGGCTATGCCGATAACAGTGGCAAGGCAGATAAGAACATGGAGCTATCTGTAAACAGGGCGGAAGCTGTGCGCGACGAACTGATAAAAATGGGAGTAAGCGCAAGCCAGATACGTGTGGAAGGGAAAGGAACCAACGACCCCATAGGTGACAACAAAACAGCCGCCGGCCGTGCCAAGAACAGGCGTGCGGTGCTGACACTGGATATTATTACTATGGAGCAGCACAGAAGGTAGAAGGGGCTACTTCACCCGTTTTACTTTAATAAGCGCGGCATCTCCTTTTTTGTTGTAGGCGAGTATGCTGTATTGGGTGAGACCATCACTGAGCATAAGGCTGGCTGTGTTTGGTGGTTCATTGCCCTCACTTTCGGCAGTGATCATAATGGTGTTTACACCGGTGCCGGTAATGGGCAGCTTTAACTGTTTTTTGGTTTTTATGAGCGGATAGTTGGTGAGCACGGGTTTGCCATTAAACTGAATGGTTACGCGGTCGCCATCTACATTGCCGCCGTCCCATACATCTACAACCACCGTATCTGAGTGCCAGTCGTAAGATCGGTCTACACCAGCTGTCACTTTTTCTGTTGTCATTGGTTCCTGGGGTATGGCTTCTCCGGGCGTTACATCTGCCACGGGTGCTTTTACCTTTTTCTTCATGGTAATGACCGTATCAAACTGCTCATGGTAGGAGAATATGTTTTGCAGCTCCTTTTCATCTCGAAAGACGATCTGGCCTTCAGTGCAGGCTGTGTTATCTGCCTCGCGGCTGGTTATTGCGCCTTTCAGTGCCTTTCCGCTGCCATCCTGCACATATTCCAGGTTGGCATTTACGAGGCACATAAATGCTTTGGTCTGCACATTGTGCGAATAGACAATGTCTTTTTCCTTAAACGAGAGTGTGCGCATCTGGCGGTCCAGCTTGCCGCGGATAGTTGTCTTTGTTTCATTTGGCTCTTTGTAGGTAAGGGAGAAGCCCTTTATACCTGCACCTGAATCGCTGAATATGATCTTGTACGGAAAGGTCTCACCGGTTTGCATAACGAGTGCGCCGGTCAGCGTGTATTGTTTGGGCTGGGCAAAGACCGCAGAAGCAGCAAAGCAGGCCGCAAGTATGAACAGTAAAGCTTTCATAATGGGCAATAATAAGAATTTCCTGCTAAAAAGGTCTGTACTACATGATGCAGGCAACCGAGACAGGTACATATTCTACCTGAGCGTGTACAATACATAGCCGGGCGCAAGTAGCAAACTGTCCTTTGGGTGCTCGTAGTGGTGCAGGTATTTCAGATAATAGTCGTCAACTATGCCGTTAAGCAGCAGGTATTTTACGTGCAGGCTGTCGAACACCCGTTTGTTCACATCGTAAGGATATTGCCAGGCATGAATAATGCAGCGCTTGTTGGTGTAGAGCGTTACCAATCGTGGCCTTGAGGTGATGATGATATCGGAGTCACTAACATGTTGTGACAGGTAGTTAAATGCTTGTTTATCCTTAAGCTCCGGTGCATAGCCAAAGGGCGGTTTGGTGGTGCTGCGCAGGTAGAGCGTGCCGGAGAAAAGGTAGATAAAGGAGAGTGCCAGGGCTACGTAACGCGGTTTTAGTGTTGTAACCAGCGGCCTTACTGTTACAAGTGCCAGGTAGCAATAATAGAATACAATAGGTATAACCGGGAAGAAATAGCGGGGATCATGAATGGGGTAGTAGAGTACGAGACCACAAACGAGCACAAAGAAAATATCATCAAAAGCCAGCCTTTTGGTGACAGACATAATGAAGCCGAGGATGCAGCATATCAGTCCCGTGCTTTCTATAACCGTAACAATGGCTGTGCGCAGGCCGTGGTCGGTGTCATAGTGGAAGAGGTTGGTGATATCAGCAAGGAATGCGGATGAATTATCACGGATGATGGTGGGGATGCCTTTTTGCAGAATGGATTTAAGGAAATCGACATAGAAGCCGGCGGCACTTGTGGGGCAATAGAAGATAGTTTTGTTCAGCAGCACAGTAAGCAAAACACTTCCTGCAATGACAGCAAGTGAGGGGCTGCGGAGTGTATATCGGAGGTTGAACCGCTTTTCTTTTGCAAACTGTTTTCCCAGTGATCGCAACAAAAAGATAGCTTCTGCCACCAGCAGTAATATGGACTGCGTGCGTATAAGGGTGGCCATAGTGGAGAAAAGGATGAGTAGTGCAATGCGCCGCCATGAAAAAGAATCAGCGGTGCGGGCTATAAGATAGAGCAGTACAAAAAGCAGTGCCGGGGCATCGGACAACACAGACTGCTTCAGATCCATCAGGCTCTGACTATAGGATATGACTATGGCCAGGCACAAGGCGGCAACTATGCTTGCATACCTGCGAAAGTAGAAATAGAGGCCAAAAAGGATGAACGCAGCTATAACGGTATTGAAATAGCACATTGGCCTTATTTCAATGCCGCAATACCGCACCACCGGTGCCAGCATTAGCGGAAAGCCCGGTGGGTACTGTGGTGGCGAATAGTAGTTGTTGTACTTATTGAAAACGTAATTAGATTGGTAGTAAGGTTTGCCGTGAGCTATGTTCTGCGCCTCTTTAATATACAGGGCATAGTCATCGCCGCCGGTGGAGTGGGTGTTGTGAATATTGTGAAAGAACAGGAATATGGAAAACAGCAGGAGCACCAGCAGTGGTAATATCCGTTTTGTAAAGCTGTTGCTGTTCATTTCCCGTTTTATGATGGCTAATGTAATTAACTTTTTGGATCAGGAACAATAATAGCCTGTCAGTGGCCTGCTGTGGTCTTTTGTTTATTTCAAAAGCGCTTATCTAATGAGGCAATTAGCAGTTTACGCCTGTTTTACTACTTGCAAATAAGGAAAAACAATCTGTAACGGGGTCAAATTCACACCATGTGATAGATAAACGGAAGGAATGCAGGAAAATGTATGAGAAAAAAGAAAAAAAATATTACCTTTGGCGTCCAAATTATCACGGAGGTTGTAGCTCAGTTGGTTAGAGCATCAGATTGTGGTTCTGAGGGTCGCGGGTTCGACCCCCGTCATCCTCCCTAAAATTTCTAAAAAGTGTCCTCGAAACAGGACACTTTTTTAGTATCTTTCAGTCCCGAATCTGTATATTTGTAAACTATTGTTTTATTATTAAATTTCAAGAAAAATGAGTCTAGAAGTAAATGGCAAACTGGTTGTAAAGTACGACACCCAACAGGTAAGTGAGAAGTTTAAGAAGCGCGAATTTGTGCTTGAATTAGCTGAAGAGATCAACGGAAACATATATACCAATTTTGCAAAAATGCAGTTGGTGCAGAACAAATGCGACATCATAGATCGCTTCAATGTAGGCGACCCGGTGAAAGTGAGCTTTAACATAAAGGGCAACAAGTGGGAACGCGATGGCAAGGTGAACTACATCACTAACCTGGATGCATGGCGTGTAGAAAGTGCAACCGCAGCACCTGCAGGTACACAAAGTGGCGGCCAAAGCCAACCAGCGCAGTCGTATAATAATGGTGGTGGTAACCAGGGCGGCAACTATAATGCAGCTCCTAATTTTAACCCGTCTCCGGAAACGATCGACGACCTGCCATTCTAAATCAGTAAATAAGACGATAAAGCAAGCCTTCCGGGCTTGTTTTATCGTTTTTAATAAATACAAGTTTATGTCCCGCTATTCGCGTATTTCCATTGCCTTTTTATTGCCTGTTGTGCTGCTCAGCGCCTGCAGTCGCAAGCCTGACCATGCCCGCTACATACCAAAGGATGCGGTAGCCGTGGCCGGAATAAACCTGAAAGCCCTGGGCAAAAAGATAGCCTGGAATATGATAACGGGCAGCAAGCTGTTCAAAGAAATGCAATCCCGCATACCTGAGAAGCGCACTAAAGACGCGATGGAAGGCATAGAAAAGGCAGGAATAGATCTTGTGAATACGTTTTACGTGTATGTAAAGCCCGATACCCGCTTCAAAGGTGGAAACCGGATAACCGGACTGGTGCCACTGTCTAACTCGGCCCAGTGGGAAGATTATGTAAAACGCGTGTTTCCTCAGGTAGAGATAAAACAGAACGGAGGCCATAAAGAGGCCAGCCTGGGCAGTGACATGTTTGTAGGCTGGAACAGTGACCTGCTAATTATAATAAACGTAATGTCGGCACCAACCGACTATAACGACCTGATGGAAGGCCGCGGAGCGCAGTCTGCAGACAGGCCGATGGAAGACATGGCCAGCCTGTCGGCAGAGATGAACGTTGCTTTTGGGATTACAAAGGAGAATTCAATACTTGAGAATCCCCGCTTTTCCTCGCTGGAAGGAGAAGGGCATGACATCACCTTCTGGCTCAACTATGGACAGGTGATGTCGCAGTACGGCAGTAATATGTCGGAAATGATGGGCGGTGTGTCGCTGTCTGGTGCGCTATGGAAGGACGCTACTTTTACAGCCGGCTTCGACTTTAAGAAAGGTAAGATAGCCGGTGATATGCGCTACTACTTACCAACAGAAATGAAGGAAATTGGCGCAGAGCTTGGTGGTACTAACATAGACAAAGACATGCTGAGCCGCCTGCCGGGCCAGAATATGGATGTGCTGCTGGCCATGCATATATCGCCGAAAGGGATAAAGGATATGCTGGAGAAGATGGGTATGCTGGGGCTTGCCAATACTGGCCTGGCACAGCAGAACATGAATGCCGATGATATCTTCGACGCCTTCACCGGTGATATGAGCTTTGTAATGAATGACTTCAGCCTGCATACGGAAACCGTTACAGACAGCTTTATGGGCCAGGCGGTAACCCACCAGAACCAAAAGCCTACCCTGAGCATGAGCTATGTGATGAAGTTGAACAAAAAGGAAAAATTTCAGAAGCTGCTGGCCCTTGCAAAGCAGAACGGACTACAGCCAATGGGTAGCGGATATGTGATACCAATAGACGAAAAAGACTCGGTATACCTGGTGGCAAACGACCAGTACCTTGTTGTATCAAATAAAAACAATTATGCATCGGGAATTATTGCGGGCAATTTTACATCGCAAAAGATGCCATCTGCCGCAAGTGATATTACCGGCCACCCATGGGCAATGTATATGGATATGCAGGAAATACTGAAGCATGTAGATGCAAGCATCAGCCATTCTGCTCATGATTCGGCGATGATCATAGAGAGTAAAAAGCTGCTCAATAATATTTCTTTTAACGGAGGCGAGTTCAAAGGAGGCGCCTTCGAATATCACCTGGATATAAACTTTACTAATAAAGACGAGAACAGCATTATAGAGCTTCTGGATTACGGTATGAAGATGAACGAAGCCGATAAAATAACCCAATAGTTATTTTTTAGCCTATAAAGGCGCTTTACGGCCAACGGTTCAGGCGTATTTTATGTCTTTATACATGTCATAATATTCAGGAACAGAATATTATCTTTGTTTTTTACTATTTTTAGGACTTTAGAACGATACCAATGAAAAAATCATCCTTATATGCTGCGGCAGTACTGCTTGCCATAATAGCTGTGGCTGCATACAGTTGTAAGAAAATAAACGCTATTAATAATCAGAATGTTATTGAAACGCCGTTCAGCCTGTATTTCTGCGATACTTCCGGCACTTTGTTCCTGACGAATGATGGCAAAAAAATCAGCCCGGTAATATTTCCGCCAGACGGGAAGCCTTGCCGTGCGCTTATTACATCAGGCAATAATATTTTGTGGGCTAAAGACTCATTGTACTTCAGCACTAACGAGGGCACAAACTTTAATCACAGCTACGATTCCCTGTACTGGAAGCCAGATACAGCCATCAACGGCGTTGCTATTAATCTTAACCAGTCAATGCTGATCAATATTCCTAGCTGGGGCAACCGCGTATACGCAAGCAGCAGGGCTTCTAGTATGCTTGATGGAAGTACCCTTTACCCCAGCTACCTGGGCCTGGTATACAGTGACCAGAATGGCGCAATAGGCACATGGCATTTTGAAAACAGCTACGATACCACACATGTGGGCATACTGCCAGTTAAAATGTATTCATTTACTCAATTAGCAAACGGATATCTGTGTGGCCTGGCATTCGAAAATAAAAGATTGCCTGCACCAGGCGCATATAATCTGCGATATGCAAGGAATTTTTACAAACCTGCTAAAGACGATAGATGGCTGGAAACCACTGCTAATCCGGACAACTCAGGAAGTGTATATTCTGGCAATCCTTCAGGCACACCACTGCCACCGCATGGCACTGTAATGACGGATTCCAGCTTCTTTACACTGGGGCACTATAACAACAGGCTTATTGCCATTGACAACCGCGGCAAGTATGGCGCATGGTACAGCGATGATTATGGTGCTAACTGGGCTCAGTACACCGGCCTGCCTAACCGTCCGCTTCGTTGTATCTCTGCTCCGTTTGAAGAGGTTTGCCTGATAGGCACTGACTCTGCAGGGCTGTATATTTACAACACTAATACGCACGTATGGCAGCAAAACAATAGTGGCCTGGCCAGCAACCTGGTGGTGCGCAACATTGCCTTCAAACAAAATATCTTTAAGAACGGTACTATACAGAAGTACATATACCTGGCAACCAATAAGGGCATTTTCCAAAGCACGGACGGTGGTGTTAACTGGATAATGACAATAGCAGGCAACTATACTGCCCTATATTAGTATCAGAAAAGCCTGGGCCGGGATAAATAATTCGGTCCGGAAAATAATTACAGATCATCCATAAAATCTTCCAGGTCACGCCGCTGTTTCTTAGTGGGGTGACCTGTTTTACTTTGGCGCTTTCCGGTGTAGAAGCTTGACCCCGTGAGCTGGTTTAGCTGCTTATCTTCTTCTGAAGTAAGATCGGTATAATTTTTTATTGCATCTTCGTAAGCCACACGATTATGAATGAGACCGGTAACTTCTATGGTCCAGCGGCGGGCCGGTGTTTTTATAGTGTACTGGTCCCCCATACCTACTATGCGCGATGGCTTCACATTTGCGCTGTTCCACTTCACTTTTCCTTCGTCAATAGCAGTAGTAGCCTGGGTGCGCGTTTTAAAAATGCGTATGGCCCATAAGTATTTATCGAGTCTGAGCTTTTCCATCTGAGTAACAGGTAGCAAATTTCGTGCAAAAATCTTAATGGCCGTTGTAAATGCCAAGTAAACCTGCCGGTTCAAATTTTGGGCCCTCCCCGCCGGGTGTTACCCAAAACAGGCAAACGTCAAACTCATCGCCTGATACATCTACCCAGCCACAAAGGCAGGCATCCATGCCCCGGTCCAGCAGGCCCTTAGTGGTAAAAAACAGCTCTTCGGCATCAAACTGCTCGCTAACCAGGCATACCTGCTCTCCCTTAAAGCCATGCCTGATGCAAATTTCGCCCAGCATAATGTTGGGCAGTGTGTATACAAACAGCGCAGGACTAGGTACGGCAATGCCGCTTAAATAACGCTTGTCCACATCCAGGCATCCGTGGGCGGTAGATAGCGCAATGGCTATCTTGTTTTTGTCAAGACCATTATACAGGTCTTCTTTGTGAAACAGCCCTTCTGCACCCACCCATGCCCATTTGCACAACTTGTCCATTTTGTAAAATTTGGGATAAGTACACTTCATGGCATCGTACAGCATTTCTGGTGTTGTGGTGCCGGCGGTTGTCTTACTATTGAACAATGTGCAGTTACGAATGATCACGCTATTTTTTTTTCAGTTCCAGTATGGTATGGCTAAGGCCTATATTGTTATGCTGATTCACTACCTCGAAACCGGTTTCATCAATCACCTGCAGGTATACTTTACTGTCATACATCTGGCTGTTACCATTAGCCATGGTAGTAAAATATAGTGATGCCATTTGCAGGCTGAATGCGCCCGCCTCGTATTGCTGGCAGTCCCAAAAGGTCTCATTGATTATGATGCGCCCGTCATCGCCCAGCACATCGTGGCATTTCTGCAGAATGGAAATGATCTGCTTGTCCGTGAAGCAGTTGAGGAACTGGCTCATGAATATGAGATCGTAGCCTGCCGGCAATGCCTGTGCCGGGTCTAGTATGTTATCGGGGTGATAAGTAACCCGGTGACTTACGCCTTCGGCATCTATCACCTTTTTTGCTTCATCCAGCTGGCCACCCAGGTCCAGCAGGCCAATATGGACATCCGGATCATAGTCGATGCATGCCAGCGCCCACTTGCCCGTATTTGCGCCAATATCAAGTATACGCGCCGGTGAATGTTCGAACACGAATGGCAGCACCTCCGGAAATGCCAGGTCTGAATAATAATGGTCGAATGCAAACCAACTGCTTTTTGCAGGGTCGGGCATTATCGAAAGGCCCTCGTATATGGTATTCCAGTTGCCAAAATGCCGGAGACCTACCGGGTGTTCGTTTATGATAGAAGGCTCAAGGTCTGCAGCACCTTGCTGGCATACATCGCGCATAAAATCGGTATTGATGCGCGCCATGGGATGATTAATAAACACATGGCCTGTTTTGGACAGGAAGTAATTGTCGCCGTGGCGGTAGAGCAGGCCTATGCCAAGACCTGCCTCCATGAGCACGCGCACACCATAATAAGGCATACCCACTTCATCTGCCACCTGTTGAATGGTGCGGCCTGCTTTTCTGTTTTGTTCTATGTATGTAAGAATACCCTTGTCGCGGAGAATCACCGATGCCTGGAAAACATAGGGCGCAAAAGCGATGAATTGCGCATCACGAATAGCCAGGGCCGCATGTTTGCTGTCGTCTTCAAAAAATTTCTTTGCTTTCTTTTTTTTCTGAATATCCAATGTGTTCATTTTCACAAAACATAAATGGGATAATTATGTAGTATCTCCCAATGGTATAGCTGCAAGATACTACGATACTACAAAAAGAGGAGCTGCTATTTTATCATTCTTATCGCATTGGAGCCAGTGTTTCACCGGCAATGTTAAGTTTTTGGAATAATTTTTAAAGCAACCCTTTTGCGAGTAATTTTAAGCTATCCAATAACTGAGAGGAACCGAGATATCGAGATATGTTGAAATCAAATAAGCAGACGATAATAAGAGATATAAGCTGGCTGGCGTTTAATGCCCGTGTACTACAGGAGGCCAGCGATCCTGCAAATCACCTTCACGACCGGCTCCGTTTCCTGGGCATATTCTCTAACAACCTGGATGAGTTTTTCAGGGTGCGGGTTGCAGCCCTTAATAAAATGCTGCTGCTGGGCAAGGCTGCTAAAATGCACCTGGAAGCCAACCCGGATAAAATATTAAAGAAGATACAGCAAACGGTAATTACACAGCAGGAGGAGTTTGACCGCGCCTACGCCGACATTATAACCGGGCTGGGAGAAAAGAACATTTTCATTAAGAACGAGAAGCAGCTGTCCAAACATCAAAAGGAGTTTGTAGCCAGGTACTTTGAGGATAAGGTGAGAACACAGATCATCCCGCTGATGATAGAGACTATTCCTCATATACCGTTGCTGCGCGATAAGTCGGCCTACCTGGCCTGTGTGCTGGGCAGTACCAAAGAGTCTATGATACAGCGGTATGCGCTGATAGAGATACCCACCAAGGTGTTGCCGCGTTTTGTGATATTGCCATCGGAGGATGGAGAATCGCATGTGATACTGCTTGAAGATATTATCCGCTTCAACCTGCCCAGCCTTTTTGCGCCATTCGGGTTCAACAGGTTTCTTGGGTACATAATTAAGGTGACCCGAGATGCTGAGCTGGAGATAGATAATGACGTGAATACTAACCTGCTGGATGAACTGGAGAGAGGGTTGAAGAACCGCAAGCGCGGACGTGCCACGCGTTTCGTATTTGACAGGACTATAGATCCTGCATTGCTCAACTACCTCACACGACGGCTGGGCCTTACTAAAAAGGACAACCTGATACCAGGGGGCAGGATACATAATTTCAAAGAATTCATTGACTTCCCGGTATCGGTATTCGACGATATAAAACCACGGCAGCAGCCCTTTGTGCACCCACTGCTGAAGCAGCCCTGCCGCATAATGGATGTGATAGAGAAGCGGGATGTAATGCTGCATATGCCGTATCACTCTTTTGATTCTATCATAGATCTCTTACGCGAGGCAGCTATTGACCCTTTTGTGCAGAGTATACGGGTAACCTGCTACCGGGTGGCAAAGAACTCAAAGATCATAAATGCGCTTATCAATGCTGTGCGTAATGGTAAAGAGGTAATAGTAGCGCTGGAGCTGCGCGCAAGGTTTGATGAAGAGGCGAATATGCGCTGGAAAGAGCAGCTGGAAGAGGAGGGCGTAAAGGTGGTGCTGGGCGCGCACGATATGAAGGTGCATGCGAAAATATGCGTGATAAAGAAGAGAGAGTTTAACCGTACACGTCAATATGGGTTTGTGTCTACCGGCAACCTGAATGAGAATACAGCCCGCGTATATGGCGACCACTGCCTGCTGACCACAAACAGGGCTATACTTGCGGATATAAACCGGATATTCGACTACCTGGAAAACCCGGTAAAGAAGATAGCCAGCCTGAAGAATTGTAAGGTGCTGCCAGTGTCGCCGCTCACTATGCGCAAAACTATGATGCAGCAGATAGACAAAGAAATAAGGCTGGCAAGAGCAAAAAAGCCGGCCTCTGTGATCATAAAGCTAAATAGTATAGTAGACAAGCTGCTGATAGAAAAAGTGTATGCCGCTGCCAAGGCCGGGGTAAATGTGCAAATGGTGATACGAGGCATCTGCTGCGCTTACACGGAGCAGGCGGCGTTTAAAGGCCGTATGCACGCAATAAGTATAGTAGATGAATACCTGGAGCATGCGCGGGTGCTCATCTTTGGAAATGGAAAAGAACCAGTAGTATTTATTTCTTCCGCCGACTGGATGGTGCGCAACCTGGACCACCGGGTAGAAGCGGCATGCCCTATATACGACAAAGAAATTCAGCAGGAACTGATTGATATTTTGAACATTCAGCTTGCAGAGAATGTGAAAGGTCGTATATTAGATAACGAACAAAACAACAACTATGTGCAGAGAGAGGAGCATAAGCCGGAGGTTCGTTCGCAGGAGGCCATCTATAAATACTTACATCATAAAAGCTACAAATAGTGATACTGGCGGCAATTGATATAGGATCCAATGCCGCACGGTTATTGGTCTGTGAAACTTCTGTGTACAAAGACGGGACGGTAGATTTTACTAAGTTGCAGCTGCTGCGCATTCCGTTGAGGCTGGGTTTTGATGTGTTTGATAATGGCGGAGTAAGCGAGGTGAAGAAAAATAAGCTGATAGAAACATTGAAAGTGTACAAGCTTTTGATGAACATCTATAATGTGGAAGCTTACAAAGCCTGTGCAACATCGGCCATGAGGGATGCCAACAATGGCAGGCAGATACTGGAAGAAATATTTGCAGAGACTGGAATAAAGATAGACATCATTACCGGGCAGGAAGAAGCCAATATCATATACGAAACACACATAGCAGAGAAGCTCAGCGATAATAAGAGCTACCTGTATATAGATGTAGGCGGGGGCAGCACCGAGATCACGCTGTTCTCCCAGAACCATACTATTTTCAAGGAATCGTTCAACATAGGTACCATACGCATGCTGCACAACAAGGTGACAGACGAGCAATGGGAACATATGAAATGGTACATAAAAACCTATGCCCGCGACTACCAGCCGCTGGAGGCAATAGGCACCGGTGGCAACATCAACAAAATATTTTCTATCTCCAAACGCAAGGAAGGGCGCCCGCTCACACTTGATATACTCAAGGACTACTACAAAGAACTAAGCTATACCAGCATAGAAGAGCGTAAGCACCTTTACCAGTTCCGTGAGGACCGCGCGGATGTGATAGTGCCCGCGCTGCAAATCTACATCTCCATAATGCGCTGGGCGCTGGCCGATGAGATATATGTGCCTAAGATAGGCCTAGCCGATGGGCTGATTAAAATGCTGTATAATGAGCGGAAGGCGGCGGCGGAAAATGCTTAGAATAACTATCCACTTGCAGCATACAGGCAACAAAAAAGCCGCGCTCATTGCTGAACGCGGCTTGTATAATGTAGTTTGTGATTATGCCAGTTTTTCTACCTGAGAGTAGTTGAGCTCCACCGGTGTAGCGCGGCCGAATATTTTTACTACTACCTTCAGTTTCTTCTTCTCGTTGTTGATCTCTTCTACCGTACCATTGAAGTCGTTGAAAGGTCCGTCTACGATCTTCACTGTTTCTCCTATGATGTATGGATCTGCGTAACCAATACCTGATTCGCTAACCTCATCCATCTTACCAAACATCTTATTCACTTCAGACTTACGAAGCGAGGTAGGATGCTCCTTACCGAGGAAATGTATAACACCGGTAACATTTTTTATAGCATGCACGATGTCATCAGTAAGCTTGCCATCATTAGCTTCAAGCAGTATATAGCCTGGAAACAGCGTTTTTTCACGCAGCACTTTTTTGCCATTAACCACTTTGAATACCTTTTCAATAGGGCAGAGCACCTGTACTACCGAGTTGGTCCAGTTATTAATCTTAACCTCTTTATCCAGGTATTCCTTCACTTTTCTTTCCTTGCCGCTGATCACGCGAATCACGTACCATTTGGTTTCAGCAGCCGGTTTTGTTTCCTGGATTATTTCAGTCTCGCTCATCGTTTCCATATTTATTTACCCAGGATTTGATAGATCACTTTCATTACATTCTGCGAAGCGAAGTCCATAGTGAACACCACACCTGTAACCAGGGCAAGCGCTACCAGTACTATGATAGTAGTCTGCTGCAGTTCTTCCCATGTAGGCCAGGTAACTTTGTGCAACAGCTCGTCATATGCCTCCTGGATATAATTACCGAATTTGCTCATTTTTTCATTTTTTAGTTTAACGGTTTTCCGGTTGAAATATTGCCGGTTCACCATTGAACTGATTACTTAATAACTGCACGGGCACGCGGATTCGAACCACGATCGAAGGTTTTGGAGACCTCTATTCTACCATTGAACTATGCCCGTATTTTCTTAGTCGTAAGTGGTAAACCATGAGTCGTAAGCCGACTCATTTTGCATACTACCCGCCGACAAAAAATCAAAAAGTCAAAAAAGAATGCTTTTTTGACTTTTTCAACGGAAGGCAAAGGTAATCAAAAATTTGAATTATTCTTTCAAATTTACACCTTTATTTCTAGCGGTTGCTTTTTACGACCTAAGTATAAAATAGGAGTTGCCAGTTGGTAATTGTTTAACTGATATAGATGGAATAGTTGTCATTTAGGCTGGTGGCCCGCATCGTGCAGACTAGTATTTCAGCTCTTTTTGCCTAGCTTTGCAACGCCTCCTTCAACAGGTTAATTACTGCGTTCTAATCCAAAGATGAATTTTCTTAATAAAATAATAGCGGCTTTAAAGGCACACCCGGGCAGGCAGGCATTTTGCATCCAGGATACGTTCTATACCTACTCGCAACTGTTTTCCAGAGTGGCTTCGATACAGTCGAAGATAAATGAAAATTGCCCCGGTGAGCAGAATGTAGGTATAGTGATTAATGATGATATCGAGACTTATGCTTCCATACTTGCCCTCCTGTTTTTAGGTAAGACATACATCCCCGTGCATCCCGGCTATCCTTCAGACAGGGTAGGGCAGATACTGGAGCAGGGTAGTATAAAATACCTGCTTTCGAAGAAAGAGGTAGCTTATAATGGTGCGGAAACTATTGTCACCGGCGGCTACACTCCAGGTTCGGGCATTGCACCCGTGCCGCCTGAATTTGCGTTTGGTAATACCAATGCCTACATACTCTTTACCTCAGGCAGCACAGGCGTGCCAAAAGGTGTGCCTATCACTTACCACAACCTTGATTCGTTTGTAAGTGCTTTTGATGCACTTGGCTATGGCGCCACGGAGCAGGATCGCTTCCTGCAGATGTTCGAGCTTACCTTCGACCTGTCGGTAATGTCTTACCTGGTGCCGCTATGCCATGGTGCCTGTGTGTATACCATTCCGGATAACGGAATGAAGTTCATGAGCATTTACAACGTACTGGTGAAGCACAATATCACTTTTGCGCTTATGGTGCCGTCGGTGCTGGCTAACCTGCGGCCCTATTTTGAAGAGATAGATCTGCAGGATATGCGCGTATCGCTGTTTTGCGGAGAAGCACTATATAAAGATGTGGTAACCGAATGGATGGCCTGTGTGCCGAACGCACGAGTAGAAAATGTGTACGGGCCTACAGAAGCGACCATATTCTGCCTTACCTATCAAATAAATCCGGGCCAGATTACTGACTATAACGGTATAGTGGCGATAGGCGCGCCTATGGCGGGTATGGGAGCCATACTAGCAGACGAACATAATAAACAACTTCCCGATGGTGAAAGAGGAGAGCTCTGCCTGCATGGCGACCAACTAACACCGGGTTATCTTGACCCTGAGAAAACAAAACTTGCTTTCTTTGAAGTGGATGGTATACGGTATTATCGCACAGGTGACATATCGTTCAGGAACGAGGCGGGTGATTTTATATATTGCGGCAGGGTAGACCACCAGGTGAAGATACAGGGTTTCAGGGTAGAGCTTAGCGAGGTGGAATTTCATCTGAGGGCTATAACCGGCAGCTCAAATGTGGTGGCACTAGCTACGAGCAATGCCAACGGGCTTACGCAGATAGATGTAATTTTTGAAGGAGAAAAGGCAGATACGGAACCCGTGATGGATGCGCTGAAAACAAAAGTGCCAACCTATATGTTGCCCGCGCAAATTCATTTTGTCACTACCTTTCCACTGAACACCAGCGGCAAAACTGACAGGAAGGCGCTTCAAAAAATGATCGTACAGACTATATGAACATAACAATAAGAAAGGCAGTAAGTGAGGACAAGGACTTTTTGATCACTTCCATATTGGAGGCGGAAAAAAGTGGTGGAAATGTAGTTAGCTACTGCGCTATTTTTGGCATAACTGAAGATGAGCTGCGCACTGCGCTGGGGCATATACTGGATGAAGATATGGAAGGGCAGGAGCTGGCCATGTCTGCCTTTCTGGTGGCAGAGGCAGATGGTGAAAGGGCTGCGGCACTGAGTACATGGGTAGAGAAAGCAAAGGGTATGAGCAGCAGCATGATAAAGAGCAACCTGCTGATGTACTTTATAGACAGGGAAAAGATACTTGCGGCTGGGCCAAACCTGACCCTTATGAATGAAGTAGCCATACCGCGGGATGAGTATGCACTACAGATAGAATGTGTATACACAGCGCCCAAATACAGGGGGAAAGGGCTAACAGGTAAGCTAATAGAAGCGCACATAAAGCAGCGGCAGGAAGACGGGATGACCTTTAATAAAGTGCAGGTGATATTGTTAAAGAACAATGTGTCTGCACAGAAAGCTTATGAAAAGGCAGGCTTTGCGGTAGCGGAGGAAAAACGTTGTGCCGACCGCGCCATACTGAAACTGCTACCCAGCGACACAAAAATATTAATGCAAAAACAACTCAACAGCTAAGTATATGGAAGATCAGGAAATATTATCGCAATTGAATACAATAATAGGCGGCGCAGTGCGGAAGAAGGACCTTCTTCTAACGCCGGAAACAACAGCCAAAGATGTACCCGGCTGGGATTCACTTACCCATATGATCATCATAGACAGCATAGAAAAACACTTCAAAGTGAAATTCAAGCTGAATGAGATCATGAACTTTAAGAATGTGGGTGATACTATTGCTTGTCTGCAGACCAAGGGCTTGAAATAATATAGTGATCTTAAATACCTGGCCAGCTTCAATTGAGGCTGGTTTTTTTATTTATTGTATCGCCTATCAGATTCCCAATCCGTTATGAACATAAATTTAACCACTTATCTAAGGCACAAAAGAAAGCGCCTCCGAACTTCGGAGGCGCTTAATTATCCACTATTTATTATTCCTTACTTGATTATTTCGGTAACCTGTCCTGCACCTACTGTACGACCACCTTCACGGATAGCGAACTTAAGGCCTTTGTCCATCGCGATTGGTGCGATCAACTTTACATGGAGGTTAACGTTATCACCTGGCATTACCATTTCAACACCTGCTGGCAATTCGCACTCACCGGTTACGTCTGTAGTACGGAAGTAGAACTGTGGGCGGTATTTGTTGAAGAATGGTGTGTGACGACCACCTTCTTCTTTGCTCAGAACATAAACCTCACCCTTGAATTCAGTGTGCGGAGTGATGCTCTTAGGAGCGCAGATTACCATACCACGGCGGATGTCTTTCTTTTCAATACCGCGGAGGAGGATACCGGCGTTGTCACCAGCCTCACCACGATCAAGAAGTTTCTTGAACATTTCCACACCTGTGCAGGTAGAGCTAAGTGGTGCTTCATTGAAACCAACGATCTCAACGTTTTCACCAACCTTGATAACACCGCGCTCGATACGACCTGTAGCAACTGTACCGCGACCAGTGATCGTGAATACGTCTTCCACAGACATAAGGAATGGCATATCAACCGGACGTGGAGGCAGTGGAATATAATCATCTACAGCCTGCATCAGGTCTTCTACAGCCTTAACCCATTTAGCATCACCTGCCAATGCGCCGGTTGCAGAACCCTGTATGATTGGTGTGTTATCACCATCATAACCGTTCTTAGAAAGCAGTTCGCGGATCTCCATTTCAACGAGTTCCAGGATTTCTGCGTCATCAACAAGGTCAACCTTGTTCATGAATATAACCATACGAGGTACACCTACCTGGCGAGCCAGCAGGATGTGCTCTCTTGTTTGTGGCATAGGACCATCTGTAGCCGCAACCACCAGGATAGCGCCGTCCATCTGCGCAGCACCAGTGATCATGTTCTTCACATAGTCAGCGTGACCTGGACAGTCAACGTGTGCATAGTGACGGTTAGCAGTTGCATATTCTACGTGTGCTGTATTGATTGTGATACCACGCTCTTTTTCCTCTGGAGCTGCATCGATTTCATCATATCCTTTCTTCTCTGCCAGGCCTTTATTTGCCAGGATCGTAGTGATTGCTGCAGTTAAAGTGGTCTTACCATGGTCAACGTGGCCTATGGTGCCAATGTTTACGTGGGGTTTGTCCCGCTTGAAGGTTTCTTTTGCCATTGTTATCTTTTTTTAAAAAGCTGTTTAAATTATTGTTTTGTTGTTATTATTCACGCTTTGCAGCGATGATTACTATTTACCTGCACATTTCATTCATCCTCGTCTAATTTTCAAATTTGCACATGCCAAATTTTCCAATTATTCTGAGCTGTTGAGCAGGATTGAACTGCCGACCTCTTCCTTACCAAGGAAGTGCTCTACCGCTGAGCTACAACAGCTAATTACTCGTGTTTAAAGAACTTCATTTCTGCGGCTAACCACCGACGTTCCCGATATCGATCGGGATGCTCTATCGCTGAGCTACAACAGCTAATTACTCGTGTTATAAAGAACTTCATTTCTGCTGCTGGCCACCGAAGTTCCCGATATCCATCGGGATGCTCTATCGCTGAGCTACAACAGCTTTTGAAATTTACTGCTCAAAGAACTAAACCTCTTAATTACTAAGAGCGGGAGACGAGGCTCGAACCCGCGACCTACAGCTTGGAAGGCTGTCGCTCTACCAACTGAGCTACTCCCGCTTGTAAAAAAAAGTCGGCAGTTGGCAGTCAGCAGTTTTAAAACTGCTGACTGAAAACTGCTAACTGCAAAAAAGTGGGCAGAGAAGGATTCGAACCTCCGTACTCGTGAGAGAACAGATTTACAGTCTGTCGCCTTTAGCCACTCGGCCATCTACCCTACTACATAAAGATCAAAAAACCGGACTTAAGAAAAACCCGGTTCCTGATTTTCTGTGAGCCACTTGCCGGAGTCGAACCAGCGACCTACTGATTACAAATCAGTTGCTCTACCAACTGAGCTAAAGTGGCTTTTTTTGTGTTAAAGAACTTACCGTGGTTGCTAACGGGATTGCAAAAGTAGATAACTTAATTTGGTTTTACAAATAATTTTCGCGCCTTTTCGAGGAATTTTTTTGATCGCAGTGTAAGGGGAAAATCATTATTGGTGATGAGGGGTCATTACCAATTTCAGAACATCGTTTTGCCAGTTAACATTATAATTCAGATGTCTTGTCCAAATCGTTGCTGTAATGGTAGAATCGTCTGCTGAAATGTTGCCAATACCTTCTTTGGTAAATTTAAAGTGCTGGTAGAACATATGGAAGGCAGAGATAGTATCAATTACGAAGTTATGGCTGTTGGTGCTGTCTACTGTGCAAATGATATTGTTGTAGTTGCTGGAGTCGCAGATGTTATTGATGAAGAAAGTAGTTGGTGTAGAAGACTGCAGCAGGAATACCGAATAGGTACTAACGCGGCCAACAGTATTTGCCGAATCACTGCTGAGCACGGTTTGTGTTACATCCCATTCACGAAGATATTTGGTAACAAATGCATTTTCGCAGTAAGTACCCTCATAGCCGCCAGGGCAATTGCAATGCGGCAATATAACTCCATCGTCAGGGCAATTACAATGTAATGCCGATGAATTGTAGTCATGCGGATAGAATACATTTTTGCTATATGTATCCACAGAGCAATATCCGCCGTTCGTACACTGGTAGTTATCACAGGTAGGCCCTTTTTTTGGCTTACTGCAAGAGGATATATAAATTGCCGATACAACACAACATACACAAAGTATGGCTGCAATGATCACATTGCGCTTATTATTTACCATGGCATAAATTTAGTCAAAGTTTCCAATTTTTATTTAAAAAGCCAAAATTCAAAAATCAATGCCAGCAAAATGTACAACTGTTTGCCACTATTAATAATTGAAAATTAATGATTGCAAATACTGCGCCAGTTTTTACCCTCATCCTTTTGCGCGTATTTACATTTGCTTCAATTCGCTCACCAGCGACTGCAGTGCTTTTTTTGCATCACCAAAAAGCATGGATGTTTTTGGCCTGAAGAATAATTCATTTTCGATACCAGCATAACCCGGCTTCATGCTGCGCTTGTTAACTATTACATGCTCGGCTTTCTCTACCTCCAGTATGGGCATACCGTATATAGGGCTTGACGGGTCTTCTTTTGCTGCAGGATTCACCACATCATTCGCGCCCAATATAAGCACTACATTGGTTGATCCCATCTGGTCGTTAGCATCTTCCATTTCCAGCAGTTTCTCATAAGGTACATCTGCTTCGGCCAATAGTACATTCATATGGCCCGGCATACGGCCTGCTACGGGGTGAATGCCATAAAGCACCTCTACTCCTTTTTCTTCCAGCACTTTCTCCAGCTCATGACATACGTGCTGCGCCTGTGCTACTGCGAGGCCATAGCCTGGTATGATTATCACCTTCTGGGCATAAGCCATCAGGGTTGCAGAGTCATTGAGTGATATTTCCTTGAAGTTGCCTTGCTCTTTTGCAGCACCTGTGGGGCCTGCCTTCTGAGCGCCAAATGAGCCGATCAGCACATTTTTAAGTGAGCGGTTCATGGCCTTGCACATGAGAATAGTAAGAATGGTACCGGCAGAGCCAACGAGTATACCACCGGTAAGCATTACCGGGTTGTTGTAAAGAAAGCCACCAAATGCCGCTGCGACACCGGTAAAGGAGTTGAGCAGCGATATAACCACGGGCATATCTGCACCGCCAATAGGCATTACAAACAGTATTCCGTACAGGGCTGCGAGGGCTAATATACCATAAAATAAGGCTGGCATATTTGGGAAAAAGCCACCGGATACAATGATCACTAGTGTTATAAGGCCTGCAAAAATTACAAAATTGATCATTTGCCCGCCCGGAATAGTGCGGTCTTTAATGCGGCCATTGAGCTTACCCCAGGCTATCATACTACCTGCAAATGAAACAGTGCCAATAAGCATACCCAGCACCACCACTATCATTTTGCCTGTTTCAGGGATGTATGAAGGGTTTGCGGCAATGATGTCCATTATCCTGCGGTACTCTACTATAGATATAAGCATAGCACAGGCACCACCCATACCATTAAACAGGCTCACCATTTCGGGCATTGCGGTCATCTGCACTTTTTTTGCAGCCATTGTGCCCACTATAGTTCCTATTGCCAGTGCGGCAAATATCCATATATAGTTGTGCAGGTGTTCTGTATTCTCGCTGGTAAAGAGGAAGATCGTTCCGAAGATAGCTATGATCATTCCTGCAGCGGCAACAAGGTTTCCTTTCCTTGCGGTATCAGGATGCGACAGCATTTTGAGGCCCATAATAAATGTAACTGAGCCTATCAGATAACACAACTGTAATAAAGCGTTTCCCATTGTTTTTTGTGAAATTTGTAATGTGGAATTTTTAATTTGTATTCTTTCCTGCGGCGGCTAATAAAAGAAAATTACTTTTTCTTCTTCTTGCTGAACATTTCCAGCATACGGTCTGTAACCACAAAACCACCAACCACATTCAGTGTGCCGAGAATAACCGCCAGGAAGCCAAGCGTGAGTGCAACATAATCATCTGTTCGGGCCTCACCCATAACAATAATGGCTCCAATAATTACCACACCATGTATGGCATTGGCACCGCTCATCAGTGGTGTGTGCAGCACAGAGGGCACACGGGAAATAACCTCAATGCCCAGGAAAATAGACAGAATGACAATAGTAATCAGGCGGTAAGTAGCCGCATCGGTAAATAAACTGATCAATGAATCCATACTTTTAGTAGTTAGTCTTTAGTAATTGGTTGATGGTCGTTAGCTCTTTTTCGGTACTACTTCACTTCGGCTTAGTTACGCCACAGCTCCGGTTAATGCCATTACCCGCTCGTTTACAATATTGCCGCTGTGGGTAATACAAGTTCCTTTCACGAGGTCATCCTCAAAGTTCAGATTCAGGCCGCCATCCTTATCTATGATAAGCTTAGCAAAGTTGAGCACGTTTTTACTGTATAGTTTACTGGCGTCAGAGGAGGCGGTAGCTGCTAATGCAGAGTTGCCCACTATGGCTACTCCGTTATGCATTACCGTTTTATCGTTTTCGGTAAGGTCGGTATTGCCACCGGTTACTGAGGCTATATCTATAATTACAGAACCTGCGCGCATATCTTCTATCATAGCCCTGGTAATAAGTATTGGCGCTTTTTTGCCGGGAATCTGAGCAGTGGTAATTATGATATCAGACTTTTTTGCATGCTCGTGTATCTTGTCACGTTGTTTTTTCTGAAAGTCCTCGCTTTGCTCCACGGCATAGCCACCTGCTTTAGATGCATCCGCAGCGCCTTCCACCTCAACGAATTTGGCACCAAGGCTCATAACTTCTTCTTTAACAGCGGGCCTCGTATCAAAAACCTCTACTACTGCGCCCAGCCTTTTTGCAGTGGCAATAGCCTGAAGTCCGGCAACACCAGCTCCAAGGATCAGCACCTTTGCCGGAGGTATGCTGCCAGCGGCAGTCATGAACATAGGAAAATACCTGCAGTATTGCGAGGCTGCGAGCAGCACTGCCTTATAACCGGCAATATTGGCCTGTGAGCTAAGCACGTCCATTGATTGTGCACGTGTTGTCCTGGGTATTGTATCCAGGCTAAAGGTTGTCACGCCTTTCTCAGCCCATTGCTGCATCTGGTGATGATTGAACAATGGCTGGAACACGCCCATTACCACTGCACCATTTTTTACATTACCTACGTTGGAAGGCTGTATCGACAGGACCATATCTGCGGAGGAACGAATCTCCTGCCCGCTTTTGATGGCTGCGCCAGCTGCCGTAAAAGCCTGATCGCTAAAGAAGGCCGTGTCGCCTGCGCCCTGTTCTATCCACACTGTCACGTTCATTTTTACCAGGGAAGCCACTACTTCCGGTACCAGCGATACCCGCGTCTCCGGGGCCTGCTCTTTCAGTACACCTATGATCATATAACTAAGGAATCGTTTTTTAACGATGGGTAAAATAACAGTTTTCTTTGAAATAAGAAAATCTATTGCAAAAAATATTAAATCCGATCGGTTATTAAAATATCAGGGGAGGACCCGGAGATATCCGGAATGTTACCAACGCATTGGCAACAAAAGAAATTGGGCGGGGCTATTTATTGAAAAATCACTTCTTTTTTACCACCTGCTTTTCGATCATGTCGCTGACTGCAAGCACCAGCTGATACGGAAGATTATTACCATCATCGTCCACTACATCATACCGCCCCAGCTGCGACCATGTCATGTAAAAGCGCGGATAATTTTTGATGTTTATTTCGTAGTATATGCCGTCTTTCCGCAATTGAGGGACCACTGTAGCGAGAAGTGATTTCTTATCAAAGAATACGGGTTGTGAAAAGCTGTTTGCCACATGCCAAAGTTAGGATCAAAAAATGAATGAAAATGAAGCTTGTAAAGGCACGGCAGGAATTTATTTTTAAATATTTCCAACGTTTTTTGATTTGTGCACGTCTTATATAGCAGTAGGGATTTGAAAATCTATACGTTATATTCTCATTGAGGTAAAACTTCTCAAAAAACGGCCATATGAACATTGGAACAGCTATAAAGTCGATTAGAAAAAAGCTCGCTATTACCCAGTACGAGCTCGCTGAAAGATGCGACCTTTCCCAAACTTCGCTATCTCAGATAGAGACAGGTGTGAAACGTCCGAGCCAGAAAACCATCACAAAGGTTTGTGCCGTGCTGGATATTCCTGAATCAATAATCTACATTGTGGCCATGCAAGAGGCAGACGTGCCGCCAAGCAAAAAGGGTGTGTATGAACTGGTATATCCTTCTATAAAGAGCCTTGCTTTGCAAATGGTAAGCTCAGAGCATCTTGCGCTGGTAGAGGCCAACTAATATATTGCCAGCCTGTGTTGCAGGCGGATTCTCCATAAACTAAGCCAATCGGCATTTTAAAGAATTCTTTTCTCTTCTATTTTCGGGGGCATTTTTCCTAAGTTAATTCATAATTGCATGCATATTTGTGCATGCAATTTTTTGTATGGTGGGAGCCAGTTGTAATGCGACTAATTGATACTGTTCCCAACTTCATTAAGCATGCTCAGGATCAAATTGAGACCACTGTTACGGGTTGCGATACTAGCAGGTGCAGTGGCAGGTGCAGCGTTGATAGTGCCTGAAGGAATGTTGTTTACAACGGTAATCGGGTTAATACCTCTTACTTTATTGCTTATATCTTCCCAGTTGAACGCCAGCATAAAGAGGCCATATAGCAGCAACGACCACATCATGGATTTTGCAACAAAGACAATGCGTTTTTGAGCTACATTTTTCATATGCTGTGTTTTACTCTGCATAAAGTTAACACAGGCAGTGTATATAATCAAAAAGATATTAGCGGACTGTTAATTGTATTTGGCGTGAAGATTGGCGGTATATAACCCTTAATTTTGGGTTGTGAGACCTGTAAAATTTACTGCGCTTGTTTTTGTGGCGCTTGTTACCGTAATAAATCTATGTGCTGTGAAAGCATATGCAATACCCTGCGCCGGACTATCAATGATAACGGGGCGGGATACGGTATGTGCGGGAGATGCCATCAACTTATCTGATTCGACGGTGGGCGGGGTGTGGAGCTCCAGCGATACTGCGAAGGCAATTGTGAACCCGTATACCGGCCTGGTGACAGGCGTGTATGGCGGCAGCGCAACGATAACCTATGCTACCTCCCCCACGTGCTATGTAACAAAGATGGTAGTAATAAATGCCCTGCTGCCGATAATTGGTGATACATCGGTATGTGCAGGTTCATCAACGTTCTTCAGCGATCTGACACCGGGAGGCGCCTGGAGCATCAACAATATATCTGTGGCTACCATAAACCCCAGCACCGGCGTAGCTTATGGTTTGGCATCGGGGATAACGGTGGTAACCTATACGCTGCCTAATGGCTGCACACGTAAGCAGATATTACAGGTGATTGGGCTACCGCTTAACTACTATGTGTTTGGCGGTGGTATATACTGCGAAGGCACAGCAGGTGTAACCATAGGCCTTAATGGATCTGACACAGAAATAAACTATAAACTTTACCGGAACGATACGGCAGTAGGCGACTCGCTGAATGGCACAGGTGGTGCTATTTTCTTTGGCCCGATAGCTCCGACCGGTATGTATACAATAGTGGGCATGAATGTGCGTACGGGGTGCAGCAAGCAGATGTCTAACGTGGCGGTCGTGGGTACTACGCCTGCCAATGTGCCGTCTGTAAGTATAACATCGAGCACGGGAAATGATACGGTATGTCTGCTGGCGGCGGCAACTTATAGCGCTGTGCCTGTAAACGGTGGGCCATCGCCATCTTACCAATGGTATGTGAATGGTGCCAGTGCGGGCACAGGGCCGACCTATAGCTATATGCCCAGCAATGGCGACGAGATATCTGTGACGCTTTTCAGCACGGCTGTATGTGCGCTACCAGGAACAGCGGATACCTCCATGATCGTATCTATAATACCAAGAGTATCGCCTACGGTGAGCATTTATGTATTACCGTCTGATACGGTATGCCTGTTCACACCGGTGACGCTGGAGGCTGCATCGGTGTATGGCGGGCCGTCTCCGGTATACCGGTGGATGAAGAACGGGATATCCAGCGCCGTTGGCTCCTCTTATACTTACCTGCCTGAAGATGGAGACCATATACTGGCGGTGATAAAGAGTGACTACCAGTGCCTGAATGTTGACTCGGCGTACAGCAATATAGAGAACATAACCGTGCAACCCCTGCTGATACCTACAGTGAGCGTGACCGCGCACCCCGGTACTACAATAGGCGTGGGGCAGTACGATACACTGGTGGTAACCGTGCTGAACGGTGGTACTGCGCTGCACTACCAATGGGAGATCAATAGCTCTGCTGTGCCGGGTGCGACCAATGATACTTTTGTGAGCAACACTATAGCTGACCAGGATACGGTGACCTGTGTAGTAACCAGTGCAGAGTTTTGTGGTGGGTTGCCGGCAAGTGCGGGCCTTGTGATTACCGATACGCTTATACCTACAGTGTATGTAAGCGATATAAGAAGCTTCGAAAATCTGCGCCTGGCGCCGAATCCGAACAGTGGGACATTTAATATTGAAGGAACATTGGGTGGGGATGTGCCGGCTGCGAAAATAGATGTAACCGATGTGCTGGGGCAGCTAGTTTATACGCTGACCGAGCCCATGCAAAAGGGACTCCTAAAGGCCAAGGTGAGCCTAGATGCAGGGTTGACGAATGGTGTCTACTTTGTTCGTATTAGTGCTGGCGGGGCTGCAGCTGTAAAGCGGTTTGTGCTGAGCAGGTAACCAATTAACATACACTGATGCTTTTGGGTGTTGCGAAAGATTGCTTTGTCGCAGCCGCGCAGAAAAGCTAAGCAATGCTCCGCGCAATGACGCTGTTTTTGTTTAGCGTACTTTCAATGTTTAACTGGTATAAGAGCATAAAAACTCAAAAGCCCCGACTGGCGGGGCTTTTGAGTTTTTATGCGGATCTTTTTCTTAGTAGTCCATGCCCATTCCGCCTGGCATACCACCACCTGCTGGTGCAGATGATTTTGGTTCTGGCTTGTCTGCGATAACGCACTCTGTAGTGAGGAACATGCTGGCGATAGATGCTGCATTTTCCAGGGCTACACGGCTTACCTTAGTTGGGTCGATAACACCAGCTGCGAGGAGCTTTTCATAAACTTCTGTACGGGCGTTGAAACCGTAGTCAGCCTTACCTTCACGAACTTTCTGAACGATGATGGAAGCCTCGAGGCCTGCGTTGTTAACGATCTGGCGAAGTGGCTCTTCAAGCGCACGGCGCACGATGGCAACACCGGTCTTTTCGTCGAAGTTGTCAGTAACAACCTTTTCGAGTGAGTTGATAGCGCGGATGTAAGCTACGCCACCACCAGGTACGATACCTTCTTCTACCGCAGCGCGTGTAGCGTGAAGTGCGTCGTCAACGCGGTCTTTCTTTTCTTTCATTTCCACTTCTGAAGCAGCACCTATATAAAGAACTGCAACACCGCCGCTAAGCTTAGCGAGACGCTCCTGGAGCTTTTCCTTATCATAATCGCTGGTAGTAGTTTCTATCTGCGTTTTGATCTGGTTTACGCGTGCAGTGATCTCACCTTTTTTACCCTTACCACCTACTATTGTGGTATTGTCTTTGTCGATAGTGATGCTTTCGGCCTGGCCAAGAGCAGCTATGGTAGTGCCTTCCAGCTTGTGACCCATATCTTCGCTGATAACAGTGCCGCCTGTGAGGGCAGCGATGTCCTGCAGCATTTCCTTGCGGCGATCGCCGAAGCCCGGAGCCTTAACAGCTGCGATCTTCAATGAACCACGCAGCTTGTTTACCACCAGGGTAGACAGTGCTTCGCCGTCAACATCTTCAGCGATGATCAACAGCGGACGACCGCTCTGTACCACGCTTTCCAGGATAGGAAGAATGTCTTTCAGGGTGCTTACTTTTTTCTCATAGATAAGGATGTAAGGGTTCTGCAACTCTACATGCATCTTCTCTGTATTAGTTACAAAGTAAGCGCTGAGGTAGCCGCGATCGAACTGCATACCTTCTACAACTTCTACAGTTGTTTCAGTACCCTTAGCTTCTTCTACTGTGATAACGCCTTCGTTGCCCACCTTGGCCATAGCCTGTGCGATGAGTGAACCGATAGCGTTGTCATTGTTTGCAGAGATAGAAGCAACCTGCTCGATCTTCTTGTTATCGTTTCCTACTTTTTCTGATTGTTTCTTCAGGTTTTCAACTACAGCAGCGACTGCTTTGTCGATACCACGCTTCAGGTCCATTGGGTTAGCACCTGCAGCTACGTTCTTCAGGCCTTCGCCTATGATAGACTGAGCGAGTACGGTAGCAGTAGTAGTACCATCACCTGCGAGATCTGCAGTTTTAGAAGCTACTTCCTTAACCATCTGTGCACCCAGGTTCTCGATAGAATCTTCGAGCTCTATTTCTTTAGCAACTGTAACACCGTCTTTAGTGATAGCAGGAGCGCCAAATTTCTTTTCGATAACCACGTTACGGCCTTTAGGACCAAGGGTTACTTTCACGGCATCAGCCAGTATGTCTACGCCACGTTTCATACGGTTGCGGGCGTCAATATCAAAGAAAAGTTGTTTTGCCATTGTTTATATAATTTGAAAATTTGGTAATTTGAAAATTTGATAATTGTCTTTGATTTTGAAAACCGGGAATATGTGCCATTTTCAAATTAGCACACTTTCATCCCGATAGCTATCGGGACAAATTAAATAACAGCCAGGATATCGCTTTCGCGCATGATGAGGAAGTCTTCGCCTTCGTGAGAAACTTCTGTACCTGCATACTTACCATATAATATGGTGTCGCCGCTTTTTACAGTCATTGGCTCATCTTTTTTACCAGGGCCGGCAGCTATAACGGTGCCACGCTGTGGTTTTTCTTTTGCATTGTCCGGGATGATGATTCCTCCGGCAGTTTTCTCTTCCGCTGGTGCGGGTTTCACTATTACCCTGTCGTGCAGAGGGGTAATGCTTGCTTTTTTCGCCATAGTTATTATTTTTTTAATTTTATAAGATTTTGTGCTTACAAAGAGTGCATCATATTTTATGCCATTTGGTAAGGGGTGGCAAAAGTCGCTATTTTGGCAGAGAATTGGCAGACGGCGACTGTAAATTTTGCAGATGTGGCAGAGTAAGTGATAAGAGATAAGTGGTAAGTCGGTAGAGTAACTCGGGTTAACAGTCGTAAATTAAAGAGGTGTCATATCTTAAGTCTGGGGAGGGCATGGTGGTGAGCGGTTGCGCTTACTAGAGGTTATTTCGTTTTTCCGGTTGGGTCAGAAAACTGAAATTGCACACATTGGTGTTGATAATCAATTACTTAGTGTTTTATTTTTTCTGGTTTTTTCCGGTGCTTTTCCGGTTGCGGAAATGGGGGAGTCTGGGTTAGAGATAGAATTTTGGTAGCGACTATTTGGAAAATGCCCCAGATACTTACTTTCTTTATTTAGGGCAAATGGGGCATTTTCTTCGCTCCGTTTTTTCTATAAGCTTGTAATTCAGATACTTACATTCGTATTATTGATTTTAAATTTGCCCCAATTTACCCTAGGTTTTCCCCGTACTCCTGTAGTGTTTTTTATTCAATGCTATTGCCCGGCGTTGGGTGTTATCAAATGGGTCGAGGATATTTCTCGGGGGATTTTTAAGAGTGAATTTCAGGACAAATTTACTGTAGTCCGGCTTGCAAGGCAAGATGAAAAAGTTATGGGGGTATTGGTGGGATTGATGTGGGTGGATATTGAGTATGAAAAATAATTTCACATTCGGACCATCAACTTCAGTATATAACTCGTCGTCTTAGTTCGGCGGGCAATTGTTTGGAAAAGACACACCCCTAGCCCCTCTCCAGAGTGGAAGTGTTGCGTAAGGCGCGAGTGAGCGGTGTGGCACACTGTGGATTTTTACTTTTATTTTTTTGCCAGCCTGTGAAGAAACATAATAAAACGACATTTGAGATGGAGACGAACATCGCATTATAAGGTGCTATATCAGTATTAACTGGTGGCTAATATTGCTTAGACAAGTTGGCATTAACATATTGTTAATTTTAAAAAATAGGTATGCCCTGAAAATTATTTTTATATTTATTACCCGCAATAATGGGAGTGCGTCAGATACAGTTACGGTGCCGGAGGCGCTGTGATCTGTATTTTGGTTTGCTACGCATAACTGTTTACCATTGGGCTATAAATTAATAAGAAATAAAAGCTGATGTACAGCCCCGCAGGGGCATGCTGTCGGGAGTATTGCAGATAATGAACTTTTAATAATAAAACACACACAGATGAAGCATTTTTCCTTTCCCTTTTCCTCTCTTCGTATAGGCGCTATAGTAAGATCTGCGCTACTTTTTGTGCTGCTGCTGGGAGCAACGCAGGCGGGTGCGCAGATATCTGTGACCGCGACAGCCGGAACGCTGGGGCCGACTGTATATGCAACGCTAAATGGCGCAATAGGTGCGGTGAATGCGGGTACACACCAAGGGGATGTGCTGCTGACGGTAACCGGCAATACAACGGAAACCATACAGTCTACCTTGAACCAGAGCGGATTTGGAGCGGCGAGCTATACCACGGTAACAATAAAGCCGGCAGCGGCTACCACGCCTACTATTACGGGTAACATAGGCACGGGTATCTTGATGATCTTTGGCAGCAATGTGACTATAAATGGCTGTAACAATGCAGGTGGAGTGACGCGTGATCTCACGATACAAAACACAAGTACGACTGCGAATAGCTATGTAGTGCGTATAGCCAGCCCAAGTACTACGCTAGGTGCGATAAATGACATGATCCTTAACACCAACATTAACAGCTCCAATGCATTAAACTTGGGTTGCGGGGTAATGGTAGGAAGTGGGGTAACGACTTTCAGCTATGCGGAGGCACCAAACAATAAGACGCTGATCAGAAACAACCTGATAACCGGTGCTGAATACTCTATATTTTATGAGGGATGTGTGGCGAGCCCTGACAACCAGGCGGAGATAAGCAATAATACAATGTCGTTCACCGTGTCGGGTATCTGGTTTACGTTTTGTCAAAACAGTATCATCTCCGGAAATACATTGACCGGTACCCCTGTGGGAGGTGGTTTTGCTTTTGACGGCATACTTGTGAATGGCACCATGGTAAACGTAAACGTATTCAACAACAACATAAGTGCAATACGTAATACCAGCACAGCAGCAGGATCTGCAGCTTATGGTATATTTCTATCTGCTTTCAACGGGCCAGTTAATGTTTACAATAACTTCGTTTATAATGTAGCAAGTGGTGGTAATGCAACATCTACCAGCAATGGTGAAGGAATATACGTAGAGCAGGGCGGCGGGTATTATATATACCATAACACGGTAAATCTTACTACATCGCAGACATCGGCCGCAGGCGCTCCTGCAGCATTTATGGTGGGCGCGGGTGTAACCTCTGCAGGCGCTATGGCAGTAGTGAACAATATATTTGCCAATAGCCAGACCGGGGGAAGTACGCAGCGCTATTCGATTTATAATAATTCGGCACTGGGCTCAAATGTTTTTGCGGCTATTGACAATAACGAATACTATACTGCATCCGGTCCCAATCTTGGCTTCCAGTCAGGATCCGGCGCGTTGCTAAACCTTACAGCTGTGCGCACAGCGATGGGAGGCAATGTTCACTCGCTTAGCGTGATACCCCCATTTGTATCGACAACTGATCCCCACATAAATATAGTTGCTTGCTCAGGAACACCGCTTGAGTCTGGCGGGGCAAGTGTAGGAATAACAACAGATATAGACGGACAGGTGCGCCCAGGCCCTGCACTATCTACCTGCGGCGGCGGCACGGCACCGGATATAGGCGCTGATGAATTTGACGGCGGGATAAATGATGCCACACCGCCAGCAATCATTTTTTCACCGGCTTTTGCGCCAATACCTAATATATGCTCACCTGCGGATGTGACCCTGAGTGGTGTGACCCTGGTGGATGCTACGGGAGTGCCTACGGCAGGTGCACTGATGCCACGCATTTATTTTCAGAAGAATGCCGGACCATGGATATCGGCCCCCGGAACACTGGCAAGCGGCACTACCATTAGCGGCTCGTGGAACTTTACGATAACGGTGGCAGCACTGGGAGGACTGGCAACAGGCGATGTGGTGAACTACTATGTGATAGCACAGGATAACTTTGGTAACATAACTGCCAACCCTGCAGCAGGGCTGGTGGCCACAGATGTGAATACGGTGACCACGCCACCAACTACGCCGAACAGCTATGCAGTGGGCACGGCGCTGAGTGGAACCTATACCGTGGGTGCGGCAGGTACTTACCCCACACTAACGGCAGCAATAAACGCGTATAACACAGCCTGCCTGCTGGGGCCGGTTGTGTTTTTGCTGACTGATCCTAACTACCCGAGTGAGACCTTCCCGATAACAGTGAGATATAACAGCTCAGCAAGTGCAGTAAATACACTAACGATAAAACCAGCGGCTACGACCAATATAACTGGCGGCATGCCGGGAAGCGGGTTGTTCTATTTCTACGGAGCACGGTATGTGACAATAGACGGATCGAACTCAGGAACTACGAGCCAGGACCTGACGTGGTCAAATGTGGGCGTAGCAGGAAATAGCTATGTAATAAGATTTGGTACTCCATCGCTATTGCTCGCGAATAATAATAATACCGTTAAGAATTGCATTGTTACCAACGGTAGCGCAACTACCAGCACGTATTGTTTTCTAAGCGGTAGCGGGGGGGCAACCATTGGTAATGCTGCCGAATGTGTGAATAGGAATAATACCATACAGAATAATAATATCAGTAACGGAGTGGTAGGAATATATATCAATGGTTTTGCCAGCACGGCCGATTCGAATTGGACCGTAAATAGTAATACCGTGCAAGCAGGCAGGTTTTCGCTTGATTTTTTCAATATGCAATATTCGAATATTTACAAAAATATCCTCAGTACTTATGGCGTAGCGGCAGGATCTCAAATGGGCGTATTGTTGAATGCGGGCTCATTTTATAATGTCAATATATACGCAAACAATATTTCGGGTATTTCTACCGCTGGTGCTTTTGGAGCATACGGAATTTATCTAAATACAAACTCCTCTTCATCAGGTGTAAATATATTTAATAATTTTATTTCCAATGTTTATAACACAACCGGAAATACCGGCACTGTAAATAATGGTTTTGGACTTTATGTTGCTTTTGGTACAGGTTATAATATTCTGGAGAATTCTATAAACATGGGAACGAACCAGCCTGCTGTAGGGGGGAGTATATCGGCTGCAATTAATGTTAGCTATCCAGCGGGTGCAGCTTTGCCGGGTTCAATAAACCTGGTAGACAATATTCTTAGCAATAATCAAACAGCAGGCGTTGTTGCTGCAAACAGGTATGCCATATACAATAATGCTAATAGTCCGAGCACTGTTTTCGGAACGATTAACTACAACGATTATTACACTACAGGAACAAACCTTGGATTTGTAGGCGGATTAAATAGAGCGACGCTAGCGGCAATGCAAACAGGATATGGCGGTAATCTAAATTCCATTAATTTATCACCAACATTTGTTTCTGTAACTGATCTGCATCTGCAGCTGCTTGCCGCGAACCTGGGACTTAACACAGGCGTGACGGTATCCGGAATAACACAGGATATAGACGGAGATACCCGCATATCGCCAACGATGGGTGCGGACGAGCTGATACTTTGTCCGCTGACGATAACCGGCAGCCCGACAACTGTATGCGTGGGTGGCACAACCAACCTTACCGATGCGGTGGCCGGTGGTACATGGTCATCTGCCGCAGGGACAGGCAATGCAACGGTGAGCGCTACGGGCCTGGTGACAGGAACACTGGCAGGAACAGCAACTATATCTTATACCATAGCGGGGTGCAGCGTGACACAAGCGGTGACGGTGAACCCGGGACCATTTGCAGGTGCTATAACAGGATCATTAAATGTTTGTCCGACTACAACAACCGCACTGAGTGACCCTACGGGCGACCCGGGCGGTGTGTGGACATCATCAACATCAAATGCAACAGTAGGCACATCGGGTATTGTAACCGGTGTGACTGCAGGTACATCTACCATATCTTATACGGTAACATCATCCTGCGGCAGTGTTTCTGCAACAACGATAGTGACGGTGAACCCTAGTCCGAATGCGGGTACTATATTTGGCACCTTTACTTTATGCCCTACAACATCTGCCTCGCTTACCGATGCGCTGAGCAGCGGTGTGGGCGCAGGCACGTGGAGCAGTGTGAGCACCGGCGTGGCAACGATAACCGCTACAGGCGTGGTGACCGGTGTGTCGGCAGGAACTTCCATAATATCTTACCTGGTATCTAACAGCTGCGGAACAGTGGCTGCGACACAGGTAATAACCGTGAACCCTGCACCGGTGGCAGGCACGATAACGGGTTCGCTGACTGTATGCCCGGCAATAAGCACTACGCTGAGCAATGCTACGGGCGGTGCAGGTGTGTGGAGCTCAGTATCTACCGGTGTGGCAACAGTGAGCGCTACGGGTGTGGTAACGGGTGTTACTTCCGGCACCTCAATAATATCTTATACAGTAACCAATAGCTGCGGTACGGTGGCGGCAACAGCAACGGTGACGGTGAATCCGAACCCGAATGCGGGCAGCATAACCGGCATAGCGACTGTGTGTGCACTGGCTACAACCAACCTGACGGATGCTGCAACCGGGGGTAACTGGAGCAGCGTGAGCACCGGCGTGGCCACAGTAAGCGCTACAGGTGTAGCGGGTGGCGTGAGCGCAGGCACATCGACCATATCGTATACGGTAACCAACAGCTGCGGAACTGCAGCTGCTACGGTAATAGTAACTGTAAACCCACTGCCAAATGCAGGAACAATAACCGGCCTGCTGAGCATATGCCCGACCACGACCAGCGCACTGACTGATGCGGCTGCGGGCGGCACATGGAGCTCAGTATCTACCGGAGTAGCCACAGTGAGCGCTACGGGTGCGGTAACCGGTGTTTCTTCAGGCACATCAACAATATCTTATACAGTAACCAACAGCTGCGGCACGGCTGCTGCAACGACAGTAGTAACAGTAAGTGCAACGCCAAACGGAGGCAGCATAACCGGGGGACTGGTACTGTGCCCGGCAACGACTACAGCACTGACAGATGCCGCAAGCGGCGGGAACTGGAGCTCGGTAGCTACCGGTGTAGCGACAGTGAGCGCTACCGGTGTGGTAACAGGGATTGCGAACGGTACATCTACCATTTCTTATACAGTGACCAACAGCTGCGGCACAGCTGCAGCAACGGCCATAGTAACCGTAAATTCATCACCATCAGCAGGCAGCATAACCGGCGGCCTGGTGGTTTGCCCAACAGCGACCACTGCGCTGACAGATGCTACCGGCGGCGGTGTATGGAGCTCAGTATCTACAGGTGTAGCCACGGTGAGCGCTACAGGTGTGGTGACCGGGGTGACAAACGGCACCTCAATAATATCATATACAGTAACGAACAGCTGCGGTACCATAGCCGCAACAGCTACCGTAACGGTGGACCCAAGCCCGAATGCGGGCACGATAGCAGGCACCTTTACGCTATGCCCGACTGCTACAACTACCCTGACAGATGCTACACCACTGGGCCTGTGGACCAGTACAAATACACTGGTGGCGACTGTGAGTGGAACAGGAGTAGTGACCGGTGTTAGCGGCGGTACATCGACCATATCTTATGCGGTAACCAGCAGTTGTGGTGTGGCGTATGCAACTGCTACAGTAACGGTGAACCCGAGTCCTAATGCAGGCAGCATAACGGGAACGCTACATGTATGCCCCACTACCAGCACCACCCTTGCTGATGCAGCAGGTGGCGGCACAGGCGTGTGGAGCAGCGGAGCTACCGGCACAGCAACTGTTAGCGGCACTGGCGTAGTAACCGGTGTGTCAGCAGGAACAGCAACGATATCTTATGCAGTAACCAATGTATGCGCTACGGCATATGCAACAACTGTGGTAACAGTAGACCCATCTCCAAATGCGGGTGTGATAAACGGCACGCTCACCGTGTGCCCGGCCGCTACGACAACGCTGACTGATGCTGCGACCGGTGGCGCCTGGAGCTCGGTGAGCGGTGGTATTGCCAGTGTGAGCACAGCAGGTACAGTGACCGGCATAGCTGCAGGCACATCGACCATATCTTATACCGTAACGAACAGCTGCGGAACGGTGGCCAGCACTGCCGTAGTAACGGTGAATCCATTGCCTACGGCCGGCTTCATAACCGGTACATTCAGTGTGTGCCCGTCTACAACAAGTGCACTGACTGATGCTACAACCGGTGGTGTGTGGAGCAGCCTGACGCCAAGCCTTGCAAGTGTAGATGCCTTTGGTATAGTAACAGGACACGCTGCAGGCACCACAACCATATCTTACGGAGTAACGAACAGCTGTGCTACGGTATATGCTACAGCTGATGTAACGATTAATCCTTCGCCATACGCGGGTGTTATTTCAGGATCGCTGCTGATCTGCCAGACCAACTCTACTACGCTGACGGATGGCGTAGCAGGCGGCACGTGGAGCTCGGCACTGCCAGGCGTTGCCAGCATAAGCGCTACCGGCCTGATGACGGGTGTAACCCTTGGTACAGCAACAATATCTTATGCGGTAGCTAATATGTGCGGAACAGCTTATGCTACTGCAATTGCAACTATCAATCCGCTGCCGATAGCAGGCACTATAACAGGCGGCTCTGTGGTATGCCCAGGAACAACTGTGACACTAAGCGACCCGGCAAGTGGTGGCAGCGGAACGGGTGTATGGAGCAGCTCACCAACAACGATAGTGACTGTGGGCAGCACGACCGGTATAGTGACCGGTGTGACAACAGGTACTGCAACAATAACCTATACGGTATCCAATACCTGTGGCAGCGCATTTACCACCACCACGGTGACCGTGCATCCTTTCCCTAAGCCAATCAGCGGGCTTGGTGTGTTATGCCAGGCGAACGCTATCACTGTAAGCGACTCGGTAGCAGATGGTGTGTGGAGCAGCAGTAATGCCGCAATTGCCATAGTGGCACCGGCTGTTAGCGCTTTCCCTACAGGGCTGGTATCTGGTATAACTACGGGAACAGTTGACATCTCTTATGTGGTTGCCCCGGGTTGCTATGTGACCAAGGCCGTAACTATTAATCCGCTCGGGGCCATATCTGCAGCAGGCAATATGTGCGTGGGTAGTACGCAGACTGCAACAGACCTGCCTGGCGGCGGTAGCTGGACCAGCAGTAACCCTACGGTGGCGACAGTAGATCCTGCAACAGGCCAAATAACTGCAATGGAGTCGGGGGCAACAATAATATCTTATACACTGGGCGCAGGCTGCACTACAGGTGTGGCAATGACTGTGAATATGCTGCCTGCTAACTACTATGTGACCGGCGGCGGCACTTTTTGCAGCGGAGCAGGTGGTGTACATGTAGGACTTGACGGATCGGACACAGGGGTGACGCACCAGCTGGTGCTGGCAACAAGTGTGCTGAGCACGCGGGCAGGCACCGGTTCTGCAATAGACTTTGGCGCAGAATCGATACCCGGTACTTATTCTGTAATAGCAGTGAACGATATAACAGGCTGTATTAAAGTAATGGGCGGCAGCGCTGAAGTAGTGGTAGGCGGCACTGTAACACCATTTGTGACGCTGAGCACCAGCCCAGGAACGACAGTGTGTGTGGGCACACCTGCATTGTTTACACCATTGTCGGTGAATGGCGGTACAGCACCTGTTTATACCTGGTATGTGAATGGGGTGAACGTGAGCACAAGCAGCACGTATGGTTATATACCAAATAATGGCGACAGCGTTTCTGTGATGCTTACCAGCAATGCTGCATGTGCATCGCCGGCCACGGCCACAGCGTATGTGCTGATGACAACAACGACGGGCGTTTCGCCAATGGTGACTATTGTGGCAAGCCCGGGAGATTCGGTTTGTCCGGGAACACCTGTGACACTGACACCTTTCCCAAGCTTTGGCGGATTTACACCTTCGTATCACTGGATAAAGAACGGTATATTCCAGACTACGGGATCAACCTATACTTATATGCCGGTGGGTGGAGACAACATTTATTGCTGGATGTTCAGCTCATTTGGCTGTGCATTGTATGATTCGGTTGCGAGCAATAATGTGAATCTTGTGGTACCAGTGATAACAGCGCCGGCAGTTACGGTGAGTGCTTACCCGGGCAATAAGGTGGCGTTTGGAGATACTGTGATGCTGGTAGCAGGCGTAGGCTTTACGGGCCTGGGCGTTTCTTATCAATGGGAAATAAACGGACTGCCGGTACCCGGTGCAACCAATGATACATTCAGAAGCAGCTTTAATAACCACGACTCTGTGACCTGCCTGGTAACCGGCTACAGCACCTGCGGATCAGCAACACGTGATGCGAGTGTGACTATTGTAGACACGGTGACGCTGGGTATACACAACCTGCAGGATGGCGGAGAGCTGGGGCTGCTACCTAACCCGAACACCGGTACCTTTACCATAAAAGGAACTGTGACCGGGGATAATGACCTGGAAGTAATGGTGACCGATATGCTGGGGCAAGTGATCTACGAGCGCAAGGTGGCGACACAGAATGGCAAAGTGAATGAGCAGATACTACTGAGCAACACACTGGCCAACGGTATGTACCTTCTGAATGCACGGAGTGGCGGAGAGAGCAAGGTTTTCCATTTTGTGGTAGAGAAATAGGGGGCGCTCAGCGCGTAAGTTGGAATGATAATGTAAATGGCTGGTGCTTTGTGCCAGCCATTTTTATGCTTTTAGAATTAAATGGGTAATGATGAAGTCCCGGAGGATAGTAGTATTGTTGATGATATTTGCGCAGCAGGGATTTGCACAGTCTTTGCATTTTAAAACCACACTAATGAATAACACGGACATGTTTCGCGGGCTATCGGTGGTGGATGACAGCGTGGTATGGGCGAGCGGGAAAAATGGCGTGGTGCTGAACAGTGTGAACGGTGGCAGGACGTGGGTGTATGTAAATGTGAAGGGTTTTGAAAAGCTGGATTTCCGATCGCTGTATGCAATGAATGCACGGAAGGCTGTAATAGCCAATGCGGGAAGCCCGGCATACATAATGCGCACAAAAGATGGCGGCGGAAGCTGGGATGTAGCCTATACAAACGGCGATACTAATGCTTTTATAGATGGGATAGATTTCTGGAACGAGCAGGATGGTATAGCATACGGGGATGCGCTGAATGGCCGCATGCTGTTGCTTAAAACGAGTGATGGTGGAAAGACCTGGCGGGAAATGAAGAAACAAAGCAGACCGATGCTGGAACAAGGTGAAGCCTCGTTTGCGGCAAGCGGAACGGGAATAAGGTGTTATGGTAAGTACCAGGTGATCATTAGCACAGGAGGTAAAGTGTCGAGACTGTTTGTGTCTAATGACAGAGGGGAAACCTGGACGGACTACAAGCCTCCGGTAATGCAGGGGGAAAACAGTGCAGGAATCTTTTCGCTGGCGTTTGCCAGTGAGGCCGATGGTATGATCGTAGGCGGAGACTATCTGAAAAATACGGTGGCGGAGAACCATGCTTTTTATACGCGCGATGGCGGCAAGACATGGAGCAAGCCCGGCACCACACCCGGCGGACAAAGAGAATGCGTGGAATATATAGGCCCCGGAGTGCTGGTGGCGAGCGGTGTAACGGGGATGGACGTTTCGCACGATGGGGGTGCCAGCTGGATGGCGGTAGCGGAACAAAAGGATTTTGCGGTGGTGCGAAAGGCACGGAAAGGGAAGCTTGTAGTGGCAGCCGGTAAAGGGAAAATTGCAAGTATTACACAGGAGTAGAAAGGAACGCTTTAAGCATTGAAGATATTTTTTACTTTTACGCACCGTGAGAAAATTCGTAATTCCATATAAGATAAACTGGATTGATGTGCCAGGTAAAGGCATACTGATTAAGGGCAGGGCTTTAGGGCCATATGCCGAACGGGCAATGGTGATATTGGCCATTGATATTATCACGTATCTGCTATGGCACCCCAAAAATTACCTATTTTTTGCAGGCGCGGGAGCTGTGTTATTGTGTTTATTGCCTTATGTGTGCAGGTTCCGTATAGAAATAACGCCGGATCTGCTGCGGGTAGAAACTAAAATGATTGGTTTTGTGACGAAGGAAGCAGAGGCACCGCTGCGCGAGGTGATTCTGCTGCATCCGGAGTTTGTGGCGGCTAACCGCGCCTTATATAGCCGCTATCTTAAGAACACAGACAAATATCTAAGCATACAATTTGGTAAGGTGTGGGATGAACCTGCGGATTTTATTGCTGTGAATGCGTATGGCAGACAGATAAATCTTACGGGGGGGCAAAGGGCATTCGGGCAGGAGCTGTGGGATAAACTGCGGCTGGCTATAACTGAAGTAGCTGCGAAGGAAGAAATGGTGGAGGCTTAGGGGATGCCCCTCCCAGCCTCTTATTAGCTAAGCGGTTGAGTAATCAGGATGCTTTAGTTAGGTTTAAGTCCAAACAGCACACCGGATATTTTCAGGCCGTAACGAGTACCAGTTGCTCGTACAATTCACAGAGTTTTGATGCCGGGTCAGTACAGAGGCCGGAATGTACTTTTGACATTTGCAGTGTGGTGCTGCGGGTAGATGATATCCAGCGGAAACGCTCGGGTACGGTGAGCTTGCCAATAGGGCCTGCATCAGGGCTGCCTGAGCAGATGTGCATAAAGGCTTCCAGGTATTTTTGAGTTGTTTTTATGTCGGCGCCGGGGAACAGCGCGCGCAGGCGCTTCTTGTCCAGGTGAAACTTCATTTGCAAAAACCTGCCTGTGGGGGCATACAGCACTACCCCGATATTGAGGAACTCCTCGCGCTCTACGCGGGGCACCAGGCGAATGACTACATACTCATATGATCTGTTCTCTTGCATGCTGTGCTTCTTTTACAAAAATATCTGATTTTGCGATGCGCGTAAGTAAAAACTGGGTGTATGCATCGCGGTAATCCTGTGGCGAGGTGAAGGGCGGGTCTATTATTAACCATTCATCAGGTATCTGCGCGACGATAGCTTCAATAACATCGCGGGTGAGCAAGGTGCGATTGTCTGTGTTTACCTTTTTGAGTCTGGAAGCTTTGGGAAGCAATACGTGATCTTTTATGAACGGGAAGGGCTTTACGGCCTGCAATTTCGGCTCTGTGCTCCAGTTGTAATGGAAGTAGAGGCTTGCACCCTGGTCTATAAGCCAGAGGTCTTTGTTCCACACAAGCAGGTTTGTGTTGCGCACTGTACGGTCCATATTCATAAGCAGGCTATCGAGCCATACTATACTGGAAGCCATGATGTGATCGACTTTTGTAACTGTGGGATCGAACATATTGCTGCCGGAGAGATGGCGCAGGGCAAGATTGAGCCCTACGCTGGCTTTGAACTGCGTCTGCAGTTCGTGGTCGCTCTCGGTGCGGCCGAAGGCTTCATCGAAGTTGGCGAAGACCAGCTCAGGCACGTTGAGGCCAAGGGCGCGGGCAAGTTCACCACCAATGATCTCTGCGATCAGGACTTTGGACCCCTGTGCGGCACCCCGGAATTTTAATACATAGTTCTGCCCGTCGCTGGCTTCTACCAGGCCCGGCAGGGAGCCGCCCTCACGGAGTGGCAATACATACCGGGTGACATTTACCGTTTTGAGCTGTGGTACGGTATAGGACATTGATCAATGTTGTTTCAACAAAAGTAGGACTATAATAGTGAACACGGATTTCGCGATAGAACTGAAATTGTTGTGAACCACATTTCTTACACAAAGACAAAATTGCATTAGCTTTACTGCAAAAAAAGATATGATAGTTACAGGAGCACAGGCCCCGGATTTTACGCTGCGGGATACAGAAAAGAATAAAGTGACGCTAGGCGAACAGAAAGGCAAGAACGTTGTGTTGCTGTTTTTTCCGCTGGCATTTACCAGCACATGTACGAAAGAACTGTGCATGACCCGCGATAACATAGCCATATATAACGGGCTTGATGCTACGGTATATGGAATATCTGTAGACTCTTTGTTCGCTCTTGGTAAATTTAAGGAGGAGCAGCAACTGAACTTTTCGCTGCTGAGTGATTTTAATAAGGTGGCCTCTACAGCCTATGATACTATCTATGACCACTGGTATAATGATATGGACGGTGTATCTAAGCGTTCGGCCTTTGTGATAGACAAGGAAGGGATAGTGCGGTATGCCGAAGTACTTGAAAATGCATCTGATATACCAGATTTTGATGCTATACAATTATGTTTAAAAGAAATAAATAAGTAAGTTTGTCACTCGTAAGTCATAAGTCGTGAGTTTTAAGTAGTAGGTGGGCGTGGAAGGTGGCAATATACGAATATGAGCTTTATAAATAGTGTATTTTGAAACCCCAAAATAAAAATCAAAAAAACAAAACAGCATGAAAAAACTTTATTTTCTTTTTGTGGCAATGGTAGCAGGAAGTACTGCTTTTGCGCAAACGGTGCCTAATGCGGGCATGGAAACATGGCGTTCTGGTACAGCAGGAACTTCTCCCTCAATACCAATACACGCCCCTACTCAATGGTATGGCATAGACTCGCTGCTGATAGCTGCAGAGGAAGCATACCTGCCAATTTTCTATTCAGGCTACATGCCAACAGACCTGCACACACAATTGTGGCAGGAAACTACAATAAAACATGGTGGATCATCAGCTGCAAAGATGATGACTTTGAAACAGGATACATTAGGTCGATTTGCAGGTGTTTTGTCAAACGCCAAGGTGAATCTTGATCTTACTGCGATGTCTATCACATTTAGCGGAGGACAAGCAATTACAGGCAGAATAGCATCAGTAAGTGCATGGGTACAGTATACTGCAGGGCTTGACAGCATTACTCACCTTACCGGAATAGACAGCGGCGTGGTCAATGTAACTGTTTATGCAAATGTGCATGGTATAGATTCGGCTGTAGGAGTTGCTGCATTGAAAATAGGACCATCCACTTCGTTTCAGCACATTACTGCTAACGTAGTATATAATGATACGCTTGATGGCGCTGATACCATCCGTATGACCTTCGCGAGCAGCGGACAGGCAGGTGCACTGGATAGCAGCACGCTCTATGTAGATGACATTACAATGGTTTACGCTCCTGACTTCACAGCTGTAAAAAATGTTAATGCAGCGGATGAGATCGTTAAGGTATATCCTAACCCGGTTTCCGGCATGCTGCACCTTGAAGGAAGCAACATAGAAGGAACTGAACTGCATGTTTATTCTGTAAGCGGCCAGGTGGTAGCTACAAAGACACTGAGCAATAAAAACGCTATAGATATTTCTTCATTGCCAGAAGGACTGTACACGTACAGCATTTCTGATAAAGGAAACACTATACAGCGCGGTAAGTTGAGTGTGGTGAGGTAGTTGATTAGTTTATCCGTGTTGAAAGAGTTTTAGTAAAATGGCCCCGCTTATGCGGGGCCATTTTGATGTGAGGACAGTATCAAGTTCTACCTGCTTTAATTGCTTCCTGAGTATCCCAAGCAAGATAAGGTCTCAACTGCTTTTATGTGGTTTGTTTGGTCATTATTTTGGTTGTGGGAACAGGGGTGTACGCTTCCATTTTTTCGAGCAGCTCTTTTGGATCTTCGCTAATGAGCAGTGAGTTGCTAATAAACTCACCAAGGAAACCTTCTGTAACCATGTTATCAGACAGGGCTTTTAATGCATCGTAATAACCATTTACATTGAGCAGGCCAATGGGCTTGCTGTGGAGCCCAAGCTGCCCCCAGGTAAGCATTTCAAACAGCTCTTCCATAGTGCCCCAGCCACCGGGCAGAGTAATGATGCCATCGCTGAGCTCGTGCATCTTTAGTTTGCGCTCATGCATGGTTTCTACTGTTATCAGCTCTGTGAGGCCATCGTGGGCCACTTCCATTGTCTCCAGGAAGCGGGGAATGACACCGATAACTTTACCGCCTGCTGCCAGCGCACCCTCTGCTACAGCGCCCATGAGGCCTATTTTGGCACCGCCATAGACTACGCGTATATTCTGCTCTGCGAGCATGGCGCCAATAGTGTAAGCTGCCTCGCGGTAAGATTCGTGATAACCATCGGATGATCCGCAGAAAACAACAATGCTCTTCATGTACTAAGTATTTGTTACTCAAATATAAACGGATAAAAGGAGAGAATGGTTTGTATTTTGTTAAGACTGACCCTCAGAACCTTACTTTTCTTTTGCTTCGCCAAAAGAAAAGTAACAAAAGAAAAGGCGATCCTTGGCCAAAGGCTCCGCCGGCCAAAGAATAGCTCTACGCTGTCAACGTAGTACTCTACTCAGCAACATGGCGCTGGCTTTTTTGCCTACTATTGCTATTTTTTAGCACTAGTAATATGCATCAGCTAAACTGCGCTCTATTAACAACCGAATATACATCTACGGCAAAAAAAAGGCGCCATCATATGCTCAGCTAAAAGTCGTCTATCATCAAGTTTATCCGGCAATTTGTTATGTTATACCGGGTGAGAAACTATCATCGGCAATAAAAAAATCCCGCATTGCTGCGGGATCGATAATACTTTGTAAGCGGCTAAACCAGTGGCAAGTCAAGACCCAGGTTGGTTTTGACTTTTACCTTTTGACTTATTTCTAGTATTCGTCTTCGTTGAAAAAGAAATCATCCTGGGTTGGGTAGTCGGGCCATATGTCTTCTATGCCTTCGTAAATCTCGCCTTCATCGTCGAGCTCCTGCAGGTTCTCGACTACTTCAAGAGGTGCGCCAGAGCGAATGGCGTAATCAATAAGCTCGTCCTTAGTGGCAGGCCAGGGAGCATCTTCGAGGTGTGAGGCTAATTCAAGTGTCCAAAACATATTATAAATAGATTTGTTTTATTGCGATTCCCGCAAATGTAAGGGAAAATTCAAAATTCAAAAGCCATTTTTATAAACATAAAAAAGTTAACTTTTTTAACACATAGGTTAGTGGTGAATAGCGGGATAGGCGGGGTGAGAATGGACAGGTAAAATAACTACCTTTATCATCTATGCTTGCGGTAAGGAACCTTTGTAAAAAATATTCGAGCCTGACGGTAGTGAATGATGTGTCGCTGGATGTGCAGAAGGGGGAGATAGTATCGATAGTAGGCCCATCGGGTGCGGGTAAAAGCACGCTACTGCACCTGGTAGGTGCGCTGGACAAGCCAGACAGTGGAAGCGTGCTGATTGACGGCACGAACATATTGCAGCTGCCATCTAAAAAGCAAGCTCAGTTTCGTAACCGACATATAGGTTTTGTATTCCAGTTTCACCACCTGCTCCCGGAATTCAGCGCGATAGAGAATGTATCTGTGCCACTGTGGATAAAGGGCGTAGGCAAGAAAGAAGCGCTGGCCCAGGCGGCTGAAATGCTGGGCGTGGTGGGCCTGACCAGCCGCCTTGAGAATAAACCATCAGAATTATCGGGCGGGGAACAGCAGCGTGTAGCCATAGCAAGGGCACTGGTGACCCGACCATCTGTAGTGATGGCTGATGAGCCAACGGGGAACCTGGATAGTGCCAACGCACATTCTGTGCACCAACTGTTCCTGGCGCTGCGGGATAAGTTTGACCAGACCTTTATAATGATAACCCATAATGATGCGCTGGCGAAAATGACCGACCGCACTTTTACCATGCAGGACGGGAAGATAGTGGGCGAAGTGGTGAATAAATAATGGCTTAATGGCTTAATGGTTTTAGCAAACTGATGATGCTATCTGCTTTAGATCATGACCACATGGCTAAAGAGTATCATTATAAAAGATTGACTGTGAAGTATATATTTGCGGGCAAACGCCCTTATGTTATACCGACACATACCTATATGCCTGCTCTTTGTGATTTGCTGCAGCACGACCTTTGCGATGGCTACGCCAGATACAACATCTGAACTAAATACGACCAGCGCTACTGCAACGCTCCCCACCTACTATGGCAATAAGAGCAACAGCGGCGGCGTTCATTTCTTCTACGGTATTGATCTCGGCTATGCCGGATCCAGCACCAGTGCCGGGACGATAAAGGCGAAGGGTGGCGCATTCTACTACGGCGGCGACTTTGGCATCAAGATATCGTTGCCATGCCGCAATGAGAACAAGTCTAATTTTCTTTTTGTATCGGTAGCGGCAAATGAATACAATATAAAATACAAGTACACTGATGACCTAGGTAAGGCGCAAAGCTACCAGCGCAAGTATACACTGTTGAAGCTGCCACTGTCTTACATGAATATGAGCTATGGCAGTGGCGGAGCAGGGGTTGGTTTTTACTGGCAGCTGGGAATAAACACAGACTACATGTACCAGGTGAAAGATGAGGACAGGAAAGTAACGAGCCACTACACCAATATATTTTTAGAACCCTTTGCCAGCCTTGGCTTCAGTGTACCCTTTGTGCTGAGAAACAGAAGAAGCCACTCAGATGTGGGCGGTGGCCGTGCGCTAATGGGTCTGTACGGCGGATATGATGCTATGAACCTGGCCAAAGACAGCGGTGTGACAGTGACCGGATATACTATAGCGGTGAAGTGGACCTATCTTTTTATGTAGGGAAATTGCTGGACCACCCACGCCCTGATACAGCGCCAAACGCCGTTCCTGCGAAATAAAGCCTACCTTGAGGGTTGAACGACAGTAATGGAAGCGAAATTCGAGGAGTTGATTGAGGGGTTTATGACAAATAAGATCGGGATATCCGAGTCTTTCCTGAGTCTTCCTCTGGCTGCGGCCCTGCAGCAGAATATACACAGGCTGAACCGGGATAGCCGCATGGAAAAAGCCGGTATAGGCAATATAGCTGTAAAAGACAAAACCCAAAAGATACGCGGCGATAAGACCTGCTGGATAGACAGCAAGAGCAAGAACCTGGCGGAGATGGAATTCCTTGATATGATAAAACAGTTTACCGGGCACCTGAACAAAACGTGCTTTACGGGCATTAACTGTTGCGAATTCCACTACGCACTATACGAAGAAGGCACCTCTTACATTAGGCATAAAGACCAGTTTAAAAACGACTACAACCGCAAATACTCAATGATCAGCTACCTGAACCAGGACTGGGTAGATGCAGACGGCGGCCAGCTATTGATACATCATGATGATGAGACGATACAGACGATACAACCTAACAATCAAAAAGCCATTTTCTTTCAGAGCGACATACTGGAGCATGAAGTAGCGGTGGCCAACCGCCAGCGCATGAGTGTGACTGGATGGCTGAAGAGGAAGTAATTTGTCCCGATAGCTATCGGGATGAACATGCGCAAATTTGAAAATGCCCTTGTGGCGTAAGTTTCTATTTGGACAAACTAGTGCTCCATTATATGCAATCAATGCGCGTAATGGTAGAAGCCGAAAAAGCCGTTCAGAATCTCCAGCAGATAATATAGCGCTGCCATACAAGTGCCGAAAGCTATGAGCACATTGATCTTATACTGGCGGTGTGCCATCCGATTTGCTTCCAGCTCCAGCTCGCTCACCCTGCGCGCCTCTCTTGTTATATGCCGCTCATCCTCCAGCAGCTTGGCATAACTACCCTGTTTTTGCAGGTCGCGGCCACGCACGCCGGTAAGCTCCAGGTTTTCACCATCCTGCCTGGCAAAGTCATTTTCTATTAGAAAATTTGCCAGGGACTTTGACATATTCACATCCTTCCATACCGTTTCAAATTCCGGATTATTGGCGAACAGTTTTTGATATTCGCCGGGCTTGATATCAGCAAGTAGTTTCTCCAGGTTGAAATCTCCGTGTTCAGGTATCTTGTTTTCTTTCAGGAGGAAATTCAGCAGCTTTATGCGCCGGTCGTCCAGGATGTTTGTTTCCGTTGTTTGATCCATTAAGTTAGATCCTTTTTGTTTTTCATAAGCGTTCATTGTTCCAGCGTAAAGTATTTAAAGACATCGCGTGTTATTATTTTGCAGTTGTGGGCGTACTGGTTAAGTGTGCAGCAGATGCGCCTCAGCCGTTCGGGCAGCAGGCCTTCGGTTTTCTTTTCGAGGTCTATGCGTATTAGTACATCATCGTCAGCAGTAATGTCGCCTTGCATATCGTCAAACACGCTGTTAGCAAAATCTTCGTCTGTTCCCAGATAAAAGTTGCCGGCTTCCCTCATCCCTTGCAGCGTGCGTATGCTTACTACTATGTTATACACGTTTTCCATTTCCGTGAGGTTTTGATCTTACGATTTAGGTTTGGTTTCCATGCCGGGAAAATTGTCGTCCTGCAAAAGGCTACCCAGTGAGTCAAGCCGGTGCATCATTTTTCCCATGTCGAAATAGTGGTTTTCCCATTGCTGCATGAATCGGAGCGGGTTGGTTAGGTGATGGTCAAGTAAGCTGTCGTTCCATAACGGGCCACCAAAGCGCTGACCAAAAAAGGAAGGAAAGTCGTCATCAAATTGTTTTCTGAATGCATTGATCAGACTATCCGCATTAATATCGTCATCTTTGCCCGTGCTAGAATAGGACCAGGAATAAGTGCTATCGTAGCCTACCAGATTGCCACTATCGTCGTAGCGTTTATTTACCTTACTGGTAACCTGCGGCTTTTGGTGCGCGGCAGTATCATTTATCGACGCAAAGTTTTTCCTGCTTCCGGTCTCCTGTGCCTGGCAGCCGGTAAAGGCAACTAACAGCAATGCTGCCAAAAGTATCTTTTTCATAACTGGTATGTTTTGAGTTTCACAAAACAGGCGGCGTATTTCTACACCGCCTGCGCACCTTCTATTTAAAAACCTGCCCTCTATTTGATCTCTATAGTGCGACTGATTTTCTGCTCGCCTTCCTTTTTTGGCAAAGTGAGATGGAGTATGCCATCGGTATATTGAGCGCTGATCTTTCCGGCGTCTATCGCCTCATCGAGGCTAAAGGTGCGGGCAAACGATTGTTTCCTATATTCCCTGCGTAGCCAACCGTTTTCCGTGCCTTGCTCGTTCTGCTCTTCAGTATGTTCAAAGCTTATCGTCAATGTATCGCTCTGAACGTTTACCTTGAAATCTTCTTTTCTCAGGCCGGGGGCTACCAGTTCCAGTTCGTAGGATTTGTCTGTCTCCTGCACATTCACGGGTACATTCGTGTTGCGGGCTACATTGCCGGCTCCCCAGAAGCCGTCATCCAATAAGCGGTTTACATTGTTGTGCAGCATCCGTTCTACCAGGCCGCTGAAAGTGTTTACTGGCGCATTGCCATTTCCGTTTGTTTTCTTTAATAGCCTGTTCATAATGTGTTGTTTTTTCTGTAAAAACGTCAAACGAAATGCCAGTGGCAAAAAATGAAAATTTGACAAAGGAATCTGAAAAAATTTCAGTCTTGATGCGACAAATTGAAACATAGCATGACACTTAACAATATTTTAAAGTATAAATGGCTGAATGGCTGAATAACTCATTGGCTCAATTGTGGGATTAGCGTTCGTTTATTGTTGATTTATGGCGCATTTATTAACTTAATAAATTCACTATTTTCACAAAAAAAGTATGTTGCGGAGAGTAGCATTAGTGACCATTGTTTTGCTTGTGTTCAACAGTTCGTCAGCGCAAAAGTTGGTGCAGGCATATGAAAAGGGCGGGGCGGTAATGGCAAAATTACAAGATGGTAAAATCAGAAATATCGCTAATGGCAAGGATGTTCATTTGATTGGTTATTCTACGTCGAAGAATCTGGTTATTTACGAGAAATTGGAACAACGCTCAAAAGCAGCAAAAGGAGACGAAGGTCACGACCAGTATTCGATCAGGTGTTTTTACATTGCGACGAACACGGAAAAACTACTTTTTACAACATGCCTTGATTTTGAAGGCGGCACTAAGCCGTTATATGCAGGTTCTAAGAATTATCCATTTGACTATTTGTGCGGTTTTGATACCGGAATGATCGCCAAAGACGGTGAATTACTTTATTTTCAAACTGATGGATGGACAGTATCACCTGCTGTACATTGTTATAATCTTATAGACAATAAACTTACGTTTTTCAGAGATGGGTGGCTGACAAAAGCCACCAAAGAAGGAGTGGAGATCCAGGTCACGGGCATTGAATATGATAAAAAGGGAGAGAGTAAGGGCAGGTATGTTCAAAAACAACTTTATGATTTTAAGGGGAAATTGATAAAGAACTTATCGGAGAAAGAATTCTAAAAACTAATTTTCAACTTCAGGATAAACCTCATCAGTGTCATGGTTCGACTTCGCTCACCATGACATCACTACCTTGAGCTTATGATAAATTTATATTGTATTCCATATAGGAATGTCAGTTGTATATTTCTATCTTCAAATATATCCCTCCCGAAATTTTTGTAGGTTTGCGGTATGACTGCCACACTCGAACAAGCCATGAAACTTGGCCTTCGCGAAGAAGAATTTCAAAAGATAACAGAGATACTGGGGCGTACCCCAAATTTTAATGAAACTGCTATGTACTCCGTAATGTGGAGTGAGCACTGCAGCTATAAAAATTCTATAACGTGGCTGAAGACATTGCCACGCGATGGCGCTAAAATGCTGGTGAAGGCTGGTGAGGAAAATGCCGGTCTTATAGATATAGGCGACGGATGGGGATGTGTGTTCAAGATAGAAAGCCACAACCACCCATCGGCCATAGAGCCATTCCAGGGTGCTGCTACGGGTGTGGGTGGTATTCACCGCGATATTTTTACTATGGGTGCAAGGCCTGTTGCGTCGCTCAACTCACTTCGCTTCGGTAAGGTAGATAACCCCAAAACAAAGTGGCTGATAAAGGGCGTTGTAAAAGGCATAGGCCATTATGGCAACTGCTTTGGCGTGCCTACTGTAGCAGGCGAGGTGTACTATGAAAGCTGCTATCAGACCAATCCGCTGGTGAATGCGATGAGCGTAGGTGTGGTAAGGGTAGGGCAAACGGTATCAGCAACATCGCATGGGGAGGGCAACCCGGTATTTATAGTGGGTGCATCTACCGGTAAGGACGGTATAGGTGGTGCATCGTTTGCATCGGCTGATATCAGCGAGAACAGTGCTGAGTCGCTGCCATCGGTACAGGTGGGTGATCCGTTTGAAGAGAAGAAATTGCTGGAGGCCTGCCTGGAGATGATACCAACAGGCGCGCTGATAGGTATGCAGGATATGGGTGCAGCAGGAATTACCTGCAGCACCAGTGAAATGAGCGCAAAGGGCGAACATGGTATGATCATTCACCTGGACAAAGTGCCTACACGCCAGGAGAATATGAAGCCATGGGAGATGCTGCTGAGCGAAAGCCAGGAGCGTATGCTGATAGTGGTAAAGAAGGGCCGCGAAAGTGAAGTGCAAAAAATATTTGACAAGTGGGATATACACTGTGTGCAGATAGGTGAGGTGACAAAAGACACCAACCTTAAGTACTACATGAACGGTGAGCTGGTAGCAGATGTGCCTGCTGAAAGCCTGGTGCTGGGCGGCGGCGCGCCTATCTATGAGCGCGAATACAGCGAACCAAAATATTTTGCTGAGATCAAAGCGTTTAACCCGGAAAGCATAGCAGTGCCCAATGATATGCGGGCAATGGCTTACGAACTGGTACAGCTACCCAATATTGCTTCAAAGCGCTGGATATACGAGCAGTATGACAGCATGGTAATGACGGGTAATACACAGACCAATGAGCCAAGTGATGCTACGGTAGTGCGGGTGCATGGTACAGACAAGGCACTGGCGGTAACTACCGACTGCAACAGCCGATATGTATTTGCCGATCCTTATAAAGGTGCGATGATTGCAGTGAGCGAAGCGGCAAGGAATATAGTGTGCAGCGGCGGACAGCCGGTGGCTATCACTAACTGCCTGAACTTTGGCAACCCATATAACCCGGAGGTGTATTACCAGTTTGTAAATGCAATAAAGGGAATGGGTGAGGCCTGCCGCAAGCTGGATACTCCGGTAACAGGTGGTAATGTGAGCTTCTACAACCAGAGCGAAGACGGACCTGTGTACCCAACGCCAACTATAGGTATGGTAGGTGTGATGGATAATGCGGATCAAAAGATGTCGCTGAATTTTAAACATGCGGGCGATCATATTTACCTGATAGGCGAGAACAGGAATGATATCAACTGCTCAGAATACCTGCACCACTTATGCGGAGTGACGCATAGCCCGGCACCGCACTTTGATATGGAGGAAGAGTATCGCCTGCAACAGACCGTAGCAAGAGTAATAAGCGAGAAGCTGGTCAAATCGGCACATGATATATCTGAGGGCGGACTGTTTGCCTGCCTGCTGGAGTGCAGCATGACCAATGGCCTTGGTTTCAGCATGCATACAGGAGATAAGATACGCAAAGATGCAACACTGTTTGGCGAGGCGCAAAGCCGGGTGGTGGTGACGGTGAACCCTGATCTGCACACGCTCTTTGAAGCGGAGCTGAAAGGCTTTCCATTTACCAAAATAGGAGTAGTAAATGCGAACAAAGAAATAATGATAGATGATGAAAGCTGGGGCTTTGTGAGCGACTGGAAAGAGGCTTATGATACTGCGCTGGAGAAACTTTTGGCGTAGTCGTAGCAGCCAGAAAATTGATCAGTGATTTTGAACGGGTTTTGAGGGATCAAAACCCGTTCGCTTTTTACGGTATACTATGCATAGTAGCGTGAGCGGGAAATTTCAGCAAGGTACATGGTCAGGCCTCATAACACACCTGAGCATAGGCTACCTCTCCGGGCATGGGCGGGTGTAGTTTTCTTACGGCTACTTTTATTTTTTCGGATGCCGGGAATGCTTCTTTTAGCGCAGTGTGAATGTTATAAGTGAATGTTTCGAGCAGCTGGCCGGGCTGGCTGAAGATGCCGGCAACTATTTTTTGAACTACAGTGTAGTCGGCAAAAGGCCATGGCCGGGCGTCAGGCAACGTAATATCAACATCTATTTCAAATGCATTGCCGAGGATGTGCTCCTCGGGGTATAGGCCGTGAGGCGCGTGGATTTTTATTCCGTGGAGAGAGACTGTAAGCACTTTTTGGTTGATTGGTTGACTAGTTGATAAGTTGGTTTGTGCGAGTGTAAATCTATTTAAATCTTGCGGAGATGGCGTAGGGGTCTTTTGTGACTTCGTAGCGCTTGTGGTCTGCCGGCTCAAGTGTATTGAGGTTGTAGACGGAATACCAGCCAGCGTTGCCGCCGCAGGAAGTTGCATGATGTGAGGGTATGCCGTTTGCATCTGTGTTGCGGCTGGGAATGTATACCAGGCCGTCCTGCTCATCTACGGCAACATCATGCGGTTCGTAGAAGTCGCCTCTTAATACAGTCACGACATCGAGCGTATGGTAGTTGATCACGTATACACTACCCAAGTGAGGAGGCGGGTTTGTGGCATCGCCCATGCAGCACACAAAAAGGTAGCCTTTAGATTTTGAGAAGTCCATTTCCTGCGGGTAAGCACCTACGGGTATTTGTTTGATGAGGGTATCTGTATGTGCATCTATCACGCTTACTACACCCGTTTGCTGGCAGGTAACAAAATAGCGGGAATGGTCGGGTGACATTAGTATCTGGTGCGGATTGGGTGTGCCGTGATTTGACGAATCGCCGAGCGTGCCTACCGGCAACCCATTGACGCTGATATTCTGCGTGTCGAAATTAGGCTTGAAGTGATATTTAACTACCGCATTGCCATATTGCAGGGTAGCGTAAAAAGTGTCGAATGTGGCATTGCTGGCGATACCATGCAGGAAGGGAAAGATACTTGATGCGCCAGATGCATTGGTTATGGAGAGCCTTGTGTTTACCTTCATAGCTGCAGTGTTTACACAAACGGCGTAGCCAAAAGGTGCATAGCCCGAAACAAGTATTGCAGTATCCAGTGGAGACAAGGAGAGCAGGCTCCAGCCTCCATTTCCTTGTGAACCGGGATTAGCCGCATAACCACTGAGATCCAGGCTGGTAATAATAGTGTCTGTATAGGTGTCGAATTTTTGCAGGTAGTTGCCGCTAAAAAGAGGGATGTAACCATAGCGGCCATCGGCAGAAATGGCAACAAAGTGTGGCGCCTCAGAATGGCCGGGATCCATGCCGATGGGTATGTAGCGCATTACCAGTTTACTTTTGCCATCTATCACTGCAACGAGATCACAGCCCTGGTTAGTAAGGTATAGCTTCTGGCGAGTGGTGGGGTCAGAAGCAAAAGGTATGTTCCCGTTTTGATCGGGGGCACCTGAGGATATCCAGTTTTTGATGGTTACATACTCATTTTGGGTCAGAGGTGTTTTGAAGTGCGTACGATCATAGGCGATAAGGTCGGAGGAATCGTAGGCGTTTATATAATAAAGGAGTGGACTATATTTTGGGCTGTAGGCTACGACTGCAGCCCCGCTGATGCCGCCGTTAAAGAGATGCTCCCAGGTATCAAGCTGCAGCTCGGCAGCGTTCATGTAGCTGGCAGCATTGTGGCAGCCTGAATTGGTACATTTTGCCAGGAATATTTTGCCTACCGAGTCGGGAAAGCCGCCGTAGGTTGCCACTACCTGCACTTGAGGTTTGTGTACGCAGGATGTGACCCATAAAGCTGCAATGAGAGAAATGAGAACAAGAATGAATGTTATCCTGCGCATTGATTTGGCCGGTTTTGCTATAAAGTTAAGGTGATTAGTTGAGACTGAATTATGCGGTAACCGAGGCTGCCGTGAAAGTATATTATCTTGCGGGGGTAATAAGATGAGGTATCCCGCTTTAATTCTTCTGCTATTCATACTTCCGTGGTCCTATGCATGTGCGCAGGAACAGGAGCAGGCGAGTAGTGGAACGGGCGGGCAACTGACAATAAGAAAGATAGTAGTAGAAGGAAATAATGTGACCCGCACGGCAGTAATACTTCGTGAACTGAGTGTACATGAAGGTGATGTGCTGATTGCAGACTCATTAGCCGCACGCATCGAGCAGAATAAACTGCGGCTTTTTAATATGCAGCTTTTTAATGAAGTAGACCAGCATACGGAAAGGACCGCTGCTGGATTGGAGTGGTATATAAAGGTGAAGGAGCGATGGTATATAATACCCTCTGTTATTATACATTTTGCAGACCGAAACTTTAATACCTGGTGGGTAAAGGAAAATCATGATCTGCGGCGTGTGTCTGCCGGGCTTACGGTAACTGATAGGAACTTCAGGGGTAACCTGGAGCGCCTGGCTATAACCGCGCAGGCGGGCTATACGCAGAAGCTGGGTATAGCCTACAGCCGCCCATATCTTAATAAGGGGCAAAAGAACGGGCTGGGATTTTCACTGAGCTACGCCCAGAGCCGGCAGGCCTACTTTGCAACAGACTCGGACAAGCTTGATTATACCGGAATTTACACCGGACCTGTGATACTGCGGCAGGTGGAGGGTGGTATCAGTTACCTGTACCGGCCGGCCTATGCTGCAAAGCATATTTTTCAGCTGGGCTATAAGGACTACCGGGTAAGTGACACTATAGTGAAATTGAATGCGGATTACTTTGCAAATGGCAGCAGGCAGGCGAGATTTGCTGAACTGTTTTATCGCTTTGAGTATAATGCGGTGGATAACTGGAACTATTCCCTGAAGGGGGAAAAGGTAGTGGCACAGGCAGTGGTGCGCGCTGGAACGGAAGGGCTGAATTTTCAAAGCTATGCAAACCTGGAAGCAGGGATATTTCGCAGCCCGCTACGCAGGTGGTATACCTCTGCGATATTCAGGGGAAGGCTGATGTACCCAATGGTGCAGCCCTATTATTTTCGCGGTGGGCTGGGTACGCAGACAGATTATGTGCGGGGCTATGAATACAATGTGATAGACGGCTACAACTACGGTATACTGCGCCTGGACCTGAAACGTGAACTATTCAATAGAACATATTCCCTGCCCGTGAGGTACTTTACAGCGCTACCGATACGCATATACCCCAAAATTTTTGCAGATGCTGGTTACATTGGTAATCCGCAGCCGGGGAATAGTAAACTAAGCAACCAATTGCTATACAGTATAGGAGCGGGACTAGACGTGGTGACACTGTACGATATAAAAATCCGCATTGAGTTTGCAAGAAACCACTTGGGTCAAAATGGTTTATATTTACATTTTAACAGTGAATAAATTTTTGCTGGAATTTGGGATAGGCTGTTGGGAATCTGGATTGTTTTTCTGATGCAGATACCGGGACTTACGACTTACGATTTACGACTTTATGCTAGTAGCACTATATAACAGAACATTTGCGGAGCAGGACGTGCCCTTGCTGCTGCGTATATTGCAAATGCTGGAGGACCATAAGTTGCAGATGGTTTTCTACAAAGAGTTTTACGAACGGCTGCAGCCTCATATGACGTTTAAGAGCACGCCCCGTATTTTTACCGGCAAGCGCGATCTGCCGCCACATACCGATATGCTCTTTAGCCTGGGTGGCGACGGCACTATGCTGGACGCTGTGTGTTTTGTAGGTAACTCAAACATTCCGCTAATAGGCGTAAACCTGGGACGGCTGGGATTTCTCGCTGCAATACCCGAGGAGGAAGTAGAAGCAGCAATTGTATCGCTGGTAAGAGGGTCTTATACGCTTGAGAAGAGAACATTACTACATCTTGATTCCAGCGTTGCGCTGTTTAATGGTTCGCCATTCGCGCTCAATGAGTTTACCATTCACCGGCAGGACAGCTCGTCGATGATAAAGATACATACGTACCTGAACGGCGAGTTTCTGAATACTTACTGGGCCGACGGGCTTATTGTGGCTACGCCTACCGGCTCTACGGGATATTCACTAAGCTGTGGCGGACCAGTGGTTTTTCCTCAGACATCAAGCTTTGTGATAACACCTGTGGCGCCCCACAACCTGAATACAAGACCAATAGTAGTGCCCGATGACAATGTGATCTCTTTTGAAATAGAGGGACGCACGGACCAGTTTTTATGCACGCTGGATGCGCGCACAGAAACAATAAAGAGCAATGTGCAACTGGCTGTGAAGCGGGAAAACTTTATGGTGTCGCTAGTGCGGCCGGATGAGCATAATTTCCTGAAGACCATCCGCCAGAAATTATATTGGGGTATAGACAGGAGAAATTGAGCCAGCTATATTAAAAAGTAAAACGATGAGAATACTTTTTGTTATCCTTTTATGTATCGTTTCATTGCCCCAGCTAAAGGCGCAAAATGCTGTGCCAAAGCCTGCTAAAACGGAGGTGAAATGGAAAACGTATACAAACACAAAAGAGAAAGTAAGCATCAGCTATCCTGCAACATGGGAACCTAAGGCGGTGGATAAGACCGTATTTTTTTTCTGGGCACCCTACCTGCACCAGGGGCAAAAGTTCCGGGAGAATGTAAACCTTTCAATGGGGGACGCACAGGATCTGTACCTGGTAGAATACCTTATTGATGCCCGTAAAAAAATGCCGGAGGAACTCGAAGATTTTAAAGAGCTTGAGAGTAAGTATGTGAAAATAAATGGACGTGATTGCGCGCGCATGATATACACGTTCAGGCACAGTAATATGAATTTCAAAAATGTGCTATACATATTTCTGAACAACGGTAAGGCATATAGTCTCAATTTCTCAGCACTGCCAGAGACTTATAATGGTTTTTATCCAACGTTTGAAAAGATTGCCAATACCTTTAAGATAAAATAGGGTAGCACTGCTCCTTTAAGGGGTTAGCCCTTCATTTTAACAAAAATGCCCGTATTTTTGTTTATTCTGGAAAGTATTGCTATTTTTCGGAAGATAAGGCATCGGCTCTTACCAGCTTGGGCAACTTTGGTCGTTTTTAGAATGGAGGTCGCAGCAGGTGGTATCCTGTTTTTGCATGGTTTGAGTTAAAGAATTACTCACGTCTTTATAAAATGAAAATGAAGAAAATTTACTTTTTGTTTCTGCTATCCTGTCTTTCTTATGTAGTAAATGCCCAAACTACGGTAGTGCTCTACGCGACGGGAGCGACGGGGTCTTATATTACCGGTAATGCGAATAGTTTTGGTACCCGGGCTGACAATAATATAGTGAGCACAACTGGTTTCGCTACATCTCGCGGCTATGCCGTATTTGACCTTAGTACCTTGCCTCCCGGCACAGCAATAACCAGCTGTATCATTGGTTTTAATGTATCCAACTATGCGGGAACCGGTACTCCTGCCGGATGGGCTACATATGGATTTGCCGGTGATCTGTCAACCATAACCACCGCAGCTACTTTGTATGCTGACATGATCGCAGGGACACTGCTCACAAATGTAAGCTATGGTACTGCTGCCGGAGACAGGACGCTCCCTTCAGCTGCGGCAACTACCTCTTTTCTTCAGAGCCAGCTTGGCAACATAGTTTCTATCTGCTGGACCGGAGGTGCAAGCAGGGTGTATAACATAACAGGTGAAGCAGGTACTGCAACTACGGTAAGTAGCGGTACACCAGGCCATGCTCCTTATCTGCAGATCACGTATACTTGCGCTGGTATTAGCGGTGTTTCTGCACTTGCTTCGCCAAGCCCGGTTTGCGAAGGGTCTACAGCAACCCTGACCGGCAATGCCACAGGAGCATCTACGTATTCCTGGGCGGGTCCCGGGGGATTTACCTCGACGTTACAAAACCCATCATTTGCTGCATCAGCTTCTTCGGGTGGCACGTATACATTTACCGCCTATAATAGCGCAGGTTGCGCTACAGAAGCTACTACCTCATTGGCAGTAAGTGCTGCTCCTGTGGCTACAGTAACCGCCAGTGGCAACCTGGTATTTTGTGCAGGGGGCAATGTGGTACTTTCAGTGCCTGCGGGGAATAGCTACCAGTGGTATGAGTCAGGAAGCGCTATAAGTGGTGAAACGAGCAATACCTACACCGCGACAACCGCTGGCAGTTTTTCTGTGGTTGTTACCGGATCAAATGGTTGCTCTGCAACCTCTGCAGCTGTCGCTACCGGTGTTTTACCGGTAACACCGTTGCTATCGCCGGCCGGAGCAGTAGACATATGTATTGGTGCTAACACGACATTGAGTGTGGGCACAGGTGGTCTGACGACTGGCGTAACTTACCAATGGATGGTAGACAGCGCTGTAATAAGCGGGGCCACTGCTGCTACTTATGTGGCCGGCGTGAGTGGTTCATATTTCGTAATACTCAGTGTAACGGGATGCTCAGATACTTCTACATCTACGCAGGTGACGTTGAACCCGCCACCAAACCCGGTAGTTTCGTTCAATTCGCACACGGGTCTCCTGTACACCAGTAGTTCTTATGCTACTTATCAGTGGTTTGTAAATAGTGTAGCGATACCCGGTGCTACCTCATACACCTATAGCCCGACAGAGATCGGCAGCTATCGTGTTGTTGTTACAGATCCACATGGTTGCAGCAATTTTTCGGCACCACTTATTCTTAATGCGCTGGCCGTGAATAAATTAGCTGTTCCGGAGGTGAGCATTTTCCCTAACCCGGCTACCAACGAATTGCACATAACCACTACAGTTACGGTGCGTGCAGTGATCAGCAGCATTGAAGGTAAACAGATAATGGACAAGGCTGAGGCAAAAGACATAGATGTAAGCGGCCTTGCGCAAGGTTTGTACTTGATAACGCTATATAATGATGCTGGAGACCGCATTGCTATCCGCAAATTCACTAAAGAATAAGAAGTTATTGCTTTTCTGAAGATAGGCCCCATCCGGGGCCTATCTTTTTTGGTGTAGTACTTGACGCCGGCACCCGAAATTATAAGTGTGTTTTGATTATTTTTGGGGTATGCTAAAATATGCGGCCGTTTTTTTGCTTTCGTTTATTGTGTGTGCCCGTGTGAGTGCGCAAGGCAATGCCATGAGCCATGATTCAACCAAGGCGCCCTTACCCACGGCGCATCTCCGTATTAGCCTGCTTACCTGTACCCCTGGCCTCGAAGTTTACGAAACATTCGGTCATAGCTGCATAAGGATAATTGACAGTACAAAGACAGGCCGTGGAAGAGACGTGGTATATAACTATGGATTCCTGGAGTCATCGGATGAAAATACGGTAATGCATCAGTTGCTCTCCGGGCGTCTTCATGTTTTTTTAGCTACCAATACTTTTGATGAATTCAGATACCAGTATACAACTGAGCAGCGCGGAGTGACTGAGCTTGTTTTTTTGCTGGACAGTGCAGAAAAGGCCGGTATCTATAACTATCTTCAGAACAACCTGCGGCCGGAGCATAAATACTATTGGTACGACGCTATGCATGACAACTGCTCTACGCGAATAGTGGGTATGCTGATGCATGTGCTGGGCAGGCGGTTCATTCCGGCAAAGGTTTTGCCAACTGACGTGAAGTTATCCTTCCGGAACCTGACGACAAGGTGCGGCCCGCAACGGGTACAGCACAAATACTGGTACGAATTGGGTATGGAGCTGTTTTTTTCCAGCAAAACTGATGTGCTGCCAACTAATGTGGAAGCATTATACCTCGCCGATTACTGTGAAGATGGCATTGCAGGAGCTACCCTGGACGGCAGGAAGCTCTGTGCGCCAAAAACCACATTGTTTGAAGATAATGTACCCTGGCCTGACAATAATAACGGCCCACTGATATTGTTTACTGTAATCGCCGTTATTACCATAGCCGGGTTACTGCTACCTTCATTGAGGCGTGTAGGGGAGGCAATGAGCAATCTTGTATTGATAGCATCTGGTATTCTGGGCTGCTGCATGCTTTATCTTTGGATGATTGATGCAGAGCCATCATGGAAAAATAATTTCAATGTGCTATGGGCGTTGCCTGTTAACCTGATTGTTCCGTTTCTGAGCCGTAAGATAAAAGCCGGGTATTCGGTTGTAGCCCTGGCGCTGATTGGTGTAACGATAATGTTGCACATCCTGAGGATTCAGCAGGTGCCATTGCACCGGGTGACACCATTATTCCTGACGTTAATTTTCATTTACGGTGTTATGTATAGAAAAGCTGTTGCAATGCTCCGGCCGGGTAACAAAGAACCTAACAGGAGCTAATTAAATTTCGTCTTATGCGATAGGAGAAATCAGATTTAATTTTAACCGTAAGTTTATAATTTTCAATTGAATTGATGACATAAGCGCTTAAATATAGTGCAAAATAAATTATATTTAATGGGTTAGAAAAATTTTAGGTATTTTTTGTATCTTTAGCGTGACTTGGCACAATAATTGATATTAATATATTTTATTTTTTAAACGAAACTGTTAAAATCAGAGACGAATGATCAACTCTACATCTTATGGTGTGCATAACACCGGGCAGGCATTTGCGCCAACCCCAGTCTCCGTAAATGCCTGCAGCTGCAAGCCCCGTAATGCAGGGAAGCGGAAGCTTTTACTATTGTCTATTCTCCTGCTCTTATGCAGTGTTGGGAATAATGCGTTAGCGTTTGGTACTACCTACTATTATCCTGTTACTGCAACAGCAACCGGAGGTGGAACTTACTGTATGGGAGCTACCGCTGCAGACATAGCCGGCTCCATAAGCACAGGCAGCGCAACGGCTACAGGAGGTACGAGCTCGACAGTAAACTGGTTTTGGTATTATAACACAACTGGTGCTACAGGTACACTTGCTGGTGCAACTCTGGCTTTTACCGGTGCATCTTATACCGCTAACGTTGCCGCAGCAGTAGCTAATTTGCCAGGAGCAAGCATATCAACTGCTGTGCCCGGCACCTATTATTACTTCCTTTACGTTGATTACACTGGTGGCACAGCTGCTCCAGGTACGTTATATTCAGGCCTTACAACCGTTGTTGTTACAGATCCCGGCACTATATCAGGCGCCACTCCGGTGTGCGTGGGTGCCTCTGCTACGCTAACTCCTTCTACAGGTTCCGGAGCATGGAGTAGCGGTTCTCCCGGCATAGCCTCGGTTTCTGGTGGTGTTGTTACAGGCGTATCGCAGGGTACGGCTGTGATCAGCTATACGATAGGTGTCTGCTCTGCTACAACAGTAGAAACAGTGTATGCAACACCTACACCAATTACAGGAGGGCTTACAGCCTGCCCCGGTACTACCACATCTCTTTCAGAATTTGCCCTGGGCGGCACGTGGGCGAGCAGCACTACCAGTGTGGCTAGCGTGTCGGCCTCTGGCCTCGTAACGGGTATCACAGCCGGAACGACTACTGTGGATTATACAAACATGTGCGGTTCTGCCAGTGTGGTTGTAACTATTAATCCTACTCCACCTTCTATTACAGGGCCTTCACTAGTATGCTCAGGTGGCGATCACATTACACTCAGCGATGCTGACCCGGGTGGCACCTGGAGCAGCTCTACACCATCAGTAGCAACAGCAACTACCACTGGTCCAAATACAGGCGACATAGCCAGCGTGGTTCCAGGCACAGCAACAATAACCTATACTGCGGCAGGTACAGGGTGTACGACAACAAGGGTTGTAACTGTTCAGCCTGTACCAGGGCCGATACTGGGACAGTTGAAAGCCTGTTCGGGAAGCGCAGTTACTTTGTCTAATGCAGTACCCGGTGGAACATGGTCAAGCGGAACCATTAGTGTGGCCACAATAGATCCGGCATCTGGTATTTTGGTGGAAGCCACTCCGGGTACCTCAATCATCACCTATACTAATTCCTGCGGGCCTACCCACGCAGTGTATGCAGTAGATACATCACTTGCCATACCTGCAAACATAACCAGCTATGGCGATAGCGCCTGTGTTAATACATCTACTGTATTCGCGGATGTTACACTTGGCGGTGCGTGGACCAGCAGCAACACTTCGGTTGCAACAGTGCTTACCGGCTCCGGGGTTATAACAGGTGTGAGCACAGGTACTGCCGTAATAACCTATTCAATACCTCCCGGTTGCTATACAACCCGCATGGTAACGATAAACGCGACTCCCCTGGCAATTACCGGCAATAGTACTGCAATATGTCCTGGTACTACGGTGACACTGTCTGATGCAAGCACTCCCGGTACGTGGACCAGCCTACGCAATTTTGTGGCTACGGTGACAACGACTACCGGTGTAGTAACGGGTGTATCAGCAGATACAGCAACTATAATTTTCACAACAAATAAGAATTGTAAAACAAGTACAGTAGTAACCGTGAATCCGGCACCTGTGCCAATTACTGGAACTAACATTCCGTGTGGGTTCTCCACAGATACCGTTTATGACGGTACACCCGGTGGTCTATGGAGCAGCTCTTCAACGGGTGTTGCCACCATTGGTGCTGCTACCGGCATCATAACCACGCATAGCGGTGGCACATCTGTAATTACCTATAAACTGGTAGCGACAGGTTGTTATGCTACAAAGGTATTGACCGTAAATCCTGCACCGGTTCCATTAGTTACTTATAACTTTGTAACCAATTCGTTCTTTACCGATACGTTCTACACAAGCTACCAGTGGTACGATGACCTGGAAGGCGCAATACCGGGAGCAGTTAGCTTCAGAACAGCTGCGCTGTATAATGGACATTACTGGGTAGTGGTTGTAGATACTAACGGTTGTGTGGGTGAAGGTGCACACGTGCTGTATAATACAGCAATGACCGGTGTGCAAAATACGGCGCACATAGATGACGCCCGTATCTATCCTAACCCCGCTACCAATATTTTGCATATTGAGTCGGCAGTGGCTGTGCGTGCGGTGATAACCGGCATAGATGGTAAGACAGCTATGGAGCAGGCAGACGCAAAAGAAATGAATATAACAGCGCTTGCAAATGGAATGTACTTTATTTCACTATACAATGACGCAGGTGAGCGTGTGCAGGTGCAGAAGCTGATAAAGCAATAATTTGCTTTAAACGATATTAGGTGAATGTTGATCATAGTTCTGCCCTGCGGAACTATGATTTTTGTTAATATTTTTATTAATTTCTATAGGATCGATTTTATGAAGAAAGTTTACTTGTTCCTTGTTCTTTGCTGCCTGGGTTTTGCAGGTTCTGTGAGCGCCATAGGTAGTGCACCCGCAGCGCCTCCTACAGTTACTTCATCGCCAAATGTTACCATTTGTGCAGGTAGCAGCACGGTTCTTTCTGTAGTTAGTTCAACCGGAGTTCCTACGCTTACTTATTCATGGGCACCTGCCGGCAGTTTGTCAGCATCCACCGGTACAAGTGTAACAGCTTCTCCTTTAACGACTACCATTTATACAGTAACCGTTACTGATGGTAGTGGATCCACAGCTATAGCCACCACACAGGTATCTGTTAATCCTCTGCCTGGCGTAATATCCGGGTCACCATCCATATGTATCGGCCAGATCGTGTTTCTGACCGACCTCGCCTCTGGCGGATCGTGGAGTAGCAGCAATATATCAGTTGCAACTGTGGGCACCGGCGGCGATGTAAGCGGGCTTGTGGCAGGTACGGCTACAATTTCATATACCGATCCTGCGACGGGCTGTGCGGCGACTCAGGTAGAAACAGTAATTACAGCTCCGGGCACCATAACCGGATCATTGAATATCTGCCAGGGCTCATCAAATCTGCTTGGTGCCTCACCTGCAGGCGGCTCATGGAACAGCCCTGACCCAACAGTGTCGGTAGGCGCTGCTACAGGCAGTGTTACAGGTGTTTCACTGGGTACAGCTGATATTACTTATGCAGTTGGAAGTTGCTTTGCAACAACACAGGTAACTGTAATAGCAACACCCGCAGGAATAACCGGTGCAATCAGCCTGTGTACAGGCGACAGCGTAACACTATCAGATGCTACGGCGGGCGGCAGCTGGAGCAGCAGTGCTTTCTGGGTTGCTTCTGTTGGCACCGGATCGGGTATAGTACGCGGCATTAGCGGCGGTACTACAACCATCACCTATGCATTGCCAAACGGTTGTTATGCAACCTATACAGAAAACGTAACGGTGTCTCCTACAGCAATAGGTGGCGCTTCCAGCTTATGCGTTGGTTATCCAACCACATTAACAGACGGGGTTAGCGGCGGTACTTGGCAAAGCGGAGCTCCGGGAAGTGCTGTTGTAGATCCGGCGACCGGTCTTGTTTCAGGCGCTGCACCCGGATCAGTAACTATTTATTACACAATAGTGGGATGCACACCTGTTGCACATAACATTACAGTAAACCCGATACCGTCTGCCGTAACCGGTGGCGATCACCTTTGCGACGGCGATACAACATTCTTATTTGAATTAACACCTGGTGGCAACTGGACAAGCAACGATACGTCTATCGCCAAAGTGTCACCTTCATCTGATCCCACAACGGCGTATGGCATTGGTGTTTCCCTTGGCGTTACAACGCTGAGCTATACCATTTCCGGTACAGGTTGCTATGTCACCTGGCAGGTAACAGTAAATCCGGCTGCCCCACCTATAGCAGGTACTGATACTATCTGCTCTACAGGTATAGCCTGGCTTACAGATATAGTAGGTGGTGGCACATGGACCAGCAGTAATCCGGCGGTGGCTACAATAGACCCTGTAACAGGCCTGCTTACAGGTGTCCTTACCGGCATTTCCTATATCGTTTATACCCTTCCTTCGGGCTGTCGCAAATCGCTGCTGGAAACATGCAAGCCAGCGATACCACCTGTCTCTGGCACTAACGAAGCATGCAGTGCCACTACCATTACGCTGGCCGATGCATATACCGGATCTGGTACATGGAGCAGCGCCAATAACTTTGTGGTACACATAAACCCACTTACCGGTGTGCTGAATGCACTCTATCCTGATACGGCTACAGTAACGTTCATGGTCAATGAATTCCAGGGCTGCTATGCGCGCACTATCTTTACCGTAGATTCATTACCTATACCGGTTGTAACCTATAACTATGCCGGTCATATAGCCAGCACATATTCATTCTATAGCAGCTACCAGTGGTATGACAGCCGCACAGGTCTTATAGGTGGCGCTACCGGCTCTGCAATTACACTGCCGCACACAAATGATTCTGTTCGTGTTACTGTAATAGATGGCAATGGTTGTGCCGGCACATCTCAATGGTACTTCCATAATGCAACCAGTGTGAGCAATGTGAATATTTCAGACATCAGAATATATCCTAACCCTGCCACTACCACGCTGCATATAGATGCGCCGGTAAAGGTGCGTGCAGTGGTAAGCGGAGTGGACGGCAGGAGCATACTGGAGCAGGTAAACGCTACAGAAGTGGACCTGACACACCTTGCAAACGGCCTGTATATGATAGCGCTCTATGATGAGCGTGGTAATATGCTTGTGGCGCGTAAGGTGACCAAACAATAGTATCGCTTAAACTGAATTTAAAAGAGCTCCGGAAATGGGGCTCTTTTTTTGTGACTTGCCCCAATAAAAGTATATTTATACCGCATGGCAAAAAAGAGTAACAAACAGGTAAATGCCACCAGCGCACCGGCACCTAAACAGTCGCTGCCACCCAAACAGAATCAACAAAGGCCAACCGCCAGTGCGGACCAGGCGGATATATGGCAAAAGCCCGCAGTACAATGGGTAATGGCAGGGGCCATTGCACTACTGACCTGGGTGTTCTTTAGCGTATGCCTTGATAACCAAATCACTAACTGGGATGACCCGGGATACATAAAAGACAACCCACTGATAAAAGACGTATCGTCAGACGGATTGAAGAACATCTTCTCAACTGCGGTAATGGGTAACTACCACCCGCTAACTATACTTTCTTATGCCATGGAGTATAGCTACGCGCAGCTGAAGCCTGAACTATTATACATCTACCACAGGGATAGTGTGCTGCTCCATATAGTAGTTACACTGCTGGTATTCTGGTTTGTAAAGTTGCTTACCCGCAGGCCTGTAGCTGCATTAGTTGCTGCGCTGCTGTTTGGGCTGCACCCTATGCACGTGGAGTCAGTAGCGTGGCTTGCGGGAAGGAAGGACGTGCTGTATGGTGTATTTTATGTTGCATCGTGCATAGCCTATGTATACTACCTGCGTAAGGGCGATACAAAGCGCTGGTTGTACTACGCTGGCGTTATATTGCTGTTTGTGTGCGCATTATTGGCCAAACCCGTTGCCGTGGTGCTGCCGGTTACGCTGCTGCTTATTGACTATTTTGAAAAGCGGAAATTTGATATAATGCTCATTGCTGATAAAGTCCTGCCGTTTGGTGTAGCGATAGCTGCGGGTATCAGGTCGATACACGATCAAAATCAATTTGGTGCGCTTGGTACCCAAAATGTGGCGTATTCTTTTGTAGAGCGCATAGCACTGGGCGGCTATGCATTCATCACTTATTTGTGGAAAGCTATACTGCCGCTGCAGCTCAGCTGCTTTTATCCCTATCCTCAAAAAGTAGATGGGGCGATCTCCGGCAGCTATTACCTTTACCCGGTTGGGGTTATTCTATTGCTGGTTGTGGTGGTGTGGGCCTTTCTGAAAAAAAAGAAAACTATAGTGTTCGGGGCAATGTTTTTCCTGGTCAATATAGTGCTGCTACTGCAATTCATACCCGTGGGCGGCGCTATACTTGCAGACAGGTATACCTACATCCCTTACCTCGGTTTGTTCTTCATGGCTGGCTGGCTGGTGTCGGAGTATTTTGAGCAGGGAGCAAAAAGACAGATCGGCTATATCTTATTCGCAGCTTCAGTAGGCTACTCTATGTATCTAGGCTATCTAAGTACTGAGCGCTGCAAAGCATGGTATGACACAAGCAGCCTGTGGCGCGATGAGATAGAACAGCAGCCGCTGGCTCCGAATGCGTATAATAATCTAGGCTTCGAATACTTTAATAAATTCAATGAATCGGTAGATCAGAATAAGCGAAAGATATACTACGACTCTGCGTCAACCCTGCTGAATAAGGCAATAGCATTACAGAAAGACTTTGCGAATCCGTATATTTCGCTGGGAGAACTGGAGCGCAGTACCCAGCAATGGGGACCAGCGAAAATGCACTACTACAAAGCCATATCGCTAAATGACAAGCAGGAAACGCCGAATGCTTACCTGGGCCTGGCTATCATCTACGCTATCAATCAGAACTTTGATTCATCGGGCATATGCTTCCGTATGGCGCTTAAAGAACGTCCCTACTTCCCTGAGGCAGTAAGCAACTACGGCAACTTCCTGGATATGACGGGCAAGACGGACTCGGCGATAATAATGTACGGTGTGGCTGTGTCGCAGAATCCCGACATGTATGCACCGCTGCTAAACCGTGGCAGGGCATTGATGCGCAAAAACAGGCTGGACGAAGCGCTTAAAGACTTTAACCGGGCAATAGAGCTAAACCCGCAAATGGGCGAGATATACTACACCCGGGCATCAGTATATGCAGCAAAGGGAAATACTGCCCAGGCCCAAAGTGATATGGAAAAGGCCAGGGCACTGGGGTATAATGCACCACAGGGCGCGCATCCTTAAAAGTCCAGTATCCCATTTACCCATTCATCATCGAAACGGGTGTTGAATTTGCGGTAAAAATTGAGGGCCGGTTCGTTCCAGTTAAGTACCTGCCAGGTGATGCCCTGGAACTTGCGTTCCTTTGCTTCTGCAATAAGTGCTTCCATCAGCAGTGCTCCCAGCCCATGCCCACGGGCTGCTTCAGTAACGATGATGTCTTCCAGGTACATTTTCTGTCCTTTCCATGTGGAATAGCGTATATAGTATAGTGCGAAGCCATTGACTATGCCATCTTCCTCGGCAACGAATGCCCACCAAATCGGGTTAGGACCAAAGCCGCTTTCGCAAAAATGATCGGGAGATACGGTGACCTCATGTGGTGCGCGCTCATAGAGCGCCAGCTCATTAATCAGTTCCAGCATTCGCGGACAATCTTCAATTTTTGCTTTCCTTATGGTTGGTGGCATGTTTCTTTAACTTTCCTTATGCAATACTAAATGCTTATGCACGTTATTCCAAAAACAGCGATCCGTAAATTTGTTGTACAGGAAATATCTTTTGCAATAAGTATATCTTCACACTGAAAAATAAATAAAGGCACATGAGCACACAAGGCGAAATACTATGGGTGGATGACGACATTGACTCCCTTAAGTCGCAAATACTCTTCCTGAAGAATAAAGGTTATGAGGTGACCCCACTCAGTAATGGCCATGATGCGCTGGAACTGCTTAAAGATAAAATAGTAGATGTGGTGCTGCTGGATGAGAGTATGCCCGGCCTTACCGGCCTGGAAACGCTGGCAAAGATAAAAGAGATGCTGCCGCAGCAGCCAGTGGTAATGATTACCAAGAACGAGGCTGAGTACATAATGGAAGATGCCATTGGCGCACAGATAACCGACTACCTGATAAAGCCGGTAAACCCTAACCAGGTGCTGCTGTCACTGAAAAAGATAATGGATGGTAAGCGCCTTGTATCTGAAAAGACAACAACAGCTTACCAGCAGGATTTCCGCAACCTGTTCATGGCACTGAGCTCAAACCCTAACCATGAAGAGTGGAAGGACCTTTATAAAAAACTGGTGTACTGGGAACTGGAAATGGGCAAAAGCCATAGCGAGGATATGATGGAGGTGCTGCAGTCGCAGAAGATAGAAGCTAATACTGAGTTCTTTAAATACATATCGAAAAACTACGCCAACTGGATAAAGGATGGTAGTGGTCCGCTTATGTCGCACAAGGTGTTTGAAAAGAAGGTGGCGCCCCATTTAAAACAAGGGAAACCCACCTTCCTGGTAGTAGTAGATAATCTACGCCTTGACCACTGGAAGGCTTTCCAGTCTATTATTTCGGAATCGCTGCGCGTAGTAGAAGAAGACCAGTATTACAGCATTCTACCTACTGCAACGCAGTATTGCCGCAATGCCATCTTCGCCGGTATGCTGCCCATAGATATAGCCGCACACTTTCCGCTGGAATGGAAGAATGATGACGAAGAAGGTGGCAAGAACCTGCATGAAGAGCTGTTTCTAAGGAATCAATTAAAACACCTGAAGCTAGACAAGCTCAAAACGCAATACATAAAGATCACGAACAACGATGACGCGAAAACCATGGAGGATAACATCCATAATTGTCTCTCTAATGATCTTACAGTAATCGTGTACAACTTTGTAGATATGCTGTCTCACGCGCGCACCGAAATGGAAGTGCTGAAAGAGTTGGCCGGTGACGAGGTGTCTTACCGCAGTCTGGTAGTTAGCTGGTTTGAGCACTCGCCGCTGCACAGGGCATTGCGAAAGATAGCTGATAAGGGAATACAGGTATTGCTGACTACCGACCACGGTAGTGTGCGTGTGAAAACGCCAAGCAAATGCGTAGGTGACAGGGCTACAACAGCCAATCTGCGCTACAAGCATGGCCGCAACCTGCAGTATGAAGATCGTGATGTACTTGCATTCCGCGATCCTAAGTTTGCCGGGTTGCCAAGGCCGAATGTGAGCTCAACATTTATCTTTGCCAAAGGCGATGTGTTCCTCTGCTACCCGAACAATTACAACCACTTTGTAAACTACTATAAGAACACCTTTCAGCACGGCGGTATATCGCTGGAAGAAATGATTATACCCATAGTAAGGCTGGAGAGTAAGTAGGGATAAATGCTCAATGACTCAATAGCTTAATGGCTCAATGCTCAGCGATATAGTGGAATTGGTTTGGTCTTCAATCGGGGTATATTAGTGGGTGGTGGCAACCATCCCCAGTACCTCACGTATCGCCTCGTAAGACCGGGCAGCAAAAGGAGCAAGGTCGGCTTCATTAACCCAGCGTGCTTCCAGTATGCCTTCTTCTTTTTGCGGTTTCAGTGTATCCGCGGAAGTGCCTTTCATTTTGTACCAGGCTGTGCGTTTCAGGTAATCCTGGCCTTTCTGCTCGTAAATATGGTAGGTGTCGCAGATCTTATCGCCAAGGGTCAGCTGTTTTAGGCCGGTTTCTTCTTTTACTTCGCGCAGGGCACATTCTTCTATGTTTTCGCCTTCGTCCAGCTTGCCTTTCGGCAGATCCCACTTACCCCGCCTGAAGATAAGCAGGAGCTCTTCACGCTCATTGTAGGCAATGCCGCCGGCTGCAACTATAGGCAGGTACATAGCATCCAGCTGATCGAGAAGAGATGCCTCTGAAATGTCTTCAATGATAGCGCCCTTGATACCCGGCCTGTCGAGATATTGCAGTGCCTGGGTAAAACTGCGTAATGTGCCTCCGGAAAAAGATTCATAAACTTCTGCCACCGCGTTTTCGTTTATATACGCCTCTTTATCAGTGGTAAGTATCAGCGGTTTATCGTTGTAATATATTTTCCGGGAGAAATTCATAGCGTGCTTTTTTGAAGGTTTGCGTATTTGGCGTAGGTTTGGGCGTTATGAGCACTCCAAAACATTTTGCCGAAAAGCTTTTGCAAATTAAAGCATTGCAGATCAACTTACAAAAACCTTATACATGGGCATCGGGTTGGCATTCGCCGGTTTATTGCGATAATCGCAAGGTATTGTCGTTTCCGTATGTGCGTGATTTTGTGAAGAGCGAGCTTGCAAATATGATACTGGATAAATTCCCCGATGCTGATGTGATAGCGGGAGTAGCTACTGCGGGTATAGCGCACGGCGTAATGGCGGCTGATCTGCTAAAGCTGCCGTTCATATACGTGCGTGCCAAGCCAAAGGAACACGGTATGGGCAACCAGATAGAAGGAGTGCTGGAAAAGGGACAGAAGGTGGTGGTGGTAGAAGACCTGGTATCAACCGGTAAAAGCAGCCTGCAGGTGGTAGATGTGCTGCGTGAGCAGGGTGCGGAAGTGATGGGCATGTGCGCGCTGTTCACCTATGGTTTTCCCGTGGCTGATGAAGCCTTTGAAAAAGCTGGCTTGCCGCTTTATACTATAAGCAATTACCAGGCACTGATGGAAGTGTGTGAAGACCAGAAGATAATAGCTCCTGAGCAAAAGGCGACACTGGAACAGTGGCGTGTGGACCCGGGGAACTGGATGAAATAGTTTGAAACTTATATCAAATGGCCATCTTTTCTAAAGCGAGAGCTATTCTTTCTTCGATACTGCTATCGACATCGTCCTTTGGTCAACAGACTGAGGCAAATTTAAAGGTTGAGCTTAAAATGTTGCGATCTGTATATCAGTTCAACGATGCGGACACCAGTTTTACTCGCATAGACAGTTTTCCCAGGCTCAAATTTGTTGTAACTATGACTAATCTGAAGAAAAAGCCATTTTATTTCAATGAACACTTAAAATTTAGCTATAAAGAATACAAAGATTGGCCGTGGTATTTAGAAGCTGCTGATATGGAAGGCAATCCGGTAAATATTTTTGGCGGTTTTGATATTGACTGGATAATTGATCCGACACCCGAAAAATACAATATAAATAAAATTGTTTATACGATTTCAACCGATATATACAAATTCGGTCCTGGTAAATATAAAGTTAGATGGGTCTATGATCCGGATTTTGATAAACCGAAACCACAATTAAAGCCCGCTTTTTCCGACTGGCAAGAAATCGAAATTCTCAAGTAATCATCCACATAACTACATTAGTACTACAAAAAACAGGATGGCTCCCCATCCTGTTTTTAGTAGATAAGCTCACTAAACATTATTGGTGACTAATCGAAATATTTAAACATAGCATCTTCATTCTCGTGAAGAGCTTGTGTTATTGCCCGTTTTCTTGCTGCAGCTACAGCTTCTGCAGGAACAAGGTCTTTCAGTCCCTCATGCTTTTCCACCAGCCTAGCCCAGTCTTCCATAGAGATGAAGACACCGGTGCTGTTACCATCAACATCTTTTATCAAACGTATACTCATAATTATGGGTTATTGTAATATAAAGATAGCGGATTTCCACAAAAAAACAGGATAGCAAAGCTACCCTGTTTCCATATATTTTTTAAGCTCGCTATTATGCATCTACCAGTACCACAGGCGCCGCAGAGCGGATCTCTTCATTGGCCTGATCAGCATACTTAGTAAAGTTCTTTACAAACAACTGCGCCAGTTCGTTCGCTTTTTTGTCATAAGCTTCTTTATCAGCCCATGTGTTGCGTGGCAGCAATATTTCTGAAGGAACATTTGGTACAGAAGTTGGCATCAGCAATCCAAATACGGAATGCGGAACATATTCGGCGTTTGTAAGCTCGCCGTTCATAGCCGCGGTGATCATAGCGCGGGTATAGCTCAGCTTCATACGGCTGCCGGTGCCATAAGCGCCACCGCTCCAGCCTGTGTTGATAAGCCATACGTTCACATCTTTATGCTCGTCCAGCTTCTTACCAAGCAACTCCGCATAACGGGTAGGGTGCAGTGGCAGGAAAACACGGCCAAAACAAGCAGAGAACGTAGTTTGCGGCTCAGTAACCCCTACTTCAGTACCGGCTACCTTAGCTGTATAGCCACTGATGAAGTGGTACATAGCCTGTGCCTTGGTGAGCTTGGAGATAGGAGGTAAAATACCAAACGCATCGCACGTAAGGAAGAATACATTTTTAGGCTGGCCACCGTAAGATGGCTCTTTTGCATTGGTAATAAAATCTATCGGGTATGCAGCGCGGGTATTTTCAGTGATGCTTGCATCTGCATAGTCTACTGTATTGGTGCCCTGTACGAACTTAATATTTTCCAGCAGTGCACCTGGCTTAATGGCTGCATATATCTGTGGTTCTTTTTCAGCGCTTAGGTCTATACATTTTGCATAGCAGCCACCTTCAAAGTTAAACACAGACTGGTCTGCCCAGCCGTGCTCGTCGTCACCTATAAGTGCGCGATCAGGATCAGCACTGAGTGTAGTTTTACCTGTGCCGCTAAGGCCGAAGAAAAGGGCTACATCACCATTTTTGCCTTCGTTGGCAGAGCAGTGCATGCTCAGTACTTTATGATCGTGCGGGAGTACGAAGTTGAGCACACCAAATATGCCTTTCTTCATTTCGCCGGTATAGCCGGAGCCGCCGATCAGTATGATCTTTCTTGTAAAGTTAACAGCAGTAAAATTTGCCTGGCGTGTGCCATCTGTTGCAGGATCGGCCTGGAAGCCCGGAGCCTGGAGTATAAGCCAGTCGTGCGTTTGCGTGCTTACTTCGTCGGTAGTTGGGCGAAGGAATAAGTCATTACAAAACAGGTTAGCCCATGGCGTTTCGTTCACCACCAGCACATTGAGGCGGTAAGTAGGATCGGCGCAGGCATAAGCATCGCGAACCCATACTTCCTTGCCTGTCATGTAAGCGCTGACGCGTTTATATAAGTTATCAAAAGTATCCGGCGACATAGGTATGTTTACATCACCCCAGTCTACACTGCCTTCGGTTATTGCGTCTTTTACCGTAAACTTATCTTTAGGTGACCTGCCAGTAAATTTACCTGTGCTCACACAAAGGGCGCCTGTATCGTTGAGTACGCCTTGTCCTAACTCTATTGTCTTTTTCACAAGGTCCTGGGGAGTCAGGTTCCAATGCGCGATGCCAACATTAATACCCAGATCAGACAAATTGACTGACGGGTTCTTTTTGCCAAATTCCTGCATAAGTTATCTTTTTATGAAATAATATATTAGGCGGCAAAAATAATACTAAATGCGGTAAATAGCAGGTTATTTTTATTGACATTAGACTGACAGTTATTAGCCAATATATTTACAGAAAAGTGTAAATACAGAATATAGCAGCCGCAGGAAAGCAGGACTAAAACGCAGGAAAAGTATAATTAGGGGTAGGGCAGATTACCATCCGCTATGCCTGTGGCGGTGGTGCCAGGCATAATGCTTGCGCTTGCCATAATACTCATGATGGTTCCTGTAACGGGTCCATCTTCCCTGGAAGCAACTGGTCAGGTTTGCGAGCAATATCAACAGTGCAATTAATCGGAGTGTCTTGGATTTCATAACAAGCTAAGTTCAAAAGTATTGAATCTTACCGAAGATAGCAATACCGGGACATTTTTTCTTTGAATGCAGGAGTTGCATAGAATAATAAATTATTCAACAACCTCCGCATTATCCGCAATCCTTGCGGTGGGTTTTACAAGCATCAGCTCAATAAATACTGCGCACCAGGCCAGTATGCAAGGAACAGCCTTTATTTTATAAACGTAAATGAAGTGCTGCCGCACGTACATTGGGAATATATCTGTGGTAGAAAGGGAGGTGAATATGAATACGGTCCAGAAAAGCACGGTGCGCCACGTAGCCTTCGGGCGTATAAAATACCATATAGCAACACCAGCCACTGCAATAATGAAGGTCGAAGACTCAGCCTTGTGGTTGAATATAATAACCCAAATGAGCATAGAGGCCAGTATCAGCAGCTTGAAAACTTCATTGCTATAAAGCCGGAAACGCACAAATGGGACGAGGAAAAGCACCAAACCAATACCGGTGACGGCAGCTTTTACATTTTCTATGCCGAACCAACTGTAGAGCCAGCCGGCTACAGAAATGCCACGCGCGGCGGCAGCATCAGCAATCATAAGGCCTGCCCAGTTCTGATACTGCCAGATAAGGGTGTGCAGGGGTGTTACGAGCAGCGGCAAAGCAGCAAAGAGCACGGTCCACAGGATGGAGTAAAGAATGAACTTTATCTTATCAGGGTAAAAGAGGAATAGGCAGAAACCTATAGCACCGTAGACTTTGATGTACATGGCGAGTACCAGCCATAGGGTGGCCAGCAGTACCTTACGCTGCTCCATGCAGCCGTAGGCAGCAATAATGAGGCCGCACATAAGGCCATTGCTCTGATTATTTTGCAGGCAGGTGAGCAGCTCCATGGTAATAAACCAGAGCACAAGGCACTGCTTTCTCACGGAAACAGGTAGCATGCGTATAGCAAAGAAAACAGTGATCGCATTGAGCACATTCCAGATAGAAAGACCGAGAATATCTGGCAGGTAGGCGAGTGACCCCATAAACAACGCGAATGTGGGGCTGTATTTAAAAAAGTCCCAATGTTCGGCGGGGTAAAGGCCATAGAGGTCAGTGCCGTGCACCAGGTGAAAGAAAGACTGCTTGAAAATTACATAGTTGTTGTACTCAGTAAGTTGCCGGCCTATGAACTGGTTCATGTATTCCGGCCTGTTCATAATATCGGCCGGAAATACTTTGGGCATGTGAAACTCGTGGAGCCCCAGCATTATACCCTGCACAGAGGCGATAACACCCAGTGCTACAAATACCACAAGAATAAAGTGTGGATTAAAAACTAAAGCCTTTATGGATTGCAACATGCGAATGATACTGGCTGCTAAAATACGCCTATACATTCGTAGATACAATATGAGGAACAGGCAAATTTTATGTTCTATTGATTGATGGATGGCGTTTTCATCCGCATTATTTCCACCCATATTACTGTCCACACAACTATACATGGCAGCGCTTTTACCGTATGTGCCTCAAAATAATGTCGTATAACTTCCGGGAAAATATCAGACGGTGAAAGACAGGTAAAGACAAATACAAATGCCATTAGCACTTTTCGCCATACTAGAGCCTGCTCTGAAAAATACCATATACCTACGCCGGCAACGGCGATAATATATGTTGGAGATTCAGCCTTATGGTTAAATATAATTACCCAAATCAGCATTAAAGCAAGCATCAACAACTTGTATGAATAGTCCTGGTATAGCCTAAACCTTCCGAACGGTAATAAGAATAAAACAATTCCTGTAATATTTACAATACTCTTACCTGAACTAGCTCCAAACCAGGTATGCAGCCAACCCATAACTGATAACCCATAGGAAATAGACTGGTCCTCAGCCATCATCACGATCCAGTTGTGATACTGCCATAGGAGTATATGAAATGGAGTTACCAAAAGAGGCACGGCAGCAAACAACAAAATCCAAAGAACAGAATACAGCATGGATCTTACCTTATCCGGATAAAATAAAAAAAGGCAGAAACCAATGGCGCCATATACCTTTATAAACGAGGCTACAACAACCCAGAGCACAGCAATACCCACTTTTTTACGTTCAAGGCAGGTAAAGGCGGCAATCAAAAGCCCGGCCATCAGCCCGTTACTTTGGGAATTCTGCATGGAGGTAAGCAACTCAATCAAAATAAACCACAGCAAAAGACTTAACTGAGACTTAGCGATGGGCAGCATCCTTATTGCTGAAAATAAAACCAACGCATTGAACAAGTTCCAAATACTTAACCCCACTAAATCCGGCAAATGTGCCAGTAACCCCATAGCTAAGGCAAATGTTGGGCTATACTTATACAGGTCCCACTGCTCTGCCGGAAAAAGCATGTAGATGTTTTTCCGGCAGAGCAGATGAAAATAGGATTGCCGGAAAATGACATAGTTATTATAATCAGTATAAACATATCCTTCCCCCGAAGTGTGAGTACCTGCGAGGAACAATTGTATACTGGCAGTGATCGCCAGTAAACTATAGACGGACAAAAGAGTCCGCTGGTTTAGGAAGAAATCGTGAACACGTTCCCGTTTTTCGAAAGATATCAACATGATCCGGCTTTAAATAAAAGTTGGCAATCTACAATAGGAAGAACACGACCTTGTCATTCCCACTATAGATTGCCAATCGAAATTACTTACAAGATCAATTACATCAATTCAATAACCACCGCGCTTGCGCCACCGCCGCCGTTGCAGATTGCTGCTGCGCCGTACTTGCCGCCATTCTGCTGCAGTACGCTGATGAGCGTAGTTATGATACGTGCACCACTGGCACCCAACGGGTGACCTAATGCTACAGCGCCGCCATTTACATTCACCTGCTCTGGTTTCAGGTTCATTTTCTGCATATTTACCAGGCCTACTGTGCTGAATGCTTCGTTGAGCTCAAAGAAACTAATGTCTTCCATCTTCAGGCCAGCCTTGGCTACTGCCTTAGGCACTGCTATAGATGGGGTAGTAGTGAACCACTCAGGTGCCTGCTCCGCATCTGCATAGCCTTTTATTTTAGCTATTGGCTTTATGCCCAGTGCATCTGCTTTTTCTTTGCTCATCAACACCAGTGCTGCTGCGCCGTCATTCATGGTGCTGCTGTTAGCCGCGGTAGCAGTACCTTCTTTACCAAAAGCTGGTTTCAGGCCTGCTATCTTGTCGAACTTCACATTCCATGGATCTTCGTCCTTGCTTATTTTCAGGGCGTCGCCTTTTTTCTGCGGCACTTCTATTGCTACTATTTCGTTGTCGAACTTGCCGGCATCCCATGCGGCCTGGCTGCGCTTGTAGCTGGTGATGGCAAATTCGTCCTGCGCTTCGCGGCTTATGTTGCACTCGCGTGCACAAAGGTCAGCAGCATTGCCCATTGCGTAGTTGTGGTACACATCGGTAAGGCCGTCTTTTGCAAGACCATCGGTCATAGTCACATCGCCATACTTATTACCCCAGCGCTGGCTTGCATTGTAAAATGGTACGTTGCTCATGCTTTCCATACCACCTGCTACTACTACATCATTATCGCCCAGCATGATGCTCTGCGCACCCTGCATTACAGCTTTCATGCCGCTGGCGCACACTTTATTTACGGTAGTGCAAGGCACATTGTCCGGCACACCGGCAAAGCGGGCGGCCTGGCGCGCAGGAGCCTGGCCCAGGTTGGCCTGCAATACGCAGCCCATCAGTACTTCATTTACTTCGCTTGCGCTAACGCCGGCACGCTCAAGAGCCGCCTTAATAGCCAAAGATCCGAGCTTAGTAGCCGAAAAGTCTTTCAACGCTCCGCCCCATGCACCCATTGGTGTACGCACCGCGGAGACTATATATACTTCCTTCATAAAGAATTTTTTGTGGCGCAAAGGTACGGAATTCTATCCCGTCATTTATGGAAATGTAAGGATAGTTTGCGCCTTACCGTATGGTTTTATTTAATATCACCTCACCGTCTTCTTCTTATTCCGCTCATAATCTTCAAAAATATAGTTACCCAATCCATCCGGGGAAGAATAGAAAGCCTTGCCGGCATTTACCTCCGTAAAGTCCCGAACGAATTGTTGCAAATATGGGTCTTGTGCAATCATGAATGTGATGACGGGTATTTTCAGTTTGCGTAGTTGCCCTGCGAGGGTAAGTGTGCGGTTGAGTATCTTACTATCTATGCCGAAACTGTTCTTGTAATATTTGTTTCCGATCTTCAGGCAGGTGGGCTTGCCGTCTGTGATCATAAATATCTGCTTGTTCGGGTTTTTGCGGCGGCGCAGCAGTTCCATCGACAGTTCCAGCCCGGCCACGGTATTGGTATGGTATGGCCCAACCTCCAGGTACGGGAGGTCCTTCATTTCTATCTGCCAGGCATCATTCCCAAATACTACTATATCCAGCGTATCCTTTGGGTAGCGTGTGGTTATCAGTTCGCTGAGCGCCATGGCCACCTTTTTTGCGGGGGTTATCCTGTCCTCGCCATAGAGTATCATGGAGTGAGAGATGTCGATCATCAGCACGGTAGAGGTCTGCGATTTGAAATCGGTCTCGTGTATCTCCAGGTCGTCTTCCCGCATAGAAAAACTTTCGATACCGTGATTCACGAAAGCATTCCTGAGGCTGCCGGTATAGTCTATGGTCTCAGGTGCGTCGCCAAATTCGTAAGGCCTTGTTTCCGGGCTGGGCTCGTCGCCCTTGCCTGTTTTAAAGGTGCGGTGGCTGCCCTGCTTGGCCTTTTTCATCTTGCCAAATATCTCCTCCAGCGAGCGCTTGCGGATGCCCTGCTCTGTCTTCGGCGTTATCTTAAAGGTGCCATCCTGGCCATTTTCCTTTATGTAGCCGTTCTCTTTCAGGTCTTCTATGAAATCACCTATGCCATAGTCCTTATTAGTGAGCTTATACTGCTTGTCCAGCTGCGATAGCCAGCTTAGCGCTTCTCCGGCATCGCCATTTGTATATTGCAACAGCTCGGTAAACACATCCAGCAGTTTGTCGAATGGTCCTTTACCATCGGCATTTGGCACAAACTTCGAAAACACAAATCCATTCATAATTCAAAATTCAAAAGTAAAAATTCAAAAAACCTACAATGACTGGTTTAGAGTATCAGAGTTCCTCTTTCAAAAATATTCCTGTAAAACTCTCCTTCACAGCTGCTATATCCTCTGGTGTGCCGGAAGCCACAACCTTGCCGCCGCCACCTCCGCCTTCCGGACCCATGTCTATTACATAGTCCGCCACCTTTATCACATCAAGATTGTGCTCTATTACCAGCACCGTATTGCCCCTGTCTACCAGCCGGTTCAGCACCAGCAGCAGGTGTTTTATGTCTTCGAAGTGCAGGCCGGTGGTAGGCTCGTCGAGTATATATATTGTTTGGCCGGTATCGCGCTTAGATAGCTCTGTAGCCAGCTTCACGCGCTGTGCTTCTCCGCCGCTTAGTGTCACGGCGCTTTGTCCCAGTGTCACATAGCCCAGCCCTACATCCTGCAGCGTTTTAATTTTGCGATGCAGGTAAGGCACATTTACAAAAAACTCTACAGCCTCATCCACATTCATATTCAGCACATCAAATATCGACTTGCCTTTGTAGCGTATTTCCAGCGTTTCCCGATTATACCGTCTGCCATTGCATTTTTCGCACAGCACATATACATCCGGCAAAAAGTTCATTTCTATCGTGCGCATGCCGCCACCCTGGCATTCCTCGCACCGGCCGCCCTTTACATTGAACGAGAACCGGCCGGCCGTATAACCACGAATCTTAGCCTCAGGCACCTGTGCAAACAGCTGCCTTACCTCGTTGAAAAATCCGCAATAGGTAGCAGGATTGCTGCGCGGTGTGCGCCCTATGGGGCTTTGATCTATCTCTATTACTTTATCTATATGCTCCAGGCCCTGCATTTTTTTGTAGGGCATAGGCGCCTGCTTAAAATTGTGATAGCAATGCTTACCCAACAGCGGATAAAGTGTTTCATTTATCAGCGTACTCTTACCACTGCCCGATACGCCACTTACACAGATGAACGTGCCCAGCGGCAGCTTTACCGATACATTCTTAAGGTTGTTACCACTCGCACCATCCAGTTGTAATTTCTTTCCGTTGCCTTTTCGCCGCTCTGCCGGCACCTCTATTTTTAAGGTTTGGTTCAGGTATTTCGAAGTAGTGGTATCCATTTTCAGCACCTCAGCCGGTGTGCCCGCGCTTACTACCCGGCCGCCATGCATGCCTGCTGCCGGACCTATATCTATAAGGTGGTCACTGGCCAGCATTATATCTTTGTCGTGCTCCACTACCAGCACCGAGTTGCCGCTGTCTCGCAGGCTACGCAGTGCTTTTATCAGCCGCATATTGTCGCGCTGGTGCAGGCCTATGCTGGGCTCATCCAGTATATAGGTAATGCCAGTAAGTTGCGAACCGATCTGTGTGGCCAGCCTTATGCGCTGGCTTTCGCCGCCGCTAAGTGTGCGGGTAGGCCGGTCTACAGTCAGGTAATGCAGACCCACATCGAGCAGGAAATGGAGCCGGTCACGGATTTCCTTTAGTATGTCTTTCGCTATCTGGTTTTGTTTGTTGCTAAGGCGGGCTTCTATATCTACAAACCAGTCCATGAGCCCCTGCAGCGACATATTTGACAGTTCGGAAATATTCTTTTCATCCAGTTTAAAATACAGGCTCTCTTTTTTAAGCCGTGCCCCATTACATTCCGGGCAGGTATTCAGCTCCATAAAATTTTCGGCCCATGTGCGCACACCTTCGGATGTGGTTTCATTGAACCAGCGCAGCACCATATTTACAATGCCCTCATAGTTGTGCTGCACCACTACTTCGTGGTATGTTTCCGCCTCATCGCTGGTGTAGGTGATCACACCTTCCTCATTGCCGTATAGCAGTATGTTCAGCTGCTTTTGTGGAATGTTTTTCAACGGCACATTTACCGGTATCTTATTTTTCTTGGCCAATATGGTTGCCTGCTGAAATGACCATGAATCCCGCTCACTACCCAGCGGAGCTATTCCTCCATCGGTAATGCTTTTGTCCATGTCTGGCATTACCTCGGCCATATTCACCTGGTATATGTTGCCCAGCCCTTTGCACTTTGGGCACGCACCATATGGTGAATTAAATGAGAACGTATTTGGTGATGGTTCCTCATAAGATATGCCTGTGTCCAGGCACATCAGTGTTTTGCTGTACTGGCTTATACTGTTCTTATCTACATCTGCCACAAACAGCAGGTCTTTGCCCATTTGCAGCGCTTTTTGCACGCTCTGGCTAAGCCGGCTGTCGCTCTCTGACTGCACCAGCAGCCGGTCTACCACCAACTCTATATCATGTATTTTGTAACGGTCTACCTGCATGCGCTCTTTAAGGTCTGTAACCTCTCCGTCTACACGCACTTTCAGGTAGCCTTGCTTGCGCAGCTGTTCAAACAGCTCACGGTAATGTCCTTTGCGGCCTCTTACAATAGGTGCCAGCAGCATTATTTTTTTGCCGGCAAAGTTTTGTATCACATGCGCTACTATCTCTTCCTCGCTGAACCGCTGCATTTTCTTGCCGGTGTTGTAGGAAAATGCCTCCGCCACACGTGCATACAGCAGGCGCATAAAGTCATACACCTCTGTTACAGTGCCCACCGTGGACCGCGGATTGCGGTTAGTAGTTTTTTGCTCTATGCTGATAACAGGCGATAGACCGGTGATCTTATCCACATCAGGCCGGTCCAGGTCGCCCATGAACTGGCGTGCATATGCGGCAAAGCTTTCCATATAGCGCCGCTGCCCCTCTGCAAAAATAGTATCGAACGCCAGTGACGACTTGCCGCTGCCGCTGATACCCGTTATCACTACCAACTTATTTTTAGGAATGCTTACATCTACGTTCTTCAGGTTGTGCACCCGCGCGCCCATCACTTCTATGTTTCCGGCATCGGGAAGCGCTAAAATATCCATACTCATCTTAACTGCAATTTACGGAAATAGCAGGATTGGCCTGACAATAGGCGTATAGATGTTCTATATTATCCGCAATTGATCGGCTGTGATGGCTAATTGGTATGCAAAAACATATGTAGCTGATAATAATTATTGGCCGCAACATTGAATTCATCAAGCTTATGGTACTCAAAACCTGCCGGATTTGTCAGCACGCCATTATCCACCTATATTTAAGCGGAGTAAATAGACTCAGGTGACGGCATCCCTTACATTGACAAGATCAGCAAATGCAGCCACAAAGGTATTGTGGGTGCTGTTGCTATTGTTTTTTGTATACATAGTAGCGTTCAGCGCATTTTTTCTGCTCAGCAGTTATGAGGATCTTGTGAAATGGTATACCGGACTGAACGATTGCTTTTATAAGCATGAGTACTGGGCTAACGACTTCTTTACGCCCGCAAGGAAAGCTACCGGGAACTATTACTGTATAGGAGCCCTTATAGCTTCGTTGCCCTGTTTGTTATATTGTTTCAGGCAACTAAAAAAGAAAGCCCATAACGCAAGGGAAGTACGGATTTCTTTATCCTTATCTTACCTGGCGACGGCGATAGCCTGCATCGTTTTTGCCGCCATTGCGTGGGCATGGGGAAAGTCGTTAGTCGCACCCTCTAACGACGAGGTGTTTTCCGCGGTTAACTGTGCCGCACTGCCCCCGTTTCAGACCTTATCATACTACATGCTGCCCAATAACCACATTTTGTTCAACCTGCTGAACAATGTAGTGTTTCATACGGTTGCAGATAAGGTCTTGTCTGGCCGGGTGATATCGTTGTTCTGTTACCTGGGTTTGGTATTAGTAGTCTTTTCATGGTTGGGAAATGTTTTGCAAAATCGCTGGCTGGCATTCATAGCCACAATAGCCATCGCGTTGCAATTTCCTGTTTGGGGCTTTGGCTTCCAGGCCCGGGGCTATGAGTTGCTGGCGCTTATGGAATGGGTAGTGCTTATCTCCCTGTTTCAATACCGCAAAACGAGCGACCAAAAATGGCTGCAGGTGATGGCTGCGGCAAGTATTGCCGGTTATTTTACCATACCGGTATTCCTTTATTTTCATGCTGCGGTGCTTGCATTTACCGTGTTTTCGGGTATTGTTAACAAGCGATTTGATTCCCGGTTTTGGAAGAGCCAGTTTGTAGTTGGGCTCCTGGTTTTCCTGTTGTACCTGCCCTGCCTTTGTTTCTCGGGCCGTGAAGCAATAACGGGCAATGCGTGGGTAGCGCCGCAAACCTACAGCCAACTATGGGAAGATGCCGGGCAGATGTGGCATAACTATATGGACTACTGCTTCTGCAACCCGGTGAATGGTCAATACGTAGTTGATACTTTACTATTCCTGTTGCCGGTATGCCTGATGTTTTTCCGGCGAAACGATATCGCCAGATCTTTAGGTCTTTTTTACTGCGCTATGTGGGGAACCACTATTTTGCTCACTATGGTTATGAAGGTATTCCCTATTGACCGCTCTCTTACCGGGCAGTTCAGCATCATTTTGGCGCTGACCATTTATACGCTTGGTTTGTTGTTGGGTAATCTTGCAAAGTGGCTCCATGTGAAAAGAGCGGCTGCCGTGGCACTGCCGGTAATACTTGTACTGCTCTCTGTAAACTTTGTTTTAAAGGGCCGCAAATACGTGAGTCATTACCTGTGCCACTTTGTAGTGAACGAGTGGCGTGCTACGGTGGTTGACGATGGTATCAGCAATATTCCGCCGGGTAGCTCTGTAGGATTTTCTAACGAAAGTTTTTTCTGGTTTTACATGTGCAAACAATACGGCTACAAGGTGGATAAATGTAGCACGGGCACAGAGGATTATTATGTAAAGGCTACGAACGAACCCTTCCCCGCTGGTATGGATGGCAGGTATGTAGCAATAAAGAAGGTGACTGAGTTTTACGAAATCTTTAAGCGCAAGTAGGGGCAACGCACATTTTTACCTCGCTGGTTGCTTCGCTATCCCTTATGCTTATTGGTAATAACTGATCTCGCGCACGAAAATTACTGTATCCAGTTTTCGCAAATAATCTCGTGAGTACTTAACTGACGTATTTCTAGTCCAATTACCTGCGGAATCAAATTTATTGTAACTATTTTTATTGCTTTCTTTTACCGTGCCTGAACTATCATAGACCATATATTCCAGCAAGTTTTCTGCCGCATCGTATTTTGAGACCGTTTGAGACCGGTCAAGCCATTTAATATAACTGAAATCCGTAGCTTCCTCAGTCTCATTGCCCAGAACATCATACTTATATGAGGTCTTGTTGTTGATGGAATCCAATGAATTGTAACTTACTTCTTCAAGTAGTGTTTTTTTGTCATTTCTTTTGTAGGCGTATCTTTCCTCAAGTTGTCCCTCTCTGTGATATCTGCTGGCAACTGCTAGCTGGTTATTTTTGTCGTAGTTATAGACTGTCCTCCAGGAAACACTACCATCTATATTGTAGATTATTTCTTCTGTTTTATTGTTAAGGTTATTGTACTTATAGCTCCACCTGCTATCAGGGAAATCTATGCTGTCGCGGCTATTTAAGCTTCTTTGAAGTGTAATATTCCCTTTATCATCAAAGCTGTATACATGTTTACCTACGCAAACTTCATGCCCTTGTTGGAGCATATATTCCTGTTGAATAATACTCTTTACTTTCCCCTTAAGGTGCCAGTCGGCTATAGTGTTATTTCTGTGCACGGCAAAGGCGCTAAATAACAGGCTGGCAAATAGTAAGGGGATAAGATTTAGTTTTTTCATCTTGTAGAATTTCTTAGAATATAAGGAATAGTATAAAGATATATAGTTTTATCATTTTGTCACCTCACCAACCTGACCGACCTTTATAAAGTGTTGTTAGATAATCACGGAAGAAAAATAAATTATTTACGTCTTGCTGTTACCGACAGGTGCAATCTGCGCTGCTTTTACTGCATGCCCGAAGAGGGAATAGACTGGCTGGCACGCAAGGAGTTGATGAGCTACGAGGAAATGCTGCGCATATGCGCGTTGCTCATAAAAATGGGCATTGAAAAAATACGCATTACCGGTGGTGAGCCGTTCGTGCGAAAAGACATAATGCCATTCTTAACAGAGCTGTCAAAACTAAATGGGCTGAAGGAACTAACGCTTACTACTAATGGTGTGCTTACTGCGCCGCTGGTACCTGAGCTTAAGAAGCTGGGCATCCGGTCTGTGAACCTTAGTCTTGATACCATAGACCGTAACCGTTTCTTCGCCATTACGCGCAGGGACGAATTGCCCCGGGTGTTAGAAACAATGGACCAGCTGCTGTGTCACAACATGGCGGTGAAGCTGAATGCTGTGGTAATGGAAGGAAAGAATACGGATGATATAATACCATTGGTAGCCCTGACGAAGGACCTGCCGGTGAGTGTACGCTTCATAGAAGAGATGCCGTTTAACGGCACAGGAAACTACCACCCTATGAACTGGGACTACGTAAAAATATTTCAGACCATAAAAGAGCAGTATCCTGCAATTCAGAAGATACCTGATGCGGACTATTCTACATCATACAACTATCGTATACCGGGGCATAAGGGCAATGTAGGTGTTATAGCTGCCTATACAAGATCGTTCTGTGGCACTTGCAATCGCATACGCATTACGCCGCAAGGCATGCTCAAGACCTGCCTGTATGACGGTGGTGCACTAAACATAAAAGACATGATGCGCGAGGGGAGTGATGACCAGTATATAGAAAGTGCGCTGGTAAACGCGATAAGCTCAAGGGCTAAAGATGGATTTGAAGCAGAGAAAAACAATATTCACGAATCAATGGCAGCCATAGGAGGGTAGAATGATCACGGTACAGGAAGCGGAAGAGATAATACTAAGCCAGGTGAAAGACTATGGTCATGAGCCGGTGGCTTTTGAGCAGGCATTGGGCAGGGTATTGGCTGTGGATATAACGGCAGATCGCGACCTGCCCCCCTGCGACCGTGTAACTATGGATGGTATTGCCATAGCCTTCGCTGCATTTGAAGCAGGTTCGCGTTCTTTTTCTGTAAAAGCAATAATAGCAGCAGGCAGCAAACCAACCGACATAACGCAGCCGGATGAGTGTGTAGAAATAATGACAGGTGCAGCACTCCCTGCCACCACGGATACGGTCATCCGCTATGAAGATGTAGAGATAAAAGACGGCTTCGCAAAGCTGCTTACTGAAAACATAAAGAAGGGGCAGAACATTCACAATAAAGGTAAAGACCGGAAGCAGAACGATATAGTTACTGCTGCTAACCAGGTGGTCACACCTGCCCTTATAAGTATGGCTGCGTCTGTTGGTAAGAGCATACTGCAGGTAAAGAAGGTACCCACGGTTGTTGTCGTGTCTACAGGCAATGAACTGGTAGATGTAGCTGATTCACCAACGCCTTACCAGGTGCGGCGCAGCAATAGCTACGCTATAAAAGCGGCGTTGCAGCAGTATGGTGCGCAACCTGATCTGCTGCATATAGCAGATGAGCCAACCGTAATAAAAAATGAGATCGGAAAATGCCTGGCTAAGTATGATGTTATTATCCTGAGCGGCGGCATATCCATGGGTAAGTTCGACTATGTACCGCAAGTGCTCGATGAGCTGAAAGTGGAGAAGCTATTTCAAAAAGTGAAGCAACGACCCGGCAAGCCATTCTGGTTCGGTAAGCATCAGAACGGGGTATTGGTATTCGCCTTCCCTGGCAATCCTGTTTCTACATTCATGTGCCTGTACCGGTATTTTTTGCCGTGGCTTAATGCCTGCCTGAAGGGACTTGATATTGCCAGCCAGCCTAAGGGCGCGTATGCTATGCTCAATGAGGATGTAGTGTTTGCTCCCGAACTGACTTACTTTGCGCAGGTAAAACTAAAGCTCTGCAAGCACGGACACTTGCATGCTACACCCATCGAGGGGCATGGCTCCGGTGACTTTGCCAACCTGCTGGATACCGATGCCTTTATAGAACTTCCGATGGAAAAAAGTAATTTTAAAAAAGATGAGCTGTACAGGGTATGGCCTTTTAAGCAGGTGTTGTAATCATGAGCAAGCTCACACATATAAATAAGGAAGGCCAACCCACTATGGTTGATGTAGGCGAAAAGAAGGTATCGCTGCGCACAGCGGTAGCCAGGAGTATAGTGGTGATGCGTGAAGAAGTGATGGCGCATTTTGTTAGTGGCGATATACAAAGCAAAAAAGGTCCCGTATTTCAAACGGCCATCATTGCAGGAATAATGGCGGCGAAAAAAACGGGTGAGCTTATACCGCTGTGTCACCCGCTGGGGCTTGATAATTGCCAGGTGCATATACACATCAATCAGCAGCAGGAAGTGGTGATAGACTGCACCGCCAGCCTTACCGCAAAAACCGGTGTGGAAATGGAAGCCCTGGTAGGGGCTAGCATAGCTGCGCTTACTATATACGATATGTGCAAGGCCATGAGCCACGATATAGTGATAAAGGAAACCATGCTCATGGAAAAAACAGGAGGGAAACGTGATTTCAAAAGAAGCTAGTAACCCACCGCCACTTTACGGATTAGTACTTGCCGGTGGCAAGAGTGTGCGCATGGGGCAGGATAAAGGGATAATAAAATGGCATGGCACTGAGCAGCGCTACTACATGGCTGATCTGCTAAAAAGTGCATGCGCCAATGTATTCATTTCCTGCAGGGCAGAGCAGCAAAATGAAATAGATCCCCGCTACAACCTGATACCGGATAGCTATACTGGCTCCGGGCCTATGACCGGCATCCACTCGGCATTCAAAGCGCATCCTGCTGCTGCATGGCTGGTAACCGCCTGCGACCTTCCTTTGCTGGATATTGCCACACTGGAGTATGTGGTGACGAATAGAAATGCGAATGCGCTGGCAACGACTTTCCAGAGCCCGTTTGATGGATTGCCTGAGCCGCTGATCACTATTTGGGAGCCCGCCGCCTACGAGGTTTTACTTTCATTTCTTGCGGATGGTATGACGTGCCCGCGCAAAGTATTGATCCGGAACGCAGAACGTGTAACCATGCTGAAGGCTCCAAACCCGGATGCGCTGATGAACGCTAATACACCAGAAGATGCTGACAAGGTAAAAGCGCTGCTAAAACGTATTTAATAACCTTAACTTTTTGGCATCATACCCTTAACAGGGCTGCAACACTATGCCCGGTATCTTTGTGTAAAATATAGTGTGATGTCGAGGTATACAGTAGTGAGGCCGGTACAAAATGTAAAGCATGGTTGGCATTTGCTGCGCAACAGGAAAACGTTGTGGCAAATGATTCGTGAAACTTTAAGGGGCACTTACAAAATGTCGGTTCTTACTATTGGTGCTACTTTACTTGCGCTGGCCTATGTTATTTTCCCTTTCGATATCATTCCCGATTTCATCCCGGTAGTTGGCTGGATGGACGATGGATTTGTGATCTATTTATTGCTCCGGAGATTAGTGAAGGAGACGCAGCGGTACAGCAGGTTTAAAGCCATGGAGCGCAAATCATTGTAGCGTTATCAATGCTATCGTTCATTTAATGACTCAATCTTAATATTGTTTTTCTGCCTCCCATAATAATGTTTTATGTAAATTAGTTATTGTATAATGATGACAGCAGGCATGAAGAATATCGTGTTGAGGAGAGCAGGGATAATTTTATTCCTTATAGGAGTCTGTGCCCATGCCCGTGCGCAGGGAGACTGGCAATTAAAGAGGAACGAAGACGGGATAAAAGTATTTACCCGAAACGATGATTCTACATCATTTAAGTGTATTCGGGTAGAGTGTACGGTCAACGCCACTCCTTCTCAGCTGGTAGCCTTACTAATGGACATGAACAGGCAGCCGGACTGGGTATATGGAAGCAAATCGGCTGAGGTATTGAAGACAATAAAACCCAATGAGTTTGTTTTTCATTCAGAAGTAGAAGTGCCCTGGCCCTGCTCCGACAGGGATTATATTGCTCATATCGTCATTAACCAGGCATCCCCACAACTCGTCACTATAGACTCCCGCTCCGAGCCGGATCTGTTGCCTTTGAGGGACGGCGTGGTGCGGGTAAAAAAGTCGCGGGCTCACTGGGATGTGACGACTGTAGAGAAAAATGTAGTTAAAATACTGTATACGGTTAGCTTCGATCCCTCAGGGGCAGTGCCTGCGTGGCTCACAAATATGTTTGTAACCAAGGGGCCATTCCTTACTTTTCAGAAGCTAAAAGATAAAGTGGCTATGCCCGCTTACCAAAACGCGCACTACGATTTTATAAAAGAATGATTTGCCAGCTCTGCAGCTAATATGCTTGCGAACTTATCCTTTGAAATTCCCCTGAGTACTTTTAGTACTTCACCACCTTAGGGACGAACATATCAGCATTACCGCCATTGCGTATAACATCGCGCACCAGTGTAGATGAAATGGTGGAGTAGAGTGGTGCGCAGGTAAGGAAAATGGTTTCAATGTCGGGGGCCAGCATACGGTTCATATCCGCAATAGCTTTTTCGTATTCAAAATCACTCACATAGCGTATGCCGCGGAGTATATACTGTGCGTTTATTTTTTTGCAATAATCTACGGTGAGCCCGTCGTAGGCTGCTACTTCCAGCCGCGGGTCATTTCTGAAGATTTCTTTTATCCAGCCGGTACGCTGTTCCAGCGTAAACATGGGCTGCTTTGAAGAGTTGGTACCAATGCCGATAACCAGCTTATCGAACAGGGATATGGCCCGCTCTATAATATCTACATGGCCAAGGGTGATGGGGTCGAAAGTGCCGGGAAATAAACAGATACGTTCCATATCATTCGGTTGTTTGAGGCGTTTCGCCGGGTAGCGTAAAAAAGGTAAATACTGTTGTGCCGTAGTTTTTCATTTTCTGAAAACGCGGGTGCTTCTGGTAGTCATTTCGCGGGGTATGTTCCAGCACAAATGTCCCACCGGGAAGCAGCATATTTTTTTCAAACACCAGCAGCGGCAGCTCATCAATATTGATGAGCGCATACGGTGGGCCTGCAAAAATAAAGTTGTAGCGGTCGGTGCTCTGCTTCATAAACTTGAACACATCTCCGCGAATGATGTGGAGAATGTCGTCTATTCCCAGTTCCTTAGCCGTTTTTTTAATAAAATCAATGGTAGTTGGGTCGCGCTCAATGAGCGTGAGATCCGCCGCGCCGCGCGATGCCAGCTCATAGCTGATGCTGCCGGTGCCACCAAAAATATCAAGCGTTTTCAGGCCCTCGAAATCAATAATGTTGTTGAGAATATTAAATAATCCCTCTTTGGCTACCTCGGTTGTAGGCCGCGCCGGCATACGTGCAGGGGGACTGAACCTGCGGCCGCCAAATTTACCACCTACTATACGCATGACAACAGTTGTTGAGACAAGGAAATGGCCGGCTGCCACACTGAGTTGATAGGGCCGTTAGTGGTTATTATACCTGGAAAATACTGGGTGAGCTCGTTGATGCGATCATATTCTGCGGCGCTCAGTGCTCCACAGGTTACATACAAGCTTGCAGCATCAATATTATTCTCTTTACAAAACAGGTTCAGCGAATAGGCTATATCTTCAGCAGAAGAATAACTAAACACCTTATGCCACTGCAACTGGCCATTGCGATGCACAGACACGCAGACCTGCTCGTTGCTCAGGCACAATTGCATGCTTTGCGGCCTCTTATTCGGGCTGCGTAGCTGGTATATTGCAAGTGGCAGCACCTGGGCCTGCCGGAAATGGATCTTTACAAGTTCGCAGATATTTACTGGTGCTGCATGAAGAAAGGTTGCATTTTCGTCAGCTACCGGGTAGCTGGTGATCATATCAGATTTCTCCACGAAGTGAATCTGCCCCAGCCAGTTTTTAGCATCGGTTTCCGAATATAATTCTTCAGGTACTATAAGATTCTTATCACTGTTGATAAATACACCCTTCACACGCCCTTTTTCGGCCAGTATGTTTTCATTGGAAAATATATGCTCAAAAAAATCCAGCTCCCACACCGGCCGGTTTCGGTTGTAGCCGCTGTATTGCATGGTAAGCAGTTCGTTTGTAATGCTGAAACCGGCAATGAACAATCCCCGCTGCACCAGTACGCATACCACCGAAGCCACCTGTGTTACCAGTGTTTCGTTCTCGCGTACGTTATAAACCTGTTCGTTAGTATTATAATTGATCATGGAAACGGAGTAAATGTAATAAAAAAATTGCCACAATAACTATTACCCTAGTGCGCGGTAAAATACTGCAATCGGATGCGAACAATGAGTAATAATATAATATAATCTATTGTTTAATCGGCTTTTCGTCAACTATACAGTAATTTAGCCGCACAATACGTAAAAGAATACCTCTTTGAGTTCCATTAATACATCAAATACACTTGGCGTTTCGGCAACCAACAGCCAGATCATAAAGCTGGCGGCGCCTATATCGCTGGCGTTATTGATACCGCAATTAAGCTTCTTTACCAATACCGTATTCCTGGGCAGGCTGGGCCAGCGGGAGCTGGGGGTAAACGGCATAACCGGCGTGTTTTACCTCATACTCTCTATGATTGGCTACGGCCTTAGCAGTGGCATGCAGATACAAATGGCCCGCCGGGCAGGGGAAGGTGATAAGAAAGGCCTGGCGCAAATACTTACCAATGGTGCTATGCTCAGCGTTATGTTCTCACTGGGCATGATGCTTATTACCCTGTGGTTTGTACCCCTTCTGTTTGGTTATACCCTGCACGACAGCAATGATTTTTCCCTGAGCGTAGGCTTTGTATACATACGGGTATGGGGTCTCCCTTTCCTGATGATCACTCAACTGCTGTGCTCATTCTTTATTTCCGTAGGCCGGTCGCGGCTGCTTATATGGGGGTCCCTCGTGGCCACCATTGTGAACGTGCTTTTCGACTATCTGCTTATTTTTGGAAAGTTTGGCCTGCCGGCTTTAGGTTTTAAGGGTGCAGCTGTTGCCTCAGTTATTGCCGAGATATTTTATTGTGCGACTATGGTCGCGATTTTTTTCGGCCAAAAGCTTTACGGCGATTTTCCTGTATTCAATTTCCGCCGCTTCGATACAGAACTTTCCCAGCGCACATTAACGGTCGCAACCCCGCTTATCGTGCAGTTTATGTTTAGCATAGGTGGCTGGCTTATATTTTTCATTTTTATCGAGCACCTGGGGCCGCAATCCCTGGCCGCATCGCAGGTGCTGCGCAATATATTTGGTATAGTGGGCGTGGGCACCTGGGCGCTGGCTACGGCCTGCAACACTATGGTGAGCAATATAATAGGGCAGGGCCGACGGCGCGATGTGACTAAAATAATAATGAAAATATGCAAGCTCAGCCTGCTCTACGCCATTGTTATCTGTGGTATGCTATTGCTCTTCTCACGCGAGTTCCTGTCTATCTATTCAGATGATGTTGCGCTGGTCTCATTCGCTATCCCCAGCCTGCGGGTTATAGTGCTGGCTACCCTCATTATGTCGCTCTCTACAGTGGTTTTTAACGGCGTTGTAGGCACAGGGAATACCCTGGTGAATCTCACTATAGAGATCAGCTGCGTGGGCAGTTACCTGATATATTGCTACTACGTTATCAGGGTCAGGCATAGCCCCCTGTATCTCTGCTGGGGTTCAGAATTTATCTATTGGACAACCCTCCTTATTGCCTCGGGTCTCTATCTTAAGAGCGGCAAGTGGAAAGGCAAGGAGATCTAGCAGACCCTAGGTTTACATGGGAACGCCAGCTTGTGAACTTATTTCCTCCATGCTTATGCCGTTATGACTCTCATCATAAGTGCATTCTCCATTCTTAATGAGCAATATCTGCGGAGATTCGTGGTGAACATGAAATTCTTCGGCTATTTTGTTGGAGATAGCGCGATACCTGATCAGGTCCAGGTAATAAAAAGATACATTTTCGGCAGGCGTTTCACGTTCAAGCCTGTTTTTGGCCATGCTGCTTATAGAGCAGCGTGTGCTATGTTTGAAGATAACAACGGGTTGCTTCTTGCTTTCTTCTTTTATCTGTTCCAGTTGGTTGTCCTCTGTCAGCGATATCCAATTCATACATGCAAAGATACGATGCATACCTTTTCGGCAGGTAATAGCATTATAGAGAAACTAAATAGCAATCAGTTACCGCATGCATCTTGCTGACAACATATACCATGATGAAGCAGATCTACTTGCGGCAGGCCTATTCGTTTTACCCGTACTTCAGGTTTGTAAATTTCATTGACAGGTATAGGGCAGGTCTGCGCATAAAAAAAGCTACCTAGTGGGTAGCTTTTCAAAAAATAAGATCGAAATTTAGAACTCTGCATTCATTGGTGTTCTTGGGAATGGTATCACATCCCTGATATTGGTCATACCGGTTACAAAAAGCACCATACGCTCAAAGCCAAGTCCAAAGCCGGCGTGCGGCACTGTGCCAAACCTGCGTGTGTCCAGGTACCAGTACATTTCGTCAGCAGGTATGTGCATCTCGGCCATCCGTTGCTCCAGCTTGTCCAGTCTTTCTTCCCTTTGCGATCCGCCTACTATTTCTCCTATGCCCGGTGCCAGTATGTCCATTGCGGCCACCGTTTTGCCATCTTCGTTCTGGCGCATATAAAACGCCTTTATTTCCTTAGGATAACCTGTTACGATCACTGGTTTCTTAAAGTGCTTTTCTACCAGGTAGCGCTCGTGCTCACTCTGCATATCTATACCCCAGCTTACATCATACTGAAATTTTTTCTTCTTGTAAGCAGGTGATTCCAGCAGTATGTTTATCGCTTCGGTGTAGGTGATGCGTTCAAATTTGTTGTTGAGTACAAAATCCAGTTTTTCAATCAGCCCCATTTCGCTGCGCTCATTCATCGGCTTTTGCTTCTCTTCATCTACAAGGCGGGTGGCCAGCAGCTCCAGGTCTTCGCGGTTGTGCTCCATCGTATAGCGGATCACATATTGCAGCAGATCTTCCGCCAGGTCCATATTGTCATTGATGTCATTGAAAGCCACTTCCGGTTCTATCATCCAGAACTCCGCCAGGTGGCGCGCAGTATTAGAATTCTCTGCACGAAACGTAGGTCCGAAGGTATATACTTCGCTAAACGCCATTGCGGCAAGTTCGGCCTGAAGTTGACCGCTTACGGTAAGATTGGTTGAGCGTCCGAAGAAATCTTCTTTAAAATTGATGGTGCCATCCTCGTTATGGGGTGCGCCATCAAGGGGCAGCGTTGTCACCCTAAACATTTCACCTGCGCCCTCAGCATCTGATGCGGTAATGATAGGTGTATGCAGGTACACAAAGCCGCGATCGTTAAAGAATTTATGAATGGCAAAGGCCAGGGTATGACGCACGCGAAACACAGCACCAAAAGTATTGGTACGGAAACGCAGGTGGGCTATCTCGCGCAGGTACTCCAGGCTAGGCCGGTTCTTCAGTTGTAGCGGAAATTCTTCAGTGTCGCACTCGCCAAGTATTGTTATCGTGTCTGCCTTTACTTCCACGCGCTGCCCCTTACCAAGTGAGGTTATCACCGTGCCATCTACACTTACTGATGCGCCTGTGGTTATGCTTTTTAATATAGCTTCATTTGTGCCCAGGTCTATAACAACCTGTATATTACCTACACAGGAGCCATCATTAAGGGCTACAAACTGGTTGTTGCGGAACGAGCGTACCCACCCCTTTACATTTACTTTATAATCACTCGCTTCGTTAGCTAAGATGTCTTTGATCTTTGTACGTTTCATTTATTCTATTTTGTTTGTTCATTTAGCTTGTCATTCTGAGCATAGCCGAAGGAAAGCCATTGAGTAATTGAGCCATTACAATATCAATTTTTGCTGAAAAACAGGTATTTCACTGCCAGCAGCATTAAAAAGACACCAAATATCCTTTTTAATGTGCTTTCCTGCAAATTCATTGCGACCTTACTGCCAAAGTAGCTGCCCACAATAAATGCGACAATGAGCACACCAGCTATCTTGAAATCTACATAGCCTGCTTTGTAATAGTTAACTACCGCAAGTACGCCTATTGGCGGCAGCAGCATTACCAGTGAAGTGCCCTGGGCCGTCTTCTGGCTCATAGAAAACATAAATACCAGCACCGGCACTATTACTACACCTCCGCCTATACCCACCATACTGCTGATGACACCAGCCACCAAACCCAGCATCAGCAGGCCTATTATCGTTGTTACGTTCATATCCATAGCTATGAGTTGCCCCAAAAGTAGTGAGTTATCATAAATACAGCTGCAATAATCTTAAGTAGTAACGCGCCCTTTTGTAAATTACTGGTGTAGTTTTAATGAACACCTGACTTTAAAATATATTTTTAGAAGCAGCCAAGGAAATGACAGCGAATTACGTCTATACTAATTAATAACCCCATCTTTAAAAACACTACACCTCATCCCCTTACGATAGACTTAAAATTTACAAGGCAATATTTTTAAAATGCAGCCGTTTTAAGGTGCGCACAGGTTAAGGAATAACATTGTTATTCGTGCATTTCGCCCTTTAACCCCGGGATTTCAAAAATACTTCCCTGCAAAATTGTTTTTTTGATGGGTACTTATATCTTTGCAAACGCACAAAAAATTTCATTAACTAATATTCAGAAAACACAAAACTAAAAACAGTATTATGGCAGACGTAAAAACGGCACCAGCGAGACCATCAGCTCCACAGGGTAACACAGCCGGAAAACCAAAGAACGGCAACAATTTCATGACGAATCTCATAGTTGTGTGTGCCTGTATAGTAGTGGGTTACCTTACATGGAAATTTGTGATGGGTAATGGTAGTAACTTCCAGGATGTAGACAAGAAGCATGCAAAGGACGGAAATATACTAGGTCTTATGTACCAGGGCGGTTTTGTGGTACCAGTACTGCTGGCTACTCTTCTTACACTTATTTCATTTGTGGTTGAGCGTTTTCTTACCATCTTCAAAGCAAAAGGTAAAATGGATTCCGGTGAGTTTGTACGTAAAGTACAGTACCACCTCGCTAACAAAAATGTAGATGCTGCTATTGCTGAGTGCGACAAGCAGGCAGGATCAGTAGGCAACGTTATGCGTGCCGGCCTTGTAAAATATCGTGAAATGATCAACAGCAATGATCTGGACACTGAGCAGAAAGTATTGAGTATTCAGAAAGAAATAGAAGAAGCAACTGCACTGGAACTGCCTATGCTGGAGAAGAACCTGGTGTTCCTTTCTACTATCGCATCTTGCGCTACGCTGCTTGGTCTGTTCGGTACGGTACTTGGTATGATCCGTTCATTCTCTGCCCTTGGTTCAAGCGGCGGTGGCGGCGATGCTACTGCACTGGCACAGGGTATCTCTGAGGCCCTTATCAATACAGCCCTCGGTATCAGTACTTCATTCTTCGCTATTGTGATGTACAACTTCTTCACTACCATCATTGATGGCGTTACTTACGGTATCGACGAAAGCGGTTTCACGCTTACACAGAGCTTCGCTGCTAACTACAAATAATCATATTAATTAAGATACGGGCCGGTCTGCCTTGCCCGTATCTTAAAATATATTTTGCAGCCTTTGTGGAATTTGAATGAATTTGTGTCTGTACAATTGATAGTACCCGATTTTTGACATTTTAATTATTAGATCAATAAAATGCCTCACGCTAGTTTACCACGAAAAAGTACGCATATCGACATGACTGCGATGTGTGATGTGGCGTTCCTGCTGCTCACGTTTTTCATGCTGGCAACAAAGTTCAAGCCGCCGGAGCCGGTGGTAGTATCTACGCCAAAGTCTATATCAGACATCCCGCTGCCTAACAAGGACATCATGCTCCTTACGGTAGATACAAAGGGAAGGATATTCTTTGCCATAGATAACAAGAATATGCGCCAGCAGCTGATAGAGAGTATTGACTACAAGAAACAGCTGAAACTGACAAAGGAAGAAAAAGCTGCATTTACAGTAGATGCATCCGAAGGCATTCCTTTTTCTATGCTCAAAGCATACCTTGCGTCTACTCCCGAGTCTCAGATGGCGCAGGAAGTGAACGCCCCCGGCATACCTGCTGATACTGCGGTACTGGCGCCAAACAACGATCTTGCCATATGGATACTTGCAGCCAGGGAAACAAACCCCGGTTTGCGTATATGTATCAAGGCAGATGGTAAGGCATCGTACCCAAGCGTTCAGAAGATCATCAAAACGCTGGAAGGTTACAAAATATTTAAGTTCAACCTGATTACTGATCTCGAGCCGGTGCCGGCAGGCACACCTGCATATCAAACTATGCACTCGAATGATGCTAAGCAGTAATTATTTGTTTAAGATTTTTTAAAATATTACTTAGAATAAAAAAACTGGTTCGTTATGGCAGAAATGGATACCTCGAGTAGCGGGGGGAAGCAAGGCCCCGGAGTCAAAAAAGGTAAAAAACTAAGTACGCGCATTGACCTTACACCCATGGTGGATCTCGGCTTCCTGCTGATCACCTTCTTCATGTATACCACTACTCTGGCTCAGCCAAAGACCATGGAGATAAACATGCCATATAAGGACCCTAAGCTCACAGTAGAAGAGAAAAATAAGCTGAAAGCGAGTGTGGCCCTTACGGTATTGCTCAGCAAGAATAGCCGTATCTATTATTATGAGGGTATTGGTGATGACCCCAATAAGCCACCGGAACTTAAATCTACAAACAGGAAAGGTATCCGTGAAGCCATCATCAATAAGATAAAGATGGTGAGGGATATGAAGGCAACCGGCGCCCTGGGCGTAAAGGATGAAACTACTGTGCTCATAAAACCAGATACTACCAGCACTTATGGTGATATGGTGAACATGCTGGATGAAATGACTATTGATGAAGTAAAGGTGTATGCCATAGTGGATATCACTGATATAGAACAGGGCTTCATCAGGGAAACTGAAGTGGCGAATGGCGTTAAATAGCGCATCGGTATGAAATTTTGATGTTTTTGACTCTATATAGATCAGAAAGACACCCGGGCTAGCTGCCGGGTGAACTAAAATGAAATTAAAATGGAAGTTAACAAGATACTGAACAGCGATTATCTCGATATCATTTTCGAGGGCCGTAATAAAGTTTATGGCGGGTATGAGCTGCGTAAAAACTATCCGAAGCGGGCGAGGACAGCACTTATGGTACTGGGCGGTATTGCCCTTGCTACGGCTCTTTATGCAATCATTACCATGACCGTTCATCCGGAAATAAAGAAGGCGCCGGTACCTAAGCCGGTAACATTGGCAGAACCACCGCCAATAGACCCGACAAAGCCACCACCACCACCACCACCACCGCCACCACCACCGGTGAAGCCAATGGTGAAATTTACACCACCGGTGATCAAGAAGGATGAGGAAGTAAAGGAGGAAGAAGTTCCGCCGCCACAGAAGGAAATTACAGCCTCTGGTCCAAAAGACGAAAAGGGCGATCCTAACGGTATAGATCCGGGTATTGTTGCACCGCCGAGCACTGGCGTTGTAGCCGCGCCGGCCGCACCAGCTATCTTTAACTACGTGGAGCAGCAGCCCGCACCTAGCTTTGATATGCCTGCATACCTGCAGAAAAACCTGCACTATCCTGATGCCGCACGTGAAGGCAACATTGAAGGTCGTGTAATTGTGAAGTTCGTAGTGAATGAAGACGGTGGTGTGAGCGACGTAACCATAGTACGCGGTATAGGCGGCGGTTGCGATGAGGAAGCAAAACGTGTGGTAGCTGCAATGCCACACTGGAAAGCCGGTAAGCAGAATGGTAAGGCAGTAAAGGTGTACTTTACACTGCCTATCCAGTTCAAATTAGAGTAGTATTTCGTTCTGATATTTTTTGAAAGGCCGCCCGTGGGTGGCCTTTTTTTTGCCATTAACTAATCATCAAGGTAACCGATCAACTACTCAACCACCCTCCCCAATACATGGTCATTCATAAAGTACCCGCTGCCAATAGCTATGTCCTCATCATATAGCTGCTTAAAGCCCGTTCTCTCATAAAAAGCTTTTGCTGTATGGTTGTGGATGTTCACATTCAGCCTTAGTTCTTTTGCTTTCGTCTTTCTGAGCTCATTTACTATGTGCTCTATAACAAAACGCCCGATTCCTTTCCCCTGCTGACCGGTCACTATGTATATTTTGTGTAGTTTGAATATTCCCGGCTGTATCTGCGACCACGAAGCGAATGCAACAGGAGTATCACCGCTGCTGCAGATTATGAAGCTATGTCCTTGCTGCATTTGTCCTGCCAGCGCATCTGTAGTATAAAACTTACCCAGCATATAGGCTACTTGCTCATCGCCTAGTATGGGGGTGTATGTTTGCGGCCACACTTGCATTGCCAGCTCTTGTATCAGTGGTATATCGGCAATCGTGGCAGTTCTTACAGATAGCATAAGGGTTATCTCCTATTTTTTAGTTTGTGTAACGCCCCATGTTTTCAGGAACTTTTCTACACTGGGGCCAAAGTAGCCTTGTGTCCCTATCTTCAGATCGTCGGTATTCTTCGCCACAAGTGTCTTTCCGGTTTCGTCAAGCACCACCGTAATGGGATATCCCATGTATTTCGGGCTTCCCAGCTGCTTTAGTACTTCTTCATTCTTATTGCTTGGGCTGAAATTCACTTTTATAAATACGTAATTCTCGTCAAGCACTTTTTTCAGATAGTCCTTTTCCAGCGTATGCAGAAAGCTCAGGCTCCAGTCGCTCCAGTCGCCACCTACCACTACCAGCACATGTTTATGTTCTTTACCGGCTATGGAAATAACGCTGTCCACATCGTGCCGTGCATCGGCTTTTGGACTAAAAATATATTTTATAGGATGTACATTATGTTCCTGCGAAAAACTTATTTTTGATGCAAAGAGCAGGAACAGGGTGGACAACAATTGTTTCATGCTTCAAATTTAGGGAACGTTTATCATCGTTCCGATATCGTTTTTCAAATAACAACAAAGCAAAAATGAAAAAGGCTGCATACACTATTGTTTTTGTTCTCGCCGGTATAATTTTCTTGTTTTCCTGTAAGAAAAACTACCATTGTTCCTGCACATACAATAATAAGGTTATGTATAATGTAGACCTTGGCGACCAGACCAAGAGCAATGCAAAAAAGACTTGCAGCGGCTTCGACTCAACAATAGCTGGTGAAGTGTGGACTTGTACCATTTATTAAGCATTGATAATGAAACAATAAGCTCAAGCCCAGTATTTTCAAGGTTTTTCTTAACTGGCAATCAATAAAAATAATAGCGGTACATACATCCGATTACTAGGTTATAGATACCTTTGTTCAACATTTCGTTACGTTTTGCTGAAATAATCGCAGTACAGTACCATGTTGAACCGCCCGTTTTTTGCGCTCATTTTGTTGTTTTTGCTTTCATCAGGGTGGCTAAATGCCCAACAAAATAATTCCGCCCGGGGACTACTGAACAATAAAGAAACCGACATAGATTCCAACACTGCCGCCCTAAGTCTTACGGACTGTATCAGGTACGCGTTAAAAAATCAACCGGCCCTCAACCAATCACTTATTGATGAATCTATAGCACGCACCAATAATGCTATTGCATTATCGGGGTGGCTGCCACAGATCACCGGGGCAGCTAACTATCAGCATTACTTCGGTCGGCCCACGGCCTTTTCTACCATCGGTGGCACCTTAACGCCTATTACTTCCGGTGTTTATAACTATTCCATTCCGTCGGTCACTGCCAGCCAAACGTTGTTCACGCCAGATGTGCTGCTTGCAGTTCGCGCATCTAAGCTCAATACACTGGAAGCGCGCCAGAATACTGCCGCTACTAAGATCAACCTGGTGTCGCAGGTGAGCAAGGCTTTTTATGACCTTTTGTTATCTTTAGAGCAGATTGGCGTTTACAAGGAAGATACTTCCCGCCTGAAGAAGAATCAGGCCGATGCTTACAATCGGTATGTGAGCGGTGTTGTAGACAAAGTAGACTATAAACAGGCGACTATTTCGCTCAATAATTCGCTGTCGCAGCTAAAGAATGCTACTGAAGCAATACAGGCAAAGTATGCAGTGCTTAAAGGCCTTATGGGGTTCACATCACAAAAGCGATTCACGGTAAATTTTGATACCGCTAAAATGATGAAGGATATTTATGTGGACACCACCGCACGGCTGCAGTTTGAAAAAAGAATAGAGTACCAGGAGCTGCAGACCGCAAAGCGCATTCAGCGGGAAACGACCATGTATTACCAGTTGGGCTTTCTGCCTTCCGTATCTGCCGTTTACAATTACTACGATCAATTTCAAGCAAATAACTTCGCAGACCTGTATTCCAGATCTTATCCCTATTCCAACTTTGGTATTCAATTGAATATTCCCATTTTCACCGGGTTGCGGCGGCTGGAGAACATACACAAGGCCCGCCTGCAGGAGCAGCGGATAGACTGGGATGAAGTGAACCTGAGACTGCAGATATATACTCAGTACAGCCAGGCGCTCGCCAGCTACAAAAGCAATTTGTACTACCTGCGTCAGCAAGGCGAGAATGTGGAGATGGCGCGCGAAGTGTATAACATAGTGAAGCTGCAGTACAGCGAAGGTGTGAAAGCCTATCTTGATGTCATCATTGCCGAGTCTGACCTGCAGACTTCTGAAATAAATTATTTGAACGCTTTATTCCAGCTACTCCAAAGCAAAGTGGACCTGGAAAAAGCAATGGGGGATATTCCCACAGAGATTTAACCTGGATACCATGAACAGGTCTTTTTTTAAGATCATTACACTCACTGCCGTCAGCGCCGTTTTATATTCCTGCGGGGATAAAAAAGCGGCTGCGCCAAACCCGGCAAATATGCCCGTGCCGGTAAATGTATACCAGGCACACACAGAAAAGGCCGTTTATCATGACAGGTTCCCGGGCACAGTTACTGCGCTGATGCAAGTAGATGTGCGCGCCGAAGTGGAGGGATATGTTACCGGCATCTTCTTTAAAGAGGGCGACCGTGTTACCAAGGGGCAGAAATTATATTCTATTGATGATAGCAAGTACCGCGCAAGCTTTAACACCGCGCAGGCAAATGTAAAAGTGGCAACCTCTAATATGGACCAGGCGCAGAAGGATGCGGACCGGTACACCTACCTTAGCCAGCATGATGCCGTGGCTAAGCAAACGCTGGACCATGCTATGACTACCCTGCAAAATGCAAAAGACCAGCTTACTGCAGCAAAGCAGGACCTGGCAAGAACGCAAACAGATCTCGGCTATTCCATAATAAAGGCACCTTTCGATGGTACTATAGGCATATCGCAGGTGAAGGTGGGCAACACCGTAACCACAGGACAGACAGTGCTTAATACCATCTCGTCCGACAATCCGATGGCGGTAGATTTTGTGGTAAATGAAAAGCAGATTCCCCGTTTTCTGAAACTGAAGCAAAACCCGCCAAACCCGGCCGATTCAATATTTACAATCCTTATGGCCGACAATAGCGTGTACAATGGAGTGGGGCAGATATCGTTTATAGACCGTGGCGTAAATCCGCTCACCGGCACCATAACAGTGAGGCTTGTTTTCTCTAACCCTAACTCGCTGCTAAAAGCAGGCATGAGCGCCACGGTGCTGGTGCGTAACAACGACACAGCAGAGCAGATGCTGGTGCCCAGCAAAGCAATTGTGGAGCAAATGGGTGAGTATTTCATGTACGTAGCCAAAGACACACTGATACCAGCTACCGACACGGCAAAAGGTGCACCGGCAGCAGTGTCCTCGCTACATGCCATACAGCGCAAAGTAGTATTAGGCCCCACAATAGCAGACCGTGTGATCGTGAACTCCGGTATACAGGAGGGTGACAATGTGATAGTAGATGGAGTGCAGAAACTGCGCCCCGGAGCACCGATAAATATGGGAGGACAAAAGCCAGCGGCGCACTAATTGTATCTGGATGCAGGCAATGCTCACTTTTGGCTTTTGACTTTTAACCTTTGACTTAGAAAATGATCGCAAATACGTTTATAAAAAGGCCGGTAACTGCAATAGTTATTTCCATAGTACTGGTACTGGTGGGCAGTATCTGCATCATGAACTTGTCCGTAGGTCAGTACCCGGAGATAACGCCCCCGGTAGTATCTGTTACAGGCCAGTTTACCGGCGCAGATGCCCTTACTGTAGAGCAGACCATGGCCACACCCGTGGAAACACAGATCAATGGCTCGCCGGGCATGGAGTACCTGCAAAGCAACAGTACAGGTAACGGCCAGCTTACCATAAATGCAACTTTTAATATCGGTACCAATATCAACGTAGCTACGCTGGATGTGCAGAACAGGGTAAGCATTGCCACCCCGCAGCTGCCTGATGTGGTTAAGCGCCTGGGCCTGGTAGTAAGAAAGAAGAATCCCAGCATACTTATGCTGGTCGCTTTGTACTCGCCTAACGGCAGCCACAATGTTCAGTTCGTAGACAACTACACCAACATATTTGTGCGCGATGCCCTGCTGCGTGTAGATGGTGTAGGAGACGTAATTACCCGTACCGATGACTTCAGCATGCGCGTATGGCTGAAACCCGATAAGCTTGCAGCATACGGCCTCACTGCCACCGATGTGAACAATGCCATAGCCGAGCAGAATGTGCAGGTAGCAGCAGGGTCTGTAGGGGTGCCACCACAGCAGAATGTCCAGGCTTTTGAGTACAGTTTGCTCGTAAATGGCCGGCTCTTCACTACTGCAGATTTTGAAAAAGTAATCGTAAAGACTCAGCCCTCTACCGGTGCGCTGGTGTACCTGAAAGATGTGGCCCGCATGGAGCTGGGTAAGTTCTCCTACTCCAGCAATTCATTTGTAGATGGCAAGCGCGCTTCCTACCTGCTTGTGTACCAGGCGCCCGGCAGCAATGCCCTTGCCACAGCCAACGCGATCACTGCCCGCCTTGATGAACTGAAAAAATCTTTTCCCGCCGATGTAACCTACAGCATACCATTCGAATCGGTTACGGTGGTAAAGGTGTCTATGCACGAAGTGGTGATAACACTGCTGGAAGCACTGGGCCTGGTTGCTATTGTGGTATTCCTGTTCCTGCAAAACTGGCGCGCTACGCTTATCCCTGTTCTGGCTATTCCTGTATCCATAATAGGCACATTCATCTTTTTCGTGCCTATGGGTTTCACTATCAATACGCTTACCATGTTCGGCTTCGTACTGGCTATAGGCATAGTGGTAGATGATGCCATCATTGTGGTGGAGGCCGTGCAGCACTATATGGACGAAAAAGGCATGACCGCCAAGGAGGCCGCCTACCATGCCATGCAGGATATCTCAGGCCCGGTTATTGCTATTGCCCTCATACTTGCATCGGTATTCGTTCCAGTTGGCTTTGTGCCGGGTATAGTAGGCCGGTTATATCAGCAGTTCGCTATCACCATAGCTATCTCAGTTATCATTTCTGCATTTGTAGCCTTGTCGCTTACTCCGGCTTTGTGTACGCTGCTGTTGAAGCCAAGCCAAGCTACAAAAGATGCCCGCGGCCTCAACAGGTTCTTCTTCCGTTTCAATGCATGGTTTGAGAAAGTAACCGCCGGCTACACCAACGGTGTAAGGCGTTCGATAAGGGCATCGAAATTTGTAGTCATCATCCTGGTATGCATCTGTATAGGCACGGTACTGTTATTCAAAAATAAGCCCACCGGCTTTATTCCCTCTGAAGATGACGGCCGTATGTATATCACTTACGAGCTTCCCGAGGCCTCATCCACTACCCGTTCTATAGAAGTGCTAAATAAGATAATGAAAGCCGTGGGCGAAACACCCGGCGTAGGCCACTATGCTGCCCTCGGTGGACTCAACGTAGTTACCTTCTCTTCCAAGTCAAATGGTGGTACTATCTTCTGCCAGCTGAAGCCTTGGGACGAACGGGAGAAGACCGAAGAACAAGTGCCCGCCATTGCCGATGTGATGCGCAAGCGTATAGCAGAATCTGGCGTAAAACAGGCCAATGTGGTAGTGATACCACCGCCACCTATACCGGGCCTTGGCCAGACCGCCGGCTTCAGTATACAGATACAGCAGCGCCAGACTACTGATGATGTACATGCCTTTGAAAAAGTAGTGAAAAACTTTGTGGCCGAAGCCAATAAGAATTCCGTGATAGGTAGCGCATTTAGCTTCTATGGCGCGCACACCCCCAGCTACAGTGTTACCGTAGACCGTGAAAAGTGCAAACGCATGGGCGTAGCCATATCTGATGTCTTCAGCACCATACAAACCTACATGGGCAGTTTTTACGTTAACGATGTAACGCTCTACAATCGCAACTTCCACGTTATGGTACAGGCGGATACCACCTTCCGTACCATGATCTCCGACATGGACAGGTACTATGTGCGCAACCAGAGTGGCCAGATGCTGCCCCTGGGCACGCTCATCAGCTACAAACCGGTGGAGACAGCGCCGCTCATTTCTCACTTCAATATCTTCCGCTCGGCTGAGGTAAACGGCAGTCCTAAAGCCGGTCACAGTAGCGGCGAGGCGCTGGATGCACTCAAACAAATTGCTGAGAAAACATTGCCCCAGGGCTACGGCTTTGAGTTCTCCGGCCTCAGTCATGAAGAGGTGCAGGCGGGCAACACAACAGTTTATATATTCCTGCTATCCATCATTTTCGTATTCCTGTTTCTTGCAGCACTGTACGAAAGTTGGGCTGTCCCCTTTTCCGTATTGCTGGCCGTGCCTATTGGTGCGTTTGGTGCCATCCTCACCCTCACTTTAGTACCTAGCCTCACCAACAACGTATATGCGCAGATAGGCCTCATCACGCTCATTGGCCTTGCCGCCAAAAACGCCATCCTGATTGTGGAGTTTGCCAAGGAGCGCGTTGATGCCGGTGAAGATATTTTACAATCAACGCTCGATGCAGTAAGGCTGCGTCTGAGACCCATTGTTATGACATCACTTGCCTTTATACTCGGCGTTATGCCGTTGGTGCTCGCCACCGGTGCCGGTGCCGTTGCCCGTCGCACCATTGGCTTCACCGTACTTGGCGGTATGATTGCAGCTACATCTCTGGCCATTTTCATAGTGCCTGTGCTCTTTGTGCTCATCTCTAAAGTTGCCTACAGTAAAAAGCGTCTTGCCTTCCTTGAAGCCCACAAGGAGGAGCTGCACCAGCGTCAGAAGCTGCAAAGCAATATCAACGACCTCGCCATGGAGCTGGACCTGAAACTAACCAAGGAGCAGGAAGAGGAAGAACAAAAAAGGAAAAAGGGTAGAGAATAGTAGATATTTTTGCAAAAGCTGGGCAATACCATATTCTTGCTTATTATGGCAAAAATAGAATACTCATCCTGAGCTCCCGCCGACGGATGGTGTTGAATTGATTTGCCTGGCTATAAGGATATTTTTTAAAGCGGGTTACAACTAAAGGCGTGAGCGATCTTCAATTTATTTCTTTTGCGGTATTCCTGTTTGCCATCCTGTTCGGCTTCATTGTAAACCTTATCTACTACAGGCTGTGCAAAGACGTACTTAAAACAGAGTATAGCCGTGTGTCGCTGTCGCTGCTGAATGAAGCGATAAAAGATAAAAAGAATGAGCCCCATCTTGCCCAGCTGCTTTATGCCCGCAAGATGTACATTGCTTATCTCGTTGTTCTGAGTAGCGCCATATTATTTGTGGTCTACGTTGTCTATCGCGGCGCTGCCATAAAATAAATTCGCCAGTCCGTGGACTGGCGAATAACATGGAGGTAAACTGGTTTTATCAATTTGCCTTCTTAATTATCTTTTCTGTCTTCAGCAGGTTTCCGGTATTGTGGTCATATATTGATACCAGGTAAATGCCGTTTGGCATGCTGTTCATATCTATGGATTTTGTTTCCTTCAGCGAAAAAAGCAGTCTGCCATCCATTGTTGCTACGGTTGCATCCGCAGTTCCGGCATACTCTATATAAAGGCTGTTTTGTACCGGGTTTGGATATACGCCTATTGTTACACTACCGCTTACATTGTTTACTTCAGAAGCGATCAGGTAGCTGGCTGATGTTGATGCAGTACATCCATTGGTATCCGTTACTGTAAGGATATAGTTGCCAGAGGCAATTGCATTATAAGATCTGAAAGTAGCGCCGAGCAATATAGTGCTATCCCGCATCCATGCATAAGATGGGTACACATAGGTACTGGTAAGTATATCGCCTGATATGGTAAAGGCAGGCGTAGGCAGAGGATTCACCGTCATAGCATAAGTAGAAATGCTGTGGCAGGTAGTTAAAGGCTCAGCAATATTGTATGTGATAGTTAAGGTACCCGCAGATACACCTCTTACAAAACCTGAAGCATTTACCGATGCTTTTCCAGGACTACTGCTGGTCCACGTACCACCGCTAATTGCGTCGTACAGCAGGCTTGTAGCGCCTACACACACTGTTTTCTCGCCGTGCAGCGGATATGGTACTGGCTGTGGGTTCACTTTCACCAGCTGGTTCACTGTAGCAGAGCCGCATACATTGCTCACCGCGTAGCTGATTGTAGTATAGCCTACTGTCACACCCGCTACAACTCCTGTGGCGCTTACCGAAGCTACGCCCACCGCGCTGCTCGTCCACGTTCCGTTTGGCACGCTGTCCGCAAGGGCAGTAGTAGAGTTGGTACAAACTGAGTCCATACCAGTGATGCTACCTGCACCCGGCAGCGAAAATACATGCACAATAGCCGATGCGCTGAAGCCGTTTACACTGTAAGAGATGGTAGTAGTACCCTGCGCGATAGCGGATACCAATCCGCTTGCGGAATCTATTGTTGCTACAGTTGGAACTGTGCTTTTCCACTTACCGCCAGATGTGGTATCAACCAGGGTAGTAGTACTGCCGCGGCAAATATTGAACGTACCGGTTATTGGCGATACATTGAAAACCATAACAGTTGTTTTACCGCTGTCAGCGCCATCATTGAACAGCATATACGGAGTGCCGACACCATTTACCGCTACTGTGGTATTTGCTGCAGAGCCGGGAGATACACCCGCTGTAAGGCCAAGCGCTGACCATACCGAACCGATAAACCTCTTCGCTACAGCCTTTTGGCCCAGTGAAGAATCCTGGTATACAACGAAAGGCACTCCGGCCGCACTGATCGCAATTGATGTAAATCCTGCAGGGCCGGCGGAAAATCCCGCGCTGCCCACTGTAACCCAGCTCGCACCGGTATATGTCATCACTGTTGCCTTATTGGCCGCAGATGTATCAGCATAAATTACATAGGGTATTCCGCTGGCGCTTATTGCCATATTGTTGTAGCGGGTCCTGCCGGCCGAAAATCCTGCCGTTCCTACTGTTACCCATGCGCTGCCGTTATACTGCATCACTGTCGCACGTTTGCCTGCGCTGTAATCAGAGTAGGTAACATAAGGTGTGGTTCCGCTAATAGCAAGTTTCACATAGTCAGCCCGGCCTGCCGAAAATCCTATAGTACCAACTGTGCTCCATGATGTACCACTGTATTTTTTTACGGTAACCCTCTGGCTGTCTGTAGCATCCTGGTAGGCCACATATGGGTTGTCACTGCCATCTAAAGCAATAGAAGTGTAAGTGGCTGCGCCACCAGATAAGCCGGCAGTGCCTACTACTGTCCATGTACCCGCGGTATATTTCATCACCGTTACTTTCTGGCTATGCGATGCGTCTGAATACGCAACATAGGGAGTGCCAGCGCTGCTTACAGCTATGCTTATAGAGCTGGCTGCACCAGATGAGAAAGCTGCTGAGCCTGCGGGTATCCAGCTACCGGCATTGTAAAACTTCACACTTGCAAAGTTTCCATTGGTGCTGTCGCGGTAAGCAACATAGGGTGTGCCGCCCGGAGTGAGTGCCATGGCAGCATTTGTAGACGGGTTGGAAAAGTCGGCTGTACCGTAAACCTTCCACGACTGACTATAGGCGTTTGAGGATAAAAATGTTGCGGCTCCGGTTACCAGGAGCACGAGGGTTGTAAGAACTCTTTTCATAATTTGTAAACTTTGCGTAAAAATAACGGAGATTCTTTATTTTTAGTAATATTTTCTTTGATAGTTTGCAACCTCCCACAATTGTGCAAACGGCCCCGGAATTCAGGGTTAAATGATAATCAAATCTCCTATTTGTATTCCCTTGCCTTTTTATGACAACTTTATGAAACTGCCGAAGTGAAATTTGGCATTTTAGATATTACTTTTGAGACTCAGGAATGCATGGTTATTCCTCAAGCATTAAAATCTCTGTATATGATAAAAAACGCCGGTATTATTGTAGGATCGTTGGCCCTGGTGGGTGCGCTTGTTTTGGGTTGTAATGCAGACCATAGCAAGACTGCTGCCGGCACTGCTACTGTCGCCGCCCCGGGTCCGGTTACCGGAAAGCTTGCATATGTAAATATTGACACTTTCGAGTCTAAATACGAAGTGCTTAAGGCAAAACAGGAAGAATTTAAGAAACGCCAGGACGATATGGACAACGAGCTGCAGCTTTCTTATAAGCAGATGCAGGACTTCGCTGCCAAGGTGCAAAGTAAAGTTCAGGCCAATTCCATTACGCAAAGTGAGTACCAGGAGGCGGAAACCCGCCTTATGCAGCAGCAAAAAAGCCTGGAGGCTCGCCGCCAGTCGCTTACTGATGAGTTGCTGAAAGCGAAAGACGACTTTAACAAAGACCTCAAGACACATCTTGATGCCTTCCTGGTTAGCTATAATAAGGATAAGAATTTCGATTTCATTTTCACCTATTCTAGCTCCGGCGGTTCTCCTCTTTTATATGCCAATAGAACATTGGATATTACTAAGGATGTAGTAGAAGGAATGAATGCTGCAGCCCATAATGATGACAAAAAGAAAAATAAATAGTATTTTTCTGAAAATCATTTCATTTGGAAAATAATAAGGAGATCAGTTCCGGCGATAGTTCGTCTTTCAAGCGCTCGCTTACCCTGCTGGATGGCACCTTACTGGTCATCGGTTCCATGATCGGGTCCGGCATATTTATAGTAAGCGCAGATATTTCCCGCCAACTGGGAAGCACTGGCTGGCTTATCGTAGTCTGGCTGCTTTCGGGTTTTATTACGCTTACTGCAGCCCTTAGCTATGGCGAGCTCAGCGGCATGTATCCTAAAGCCGGTGGCCAATACGTCTACCTACGCGAAGCTTTTGGTAAGCTGTATGGCTTCCTCTACGGCTGGTCTTTTTTCGCAGTAATACAAACCGGTACCATTGCCGCTGTAGGTGTTGGCTTTGCAAAGTTCACCGGCTATCTTGTTCCTTCGTTGGGCGATGGTAATATTCTCTTTGGCGACCCGAAAGGCTTTAATATCTCTGCGGCACAGCTTCTGGGTATAGGCATGATCTTCCTGCTTACTTTTCTCAATACACTCGGTATCAAGAGCGGTAAGTGGATTCAGTTCATTTTTACGTTCGCCAAGATAGCGGCAATGGCTGCGCTCATATTTTTCGGATTCCTTTTCTTTAAAGATCACAGTATCTGGACGCTTAACTGGTCTGATGCATGGAGGGTCAAAACCGTGACGAGAACCGCTGATGTGATCACCCATGAAAGTCTTATGGGTCTTGCTATTGTAGGGCCATTGTGTGCCGCCATGGTTGGTGCCCTTTTCTCCAGCGATGCATGGAATAATGTTACGTTCATTGCCGGAGAGATAAAGCGGCCAGAACGTAATATCGGTCTGAGCCTATTTATAGGTACGCTTGTAGTTACCATCATTTATATTTCCATGAATCTCATGTACGTAAATGTGATGAGCATGCAGGAGATCGCCAATGCACCGTCAGACAGGGTGGCGCTGGCAGCAGCATTGAAAATATTCGGGCCGGCAGGCACCACGCTTATTGCGGTAATGATAATGATATCCACATTCGGCTGCAACAACGGGCTCATTCTTTCCGGATCCCGTGTATACTATACCATGGCTAATGATGGTCTCTTTTTCCCAAAGGCGGCTAAGCTGAATAAGAACGGAGTACCGGCAGCCGCGCTTTGGATGCAATTTATATGGGCATCAGCGCTTTGCCTTAGCGGCAAGTATGGCGATCTGCTCGATTTCATCATCTTTACCGTGCTTCTGTTTTACATACTCACTATAGCTGGCATCTTCAAGTTGCGCAAAACGCATCCCGAAGTGCCACGCCCTTACAAGGCTTTTGGTTACCCGGTTATACCATTCGTATATATTGTTCTTGCAGCTACTATTTGTCTCGTTCTGCTCAAGTTCAAGCCAACATACACCTGGCCCGGACTAATCATAGTGCTGATCGGGATACCCATATTTTTTATACTGGAAAAGAGGAACAAGGCGACGGCGAATAATGGTACCTTATAAAAATATTGGAGCGAAGAAATAGGAGGATTTACTGGTATTAGGCGATAGTAGAGTTGAAGTCGAGCATATGATGGCGCCTTTTTTGGGCGTAGATGTAGATTCAGCAGTAAATAGAAAGCAGTGGGATGAGTGAAGTAATAAAGTTGGAAAATAGCAATGGTAGGCAAAAAACCAGCGCCATGTTGTTGAGTAGAGACCTGAGTTAGCAGCGTAGAGCTGTTTTTTGGCCGGCGGAGCCTTTGGCCAAAAATCGCCTTTTCTTTTGTTACTTTTCTTTTGGCGAAGCAAAAGAAAAGTAAGGTACCGCGGGCTATTTCTAGGGCGTTTATAGCAGGTAGTTTGCCCGCGCTGATCTTTAATTACATATTTTTGACCAAACATGGAAGCGCCCTCAGGGGTTTGGGGAATGAATAAAGCAGAATTAAAAAAGGTTTTTGATAGTATGGACAGCGTTCACGTAGTAGTGGTGGGCGATGTTATGTTAGACAACTACTGGTGGGGAAGTGTAGAGCGTATATCGCCTGAGGCCCCCGTGCCTATTGTAGCCCTTCACCGCAGGGAAAGTCGCCTTGGCGGTGCAGCGAATGTGGCGCTAAACTGCCGTGCACTGGGCGCAAAAGTAACGCTGGCTAGCGTGGTAGGCGACGACAGCGAGGGCACTACCCTCATAAAGCTGGCTAACGAAGCAGGTATTGATAGTAGCCTTATTATGCAAAGCTGGCGCAGGCCCACAACTACCAAAGTGAGGGTACTGAGCCGCAATCAGCAAATGCTGCGGCTGGATGATGAAGTGATAGACGACTTATACGTAGAGGAAGAGCATCCGTTCATAGACAGCGTGCTTAAATTTCTGCAAAAGGTAAAGCCGCAGGTGCTCATCTTTGAAGACTATAACAAGGGCGTACTTAAAGAGAATGTAATACGGCTGATCACGGCACATTGCAAAGAGATAGGTATAATCACGGTTGTAGATCCGAAGAAGAAGAATTTTCTGGCCTACAAGAATGTTACCATCTTTAAACCCAACCTGAAAGAGGTGCGCGAAGGCCTTAACATGGAACTGGCAGATGTGAATGAAAAGGAGATGGACAAAGTGCACAGCAAGCTCAACAGTTCACTGCATCACGATATCACATTCGTCACGCTGTCAGAAAAAGGGGTCTTCTATAATAATGGTTTTACCTCGGCTATACTGCCTTCGCATATCCGCAATATTGCCGATGTTTCCGGTGCTGGCGACACCGTGGTGGCTACCGCTGCCCTGGTCTACTCCATTACCAAAGATGTGGCACTCATGGCCGAGATCTCCAACCTTGCCGGTGGTCTGGTCTGTGAAGATGTAGGCGTGGTATCTATAAAAAAGGACAAGTTGCGTAAAGAAGCAGAAGAGGTGCTATGCAAGTAACATACCTGGGCCGATATATTTGTGATGTGATGCTCAATCCAGAATGTCATGGTGAGCCCCGCCGAACCATGACTGCTGAGTAAAGAACTATAGCCCGGGTATAAACAGGATATATCATGCCACACTGGGAAATAATACTTTTCTTTTTGATCATTGCATTTGTGTACGCGTCTGTGGGCTTTGGCGGCGGCTCCAGCTACATAGCTGTACTGGCGATTTACAATTATCCCATTCCTGAACTAAAGCTGATAGCACTGATCTGCAATATCATTGTAGTAACGGGCGGCACTATAATATTTATAAAAAATAAGCAGGTAGACTGGAAAAAAGTAATTCCGCTTGTTACCCTTAGTGTGCCGTTGGCGTTTCTGGGTGCTAAGGTAAAGCTCACTCAAGATTCCTTTTTTATCATACTGGGTTTCAGCCTCATTGTTGCAGCTATATTGCTTTGGATAAAATTCAGGTTTGTGAGCGAACAAGAGGTTGTAGCGCACAAGATTAGTTATCTCAGGGATGGCCTGTTGGGAGGCGCTATTGGTTTTCTTTCAGGTATGGTAGGTATTGGTGGGGGGATATTCCTTTCCCCCGTCCTCAATCTTACGAAGTGGGATATGCCTAAAAGAATTGCGGCCACAGCCAGCTTCTTTATTCTTGTCAATTCGGTTGCAGGTATTGCCGGCCAGCAATCCGCCGTCCCCGCGGATATCAACTATGCTACTGTAGGCCTTTTGTGTGGTGCCGTATTTGTTGGCGGTCAGTTGGGCGCACGCTTCGGCACAGCCAGATTCGATCAGTTACTTATTCGTCGTATCACGGCCATTGTGGTTTTTGTGGCCGGAGCAGACGTTTTGCTCAAACATCTGGGTGTACATTTGCATTAATATGAAGGTCCTGGCGTTCGGAATTGTAAAAGAGCTGTTTGGCGCTGCATCGGTAGAAGTTGATGCGGCTGCTAACATTACTGCGTTGAAAGAAGTGCTCTGCCAACGATATCCGCAATTGCAAAAGCTTTCATCATTTATGATTGCAATAAATGGTACCTATGCCGGCCCGGACTCAGTAATACAGGATGGCGACGAAATAGCAATAATCCCCCCAGTCAGCGGAGGATAGCTGGTGCCGGGTGTGCCACACCTCCACGGTGTGGCACACCTGTGCGGTGGCGAAAGAACGCGGGAGTTATCCCACACCTCCAGGGTTTGCGATACCTAAACAACAGACAACAGACAAGAAAAATGACCAGCATAAAAATATCATCAGAGCCGTTAGATATTCTATCCTGCATCGATTGGGCCATGTCCCCCCAGGCTGGCGGCATTGATGTATTCATAGGCACAGTGCGGGATCACACAAAAGGGAAGACGGTTGTGAGGCTTGATTTTGAGGCATACGAAAGTATGGCTGTGAAAGAAATGGAAAAGATCGCGGCAGAGTTACTAACAAAGTGGCCTGTTCACAAAGTCCTCATACACCACCGAACCGGCACACTCGCCGTGGGCGAAGTTCCCGTTATCATAGTAGTATCTGCCGCACACCGTGCCGCCGCGTTCGATGCATGCCGCTATGCTATAGACACCCTCAAACAAACAGTTCCCATCTGGAAAAAGGAAGTATTTGAAGATGGGGAAGAATGGGTAACCCCTAACCCGTAAGAATGAGGAGCTTTTTAATGGTTGGATCGCTAATAATTTCCTGCCTTTATTGGCGAATTTTATTGACCGGATCAGATTTGGTTACAGAAAGGTTATTGTTTGCCCTGTTATCCACATTTCTCAAGCTTGGCCCAAATTTTGCGCGCAAATAATACCGAATAGACATTTGAGCGCACTAAACAAACTGACGTCATTGCGCGGAGCATAGTTTAGCCTTTGTGCGTGGCTGCGACAAAGCAATCTTTCGCAACACCCAAAGTATTAGTCATGGAACTTCGATACGGCATTAGGGGAATCACTTCGTGGATCGTATGAATTTGATTTATAGAGGGGATGAAATTTTGATAGAAGTTGTTCGGGGATAGATCGTTGGGATTGCAGTCATCGGAAATAATCGCAATGAAATTTCACAAACGCCTTTGCGTCTTCGCGGTTAAATCACTCAAACAGATTACCTGCATAACCGGAAATTTTCGTTGCAGTAATCGGAAAAAACCGGAAATTTTTGAAAACTAAATGATTGATTATCAAACAAAAACTGTGCAATTTTCATTTTCACACAGAAACCGGAAATCAGCATAAAAATGAAACCCTGCCCGTCAGTGCCCGCGCCATAGCCTGGCCTTGCGCGTATGGTGGGGCAAAGCAATCTTACCAAACAAAGAGACATCTCTTGGTTTAACAAGGCTGTCTGACACTTGCCAGGTTCAGTAGGCTACGCGAATTTCAAATTGCGGGTTCCCGCAAAAAGCCGCAATTTTAAACGTATAAAGCAATGATAATCAATAATGAAGTGTGCAATTTATTATTTTTTCGCCACCCGCAAAACGGCCGGTATTTACGGGGAAATCCACATTATTCTTTTCTTCAATACCGCTATTCGGCACATAATCGTTTAACTCCGTATGTTGCATCTTCAAACCACAAAAATCAAGCACATGAACAACGAACAGGCAGAGATCGTGATCTCAGAAAAAGAGCTGGTAATTAACATGCTCATAGCAGCATGGGATGTACAGAATAAACGTATGGCCGATTTCCTCGATAAAATAAGCGATGAGGAGCTGGCGGCAGAATGCTCACCAGGCCGCAATACGGGTACCTATCTCTTAGGTCATCTCACTGCGGTTAGCGACAGCATGATAAAGCTGTTTGGACTGGGAGATAAGCTATACCCTGAACTGGAAGAATTGTTTATTACCAGCCCCGACAACTCTGGTAAGACAATACCGTCAATAAGCACTTTGAGGGAACAATATCATGCAGTAACAAGCGAGCTGCACAAACACTTCAGCAAAATGACCAGTGATGATTGGTTTAGCAGGCACATGTCTGTGTCTACAGAAGACTTTGCAAAAGAGCCGCACCGCAACAAGCTTAATGTGTTGATCAGCCGTACGGCCCATTTTAACGGCCACTTTTACCAGATGCTGTACTTAAAGAAAAAATAACGATTATTTCCTTCACCTCACCCTCTCCCTCGGGAGAGGGCCGGGGTGAGGCTTTCTACCTGTTCAAAAAGTAGTCTCTAAACTCCGTTAGCTCCTGCAGTTCTACTTCTACATATTTATCAAACAATTTATCGCCCACCTGGCTGCGTAGTGCAGAAATACCCACGTCAATCAGCCTTAGTCCGGTAGGTGCAAGCAAAATATTGTCAAACGCAAGCCCTGTAAGATTTGAAGGACGCTTTATGTCTCTATGCACAAAGCCGGATTTGTGGAGTTCGCTAAGTTCATCAATAAAAACGTCTAGCCACAATTCACGTTTCTCAACTTCGTACGCCCGGTAGTCAATAGGATAGATGCGCTCCATAACCAGTATTTCTGCCTGTAAGGTATCATCAAAGTCGAGCCTCGAAAATTCCGGTATAAGTCCGTTTACTTTGTTTGCGAATTTCATCTTCTCCGCTTCCGACCCTATGTCTGAGCGGGTATCGCCAACAAACAGTTTTGCCACCTCGGTTTCTGACAGTGCTACTACTCTGTTATTGGTTCCGGATGATAGTAGGCGTGGATATTTCATTCGTATTGTGCTAAGTTACTGAATGTTGCAGTATTACTTCCCTAACAAAAAACCGCCCCTCACTGAGGGGCGGCTAATATTATTAAATCGCAGACTTACGACTTATGACTATTCACCTGCTACTTCAAACTCGATTTCAACAACATTTTCTTTGCCGAAGTCGATGCTTGCTTTGTGCATGCCAGCCTCCTTAACATCACCGATTATAGTGATACGGCGGCGGTCTATTTCATAGCCCTTCTGCTCACGTATAGCGCGTGCTATCTGTATAGCAGTAACAGAACCAAAGATCTTGCCGCTGACACCGATCTTCGCGCCCACCTTTACTGGTGATGCCTTCAGAACTTCGGTAACATTGGCTACTTCAGCCATCAGCTTATCTTCTTTCTTCTGCAGTTGTTTGCGGCGCTCTTCCATTATTTTGGTATTGCTTGAGCTGGCTTCAATTGCAAACTTCTGAGGTATCAGGTAATTGCGGGCATATCCCGGTTTTACTGCAACCATTTCATGGGCTGAGCCCAGGTTATCAACGTCTTTTATAAGAATTACTTGCATGATTTTCTACTTTAAAAGGTCTGTAACGTAAGGTAGAATAGCCATCTGGCGGGCTTTCTTTATCGCCTGTGATACTTTGCGCTGGTATTTCAGCGAGTTTCCGCTTATACGGCGTGGCAACATTTTGCCTTGCTCATTCAGAAACTTTTTAAGGAATTCTCCGTCTTTGTAATCTATATAACGGATACCCATTTTCTTAAAACGACAGTACTTCTTCTGACGTTTTTCCACTCTCTGCGTGGTCAGGAATTTTATTTCGTTCTGCTTAGCCATGGTCAGTTTTTTAAGAAGCGTTTTCTACTGTTGCGTTTTTGTTGCGTTTTCTAAGATTGTACGCTTCTGCGTACTTGTCCAGGCGGGTTACCATATGGCGCATGATGCTCTCATCACGGTTCATCTGGATCTCCAGTTTCGCGTTCAGGTCAGCGGGAGCTTTATACTCCACAACGTAGTAAAGGCCTGTTGTCTTTTTAGCTATAGGGTAAGCCAGTGAGCGGAGACCCCATGCATCTTGATGAATTACTGTACCACCATTCTCTTTCAGGAATTCCTGGTACTTCTTCTGAGCTGCTTTGTAGTCCTCATCCGCCAATACAGGGGTGAAAACGAGCATAAGCTCATAGCTCTGCAGATTGTTTTCTGTTGCCATAATATGTTTTAAAAAAAGGTTAATCCAATCGCCCGGCAGGAACTTCGGGTACTTTTCAAAGCTAAAAGTCAAAAGTCAAAAGCTGGATGAACTGCCAACTGAAAACTGCCAACTGTGAACTGATCCAAGTAGCCGGACAAATTTGGGATTGCAAAAGTATAGAAGATTATCATGTAATCCAAAAAAATGACCGGATAAAATGTTTTCTTAATAAGGTGTGCGCAAAATTATAGCTATTTTCCGTAAACGTGTTAGCTACATTATAAGTTTTACAATAAATTGCAAGTAATATCGTTACAATATCAATACCATTCTGTTACCCAAACCCAAAGCCAAGTATGAACCCCGTATCTGATCAAAAACCGTCAAATGCCAATAAGCCTAACCTTGTAGTACGTATCTTCCAGAAATTGGGTGGTATGGTAGTAGGTTTATTTGAACCCGAAGAAGTGGAAGTGACCTTTAAAGAAGAAGGTGACAAAACAAGCTATACTTATACTAAGGTCCAACAAAAACAGGCTGCGTAAATACCACGGATAAAGCTTGGAAATATTACTGGTTGTTAATAACACACTTAATCTTGCGTATTATTTGGGGTTTAACGCTTCTTTTGCGCTAAATGGCACATTATTGGCATAAGTTTTATAAGTATATTCTTATAAAAAGCGCCTGTATGACAACTAGCCTAAGATTTCTCAAACGTCAGCATATCCGTAACCTCTTTAGTGGGGCAGTTAGCAGAGTTATCTCTTACTTCAGGGAACTTTTTTCTTTGGAGGAAGTTGAGGTGACATTTACCAAGGTTGGAGACTCTACGCGCTATTCTTATACCAAAGTAGAGCATAAGCATGCCGCTTAACTTTGATAAAATGGCATACAATAAATGGCTACTTTTACCGTTTCTAGAATAATGGTCGCTTTACGCAGAATACATTTATATATTTTTACACTTGTACTGGCTATGCTGCCAGGCATCGTGGTGCAGGCTCAAAAGTACTATACAGGTGCGGAAGTAGGCATTTCAGTAGGTGGTACTCAATATTTTGGAGATCTTAACGAAAACTACGGTTACAAGACGCCTCACCTGAACGGGGGTGTATATGTGCGCAAACGCATGAATATGTATATAGCGGTGAAAGCCGTTGTTAACTATACTTCCGTTAGCTACGATGATAAGCTTAATTCTGATCTCTACGACCGCACAAGAAATCTCAATTTTAAAAGCGACATTATTGAGGGGGCTTTACAGGCTGAGTTCAATTTCTTTGGTTTTGTTACAGGCGATCCCACACACAGGTTTACGCCTTATCTCACTGGTGGTATCGGTGCTTTCTACTATAGTCCCTATACCACTTACAAAGGAGAAAAGTATGCACTGCAGCCACTAGGCACTGAAGGCCAGAACACAGCAGCGTATAAAAACAGAAAATATGGTACTATGGCTGCCTGCTTCCCTATAGGGGTAGGTGCCAAATTCTGGATAGCAGGCGGGGTGAACCTGACGCTGGAAATTGCTGACCGCCTTACTACAACTGACCACATGGATGATGTAAGCTCAACGTATGTAGGCGCAGACAAATTCAGGGTAAACTCAGCCGCAGCTGGCTTGCAGGACCGTTCGGGCGAAGTAGGCGGAACTACAAAACTGGGAATAGCCGGCAAGCAGAGAGGCAATACCAGCAGCATGGATCAGTATCTTGTAGCCGAGATAAGTCTTTCCTTCAACTTCACCTCCTATAGGTGTCCATCTGCCGATCGTAACGATGATCAGTTGAGAATAAGGTAGGAACGCTTCATCCTGTTCTACTTATTTAGATATACCAGCTGAACCGTTTTACGGGTTTCCTGGCGCAGTAGGATTTGCTTGTCGCCTGTAAGCGAAGACATGATCTCCGGGGTATAGTGCCGGATAGTCAGCAGGTTTACTTTTTCATTAATCGTAACCTTATAATCTGTACCAAGCGATTGGATCAGTTCTTTTACTTTGTCCTCGCGGTTATCTACGCACGCCACAAAGCTGATCGCGGCATTCTGGATAAGGTTCACCTTTATTTTCAGCGTGTGGAAAATGCTATAAAGCCTGCTGAGATTATCTTCTGTAATAAACGAAAAGTCACGCGTGGTCACCTGCATCAGCACCTGATTTTCCTTTAGTGCTATGAGTGGCGGGTAGGTAATGTTATTGACCTCCGACTGTATCACGGTGCCGCTGAGCTTGCTGTCCAGGAAGCATTTTACATACAGTGGTATGTCGTGGTTCTGTAGTGGTTTTATAGTCTTTGGGTGAATGATCTGTGCACCGTAGAATGCCATTTCTATTACCTCGTTATAAGAAATAGCATCGATCTTCACGGTGTCAGGAAATTGCTTGGGGTCAGCATTTTGCAGGCCCTCCACATCTTTCCAGATGGTTACAGACTTAGCACCCAACATCGCTGCTAGTATGGCTGCTGTATAGTCAGACCCCTCGCGGCCAAGTGTTACAGAGTGGTTATCGGCCGTAGCACCAATGAAGCCCTGTGTCACTACTATTTTGCCCTGTTGCAATTGCGGTGCAATGATCTCTTTGGCCTTTGCCGCAGAAAAATCCCAATCTATCACTGCATCGCGGTAGGTATCATCTGTGCGGATAACGGTGCGGATATCAATATAAGCGGTAGGTATACGTTGCTGGTGAAGCAGGCAGGATAAAAGCCCGCTGGAGAGCAGCTCACCCATAGAGACTACCTGGTCGTAGGAGTAGTCGTAACTAGTGGCATCTGCCTTTTTTACCGCATTCTCCAGGACGATGAAGTAATTATTCAGGTCAAAAGCCTCGTGGGCATAATTCTCTTCGTCCAGCAAGGCAAGGGCATAGTCGAGGTGTTGTTGCTTTAGTTGCTCTACCTGTGCCATAGCCTCATCCATCTCACCAAGGCATGCCTGGTTCACGATATGCTCCAGCATATTGGTAGTCTTACCTAATGCCGAAACAACAATGAGCAAAGGTTCCCGTGCCTCCCTGATAATGGGTAGCAAAGCCTTCATCCTTTTTGCATCAGCAATGGATGCACCTCCGAATTTATAAACGAGCATTTTAAAAAGTCAAAAGTTAAAAGCCAAAAGTAAAAACATCACAGCATTACTCTTCTTTTAATAGTGGGAATTATATTATTTTCTTACCCTTCATTGCATCTTTCAGTGCCCCTTCCATTACGCGCTCTGCGTATGGGCGGGAAACATCGTTGAGTATCTCTGTTTCGTGCTGTATACGGTCTTTATCTTTTGCGGTTATTGCCTCACGCAATATCTGCATGCGGCTGTGGGTTGTTTCTATTTCTTCGTCCGTCAGCGCTTCGCGGTACTTCGTAAGGAATTTCTCAGTGGTGTCCAGCATTTGCTCCGCTTCTGTGCTGGCTTCTACAAGTGCGCGCGTCTTTATATCGTCTTTAGCATGGGTGAGGGAGTCCAGTAGCATTTTTTCCACCTCTTCGTCTGTAAGGCCATACTGGGGCTTTACGTCAATGCTTTGCGCTACACCGCTGCGCAGCTCGGTAGCGCTAACTTTAAGGATACCATCAGCATCTATAAGGAACGATACATCTACCTTGGCCATGCCTGCAGGCATGCCGGGTATGCCAGTAAGGTTGAACTCTGACAACTTACGGTTGTCCTGCACAAGGTCGCGCTCCCCCTGGAATACAGATATGCGCATGCCGCCCTGTCCGTCTTTTTGCGTAGTGTATTGCCTGCCGGCTTTCATGGGTATTTTGGAGTTGCGGGGTATCAGCACATCCATCAGCCCGCCCATGGTCTCTATGCCCAGCGACAGTGGCGTTACATCCAGCAGCAGCATTTCGGTGTTATTGCCTGCAAGTATATCGGCCTGTACCGCGGCGCCCAGGGCTACCACTTCATCCGGGTTCAGCTCATCATGTACTGCTTTGCCAAAGAATTTGCTTACACTTTCCTTCACCAGTGGCACGCGGGTAGAACCGCCAACCATTACCACCGCATCAATCTTATCTTTGGTGACCCCTGCATCTTTTAATGCACTGCTGCATGAGGCGATTGTACGATCAATAAGTGGCTGTATAAGGTCGTTGAACTCCTGCCGGGTGATACGCACAGCAGTCCCGTTTATTTCCCCTTCAAATACTTCATTATTAGTAAGGTGTTTCTTGGCTGCTTCAGCGGTCACCCTTAGCTGTTGCATCACGGTTTTATCCAGGTGGTTGCCAAAGCCAAGATCTGTGCCGCCTTCACCAGTATCTTCCTGCCAGTACCGTACCAGCAGGTTGTCCATATCATCGCCACCCAGGTAGGTATCGCCATGGGTAGATAGCACTTCAAAAATACCATTGCTGATGGTGAGTATGGATATATCGAATGTGCCGCCGCCCAGGTCATACACCGCTATTGTTTTTTCTTCTCCTTTTTTTGCACCCAATCCGTAAGCAAGGCTTGCGGCTGTAGGCTCATTGATAATGCGCAATACATCGAGCCCGGCAAGGCGGCCCGCATCGCGCGTGGCCTGCCGCTGGGCGTCATTGAAGTAAGCAGGCACGGTGATCACTGCTTTGCTTATACTCGTCTTAAGTATATGCTCTGCCCGCTTTTTCAGCTCTTTTAAAATGTAAGACGATAATTCTATAGGGGAATAAAACTTCTCCCCCACCTGTATCTTCACCAGCGCATCAGTATCATCATCAATAACGTGGTAGGCGAAGAAACCTGAATCTTTGCTTACGTCTTTATATGATTTGCCCATCAGCCTTTTTACAGAATAGATAGTTCGCTCAGGCTGTGCAACCAGCAGTTCTTTTGCAGGATTGCCAACAGTGGTATTGCCATATTCATCAAAGTGGACAATGGATGGCACAAGTGTTAACCCATCTATTTCTTTGAGCGCTATTGGCTCATGAGTATCACCGCGCACTATAGCTATAAGGCTATTGGTAGTGCCCAGGTCTATACCAACTATTATCTCTTCTTTTTGTATGCTGCCGGTGGCTATATTAATGGCTATTTTGCCCATAATGTTATTTTGGAGCACAAAGGTAATGGCTAGGCCTCTTAATAGCGCACTCTCTTAGCTGTGTGAAACATGCGAATAAGCTTTTTTTCCTTTTAAGCTTTGCTATTAAATATGTAATAAAACAAAAAAGAGAGGCGATCGCTCACCTCTCTTTTTTGTTTTATTACTGTTATTCTTACTGTTTGTTCACCTTGATGGTGCGCTTATTGGCATCGTCAGAGTAGATAACGAAGTACATACCCGAAGCAAATTGGCCCATATCAATGGTGAGCTTGTTGTTAGCAGGCGTTTCTTCCATTAATACTTTGCCGGTAACGTCTGTAACCTGTACATGCTGATTTGTACCTGTTGCACCCTTGATCTCAACCGTAAGCAGATTCTTTGCAGGGTTAGGATATGCGAGTACTGAAAGGTCTGCATCATTGATTATACCGGTATTCAGGGTGCTACATGTATCGGTAGTGAACGATATTGTTGCCCAACCTGAACTATCGGCGGCGCAGTCTGTAAGCACATGCAAATAATAGACGGTAGCACATGTGAGTGAAGTTGCGTCGGCACTGGTAGCCGACGTTGATGTACCTGCACCTGAGGGCGTAGAGGCTGTATTGTCCACCACATATTCATAGCCGGATGCACCGGAAACCGAGCTCCATGACAGTGCCGCAGACGTGCTTGTTATTGCAGTTGCAGCGAGGCCAGTAGGCGTAGCGCAAGGCGCTGCAGGAGGCGCAGATATGTACAGGCTATCTATGCCTATATCCGTATATCCATAATCAGAAATTGCATAGAACCTGATCACTGCGTTCGCAGCCACTGAACTGGTAGAGAGCGTATCACGTTCCCAGTCCGTGGTTGTGCCGTAGCCCTGCAGTACGTTGAACGTAGTGCCTCCATCTTCTGACAACATTACATACATGCTGTCATCGCCATCTGAGTTGTTGTAGTAGAACGAGATGTTCTTAGTGCCAGGCATACTGAGATTCACGTGCAGATCCATGCTGCCGGTTTCGCCGGAGGCTACCTCATAGGTATGGAACCTTGCTGAGTGGCTGCCTTCTATAGATACCGGTGTGTAACCACCATAATCTGCATAGGTCCATGCTGCATCTGCACCCTGGTCGTCTCTTCTCCATGATGCATTGCCTGTCACCGGATTCAGTAACCAGCTAATATCTGGCCGGTCATAGCCAGAGCAACCGCCCATCCAGTCTTCAAATCCCTGGAAGTAAGGAAGTGAGGCGGCTACCGTAACTTCGGGTTCTTCAATCAACTCCATTGCTGAAGATGTATCGGACAATCCGCTAAGTGTACAAGTAACATAGAACCTATAGTAAATATTACCTGAAACGCTGGCGGTGTAAGAAGTATTGGTTGCTCCTGAAACATCAGTATAAGTTGTGCCGTCTGGCGATGATTGCCACTGGTATGTAATACCTGTGAGTAATAACGGAGTGCTGGCTGAAACAGTAGAGGGATATGCCGTGCAACCGCTGGTTTGAGTGGCTAATACGGTTCCGGCCGTCGGTGATCCCGCACAAGAGGGAGCTATGGAAACGGAAAGGCTGTCTAGCCCGATGTCCGAACCTCCAAAGTCACCTATTGCTGCAAAACGTAGTACTGCGTTTGCTGCCACAGATGTTGTGGTCAAGGTTATCGGTGTCCAGCTAGCATAAGTATAGTATGTGCCCAGTGTTGAGAATGTAGCACCACCATCTTCAGATAACTGCACATTCATATAGTCATCGCCATCTTCATTTATTATGTCAAAACTGATATTTTTCATTCCTGCACCGCTCAGGTCAAGGTGAATGTCCATATCCCCCTCAGAGCCGGAAGATGCTTCGTAAGAGTGGAAACGCGCAGAATGGCTGGCATCAGTCGAAACGGGGAAATATGAGCCTCCTCCAGATGCATCCCACATAGCATCATCACCCTGGTCGTCTCTTCTCCACGATGTATTACCTGTTGTAGGAGTCATAAGTGTGCTGTTATCCGGCGATCAAAACTAGTGCAGCCACCTAACCAGCTTTCAAAGCTCTGGAAGTATGGTAACGTTGCGACAACAGCTACTTCTGGTGTTTCTGTAAGTTCAATAGCGGCAGAAGTATCTGCAAGTCCGCTGAAGCTGCAAGCTGCGTAGAATCTGGAATACATGTTACCTGTTATGCTGGCCGTATAGCTTGTATTGGTTGCGCCCGCTACATCTGTATAGCTAACACCGTCGGGGGACGATTGCCACTGATAGCTGATGCCTGTCATATATAAAGGTGCATCTACTGAGAGCGCCGCTGAGTATGCACTACATCCCGAAGTCTGAGATGCAGTATAGGTGCCGGCGACAGGAGCTCCGCTGCAATCTGGCGCTACAGATACTGACAGACTATCGATACCGATGTCTGTGCCACCATAATCAGAAACTGCCTGGAAGCGAAGCACGGCGTTTGCAGCAACCGATGAAAGCGTTGCTATCTCTGCCATCCACCCAGATGGCGTTACTGAGTAAGTATTGATGGTTGTAAACGTACTTCCCCCATCTTCGGAGAGTTGTAAATTCAGATAATCATCGCCGTTGAGGTTGTTGTAGTCAAAGCGGACTAATTTAGTTCCGGGTGTACTCAGATCTATATGAAGATCGAGGTTGCCGATACTGCCTGCGGGATAGGCCCAGCCACTGTGAAAGCGTGCTGAACGGCTACCATCTGTACTGGCCGGGTCATACATATATGCATCGGGGTTATGCCAGGCTGCATCAGAACCCTGATCATCTCTTCTCCACGAATTATTGTCGGTAACAGGAGATTGTAACCAATTAGATCCCGGACGGTCAAACATGTAGCATGTTCCTATCCAGCTCTCAAAACTTTCAAAGAAAGGTAAAGTTGCATTTGTTGCTACAGGGGTTACCAATAGCAAATGTATACCTGCTGAAGTATCAGAAAGTGAACTTGCGGTACAGGTTACGTAAACACGATAATAGATGTTTGTTGTAACATCCGCAGTGTAAGTGTTGGAAGTAGCGCCGGAAACGTCAGTCCATGTAGCGCTGTCTGCAGAAGATTGCCACTGATAAGAGAGGCCGGTAATACCTGTAACAGGCAAGGAAAGGATAGCGTTGAATTCACTGCAGCCATATAGCTGAGAGCTGCTAATAGCACCCGCTGCAGGTGTGCCGGTACAAGGAGTAAGCAGTACTAGTGCGAAATTGTCTACGCCCAGGTCTGTACTGCCATAGTCAGATACACCCTGTACGCGTATGATAGCATTTGCCGCTGTAGAAGTAGTAGTAACCGCTTCTGATTCCCAGCCTGAGGTGGTATAGTACGTACCTAGTGTGGTAAAGGTGCTGCCACCGTCTTCAGAAAGGCTGATAGTAAGATAGTCTGAACCGCTGGCATTTGTATAATCCAGCGATATTCTTTTTGTTCCTACGGCGCTTAGGTTGGCGTACAGATCCATATTACCTGCTGATCCCGCAGGATATGCATACCCGCTGTGGAACCTTGCTGAATGGCTGCCTGCCGTGGATGTAGGTGTATACATATACGAGCCAACGAGATCCCAGGATGCATCACTGCCCTGGTCGTCCCTGCGCCAGGATGCATTTCCTGTAGGTGGGCTGTCAAGCCAGTTCGTGCCAGGACGATCAAAAGAATAGCATGCTGGTGTCCAGCTTTCAAAGCTTTCGTTGAATGGAAGCGTGGCTACAACTGGAGATGGCCCTGTTTCAGTAACTTCTGTATTGGTAGATGTATCTGCGAGGCCGCTCACTGAGCAAACCATGTAAGCACGAAAAAAAGTATTTGCAGACACATTGGCATTGTAAGTACTGGCTGTGGCGCCTGCTATATTGGTCCAGTTTGTGCCATCAGCTGATGATTGCCACTGGTAGCTGATGCCTGATTCTGTAGATGATCCTGCCAGTGATAAAGTTGTTGTGAACGAAGAGCAACCGGATGTTACAGATGCGCTGGCACTGCCCGCCGTTGGTGTACCTGAGCATATACTGCTTGCGGAAACAGCCATTATTGCAACAATGCCATCGGCTGATGTTTTCGTGATGGTAATCCCCGTTATCAACTTGGCATAGTTGGTAGGGTCAAGGTTAAGCACATATTCATAAAGAGAAGGATCTGCCGAGGTTCCTTCTGTGTGATTGTCTACGGTGCTCACACGGCCTATTCCGGTTATGCTACCTCCCGCTGAATACCAATCGGGATATGTAATGCCGGTGAAAAGCTGTGATGTTCCGTCTGAGAAATGCACAGCCATATCAAGCATAGCATCGCCGCTGCCTGTTGTACCTAATATATACAGTGCCCCTGCTACCTGCGGTGTGCCAAAAGTCAGCAATCCTGTGTCACCAGCATTCTTAAGTCGCAATGCATTATTGGCTGAGTAATCGGCCAACTGGAAATTCAGAGACGGCGTCAATGTGCTGTTTAAAACACCGCCGGTTGGTAAATAATAAGATGGGGTATAGCCGCCGAAGTTGTAATCCTGGGCCACGAGTGCATAACCTGCACTGTCGAAGCCTCCCGTCATGCCGGGAGATATGGAAGATAAAGCTGAAACAGCCCCATTTGCCACTATATCCCTGTTGTATCCCGTGAGGGCGATCGTATTGTAGGTTGCTTTAGAGGCATATGATAGCCCCAAAAGCAACACTAGTAGTGTTGTTCTCATCAGTCTGTTTGTTTTTAACAATTACTTCCAAAATCAGACCGCAAACAGTTAAGGAAATTATAAAAAATATTATAAAATAAACACTTGTTTATGCTTCTAGTAAATATTGAATTATATGTTACGAAAAATCCTTCATATCATAATGCACAAAACACGGTGTTGAATGAGAAAGGAAAATGTGTAATTATTACTACAGGTTAATTTGAAAAAACCGTTTGCTATTGAGCATATTAACTTTCCGCAAAAGGTATATTAACAATTAAATACTGATTTACTTGGGAGATTATTATATATCGCTTAGTTTTAAATTAAGGCTGCTAATTTTCAGTTTTAGTTTATTTTTGTTTCCCTCCTAAATTTTTTTGCTTTGAGATTAAAGTCGTTGGAAATAAAAGGGTTTAAGTCTTTTGCCGACAAAACCCACATTATACTTGATAATCCCATAACGGGGATTGTGGGGCCGAATGGTTGTGGCAAATCAAACATTGTGGATGCTATACGCTGGGTAATAGGTGAGCACAAAATAAAGGCGCTTCGCTCCGACAACTTGGAAGACCTGATATTTAATGGCTCACGTACGCGCAGCGGATCGGGCATGGCGGAAGTGTCCCTGACTTTTGAGAATACACGCAACCTGCTGCCTACTGAGTTTACCACGGTAACTATCACCCGTAAATTTTATAAGAATGGAGAAAGCGAATACCGTCTGAACGATGTAAGCTGTCGTCTGAAGGATATCCATAACCTGTTTCTCGATACAGGGGTGAGTAATGACTCTTATGCCATCATAGAGCTGGGCATGGTAGATGATATCATTAAGGACAAAGAGGGTAGTCGCCGCAGAATGCTGGAACAGGCCGCGGGTATATCGATATATAAGACACGTAAAAAGGAAGCCAAGCAAAAACTGGAAGCCACTGAGCAAGACATATCGCGCATAGAGGATCTGCTCTTTGAAATAGGAAATAACCTTCGCACCCTGGAAAGCCAGGCTAAAAAGGCCGAAAAATACTTCACTATAAAGGGGGAATACAAAGAAGTAAGTATAGAGCTTGCCAAGGCATCTCTGGAGCATTTTAATGAGCAGTACAAAACACTAAATGAGCAGCATGATGCTGAAACCGACCGCAGGACTCAGCTGGAGGCGATTGTGGCCACAGAAGAAGCATCGGTAGAGCAGCAAAAAGTGCAGCTGATAGAAAAGGAACAGGAGTTGAGCGGCTTGCAAAAGCAGTTCAACGACCTGGTGAACAGGCTGCGCCAGCTGGAGAGTGATAAAAAACTGGCAGCGCAACGCCTGGAGCACCTGAAAGAGCGCGAAAAGACACTTTCTGATTTCCTGTCAGGTGCGGGTGGACAGTCGCAGAAACTGGAGGAATCCATTGGCTTCTCTGAAAAGCAAATAGCGGAAGAGACAGGCATATTGGAAACCATAAAAGCGGATGTGGAAAAACTTCGCGCAACGGTTGATGAAAAGCGCAAGGCATTTGATGAAAAGAAACGTGTGCTCGAGCAAATGCGTGGTGAGTATCAACAGCGCCAGCGCAGCCAGTTCGATGCGGAAAAAAAAGTGGCCATTGCTGATACATCGGTAATGAACCTGCAGCGCAGTATGCAGCAGGTGCAGGACGAGAAAGCACAACGCGCCGCACAGATAACACAGCTGGGAACAGAGAAAACAGAAACTGAAGGAAAGCTGGGCAACAAACAAAAGGAGCTGCAAGACCTGGTGACGAAACATGAAGATGTAAAGTCTAAAATACTGCAGAGCCAGGAGCAGATGGAAAGCCTGCGCGCGAAGCTGGTGGAAGAGAACCGCAAACTGGATAGCCGCCGCAATGAGCATGACCTGCTGAAATCGCTGGTGGAAAGCCTGGAAGGATACCCTGACAGCATAAAATTTCTGAAGAAGAACAAGGACTGGAACAACAGTGCGCCACTGCTGTCTGATGTATTTGTAGTGCAAAATGAATATCGCACAGCCCTTGAAAATGTGCTTGATAATTATCTTAACTATTACATTGTCGCCAATACCGCAGAGGCTGCAAAAGCTGTTTCTCTGCTGGATGCAAACAAAAAAGGCAAAGCGAACTTTTTCCTTATTGATCATCTCGGATCAAATGATACCGCCGCATCCGAAGCTCCGGAGGGCACGGTTTCTGCCCTTAGTGTAGTAACCGTAGACGAGCAATATGCTGAACTGGCAAACAAGCTGCTTGGGCATGTTTATATAACCAATGCTGATACGGACATTAGCCAGGTGAAACTGGAAAATGGTAATGTTCTTGTGGCCAAGTCGGGAAAAATGATACGCGGTAAGTATACATTGGGAGGTGGCTCAATAGGTGCGTTTGAAGGAAATAAAATAGGACGTGCTAAAAACTTAGAGCGCCTTGCTGCAGAGATCACTCAACTTACAGCTACGACTTCTGAACTGAAGCAATACATCGCTGATACGCAAACGCTGATAACGGGATTTAACAGCGAGCTCAATGATAAAGCGATAGAGCAGGCGAGGCAGGAAATTAACCGCTTGCAGAATCATACGGTGAACCTGGGTAATAAAGTTGAAAACTTTGAGCAACTGAACCAGAACGGTGATAAGCGCCTGCAGGAAATACAAGCCCAGCTGGACAATACCCAGGAAAGTGTAAAAGGCACGCGTACGGAACTGGAAAGAATAACGGCGGAGCTACAGGTATTACAGCAAAATATTCAGAATGCTGATACTGAATTCCGCACAGTAGAGCAGGCATTTAATGAGGTTACCGCTCAATATAACCAGCAAAATATTGCACATACACGCCAGCAAAGCAAGCTCGACAATCTGAAGCAGGAGTTACAGTTCAGAAGTAACCAATTAAGGGATCTCAGGTCGCAGATAGCCAATAACAGTGAGCAGCTGCAGCAAATATCTGTGCAGCTTAGTGAAACAGAAAAGTTACTGCATAGTGGTGATAATGAGCTCTATGAGCTAATGACCCGCAAGGAAAATGATGAGAAGATACTGAACGAAAAAGATAGGGCATATTATGCAATGCGCAACAATATTACCGGTCAGGAAGGTCAGCTGAACCAGAAGCGCCGTGAAAAGGAAAATGCCGAGACCTTGCTCAATGGTATCAAGGAGAAGCTAAACACCATGAAGGTGCAGGTGGCAGGTATGAGCGAGCGGCTTGCGATAGAATTTAAAGTAGTGCTTGATGATATACTGGATCAGCCAAGAACGGGTGAGCAGACAATAGAAGACCTGACAGCAGACGCGGAAAAAATGAAGAAGCGCCTGGAAAATATGGGAGAGATAAATCCGACTGCAATTGAGGCTTATACAGAAATGAAGGTGCGGAATGACTTTATTGTAGAACAGCGTGATGATCTTGTAAATGCGAAGGAGTCATTATTGTCAACGATAGAAGAAGTAGAAAATACGGCCAACACCAAATTCCGCGAAACCTTTGATATGGTACGTACGAATTTTGTTCAGGTGTTCAAAGCGCTGTTCACGGAAGACGATAGCTGCGACCTGCGCCTTACAGACCCGGAAAATGTGGCGGACAGCAATATTGAGATCTACGCACAGCCGAAGGGTAAGAAGCCCAGCACGCTTACTCAATTGTCCGGAGGAGAAAAGACGTTGACGTCTACGGCATTCCTGTTTGCGATATACCTGATTAAGCCAGCTCCCTTCTGCATACTGGATGAGGTGGATGCCCCGCTTGACGATGCCAACGTGGGTAAATTCACAAACATGATACGCAAGTTCTCAGACAACTCGCAGTTTATTATAGTAACGCATAACAAGCAAACCATGGCTGCGGTTGATGTGATCTATGGCGTAACCATGCAGGAGGCAGGTGTGAGTAAGCTGGTGCCGGTGGATTTCAGGAGCCTGAATTAATTTTCAGCGAAGTATATAAGTTGCGAAGCCAATCCGATATGGGTTGGCTTCGTTGTTAATTAAGGTTAAGCTTAGGTACTGTGCTGTCCGGCATTTATACATTTGCGCTACAACTTAATTGAAATCCGGCGTGGTTAAAGTAGTTCATGTTTTTTCTCTTCTTATTTGTTTGATAATGGGTATCAGTGCAACAGCGCAACATGCCGGGATAAGAGGGGTGGTCAGAGATCCCAGGGATGTCTTAATAGTAGCGAGTGTATCGTTGCTAAATGCGAACGATTCCTCGTGGATTAGAACGGAGCTTAGTGACGATAAAGGAGAATATAAGTTTACCAACATAGTAAGTGGCGAATACGTTATCAGCGCTACATCCATGGGCTATAAGACTTGCATGCAACCGGTTTCGGTAACAGACAATGGTCTGAAAGTTATTGATATAATAATGCAGGCAGCAGATGCTTCGTTAGCGGAAGTGACTGTGACAGGCCGTAAATCTTTCATAGAAATGGGGCTTGGGAAGATCACCGTTAACGTAGACGCATCAGCAAGTAGCATGGGGACCAATGTGCTGGAGCTGCTGCGGAGGTCGCCCGGCATAACAGTAGACCAAAGTGGAAATATATCCATGCAAGGTAAGCAGGGTGTGCAGGTGCTGATAGATGATCGCTCTACTTATCTTTCCGGTGAGCAGTTGGCAGATTATCTCAAAGGGCTGTCGGCAGATGATGTCGCCCAACTGGAGTTAGTGACACGGCCATCGGCAAAGTATGAAGCGGCAGGCAATGCCGGTATCATAAACATAAAGCGAAAGAAAAATAAAAAAACAGGATTAAATGGTAGCGCCAATGTGAGGGTAGGTCAGGGTGTTTATCCTTTCGGCGGCGGCAATTTACTGGTGAATTACCGGAGGAAGAAGCTAAATATCTCGTTTAGCAGCAGCGAATTTTTGGGTAAGGGATTTGCTTACTGGAATGAGCATCAGCAACTTACTGACCCGGGAAAAATGCAAGTGGTCAGTACTTCGGATATTAATTCTTATGCAAAGGAAGAATTTAGTATTGCTAACTTTCGGCTCGCAGCTGACTATGACCTTTCGCCGAAAGCAGTCTTGGGAGCGAGTGTGAAGGGTGGTTATCATACCAATTCCTTTCTGAACAAGGTATATGCCAGTAGCCGGGATCAGCAAGCGAACCTCAGCACTTTTACAAATACGTTCAGCCCCGGCGGCTTTATCCGTGAGAATTTATCGGCCAATAGCTACTTTACCTATAAGTTTAACAGCGCTCGCTCTCTGAATCTGAACGTTGATTATGTATTGTACGCTAACAGCCCATACCAGGATATCAGCAGTGCGATGTTTGATACTCAGATGCTGCCGCTGCCCGATCCATTGGTTTTGCAAAGCCATCAGCCTACCCGAATAGATGTGTACAGCGTAAAGGCTGATTATACAGACACATTACGAAACGGTATTAAACTTGAAGCAGGTTTTAAAAGCAGCATTGTGAAAACGGACAACGATGCCTTGTTTCGCATTTTTAAAAATAATTACTGGCTGGCCGATACTACACGCACAAACCGTTTTCAGTATACGGAGAACATCAATGCAATATACCTGAGTGTTGATAAGAGTTTTGGTGATAAATGGGAGGCACGTGCAGGATTGAGGGCTGAAAATACTAATGCTGCCGGTAGGCAGCAAGTGCACAACGACCGGTTTACAAAGAGCTATGTATCTCTCTTCCCAACTGCTTATCTGAACTACAAAGCTAATAATGACAACCAGCTGGAGCTAAACTATGGCAGGCGAATAGACCGGCCTCCTTACGATGCGCTTAATCCGTTCATTTTCTATTCTTTTCAGTATAACTATTCGGTTGGCAACCGCTATTTATCTCCGCAATTTACGCACCGCACAGAATTGAAGCACAGTTTCAAGAACATGATCGTTACATCATTGGGCTATTCAAACACTACAGGAGAAATCACTAATGTGCTTGATGTAAACGGCAATACTGGCATAGTGTATAGCACACAACGTAATGTAGCTTCCAGCAAGGCTGTTGATATCTCTGTGAATTTTAACAGGGACCTTTTTAAGTGGTGGTCGCTCAACGTGTCGGGCGGCGTGTATTATGCGGCATATAAGGGCGTAGTGTCTACTGCCAATATTCACAGACAAGGCACGGGCGGCTCGGTAAACATCAGCAGTCAATTCAACATCGGTAAGAGCTGGAATGCGGAGGTGATGGCATACTATACGAGCCGGTCAATACAGTCGATTATTACCGATGCCACCCCGGTCGTTTTTATCAGTGTTGCAGGTGCAAAAAAGATAAATGACGTAAGTACTATAAAGGTTTCTTTTGATGATCCTTTTCGCCTGTACAATACCGGCGAGCAAAATCATCTTGCAAATTTTGTCAGCAGTGCCAATTTTAGATATAATAGCCAGGTAGCAATACTTACTTATATCTACAACTTTGGCAGAGGTCAATCGAAGAGCCGGGACATTAATGCAACTGATGAAGCAGGGAGGATAAAACTTAATTAATATTTTTTACTTCCACGAGGCATAGATGTACATGAAGACACATAATGCAAGGGTAATTAATGCCACCACATAAGGCAGGAGTTTATCCCGTCGGGCATCTCTCATGCGGTCTTCAATATGTTCATCAATAGCCTGCAGGATGGAGGTGTCATTATTTGCAACCAGCACCAGCCGCTGTTCTATTTCCTGCAGATACTTTATGTGCAGTTTTTCAGTTGCTGTTATCAGTGCTTCTACTATTGCTGCATTTGTGGTTATGTCTTGTTCTAGCTGCAGGACAGCCAGGTGCGAATCACTTAGTATAAGTAAGATATAGTCCTGTAAAGCTCCCTGGCTCATGCGGTGGGTGTCCATAGTGGCCAGGCTTGCATTTAGTTCCCTGCATATTTTCAACAGCCATGCAGGTGTTACCGCCTCTTTGTATTGGGTTTTACTACCCATTCCCATGAGCCAGCGCTCATCGTTGTAGGCATTTCGCTTATTAGTATCAGACAGTGTAGAGTATGCTTCCTGTATCTCCTTAAAGTGGGCCTCAGATAGCCAATTTTCAGGGTTTTTGTCCGGGTGGTACTTGAAAGCGAGTACTCGGTACGCCTTCTTTATTTCCGTGGGGGAAGCAGAAGGTGGCACACCCAGTATTTTATAATAGTCTTTCATTACCGTACCGGGCGAAAGTAGGATTTATTTTGTGTCCTTATACTTCCAGAGGTAGAAGCAGGCATAAGTGCGATAGGGTACCCATTTTGCTGATATTGACAACATTTTCGTTTTCATACCTTTCTTATCGCTTGCATCCAGCTTGTATATTTTGGTCATAGCTTGTTGAATATCCAGGTCATCTACGGCAAAAACATCTTCGCGTCCAAGTGTGAACATGAGCAGCATTTCCACCGTCCACCTTCCCACGCCTTTTATGGGTGTAAGGAATTCTATCACTTCTTCATTGCTCATTTTGTTCAGCTTCTTATCATCGGCATTGTGCTCCAGCATGTATTTTGCTACATTCTGCACATAGTTCACTTTTGCATTGGAGAGGCCTACGCCACGCAGTTTTTCAAAAGTTGTATCAATTATCTGTTGCGAAGTGGGTTCTTCGCCGCCATACAACTCCAGGAAGCGTTTAAAGATCACATCAGCTACTTTTGTAGAGAGCTGCTGGCTCATTATAGAGGCGCACAGGCGCAGGCACACATTCTTTCTTTTTTTGAGCAGGTACGGTTCTACCGTTTTTATTACCGGAGCTAATTTTTTGTCTTTAGAAAGGTGCGCAATGTGCGGCGAGTCAGTTTTTACTGGCATAATATAAATTTATACAAAAGAGATTATAAAGGCCGATTATAGATACATAGTTTATGTAACCGCTAAATGAATGTATATACACGTACATTTGCATTGTGAAATAGTTCGAAGCACTGTTTTGAATTTTTACTTTTGAATTTGCAACATGCACAGGAGAACATTATTAAAAGCAGGTGGCTTGCTGGCCGCGGCACAAATATCAGGTATGAGCACATTATCAGCTTTGGAAGCGCTGGAGCAGCATTTAGCGCCTTCAGAAAGAATGCCCGTGATGTTTATAGGTCATGGTAGCCCGATGAATGCAATAGAAGATAACAAATACAGCCAGAGTTGGAAAGAGCTGGGTAAAAAGCTGCACAGGCCACAAGCTATACTGTCGGTATCTGCACATTGGCTCACCAAGGGAACAAAAGTCGCATCAATGAGCAAGCCGAAGACTATTCATGACTTTGGCGGATTTCCGAAGAAATTGTTTGATGCGGAATACCCTGCACCCGGATCTCCTGAGTTTGCAAAACTTACAAAAGATCTGGTTACCTATAGTCAAATACAAACAGATGAAAGCTGGGGGCTGGACCATGGTACTTGGAGCGTATTGCTACCTATGTACCCTGCGGCAGATATTCCTGTTTTCCAGCTTAGCCTTGACTATGACCAACCGCCAACATATCATTACGAGATAGGTAAGCAACTTAACAAACTGCGTGATAAAGGAGTGCTGATAATAGGCAGCGGAAACCTGGTACATAATCTGCGCGCTGTAGACTGGAGCGGAGGCAATAAAGTGTATGACTGGGCGCAGGAGTTTGATAGTAAGTTTACGGAGTGGATGAACAAAGGCGATCATAAATCCATTCTCGAATACCAGAGAATACTTGGTAATACCGCTACACAAGCACATCCTTCTTATGACCACCTGTTGCCATTATTTTATATTCTGGGCCTGCAGCAGAAAAATGAACAGATCACTTATTTTAATGAACAGTTTGATATGGCATCGATCTCGATGAAGTCGATGGTGATACATGCATAACTATATCTTTTCTGCGTGAGGTGGTGAGTTTAAACAGCCGATGGCCTGGTAAATTGCCGGCGAATATAGTAGGCAATGGTACCGGAAACAATAATACCAATGGCCCCAAGAATGAACTTCAGGTCGCTGCTGAAAAATATGAACATCCATATGAGAATACTGAGGATAGCGGGGAGAGGGAACAAAGGCATTTTGTAAGGCCGATCCTCATTTGGTGACCTATAGTGCCAGACAATGACACCTACCGCCTGCGAAACAAACTGAATGAGTATCCGCATCATCAGTATTGCGGTAATCACCTCTCCCAGGCGAAAGAGCAAGCTGAAAACAAAGCCTACGCCGCCAATGGCCAGCAATGAAATGTGAGGAAATTTGTGCTTAGGATGCACCCGCGCAAATATGCTGAAAAAATCGCCATTCTGTGCTGCTGCATAAGGTATGCGGGAGTAGCCCAATATGGCCGAGAACAGCGATGAGAGTGCTATGATAAGGATAAGGAATGTGGCCACCTGCGCCACAAGGTGACTATGGTATATCTGCTCAAAGTAAATGCTGGCGACAAAGTCCGAATTTGCCACCGTTTGCCATGGCAGCACCCCCACTACCATCGTCTGCATGCCCAGGTACAATATAGCAATACCGGTAATGGAAATGAAGATGCTGCGGGGAATATTTTTTGCCGGGTCCTTTATCTCTGCACCAAGGTGACAAACATTGTAGTAGCCCAGGTAAGAATACACGGCATTTAGAGAGGATTTGCCCAACGCTGCAAAGATGAGCGTATTGGCTGTGAAGCCTTCAAAATGAAAATTGAAAGCTTGCGATGCATGGAAATGCCCGATGCCGGAAAGGATAAGCCATAATATAGTACCCCCGGTAATAAACCACAAAACCACCGATATCTTGCCTATGCTCTTTATGTTGCGGTATAGCAACGCTACCAGTAATAGTACCAGTGTGCCGCTAACCATTTTCTTCTGGATATCGGTGAGTGGCACGAGGTATGAAAAATATTTTGAGAAGCCAATGGCGCCACTGGCTATTACAAGCGGGGCCTGTATGGTGGTTTGCCAGATGAACAGAAAGGGCATGAGCCTTCCACCTTTTTTGCCGCCAAATATTTTTTGAAGAAATACATAACTGCCGCCCGCCTCTGGCCACTTAGCTCCCAGCTCTGCCCACACCATGCCATCCATATAGGCAAGCAATGCACCCAGTAGCCAGGCGCAAATGCTCATGGGGCCGTGCATGAAACCAACAATAATGGACAGGGTAACAAATGGGCCTATGCCCACCATGTCGATCATATTGATGGCCGTAGCCTGGCCTAGTGAAAGGCCCCGTTCAAGTTTCGGATCTTCGTTGGTGGACAAGCGTTTGAATTGTTACACAAAATAGAAAATAAGCAGCGTGAATACCTATGGCTGCTCTTAATATTGATCCTCATTTTTTCGGTTCATGCCCACAGTTCTCCATTGATCTCCCGTTATATAAAGCAGTTTGTATTCATTAGCTGGTCTCTTCAATTTCAGTTCGTACCAATGACCCATATCTACCATGTTCAATTTGTAATATTCGTTCTCAAAGTTGCCGGCCCCAAATCCGAACCACCACCACCAGGTGCCCCATTGGTTAAGGGTAACATGCAGCGTGCTGTCGTTTATTACTGTTACATGCGCTCCGTCACCTGGGGTAGTAATGTTATAAGCAGATACTTCATATACCGGATTGGTAATTTTATTTGGCATCACTGCATTATACAGTATTTTAAATTCCCCTTCTTCCCGGGAGCCTATCATCTGTACACCGTAGTAGCACTCAGGCACATTTAGTATCAGTACTGTTTTAGAAGGGTCGTTGGGGAAGTAGTAGACAAGGTTATTGACGATATCACCAGACACCTTCCACATTTTGATAACCTTGTGTGCAAAATAAAGGCTGCCCAAAGTATAGCTGGCCCATACTATGACTGCAAGGGCGGGTATAGCAATGTAACTAATGAGTAAAGTGAGCAGTACATAGGCAAATGCATCAATAACATAGGTATAGCGGTCGTAGATAACTACAAAGGAATCGGGAAACCAGACAGGGATAAGCAATGCCGTGGAGAAGAGCACGAAAAGGAAAAGGATACCTATAGCTTTTCCTTTAGGCTCCATTTTTTTGAACCTGAAAACAATGTTTGAAAGCAGCAGTGCTATGGCCGCATAGAATATTGTGAGCGCCCATGCCGACTCACAGAAATGGTATACCTGTCGTTTTGCATCATCAGTGAAATAGCGGCCGAAGAACAGAATATGAAAAATGTACTTCAGTGGCTTCGAAAAGCTTTCGGCAGAAGCATGCACGCTGGTTGTGCCCACGTGGCCTATGCCCGAATGATAGACGGCATTTAGCACAATAAGGTGCATAGCAAACAGAATGCCCTGCGGCAGTGTGAAAACGATGAGGCAGCGTTTGAATATACTTTTGTCGTCAGCAACTGCCAGGTGGTAGTATAAGCATACCAGTATAGTGAAGATGGGGGTAAGGTAAAATACCTCGAGAGAGTAGGTAGACAGGAAAAAGAGTATGCCTGCGAACCAGGCAAAAACAGGTCTGCGTGTGCGAATGAACTGCTGTGCGCAAATAAGGATAAGCAGGATGAGTAATAAGCCTTGAAGATAGTGAAACGATGGTTCCCAGATAACTACCTCAGATATGTGTGGGGAAATACAGAATAGCAGGCTGCCTGCAAACGAGATGAGTGAAGCATTTCTTATACCGGTGTCAATAAATAGTTGTTTGCAGAAACGGAATAGAAAATAACTGTTCATAGCCTGCAAGGTAACATATAGCAGATGCCATGGCCATGCCTTACCACCAAAGAACTGGTAAAAGAACCAGGTGACCATTTGGGTGAATTGATACAGGCTGGGAATGTGCGACTCTTTTCTGTTCACATAATCCCAGAAGGGCATGGTGCTTACATTTTTTACCCAGCCGGGGAAATCGCCTACGCGGCCTGCCTTTGCCGCAGGCAAGTAAAGGGCAAAAACGATAATCCAGAATACACAGAAGGAGCCGATACCTGAACGTATTTGCAGGTATTCACCTTTTGATCTGGTACTTTCCGGTGGTGAGGGTATCAATTTTCTTTCTTTCGTTAAAGGTAAAACAATATAAAATTCAGGTTGGTTCCTGAATGGTATTAGTATTGGTCAATGTTCTTCTTGTTCCAGTCCACCACCTTCAGTTCGTACCCTACCTGGTAGAGCAGCAGGTATTGGTCCGCAGGATGCCTGAGTGTAAGTTCATACCAGTGTCCCTGGTCGACTACATTCACGCTGAAATCACTATTCGAATAGCTTTGTGCTCCCAGCATGCCAAACAGCCACCATGTACCCCATTGGTTTAGCGTCACGTGCATCACACTGTCATTCACAATTGTCACGTGCGCGCCGTCATGTTCGTTACTCATGTTGTATGCCAGCACATCGTAAATCTTATTGGGCACAGGGCGGGGCGTAAGCGAATTGATCATGGTCTTGTATCGTCCTTCGGGTTCTGCCGCTATCATGGGTACGCCGTTCAGGTCATCCGGTGTGTTCAGGAAAAGGACGGTCTTATTGCCGGGGTCAGGCATCTGGTGCAGGAGATGATCAATTACTCCGGCCGACTGCTTCCAGTACTTATTCACCTTTTCAGTAAATCTAACGTTTACCAGCGCGTACCCAACGAATAAAACGATTTGCGCAACTCTTGATGGGATGAAACTAATGAGTAAAACCAGGAGAAAATAGGTGAAGCCATTAGACAAGTAAGTATACCTATCGAAATAGACCAGTAAAGAGTCTGCAAAGATCAGCGGAGACATGAACATATAGGTGGCAAACAGGTAAGCGGAAACCAGTGCCACTAACTTTACCCGCATGGTCACTTTTTTGAAATTCAAGAGTACATATCCCCAAAACATGAGAATCAGTGCATAGATAATAATAATCACCGCTTTAATCTCAGTGAAGTTGTAAACGCTGTTCCTGATATTATTAGGGAAGAACCTGCCGAGAAAGACTACATGGAACAGGTATTTTAAAGGTTTGTCCAGGTAGTAGTAAATGGAATGCACGGACAGGCCGCCGTAATGAGAAATGAACGTATGGCTGTATATACGCAGCACAGTAAAATACAGGATAAGCAGTGACGTTATTGGCACGAAGAAAAGGACCAACGCTTGCTTAAATATTCGCTTGTCGACACCCAGGACAAAATGATAATAGCAGATAAGGATGAGCACGAAGACAGGAGTGAGATAAAAGAACTCCAGTGAAAAACAGATGTATGCGAATAGCAAACCCGTCATAAGTGCATACCACTTTTTTTGTGTGGTGTGGAATTTCTGTACCATTACCAGTATCAGGAACATGATGGCAGGCACAAGCAGGAAGTGATTAACGCATTTCCATACTACGGCCTCAGATGCATGGGGGCAAATAATGAACAGGCAAACAGATACAAGCGCGAGGTAGCGTGCATTGGTGATGCCAGAATCAATAAGGAGCGTGCTAAACAGTTTGAAGAGTAGTGCGCCATTGAGTGCGTGCAAGGTTATAAACACAATATGCCATGGCCAGGGATGAATACCGGAAAGCTTGTAAAGAACGTACACGCTCAACTGCTCAGTATGGTAAAGTGTAAATGAGTTTTTAATGTTTATATAATCCCAAAGACTGTCGTTTTTTAGTCCATCGATCCAATAAGGGAAGTCGCCCACAAAGCCTGCGTGGATGGTTGGTAAATACAACACAAACGCGATGGCCCAAAGAAAGCCGAATACGACCAGGTTATTGTTGGCCAGCGATTGAAATGAGAATTTAGGGGGCTGGCTCATGCTATTTTGGGGACTTGTTGTGGGGTTATATTTGAATTTTCTAAAGGGTGCATTATAGCGAACAAATGTACTTTAATATTACTGAACGAGTGAGTCGCGGACCAGCCGGGCGTTCAGCATATCCAGCCACAACTGCTTGCCTTTGTGGTTCCAGTGAGTATCGCCGGGCAGGTAGTAAACATCGTGGGATTGTTTGAAAACGCTATATGCATCGATCAGCTTCATCCGGAGTCGCGTATCATTCTGCACCATTGGGATTAGCTGATTGTAGCCTTCGGGCTGCATAATGGTTGCTGAGTTAGGAATTACAGAAAAGTATACTTCAGCAAAGCCTGCTACTTTATAATGTTCATAAATCCCGTTGAGCACATCAACTATATGTGCCGCATCAGCTGTTGATACGGGGTAGTAGGAGCTGCCCATGTCGGTTTTGCTCACCGTTTCCCTGAAGAAAAGGAAGTTCCTGTCGTTTGATATTACCACGTCTCCCGATGCACGATTGAAAATATAATAGTTAAGTGCCGCCTTTGTTTCAAACATTGGCATTATAAAGTTGTAGTTGAAGAGGTTGCATTGCAGATTTTGATTGATGTACTTATTAAAGAAGTCGTCTGCTGAAACAGAGGGTAATAAGGATGCAGTATAGCTGCTGTTAATTGAGGTGAGATATATCCCTGCCACATCTCTTTTTCTTGCCGAAGTGTCCAGAACTTCATTAAACATCTGCAGACCGGTAAAGTAGCTCTGCAGGTAGCGCTCCGAGACCTCGATAACCAGCACATTTCTTTTGGAGGTATCAAGGTGGTATTTAAGGCCATGGTTGCGCTGGAAGTAGCAAAACGAGTCAAGCCCTATAATGTCAGAGTCATGAAGATGCCAGGTGAAGCTATCGCCATCCATGTACAGTATCGTTTTTCTCTCTCCGGAAAAGGACGGATGGTTAAAGGTTCTCGGATTGGCTTCAATAAACCGGTCTACAAAGTCCAGGTAGGCCATGCTTACCAGGTCGCCATTAAGGCATTGGTAAATGCCCCACCAACTATTGTTGTCGCGCGCATCGGTCAGGTACTTCATGGCATTGCGGGATGTGGAGGCCCAAAGGACCACCAAACCAAACACAATGAAAAAATACCTGGCTATTCGTCTCAGCACCTGTTAAAATTGAAAGTAGATAAATTGATTTTCCGTAAACACACCAAAGAAATAGCAGATAACCACCATTGCGCCAAAATAGAAATAGAACCGGGTGTTGCTGGCAATAGCATGGCTTCGCAGGTACTTTTCGCGATAGAGCATAATAGCGATGAGGAGTACCGAGAACATTAGTTCAATCTTGTTCACGCCCACATAGTTAGATCCTGTTTGGAGTGAGCCTATCCGTTTTATATAGTGCCACGCTGCAGCAATATTTTCTGAACGGAAGAAGACCCAGAGGAGAGTAACCAGAATGAAATTGATTACGACCTTTATTAATGCCCCGGTTTTGTTCGAATTGGCCGCTTTGCTGAACGCGGGACGGGTGAGCAATATCACAAGCAGGCCATGGAGCAATCCCCAGGCAATGAATGTCCAGTTGGCGCCATGCCACAAACCGCTGAGCAGGAAAACGATGAGTATATTCACCCGTTTGCGCCACGGTCCTTTACGGTTGCCACCAAGTGGGATGTACACATAGTCGCGAAACCAGCTGGAAAGAGAGATGTGCCAACGGCTCCAGAATTCATGTAGAGATGAAGATGAATAAGGCTCTTTGAAGTTTTCCATTAGCCCCACATTCATCACTTTGGCGGCACCAATGGCAATATCAGAGTATCCGGAAAAGTCGCAGTAGATCTGGAAGGAATAGAAGATGGCTCCGGTGGCGAGCGCAAGTGAGGAACTTTCCTGGGTATGACCAAAGGTGCGGTCTACCACCATTGCAAGCCGGTCTGCGATCACTACCTTTTTAAAAAAGCCCCACAGCATTCTTGCCAGCCCTTCCTTTACATTGTTCCAGTCGTAAGGGCGGAACTCTTTTAGCTGCGGAAGTATATGCTGTGGACGCTCTATGGGGCCAGCTACCAGCTGTGGATAGAACATTACATAGAGTGCATAGACCATGAAATTTCTCTCAGCAGGGTGGTTTTTCCTGTACACCTCTATGGTATAGCTCATAGCCTGGAAGGTGTGAAAAGAAAGGCCTATAGGCAGTGCCATCTTCAACAGCGGTATAGATGTGGCTTTCCCAAAAAAGAGAAAACTGCTGTTGATGTTGTCGATGAAAAAGTTGTAGTATTTGAAAACTGCGAGCACGCCAATGTTGGCGATAAGACTTATTATAAGCCATGCCTTGCGCGATCTGCCCTCACTTTTTTCAATGAGCATGCCCGCGAAATAGTCTATGACAATGGTGCCGCCCAGTATAAGTATATACTCAGGGATGAACGCCATGTAGAAATAGCAGCTCGCGATCAGTAACAACAATATCCTTCCTTTCTGGTTGCTAAGGCTAAAGAACCAGAGCGTGACCACCATAAAAAAGACCAGGAACTGAAGAGAATTAAAGGTCATAACGTAACAGGTGAAAATACTATTTTTTGGTTGAATGTGTTTGGTCTGGTGCTACAAGCCGGCTGTTCACTTCGCCAAGCCAGGACCGCAGCCCTTTATTGCTCCAGTGGGTGTCGCCAGGGCGAAACCAGGTTGCGGGTGTTTGTTTGAAAATTGAATACATATCTATCGTTTTCATCCGCAAGTCCGGCGAGCTCTGAATGAGCGGTATGAGTTGGTTGTAACCTGCCGGCTGAATAACAGTTGATGGGTTGGGAATGATAGACAGGTATACTTCTCTGAATCCTTCTTGTTTATAATGGTCGTAAATACGATTAACGTTGTACACCAGTTTGGAAATATGGTCAGGTCTTAGCCCCGTATAATAGGTGCTTCCCATTCTGTTCGTGTTTACGGCATCACCAAAGAACAGAAAGTCGCCATCATCGGAAAGGGCAACACTGCCAGAAGCGCGCTTGAACACATAATAGTTGAACTCCGCTTTCTCCTTAAATACAGGCATGAGGAACTGGTAGTTAAACAGGTTATACTCTATGTGCGTATTCATTTTAGGGTTGCTGATCCAGCTCAAATCGATTGAGCTGTGTTGCGCTACGGGTGCTGCCGCTATTTCGGCAGGCTTTTCTGATGCACTATGGAATGTATTGAATATAGAGGTGTCCATATATTCCTGTATTTCCCGTTCTGTGAAGAGGAGGATGAGTATGTTTCTCTTAGCTGTGTCCAGCTGGTAAGTGCCGCCAAAATATTTATCAGTAAAATGAAAGCCGCTAAGGGCTGCAAAAGCGGTATCGTTTATATGCCAGCCATAGCTATCTGCATAGAGGTATAGCTCGGTTTTGCGAGGGCCATTGTATTCCGGTCGTGTCACAGTATAGTCGGCAATGGACCTAAGCTTTTCTATATTGTCGAGGTAGGTAATGGATACGAGGTCGCCATTCACCCGCTGGTATATGCCCCACCAGGTGTCTTTACTGCGGGCATCAGAGATATATTCCATAGCCGGCTGCCAGGTGGATGCCCAAAGCACCACCAGGCCAAAAACAATAAAGAAATACCGGGCTATCCGTTTAAGCACAATTATTATTTGATGTTATTTACCGTGTTTTGTCCGTTCACTTTTATTCAGGCTTTGCTAGTTTCCGGGGATTGTTTCTTCCTGCGTTTTGTGCAGAAGAACCATAAAACTCCGTAAAGTAGTGCGCCTGCGAAACTTAAGAATATCCCCTTCTTTAAATACCGGAGTTTAAAAGTCAGATCAATGTTGTGCTTACCGGGTGGCAGCATTATACCGGTCATACCTGCATTCACCAGTATTTTGTCTTGCCGGTGACCGTCTACCGTAAGGATCCAGCCATCATCAAAAGGCACTGAGAGATACACCAATTTATCCTGAGACAGGTTGATATAGCCCTTTATCGATGTTTCGCTGAATGAATTGACCGTGAGGGTATCAGCCGCGAGGGCTTTTGTTAGATTCCTGTAAACGGCGGTGTCAAAGGAGGACATTGGTATTGTATCTGCCAGCGGAAACTCCTTTAGTCCAGGCAATCCATTCTCCTCACCTTGTTTAAGCACACAGGCCTGCAGGCTAATTATGTCTTTTTGTAGTTGGGGTAAGGAGGTAAACGCCTGCTCATGTACGTAGTACTTATAGGTATAGCCAAAGGGAAGTGCAAACTTGTTGCGGAAGACTTTTACGTCGCCGAAAGTTGCTATTGAGTCAGAGGTGTTTTTTTGAAAATCGTGGAGCTCGGTTTTGGTCATATAGTACTTAACCTGGCTCTCAGCGCCAAGTATGGGCCTATCCATAAGTCCGGGAGGCCAGCGGGATGTGTTCTCACTCTCTGGGTTGATAAGCCCCATGAGCTGGAGATAGAGGATATAATGCAACTGGTTGAAAGGATTGTATGAGCCGGTGCTTCTATAGCCCTGTACCATGGCATCATTTGGTGTGCCGTAGCGGGCTGGCGAAGAAGAGTAGGTCTTGTCTATGCGGTAAAATGTGGGGTCTATGCTTTTGAGATAGTTTACGGCTTCTATTGTGTAGTCATTGTACCCCTTTTTGCCAGCGATGTCTGAAGCGTCAGATTGCTCCATATTATTCAATGTGGTGTGCGATTGCCATGAAAGCTCGAATACCAATACTGCGAGAAATGTATAAATGAGATAGCGGGGCTTCTTCGTACACCCTATTGCAAAGATCAATACTGCATACACGAGTAGCATAGTGGTAACGAGTAGCCTTATCGTGTTATCAGGCATAGGGTAGTCGGAGTGATAGAGTTTTGACCCGGCAGGGAAGTAAGGGTAGTAAAGCAGGTTTAATAATGCGACAAGTGTGACAATAAGTGTAACGGTTTTTATTTTTCCTTCACGCACAATGTATTCCAGCGCGTGCAGCGCATAAAACAGAAGGAGAAAACCAACAAAGAATGAATAGGCCCGGCAGTAGTCGCCGGAGAACAACCAGAAAGCGCGCCTGAAGTAGGGGAAGATGATTGGCAACATCCAAATGGCCAGGATCACAATAAAGGCAATTCGTACCCTTGGTTTTAGAAAAGCAAACAGCTGTGGCATAAGCAAGAGGCAGGGCAGGCCACAATAGAATAAAGGCGCTTCCAGGTAGTTTTCCCAGCCATTGAAGGTGATGCCGGTACCCAGCAGGTCGGTAGAAAAGAGTCTCAACGCCGCTGTGCCAAGTTGCATCATATCTGCCAGCTGAAAAGCAGGAGCAGCTTTCAGTTTATTGGTATACGCAATAAGACCGCTACCGCGCGGGCTCTCTGCTATCTGCACAATATTTTCCCATAGAAAAGGGCCTGCAAGCGCTATACCAATAACAGACAGTACACAAAGCCAGCCCAGCAGAGCCAAAGATTTTTTAATGCCGGTAGCTGACTGGAAAAGCCGTAGCACAATATAGAACAGCAGGAATATACCATATATATACAGATTGAAAGGCTGTGATATTGCCATAAGGAATATGGCGAATGGAAACAGCAGGGGCTTTTTCCGGATGAAAAGCTGCTCGAAAGCAAGCAGCAGCAGCATAAAATTGAGTATTTCAAAAGTGAAGATCCACCAGAAGCTACCAACCATTGCAAAGCCGCAATACGCAATACACAGACTCCCTATAAGTGAAACATAGGGTGAACGTTCAATGGTTCTCAGGTACTTGTACGCAGCAAGACCTATGAGGATGATCTTAAGGAATTCCTTTAGCACCGCGCCAAAGAAAATGTGATCTCTTCCGGCAATGTAGAAGATAATATCAAACGGATCGCGGAGGAAAAACGGGAAGATGCTCTGACCCATGCCTGCGCTGAATGACCACTGCGGCAGGCCATGGTGGGCAATATAGCTGGCATTATTGTAAATGACCGGGTAGCCTATATTATAGGTATCACATGCCAGGCCTTTGCAGAAGTAAATCTTTTGGAGAAAGAGGTAGTCCCTGAATGCAACGAAGCCGATAAGCATAAGCAGCGCGGCCACAACTACCGGCATGACCTTGTCGCTTACCGGGAGGATATTCCCGCTAACCCTGTAACTCTGTTTATCTCTCGTATCGGGCATTATAGTGCAATAGTTTTCAACAGTGACAAATATATTCAATATGCCTGTGCTTTTTGGCCGTTGCGTTCCTAAAAGCAGATGTCCCGCACCGTGAGGAGCAGGACATCTGTTTATTAGAGATATAAACGTTATTACCTCATAAACAGAAGCTCACGGTACTTTGGCAATGGCCACAGCTTGTCGTCAACTACCAGCTCCAGCTTATCGGCATGGTAGCGGATCTTGTCAAAGTATGGCTTTACCTCGTGACAGTATTTAAGCGCACGTTCGTGGAAGTCGGCTATTTCATTGGCCTTTTTCCTGGCTTCGAGCATGGCTTCTACATTGTCGTTCAGGTTCTGGATGTGACCGCTGATCACCTCTATAAGGTTCAGCTGTGCTTTATAGCCTTTCTTGTCAATCCCTATTTCTTTAAGACCGCGCACGTTCTCAATCAGCGTGTTCTGATAGTTAACCGCCGCAGGAAGCACATGGTTGGTAGACAGGTAACCTATGAGGCGGGCTTCGATCTGCACTTTCTTAACATAGTCTTCCAGCATTATCTCGTGGCGGGCTTCGAGCTCACGCTTGCTGTAGATGTTGTTGTCGTAGAATACCTGTTTGCCTTTTTCTGTTACAAAAGCATCCAGCGCTTCAGGTGTTGTTTTAAAGTTATTGAGGCCGCGGCGCTTAGCTTCTTCCGCCCATTCTTCGCTGTAGTTGTCTCCTTCAAACCGTATTCTCTTTGACGTGGTTATGTAGTTACGGAGCACCTGCAGCACTGCTATTTCTTTCTTCTCACCTTTCTCTATCAGCGCATCCACATCTTTCTTGAATTGCTTCAATGTTTCGGTCATGATCGTATTGAGCACCACCATTGGCGAAGCACAGTTGGCAGAAGAGCCCACAGCGCGGAACTCAAACTTATTGCCGGTGAATGCGAATGGGCTGGTACGGTTACGGTCCGTATTGTCCATAAGCAGCTCCGGTATTTGCTTGTGTATATCCAGCTTCAGTATCACTTCATCCTGCTCACTGAACTTTTCTTTCACCCTTGACTCCACTTCATCCAGCACATCGCTGAGGTACTTGCCTATATATACAGAGATGATGGCCGGTGGGGCTTCGTTAGCTCCAAGACGGTGGTCGTTGTTTGCAGATGCTATGGCGCCGCGCAGCAAGTCATCATAGTCATGCACCGCCTTTATGGTATTCACGAAGAAGGTGAGGAACATAAGGTTGGTACGTGGTGTTTTGCCCGGAGACAGCAGGTTAACACCTGTGTCTGTAGCCAGGCTCCAGTTGTTGTGCTTACCGCTTCCGTTTACACCTGCGAATGGCTTTTCGTGCAGCAGCGCCTTCAGCTTATGGCGCTTGGCTACCTTATTCATTACATCCATAAGCAGTGTATTATGGTCTACTGCTATGTTGCACTCTTCAAATATAGGTGCACACTCAAACTGTGAAGGAGCTACCTCGTTGTGGCGGGTACGCAGCGGTATGCCCAGCTTGTATGACTCCTGCTCAAAATCCTGCATGAATGCATATACACGCTCCGGTATAGAACCGAAGTAGTGGTCTTCCAGCTGCTGGCCTTTTGCCGGGCCATGGCCCAGCAGGGTGCGGCCGCACATCATCAGGTCGGGGCGGGCATTTGCCAGACCCTCATCTATCACAAAATACTCCTGCTCCCAGCCCAGGGTTGCGGTTACTTTGCCTACATTCTTATCAAAGTAGTGGCAAACGTCTACCGCTGCTTTATCCAGTGCTGCCAGTGACTTCAGCAATGGCGCTTTGTAGTCAAGGCTCTCACCGTTATACGCAATGAATATTGTTGGTATGCAAAGCGTTTTACCAGAACCTGCTTCCATAATAAATGCCGGAGAGGAAGGATCCCATGCGGTATAGCCGCGTGCCTCGAAGGTAGCGCGTATGCCACCGTTAGGGAAGCTGGATGCATCCGGCTCCTGCTGTATAAGCGCATCACCATCAAACAGCTCTATGGCAGTGCCATCGCTCTTGATAGTGAAGAAAGAGTCATGTTTTTCGGCAGTAGTGCCTGTGAGTGGCTGGAACCAGTGTGTGAAGTGGGTTACACCCCTCTCTTCGGCCCATGCTTTCATTCCTGCTGCTACCTGGTCTGCCATTCGGCGATCTACCCGGGAGCCGGATTTGGCAGAATTCATAAGGCTCTTGTATGCCTCATCGCTCAGGTACTCACGGATCGTGCGTCCGCTGAATACGTTGCTGCCGAACATTGTGGTGATCCGCTTTTCTCCATATCCGCTTATCTTTTTCTCCTCTGCGGCTGATACGGCCTTGATGGCCTGAAAACGTACTGAGTCCATAATATTAGATTTTGTGCAAATCTAGTATTTTGGTTTGTAATTTCTATTTATTTTCAAAAAATTACCCAATATGCTAACATTGTAAATTAAAAAATGTTATTAATAAATTGCCCAATCCTGCGCATGCGTGACGTAAGAGCAAGTAAAATCAATATCTATTATGTTTTCTACATATACCATTTTGGGTATGCTTGATGCTTTAAAATAAATAGTCATATTGTAATTTGGCGGCCTGTTGTTAAAGAACTCGACTGGGATATGCTCTATAAAGTCGACCCCGCGCCTGCCGTTCCATTTGTAAACGGCTTCCTTGGCACTCCATGCCAGGGTGATGAGTTTGTCGTCGTTCCGGAAAATTTCCTGTTCTTCTGCCGAAAGAAATTTATGTTGAATCTGCCCGATACGTGGGTGCCAGGTCTGGATGTCTATGCCTGCTTCATCATAGGGATCTATAACTGCGGCTATATAGGGCCATGAATGGGAGATGGAAAACAGGAACGCATCATTATCTATACGCGGCTTGTCGTGCTGGTCTTTGGTTATCTGGTGCAGAGGAAAATCTTTTTCCAGGTGCCTGAGCAAAAAACGCCCGGCGAGATGCTCAATACGGCGCCGTTCATTCTTCATATCTGACTGCATGCCAGTTTGTTCTGTGAAAAAGGACTCCGGTTCTTCCACTTTCCAAATAGCAGCGAGGCCGTGGTTTCCTATTTCCCATTCTTTATATAGTGGCATGTCTGAACCTGGATTTAGGTGATTATGGGTTTACTTGAAAGTTGCGTACGGTTGTTTGTTGATCTTGCTATTATGAGGTGGCGCAAGATTTTACGATTCTACATGGTATGCATTTAAATCAAAAAATAAATTCGTCTAAATCGTCGAGAATGTTTCCGTATTTCTTAAAGCGGAAAAATAAATTCGTCGAAATCATCGAGAATGTTTGCCGCTTAGCTGAAAATGAGAAAATAAATTCGTCTAAATCAGTGAGAATGTTTGCCGGTTTGCAAAATGAAAAATAAAAATCGTCTACATCGCCGAGAACAATCCTTTCCTCATCTGTTGTGCTTGCCGCTCGTTTTCGCGTTCAAAGGTAAGATGAGAAAGTGTACCGTAAAAGCTTTGTGGATATCTTCTGTCTGAAACTGCGATGTACTGAAGGTTTGCCGTTTGAGTTATCAAATGATAACCTCATAATGCCAAGGTTTATTTACACATACTGAAAAAAATGTTAAAAGGTTATCAGGGCCGGGGATTGTGTGGGTGAAGTTGTTCGTTCTGAGGGTGAGCTATTATCAATATTCTTTGCAAGGTTTTTCTGGCAGCGTTTTTGCATACTCATAATTCTGAACACGTGCCAAGGCATGAATTTTAGAGTTTAGTTATGATAAAAAAAGAGAAGCGTATGACCATTAAGAACACACTTTTTTTACCGGCGATGAAAATGAGGGCTTTAGGTATGCGCTGGTTGCTATTATGTCTTATTTGTTGTGTAGCAGTACCGGCAAAAGCACAGATTACGCTCATCCTGGGCGACAAGGAAATTTGCGAGGGCACTACCTCCTCTCTCAGTGACCCTGTATATGGAGGTACCTGGAGCAGCGGTAATCCTTCCGTGGGTACAATAGGTGTGTCTACAGGTATAGTAACGGGGATTTCGGCTGGCACGACCACTATTAGCTATATTATAAATACAAAAGTTATAACGGCTATTGTGACCGTAGACCCAGCGCCTAATGCAGGTATTATAACGGGTTCCGGATCAGTTTGTGCGGGTTCGACTATAAGTTTGAGTGATCTTGCCGCTGGTGGCGTATGGAGCTCAGGATCGCCTTCGGTAGCAAGTGTTAGTGCAGGTGGTGTTGTAACCGGTTTGAGTAGCGGGACAGCGGAAATATCTTACTCTGTGACCAATAGCTGTGGTACTGCAGTTGCGTCAGTTGTAATTTCCGTGAACGCGGTGAGTGCAGGAACCATAAGCGGTGTATCATCGCTGTGCACCGGATCTAACAGCCTGTATACCAATACAGTTGCCGGAGGCAGCTGGAGCAGCAGCAACGGACTTGTAGCTACAGTAGGTGCTGCCGGGCTGGTAACCGCTGTTGGAACGGGGGTTGCTACCATTTCTTATGCTGTATCTAATAGCTGCGGAACCGCGTATGCCACCCAAAATGTAACTGTAAATGCCGCTCCTTATGCGGGTATAATAATTGGTGTAACAAGTCTATGCTCGGGATCTACCGTTTTAATGAGTAATGCGATGAGTGGGGGCAGCTGGAGCTCCGGCTCACCCGCTATTGCGACTGTAGATGCTTCCGGACTAGTGACCGGCATTGCCGCAGGAACAGCTACCATTTCCTATTCTATAACTAATGTTTGTGGCAGCGCAGTGGCCACCAGGACGGTGACAATAAACCCGGTGCCTGATGCAGGAACCATAAGCGGTGCAGGAAGTGTTTGCGCCGGTGCTACAATAAGTCTTTCTGATGCTGCCGCCGGTGGCGTGTGGCATTCTTCGGTTTCATCTGTAGCCTCTGTTAGCACAAGCGGTTTAGTAAATGGCCTTGTGCCTGGGACTACTACTATTTCTTATACCGTGACAAATGGTTGTGGTAGTGTGTATGTAACTAAAGTAGTTACCGTGAACGCAACGCCAAATGCAGGAACCATAAGCGGCGCTGGTACTGTATGTGCCGGATCTACGATACTACTAAGCGATGCGGCCCTTGGCGGAAGCTGGAATTCATCTATGCCCTCAGTGGCCACTGTTAGCGCACCAGGCCTGGTAACAGGTATTGCAGCCGGTACCACAGTGATCTCTTATTCAGTGACAACTGTCTGCGGCAGTGCTGTGGCGACCCGTGTGATAACCGTGAACCCAATTCCCAATGCCAGCGCAATAAGCGGGTTGACGAGTGTTTGCGTAGGCTCATCAATAAGTCTTTCTGACATTGCCGGGGGTGGTGTATGGTATTCTTCTGCAGCATCTGTGGCTTCAGTTGGTTCTACCGGTATTGTTACCGGCTTAGCGACCGGCACTACAACGATATCGTATACAGTAACCAACAGTTGCGGCAGCGCTACAGCTACGAAGGTAGTAACCGTGAATTCGACCACAGTAGCTCCGATAACAGGTCCGTCAACCGTACTTACAGGAGCAACTATAACGCTAACGGATGTGACACCTGGCGGTACCTGGAGTGCGAGCAACCCGAACGCAACTGTGACCGGCGGCGTGGTTACCGGTGTCAGTGCAGGAAGTGTTGTTATTTCCTACGGTGTAACGGGAGTGTGCGGTACGGTTTACGCCACCAAAAATGTTGTTGTAACCGCGCCGCCTGTGGTACCACCTATTACCGGTTATTACTTTGACATGTGCGTGGGTGTAACACGGCCTTATTTTGATGCTATGCCAGGTGGTACCTGGAGTATCAGTCCGCTAGCTGTAGCTACTGTATCCGCTACAGGAGTGGTAGCAGGGCTTAGCGCGGGTACGGCTACCTTAACCTATACAGTAGGGGGTGGTTATGCAACTGCGATAGTAACGGTGCACCCGGTACCAGCGCCAATAACCGGGAATGGCATACTGTGCGTAGGTGATACAACAACGCTGCATGATGCTACCCCCGGGGGAGTATGGAGCAGTGGCATACCTGCAAAGGCCAGCGTTACTTCCACGGGGTTTGTAACAGCGATTAATCATAGTGAAATTCCTCCCCCGATCTATTATACTATCGGTACGTTTGGTTGCCGGGCAACATTTGTATTGACTATTAATTTTCCACCACTGGGTATTTACGGACCAAACAAGGTGTGCGCAGGCTCTGCCGTAACCCTGCATAACGACAGTACGGGCGGAACATGGAGCGGAAGCAACTCAATTGCAACGGTTAATGCAACCGGAGATGTTACCGGTCTTACCGCAGGTACGACCCATATTACTTACACCATAAGCGATGGTTGCTCCCGAATACTTACCATGACCGTGAATCCGCAGCCGGCACCTATCAGCGGAACGCTCAGTGTATGCGAGGGGCGCACTACTTTCGTGTCGGATGCGACTACTCCGGGGGTTTCCTGGACGAGTAGCAATCCTACTGTTGCATCAATCTCTTATTCCGGCGCAGTAGCCGGGGTGTCGGCCGGAACGGCAACCATTACCTATATGGCAGCTACAACCTGTATACGCACTGCTGTTGTTACCGTGCATCCTACGCCATCCGTATCTCCCATTATTGGACCGTCCTTTGTATCGCACAGCGGGCCGGGGATAACGTTATCTGACCTGACACCCGGTGGCGTGTGGACGAGCAGTAACAATGCTATACTTTCTGTGGGCAGCACCACGGGGCTGGTAATTGCCAATGTGTCTGCCGGCAGCGCCAATATAAATTATATAGTAACCAACAGTGCGGGTTGCAGTGGCTTTGCCACTAAGGTAATAAGCACCAGCCCTGCACCTCCGGGGCATGGGGGTGGCACAACCACCAATCCGGGATCGACTATAAGTTTTGCGGATGAACTCACAGCCGGCGAATGGTATAGCAGTGATAATGCAATTGCAATTGTGGATGCGGGCGGAGTAGTGACTACAATGGCGCCCGGTGTTGTTACTATTACTCACACTACCACAGATATTGATGGGAAGAAGCTCGCTAACACTTATAATCTTGTTGTGAACGGATTGTCGATGGACTTATCGCTGGTCCCTAATCCTAACAAGGGGAACTTTTCGGTTCGTGGTACTACCGGGTCTGGCGTAGACGAGGCCGTCACCTTTGAAATTGCAGATATGTCGGGTCATATCCTTTATGCTGCAAGTGCAATGGCGCCCGGAGGCATAATAAATGAACAACTGATGCCGGGCAACCTGGTGAGTGGTATGTATGTGCTGAATGTGCGCACCAGTACCACATCCAAAGGCTTCAGGTTCGTGGTAGAATAGAAATGGTTGTAAGTCATACCAGGGCCGGTGAAAACACCGGCTTTTTTATGTGCGCTATGGGGTCGTCAACATTAATAATATTATTTTAATCCTACTGGACGAACGAAGGTGTCATTCCCCGTAAAATTTTCATATTTTCACGCATTCAAAATTCAGATATGAAGATTTTTGCTTTGTTGTGTGGGCCGGCAAGGGCTACGGCATTCTCTTTTTTGCAAAAAAAGTGTTTGGGGATTGCCAGGAACTATTTGTTGGTCTTACTACTGACTCTGCTGTCTGTACCTGTTTTTGCGCAGCCGGACACAACACCAACGCGTGACAATAATCTTGCTATGGGAAATCCGAGCGGGGCACTTACGCTAACTTCAGATTCTAATAATTATCTGCTTGTAAAATCGCAATACGCGCTGTCTTATAATAATTCGAAAGGCATGGCTAACTGGGTAAGCTGGCATCTCAGCCCCGCCTGGAAAGGTGCAGCAGCCCGTTGCAACTGTTTTACACAGGATGCTTCGCTTCCCGCCGGATATTTCCTGGCATCTACTGCCAATTATACCAGCACCGGCTTTGACCGCGGGCATCTTTGCCCATCAGACGACAGGGATGGAAGCGATACGGATAACGCAATTACCTTCAAGATGTCGAACATTGCACCGCAGGCACCTTACCTGAACGAGCAAACGTGGGCGTACCTGGAGGATTATTGCCGTACCCTGCTGAACCAAGGTAAGGAACTGTATATAACTGCAGGCGGATACGGGACCGGTGGCAGCGGCAGCCTGGGCGGCCTTACCAACAACATAAATGGCGGCAGTATAAATGTACCGGCTTATTTCTGGAAAATAATTGTGGTGCTAGATGTGGATTCGAACGATGTGAGCAGGATAACGACCAGCACGCGCGTTATATCGGTGCTGATGCCTAATACACAGACGGTGAACAGCCATCCGTGGGAATATTACCGCGTATCTGTGGACAGTATACAAACGCTGACCGGTTATAACTTTTTGTCTGCTGTAGATACTTCTATACAGATGGTAGTAGAGGCCCAGGTGGATAACGGTCCATCATCCATTATGGCCTGGGACTTTGCGGGAGCAAACAGTGATATATCGTGGGCGGCAACTACAGCCAACAATAATCTTGATACAGCAGGTGGCACTGAGCGAATAATAAGGGGAGCTACAGCAAGTGCAAGCACAGGGGCAAATTCATTCCGCACTACCGGTTTTAAGAACGAAGGTATCTCTACTGCAAATACGGATTACTACCAGGTGCAACTGAAGGCAAAGACAGGTTATACTTTGTCCCTGTCGTCGATAGATGCCAGTTTTGCAGGTACCGGTTCTTACTGTTCAACACCGGGGGTAACCCAGCAATTTGCCTATAGTCTTGACGGCAGCACATTTACGCTGATAGGCAGCCCATTTGTTACTGTAGGTACACCTGTAAATATGAGCACTATAGATATTTCGGGTGTTGCGGCACTACAGGGCGTTGCTTCATCGCAACCAATTTATCTGCGCTACTATGCCAGCGGTCAAACAACGACCGGTGGGTGGGGATTCTATTCATCGGACACAGGTAACAATGGCTTGTCCGTAAACGGCAGCCTTGCACCAGTTGGGACAATAGGAGGCACGGGTACGGTATGTGCTGGCAGCAGTACTACGCTAACGGATATCACGCCGGGTGGTCTCTGGACAAGTGCCAATACCGGCATAGCTACCATAGGCTCTGCTACCGGTACGGTGAATGGCGTTTCTGCCGGTACCGCTACTATTTCATATACTGTTTCGGGCAGCACATTTACTACTATAGTTACAGTGAACGCAATTGCAACCGCAGGTAGTATATCCGGTGCTGCCGCCCTATGTACCAGCACGCCTGTAACACTGAGCGATGCAGCGGCTGGCGGTGTATGGAGCTCAGGAGCTACGGGAGTAGCAACTGTGGGCAGCACAGGGATCGTAACCGGTATTGCTGCGGGTACAGCAACGATCTCCTATACTGTAAACAACGGCTGCGGCAGCGCTACTGCTACGAAAACAGTTACTGTTAGCGCTACAATTAGCGCAGGAACCATAAATGGAACACTAACGGTGTGCAGTGGTGCCACTACTAATCTTACAGATGCAGCAACTGGTGGCAACTGGAGCAGCACGAACACATTGGTTGCAACTATAAGCAGTGCAGGTGTAGTGACCGGTGTTGCCACAGGTACGGCAACTATATTCTATAGTGTAACCAATGGATGCGGCACAGCCTCCGCCAATAAAATTGTAACCGTAAATGCGGCGCCCAGCGCCGGAACTATTACCGGTACTGCCTCGGTTTGCGTTGGCCTGACCACTGCACTGACCGATGCAGTGACCGGCGGTACGTGGAGCTCAGGCGCACCGGGTGTAGCTACAGTAGGCGCTACTGGTATAGTGACCGGCGTAGCAGCGGGCACTGCAATTATCTCCTACAATATACCAAGCACCTGTAGCGGCATAGTATCTGCGACACGTATAGTTACCGTGAACTCTTTACCGAATGCCGGAGTTATTACGGGAACGGGTTCAGTCTGCACCGGATCCACAACCCAGCTTACAGATGCAATAGCTGGTGGTACCTGGAGCACGTCATCGGCAGGGATTGGTATGGTTGGCACTACCGGTATGGTAAGCGGGATTACGCCCGGCACTACAATAATTTCCTATACTACTATAAATGCCTGTGGCAGTTCATCTGCTACCAGGATAGTAACTGTGAATACTGTACCTGTGGCCGGTGCGATCACGGGTTCCGGGATAATATGTACAGGTGGAACGAGCGCACTAACGGATGTGGCAGCCGATGGCGTATGGAGCTCGTCGGCCACTGGAGTAGCTACAGTAGCTGCTACCGGAGTAGTGACCGGTGTAACAGCGGGTACCGCTACCATTTCATACGTGGTTGCCAACACTTGCGGTAGCGCGAACGCTACTACAGTTGTTACCGTAACGGCGGCAACTGCAGGTACGGTGAGCGGACCTTCTACTGTATTAACGGGTGCTACGATAACACTTACTGACCCGGTGAGCGGCGGTACATGGAGTGCCAGCAACAGCCGTGCCTCTGTGTCCGGTGCCGGACTGGTATTGGGATTAACGGCAGGTTCTGTAAATATTACGTATTCCGTAACAGGTGCCTGCGGAACAGTATCCTCAACTAAAACAGTAACTGTTATCTCTACAGTTACTGTGACGGTGGCAGCGATTACGGGTTATTATTTTTATATCTGCCAGGGCGATTCGCGCCCTTACTTTGATGCAACTGTGGGCGGAGAATGGAGCATAAGCCCAACATCAGTAGCAACAATATCAACCGACGGAGTTGTGACAGCTGTGAGCGCAGGAACTGCTACTATCAGTTATACGCTGGGCGCGGCTTATGCTACGGCTACTGTTTCGGTTTATGCAGTTCCTGCACCGATCACCGGTAATGCGCTTCTTTGTGTGGGAGACACAACAACATTGCATTGTGCAACGCCCGGAGGAGTATGGAGCAGCGGCATACCGGCTAAAGCAAGTGTGACGGCAACCGGATTTGTTACCTCGATCAATCACAGCGAGATTCCTCCCCCGATCTATTATACTATAGCCGGAGCCAGTTGCAGGGCTACAATGATACTCACTGTTAACTTTCCTCCGCTGGGTATCAGCGGGCCGAATAAGGTTTGCGTAGGATCGCAGGTAACACTGCATAATGACAGCACCGGTGGTACATGGAGCGGAAGCAGCTCAGTTGCTTCGGTGGATGGCTCCGGAAATGTTACGGGATTAAGTGCCGGTACCGCGCGTATCAGCTACTCCAATGGTGCCGGTTGCTCAAAAGTCTTGTCCATGACGGTAAATCCGACACCGGCTCCTATTACTGGTACATTCCGGGTATGCACGGGGGCTGTAGCATTTGTTTCGGACGCTACTACACCTGGCACTTCGTGGAGCAGCAGTACACCATCTGTAGCTACTATTTCCGGATCGGGAGGGGTGACGGGTATATCACCTGGAACCGCAAGGATAACGTATATGATACCTACTGCGTGCATCACTACGGCTATTGTAACGGTTAACCAGACCCCAGCGGTTACTGCGGTTCTTGGGCCAACCAGTGTATCGCGCGGAGGGCCGGGTATTACATTATCTGATCTCACGCCGGGCGGGGTGTGGAGCAGCAGCAATACTGCCATTCTGAGTGTAGGCAGCAGCACAGGGCTTGTAACTGCTAATGTATCTGCAGGCAGCGCGTACATTAATTATATAGTGACTAATGGAGGCTGCAGCAACTTTGCCTATAAAGTGATCAGTACCAGCCCTGCTCCACAGGGTCATGGTGGTTCTGCCACCACAACTCCAGGCACACAGGTAAGCGTGGCAAAGGATGCGATAGCAGGGGGCGAGTGGATAAGTAGTGACAATAGCGTGGCTACCGTAGATAATAACGGGCTTGTAAGCGCCCTGGCCACAGGGACTGTGGAAATTACGCATGTGTTTACGGACGCAAGTGGGGAATCGGCATCAACGGCTACTCACGTGCAGGTAAATGCGCTGCCGATGGAGGCACAGCTTATTCCAAATCCTAATGCAGGAGCGTTTACAATAATGGGTTCTACAGGATCTGAGAAAGATGAGACTTTGGAAATTGAGATAACCAATATGCTGGGACAGATCGTGTACTCAGCAAGATCGGTTGCTATGTCCGGCAACGTTAGTGAGCAGGTAGCGCTTAGCAATGTACTTGCAAACGGCATGTACCTGCTTACCATTAGTGGGGAAAATGGCAAAAAGGTTTTCCATTTTGTAATAGAGAAGTAGTCGTCCGGTTTTATCCGGACCGTTGGAAACGCTTGTTTTGAGACAGGAATAGGGTAAATAATTTGTTTAGCAATCAACTTTAATAATACTATGACCAGGATTTTCTCCTTATTGCTCCTGGTAGTTAGCACAACTGCAATTGCACAACCAACTATCTCTGCGATAAGCCCCTCCAGCGGGCATGTTGGCAGTTCTGTAACTATTACTGGTACAGGCTTTAATACTACTGCGGCAAACGACATTGTTTATTTTGGTGCTACACGTGCTACAGTTACCAGCGCAAGCAGTACCTCGCTGACCGTGCAGGTACCCGCCGGAGCAACGTATGCACCAGTAAACGTGAACAACAGCGCAACATCGCTGACCGGAATAGCTAAATATCCTTTTCTACCCACGTATGATAATAGCGCATTTGTAACAGGTGCAACCGGTTTTGAAGTAAGGAAGGATTTTGCATGTACCGCCGGAGCCGTACCCCTACAGACGCTGATACAAGATATGGATGGTGATGGAAAATCTGACCTGGTAGTGCTGACCAACATTGATATTTCCGTATACAGGAATACGGGTACTACCGGCAGCATTACTGCAGGATCTTTTGCACCGCCTGTTTCTATGTTTTTGCCGGTGCCTGTGCCCGTATATTATTATTACAACGGAGAATTCAGTGGTAGTCGCGGCCTGTTTTCCATTGGAGATATTGATGGGGACGGTAAACCGGATATAGTCTTTACCACGACCAACGACAGTGTCTATGTGATGCGCAATTCGTCCTCAGGCGGCGCTGTAAATTTTGATGCTACAATAAGCTATATAGCTAATGCTACACTCCTGAGTGATGCGGTAAATGGTGTGGCTATTGGCGACCTGGATGGTGACGGCAGAAATGACATTGTGTGCTGTAACGCTTCCGGAAATATATCTGTGCTTAAGAACACCGCGGTTGCAGGTGTGATCAACGGCAGCTCTTTTGCAGCATCTGTTACTGCTCCCATTGGCACCGGCAGCTATCTTCCTAACATGGTAGCGATAGGTGATATAGACGGCGATGGTAAACCTGATGTAGCGCTAACCACTTTGAATACTTCTATTTCAGTACTGAGGAACACGAGTACAACCGGAAGTATCTCTATGGCATCTTCTGTTGATTTCGCCACATTGGCCCCTGATGGTCCGGACGTAACGATGGGGTCGCTGTTTATGGTGCCGGGTCAGTCGGCCGGGCTTGTTATTGCAGACCTGGATGGCGATGGCAAACTTGACCTGGCTGTGAGCAATAACTGGAGCAATACAATATCGGTATTCCGAAATACAGCCAGTGCCGGTGTGATAAATGCCGGCTCCTTGGCTGGTGCTGTTGTTTTCCCTTCGGCTTTCCAGGCAGGATCAATGATTGCCGGGGATTTTGATGGAGATGGAAAAGTAGACCTGGCCGTGTCTGGGAGTTTCCCCAAAGCGACGCTCGGGTATTTTTTTGATGAGCTGATCTATGTTTACAGGAATATATCCACACCCGGCACCATAAGCACCGGTTCTTTCGATCTCCTGACAAGGCCAAACGGGCACCATAATTTGTTGAGCATTGCGGCAGGTGACCTGGATGGAGATGGCAAACCGGATATACTATCGGCCAATACTAATGACAGCAACATCACTGTACTTCGTAATGCTCCTGTTGCGCCACTTGCCATTACTGCTGTTACTCCCTCAGCTGGTGTTCCCGGTGCTGCAGTTACGATCACGGGCACAAACTTTAATAGTACCCCTGCAAATAACGTAGTTTATTTTGGTGCTACCCGTGCCACCGTAACCAGCGCAAGCAGTACATCGCTTACCGTTACCGTACCTGAGGGAGCAACCTTTGAACGGGTAGTTGCTGGGAATACGGCAACAAATATGTGGTCGTACTCATTGCAGCCATTCCTGCCTACTTTTTCCGACCCCTCATATGGACCATCTGTGGAATTTGAGCAACATGTTCAGTTTCACGATCCCGGGCATACACGTAATAAAAGGGCGGTGATGATGGACATAGACGGAGACGGAGACGGAAAGGCAGATGTGGTAGCGCTTAATGATTCGGGGTTTGCAGTTTATCGTAATACTAGTATCGTGGGTCACATAACTACGGGGTCCTTCGCTACCGCAATAGATTTTCTCACCGGTTGCGTTGCCAACCTGGGGCTGTCTGCTGGCGATGTTGACGGTGATGGCAGGCCGGATGTGATCGTTGCCAGTGGTACGGGTGGGTTGCTGGTCTTTCGTAATATCTCTGTATCTGGTACTGTTAACTTCGCTGCGCCGGTGTCCTTTGGGTTTAACCCTTCGTCGGCCGGAGTGCTCACGGCTACGATGGCTGATCTGAACAACGATGGCCGACCGGAGATAATTACAGGAGATGTGAACGTAGGTGTATCGATTTACTGGAATACATCTACTGCAGGCAGCATAAACCTGCAATCAATGACCATGCCCCAGTGCTATGATATATTGTGGGGCTTTCCATGGACAAGTTCTGTGGCTATTGCGGACATTGACGGGGATGGCAGACCAGATATTGTGTGTACCACCGCAGATACTGTGGTTCTGGTGTATCAAAATATGTTGCAGGGGTTTGGGTTCCCGGTCTTTTTCAACGTAGGTCACTATTGCGATAATCTCTCCGTTGCAGACATAGATGGCGATGGTAAGCCCGATATCGTTGCCGCAAACAGGAGCGACTCTACGCTGTCTATACTCCGAAATGTGGCTACGGCTGGTATTATAGATACATCTTCATTTGCCCCCCAGGTGTTATTTTCTACAGGGTATGCTCCGCAGAGTATATCTATTGCAGATTTTAATGGAGATGGCAAGCCAGACATCCTGGTGTCCTGTGTAGACAGCACTGGTATGAGCGGACTGGTATCTGTTTATCGCAACACCGCTACTCCGGGTACTATCAACAGCAGCTCTGTTGCTGTGCGTGTCGATTCTGCCGCCGGATATGGGTTTTATTCGGTAGCCGGAGATATAGATGGTGATGGTAAAGCAGATATAATAGTTTGCAATTGGGAATACGACACAACCGTTCCCGGGTATTGGCGTGCTGAGAAACGATCCGTTATCGCCAACAACTAGTCTTGCAGGCATTTTGCCGGAAAAAGGGTTGAACATAGCATTGACACCTAACCCGAACAAGGGTGCATTTTATGTAAATGGAATAACAGGGACGAACAAAACTGAGGAACTGGAATTGAAGGTGACAGATGTGACCGGGCGGGTAGTTTATAAGGTTATTTCCGCAGCGGTGAATGGAACGATCAACGCGCGGATCGATCTTGATCATAATCTTGCAAACGGCATGTACCTGCTAACCATTAGTGGGGAGAGCAGTAAAAAGGTTATCCATTTTGTAATAGAGAAATAGTCGCCCGGTTTTATCCGGACCGTGGGAAACCCATGTTTTGAGATAGGAATAGGGTAAATGATTTGTTTAGCAATCAACTTTAATAATACTATGACCAGGATTTTCTCCTTATTGCTCCTGGCAGTTAGCACAACTGCTATTGCACAACCAACTATCTCTGCGATAAGCCCCTCCAGCGGGCATGTTGGCAGTTCTGTAACTATTACCGGTACTGGCTTTAATGCTACGGCGGCAAACGACATTGTTTATTTTGGTGCTACACGTGCCACAGTTACCAGCGCAAGCAGTACCTCGCTGACCGTGCAGGTACCCGCCGGAGCAACGTATGCACCAGTAAACGTGAACAACAGCGCAACATCGCTGACCGGATGGTCAAAAATGGCTTTTCTGCCTACGTATGATAACAGTGGATTCCCGGCTGCCGCAACGGCGTTTGAGCCGAGGATCGATTTTTCGCTGGCGGTTTCCGATAATCCAACCCATGAATGTATACAGGATATGGACGGGGATGGCAAGGCCGATCTTATCGTGATAAGCGCTATGAATATTTCTGTGTACCGCAACATCAGCTCTGCCGGAACGGTCAGCAGTAGCTAATTTGCTTCACCGGTTGCCTATCCGCTGCCTGCCCCTTACAGCAATTTTCTGACTGGCTGTCAAATGGCAACCGGTGATGTAGACGGAGATGGTGTGCCGGACTTAGTATATGGCGATACCTACCACGACAGCATTTACGTGCTGCGCAATATATCAACTACTGGATCTATAGCTTTCTCAGCCCCTGTGCCTTTTGTTACCGGCAGCGATGCGTCTATAGCTATTTGGGGCATAAATGGAATGGCCTTAGCAGATATGGATGGCGATGGGAAGGCGGATGTGGTGCTGTGCAACCAGGATGGTACTATTTCCGTATTGCGAAACGCCGCCACTGCAGGCTCTATAACACCGGCATCATTTGCCACTCCCTTCAATACGCCACTTACCGCTACTTACGGCCTTTATGCTCTTGCTGTAGGTGATATAGACGGCGATGGGAAAAATGATATTGCCTTTACCGGCCTGGATTCTACTATATCTGTGATCCGTAATACCAGCAGTGCCGGCAGCATCAGCCTGGCCAGCCAGGTAACATTCGGTTCCGGTCTTGCTGCGGATACAAAGGGTATGGTTATGTCTGATATTGATGGGGATGGCAAACAAGATCTTGTGGTCACCAATGGTATAAATAATACCATTTCTATTTTCAGGAATACTGCGACCGCTGGCGCAATTGACGCAGGCTCTTTTGACAGTGCGATAATATTTCCCTCAGCTTTTGATGCGGCAAGTGTGGCCGCGGGCGATTTTGATGGTGACGGGAAACCGGACCTTGTCGTTGCATCAACAGTAGGGTATTATGGTGGCGGATTTCTTAACCTCGACCAGGCTGTTTACCTGTACCATAATAATGCAGCGCCCGGAACTATAACACAGTCTTCCCTGGCAATTGCCGCATATCCGCTTGGCCACAATTTCCTTTCACGCCTGTCTGTTGGAGATATTGATGGTGACGGTAAGCCAGATGTCATTACTGCGAATTATGACGACAGTACAATTTCTGTTTTGCGCAATGCCCCAATAGGACATATCGCAATTAGTACAGTAGTTCCCGGAACGGCTACTCCCGGGGCAACAGTAACCCTGACGGGCACTAATTTCGACTCTAGTCCTGCAAATAATGCTGTATTCTTTGGAGCTACACGTGCAACGGTAACATCGGCCAGCAGTTCATCTCTTAGCGTTACGGTGCCGGTTGGTGCAACGTATGATGCGGTTACGGTTGAAAATCTTGCTGTGAAAAGAAAGGCGTACTCCCAGTTGCCTTTCCAGCCAACATTCGACGGCAGTGGAATTATCCCCGGGCCGATTCTTTTTGATACGGCAGTAAGTTTTGCTGACCCGTCAGGATTAGAAAACCGCTCCCTGGCCGTCGCTGATTTTGACGGCGATGGTAAGGCTGATGTAATAACACTGAATGAGACAGGTTTTGCCGTTTACCGGAATACAGCAACTCCGGGATCTATTACCGGAAGTTCGTTTGCACTTGCCGTTGATTCTCTTCTGTCATTTGTGCCGTATCCCGGCATGGCAGTAGCTGATATTAATAATGACGGTAAACCCGATCTTATAATATCTTCTCCAAACCCAGGTGTGGACGGCATACGTATTTACAGGAACACATCAACTACCGGATCTATCAGCTTTGCTTCACCGGTATATTACGAGACCATAGGGAGTGGCAGGGCTATTGCCGTGCAGGATATGAATGGTGACGGCAAGGCGGATATTTTACTCGGTACTGCATTTATGTGGACCGAAATATTGCTGAATACATCGGACGGCGACATTGATGCAAACACCCTCACCAGGGATTGCGACTTTTTCCCATTGACCGCCGGAGGATCTTACGGAACTACAGCACTTGCCATAAACGATCTGGATGGCGACGGATTGCCGGATGCTGTAGCATGCACAGGCGATTCGCTTCTCCTATATCGCAATGTGCTTACCGGCTTCGCTCCACCCATCGTTATTTACGGAGGTGGTGTAAATATGCGTGGGCTTGCGCTTGCAGATGTAGATGGTGATGGCAGGGTAGATATAGCTGTCGTAGATATGAATAATAACACGCTTTCTGTTTTACACAACACAGCTACGGCCGGTGTTATTGATACATTTTCTTTTGCAGCACCAACAATATTTGCAACTGGTAATGCGCCCCTTAGCGTAGCTGCCGGAGACCTTAACGGTGACGGCCGGCCGGACCTTGTGGTTGTGAACCGGGCAGACCAGTCAGTTTCTATTTTCCGCAATACGGCTGCAGCCGGCGTTATAAACAGTGGTTCGCTGGTGGCTAACATTGATTCTCCTGCGGGTAGTGCACCTGGTATGGTGGCGATTGCGGATATAGATGGTGACGGCAAAGGGGATATTGTAACATCTTATGGCTTTGCTAGTGCAGTGCCAGGCGGCATCGCCGTTTTAAGAAATAAAAATGTTAGTCCTGTTACAACTGCCGCCAATCAACTTGGTATGTTGAACTCATCCAACATTGCATTGACACCTAACCCGAACAAGGGAGCATTTTATATAAATGGAATAACAGGGACGAACAAAACTGAGGAACTGGAATTGAAGGTGACAGATGTGACCGGGCAGGCAGTTTATAAAACTATTTCCTCTGCGGTTAATGGAACGATCAATGTACGGATAGATCTTAATAATAATCTTGCAAATGGCATGTACCTGCTTACCATTAGCGGGGAAAATGGCAAAAAGGTTTTCCATTTTGTAATAGAGAAATAGAAGGTACAACGCACTTCAGGCCGGTGGAAACACCGGCTTTTTTTATGATTTCGCGTAGTCGATTTTACATAGATTTGTAACAAGGGAAGGTTTATGATCAAATATTTGGGATGCTTGTCGGGGTTTCTGTTGCTTTTAGGAGCTGGTGCAAATGCACAGTCTGTAAAGGATGCCATACATACCAACATAGATATTCTTACCTCGTCGGCAATGCATGGGCGGGGCTATGTGCAAAATGGGGTAGAGCAAGCCTCCGTTTTTATCCAGAGAAGGTTTAAAGAATACAAACTGAAGCCGGTAACTGCCGATGGTACCTTTATACAGGGGTACTCATTCGGCATTAATACGTTTCCCGGTATCATGTCCCTTAATATAGACGGAAAGGAGCTAACGGCCGGAGCGGACTATCTCATAGATGCATCCAGTGTTTCTTACGGCAGCACGGACAAGAAAATAAAAGTGATAGACCTGCAGCAGATAACAACTAAGGCCGCATGGCGAAAAACGCTTAATTCTTTTGACGAGCAATATGTGTACAGTCTTGAACATGTGGATTCTTTCTGCAAATTTTTCAGCGAAAACCCGCGCAAGTTTGCAGGCCAGTTGCCCAGGGGAGCTTTTATTATTCCGCAAACAGCTAAGTTGACCTGGGAGGTAGCGCAGGATACTATTGCGGCCACCGTATTCTATGTAAAAAAAGAGGTGCTGCCCACTCATATGAAAATGGCAGCGGTGAATGTGCTGTCGCATTTTGAGCCGAAACAAAAATGTGAGAACGTAGTAGCCTGCGTACCCGGCGAGGTAAAAGACACCTTTGTGGCGATCACCGCGCACTTTGATCACCTGGGAATGATGGGCGATGCCGCTATGTTTCCGGGAGCTAGCGATAATGCCAGCGGCACAGCAATGCTCATTTACCTGGCGTCTTATTTTGCTGCCCATCCGCAACATTATTCCATACTCTTTATAGCATTTAGCGGTGAGGAAGTAGGGTTGCTGGGGTCATCATTTTATGTATCCCATCCCGTAGTGCCGCTTGGCAAAATAAAGTTTCTGACGAACATAGACATAATGGGCGATGCTACAGACGGAGTGACAGTGGTAAACGCGACAGAATATCCCCACCAGTTTACAATGCTCAACCAGCTAAACGATGCCCATCATTATATCCCGATTATAAAGAGCAGGGGTAAGGCTGCCAACAGCGACCATTATTATTTTTCTGAAGCAGGTGTGCCCTCATTTTTCTTTTATTCAAACGGTGGAAAAGGATATTACCATGATGTCTTTGACAAGGGAGATGCCGTAACGCTCAACAATGTAGACGGTGTAGCCAGCCTGCTGATCGATTTTTTGGGTAATATTAATTAATGGCAATTATTTTGAATATCCGGCATGTGGTTTGTGCTAAGTTAATTTCGCGCCGGTATTGACTATTACCGCGTATTTAGTATTTTTGGCTAATATTGTACCCGTATGAATAAAATATCTTTACTGTATACTATTGTTGTGCTGGCAGCCCTTTCTGTGTTTTCATACAGTTCGTGCAAGAAAATAATACACTCTAACGCGCCCACGCCCAATAATATGAGGATACATAGCTATACTGCTACTACCCAAACCAACCAGGTAGTACCTATGGCGTTTGCGGATACGATCAATGACAACTATACGTTTACCTACGATGCGAATAACCGCGTCACGCAGATACTTTTTACTTCCAATGATCTTCGCTATCCGAATTCTCAGAGGAGTGAAACAATAACCTTCAGGTACTCAAACGATACGGTATATAAGTCCATCATGACAGTGCCGCTGAATAATTTTTACCACGTAACATTTGAAACGGACACCTTCCTGCTGAATACGCAAGGATTGATAACAAATACTTACGAGCCAGGGCACCGCACGAATTATGAGTACTATGGCCAGCTGCTGGACAGGAAATCAGAAGTGTTCTATAACGACAAAGCAATAGGTACCAGCACTATTGTAGGCACAACTACTATCTCTGAAGAAAGGATTTACAACTCTGATAACGGCGATTTCCTTAACTATACATTCAATGGTGTACTTACAGTGAACTATCCAGGCGGAGCCTATCCACATGGCATGAACATTGGTACTTATCCTATGCGGGAGTACGTTGTTTATCCTACATTTACCGGTACTACTGCTTACTACTACACACTTGACCCCAATGCATACTACTACTACACCCAGCAGGGCAATGTGACATCTACAACACAGCAGATCACCGGCTATTCAGAATGGCCATTGGTAGCGTTTGCGGTAGATACTACCAAAGACACAGCTTATTGCGCGTTTCCCGGCAATAACATTTACAGCCAGGAAACGTATACCTTCTATACCACAATGGCAAACAGGATAGGTGACTACCTGCAGCTGGGCTCTTATACCAAGTATGGCGTGAACCTGTACCGTAATAACCACCTGGTAAAGACAATATCTAACCACGGCTACAATACTTCAGTGGTTTATGGTATAGATGCACTGAGCATGGTATCGCAGATGACTGTGAAAGTGGTGGATAGCGTAGCTAATACGAAAACCACGACCTACAACCTGCAGTACGAAAAGTTCTAGTTCTGGTGATAAGTAATAAGATGTGCGAAGTAGCAGTACTTCGCATTTTCGTTTTCTGCATATACATTATTGTTCCTGCCTATTGTGGCATAAGGCCAGTCATTGGCGTTTGCCGTACCTTTGTATAGTAAAACAAAGCAGCGAATTTCATGGAAACACTAGTTAATAAAGTAGCTGAGAGCGGTATTATAACGCTGGACCTTGCCCCATACATTCCTGCAGTTGAAGACCTTATGACTTTCGACCTGAAACCTTTTCTTTTCAGGGAAATGATACTTAAAGAGAAGGACTACCGCGCGGCTTTACAAACGCACGACTGGCAGCAATATAGTGGCAAGCACGTAGCGATAATGTGCAGCGTAGATGCCATAGTACCTGTATGGGCATACATGCTTGCGGCCTCTTACCTGCAGCCGCTTGCGACATCGGTGTATTTTGGTACACAGGAGGAAATGCTGAAAGCAATTGTTACCGGGCGGATTAATAATATAGATACTGCTGAATACACAGATAAGCGCGTGGTAATAAAAGGCTGTGGGGATACACCTATACCAGATGCGGCATATGTGATTGTTACCCACCACCTCAGGCCCGTGGTTAAGTCCATTATGTACGGAGAGCCATGCTCTACTGTGCCTGTGTATAAGAAACCTGCACCTCCCTCCCGTTAGTAGCGGGACCTTGTTCCGGGACTTGGTAGGGAACATACTTTCCGATTCAGCATTTTTTCAACGTCACTCATAAACATAAAAAATAGCCGCATAGAAATTATGCGGCTAAATATTTTGTAAAAACCTCACTACCAGTTAAGGGCAGGGGATTACGGAATATTGAAGATAGCTACTGACTGGTCTTTATAGGTCTGGTAGCTTGGCTGGCTGTTGTCTGCCTTATCTGATACCACCACCACCTGTGTAGCGCTGATGAATGATATACCCTCTACATTGGCATACAACACATTGCTGCCGGCACCTACTACACCCGTGCTGCTGCCCTTAGGAAATTCATAGGCCGTACCGCCGGTTATGGTCCAGGAAGTGCTGCTTAGTGTGCCTATCCAGAACTGGCAGTCTTGCTGCGAAAGGATGGCTATTTTATTGCCGTAAACACAGATGTCGGCATAATCGGTAAAGGTAACGGATGATGGGAGGGTGATGGTTGCATCCACTACCCAGTCGCCGCTGGTTTTCCTTAGCACTGTAATTGCTCCGGTACCTTCCGTTATTGCCAGCAGGTAATCGTTGCCACCACGGTATACCCAGGTAATTCCCTCAACGGCCTTGTTGCTGTTTGAAGAAGAAAAATAGATATTCGCCCACTGCCTTCTCTGGTAGTTCATGCTGGCGTCGTATTCGTATATGCGCGGCTGGTACGAGGATCCATTTTGTGCAGATTCTTCAACGGTGAAAAAATTTGCTGTGCCGTTGTTGTCGTACGAAATACCCTCAAAATTTGAGCTGCCGGAGCCGGGAGCGCCCGTGCTCAGCAATGAGTTGGACGAACTGTTTATCGGTAATGTACTCTTGATCTTTCCAATCTTCTGCATATTGTCGCAGGCTATATAAAAATACCCGCTAAGGTAATATACACCGCTTGCTTCAAAGTTGTCACTGCTGTTGTAACCAGGCAGCAGTTTGTACATTTTAGCTTCAGCTACAGGTGCGGCAAGTACGGTGGCTCCGGTTATTCTACCCGCGTTGTGGGTGGGAGTAGAGACAGAAGCCTGTGGAGTGAGGGCAGAGGTGGACTTATTGCACGAGCCGGTAACGGCAGCAACGGCAAGCATAGTGAGATACAGATAACCTTTGTTCATGTGTGTGATTTTTGCACAAGATCAACAGATTGGTCATGTATCGCATTACATAATCCATTAAGTTATTGTGAACGTAACATTAATTTTAGGATAGCATGGTTTAATTGACCAACGTTCCTACAGACTTGCCGGTAACCACTTTCAGCAGGTTGCCCGATGTGTTTATATCAAACACTATGATCGGGAGGTTATTTTCCTGGCAGAGTGTGAAGGCGGTCATATCCATTACCTTCAGGTTCTTGCCTATTACTTCGGTGAATGAAAGTGTTTCGTAGCGCACCGCTGTCGCGTCTTTCTCCGGGTCAGCACTGTATATACCATCTACGCGGGTTCCCTTCAAAATTACTTCTGCGTCTATTTCAATGGCCCTAAGCGAGCCTGCGGTATCTGTAGTGAAATAAGGATTGCCGGTGCCGGCACCAAAAATTACAACGCGGCCTTTTTCCAGGTGGCGGATAGCTTTGCGGCGTATATAAGGTTCGGCAACCTGTTCCATCTTTATAGCACTCTGCAGGCGGGTGCTTACGCCGGCTTTTTCCAGTGCAGCCTGCAGCGCCATGCCATTTATCACGGTAGCCAACATACCCATATAGTCGCCCTGCGCACGCTCTATGCCTGTTTCGGCCTCGTTCATGCCCCTGTATATGTTGCCGCCCCCTATAACAATTGCTACCTGTACACCGATGTTAGTGATCATTTTTATCTCTTTGGCATACGATTCCAGCATTTTAGGATCAATGCCAAAAGTGCGATCACCCATCAGAGATTCACCGGAAAGCTTTAAAAGAACACGACTATACTTAGGTAACATATTTTGCGTTATTGAGTGATAGTGCAAAGAAAGAAAAACTTTGCCTGTTTTCATGAGTATTGTACTGAAAGATATTTTATATTTAGCCGGACAATATTACCTGGCCACATTGCAAAAGCTAAGTGTGAGCGATGTTCTGAAAAATCCACTAACCAAGTAACCATGCTCCTGACCACCCGACAGAAACTAGTGGATAGCGGAATACTGCTGGGTCTTTCCCTTGTTTTTTTCATAGTCAGCTACATCCGCTTCGACTATGGCAACAAGGTGACAAACATACTTTGCTGCTCAGACCCGCGGGGCTACTACACCTATCTGCCTGCGGTTTTTATATACAAAGATATTCACGCGTTACCGGCAGACGATTTCGTAGGCCGCCGCCAAAATGAAAAGGGCGAAGTATTCACTAAATTCTCCTGCGGTACAGCATATTTCTACCTTCCGTTTTTCCTGGGTGCTCACCTTTACGCGCATTTGGCGCATGCAGATACGTCGGGCTACAGTGCTCCCTATAATTACGGTATTTTGTTTGCCGGTATCTTCTGGGGTGCCGTAGGGCTGTATTTGCTAAAGAGGTTACTGCTAAATTATTTTAGCAGGAGCGTTACCTGGCTTACGTTATTATCGATTGTTGCGGGAACTAATTTCCTGGATTACATCACGCTTGATGTAGGTATGTCGCACGTTTACAATTTCACCCTTTTTGCTGCGGCTATTTCAGTTGTGGATGCATATTATAAAAATCCCGGCAGGGGAAAAGCTATTCTGCTCGGTACACTGTGCGGGTGGATCGTACTTTCAAGGCCTACCAATATTGCTGTGTTAATATTCCTTATTCTATACAGGGTAGTGACTGTGGATGATATAAAGCTGCGAATTGCGTTTATCAAAAAGCACATAGGGCAGGTGTTTCTGGCCGGTATCTTTTTTGCTATAGTATGGATACCGCAACTGCTGTACTGGAAATCAATGACAGGGCACTGGATAAAATATTCCTATGAAGAGGAGGGTTTTATTTACTGGAAAAATCCAAAGCTATTGCTTGTGCTCATTGATACGGAAAATGGCTGGTTACTTTATTCGCCCATACTGCTATTCTTGTTTTGGGCGTGGGTAAAGAAAAGAAAAGATCCCAGAACAAACTTTTTGGGTACGGCATCAACACTTGTCATTATCACCTACATATTTGCCAGCTGGTGGGCCTGGACCTTTGGCGGAGCATTCGGACACCGCTGCTATATTGATTATTATCCCCTGCTTGCATTTCCATTAGCTGTAACAATGGAGGCTATTTTAAATCAGCAACGTCTATACAAAAAGGTGGCTTCTTTCACGGTTATCGTGCTACTCTGTTACTATAGCGTGGCGCTGCAGCAACTGTATATGCTGGATGGCCGTCCGTTTGAAGGACCTGAATGGAAATGGAACTGGGATAGCTGGATAGGTGTAACACGAAAGGTATTTGGATTGCCGCCCACGCACCCTGAGTGATTTGTAGTTGTTTGGGGAGAACAGAGTAATAATTCAACCTCGGGAAACCGTACTATGTACAAACGTTTATATATTATGGGTATTGGAGCGTACATTTTCATGTTCGTTCTTTCTGTATTATTCTATAAGGAGCGGATCATTCTGCTTGATACCGCATTTACATTATTTCACATCGTTAAAGACCATTCCTTTTGTATCCAGGTATACCGGTTTGGAGATGTGTGCAGCCAGTTGTTTCCTGTACTTGCCGTGAAGGCCGGGTTGCCGCTGGATGCGGTTATCCGCAGCTACTCGGTGGGGTTTATGGCCTACTATTTTCTTTGCTACTTTATTTGCGGCAGCGTACTGAAACAATATGATTTTGCATTGGTAGTGCTGCTGCTCAATATCCTGTTTGTCACCCACACATTTTACTGGATCACCTCACAGCTGCCCGAGAGCCTGGCGTTATTAATGGTGTTGCTCGCATTTATCAGCCGGCGAAAAAATCCACTGGATCCTCCAGGGTTGCTCTTGCTTTTTGCTGGGTTTGTAACGCTGGCGTTTTTTCATCCCATCTCGGCGATCGTGCTGGTGTATTGTATTATTTATTTCTACGGGCGGGGTGGGGCATTTGCCAGCAAGCGCCTCATTTATACTATAGCGGGTATATTCATAATGGCAGTGGCCGTGAAAGCTACTTTCTTCCATACGCCCTATGAGCGTAATTCGCTAAGCGGAATGAAAAATTTCATAACGCTATTCCCTGATTATTTTACGCTGTTTTCAAACAAGCGATTGCTGGTATTGTGTGGCTCTACATACTATTGGATGCCGGTACTATTTTTATCGGTTGTATTGTTTTACAGCAGGACCAGGCGGTGGAAGGAGCTGCTTATTTTCCTGACGTTTTTTTTGGGCTACCTGCTGCTGGTAAATGTGTCATACGCTACTGCTGCAACACCGGTCTTTTATATTGAGAGCATGTATCTGCCGTTAAGTGTATTCCTGGCGGTACCATTTGTTTTTGAGCTATTACCGATGCTGGAATTGAGGAAGCTGGCAATGCCTGCAATGGCAATAATAATGCTCACGGGTTGTGCAAGGATATACACTGCCCACTCGACCTACGTAGCGCGGCACAGCATAGAACGAAGATACCTGGACAAGTACGCTGATAAAAAAGTGATAGCCAAAGCCACGGCGGGAGAGGTGGATACCCTGCAGATGCTCTGGGGCACTGCTTATGAATGCCTGCTGCTATCATCGATAGAGCGGCACAAGACAGCATCCATTATTATAGACGAAGACCCCGCCCGCCTGCCGTGGCCCACCGACGAAAGAAGTGCCTTCCTGGTCTATTGGGACAGATTCCCGTACAGTGGTATAGACCGGCGATATTTCGCTTTTACAGATACGGTTACCGGCTACACAATAGCACCTGTGTTAAAATAAAAAAGCCTCTCCAATGTGCGTTGGAAAGGCCTTTTCATTTGTTTCTATTGTTTATGCGAATGGCATTTTTACCACCTGTGCTTTCACCGCCTTGTCACGTATCATTATAAATACGTCGCTGCCATGTGCGGCATGCTCAGTGGCTACATAGGCCATACCTATAGGCTTGCCCAGGCTCGGCGACTGTGTGCCGGATGTGATAACTCCGATTTCTGTTCCCTCTGCATTCTGGATAGTGTAACCGTGGCGCGGAATGCCCTTGTCTATCATTTCCAGCCCCACCAGTTTACGTTTTACACCGTTTTTCTTCTGATCTTCAAATACGGCCCTTGATGTAAAGTCTTTGGTGAATTTTGTTATCCATCCCAGGCCTGCCTCCATAGGGCTTGTGTTGTCATCTATATCATTGCCGTAGAGGCAGAAACCCATTTCCAGGCGCAGTGTATCGCGTGCTGCCAGGCCTATCGGTTTCATGCCATGCTGCATACCTATGCGGAAGATCTCGTCCCATATCTTATCGGCATTGCCGTCTTTATCCTCAAAATATATTTCCACACCACCGGCACCGGTATAGCCCGTTGCGCTTACCAGTACATTGTCCACACCGGCAAATTTGCCCTTCACGAACGTATAGTATTTCAGCCCGGTTAGATCCATTTCAGTAAGCTGCTGCATGTAGCCTGTGGCTTTTGGGCCTTGTACTGCCAACAATCCTGTTTTTTCAGAAATGTTGTGCATTTCCACACCTTTGGTATTGTGTTTGCTGATCCAGTTCCAGTCTTTTTCTATGTTTGATGCATTTACTACCAACATGTAGGCCTTATTCTGCTCCACGCAGTAAACCAGCAGGTCGTCCACTATGCCGCCGTGCTCGTTTGGCAGGCAGGAATACTGCGCCTGTCCGTTGGTGAGCTTCGCAGCATCGTTGGTAGTTACACGCTGTATCAGGTCCAGCGCATCCGGCCCGTTCAGTATGAACTCGCCCATGTGGCTTACGTCGAAAACACCGGCATTGGTGCGCACACAATGGTGCTCCTCATTGATGCCCGTATACGAAATAGGCATATTGTATCCGGCAAATCCTGCCATTTTAGCGCCAAGGGCTAAGTGTCTTTCTGTAAATGGTGTGTTCTTCATATGTTTTAATAAGAGGCTGCAAAAGTACTCTACTAATTGAATATTTCTATACCCGCCGTCAGTCTCCATGCTTTTCAGTGTCTGATCGCTTGTTTCGCTATAGTGTCAAAAGGCCATTTCGATATCTATTTTCTATTGTCTGATTGCCAAATTGAATAGTGGCGACTTCAAAAATGTGACGTAATGGCACTACATTTATTATGGTTTAGATTTTGCTACCTTTAAAAATAAATAAACACAGAACAATGGATCAGAACGAATTCCGTAAATATGCCATTAAGCACCACGGCATCAGTAGTCTAACTGTTGACAGTTATACTTCATCATTAAATAAAAAAATGCCTGTAGGTCTTACGCCCTACATTATAGAAGAGCGCCCGATGAACGTAGCATCTATGGACGTATTCTCGCGCCTGATGATGGACCGTATCATTTTCCTCGGTGAAGGAATAAATGATTATGTGGCCAATATCGTTACCGCACAGCTGCTTTTCCTGGAAAGCACAGACCGTACGCGTGATATACAGATGTACCTGAATAGCCCGGGCGGTAGTGTATATGCAGGCCTTGGTATCTATGACACCATGCAGATCATCAATCCTGATGTGTCTACTATATGCACAGGTATAGCAGCATCAATGGCTGCGGTGCTTATGTGTGCAGGCAGCAAGGGCAAGCGTACTGCGCTGAAACACAGCCGCGTGATGATACACCAGCCATTGGGCGGTGCAGAAGGCCAGGCGAGTGATATAGAGATCACTGCACGTGAGATCGGTAAGCTGAAGAAAGAGCTTTATGAAATTATCGCTTTCCACAGCGGCCAGAAACTTTCTAAGGTAGAAAAGGACAGTGACCGTGACTACTGGATGACAGCGATAGAAGCTAAGGAATATGGTATGGTGGATGAAGTGCTGGAGCGCAACCCGCGCAAGGCTGGCACAACACCGGAAGCCAAGTAATTAATTTGATCCCGCATTTAGCGGGAGAAAATTTGAAAATGCCCTCATTTTTATACAAAATGAGGGCATTTTCAAATTAGCACATGTTCGAATTTTCAAATTAAGCAGTTGTTTCTTCGTCTTTCTCTTTTTCTATTCTACCCCTTCTCAGTGGGTTAGCGGTGTTATCCGCATATTCTTTGCGCTGCCTTATGAGGTCCAGGCACTGGAACACTGCCTCATGAAACGAGCTTGGATCGGCAATGTTCTTACCGGCGATATCAAACGCAGTTCCGTGGTCAGGTGAGGTGCGTATTACCGGCAAGCCAGCTGTATAGTTTACGCCTTCGCCCTGCGCAAGCGTTTTGAAGCCAACAAGGCCCTGGTCGTGGTACATAGCCAGAACTGCATCGAACTGGGTATAGCTGCCGTGCCCGAAGAAAGCATCAGCGCTATATGGCCCGAAAACAAGGTGCCCATTCTGGCGCTGCTGGTCCACAACCGGTTTTATGGTCGTTTGCTCTTCATTGCCTATCTGTCCCTCATCTCCAGCATGTGGGTTCAGGCCTAGTACAGCTATTTTCGGCTTGTCTATACCAAAGTCCTTTATCAGTGTTTCCCGCAGTATGGCCAGTTTAGACTGTAGTAATTCTTTTGTAATGGATGCCGCTACTTTTGAAATGGGTATATGTTCTGTAGCCAGGGCCACGCGCAGGTTTTTGCTGTACAATATCATCAGCACATCCTTTGCGCCAAACTTATCTTTAAAGTACGGTGTATGGCCTGTAAACGGGAAGTCGGGGATATTTGTATTGCTTTTGTGGATAGGTGCGGTCACAATTGCATCCAGCTGGCCATCTTTGAGGCATTGGGTAGCAACAGTTAGCGAGCGTATAGCATACTTGCCGCCAGAATCAGTGAGCACGCCGGGCTGCATAGGCACTTCTTCCTCCCAGCAGTTGAAGATATTCACCTGCTTTGGGTTCAGCTTGGTAAGGTCTTTAGTGCTTGCAAAGTTGATGGCATGTTCTGTAACAATGCGGCGGTAATAATTGATCACCTTGTTAGATGCGAATATTACCGGGGTGCAAAGCTCCAGCATCCTGTTGTCTGCAAACGTTTTCAGTATCACTTCCAGACCTATGCCGTTGAGGTCTCCTGTAGTGATCCCTATTACCGGCTTATCGTTATTTACTTGCATGTGTGTGTTTTAGTAGTGAGTCAATAGTCGAGTGTAATGGGAGTTGTTATGCTTTGCTGTAGTGCATCAGGAAATCGAGCACCATTCGCATGCCATATGCTGTGCCGCCAATAGGGTAATACCCTTTTTTCGATGTTGCAAATGAAACCCCGGCTATATCAAAGTGCATCCATGGATAATCTGTAAAATGCTCCAGGAATTTTCCCGCGGTCATGGCACCACCAGTAGCACCGCCTACGTTCTTTATATCTGCTATGTCCGATTTTATCTGGTCGCCATACTCATCCCAAAGCGGGAACTCTACCAGCCGCTCATACTGGCGGTAGCCGCTATCGCGGAACGCTTTCTTGGTGTCCTCGCCTGCGGTGCCCATGCATACAATGCCATGCTCACCCACGGCTGCAGCTGCAGCGCCGGTAAGTGTGGCAAAGTCCATCACCAGCTCTGGTTGGTAGCGTTTAGCCCATTGCAGGGCATCGCCCAATATCATACGGCCTTCAGCGTCGGTATTCAGCACCTCTACGGTTTTACCGCTCATCATGGTTATTACATCTCCCGGCACATAAGCTTCCTCGCCCGGGCGATTATCTGTAGCCGGCACAAGCGCTATTACATGCAGCGGCAGCTGCATTTTGGCTATGGCGTACATGGCGCCTGTAACCAATGCTGCACCGCTCATGTCGCTCTTCATGCGGTCCATTGAGTTAAGTGTAGGTTTCAGCGACAGGCCGCCGGTATCATATACCACACCCTTACCTACCAGTACTATAGGTTTCTTGTTCAGTGCCTTTTTGGGCACATACTCCATTATACTAAATGTAGGAGGCTGAATGCTTCCGCGGTTCACGGAGAGCAGGCCGCCCATTTTTTCCTTTACTATCCTTGCTTTATTAAACGTGGTTACTTTAAACCCGCCCTCTTTGCCGATTGCTGCAATCTCCAGTGCCAGTTGTTCGGCAGAGAGGTAGCTGAGTGGCTCATTTACAAGTGTTCTGGCTTTGTAAATTGCATCTACAGTTGTTGCTAGCTGCGCTACATCTTTTACTGTAGCAGATGTTTTAGAGAAAGAAATGCCCGTAAGCGAGTTGGTCAGCTTTTTTGCTTCGCCACGGTATTTAAGAAACTGGTAGTTGGCTAGCGCCATACCTTCTGCCGCCAATAAAGCTGCATTTGGTGTTGCGGTAAGATTGGTGATATTGATCTCTGCTATTTTATACTTATTGGAGAGCGCACAAAGCTCAGCACCCATTTTACGACATGCTTCAAAAGTCTGGGCCTCCGTCTTTTTGCTCTTCAGCATGCATACGAATACAAACCGGCCGTACTTATTAATGGTCACCACCGTTTGGTCGGCGGCAAATGAGGTGGAAATAAATCCCAGTTCATCCTTATTAAGATCGGCTACCTGGCTTAGTTTTTTCTCATCGTCTGTTATATAGACCTCGTGTTTGTTCGTTGGCTTTTGCTGTATTTTGAATTCCATGCGGCTAATTTAGTTAGTAGAACGAAGGTAAACTAAAAGTCAGAACCTTGATTTTCTTATCATCCGGATTTTACGGATGGTGTAGTTACGGCATTTATTTAGAATTAACTTTGCCCGCATGGGGTATAAACCAAAACCTAGACAGCACAGCGCACCGTCGGCAGATTCCTATGGACAATTAAAGAAAAGCCTGGGACAGCATTTTCTGCACGATGAGAACGTGTGCCGGAAGATAGTGGACCATGTGGTGCATACGCCCGGTATGCGCGTGCTGGAGGTAGGCCCCGGCGGCGGCGCACTTACCAAATACCTGCTGCAATGGTCAGATGCCGATTATAAAGCGATAGAAATAGACCGCGAGAAGGTAGATTTCCTGAACAGGACCTACCCGGAGATACAGGGCAAAATACTGATGCGCGACATATTGCAGGCTGATATGCCGTTTGAGGAAGATTTCACCGTTGTAGGTAATTTCCCTTACAATATTTCTTCCCCTATATTGTTTAAGGTGCTGGAGTGGGAGCCTAAGGTAAATGAGGTGATCGGGATGTTTCAGAAGGAAGTAGCGCTGAGGGTGGCCGCCGGGCCGGGGTCTAAAGTGTATGGTATACTCAGCGTGCTGATGCAGGCCTTCTTCCAGGTGGAATACCTGTTTGATGTAAATGAAAAGTGCTTTACCCCGCCACCAAAGGTGATGAGCGGAGTTTTGAGATTCACTAACCTGCATAATCCGCATAGTATTACCGACAAAAGAAGGTTCATTATACTTGTGAAAGCAGGATTTAACCAGCGTCGTAAAACGCTTAGAAATGCACTGAAGAGCACATTGCCGCCCGAGGCAATGGCTGACCCGTTGATGGATAAGCGCGCGGAGCAGCTGTCTGTGGCTGATTTTGTAGGATTGTATAAAAAATATGGTACGCCAAACCAGTAAATAAATGATACACCAGGGCAAAGTATTAATAGCTGCACCGGTACACCCGGTTCTTATCGAAGGGCTTACCGGCCTCGGGTATGAATGTGTGGTACATGATACTATTTCACAATCGCTGGCATTTGGGCTGGTGGCAGATTGCATTGGAATTATTACCTCCACCCGCCTTCAGCTAGATGAAGACCTGCTTGACGCCGCTTCCCGGCTGCAATGGATAGGCCGCATGGGGTCGGGCATGGAGGTTATAGACCTGGTGCATGCCGCAAAACGGGGGATAAGATGCTTTGGCAGCCCGGAAGGAAACTGCAATGCAGTAGGTGAGCATGCGCTGGGTATGCTCCTCACGCTCATCAGGAAAATAACCTGGAGCCACAACGAAGTGAGCAGGGGCTTGTGGCTGCGCGAGGAAAACCGGGGGATAGAGCTAGAAGGAAACACAGTAGCGATAATAGGCTATGGCCACACCGGTCAGTCATTTGCCAAAAAGCTACAGGGCTTTGATACTTGTATCATGGCCTATGATAAGTATAAGCCGGAAGGAATACCTGTGCACATAGCTAATTGCAAAGACCATGGGCAAATATTTGAAGATGCCGACATTGTGAGCTTCCATGTACCGCTGCAGCCGGATACGGTATATTATTTGAATGATGCCTTTGTAGAAAAAATGCGAAAGCCATTTATTCTCATTAATACATCGCGGGGCATGGTGGTGGATACCGGTGCGCTCTACAGGGGTATAAAAACGGGTAAGATCATAGGTGCCTGCCTCGATGTTATAGAGCAGGAACCGCTGTCTGCTATGAGCGCACCCTTACGGACAATGGTCGATGAACTGGTACAGCTGCCAAATGTTGTTATTACTCCCCATATTGCCGGCTATACGCATGAAGCGCTCTATAAAATGAGTAAAACATTGCTGGGTAAGCTCATATCATACTAGATTTTGCCGATTCACATATTTTCTAATAAAATACGAGCCTGTTTTTGGGCATTTTATACGTCTTGTTAAATTTTTTTTAGAAAATACCCAAGATTCTCACCCCTGTATTCGTCTATATATGCAAGGGCACCTTTATTAATTGCGAAATACAATTATATCATTTCAAAATTAATATACGGCATTAAGGGAAAATAAATTCGTTAACTGGTGTTTTTTAACAGATTTTTTTATCTTTACGCCTCATTTGCTAATAATTTATTAACACAGTATATGATACGTACTTTACGTTACCTGCTATTAATTGTATTTACAGGGCTTTCCGCCGCCTCTTTCGCACAGGGGATATCTGGCCGTGTTCTGGATGAAAAGAATGAGCCGATGATCAACGCCGGTGTCCAGATATATTCATCGGGCGGCGTTCTCGTTGGGGGTAATATTACCGATTACGACGGTAATTACCTGGTGAAACCGCTTGAGGCAGGCTACTATAACGTTCTTGTGCGCTATGCTGGCTACGACTCTGCCATGACTACCGGTGTTATGGTGCATACAGGGTCTATCACTACGGTAAACGTTAAAATGCAGAAACCCAGCGGTATAGCCGTAAAGGGTGTAACTGTAACGGCGTACAGAATACCGCTGATCAATCAGGAAGATCCCGGTTCTCACATACTTTCAGGCGAGCAAATAGCTAAGGTGCCTACCAACTCTGTAGCTGACCTTGTAAGTCTTAACCCGGGTCTGTATCAGGCTCAGCGCGGTTCTGACGTAAACATAGGTGGTGCGCGTACCAGTGGTACACAGTACATCATAGATGGTGTAATGGTTCAGGGTACCGTAGGTATCAACCTTTCTCAGAATGGTGTAGAGCAACTTGAAGTAATAACCTCTGGCATATCAGCTAAGTATGGTGATGTATCGGGCGGTATCGTAAATATCACCACGCGTGGTGCGGCGCCTAAGTTTACAGGTAATGTGCGTGCACAGCACTCTATTGATGGTTACAACAACAACCTGGTGAACTTTTCTATCGCCGGTCCGCTTGTAAAGAAAAGAGTAGCTGGTGACAGCACTCACCCTGCTACTAAGAAGCCAGTACTTGGTTTTGCGTTGAGCGGCGACTATTATGATGACCATGATCGTTACCCGAGCTACAACAAGGAATATGTAGTAAAAGGCGACAAGCTGAAAGAATTATTAAACAATCCGCTTCACGTAGGTTCTGATAACACAGGGCAGCCAATCTACAACTACGCTTCTGCTTACATTTCTAAAGATGACCTGAAACAAGTAAAAATACGCCCGCACAACGAAACCAGGGAAGGTCGTTTGAACGGTAAACTGGATTACCAGGTGGGTGACAATATGCACGTAACAGCAGGTGGTACTTTTGATAAAGTAAGGCAGGATCTTTATAGCCGCTATACAAACATGTTTGCATCAGACGGTACACCTATCGAAAATACAACTACCGGTCGTGCGTTTCTCAGGTTTACACAGAAATTCGGTAAGTCAAACGATACTACGCACAGCATTATCTCAAATGCATACTACACGGTTCAGGCTGACTTCCAGAGGTTAGTGCAGGAAACTGAAGATCCAAGGTTTAAGAAAAACATGTTCGATTATGCTTACAATGGTAAATTCCACCAGAACAGGCAGGATATCTACTTTGCAAACCAGACTGACTCTTTTAGCGGTAAGCAGGGAACTGTGTTATTCGGTAGCCAGTCAACAGGTATTGAGTATACGCCAAGCAATATGAATGTTAACCTGTCTAACTACACTAAGCAGTTATATTCTCTTCGCGGTAACAACTTACCAAGAACAATGCAGGAAATACAGTTCTACTCAGGTCTTGCAAATGGAGACGAACCAGGCGCTACCTATACTTACCAGGGCGTAGGTCTTTTCGCAAGCCCGGGTGCAAGCCAGATATATTATCTCAACTTCAACTCTAACCAGTACGCGCTTACCGTTGACGCATCTTTTGACCTACTGATCGGCAAAACAAAACATGCTATCGGTTTCGGTCTGTATTATCAGCAGCGTATTGAGCGCCAGTTCTACGCTTATGGCAATGCAGGTGGTACCAACTCTCTGTGGTCACTGATGAGAGGCCTCGTAAGCAGTGTGGACAATGGTAACCTCAGGCTGGACAAGACACACCCGATATTCGTGGTTAACGGTCAGCAATACACTTACTCAAAAGATGCTAACGGCCGCCCTGTATACACAGATGCGTCTGGTAATGTGAAGAATATCATTCCCGGAACAAACGATACCATCATCTACAAGTATACCAATATCGGTAACTCTACATTTGACAAGAACCTGAGAAAGAAGCTGAACCTGGGTAGCACGGATAACATAAACATAGATGACCTGGATCCTTCTACGTTCTCGCTGAACATGTTCTCTGCTGATGAGCTGCTTGCGGGTGGTAACCCATATGTTGGCTACTACGGTTATACTTATACCGGCGGCACACAAACAGGTACTATAAACTTTAACGACTACTGGACCAAGAAAGATGCAAATGGCAACTTTACCCGTCCGATAGGCGCGTTTAGTCCTAACTACATTGCCGGCTACCTGGAAGATATGTTCCTTTATAAGGACATGCACTTCAAGATTGGCGTACGTATCGAAAGGTACTCTTCTAACTCAAAAGTGCTGATCGATCCTTATTCCCTGTATCCTGAAACGAACCTGGGACAAACTGCAGGTACTTTGAACTCTACGAACGGAGGTCAGCACCCTGGTAATCTGCCAAGCAGTGCTATTGTTTATGTAGATGATAACAACTCAAGTTCTCCAACTATCATTGGCTACCGCTCAGGAAGCAACTGGTATGATCCAAAAGGAAAATATATTGAAGATCCAGCCAGCCTGAAAAATTACTCAGGTGGCCGTGACCCTCAGCCACTTATCCAGGCTGCTTCTAAGGGAATCAAGATCACCGATTCTACCTTCAACCCCAATCTGTCATTTACGGACTATAATCCGGCCATCACAGTTATGCCACGTCTTTCTTTCTCTTTCCCTATATCTGACGTTGCTGACTTCTATGCACACTACGATATCTATGCACAGCGCCCATATCCTACTTCATTGGGTATAGCAACTCCTTATGATTATTTTTACCTTCAGGAGCACGCAATCCAGGGTGCTACTATCGGTAATCCTAACCTGAGGCCACAAAAGACATACGATTATGAAGTTGGTTTCCAGCAGAAGGTGAGCAGTTCTTCAGCGTTGACAATTACAGCTTTCTACAAAGAGCGTAAGAACATGATAGCGGTACAGGACTATTTTGATGCTTATCCTACCACCTACTACACTTACGGTAACCGTGACTTCTCTACAACAAAGGGTTCTACGCTGCTGTATGACCTGCGCGCTACTAACCACCTGACTATGTCAGTGTCTTACACACTTCAGTTTGCTGAGGGTACTGGTTCAAGCCCAACCGCTGGTCGCGGTCTGCTGGCAAGCCTTATTGATGCCGGTCTTCCAAACCTGCGTTATATCACTGCTCTTAACTATGATTCACGTCATACGATCATTGGTAATATCGACTATCGTTTCAAGGATAGCGACGGCCCAACCATTGGCGGCAGGCACATATTCCAGAATTCAGGTATCGACCTGATCGCAAAGTTGAGGAGCGGAGAGCCATACACAGCGTATGCTGATCCATTAGGCAACACGATCATTGGTGGCGTTAACGGTTCACGTCTGCCATGGCACTTTGGTACCGATCTGCGTATCGACAAGAACTTTGCACTCAACTTTGGCAAAAAACAGAAAGATGCAGCTCCTGGTGTAAGGGTTAAAAGACCATTGTACCTGAAAGCAGTGCTTTCTATAAACAATTTGCTGAACACACGTGACGTGCTCTCTGTTTACGGCTACACCGGCAAACCTGATGACAACGGTTACCTTACTTCAAGCTACGGCAAGCAGTTTGTACCACAGCAGCTAAATCCTACTACGTACTCAACTTTATATAACATCTATATAAATAACCCGTACAACCTCAATTACGCGCGTTCAATTAATTTTGCACTCGAGTTTAATTTCTAATTATTTAATTAATATAACTTTAATAAGTTATGATGTCCAGAATATATATACGAATTGCCACAGTTATCACTTTGATAGGAATGATGGGTATAGCTGTGCGTTCAGGTGCACGTGAAGATTTAGTAACAACTCACCACAGAGCCCATCTTAAAACTACTGCTGCAGGCTGTCAGCCGGCAACAGCGGCTATCGATCTTGATATCAACAACATCCGTGCCCGCCTGATGACCGGCGGTGATATGTGGTGGAACCTTGGTACACAGGTGGCAGCATACGAAATCCCGAAAGGGTCTGGCAAAAGCTCTCAGTTTGCCGCATCATGCTGGATCGGCGGTTTCGATCAGCAGGGACAGCTGAAAGTAGCCGGGCAGACTTACCGCCAGAATGGTAATGACTACTGGCCAGGAGCGCTTAACGCCAATGGTAAGATCACGTCAGATACCTGTAATCTGTGGGACCGTTTCTGGAAAATTGACAAAGCAACGATCACCCAGTTCATCGCCAACTACAAAAGCGGTGGCGACAACAGTGCATCAAAGTTTGATCCGATCTACCAGTGGCCGGCTAACGGAAACTCGAGCACAAAACAGAACAGGGGCGTAATAGGCAGCGATGGTGTTACCAAGCTGTACCTCAACCCGAACTTTACTTACGCACCGTTTGAAGATCTTAACGGTAACGGGAAATATGAGCCTGAACAGGGTGAATATCCAAAGATCACCGGTGACGAGTACATCTGGTGGGTATTTAATGATGCCGGTAACGTAAAGCAGATGTCTCTTACCGCAGCAATGGGAATTGAAGTGCAAACCAGCGCGTTTGCCTATGCTACACAGGACTTCCTGAATAACTCTACATTCTGTAACTACCGCGTTATTAATCGCGGCGCACTTACCATAGACAGTACTTACATTGCTGTATGGGATGACTGTGACCTTGGTTATTATCTTGATGACTTTATTGGTTGCGATACATCAAGAGGCCTTGGTATCCAGTACAACGGTACTAATGATGACGGTGGCGGTGCCGGTCACCCGGTTAATAGCTATGGTATTAATCCTCCACAAGTTGGTCTTGACTTCTTTCAGGGCCCTAAGAGAACTGTAACTGTTCACCGTGCAGGTTTGCCGGACACTGTACAGATACAGCAGCTGGGCATGACCAACTTTACTTATTTCAATAATGATGCGAGCGTGATCGGTAACCCTAACAATGGTATCCAGATGTATAACTACATGACGGGTACTATTATTAATGGGGAGCACTTTTCTTATGATTACCAGGGAGCAGGCATACCGTCTGTAGGCTACGGGTCGGGCCCATCTACCAACTTCGTATTCTGGGGAGATGCCGGTGACCGCTCAGGCTGGTCAGAGTGTGCATGTAACAATACTACAGGCGACCGTCGCTTTATATTCTCATCTGGTCCGTTTGAGCTGGTGCCGGGTGCTATCAATGATATCACATTTGGTTGCGTTTGGGCTCCTCAGCCAGCGGGCGGTTGTGGCCGTACTAATTTTAATCTCATCCGTAACATTGATGATGGTGCACAGGCGCTGTTTGACAACCACTTTAAGACAGTGGAAGGTCCGGAAGCCCCACGTATGGAAGTGCGTGCGCTCGACAGGAGGCTGGTTTTCTACCTTGTTAACGATTTCGGCAGCAATAACTACGGCGAAAACTACGGGCGTGCTACCGGTACGTATAAAGATTCACTGCAGTACCACCAGGCCGTTGTTAAAGCTAACGGAAAACCCGACTCATTGTATCATTTCGAAGGCTACCGTGTGTTTCAGCTGGCTAACAGCCAGGTTAGTGCGGCAGATATCTTCAACCAGACCACAGGCGAAGTTGATGGTACAAAAGCGGTGGAAGTGTTTCAGTGTGACGTGCACAACGGTGTGAGTCAGGCAGTTAACTATGTTGTGGACCTTGCAGTGAGCGCTACTACTTATGTACCACAGATAAAGGTGATTGGTAAGGACAGCGGTATAGTACACAGCTTTGAGCTTACACAAGACCAGTTCGCTACCGGCTCTGATAAAAGCCTGGTCAACTATCATAACTATTACTTCGTAGCCATTGCTTACGGTTACAATAACTTCGCTCCATTCGATCCTACTAATCCTACATTTACACAGGATGCGGCTTACATAGGCAGCGCGCACAGTGCCGGTGGTGCTAACGTGAAGGTGGTTACTGCACTTCCTAACCCTGCAAATGGTGATATGGGTACAGTGATTAATTCTGATTACGGTCAGGGTGTTGTTATCACACGTGTTGAAGGTACCGGTAACGGTGGCAACTTTGTGCAGTTGAATGCTGCGTCTGAAGATGCGGTTATGCTCAATAACAGCATAGATACTGCAACATATACGCCAGGCGAAGGACCTATTAATGTAAAAGTAGTAGATCCGGTACGTGTACCTAAATATAACTGGGTATTACAACTTAACGGAGGTAACTCTGCTGCAAGGGGTATTGATACTACAGGTACCTGGACACTTACGGGTATCGATGAAAATGGCATTACGCAAACTATCTATAGCGAGCAGGATATCTCTGCGATCAATGAGCAGATCGTGGAAAAATATGGTATTTCTGTTTCTGTAAGACAAGTAAAAGCTCCGGGTTATGACCAGGCAAATGGAAACGGATACATTGCTTCAGACATCACTTTTGAAGATCCTTCCAAACCATGGTTGTTCGGCGTAGCTGACCAGTCAGACAGTAGTTTTGCAAACTGGTTAAGGGTTGGCAATACGCAGATCTATACGCATCAGACGCCATGCCAGTTCAATGATTACAAAGTAGATACTTTGGCAGCTTACCAAAATATGTTTGCTAACTTTTCGCCGACAACCAGCACATGGGGTCCTTATGCAGCTGCCGCTGGTTTCTACTATGGTGGTTATACTGGCACAGGCGCTGTTTGCGGTTTTGAAGTGGGTGCTGCAAGGCTTTCTGCAGACTCTGCAATAGCCCTGATGCACAGGCTCAGCGACGTAAACCTTGTGTTTACAAAAGAAACGTCTAAATGGACCAGGTGTGCAGTAATTGAGCAGCAGGAAGATAAGGTTCTTTCTGAAGGCTCAGCGAATAAGTTCTTTATCCGCAATCACGCTGGCTGGAACGGTGATTTTGCTGCTGATGGCCGCTCACCAAAATACTCTGAGAATGCTGCTGATGCAGGTATGTCATGGTTCCCGGGTTATGCTATCGACCAGGTTACCGGTCGCCGCCTGAACATCGTATTCGGTGAAGATTCTTATCTCTCCAGTGACAATGGTTCTGATATGATCTGGAATCCGACATCTACTATCTTCAGCAACTTCAACAACACAGTATTATTTGGTGGTAAGCACATTGTGTATATCCTTAGATCTACTTACGATAGTGACAAGGTGTTTATGAACACTGTTAAACTGGCATCGCCTAACAACCTGATACCATTAAAGAATGCATATTCTGCGTGCGAATGGGTAGGTGTACCGGTTCTTAATCCTGAGCTGAACTTGCTTCCGCTTAACCAGGGGCTGATACCTAACAAAACTACCCTTAGGTTCCGTGTAAATGTGCCTTATGCGCCTTACGCCGCAGTTAATCCTGCAATCGTGTCTCCGGTGCCTGTAACTCCGGCTACTCCATACAATCCTTACTATACGTTCAGTACAAACGATTATGCTCCTACCGCGCTGAGTGATAACTCTAACAGGGATGTCCTACTCGACAGGATTTACGCTGTGCCTAACCCTTATTATGGTTATTCAGGTTATGAGCAGAATCGCTTCGATACCAAGGTTAGGATCATCAATCTTCCGGCTAAGGCTACCATCTATATCTACAGCCTTGATGGTTCGCTGATACGCACGCTTACTAAAAATGAGCCTAATACGTCTTATATCGATTGGGATATCCGTAACTCGGCAGGCCTGCCTATTTCCAGCGGCATGTACCTGATGGATGTTAAAGCAGATGGAATAGGTGAAACTGTAATCCGTTGGTTTGGTTCATCACGCCCAATTGACGTAACAAACTACTAATCAAACATTTAGTTCCTGCCTGCACCGCAGGCAGGAACATTTACTACTTTATTCGTTTATGTGTATGAAAAACTTTACGATCAAGACTTTAGTTGCAGTTTGCGCGCTCGGAATGTCATTTAATAGTTTTGCTGGTAACAAGGACCGCACAGGCCAGTCTGGAGCACCAGAGCTAAGCATTAACCCATGGGCACGGTCTACCGGTCTTTTTGGCCTTAACACTGCCTCGGTTGGTGGTATTGAAGCAATGAAGAATAATATTGCCGGTCTTGCACAGGATTCGACTACGGAAGTAGGTGTATCCCATGGTATCTATCTCAGTGGCACCAGTATCAGCATCAACGACCTGGCTGTGGCGCAGAAAGTGGGCGATGCGGGCGTAATAGGCATCAATATCATGTCTATGAGCTTTGGTGACATACCAACTACCGACTACTTTAACCCGGAGGGTAAGGGTTCTTACCACCCGCAGTTCCTTAATGTATCTATTGGCTTCGCCAAGCAGTTCTCTACGCATATCAATGCAGGTGTAGGTATCACCTACGTTTCTGAGCAGATCAGCAACATCAATGCGCTGGGCCTGGCTTTTGAAGGTGGTATACAATATGTTACCGGCAAGAGGGATAACTTCCACTTCGGTATCACACTGCGCAATATCGGCACCAACATGCGTTTCTCAGGCAATGGTTTTGCAGTGAACGGTGACCAGCCTCAGAGCACACCTACATTCGCTGTAAGCGAGCGCTACCCATCAGACAAGTTCGCTATGCCGACTTACCTGAACATAGGCGTGTCTTACGACCTGTTTCTTGATGAGAAGCACCTGAGCTCAAAGGATGCAGTGCCTATGCAGCGCCTGTCTATGTTTGGCAACTTCACTTCTAACTCATTCAACAACGATTACCTTGGCCTTGGCCTTGAGTATGGTTTCCGCAACCTGTTTATGCTGCGTGCAGCCTACAGGTATGAGAACGGTATCGGTAACCCAACCACCAGCTCTACCATGTACATGGGCCTGGCAATGGGTGCTACAGTGCAGACAAGACTGGGCAACGGTCCTATGCTTGCGCTTGATTATTCATTCAGGCCTACAGTGCGCCCTGCAAACGGTGTGCATATGATATCGCTTCGCCTTTCCCGCTGATAATTATTTTTTTGTATTTTTGTATCACAACGCTTCTCCCTGAGAGGCGTTGTATTTTTTTTCTGTAATCACTAAATATTTTATTGGAATGTCTGATTATAACTACCTGACTAAAGAGACCCTGGCCCAAATGAAGGAGGAGCTAAGCTTACTGAAAACATCAGGGCGTGCAGAGATAGCAAGGCAGATAGCTGAAGCGAGGGAGAAGGGTGACCTTAAGGAGAATGCAGAGTACGATGCTGCCAAAGAAGCGCAGGGGCACCACGAAGCAAAAATATCCCGCCTGGAGACTGCGCTGATGAATGCACGTGTGATAGATGCCAAGGACATAGACATTAGCAAGGTGTCTGTGCTGAGCAAGGTAACGGTAACACACATGGGTACTAAGAAAACGCTTATATACCACATAGTATCTGAAAAGGAAGCTGATCTGAAGCTGGGCAAGATATCAGTGACCTCGCCAATAGGTAAGGGGCTGCTGGGCAAGCAGGTGGGTGAGATAGCAGATATTACGGCTCCGGTAGGCACTTTTAAGCTGAAGATAGAGAACATAGGTATTTAGTTATATGGCAAGCATATTTTCAAAGATCATAGCGGGAGATATACCCTGTTATAAAATTGCGGAGAACGACCACTTCTTTGCCTTCCTGGACATTGCGCCGCAGCGCGAGGGCCATGTGCTGGTAGTGCCAAAGACAGAGGTAGACAAGATATTTGACGTAGACGACCAACTGCTGAGTGAGTGGCTGGTATTTGCCAAACCAATAGCAAAAGGTATAGAGCTTGCCTTCCCCTGCGACCGGTGTGGTATAAGTGTAATAGGGCTGGAAGTACCTCATGCACATATGCACCTGGTGCCTATAGACTCGGCTGGTGATCTTAACTTTACCAGGGCTAAGCTGAAGCTAACACCTGAGCAGATGAAAGATGCACAGGAGAAGATATTGAAGCAGCTGTAATTATTCCCGACTTTTTAATTTTAGATTCCATCCTTAGGGGTGGAATTTTTTTTGTTTTGTCTGCAACCGAACCAAGTTTTGCTTTGGTTGCGATAACCGATGATCTGGTTGATAGCGAAATAAAGGAGCTTTGACACTATGAGATATGAAATAAAAAGCCTAGGTTTAAGTTCTATATCACCTATAACTACAAACTATGAATACCACTCCTGAACACGGCCTCGCCCGTGTGGACAATAACGCAGCCACAGCGACGGCCAATGGCATTTCACCCAAAAGCATGATACGAACCTTTATAATTATAGCTTGCCTTATTTGCGCTTCCCTAACCGGGGAAGCGCAAATTAATTTGGTAATTAACGGAGATTTTGAGCAGAAGAAAACCTGCCCATATGCCTATGACCAGGTAAAAGACGCACTATACTGGAGCTGTATAGACACCGCTTTTATTTCTCCGCTTGATAGTTTAATTGGTTTTCACTATTGCTCGCCTGAATACTGTAATTTATGTGGAACTGGCGGTGGTTCTGTTCCCAGTAATATCTGGTTTTATCAATATCCCCGTTCAGGAGCCGGAATGTTTGATATGGGAATGTACACGGATGGAGTTACGTTTACCGACTACCAACGTGACTATTTAATGGGTAGGCTATCAAATACATTACTCATAGGGCAATCATATTGTGTTACTTTTTATGTCGTTTTAGCAAATCACTCCAATTACGCTATCAATAATATTGGTGCTTATTTGGATGATGGCAGTATTGATACTAATGCTTTTTGCGGACATGTACATACTCAATATACTCCGCAAGTGGTAGAAAGCTCAATTATCAATGATACATTGAATTGGATAAAGATTCAAGGCAACTTTATAGCCAATGGAACTGAAAAATATATCACCATTGGTAATTTTACAGATACTGCCCATACTAATAAAATTCATTTGGATCTAGGTCATATCGCAATGTACGAAGTAGACGATGTAAGCGTAATACCTAGTGATGCTACCGCCTATGCGGGGCCGGATAAGTATGCCGGCACGGGAGATACGGTGGCTATAGGAGCGGAGACGAATGGCGGCGGCATGCCGTGCTACTGGTATACGCTGGGTGGCACTGCGCCTGTAGACAGCGGTGGCACTATAAGGGTGCGGGTGGCAGGCACCACTACCTACGTGGTAAGCATGGACCTGTGCGGCACAGTAACCTATGATACGGTAACGGTAACAGACACCGGCTGCGGGGCAGGCCCTGTGGCAGCCTACACCTACGGCGGCAGCCCTGTGTATGGCGGCACAGACACGCTGAACTTTTTATATGCCGGCACCGGCACTGTAGACAGCGTGCGGTGGGACTTTGGCGATGGCAGCACCGCCACAGGCCTCAGCAATATGCATGTATACACGGTGCCGCCAGACAGCTTTTATGTGTGCCTGATGGTGTATGGCCCCTGTGGCGCAGATACGGTATGCCAGTGGGTGCATACGGTGGCGTGCACGGTGCCGGCGGCTACCTTCACCAGCAGCCCGGCAGGCGGGTATACACAAACAATAACCTATACCGGCAGCACACTGTATGTAGATAGTGTGATATGGCAGATGGGCGATGGCAGCAAGCGCTACGGCAGCCTGCCATTTGCCTATACTTATGCGGGCAGTGGTGTGTACACGGTATGTGCTATAGCCTATAGCCGTTGCGGTAATGATACGGGCTGCCAGGTAGTGAACCTGACCTTGGGAACCCCTCTCCAGCCCTGGTTCGGCTCCGCTCACCATGACATCAAAGAGATAAGTGTGTGGCCTAACCCTGCAGGTAATGAGGTGCATGTAGATGGGGCAGGAGATGCCGCATACCGGGTGATGAGTATGACGGGTGTGTGCATACAGGAAGGTGTTTTAACTAAAGCAGTAAACACGTTTTCTCTCAAAAACTATCCGGCCGGGGTTTATATTCTTGAGCTAACAGGTGGGGGTGGCATGCGTAGTGTGGTGAGGTTGCTTCATACTTCGCAGTGACCTTTAAATTTGTTATCAGATGATACGAACCTTTCTAATAGTAGCTTGCCTTATTTGCGCTTCCCTAACCGGGGAAGCGCAAATCAATTTAGTAATGAACGGAGATTTTGAGCAGAAAAAAACATGCCCATATGCTTTTGACCAGGTAAAAGATGCACTGTACTGGAGTTGCATAGATACTGCTTTTATTTCAACGCTGGATACGCTTTTTGGCAGCCCTAACTGCTCCCCCGAATACTGTAATCTTTGTTGTCCGGGAGGTGGGGCAACTGCTCCTGCAAATATGTGGTTTTATCAATATCCGCGTTCGGGAACGGGAATGTTTGACGTGGCTATGTACAATAATATTGAGACAACGACCATTGAATATCAGCGCGACTATCTGATGGGAAGACTATCGTCACCACTTGCCGCGGGGCAGTCTTATTGTGTTACTTTTTACGTAGTTATGGCTAATACAGCAACATTTGCAATAAATCATATAGGTGCCTACCTGGATGATGGCAGCATAGATACTAACAGCCACTGTGGATGGCCTCATACAGAATACACGCCTCAGATACTGGAAACAGCAATAATAGGTGATTCGCTGAACTGGACAAAGATACAGGGCAGCTTTACAGCCAATGGTACGGAAAAGTATATCACTATTGGCTGTTTTACAGATACCTCCCATACCGATAAGATCCGTTTGCATACCGGAACGGGCTCTTACTACGAAGTAGACGATGTAAGCGTAATACCGAGTGATGCCACCGCGTATGCGGGGCCGGATAAGTATGCCGGCACGGGAGATACGGTAGCTATAGGAGCAGAGACAAATGGCGGCGGTATGCCGTGCTACTGGTATACGCTGGGTGGCACTGCGCCTGTAGACAGCGGTGGCACTATAAGGGTGCGGGTGGCAGGCACCACTACCTACGTGGTAAGCATGGACCTGTGCGGCACAGTAACCTATGATACGGTAACGGTGACAGATACCGGCTGCGGGGCAGGCCCTGTGGCAGCCTACACCTACGGCGGCAGCCCTGTGTATGGCGGCACAGACACGCTGAACTTTGTATATGCCGGCACCGGCACTGTAGACAGCGTGCGGTGGGACTTTGGCGATGGCAGCACCGCCACAGGCCTCAGCAATATGCATGTATACACGGTGCCGCCAGACAGCTT